>OMYA01000004.1 GCA_900315175.1 uncultured Bacteroidales bacterium
CCCCAAAAAGCACCAAGGCTTTTAATCTGATTGTTTTTTTCACTTGATTTGTTATAATTAATAAGTTAAAACACCTTTGCGCGATTCCCTGACGCAAAATTCATTATTAAACTTATCAATTGTAAACATATAAAAAAGAAGCGCAGGAATCTGCTCAATGCTTATCCCGCACACTAGGCTCTGGTATGTCTATCTTCCGAGAATTAGCAATAACGACTCCCACGCAGAATTGTATATAGGTGTCATAAGACACCTATATATAATACAAGTCTCTTGGCGCCATTTATTGCATTATCGCGCGGAAGATTTAAATTTACCAGATTTAGTGTGCCGCTGATAATGTTAGAACAACGTCTTTTTCATTATGTCTGTCATCAACCCGTCCTGTCTTCTAACAGGGCTTTGGTGATTGACGGTGCAAAGATACAACTTTTTTTTGATATTAAGAAGTAAAAAAACGTATTTTTGCAAAAAAAATTAAAAATGCGCACTGTAATTCAGCTTTTCATCACGTTTTTCAACATCGGGGCGTTCACCCTCGGTGGCGGCTACGCCATGCTTGATATGGTGGAGCGTGCCGTCGTCACAAAGCGCCAGTGGATTGGGAAAGACGAGTTCTGGGACATGATTACAATAGTGCAGATGCTTCCTGGCGTGTTCGCCGTCAACACCGCTCTTTACACCGGATATAAAATAAAGGGATTACGTGGAGCCATCGCCGCATGCCTCGGCGCAATAATCCCGTCAATAGTGATAATACTGCTCATCGCCGTGTTTTTCCTCGACTACAAAGACAATCCGGTTGTAGAGCGTGTCTTCAGAGGCATACGTCCTTGCGTGGTGGCGCTCATACTGTCGCCTGCCATCAAGATGCTCATCAATGCCAAAGTGAACTGGAAAACAGCCATCTTACCAATCGCCACCGTCGTTTTGGTATATTTTTTAAAGGTGTCTCCGGTATACATCATCCTCGCGACCATCATCGGCAGCATAGCGTTCGCTTTTTATTCACAAAACCGTTTAAATAAGTCTAAATCATGATATACTTGCAGTTGTTTTGGGCTTATTTGAAGATTGGTGTCTTCGGCTTCGGCGGCGGTTATGCCATGCTCTCGATGATTCAGTTTGAAATCGTTGAGCATTATCAATGGATTAATGCCGAGGAGTTCGCCGACATCGTGGCACTCTCGCAGATGACACCTGGCCCGATTTCCATCAACATGGCAACGTTCACCGGATATACTGTCGGCGGGTTCTGGGGCTCGCTCATCGCAACGGCAGCATTGGTATTGCCTTCGCTGCTGATGCTGTATCTCGTCTTGAAAATGTTGTTCAAACACAAAGACAACCACATGGTAAAAACCACGCTTTCGTTAATGAAACCTGTCATCGCGGGGCTTATCTTAGTTGCAGCACTCCTGATGATGAATGCCGGCAACTTCACCGATTTCGGGCTGCACCAAAACAACATCAGCGTGATAATATGCGCCTTGACATTTGTCGGAGTGTTTTGGGCAAAAATAAACCCGATACTATTGATTTTAGCATCGGGTCTTGTAGGATATCTCGTTTACTGATCAGGCAAACATCTTGTCAATCAGGTCGCAATAGCGTTCCATCACCTTTCTTCTCTTGACTTTCAAAGTTGGGGTCAAAATGCCGTTGGCGATGGTCCATTCATCGGCAAGAAGCACGTATTTTTTCACTTTTTCGACTTCGCCGAGGCCTTCGTTCAGCTTCTTCACTTCTCTATCATAACGTTTCTTTACCTCTTCGTTAAGAATCATTTCCTCATTGGTGGTGAATGGAATATTATGCGCTTTGCACCAATCTTTGAGGAATGCGAAATCAGGGCGTATGAGTGCTGCTGCGAATTTCTGGTTCTCGCCGAGGACTACAATCTGTTCGATAAATCCTGAGGTATTGAACTTGCCTTCCACAACGTCTGGGTTGACGTATTTGCCCAATGAAGTCTTGAACAGGTTCTTCATACGACCTGTAATCTGCAGAAGTCCGTGTTCGTTGAACTTTCCGAGGTCACCGGTATGGAACCAGCCGTCTTTGTCGATGACTTCGGCTGTCAGTTCAGGTTGTTTGTAGTAGCCCATCATCACGTTGTGGCCGCGGCAGATGATTTCGCCGTTGTCGGCAATCTTCACCTCCACGCCAGGTAGCGGCTGTCCGACGGCGCCCACTTCCCTGCCGTATTTATCACGGTTGCTCACGGTGATGACCGGCGATGTCTCCGTCAAGCCATAGCCTTCAAACACTGGCATCTTGATGGCTGAGAAGAATCCGCTGATTTTCTTGGTGATGGAAGCGGCTCCAGACACTATTATATCGAAGTTTTCGGCTCCAAGTTTCTCACGGATCTTGCTGTAAACCAGCTTGTCGGCGATCTTCAGCTTCATGTTGTAGAACCATGAGCGGCCTTCTATCTTATAATCCTCTGTGATGCGCATCGACCAGTAGAAGATGCTCTTCGACAGGCCTTTCATGCTCTTTCCTGAGTTGTAAATCTTATCGTAGAATTTTTCAAGAACACGTGGCACAGCGCACATCATCGTAGGATGCACCTCTTTCATGTTGTCGGCAATTGTCGCGATGCTTTCTGCATAGTAAATCGACATTCCGAGGTAATGATACATATAGATGAGGGCGCGTTCGTAGGCGTGGCACACAGGCAGAAAGCTGAATGCACGCTTCGACCACGGCGACGGCGTCTGGCAGAAGTTCTTGAACTGATTCATCAGGTTATGGTGCGAAAGCATGACACCCTTCGGCACACCTGTAGTTCCAGAAGTGTAAATGATTGTGGCACACGACATCTCATCGACTTCGGCTTTGCGTTTCTCAATCTCCTCGGTATGCGGATGCTCCTTTCCGAGTTCGATAAGATTGTCAAAATACTGGTATTTGCCTCTGTCGATAAATGTAAACAGCTGCTTGAGGGTTGGCGTTTCTGGCCATATAGCCTCGATTTTGTTCATCACGGCGATGCCTTCCACTATACAGATGCCAGCCTCGCAGTTGTTGAGAATTATCTTGTAATCGCCTTCGCTGATGGTCGGGTATATCGGCACCATCACAGCACCGATTTGGGTGATTGCCATATCGAGGATGTTCCACTCAGGACGGTTGTTGCTTATGACAGCCACCTTATCCTGTGGCTGCACACCGAGTTCTATCAAAGCGCCGCTTATGATATTTGTCAGCTCGATATACTCGTCGATGCTGTATTCACGCCATTCTCCGTTGACCTTGCCCGCTAAGGCTACTTTCTGGTCAGGATATTTTTCTTTGTAGTGCGCTAATAAATCAAATACCCTTCTTACTTCCATAAACTATTATTTGAAAAGAGTCTCTATCAAATCTGCATAACGGCTCATCACCAAGTTTCTCTTGACTTTCAATGTCGGGGTGAGGATGCCTGTTGCAATAGACCATTCGTCGGCGATGAGTGCGAAATTCTTGATTTTCTCTACGTCGCCGAGGTCATGGTTAAGTTTTTTCACTTCCTTACTGTAACGTTTGAGGACTTCTTCTTTACGAATCATCTCCTCGTTGGTGGTGTAAGGAATCTCATGACGTCTGCACCATTCTTTCAGGAAAACAAAATCAGGGCGGATGAGTGCCGCCGCATATTTCTGGTTTTCGCCGAGGACAACGATTTGTTCAATAAATCCTGATAAGATAAACTTGCTCTCGATGAAGTCGGGATTGATATATTTTCCGAATGATGTCTTGAAGATATTCTTTTTTCTGCCTGTGATTTTCAGAAGTCCGTGTTCGTTGAAACTTCCGAGGTCGCCGGTGTGGAACCAGCCGTCTTTGTCTATGACTTCAGCTGTCAGTTCCGGCTGTTTGTAGTAGCCCATCATCACGTTGTGGCCACGGCAGATAATCTCTTTGTCGTCGGTAAGTTTAACCTCGATGCCAGGCAACGGCTCGCCTACGTAACCGACTTCACGGCCGTATTTGTTTCTTGTTGAAACCGCGATAACCGGTGATGTCTCGGTAAGGCCATAGCCTTCGAAAATAGTGATTCCCATAGCATTGAAGAAACGACAAACTTTCTTAGGAATTGCTGCGGCTCCCGATACGATGACATCTATCTGGTCGATACCGACTTTCGGACGAATCTTGCTGTATACCAGCTTGTCAGCGATTTTCAACTTGAGGTTATAAACAAGGTTTCTGTCAAACACTTTATAACGTTCCGTCAGGCGCACTGCCCAGTAAAATATCATTCTGGAGATGCCTTTCATGCTTCTTCCGGAGTCATAAATCTTATCATAAACCTTTTCGAGCACGCGTGGCACGGAGCACATGATATTAGGTCTGATTTCCTGAAGATTATCACCTAAAGTTGCAATGCTTTCGGCGTAGTAAACCGACATTCCGCGATATTGGTACACATAGCTGAGAGCGCGTTCGTAGGCGTGGCATATCGGCAAGAAGCTGAATGCTTTGGTTGACCAAGGTGACACCGAATGCTGCACGTTCTTCCACTGGCTCATCAGGTTACGATGCGAAAGCATCACGCCCTTCGGGACGCCTGTCGTTCCAGAAGTGTAAATAATCGTAGCGCATTCATTCTCATCAACTTCAGCCTTGCGTTTCTCAATTTCTTCGGTATGTGGATGCTGACGGCCCAATTCGAGAAGTGTATCGAAATAGCCGTATTTGCCTCTGTCTAAAAAAGTATAAATCTCCTTCAGAGAAGGTGTCTCTGGCCATATCGACTCGATTTTGTTCATCACGGCAACGCCTTCGAGTATAGCGATCTTCGCCTCGCAGTTGTTGAGGATAATCTTATAATCCGCCTCGCTGATAGTAGGATAAATCGGCACCATGACGGCTCCGATTTGCGTGATAGCCATATCGAGAATGTTCCATTCCGGACGGTTGTTGCTGATGACAGCTATTTTATCCTGCTTCTGAATACCGAGTTCAATCAGAGCGCCGCTCATGATATTGGTTTGCTCAATATACTCGTCGACACTATACTCTCGCCAACTGCCATTGACTTTCGCGGCAAAAGCCACTTTTTGGTCAGGATAACACTGTTTATAATGTGGCAAGAGGTCAAAAACTCTCTTAATATTCTCCATTTTCAATATTTTCAATAAAAATCCATTCGTTTTCAAACACGCAAATATACGGACTTTTTTTTGATTCGCAAGAAAAATTTACAGATACGACAAGAAAAAGTCCAGATATTCATTCACTTTTTCGTCAAGATACTGCTGAATATCGTAACGTTTGTAACGCTTGGCGCAATCTGCCATAGTGTTGACCAGCGACAATGCATCATGGACATCATCCTTATAATACTCAACGAATTTCGGCTTCAAGGATTTGTAATAACGAAGTTCATCTATGCTGTTTTCTGAAATTTTCATCAAAACTTCATCACCTTTTTCCATCGCTCCTGCCTTGTAATAAAGTTCGGGGAAATAACCTTCATAGTAAAAACCGTATGGAATCTTCTCATCAGGGAAGAAATACTGGCATTTATCCATCACAGCGATGGCTTCATCGTATCTCTCGCGATTCACAAACGATTGAGCCAGACGCATGTACGCCATTTTAATGAAGGAAATATTGCGAGAACTCTCAGGGTCGATGGTGACATCAGGTTCATTGAGGCGGCCCCAGCGCGAATTATTCACGAGAAGGTCATAAGAGCCGTCAACAAAGACACCACCCGCACCTTTATAATAATCAGGAGCCACAACAGGCATGAAACGATGTGAAAGTCCCTGCTGATGCAGATATTTGTCAATACCAAGGACGTCGGCGATGTCGCTCAGGCTTGTAAAGTAAACGCATCTCTCCCAGTTGTTGGTTGCCATGAAATCAAGGAGCATAAGCTCATTCTTAGAAAGATAATCGATCTTATCCGGGATTGTCCAGACTATCTCATCGACAATCTGGTCTTTCATACTTTCTGGCACTATGCCGTTTGCCACGACTTTTTCTTTATCCACTGTTAATTTCAGTGTTCTTGCCGGGAAGAAGTCAACTTTCTCGCCCGAGATGGTCATCACTTTGGTGCGCGGGTTGTCACTTCTCACGAAATCGATGGCATCTTTAAGTTCGACAGGTCCGTCGATAACGTTTTCAATCTTGACATTTTCATGGACACCGTTGTCATATTGCGCTGGTGTGAGCGAAAGAGGAAGTTTCTCGGAGTTGTAGATTTTTCTGCCCATCTGATGCACATACCAATAGCCTCCGGAAAGCATGAAATTGCATACGCGGACGTCGGTGCGATAGCCTTCAACCTCCTGAACGTACCACAGAGGGAATGTGTCGTTGTCGCCACGTGTGAAAATCACAGCGTTTTCGGGCAATGCTGTGAGGTAGTTTTTGCCCCAGTCGAGTGCCGAGGTCTTACCTGAACGGTTATGGCCTTCCCAACCTTGAGCCGCCATGAGAATTGGCACGAACAGACAGCATACTGTAGCGATATAGATCGCAACACGCTGATTACCAACAACTTTCTTTAGTCCATTGATGATACCGAGCACGCCGAAGCCCATCCATATCGCGAAAGCGTAGAAAGCGCCGGCATACGAATAGTCACGTTCACGCGGCTGATAAGGTGTCTGGTTGAGGTATATGATAATGGCGATGCCTGTCATGAAGAACAGAAGGAACACCAGCCAGCAGTTTTTCGGGTCGTATTTCACCTGATAGAACAATCCGACGAGGCCGAGAATCAATGGAAGGAAGTAATACTCGGTATGAGCCGGGTTTTGCCTGTTACGCGGGAGGTCGCTCTGGTTGCCAAGTCGCGGATTATCAATGAATCCGATGCCGCTGACCCAGTTGCCGTGCTCCAGTTCGCCTTGTCCTTCCGTGTCGTTCTGGCGACCGACAAAGTTCCACATGAAATAACGCCAGAACATCCAACCGCATTGATAATCAATGAAGAAACGGAGGTTTTGACCGAATGTAGGAATCATCACACGCTCAGTGGTGCCGTTAGGTTTTTTCTGTGTCGCGACACGCATCTTCGACTTGTCGATATAGCGTTCGTAAGTCTTTGTAAATGTCTTTTTTGTGCCGTTCCACATACGTGGGAAAATTGTCTGAACATTATCGTCATAGACATATGCACCTAGATTTTTAGCCACTTCGACATATTTCCCTTTCTTTGGGTCCTTATAATATATAGGTGTACCCTCTTCCATATCATACGGCTTTGCCATATAATATGGTCCGTAAAGAAGCGGCCAACTGCCGTATTGCTCACGTTTCAGATAGGAAAGCATTGAAATTGCGTCCTTCGGCTCATTCTCGTTGATAGGGGTGTTTGCATTGGCGCGAATCACCAGCATGAAGAATGATGAATAGCCGATGAGGATGAACATGAACGAAAGAATTATGGTATTCCAAACCGGTTTGTTTCTCTTTGTCGTATACCATAATCCCCACACTATCAATGCTATAATAAAGACAAAATAGAATATCGTTCCGAAGTTGAACGGCATGCCGAGAGTGTTTACGAAGAACAGTTCGAACTTGCCTGCGAGTGAGACAATAGCCGGAATCAATATCACCTGGATGAAGCCCGTTATCGCGATGGCGATGATGCCAGCCCAGATGAAGCCTTTCCATGAGAACTTGTATTTCTTGAAATAAACGACATAAACGATTGCAGGGATAGCCAGCAAATTCAGCAGGTGCACGCCTATTGACAAGCCTATTATGTAAGCTATGAATATCAGCCAGCGATAGTGATTCGGTTCTTCGGAGACCTGTTCCCACTTCAGTATTGCCCAGAAGGTGATGGCTGTGAGCAGCGACGACATTGCATATACTTCGCCTTCCACAGCGTTGAACCAGAACGAGTCGGTGAATGTGAATGCCAAAGCGCCGATAGCTGATGCCGCCAATACTGCGAGTTTACTGTTGTCGGACGCCTTATCGCCGTCGCGCATCCATATTTTCTGTGCAAGCATTGATATCGTCCAGAATAGGAACAAAATCGTGAAACTCGAGCAGAGGCACGACATGATGTTTATCATCATTGCCACCTTGGTGACGTCACCGAAGGCAAACAAGGTGAAGAAACGTCCGATAAGCTGGAAAGTAGGTGCTCCTGGCGGATGGCCGACCTGCAATTTGAATGCCGTTGAAATGTACTCACCGCAGTCCCACCAGCTGACAGTTGGTTCCATGGTGAGGAAATAAACGATTGTGGCTATCAAAAACACGCCCCAACCCACAATGTTATTTAACTTTTTAAAATTCATTTAATGATAATTTTTCTGCGCTGCCATTAAGGCCATTAATGCCATTAATGCCTTTAAAGCCCTTAAGGCCGCACAATTTTAAGTTGCAAAGATAAGTAAAATTTGTAAAACTATGCCAATAAAAATATTTTTTTCACTTTTTTCGGTTGATATTCAAAAAAGTTGTATTTTTGCACCCGCATTCAGAATTGGAATGATGTCGAGTGGTGTAATGGCAGCACTGCAGATTTTGGTTCTGCCTGTCAAGGTTCGAATCCTTGCTCGACAACATTAGGAAAGAGTTGAAGGCCTGCTACGGAATGTAACAGGTTTTTTTATTGTTAAAACAATGATAACAAAAGAACAAATCATCAGTTTGGCGGAAGAAGCCATGAGAGGCACCGACCGTTACGTCGTCAACGTGACAATCAGCAAGAGCAACGTAATCGAGCTTTTCCTTGACGCAGACAGCTCTGTAACCATCGACGACTGCGTTGAGGTGAGCAACTACATCAACGAGAAACTCGACCGTGACGTTGAGGATTACGAGCTCAGCGTGTCGTCGGCAGGCATCGACGAGCCTCTTTTGAAGATGAGACAATACAAAAAATATATCGGCAAAGATTTGATTATCACCGATATGGAAGGCGTGAAAAAGATGTATAAACTGCTGTCGTTCAACGATGAGCAGCTTGATGTCGAAGAAGCCGAGGCGAAGAAATACGGCAAGTTGACAAAAATCATCTATCACGATGCTACAACATTGGAAATCAACAAATTAAAAGAAGTCAGACCATATATTAAATTTTAAAATGGATACACTTAACTTAATCGACACCTTCTCCGAATTTAAGGAGTTTAAGAACATCGACCGTGAAGCCATGATGCACATCCTCAGCGACGTGTTCAAGGCTATGCTTGCCAAGAAATACGGCAGCGACGAGTATTTCGACATCATCGTCAACATCGACAAGGGCGACCTTGAGATCTATCACAACCGCACTGTGGTTGAGGACGGCGCTGTCGAGGATGAGCTCGCAGAGATTGCATATTCCGACGCAATAAAAATCGAGCCGGACTTCGAAGTCGGTGACGATGTGGCGGAAGTTGTTGATATTCATAGTTTTGGCAGAAGAGAAATCTTGGCAATCCGCCAGAACCTCCAAACCAAAATCATGGAATACGAAAAGGAGAACATTTATCTGAAATACAAAGATAAAGTTGGTGAGATTGTGACAGCCGAGGTATCTCAGGCATGGCGCAAGGAAATCATCGCTGTTGATGAAGACGGCATCGAGCTCGTTTTACCGAAAATCGAGCAGATTCCAGCCGACGTTTATAAGAAAGGTGAGACAATCCGCGCTATCGTGAAGAGCGTTGAGAACAAGAACGGCACACCTGTCATCACTTTGTCAAGAACATCTGAGATCTTCCTGCAGCGCTTGTTCGAACAAGAGGTTCCGGAAGTTTACGATGGCCTTATCACCATCAGAAAGATCGTGCGTGAGCCAGGACAGAGAGCAAAGATCGCCGTCGAGTCATACGACGACAGAATCGACCCTGTTGGCGCATGCGTCGGTATGAAGGGCTCACGTATCCACGGCATCGTGAGAGAACTTCGTAACGAGAATATCGACGTCATCAACTTCACGACAAAACCTGAATTGTTCATCAGCAGAGCTTTGAGCCCGGCTAAAATCACTTCAATCAACATCAACGAGGCCAAGAAACTCGCTGAGGTTTATATGGAGAACGACCAGGTGAGCCTCGCCATCGGCAAAGGCGGCTACAACATCAAACTCGCCGGCAAGCTCACAGGCTACGACATCGATGTTTACAGAAATTCAGATGAAGTCGACATGGAAGACGACGTCGATTTGAAGGAATTTAACGATGAAATAGAAGACTGGATCATCGAATCACTCAGAAAGATGGGCTGCGACACAGCTAAGAACGTCCTTGCATACACTCCGGAAGAAGTGGCATCACGCGCTGACCTCGAGATCGAGACAGTGAACGAGGTGTTCAAGATTTTGCAGGCTGAATTCGCCGAATAATCATCATCCCTCGTCATTTCGACCGACCGCAGGGAGCGGAGAAATCTCCTGCAAAAAAATGAAACTACTTTATTGACGGAGATTTATTCACCTAGGTGAATGCTTTCGCAAAGCACAGGTCTCGATTCCGCTTCGCTTCACTCGAAATGACTGCAAAACGATATAAGATTAGAAAAACTAACAAAAAATTAAATTTTTTTATGTCCGAAGAAGTTAAAAACATCAGATTATCAAAGGCTGCGAGGGAGTTTAACGTAGGCACCTCGACAATTGTGGAATTTCTTGCCAAAAAAGGCATGAGCATCGACCCATCGCCAAACACCAAGCTCACAGAGGAGCAGTATGCCCTCGTCGTGAAGGAGTATCAGGGCGAAAAAGAAGTGAAGAAAAACGCCGATCAGCTCGGAAACATCGCTTTCAAAGGTAAAACCATCACCGTTGAGTCGACAGAGAAGCCCAAAGTGGTTGAAGAAGAAGAGGAAATTGTCTCTATCAAGTCAAATATTCTTGTCAATGATAAGAAGGAAGTTGAAGAGAAAAATGACAAGAAGGAAAAAATTGAAATAAAAGAAGAGAAGAGGGAAGAGAAGGTCGAGGTCAAAAAAGAAGAGAAACAGGAGGAAAAAATTGAGGCGATTAAGTTGAATGTCGTAGGAAAGATTGATTTGGACGGTGGCAAGAAGGCCAAGGAACACAAGGGTGACGGACAGCCCGGAAACACTGGCAAGAAAGAAGAAAAACCACAGCCTAAGGCAGCTCAGCCGGAAAAACCTGTCGAAACGCCAAAACCGGCTCAACCGAAACAGCAGCCGAAGCCTGTTCAGCCACAGCCACAGCCACAGAAGCCAGCACAACCGGAGAAGCAGCAGCCTGCTGAACCAGAGCAAAAAGTAGAAGACAACTTCATCCCTACCAAATTCACTAAATTGGAGGGGCCAAAGATTGTCGATAAGATTGAGCTTCCTGTGGAGCATAAAGGCAAAGGCAAGCCTATAGCCACATCTGGTGAAGACAAGAAGGACAAGAAGAAAAAACGCAAACGTATAGGCAACTCACCTGTCAATCCTAACGAGGTGGCAGGCGCTGACAAGCCAAAAGATAAAGGCGGTAAGCCGCAACAAGGCGGCAAGCAGCAAGGTCAAGGTGGGAAACCTGGCAAAGACGAGAAACGCTCGAAAGACCGCTTCAAGAAAGGCAAACAGCCTGTCTTTGAAGAGAAACCGGAGCTTTCGGATGAAGAAATCCAGAAACAGATTAAGGAGACACTCGCAAGACTTTCGCCGCTTGGGAAATCGAAGACTTCAAAGCACCGTCGTGAGAAACGTCACAACATCCAGAATGAGCTTGAGGAGGAAAGAATGCACGAAATGGAGGAACAGAAAGTCCTCAAGGTCACGGAGTTCGTCACCGCCAACGAGTTGGCGACATTGATGAACATCCCTGTGACCAAGGTCATTGCCACTTGCATGAGCCTCGGCATGTTCGTCTCAATCAACCAGCGTCTGGACGCTGAGATTCTGCAAGTTGTGGCAGAGGAGTTCGGCTTCAAGGTCGAGTTCCAGAGCATGGACGTTCAGGAAGCCATCGCTGAAGCTGACGAGCCTGACAATCCGGAAGACCTCGTTCCGAGAGCCCCTGTCGTCACCGTCATGGGCCACGTCGACCATGGTAAGACCAAGTTGTTGGACTTCATCAGAAGCACCAACGTGGTGGCGGGCGAGGCCGGTGGCATCACCCAGCACATCGGTGCTTACGAGGTGAAGACGAGCACAGGAAAGAAGATAACATTCCTTGACACCCCTGGTCACGAGGCGTTTACAGCCATGCGTGCCCGTGGTGCCAAGATCACCGACGTCGCCATCATCGTCATCGCTGCTGATGACAACGTGATGCCGCAGACAGTCGAGGCTATCAACCACGCTCACGCCGCCAACGTGCCTATCGTATTCGCTATCAATAAGATTGACAAGCCAACGGCTGACCCACAGAAGATATACCGTCAGCTTGCCGACATGAACATCCTCGTTGAGGAATGGGGCGGCAAGGTGCAATCACAGGAGATATCAGCAAAACAAGGCATTGGCGTTGACGAGTTGCTTGAGAAGGTGCTTCTCGAAGCCGAGATGCTCGACCTCAAGGGCAACCCTAACAGACTCGCCAAAGGCGCCGTCATCGAGTCGGCTCTCGACAAGGGGCGCGGCTATGTGGCTAAGCTCCTCGTTCAGGAAGGCACATTGCATGTGGGCGACATGGTGCTTGCAGGCACGACATACGGCAAGGTGAAGGCCATGTTCAACGAGCGCAACCAGGCATTGAAAGAAGCAGGTCCTTCCACCCCACTCTTGCTCCTCGGTTTGAACGGCGCTCCACAGGCAGGCGACAACTTCAACGTGATGACCGACGAACGCGAGGTGAAGACCATCGCCAACAGACGTCAGCAGCTGCAGCGTGAGATGGGTATCAGAACCCAAAAACACATCACCTTGGATGAAATCGGACGTCGTATCGCCATCGGCGACTTCAAAGAGCTCAACATCATCGTCAAGGCTGACGTGGACGGCTCTGTGGAGGCATTGTCCGACTCATTGCTGAAACTCTCGACAGAAGAGGTACAGGTGAACATCATCCACAAGTCGGTGGGTGCCATCAGCGAGGCCGATATCATGCTGGCATCAGCATCCAACGCCGTCATCGTAGGCTTCAACGTGCGTCCGACGATGCAGGCAAGAAAGATTGCAGAAAAAGAGCAAATCGATATCAGGCTCTATTCAATCATCTACACAGCTATTGAGGAAATCAAGGCAGCTATCGAAGGCATGTTATCCCCTGAGATTCAAGAAGTTGTCACTTGCAACATCGAGATCCGCGAGGTGTTCCATATCAGCAAGGTTGGAAATATCGCCGGTTGTATGGTGCTCGACGGAAAGGTCAACCGTCAGACGAAGATACGTCTCATCCGCGATGGCATCGTGGTTCACCAAGGCACACTCGGCTCTCTGAAACGTTTCAAAGACGACGTGAAGGAGGTCTCCGCAGGCTTCGAATGCGGTTTGAACATTGAGAACTTCAACGACATCAAGGTCGGAGATATCATTGAAGGATATACCGAAAAAGAGGTTTCAAGAAAACTTTAGAATAGTTACCAGTTAGAAGTTAGAAGTTACGAGAGTGTAAATCAAACTGTGTCAGGCTACAATAAAAAGTAGAACGACAAAGTTTAATTTACACTCTCTTTACATGATGGTCATGAATTATTTTAAAAATTCAGCACGTAAATCATCAACGCCTGCCTGTGACAGTTCAACAACTTTTTGGGTGTTACCCAAATTCATACATATATGGTAGTCGTCAACAAATTGGAACAATTCTATTTTCTGGCTATCCTGATTGATATACCACACATCGTTTTCATTGATAAATTGAACTGTTTCCTCACCTTTAGTGATGGTATAACCATTCTCATTAGTTTCAACAAGATATTGGCCATTATCTGTATTGATAATTTCTGTGTTTAATGCGACTGGGTTGTCACCTGTCCAGAACTCAATAGAATTGAAAACTATCGCATCGGCTAACAAACAAATGTCATAAATAGGGATGATGTTTAATCCAATAAACACTAATTCGTTAATCCACTTGTCGCCAAGTGAGTTATTCCAATTGTAACATTTTTTAGTTAATGCAAATGAACCGATGCATGATGACAACAAAAGTGTCGATGCCAATGCAATTGATAAAATTACTTTTTTCATGATACTAGTTTTTTAAATGATTTATAATACGATTAATTAAAGTTATTATTGTAAAATATTTGTTAAAACCATAGGCACAATCTAACCGGGAGAAAGTAAGGCGTTTCAAAAATCGCATCATACCTGTCATTTCTCCATAACAGATTGGTGATGCCAACACCAACCCGTCAGCTTCAGCACACGCCTTCAATATATCTGTCAAACCATGTCGCAGCCGTGTTCATATTTATGCGTGGTCCACCATCAACGACCATTATCTTTTTTTATATGAATTATTACTCATACTTATTATAACTTTGAATTTGTGTATTTGTTATATAGTTTATCTTCACGTAGTCTTAAAAATTTTGCATAAAACAACACAGCGGTTTATACGTGTGTTATGATTTATTAAATCTTTTATCATTTATCTGTAATCTTTTATCATTTTTTTATATTTTTGCAAATTGAATAATCATTAAAACTATGAAAAAACTGTTTATCATCTTGTTAATATTGTTTGCAGCAAGAATGGCATTTGCTGACAGCATGCTCATTGAAGGGTTCGAATATGGTAACCACGACGAGGAAGTGCCTGTGGGATGGGTGTGTGACGACAACTCTTGGCTTGCGGGATACCTCGACAAAGACCATAATCGCACGCCACATACAGGCAACTGGTACGCGTATACCAACAGCGCCGAATCGTGGATGTTCATGCCTATGTTTATGAGCCAGGAACTGAAATACAGATTCACACTCTGGGCAATATCCGACGGCGGATATCATATGGAAATATGGGCAGGCAACGAAGCTAACCCCAGCGCTATGACACAGCTTCTGCTCGATGAGACCGTCAGCGGCGACACTTACGAGAAATTCTCGGCTTACATCGAAGAAATGTCATCAGATTATGAGTATTTCGGCATACATGCAGTGCAGTCATACTGCGGCGACTGCATACTAACCCTCGACGACATCAGAGTCGATATGGTCGGAAAATACGAGGTGGCCGTTGAGCCGTTTAGCTTTTACACCACTGCAGAACCCGGCTCTCAAGTCGAATTCAACTGCACATTCCTCAATTTGGGTTATGAACCTGCCAATGTCATCATAACGCCACACACTATTTATTTCTCTGACTTGCACATGTATATTGACGGGACAGAGCACACCCAATTCCATGCTGAACCTAACGAAACCGTTGATTTCACAGGCATTGCCACGTTGTCACCAGACATTGAGACCGGGACGATGGCATATCTCGACATTTTCTTTGCTCTCGACTGCGACTGCGCCACAGCAATGTTCACACTATGGGCAACAGCCGGATATGAGTCTGTTGACGAACACAACATCTCGACGATGAGCATCTACCCTAACCCGTCAAACGGAGACATCACAATAGAAGGCACCGGAACATTGACAATCACCAATACCCTTGGACAAATAGTCTTAGAGAAAAAAATCATTGAAAAAGAAACCATTACGCTTGAAAAAGGGATTTATTTTGTAAAGATAGGCGATGGTTTATCCAAAAAATTAATAGTTAAATAATATTGAATCTAACCTTTAAAACTATAACTATGAAAAGACTTTTATTGTTGATAATCGCCGTAGTCGTCGGCACATGTGCAGCCAACGCGCAGATAGGCGGTTTACTAGAAAAAGCTGCGAAAAAAGCGCAAAAGAAGACTGAAGACAAAATCATTGAGAAGACATCAGAAAAAGCAGCCGACAAGGTATCTGATGCCATCGTAGGCCAGATTCCCGACGTGGAGGCAGAAGAACCGACAGCCATGGAGGAAAGCGACGAGCCTCTCACCTATGAAGGCATCATGCGTCAGCTTAAGCCTATTCCATCGGTGCAGCAGATGGTCAGCTATAAAAAAGCCGAGCTTGGCGGGCAAGGCTTGAAAATGATGTCGAGTGAGGTCATGAAGTTCCAGATGAAGGTGTTAGACCTCACCGGCAAGGTGTTCCAAATACCTCTACAGTATGCCGATTCAGCCCAGATTATGGATGCCGCATACAAGAATGCCGAGCTTTACACAGGTCTCACGAAAGAAGAAATCGACATGCTCGCCACCATGAGCGAGGAGGAACAGGAGGCATATCTGGAGAAACATTATAAGGAAGGCCAGGCAGAAGCCGCGATGTTGGCACAAGCCATGGAAGCCAGCGAATATCTTGAGCCGCTGCAACCTACCATCGACAGATGGACTGCCATTGGCGACAAAGCCGATAATGTTTATCAGGAAGCTGATAAGCAATGTGCTGAGATTTACAAGAAATACGCAGCAAAGCTTGACACTGAGGATGAGGATGCACGCAACAAGGTTCTGCTGAAATATTACGAAGAGGTAGCGCCGATAATCCGCGATGCAGTGGAAAGAGCCAGCGAGATCCGTTTCAACGAACAACTCCCTATAGCTTTGGAGATTGAAGAAGAGATGGTGAAAATCCGCGCCGAGCACCAGGATGCAATATCTGTACTGCTCAACTACCCACAGCTCACCGCATCAACATACTTTGCCGAATCTCTGAAAATCATGGAGATTCCGGAATATCCTGAGAACTAAAGAGTTTGTCAACAGCCACTGAGAGCCCGACATAGAATGAGGTTCCCGTTGTTGCCGGCGAATTGCTGTAATAATAGTCAGGCACATAGTTGAAAATATTGTCAACTGTGGCGCTGATGTCAAGGCCACGCCAGACATGCTGAAGCAATGTCAGTTTCCATATTGTATAGCCAGGATATGTAACACGTTGTGTCTCAGTAAGATCTGTCAATGAGGTATATTCATCGCATGTCACAGACGACAAGATTCTGCCAGTGAGTGCCAGATTAAAGCCATAGTCATGCCATCGTTTCCCGTATTCGAAACGTGCCGTGGCGCTATGCGGACGTGTCGATGACAGATGCAGCTCGTTTTCATGATAATTGACATTGGTGTAGACGTATGACAGACGCACTTTGAGACCGAAGTCCCAGTTTGCGGAAGCGCTGCAGTCGACACCTGAAATCGCGAGCGGCGACATGTTTTCGTAAACCATCCCGTTCAGGGCTGCATTCCAGACAGTGGTTATGCTGTTATTGACCATATTGTAGAAGCCCATGACGGTGATATTATAGGAATTCCTCGTGTATTCTGCCGCCACATTGAGGTTATTGCTCGACTCCGGCTTAAGATTAGGATTACCGTAAATCATAAAGATATTGGCCATATCGAAGCTCATGAACATCTCTTTCAGTGTCGGAGCGCGAAATCCGTCGGCATACGACGCGCGAATGGACAACCTTTTTAATTTGTACATCAGACTCAGCTTTGGCGAGAGATGGCTCAGGTCTGACAACGAGTAATAGTCATAGCGGAGTGCTGCAAGCACATTGAATTTTCCGGTTACAGCCCAGTCGAATTGTGCGAAGGCGTCGGCAGTGTTTTGCTCATGCGATCCGTTGTTCAGAAACTGATATGTCATCAGGTAGTCGTGCATGAAGTCACCGCCAACGGTGAGTGTCGTTTTTTTTGTAAAGCAATGATTATAAAGGGCTCGCAGGCTGTTCTGGACGTTGCTGTACGAGCGCACGTCCTTGTGGCTTGTCAACGAATAGTTGCTTTTGTCGTATTGGTCGAAGGCATACGACATCATGATGTCATCCTTGTCGGAAAACTCATACTCCCCTTTCAAGCCACCGCTGAAATCACGGTAACGGTCGTGTGATGTCTGCTGCGACTCACGTTCGCGAAAGAAATATCCTGCGCGTCCTGTCAGTTTCAGCCCATTATATGAATATGTCAGACGTTCCCTGGCGTTCAACGACTGATGTGCATAAACGGTGCCATAATCACCGTCGTTTGGCAGTTTTATTGCATCACATGAAACATACTGCGCGTTGAGCGTGTTTTCGAAGCGACCTTTCTGAAAGCCTATAGTACCGCCATAATGCTGGTCGTTGTGAGTGCCATAACGGGCATTTATGTTCAACAGCCAAGGCACGTCGAGCTGCCGGCTTATGACATTTACCACGCCACCCACCGCGTTTGAGCCGTACAGTGACGACGCGGCGCCTTTCACTATCTCGATACGTTCGACATCGTCGAGTCCGAGACGGCTGTAATCCACGTTGTCGAGAGTCTCTCCCGCCAATCGTTCGCCGTCGACAAGGAAAAGCACCGAATTGCCGTCAAAACCTTGCATATTCAGCGATACCTGCTGGTTCATGGAATAGGTAAACTCTATGCCGGGCAGCTCTGTCTGCAGCAGGTCCTGCACATTGGCGACATCGACGTTCTTGATGTCACGCGCCTCGATGACACGTGTCACCATAGGCACATCTTTAAGGAGTTTTGGAGTACGAGTGGCTGTAATAACCACTGTTTCCAGCATTTTCATTTCTTCCGGAACATAGACTTCCAATGAGTCGGCTTCGCGCTTGGGATTTTGTGCGAAGCCAGACTCAACAGAAAACAACACTATTATAAACAAAAAAATTGTATGAAAACGCAGAATTTTCATGTCAAGAACATCATAACGGATAGATATAACGTATTGTGATATAACCTTTTACGCTTGATTCATTCATATAGTCGGTGAAAAGCAGCGCCGCCAGCATGCCGTCGTCCATGCGCAGGATATACACCTTCCCCGACATGGTGTAGATAGGTGGCATGACGCTGGTATCAACCTTCAGCCATCGTGAGAGCACCTTGTTGACCTCCGAATCATGATAAACCAGCTGCCCGCTCATCATTCCCGACATGTCGACGATGACTTTGCTTAGTGTGTCTGTGGTGAAAACGCCGTTTTCGTAGTCGCCCGAGGCCTTCAATTCATCAAAAGTGGTGAAATCGGTCTGCCGAGCCGAGCCATCATGAGTCTTCACATCGTAACGATGAATGGCGAAGTGCCATTTTTGTGGTTCAGCGTCGCCATGAACCATATTGGCAGTATCAGCAGTCTTATCTTCCAGGTTGATGTACGTCCACTTCTCATAGTCGCGCGCGTCGATGAAGATGGTCCCGCTATGGTCATCCTCATTGATTTCCTTAAATCCGAAAGGCATGGCATCGGGCTCCACCACGTCGTAAAGCCCGCTGAAAATTCCGTTGCACGACGACATGCCAAGTGCCAAAGCTATTATGCCGAAGATTCTCTTCATTATTATTCAACAGGAGCATTACCTTTATGAAACGTCACCCTGGTACCTCCCATCACAGCCGGGATATTAAAAGTGGCAACATCCGAGTCGGTGCCATAGATTGTAGCCGAAAGGTTACAGTCATACTCGCTCACCTGCGGTCCCATGCTCATGGCACATTTCCCGCTACCGCTGATGGTGTATGGTGCCGACGAACCCGACACTGCAGCACCTGTAATTTCAATGGTGCCCCATGAGTTCGACTCCAACTTGACGTCAACAACATTAACATCTTTTCTTGTGATGGTAAGAGTTTCTTGTTCGGTCAGATAATCCGAGAAATAGTCGCTATCAGCCAAAGTGTAGCCTTCGAAAGTACCTGCCACATTTTCGGTAACATCAACAATTGCTGGGGTTTCATTCTTGCTATTTTCTTTGTTGCAACCCACCAATCCAATAATCAAAACGGTAAAAACCGCGATAATAACACACGTCTTTTTCATAGAAAAACAAATTTTAAAATTGAGTTGCAAAAATAGGTATTTAAAATAAACTGTTTATCCCTAAAAATAGGTATTTTTTACAGGCCTTATCCCCACATTGCATTATATCTTAAAAAAAACGCAAATCGTTAATTTATTTTGGCAAAACAAAATGATTTTTTCATATCTTTGCAAGTTGAAGAATATTGCATGTTAGGATTGTTTTTATGATAACATTCAAAGATAGGATAACTCTTGACGAAGTAGAAAAAGTCCTGTATTCAGGTGAAAATATCAGTGTTTCCGATGATTGGATGGCTCGTGTTGACGACTGCTACCATTTCTTGGAGAGATTTGCCGCTGAGAAGGTGATTTACGGCATCAACACTGGCTTCGGTCCGATGGCCCAATGGCGTGTCGACGACCGTTATCTCACTGATTTACAATACAATATCATCCGCAGTCACGCCACTGGCGCCGGTGAGCCGCTCGACGATGTCTACGTGAAGTCAGCGATGATAGCTCGTTTGGGCACCGTGCTGCAATGCCGTTCAGGCGTTCACACCGATGTGGCAAACCTGTTGATATCGTTCATCAACGAGGGCATTTACCCTTTCATCCCGATGCACGGCAGCGTGGGAGCAAGCGGTGATTTGGTTCAGCTGGCGCATATCGCGCTCTGTCTCATCGGCGAGGGCGAGGTGCATTACAAAGGAGAATGGCGTAAGTCGGCCGACGTGATGAGACAACTCGGGCTCACCCCTCTGACGATGCACATCCGCGAGGGCTTGAGCATCACCAACGGCACTTCGGTGATGACCGGCATCAGCGTGGTGAACCAGCTACACGCCGAGAACCTCCTCGACTGGGCCACTTTGGCAGCAGTCTGGATGAATGAGGTCGCCGCTTCGTTTGACGACTACATGTCGGAAGGCGAGAACAGCTGCCGTCGTCATGAGGGACAGCAGGTGATGGCACGCAGGATGCGCGAACTCTCAGAAGGCTCGCAGTGCCTGAAGAAACGCGCACATGAGCTGTACGACTACGGTCATAAAGACGTGAAAGTGTTTGAGCATAAGGTGCAGGCATATTACTCATTACGTTGCACCCCGCAGATCCTCGGTCCTATCTACGACACCTTGCTGAATGCACGCAATATCATCGAAGACGAACTGAATTCGGCATGCGACAACCCTATCGTCGACCCGGAATCACAATACGTTTATCATGGCGGAAACTTCCATGGCGACTATATCTCGCTTGAGGAAGACAAGGTCAAGATCGCGCTCGTACGCCTCTGCATGACGGCGGAACGACAGCTCAACTACCTGTTCCACGACCGCATCAACGGCATCTTGCCGCCGTTCCTCAACCTCGGGACGCTCGGCCTGAACTACGGGATGCAGGCATGCCAGTTCACCGCCACCTCGACGACAGCTGAGTGTCAGACACTCGCGATGCCGAACTACGTGCACAGCATCCCTAACAACAACGACAACCAGGACATCGTGAGCATGGGCACCAACACCGCCTTGATTTGCAAACAGGTGGTCGAGAACTGCTTCCAGGTGATGGCGATACAGTACATCGCGTTGGCACAGGCGACAGACTGCCTGAAGATCGCAGACAAGCTCTCCCCTGCCTCACGTAAGGTTTACGATAAGATCCGCGAGATGGTGCCGCTCTTCATCGAGGACACTCCATTCTACAAAGACATCGCAAACGTTGAAAACTATTTGAAAACAAACAAATTGAATCTGAACTAATGAAATACGCTCTCATCACCGGTGCCTCGCGCGGCTTGGGCAAGGCGGTAGCCTTGCGGCTCGCCAAAGACGGCTTTGCGGTGATTATCAATTATCAGTCGAACAAAGAGGCTGCGGAAGACACCCTCAGACAGGTGCAGGAACTCGGCGGCTTTGGCGAGCTCATGCCTTTCGACGTGTCGGATCCTAAAGCCATTGAGGCGGCTCTCGAGGCATGGCAAGCCGCGCATCCGGATGATTATATCTCCGTCTTGGTCAACAACGCCGGAATCAGAAAGGACAACCTAATGATTTTCATGCAGGATGAGGAATGGAACAAAGTCCTAGACACCACCCTGAACGGTTTCTTTTACATAACCCGCCGTCTGCTGAAAGACATGATGATGCACCGCAACGGACGCGTCATCAACATGGCGTCATTGTCAGGAATCAAAGGGCTTCCGGGACAAGCCAACTACTCGGCGGCTAAGGCAGCACTCATTGGAGCTACGAAAGCATTGGCACAGGAAGTGGCAGCACGCAAAGTCACCGTCAACGCCATCGCTCCTGGTTTCATCGCAACAGATATGACCAAGGAACTCAACGAGGACGAGCTGAAGAAGCTTATCCCTATGGGACGTTTCGGAAAACCTGAAGAAGTGGCGAGTCTGGTGTCATTTTTAGCTTCCGACGAGGCAGCGTATATCACAGGTCAGGCAATCTCCATCAACGGAGGATTATACACTTAATTTATTAAAGATAAATTAATTATGGCAAGAAGAGTAGTCATCACCGGCATGGGCATCTGGTCATGTCTGGGAAAAAATAAGGAAGAAGTCTGCATGGCGCTACGCGAAGGCAAGTCAGGCATCGGCGTCGACCCGCAGCGTATAGAATACGGCTATCGCTCACCTCTCACAGGCATCGTGGAGAAACCACAGCTGAAAGGCAAGCTCGACCGCAAGCTCCGCATGTACCTCGCCGAGGAAGGCGAATATGCTTATATGGCAACATTGGAGGCTTTCGAACAGGCAAAAATCACCGAAGAATACCTTTTGAACAATGAAATCGGTGTGCTTTTCGGCAACGACTCATCGGCAAAAGCCGTCATCGAGTCGCATGAGATCGCATTGGAGAAGAAAGACACCACTTTGATCGGCTCGTCAGCGATTTTCCAGTCGATGAACTCCACCGTGACGATGAACCTCTCGACAATCTTCCACCTCAAAGGCATCAACATGACTATCAGCGCTGCCTGTGCGAGTGGCTCACACTCAATAGGTTTAGGCGCCTTGTTAATCAAAAACGGCTTACAGGACATGGTGCTTTGCGGCGGTGCTCAGGAGACCAACTACCTCTCGATGGGCAGCTTCGACGGCATCAGCGCGTTCTCCACGAGAGTCGATGAGCCTCAGAAGGCCTCTCGTCCATTCGACAAAGACCGTGACGGCCTCGTGCCAAGCGGCGGTGCAGCGGCATTGGTGCTTGAAGACTACGACCACGCAGTGGCTCGCGGTGCCACAATCCTTGCTGAAGTATGCGGATACGGATTCTCATCAAACGGCGAGAGCCATATCTCACAACCCAGCGAAGACGGCTGTTACCGCGCCATGACACGCGCCATGAAAGAAGCAGGCGTCGAAGCTAAAGACATCGACTACGTCAACGCTCACGCCACCTCGACACCACAAGGCGACATGTTCGAGGCTATGGCATTAAAACGACTCTTCGGTGCCACAAAAACCCCGATTTCATCAACAAAATCAATGACCGGTCACGAATGCTGGATGGCCGGCGCAAGTGAGATCGTCTACTCCATCCTCATGATGAAAGGCAAATTCATAGCCCCAAACATCAACTTTGAGAATCCTGACGAATATTCAGATGGTTTGAACATCATAAGCAAGACGACAGAAAAAGAATTAGAGACTATCCTTTCCAACTCATTCGGTTTCGGTGGAACGAATAGCGCATTGATAATCAAGAAAATACATTAAAAATGAAATTGTTTCCAGGCCTCGAGAAGGCATACACGAAAGAGCACAAACGCGCTGGTGAAGCCCAGGAGATGGCGTATTTCATCGCTTTCGGACCTATAATTTTTCAGGTTGGACGACTGATGATAAAATTCGGCATCCTCGACATGCTCCGCGACAGCGAAAATGGCATGACAATGGCTGAGATAGCAGCAAAGACTGGTCTTTCCGACTACGCAGTAAAAGTCTTGATGGAAGGCTCACTTTGCATCGGTTTAGTGATTTTGGACAAAGACACCGACCGTTTCACCATGTCGAAGACTGGTTTCTTCCTCCTCACCGACCCCGCCATCCGCGTGAACATCGACTTCAACCACGACGTCAACTACGAGGGCTGGTTTAAGCTTGAAGAGGCTCTGAAAGAAGGAAAACCTGCAGGTTTGGAGCATTTCGGCGACTGGCCGACAATTTATGAAGGCTTGTCACAGCTGCCTGAACAAGTGCAGAAGAGCTGGTTCGGATTCGACCATTTTTACTCGGACCACTCGTTCGACCAAGCTTTGCAGATTGTGTTCAGCAATAAGCCGAAGACCTTGCTCGATGTGGGCGGAAACACAGGCCGTTGGGCACTTCGCTGCGTCGATTTCGACGATAATGTAAACGTCACCATCATGGATCTGCCGCAACAGCTCGAGATGATGAAGAATTTCACCAAAGACAAGAAAGGCTTCGAACGCATCGACGGGTACGGAATCAACCTGTTGGACAACGCTCAGCAGTTCCCGACAAACAAACATTACGACATCATCTGGATGAGCCAGTTCCTCGATTGCTTTGGCGAAGACGAAATCCTGAGCATCGTTTCAAGAGCCGCAAAAATCATGGACAAAGACAGCCGTCTGTGCATCATGGAGACGTTCTGGGACCGCCAAAACTACCCTGCCGCCTCATTCGCATTGACAATGACATCGTTGTATTTCACAGCTTTAGCCAATGGAAACAGCAAAATGTACCATTCAGATGACATGGAACGACTGGTGAAGAAAGCCGGTTTGGAAGTTGAGACGATACACGACGGTTTGGGACACGGGCACAGCATTATGGTATGCAGGAGAGTTAAGAGTTAAGAGTTAAGAGTAGAAAGTTAAAAGTTTAAAATTATATGAATAGGGAAGAAATTGAAGCAAAGGTCAAAGAGTTCATGATTGAAGATCTTGAACTTGACGAGGAAAAAATCAAGCCAGAGGCACGTCTGAAGGAAGACATCGGCATCGACAGCCTCGATTTCGTTGACATCGTGGTCATCGTCGAGCGTAAATTCGGTTTTAAGATCAAGACCGAAGAGATGGCTAACGTCAAGACATTCAAGGATTTCTGCGACTATATTGAGAGGAAGACGGCCTAAGCGATGGCTAACGCTCTGCAACATAACGAATGGTCGGGCAAGACTGACGGACAGCCTTGGATGCAGCGTTCGCTCATCGTCATGTTCCGTGTGCTGCCATTGTGGCTGCCCTACGGTGTGATGGCACTGGTGGTGCCTTTCTACATGATTTTCAATAGGAAAGGCTACAAGTCGATGTATCAGTTTTTCAGAAAACGCTTCGGCTACGATCCTTGGAAGTCGTTTTGGAAGGTCTACGCCAACCATTTCCGTTTCGGCCAAGTCATTTTGGACCGTTTCTGTGTGTATGCAGGCAAAAAATATCGCTTCATCACTGAGGGTCAGGAACTTATGGATGAATTAGAGACACATCCTGAGGGTTTTGTCAACCTGAGCAGTCACGTTGGAAACTATGAGATCGCAGGTTATTCATTAAAACCTAAATCAAAGAGATTCAACGCTTTAGTGTATGCCGGCGAGACTGCCACCGTGATGGAAAACCGGCAAAGGATGCTTTCTCAGAACAACATGAGCATGATTCCGGTGAAAGAAGACATGTCGCATTTGTTCACGTTGAATACCGCCATCGACAACGGTGAGATTGTAAGCATGCCCGCCGACCGCATATATGGCTCGCAAAAAGCCGCCGAATGTATGTTTTTCGGTGAGAAAGCACGATTCCCATTAGGAGCATTCGCCCTGGCGGCACAAAAAAACGTTGCCATGCTGGCAGTCTTCGTAATGAAGGAGA
The DNA here is from genome assembly GCA_900315175.1 of uncultured Bacteroidales bacterium. Classification (GTDB taxonomy): domain Bacteria; phylum Bacteroidota; class Bacteroidia; order Bacteroidales; family F082; genus Limimorpha. The sequence goes on from OMYA01000004.1 coordinate 25,516, forward strand.
GTTATAAGACATATCATGCCTATGTCCGTGTAATTCAATGCGATAGAGATGCTAAGATACGTGAGCAGATGAGTCAGCTGGCACAAAATTTCGCCTCAAATCTCGAGGAAATCGTGAAGAGATACCCGACACAATGGTTCAACTATTTTGATTTTTGGAAACAATGAGAAAAATCGAGGATATAACGCTTAACGAACTGCTGCCACAGAGACCGCCCTTCGTGATGATTGACAGGCTGGTGTCGTGCGACGAAGTGTTTGCCGTGACCGAGCTTCTGGTCAAGGAAGACAACTTATTCGTTGACGATGAACGACTTACATCATCAGGATTGGTTGAAAACATCGCCCAGTCATGCGCGGCAAGAATAGGTTATATCAATTTGAACAAAGGCGGAACGGTAAAAATCGGCGTCATCGGGGCAATCAGCAACCTCAACATCACAAGGACACCTAAGGTAGGCGAAAAACTGGTGACCACGATAGAATTGATTAGCGAAGTCATGCAGATGACACTGGTTGAGGCAGTGGTGAGAATCGGCGACGAAGAGATAGTTCGCGCCAGCATGAAGATAGCGTTAACAGACAAAGAATCAAAGGATTAGCAATGATAGTTTGTGTTGCACATAACATCATCTCGCCATTAAGCAGCACTTCTGCGGAAAATTACGCCGCAGTGAAAGCAGGCATGTCGGCACTAAAAAAATACGACGGACTATGGGGCCTGCCAGAACCTTTCGTGGCATCATTGCTAGACAGAAATAAGTTCACAAACGAAAAATACACCCTCGACGAGCAAGTCGTAATTATTTCAATATCAAAGGCTTTAGAACAAACAAACATTAATGTTCAATCGTCGAAAGTGCTTTTCATCATCTCTACAACTAAAGGCAATGTGTTCTTGCTCGACAAGCGTGAGACCGGATTTCCGCAAGAACGTGTGAGACTCGGAATGATGGCGCGTCAAGTTACAAAGCATTTTGGCAATCCTAATGAGCCTATCGTTGTTTCAAATGCTTGTATTTCAGGCGTTTGCGCACAGATTGAGGCTATGAGATATTTGGAAAGCGGCGAATATGATTACGTCATCGTTTGCGGTGTCGACATACAGTCGGCATTCATCGTGTCGGGTTTTCAATCGTTTAAGGCATTGTCACCCGACGAATGCAAGCCTTTTGATGCCAACAGGCAAGGTTTGAATTTAGGCGATGCAGCCGCGACAATTATTTATACTAAGAAAGACAAAGTCAATGATAATGAATGGGTTGCATGTCGTGGAGCGATACGCAACGATGCGAACCACATATCAGGGCCGTCACGAACGGGTGAAGGCAGTTTCAGGGCGTTGAGAATCGCTTTAGGCGACCTCGAACCAGAAAAAATCGCGTTCATCAATGCACATGGAACAGCTACATTATACAACGACGAAATGGAGTCGATAGCTATCGAAAGAGCAGGATTGGCTGGCGTTCCCGTAAATTCATTGAAAGGATATTACGGTCACACGATGGGCGCTGCGGGCGTGCTTGAGACAATCATCTCGATGCAGGCTGTCGATGACCACAATATATTGGGGAGTAGAGGATTCGAGACATTAGGCGTGACTCATCCAATTGATGTCTCAAATCAAAACAGAACGACCGAAAAACGTGCTTTCATCAAGCTTTTGTCGGGATTCGGAGGCTGCAACGCTGCATTGCTCATGGCGAAAGGAGGTCTGCTATGATAAAACATCAGGTTTTCATATCGCCAAACGAGGTTAAAGTCGATGGTAAAGCGTTGACACACAACGAGAAAGGTTCGGCATTGCTTACTGAACTCTATCGCAATCATATAGGAGATTATCCGAAGTTTTTCAAAATGGATACTTTGAGCAAATTAGGATTCATAGCTTCGGAACTCCTTTTAAATATTGAGGGAGACAGAAGTTTCGAGCCTCGTGAGGACCGCGCCGTCATCTTGTTCAACAGAAACGCGTCTTTGCAAGCCGACACGCATTATCAGTCGACGATTCAAGACCCGGGAAGCTTCTTCCCCAGCCCTGCAGCCTTTGTTTACACCCTGCCTAACATAGTGACCGGAGAAATCTCCATACGCAACAAGTATTTCGGCGAGACATCGTTCATCGTGATTGATGATTACGACGAGCAGATTATCATGAAAAACCTCAAAAATGCATTCCAAGACCCTATGACGACAAGTATCATCGGCGGCTGGGTCGACTGCAGCGACGAAGAACATTTTGAAGCGACATTGTTTCTTGTATATAAATTTTGAATGTTGAATTTTAAATTTTGAATGTTAAATTTTAAATCTTAAATATTTTTATGGACGAATTAATTTACACTTTAAAACAGCAGATTATTGAAGCTTTGAACCTCGAAGACATGAAACCGGAAGACATCGATGAGAACGCTTCATTGTTTGGCGAAGGTCTTGGCCTCGACAGCATTGACGCTCTTGAACTTATCGTGATGATGGAGAAGAATTACGGCATCAAGCTTCAGGACCCGGCGAAAGGCAAGGAAATTTTCAAGTCGGTGGCTGTGATGGCTGATTTTATTGCAAAAAACAGAACAAAATAAATGACAAATCCCATTCTGATAACGGGTTGCGGCGTCGTCTCGGCGATTGGAAACAACAAGGCGGAAACTTTGGATGCCTTGCTGAACAACCGAAGTGGCGTTGGACCGCTTGTCTACCTCAAAACGGAGCATAAGGAATTTCCTGTCGGCGAGGTCAAGATGAGCGACGAAGAGATGCGTAAAAGGCTGAATATCAGCGACAACGCCATCACAACACGCACCGCTTTGATGGGAATGACAGCCCTCGACGAGGCTCTTAAAGACGCAAAAATCACGCCGGAGCTGATTCCAGAAATCGGTTTTATCTCGGGCACGACAGTAGGCGGCATGGACATGAGCGAGCAGTTTTACCTTGACTACGTCAACAACGAGAAACACAGGGAATACATCGCTGTTCACGACTGCGGGAGCTGCTCCGAGATGACCGCTGAGCACTTCGGCAAGTTCGCGTTCATCACCACCTTATCGACGGCATGCTCATCAGCGGCAAACGCTATCATATTGGGAGCCAACATGATACGCTGCGGCAAAGCCAGTATCGTTGTCGTGGGAGGCAGCGAATGCATCACCAAATTCCATCTCAACGGATTCAACTCGCTGATGATTTTAGACACCCAATGGTGCCGTCCGTTCGATGCCACCAGAGCCGGCCTGAACCTCGGCGAAGGCGCGGCATACCTCGTTTTGGAATCGGAAGAGAGTGCGAAAAAACGTGGCGTGAAAGCACAAGCCATACTCTCCGGCTATGGCAACGCCTGCGACGCCTTCCATCAGACAGCATCGTCGCCCGACGGCGAAGGAGCCTTCAGGGCAATGAAAGAAGCACTGCAACTCGCTGATATCAAACCAGATAAGATTGACTACATCAACGCACACGGCACTGGGACACCGAATAATGACGCAAGCGAAAGCGCAGCGGTGAAGCGACTTTTCGGTGACAACGTGCCTCCTATGTCTTCGACAAAACAGTTCACGGGGCACACGACAAGCGCATCAGGCTCAATCGAGGCAGTGTTTTGTATCTTGGCGTTACAAAACGGATTTGTGCCAGTCAACTTAAACTGGTCACAGCCAATGGAAGACGGTATAGTGCCTGTGCATCAAACAGTTAAGAAAGAACTCAAGCATATCTTGTGCAACGCTTTCGGCTTCGGCGGCAACGACTCATCACTGCTTTTATCAAAATACGAAACCAGTTTGATAAGTTCAGAAACCACAACGCCGATATATGTTTTATCAGCAAAACAGATTTCTGTCCAACAACCACTTTGCGAGGACTGGATGACACAACCTGTTGTGTATCAGCAGCCTTTCAACCGCTCCATCGACCCGAGTTTCAAGGATTACATCTCGCCTATCGAGGCTCGAAGGATGGGCAAGATTCTGAAACGCGCAATCGCAACATCTAAAGAAGCTATAAAAGCATCGGGATTGGACAGCGTTGACGCCATCATCACCGGGACAGGCTACGGATGCATTGAAAACACTGAGTTTTTCCTCGAAGCGCTCTCGAAAGACGGCGAACAGATGCTAAGTCCGACATATTTCATGCAGTCGACACACAACACTATCAGCTCGTTGGTCGCAATTCAAACGAAAAATCACGGCTATAATGTGACTTACGCACACAAAGGCATATCGTTCGACAGTGCTTTGCAGGACGCGGTTTTGCAGATGCGACTTGGCAAGATAAACTCAGCCTTGATTGGCGGTCACGACGAGCTCACCGAGACGTTTTACCGCATCTTGAAAAAAGGCGGCATGATGGGCAAGGACGACGAAATGTGCGGGGAAGCCGCCGTTTCAGTGGTCTTGAGCACAAAGAACGACAACTATCTCTGTAAGTTGGTTAATTTCAACATGTTACATAAGCCGACTATGGAGAAATTAAAAGCTGTGGCAAAAGATTTCCAAGCAGATTATATTCTAACCGGAATAAGCGGAAATAATAAAAGTGACAAGCTTTATCTTACAGAGACAAAAGAGTTATTCGGAGACGCTAAGTTACTGAAATACAAGCACATCTTTGGCGAAAGCTTCACCTCGTCAGGCATAGCTGTCTATGTGGCAGCGCATTGTCTAAAGGCTGGTAAGATTCCAGCACATCTGTTTGTAAATCAAACAGAGATTTGTGGCAAAAAACCATCTAAAATATTGATTTTCAACCATTCAGATGGCAATAATTATTCATTAACATTATTGAAGGCATAATTATGTGGAGACTGATAGGACTTGTATCAATGCAGACTTTTTTCCTCGCCGGAGGTCAGGTTTTCCTGAAGCTCGCGATGGAGAAACTGCCAAAATTTGAGTGGACTTGGGCATATTTCAGAGCAGTATTGGTCGACTGGTGGCTGCTTGCCTGCGGCGTTAGTTTCGGTGTCGCGACAGTGTTATGGCTTTATATTTTGAAAAAATTCCCGTTCAGTCAAGCCTATCCCCTCACCAGCCTCTCGTTCGTGTTCGGAATGATAGCCGCATGGCTCGTTTTCGGTGAGGCAGTGCCATTCTCCAGATGGATTGGTCTGATACTCGTCGTCGCAGGTTGTTTCTTAATAATGAAATGATATGAAAAAGCTATATCTCATTGGTTTTCTGATACTTACAAGCATTTTAGGCTTCGCTCAATCGAACGATGAAATTATGGAAATGCTTACACAACAAGCTGCGTCAATGCGATGCATGAACTGCCGTTTTACACAACAAAAAACAATGGCCATGCTTGCAGAACCGACTGTATCTGAAGGGCTTATGAGTTATAATGCACCCGACAAGATGCGTTGGGAATACACCTCACCCTACTCGTTCGCTCTTTTAGTCGACGGTGAAAAAATAACCAAGATTACTGATGGCAACGAAGAAGTTCTCGATGCCAAATCGGGCAGGATATATCAGGGAATTGTGAACATCATAATGAGCAGCGCAACAGGTCAGAAACTTTTCGACAAATCGATGTTTGACGTAGCAATTACTGATGATGGCGAGTTTTGGAAAGCCGAAATGAAGCCTAAAAAACACAACATGAAACGCATGTTTTCCTTGCTCACTTTCTATTTTGGGAAAGACAACAACATCATAAGCAAAGTGGAGATGACCGAGGCTGGCGGCGATGTTACGACAATACAGTTTTACGACATGAAAATCAATGAGTTATGCGACTGACAGAAGGTTTTTTCATTATAGAGACAATTCACTACATTGAAGGTGGTTTTGAGGCTGTTTTGCGCACAAACCCGGAGCATCATATATACAAAGCTCATTTTCCTGGAAGTCCAATAACGCCAGGCGTTTGCGTTATTCAAGCTGCTGGTGAATTGCTCGAAAACAAGCTCGGTCGCAAGCTCTATCTGCAAAGCATAAAAAACGTCAAATTTCTGATGGTGATAATACCTGAAGAAGGCAAAAGAATAAGATACAATTTTTCAAATATCGTCGAAGACGAAAGCAGTGTAAAGGCACAGGTCGTAGTGAGCGACGATGCTATTGTTTATGCTAAAATATCATTGATTTTCAGCTATGTACGACTATAACACATCGAAAATTTGCGTGGTGATGCCGACATATAACAATGCAGGCACGCTTCGTGACGTGGTGGAACGCACTTTGCAGTTCTGCCCCGATGTAATAGTTGTAAACGACGGATGCTCAGACACTTCCGCTGAAATTTTAGCTTCGTTTGGAGATAAGATTACCGTTGTCGATTATGGTAAAAACCGAGGAAAAGGTTATGCTCTCAAACAAGGTTTTAAAAAAGCTAAAGACCTCGGCTTCGATTACGCCATAAGCATTGACAGCGACGGTCAGCATTTCCCGGAAGATATTCCATTGTTTATCAAGACCTTAGAGACACATCCAAACGCCTTGATAGTAGGAAGTCGCAACCTCAACGAGCAGAATATGCCTGGAAAAAACACCTTCGCGAACAAGTTTTCCAATTTCTGGTTCAAGGTTCAAACAGGCGTCAATCTGCCAGACACCCAAACAGGCTATCGTCTGTATCCATTGAAAAACCTGCCGAATCTGAGGCTTTTGACTTCAAGATATGAAGCAGAGTTAGAACTTTTGGTCGGAGCAGCTTGGCGCGGAACCGACCTGATACCTATAAAGATTAACGTGTTCTATCCGAAGGCCGAGGAACGCGTCACACACTTCCGCCCATTTTGGGACTTCCTCAGAATCAGTGTGTTAAACACTTTCTTGTGCATTTTGGCCGTCGTTTATGGTCTGCCTTCACGATTTATTAGAAGAAGGAGGTCGCATGACTAAGTTCTTCCTTAAAATATACGACTTCTTGTCGAAAAAGAAAGCTTTTTCAATAGTTTTATTATTGATAATCATAGCTTTATGCGCATTCTCTGCATTAAAACTTGATTACAAGGAAAACATTGCCGACTTTTTACCGACAGACCCTGAAAAGGAAAAATACGCCTCTGTTTACGACGATTTGAGCAATCAAGGACAAATCACAGTCATCTTTTCAGGCGACGACATGGACGAATTGATGAGTGCCTTGGATGATTTCGAATCGAATTGGGAAGAATCAGATACTGCTTTATTAGTCAGCGACTTACGATGCAAAGTTGATGACGGATTGGTCTTCGATGCCATTGATTTCATCCGTCAAAATCAGCCGTTGTTTTTGACTGACGACGACTATAGACGTATGGATTCGCTGCTTGCTGAGCCTGATTATGTGTCGACATGCATGCAGAACATCAAGCGGATGCTGGCGTTTCCGACGGCGAGCTTCGTCATCGAAGGCGTGCAGGCCGACCCATTAAATCTTTATTCGCCAACGCTTCAACGCCTTAACGCCCTCAACGCAACTGAAGGCTATCGTGTTGAAGATGAATATCTTTTCAACGAAGCTGGCGACAAGGCATTTGCGTTTCTCACCTCCCCTTTCTCGGGCAGCGACACCAAAAATAATGCAATTCTTGTTGACCTGATTGATAATGTCATCAGTCTGACAGAAAAACAACATCAAAATATAAAGATTTCTGCTGTCGGTGCGCCAACGATTGCTGTCACCAACGCACAACAGGTCAAGAATGACAGTTTTCTTTCAATCGCCTTTGCTATCGTATTGATTTTCAGCATCTTGATATTTACAATGGCAAGGAAACGCAACCTATTATGGTTGGGAATCTCCATAATGTTCGGCTGGGTTTTCGCTTTGGCTATAATCACGCTTTTCAAGGCCAGCATCTCCATCATCGTGGTGGGCATAGGCTCAGTGATTGTTGGCATTGCCGTGAATTACCCGCTTCATTATCTTGACCATATCAAGCAGGAGCCAAACAAACGCGAGGCGCTGAAAGACGTGATTCAGCCTTTGGTGATTGGCAATATCACCACTGTAGCCGCTTTTGCATGCCTAATCTTCGTGAAAGCCGAGGCAATGCATGATTTGGGACTTTTCGGTGCCTTAATGTTGGTTGGCACAATACTCTTCGTGATGATTTTCCTACCCTTGTTTGCCGTATCGCCAAAGAAAACTCACAAACTCTTCGTCGACAACGGTAAGGAGCCATCAGAGAGATGGAGAAAAATCAAACTCTACGCATTTTGGCCAATTGTTATTATCACATTGATACTCAGCTACTTCTGTCAAGATACAGTGTTCGACGCCGATTTGCACAACATCAATTACATGACGGAGCAACAGAAAGAAGATTTGGCAATCTTGAGTGAGTCGTTAAATAATGATGGTGAGACAGATTTGATCTATGTCGTTTCGGAAGGCAAGGATCTGCAGGTGGCTTTGGAAAAAAATGAGGTGATAATTAATAATTTGAAGACGGATTTTCATCCGTCTCTACACCCATCTACATCCATTTCCGGTCCAAACGGCTTGCTCCCATCAATTGAAAAACAGCAGCAATCGCTTGAAAAATGGACTGATTTCTGGCAAAGGCACGCAGATATCGCAGAAACAGTAAAAAAAGAAGCTGTAAAAGTCGGTTTTACTCCAGAAGCTTTCAAAACGTTTACACAAAATATTGATAAACAATATGTTACAAAGTCAGTAGATGAGATGGGAGCCTTGTCCGAGTTGTGCAAGGCTTACACTTTGCAACATGATTCTTTGACGAGAATCGTGGATTTTGTAAAAGTCCCAGCCAGTGAGTCAGAATTGCTGAAACAGCAGTTGCGGCAGGCATTGCCGGAGAATTCCTTCGCTTTCAGCATCAGCGACGTTGGCAACAACCTCGTCAATGCGCTATCTGACGACTTCGACTACATTTTATACGTGTGCAGCATCGTCGTTTTCTTCTTCCTTTGTTTGTCGTTCGGCAGACTTGAATTATCGATTTTAGCCTTCTTGCCGCTTACCATCGGATGGGCTTGGATATTGGGAATCATGCACTTAAGTGCGATAAAGTTCAATATCGTTAACATCATTTTGGCAACGTTTATCTTCGGTCAGGGCGATGATTATACAATTTTTATTACCGAAGGCCTGCTCTATGAGTATGCTTACGGCAAAAAAATGCTGAAAAACTACCGTAACAGCGTGATTCTCTCAGGAATCCTGATGTTTATAGGCATAGGAACGCTTATTTTTGCAAAACACCCGGCGATGAAATCGTTGGCCGAAGTGGCAATCATCGGCATGGCGACAGTAGTTTTCATGGCGTGCTACCTCCCTCCTATCGTTTTCGGCTGGCTCACCAAGAAAAAAGGTCAGCTTCGCGAGGTACCATTGACGCTAAAACGCATACTTTACACCGCTTTGACGCTGCTCGTCTTCTTCTTGTCAGCTTTCGTTATAGTAACGCCTTTGACGTTGATTTACATAGTGTTATGGCCTCGCACCAAGAACAAACGCTATCGTTATCACCAAATGATAATGTATTTCATGCGCATCGCGTTGAAGCTGTTGCCTGGCGTTAAGTTCAGCCTCAATAACAGTCACGGCGAGAAGTTCGACAAGCCTGCTGTTATCATTTCCAATCACCAATCACACCTCGATTTGCTGTGCACCATGATGCTTCATCCGAAAGTCGTTTTGCTTACTACCGACTGGGTCTGGAAGAACCCTATTTATGGTGTAATCATCAGGTTTGCCGAATTCTATCCGGTTTCCGACGGCTACGACAAGAACGTTGGACGTCTGCAAAACCTTGTAAAACGAGGCTATTCCGTCGTTGTCTTCCCAGAAGGCACGCGTTCAGTGACTGGCGAAATCATACGCTTCCACAAGGGCGCTTTCCAACTGGCTCAAGCATTGAACGTTGATATTTTACCTATTTTCATCCATGGCGCACATGATGTGATGCCTAAAAACGATTTCGTACTGCGAGAAGGCAAACTGCATGTCGAGATCGGACAAAGAATGCCGTCAGACAAAGTTATATCATTGGATGCCAAGGAGTTAAGAACACAATTCCACGACTATTACGTCAAGCATCTTGAAGAAATAAGGAAAGAACGCGAAGACGTGAACTATGTTTTGCCGTTTGTGAGATACAAATATATATATAAAGGTAATGATGTTGAACGTTCAGTTCGCGCCTGTTTGAAGAAGATAAAATCTCATGCAAATGACATTAACTCTCTGAATTACAACAGCATAGCCATCACAAACAGCGGCTTGGGCGAACTCGCATGGACGATAGCTTTGGTGCATCGCGACACGCAGATTTATGCTTTTGAGGCTGACGAAGACAAATATCTTATCGCGTCGCATTGCAGCTATATACCTAACAATTTGCATTTTGTAAAAGACGACAAAATTCTCACGACATACGATTATTTAATTGATAATCAATCATTTCTAAAATGAAAAAGTGCATCATCATAGGAAGCGGTTTGGGTGGACTTTCCACTGGCGTGATTTTAGCCAAAAACGGCTATGAGGTCACTGTTTTGGAGCAGGCGGGCCAGATCGGTGGCTGTCTGCAGTGCTTCCAACGTGATGGTGTGAAGTTTGAGACCGGCATGCATTTCATCGGCAGCCTTGATGACGGCAAAGTGCTGTCAAACTATCTTAACTATCTGGAAATCAAGGATAAAATCGTTGTTGACAAGCTCGACGAAAACGCGTACGACATCGTTTCCCTAAATGGCGAACGCTATGCATTCCCTAATGGTCGCGAGGCATTTATCGATTATTTTTCAAGACGTTTCCCGGATCAACGCGAGAATCTGAAACGCTATTATGATTTGGTTGAGCAAGTTGCCAATCTGTCGCCTTATCGCGACTTGAAACTGCTCGACGATGACAATTTTTTCAAGAGTAACGAACTGTTATTCAAGAGTATAAACGAGATTCTTGATGCCACTATCACTGACCCAACTCTAAGAAATGTGCTGGTCGGCAACATCTCGCTCTACTCGGCAGAGATTGACAAGACGCCATTTGCGATACACGCCTTCATCTTCGATTTTTACAATAACGGTGCTTACCGCATCGTAGGAGGCAGCGACACCATAGCCAAAGCATTGATAGACAAATTATTACACTATGGTGGACGAGTGTTGACGCGCAAAAAAGTGAGTCAAATTGTAGTGGAAAACAAAGTCGCTATAGGTGTCAAAACAGAAAGCGGTGATTTTTATCCTGCCGATATAGTTGTATCTGACATTAATCCAAAGCAACTCATTGATATTGTTGATAATAGCGTCTTTAATGAGGCATACAAATCCAGAATCCGTGACATCAACGACACCAATTCCGTTTTCTCGCTTTATTTGCGTTTCAAAGACGAGGCAATGCCGTATTTTAATTCAAACTTCTATGGTTTTCAATCATTTACGCCATGGGAGATGAGCGGAAAAGTCGACGAAAAATGGCCGAATGGCTATCTTTATATGCATCATTGTCATGAGAAAGAGCCGAAATTCGCTAAAAGTGGAGTGATTCTTTCCTACATGTCGATTGACGCTTTATCAAAATGGAAAGACACCGATATTGGTCGCAGAGGCATTGATTATGAGCATTTTAAGCAAGATATGGCAGAGTGTTTGCTCGATGAGGTTGAGAAGGATTTTCCAGGATTACGCGACAAAATCGCTGACTATTATACTGCCACGCCTCTTACCTACCGCGACTACACATCCACGCCTGACGGCTCGATATACGGTCTTGCCAAAGACGTGACCAAAGGCATCGCAGGAAGGGTTTCTTACAAGACAAAAGTGCCGAATCTGTTCCTCGTTGGTCAAAACATCAATTCGCACGGCATGCTTGGGGTTCTCGTCGGCACGATGACAGTATGCTCACAACTCATTGGTGAACAGGAAGTTAAAAAACAAATAATCGAGTCGAACAAGAAAAATGTTCTCGTAATCGGAGGCGGTCTTGGCGGACTTGTCACTGGCGCTTTGCTCTCAAAAGAAGGCTATAAAGTCACTGTCTTGGAGAAAAACGCCATCATCGGCGGAGGATTGCAGTCGTTTTACAGGCATAACGTCGAATTTCCCACAGGAATGCATATCTTCGGCGGCTTCAACAAGGGCGGTAACTTGCGAAAAATCTTTGATTATCTTGGCATTACTGATAAACTACGCCTAAAACCGACCGACGACAAAGCTTGCGATGTTGTTACAGTGACCGAGGACAACGCGACATATTATCTTCCAAAAGGCAAAGAAAACTTCGTGAATTATCTTGCGAAAATATTTCCGGAAGAGGCAGAAAACATTAAAAATTACATCGAAAAACTATTTGATTTGTCGCAAGAGGAAGACCTTTATTACCTGCGAGAAAGATCTATCGAACCTAATTTCACAAAGTTCAGCGAAGACTTCCTAAGGCCATATAACACATTGATTGACAAACATATACACAATCAAAAGTTAAAACGGTTGTTGGATTATCTAAGTCCGTTATTCGGTGGTGTGAAAGACATGACACCTGCATTTTATGATGCTTTGTTGAGCGTACTGCACATTAACGGCACCTTCCAATTTGAAGGCGGAAGCCAGCAGATGGCTGATTTGCTTAAAGAAGTTATTGAAAACGGAGGCGGCAGGGTCATAGCTAACGAGGAAGTCACCAAGATTAACGTTGATAATCGTTTGGTTAGCAATGTTTTAACTAAAAAAGGGAATACCTATACAGCACAATATTACATCTCAGATGTGCATCAGGATGTGCTGCTGCGAATCATCAGCGAAGACGCTTTCCCAATGGCTTTCAAGAAACGAATCCATTCAATTCCGGAGTCATCGTCGAGCTTCAAGGTTTATGTCAAGTTTAAAAACAAAGCTTTCAAATATATAAATCACGCCAACTATATCATTGATAATCAAGATGTCTGGCCACAAGGTTTTATGTACGTGACGCCCCCGGTCGAAAATCAGAGCGACTTCGCGGAGACTATGATTATCATCAGTCCGATGGAGTTTGAGCAAGTTAAGAAATGGGAAGGCACCGAGACCGGACATCGTGGTGACGACTACGAGCGCTGGAAATCTGAAAGGATGAGGGCTGTCATCGACAGGATGGAGCAGATATATCCAGGTTTCAGCGAAAGCATAGAGTTCTCGTTTGCCTCCACCCCTCTTACCATACGCGATTTCTACGGCAACAAAAACGGTTCTAACTACGGCTTCCAAAAAGACAGTGACAACATGATGCTTTCGCAAATGTCAGTGTTTACTAAAGTTAAGAACCTTTATCTCACCGGACAGAACGTTAATATCCACGGATTCTGCGGTGTTTCGATTACCGCGATAGAGACTGCTGAAGCCATTGTCGGACATAATGAAATAGTGAGAAAAATCAACAATTTTTGTCAAAGTAATTAATTTTTCCGTAAATTTGTAATCTCTAAGGATTATATAAATGGAAACTATAAAGCTGAAGTTGATTTACCCGAAATGGAACAAATTGCCGGGTCAGACAACTTTCAATTTACCTCCTCACGGGCCTGTGGCTTTTGCAGCCACCTTGCCTGAATATGTCGACATCTCTTTTACCGACGAGAACGTCGAACCCATTGATTTTGATGAGGAATGCGACCTTGTTGCATTGTCGATGATGCTCACCACTCAGGTGAAACGTGGTTGGGCCATTGCTGATGAGTATCACAGGAGAGGAAAAACCGTCATTGCGGGAGGCATCTCGACCATGCTTCATGCCGAGGAGATGGTGAACCACGTTGACAGCGTGTTTCTGGGCGAGTCGGAAGGCCGCTCGGAGCAGGTGATTCTCGATTGGAAGAACGGCTGTCTGAAGAAGATTTACAACTATATGGGCAACCAGCCACCTATCGAGAGTGTCGGACCATGCCGCCGCGACCTCTACAAACGCGAGTTGTATAACCATAAAGGCGTCCAGATGGTCGACCTCTTCAACGCCAGCCGAGGATGCCGTTTCAGCTGCTATCCGTGCGCCGTTTCCTATCTTGGGGGCCGTAAGTTCCGCCCGCGTCCGGTGGACAAAGTGGTCGAAGATATGGCTGGCATCGACAACAACCGCTTGTTTATCGTCGATAACTCATTGGCACAGAACAAGGAATGGGAGAAAGAGCTCTTCACCGCAATCGCCCCTCTCAAGAAAAAATGGATAAGCCACACTATCGAAGACGACCCGGAAGTGCTCGATTTGGCAGCCAAAGCAGGCGCTTGGTATGTGTATCAGGCAGTTTATGACACTTCCGATTATATCAAAGAACGCGTGAAACGTTATCACGACTACGGCATCGGAGTGGAAGGCACCATACTCTTTGGCCTTGACAATCAGACAGAAGACGACATCAAACGCCTCATCGACTTCCTAGGAGAGATTGACTTGGACCTCGCTGAGTTCACCATCTTCGCACCTTTCCCGCACACCAAAGGGCACGACGACTTATTGCGCCAAGGCAGAATTTTCGACTTCGACTGGGACCATTATAATGCCGGTCAAGTGGTGTATCAACCGAAAAACATGTCGCCAGAGAAACTGCAGGATCTCTACGACTACGCTTGGAAAAGCTTCTATGCCTCTGAAACTCAAGAGTCCAAGATGTTCAGACTGTTCTGCAACGTGGCACTTCGCGAAATGGAAGAAGGCACATATCGTCCACGTGATAGAAGATTGATTAACAAATCTTTTGGTCGTGATGTCGATAGAAGCAAGAGAAATGTTAACGTTAGAGTTGAAAATTAATTGGATGCCCTGAAGGGCAGAAATCTTAATAAAATCAAATAAAAAAGATGAAGGTATCACCGGATTATTATGATGAGATTTTCCCATTTAAAGGAGAATGGGATATGGAATCATCTTGTGGGTTGAAAATCAGGGAGGTATGTGGCAAGAAATACGTCATCGTGACGGAGTTGTATCAGGACAACCCTGGTACATCCGTAACGTATGCAGGCAAGAAGCTGGCCGACCAGATTTGTGAAGCTAAGGGTTTGAAACTGGAAGAAATAGTCTATTTGGAATGCACTCCGAACACCAATTCAAAACTGTCGTTTTACGATGAAGAGTATTTCCAGGTCGATTTCTTTGCTGACATGCAGCATAAATATCGTCAGCTCTCCAAAGAAGAAGTGATGCAGATTTTGGGCAGATAATGTTTAGAAAGTTATTGATTCTCAGTTTGTTTTTATTACTTGTCGGTAATGTCTCCGCACAAGGTACAGTATGTTTGTGGCAAGATCAAGATGTGAGCTATGGCGAACAGGTGACCTTGACTCCGTTTTTGGCTGATGACAACGCTGACGGAACAGCTGTGATTGTTTGTCCAGGCGGAAGTTATTTCTGGCTCGACGATGTCAACGAAGGCGAAGAAGTTGCAGAATGGCTGCAGAATCAAGGCATCTCGGCGTTTGTGCTCCGTTACAGAGCCGCGGGCTTCGGGGCGTTTTTCTGGCATCACAGAAGAGTGTTTAGAGGCAAACAGCATCCCGACATGCTTAACGACGCAAAACAGGCTATTGAATATGTAAAACAACATTCAAACGAGTATAAAATAAATCCCAACAGATTGGGAGTCATGGGATTCTCGGCCGGCGGGCACCTCGCCTTGATGACTGCTTGTTTCCCTGATAATGATGATGACATGCCCGCATTCGTAGCTGCGATATATCCAGTAGTGACCATGAACGACCCTTATGCACACGACCGCTCGCGCCGCGCCCTACTGAGTGAACGCAAGCAAAACAACCAGCTGATGCGCGACTCATTGTCAATGGAAAAACATATCCCTGAAAACTGCCCGCCTGTATTTTTAATCAACTGTATGGATGACGAAACCGTTGATTATCATAATTCCATGCTTCTTGATTCGGTGTTAATTATGAAAAACATTGACCATAAATACATCCAGTATCAAACTGGGAAGCACGGATTCGGCGTCAGCGAGGTTTACGGCACAAAGGAAAGCCGACAGTGGAAAAACGAGTTTTTAAATTGGATTAAAGATCTAAGTTTGTAATATCATGAATATTAACGACATAGAATACAAATCAATTGAGGAAATCAAGACGTTTCAGGAAGGTCTGCTTCATGAGGCGCTGGTGTATCTGAAGAACAATTCGCCTTATTATCAGCGGATGTTCAAGAGCTACGGCATCAACATTGAGAAGATTCGTCACATCGAGGATTTAGTGAAGATTCCGTTCACCGAGAAGAAAGATTTGCAGCTGTTTAACGACGAGTTTTTATGCTGTCCCAAGGCAAAAATCGTTGACTACATCACCACTTCCGGCACTCTCGGCGACCCTGTGACCTTCGGATGCACCGAAAAAGACCTTCAGCGATTGGCTTACAACGAGAAGAAATCGTTTGAATGCGCCGGCGTGAAACCAGGCGACATCGTCCAGCTGATGACCACTCTCGACAAGCGTTTCATGGCGGGAATGGCTTATTTCCTCGGTCTTCGTGAGATGGGCGCAGGAGTCATCCGCGTGGGCAATGGCATCCCTGAACTACAGTGGGACACCATCCGTCGCATCAAACCCGACACCATCATGTGCGTGCCGTCGTTTATCCTTAAACTCATCCAATACGCTGAAGATCATAACATTGACTATAAAAACAGTAGCATCCGCCGCATCATTGGCATCGGCGAAGGCTTGAGAGACCAGAATTTCGACCTCAACCTCCTTGGTCGCAAAATCAAGGAGAAATGGGACGTGCAACTGTTCGCGACATATTCATCGACAGAGATGGGCGCTACCTTCTCTGAATGTGAATACGGCCTCGGCGGTCACGTGCATCCGGAACTGATAATCGTCGAAATCATTGGCGAAGACGGGCTCCCTGTACCTGACGGTCAGCCAGGAGAAATCGTGGTGACGACACTCGGCGTGGAAGGAATGCCATTGCTGCGTTTCCGCACAGGCGACATCGCAGCAAAGATTGTGGACCAATGCCAATGCGGCCGAAACTCATACCGCCTCACCCCTCTCGTGGGACGCAAGAACAACATGATAAAACTCAAAGGCACAACGCTGTATCCACCAGCAATCAATGACGTTTTGGACAATACCGACTACGTCGAAAACTATGTCATCGAAGTACGTCAAAGTGAAGCCGGAACAGATGATGTCGTGGTGAAAATCGGCTTGAAATACCAACCGGACTTCGATGTTGTGAAGGAACTCAAAGACAGCTTCCGCTCCCGCATCCGTGTCGCACCGCAAATCGAAGTGCATCCCGTTGAGGATATTCAAAAGATAAACTACCCGGCAAAAAGCCGTAAACCCATAAAATTCATCGACTTAAGAAACAAATAATGGCTAATTTCGACGACATACGACCATACAACGAAGCAGAGTTCCCTGCAGCAATGCAACGTATTGCCGACAGCGAGCTCATTCCGTCTATTTCAAACTACCTGAAACCTGGCGCTAACCCGGAGCTATTGCGCAATACAATTCGCAATATAAAGAACATCAATGAGTTGCAACTGGTGTTTTTAAAGCAAGCCATTGAGATTATATTGGCTAAGACCACTACTAAGTTTGACTGGTCAGGAATGGAAAACATCAGCGAGAAGAAGCCTTACTTGTTTGTTTCGAATCACCGCGACATCGTGCTTGACGCAATGTTTCTGCAGTATATCCTGAACGCAGGCGGCCACAACACCTGCCAGATAACATTCGGAAGCAACCTCATGGAGCATCCTCTGGTTGTCGATTTCGGCAAGGCGAACAAGATGTTCCGCACTGAACGCGGCGGCAACAAAATGGAGTTTTACAACAACCTGATGCACATGTCGGAATACATGCGCCACGTCATCACAGAGGAAAAGGAGTCGGTTTGGATTGCACAGCGTAACGGACGCACCAAAGACGGCATCGACGCCACCGACCCCGCAATCATCAAGATGTTTTGGATGAGCCGCAGAGATGATAAGGTTAGGTCTCTGTCAGAGTTGAACATCGTCCCGATTGCAGTCTCTTACGAATGGGAGTCGTGCGACAAGCTGAAAACACTGGAGCTTTACACAACAAAGGTCACCGGAAGATATGAAAAACGTCCTGGTGAGGACCTCAACAGCATTCTCACCGGCATCATGCAGCCTAAAGGTCATGTGCACTTCCATATCTGCAAGCCTGTAACAGAAGACGACCTGCGCAGGATGGACAGCACTCCCGGCGACTACTTCAACAACATTGCCAAATTGATGGATGAGAGAATCAATTCGGGATACACGGCAATGTCTAACAACTTCATCGCCAACGACTTACGCAGCGAGTCAAACAAATATGCGAGCCATTATACAGAGCAGCAAAAAGCTGATTTCCTGAAATATATGAAATGGATTGAGGCTTACAAAGACCTCGACCAGGCGCTTTTGAGAGATATCTTCTTAGGAATTTACGGAAATTCAGTGAGATAAGGCTATTTCATGGCTTTGAGCAACTGCTCCCCGAGCCCTATGGTGTAACCACTCTTTTCAAAAACCACCTCGTTTTCCGAGTTAAGTATTTTGAAACAAGGTAAAGCTTTTGTGTTTTGGGTGTTTTCCCAAAAAGCATCAGAGTCAACCATAAAGTCTATATTTTTAGGCAACTCGTTGAAATTCTTCAATTTAAAATTCTTCAAATCATCTTCGTTATTAAAGACGAATGTCATTGTCCCACCTTTTTTTTCGAATTCCATCTTTAAAATGGAGATATCCTGCATGGCGTGAGTTGTCGGCTCGCTGCCGCCGTCGAGATACGCGACAATCCGCAACCCATCTTTGACCGATGACGTGTTTTCATCCGTCTCTACGGAATGATTACGCATTGCCATATTCACAGCCGTCGTTTCACCACTTTCTATATATAAGAAAATCAATCGGTTAAGCACGTTTCCATCAGCGAGACGCGGGCCGAAACTCAAGGCATAACAACCAGGGTCAAGCGTGATGCCACCATTGGCCATCATCTGCGAAAGCGTCATTCCCACATCCATTCCTGGATCCATGGCATCATACGAAAGCAGGTCGAAGGTGTTACCGTTAAATTTCTTTATAGAGAAATGTGTGTAATAACGAGGGCCGTCATCGCCTTGATATTTAATGACCAATGTCCCAGGTTTTTGAAGAGACGGATTTTCATTCTTATCTACATTGGCGAATTCCACATCAATCCATTGATTATCATAATATTGCACTTTACCAGTAATAGGGTCGATGCGTGATGTGATGCCTTTGGCGCGTGCCAGAGCCACGAAGAAAATATCGCGTGAATGCGAGTCGGCAACACGTGAACGCAGCACGCCTGCCGGAGATATCGGGGTTCTGCTTTCAGTAAAAACATCGTCGATTTTTATGCTGTCGTTAACCCAATTGATTAAATCCTCAATATTATCTGGTAAAGACGATGTGTACATCGTTTCTACGAATGGACGCAACATTTCGTTTGAAACGCGCGGGTTAAGCATGTCATTATCAAGACAATCCTTCAGAACATCCATTGAAACGTCACGCAAATCCTTGTCGGTAAGATTGTGAAGAAGAGTGTAAGCATCCTCCGCCCTATTCAAGCCTCTTGCATAATCGACGAAATCCTTGATTGTCTGATAGTTACCCCATGTCTTCGCTATTATCTCACGGTCGTAATCACCTTCGTTTTGGGCAGCGACACATTGTGCGATGTAGGCGTTTCTGATTGAATCTTCGACGGCGAGACGGCGGTTGTTTTCAGCACGCATCTCGGATGAAACATCAGGAATTCTGGCATTTTCCGCAGGAGGAATGATGTCGTAATCTTCGACGATGATATCGCTTACACACATCTGTGCGTCCCTACATAGTTCTATCGTGATATTGTCTTCCATACCGATTTTTGCCACATAATAACCGAATTTGCCATCTTTCGAGGCATAAACCATCATGGTACCGAGACCTGCTGTCAGCCATGTATATCCTTGATTATCAGTGTATTTAGTTGCAACCGTATTATATTCCGAATAATTGTATATTTTGAAATCGACGCGTGCATCAGATACAGCATTGCCATCATTATCAACGACTTTCACCTTTAATTTTGCTGTCTCGGCATAGTTGTCAACCACGTTAATTTCAGTATAATATGGTGTTTTGCTTATCACTTCTTCCGGACCGTCGTAATCGCCTAAAACGCGAGTGTGCACGAGCAATGCGCGCGATGCAGGGGCGTTGAACCAGCCCAAATCGAGCACTGGTTCTGGCTCGCAGGCGCCAAGGAAGTGCCACTCACCGTCGACCCACGCCTCCACCCATGCGTGGTTGTCGTCACAATGCGCCCAACGCGGCACATAAACCTGACGGGCAGGGATGCAAACAGCACGCAGAGCCGAAACAAGTAATGTCGACTCCTCACCACAACGTCCCCAAGAAGTTTTGATTGTCGCCATCGGAGAACTGGTTCGAGAATCGGAGCCTTTATAATTCACCTTTTCATGGCACCAGTGGTTGACTTCCAGCACGGCGTCGTACATCGGCAAAGCCATGACTCTGTCGCGCAATTCCTCGTAGTATGTCATTCTGAAATCGTCAAGATTCTCATTGTTCACCCTAATCGGCAGCACAAAATGCTTGAACTCGCGCTCAGGGACACGTTTGCCCCAAGGCAACTCTTTTTTTGCCTTGAAAGATGCCTTTATGTTTTGCAAATAATAATCTTGGCTGTAGTCGACTGCGTCGCACAATGGCATGGAAGCATACAAAAAATCCAATGCTTTCTGCTCTTTTCCTGAATTATTGTTTGAACACGATACTGCTAATAATGCAATAACTATAATTAAGAGAAGTTTTTTCATATGATAATTTTTTGCAAATATAATAAATTTTTATTTATGAGGTTCCTCACCCCTTCGGGGTTCGGGATGACAACAGTTTTGTAAAAACAAGGAGAGGTTGCGGCTATGCCGCAACCTCTCCTTTCAGTATATCATCCTTAAGACTTGTCATTCCGAGCGAAGCGAGGAATATCATATGATGAATTCTGTCAAATCAGAGTGTAATATCTCATTCAGCTCGTTGCGATGGTCTTTGTCGGTCTTCACGAACAGGAATCCCCACACGCTCATGGCAGGGTTCATGATGTCGCGAGTCTCGACAACGCCATGCCAATGTTTCTTAATCTTTTCAAAATCAATGGCTTTCGTTGTCTCGTAAGGTTTATCGAGCACCACAAAGCTGAACACGTCGTCTTCGATGCCGTTCCACATTGTGGCGTAGTCAGGATGTATACCCTCGAAGAACGCCTTCACTGGCAGAAGGCCGCAGGTGTGACGTGTCAAATCGTTGAGGCACATGCCAGCGAAACGCAGCGGGTTAATCTCAATCGGGATGGCCTTGCCATTGTTTTTGTCGACGCGGAACTCCACGTGCATCGGGAAGTTGCGGAGATTCAAAACGCCGTTCAAATCAATCAAAAACTGGTTAAACGGACCATAATTCTTCTCAAAAATCTCCTTGCTCATGCAATAGAGTCGGTCGCTGACATCGGTCTCCGACTTGAAGATATGATGGAAGATATTTATAATGTTGGGCTTTCCGTCTTTATCATAATAAGCGTCAACAGCGTATTCTTCGCCTTGGATGAAGTCTTCGAGTACGAACTTGCCGCTTTTCACCACTGTCTCTGGGAACACTGCGCACTGCTTTGCGAAGTTACGGTCGATGTCGTCCAAAGCGGCATTCCACTCCTCCTTGCTGCGCACGATGTACACGCCCACGCTTAAGAATCCGACTGCAGGCTTAATCACCAGAGGCAAAGGCAGCTCATCAGGGTTCAGCGAGCGTAACTCTTTCATTTCCACTTCTTTATAATAGAAGTCTGGGAAGATTTTTGCACAAATCTTGCGGAAGTCGGCCTTGTCTTTAACAATCTTAACCTTCTCGATGAGTTCAGAGCCTGCGAGATGCGGATACAGCCACACCAAAGCGTTTTCCGACACCGCATAAAGCTTGCCGCTCTGTTGATATTGCTCAACAAACTCCTTGTCGTTCAAGAGGTTAAGATTATGTCCCTGCTTCACTAAAAGCTCCGACATTTCGTTTCGCAAAACTGCAATCTGACTCTTTTCCAGGTATTCAACCAAAGGAGCTGAGACGTATGGTTTTTCAAGAATAATCATTGTAGTCTTTAGTTTTTAGTTTTTAGTCTTTAGTCTTTAGTAGAGAAGGTCTAACAACTAAAGACTAGAGACTAAAGACTAGCGTCTATCTCAGTATGTTTGCGTTTCTGTCGGGGCTGTATGATACGAATTTAATTGGCACGCCGACTTTTTCTTCGATAAATTTGATGTAATCTTCGAGTTCTTGTGGTATCTTGCCTTCAATCTTGCAGTTCCAGCCTTTCACTGTGGTGTAAACTGGTTTCATTGTCTCGGTGCATGCGTCATACGGCAGATAATCAATCACATGACCTTTGTATTCGTAGCCGGTGCACACCTTGATTTCTTTGAGGTCGTCCATCACGTCTGATTTCATCATCATGAGGTCGGTGACGCCGCTCAGCATGCAGGCGTATCTCAAAGCTGGGATATCGAGCCATCCTGTTCTGCGCGGGCGGCCTGTTGTTGCCCCGAATTCATGGCCATTGGCACGAAGCATCTCACCGGTCTCGTCGAACAGTTCTGTTGGGAACGGGCCTGTTCCGACGCGTGTGCAATAAGCTTTGAAGATGCCGTATACCTTGCCTATTCTGCCAGGTGCGACGCCCAATCCTGAGCAGGCACCTGCTGCAACGACCGATGATGAGGTCACGAAAGGATAGCTTCCGAAGTCGACGTCGAGCATTGAGCCCTGAGCACCCTCAGCAAGCACGCTCTTACCCTCATCAAGGTATTTATTGATAAGGTATTCACTTTCGACAAACTGGAACTTCTTCAAAAATTCAACAGCTTCAAACCAGACCTTTTCATAATCAGTGAAGTTCATGCCATCGAGGCGCACCTCGTTGATGTCGAAATCCAAATCTTTAATCTGTTGATAATGTTTGGCTTTGATGTTTTCGTAGCGCTGTTTGAAGTCGCTCATCGTGATGTCGCCTATGCGCAAGCCGCGACGTGCTGTCTTGTCGGTATATGTAGGGCCTATGCCTTTCAAAGTAGAGCCGATCTTCATCTTGCCGAGAGCCTTCTCGTTGGCGGCATCCAACACTCTGTGCGTTGGCAGGATAAGATGTGCCTTGTTTGAAATCATGAGGCGTTTGCTGAGGTCGATACCGGCAGAAGCCAGATTGTCGATCTCGTCCTTCAAAATCTTCGCATCGATGATGACGCCGTTACCTATCACATTGATACACTTATCGTTAAACGCTCCCGACGGGATGGTGTGAAGCACAAACTTCTTATCGTCGAACTCAATAGTGTGACCGGCGTTAGGGCCACCCTGAAAACGGCATACCATATCATATTTCGGTGTGAGCGCATCGACGACCTTTCCTTTTCCTTCGTCGCCCCACTGCAATCCAAGAAGCAAATCCAATTTTGCCATAATTATATTCAAAATTTAAGATTCAAAATTTAAAATTCAATTTTCCTTTATAATAAGGATTTCTCCATCGCGTCTATCGGCTTCAGTCGAAATGACGGGTTACAAAATTACAAAAAATTTCAGCTCCTCTTCCCTATTCTTTCAACTTTTTTAACGAGTTCAATCTTCTTTATCTTATCTATAAGATTTTCAAGGGTTTTGAGGTTATTGACATAAACCGACACCGTCGCCACCACCATTCCTCCTTCGATTTTCATTTCCATTGCCTGCATGTCGAGTTTCTCCTGGTTGGTAATGGTGTCGAACAGTTTGGCGCCGAAGCCCATCTTGTTGACAGCCAGCACCTTAAGTGTCGCCAAAAATGCAAAATCGTTGCCAAACTGCATCCTTGCCTTCACAATATTTTCGCCGTAGCGTGACATCAGTTTCATTGCCTCCGGGCAGTCGGGATGATGTATCTGAACAGGCTCGCCGGGCAGTTCTATCGCCACGATGTCATCTCCCGGGATAGGCTTGCAGCATGTGGCGATGACGTAGCCCGACACGTTGTTTTCGTCGGCCTTGTCTCCGTTTTTCTTCTGTGCAGGCTTCACGAAGCCCAAAGTGAGATACTTCATGAGGTGGTCCGACCACGAGGCGTCATTTTTCTTCAAAACGCTATCCACGTCCTGTTGGCCGATTTTATTTATTGCCACAAAATAATAAAGGTCGTTGCGGTTGGCGAGGTTGAACTTCTCGGCGAGGGTGTTGCGGTTCTGTTTGCTGAAGTCTATCTTCGCATGGTCAAAGTATTCCTTCAGCATCGTTTTACCTTTGTCTTTAAACACCTTACGGAAATCTTTGATGCCGTTTTTGAGGCGGCTTTTAGCGCTTGATGTGGCGAGGTAGTCGAACCATTTCTCTTGCGGTTCCTGATGTTCCGAGGTGATGATTTCCACTTGGTCGCCCATCTTCAGTTCCGTCTGAATCGGCGATAGTTTCTTGTTGATATTGGCTCCCACGCAGTGGTTTCCGAGGTCGCTATGAATGTTGTATGCGAAGTCGAGCACCGTTGAGCCTTTAGGCAGCGTCATCTTGTCGCCGTTAGGCGTGAAGACGAAAATCTCGTCGTTGAAGAGGTCGAGTTTGAAGCTGTCGATAAACTCAATCGCCGACGCATGGTTCTCATCAGCTTGTTTCACGAGGTCTTTTACCACCTTCATCCAGAGGTCGAGGCCTGATTCGGCGGTGGAGTTCTTGTCGCGGTATTTCCAATAGGCGGCGAAGCCGTTCTCCGCTATCTCGTCCATGCGCTCGGTGCGGATCTGCGTCTCCACCCAGTTGCCGTTCTGATTCATAAACACGGCGTGTATCGACGAGTAGCCGTTGGTTTTCGGGAATGACACCCAGTCGCGCATCTTTTTGTTGTCGGGATAATAATATTTCGTGAAAGCGGCGAATGTCTCCCAGCATTTAACCTTCTCTTCTTCAATATTCGGGCAGTCGATGATGATACGTGCCACATACACGTCGTACACCTCTTCGAGCGACATGCCGAACTTCACCATGCGTTCCCACACCGAGCTCACGTTACGTTCTATCGCCATGGTGCGCACTTTGACGCCTTGTTTTTCCAGATCCGACTTCACCGGAGCAAGGAAGTCCTCCAGCTCCTTGATTTTCCTGTCTCTCACCTCGGCGAGCTGTTTCTGCACCGATTCAAACACCTGCGGGTTGATATATTTAAGGCAGAGGTCGTCGAGTTCAAGTTTCACCTTATAGAGACCAAGTCTATAGGCGACCGGTGCGTATATCTGCGTCGTTTCTGATGCTATCTTGAGTTGTTTGTGATGTGGCATTGAGCCGAGGGTGCGCATGTTGTGAAGACGGTCGGCGAGTTTCACGAGGATGACGCGTATGTCGTACGACATGCTCATGATGACTTTGCGGAATGTCTCGGCCTGGAGGCTACGTACGTCGGCGTCGAAGTCCTCGTTGGTGAGCTTGGTGACGCCGTCGACGATCTGAGCCACTTTTTCGCCGAAATGTTCCTTAACATAATCTAAGGTGTATTCGGTGTCTTCCACCACATCATGCAGCAGTGCCGCGATGATGGATGTTCTGCCCATGCCCATCTCGCCTGCGATGATGGTGGCGACAGCCAGAGGATGATACATATATGGTTCGCCCGAGCGGCGGCGCTGGTCTTTGTGGGCATTGGCAGCAAGGAGAAACCCTTCAGTCACAGACTCCACGTCCTGCTCGTTTTTCCTTGATTTCCAACAGCGCAGAAGCTTGTCAAACTGCCTTTCAAGTTCGGCTTTCTCGTCTTGCGAATATGTATCCGGTAAAGTCATCATAATCCTAAGTTTTATATGCTCGTTTCCAAAATGCAAAATTATAAAGGAATTATGAAACCTGCAAGGAAATTTTTCAAATTTTAACAAAAAAAAGGGCACCGTCATGATGCCCTTTGTACGATTAAACAATATCTAATTAAATCAATAATCTCCGTTAATCACTGCCATTGTATGAATCAGATCCAACAGCTTGTTGGAATAGCCGATCTCATTGTCATACCATGCGACGAGCTTCACGAAGGTGTCGGTCAATGCGATACCTGCTTTTGCATCGAATATTGATGTGCGGATGTCGCCGAGGAAGTCGCTCGACACCACAGCGTCTTCAGTGTATCCAAGTATGCCTTTGAGTTCGTTTTCCGATGCTCTCTTCATCTCAGCGCAGATCTCGTCGTATGTGGCTGGCTTTGCCAGGTTGCAAGTCAAGTCAACGACCGACACGTCCAATGTAGGGACGCGCATCGACATACCTGTGAGTTTGCCTTTCAGTTCAGGGATGACTTTACCCACTGCCTTAGCGGCGCCTGTTGTCGAAGGGATGATGTTGCCGGCTGCGGCACGACCGCCACGCCAGTCTTTCAATGAGTGACCGTCGATAGGTTTCTGTGTGGCTGTGGTCGAGTGCACTGTTGTCATCAAACCGCTTGTGATGCCCCATTTGTCGTTGACAACCTTAGCAAGAGGTGCCAAGCAGTTGGTGGTGCACGATGCGTTTGAAACGACCTGAGTGCCTTTCACGTAAGTCTTGTCGTTGACGCCGCAGACGAACATTGGAGAGTCGTCCTTTGATGGGCCGGCGAGAATGACATATTTCGCACCTGAGTCGAGGTGTGGTTGCACAGCTTCCTTGGTGAGGAACTTTCCTGTGGCATCGATGACGTAATCCGCGCCATATTCGCCCCATTTCAGGCCAACTGGGTCACGGCTAACACTCGTCGGAATTTCTTTTCCGTTGACAATCAACGTGCTCTTCTCCAAATTGAAATCAAGCGTTCCATCAAACTGACCGTGCATGGTGTCGTACTTCAGCATATATGCTTGATAATCAACAGGACACGTTCCGTTCATGTAAACAACCTCGATGTCGTCACGTTTCTGGGCGGCACGCAGCACCAATCGACCAATTCTTCCAAGTCCATTGATACCTATTCTAATTTTCTTAGCCATGATGATAGTATTTTTTTAACATAAAATTTACTCGTAAATCGTTTTGCAAAGTTAGACACTATTTTTTAATAAAACAAGCAATTGACAATAAAAATTTAAAAATTTATTTTTTTCAATAAATAATGAGATTTTTCGTATTTTTGCAAAATAATTATTTAATTTGGAGTAGTTTGTTTTTTTGACTAATTCATCAATGGATAAGATTAGAAATTTTTGCATCATAGCTCATATTGACCACGGAAAAAGCACCTTGGCGGACAGACTCATTGAGATTACTAACACCTTGACTAAGAAGGAGTTGGTCGATCAGGTCTTGGACGATATGGATCTTGAGCGCGAGCGTGGTATAACCATAAAAAGTCATGCCATACAGATGAAATACGAGCATGATGGCGAGGTTTACACCCTGAATCTTATCGATACTCCCGGTCACGTCGACTTTTCATACGAGGTTTCACGTTCGATAGCCGCCTGCGAAGGCGCGCTTCTTGTCGTCGATGCATCACAAGGCATTCAGGCTCAGACGATTAGCAACCTCTACATGGCCATCGACCACGACCTCGAAGTGATACCTGTTCTAAACAAAATCGACATGGACAGCGCGCAGCCCGAGAAGGTGGAGGACCAGATTGTGGACCTCATCGGCTGCGACCGCGAGGATATTTTACGCTGTTCAGCGCGTACAGGCTTCGGAGTTGAAGAGATTTTGGAGGCCATCGTCAAGCGTATACCGGCACCGAAAGGCGACCCCAACGCACCGCTCCAAGCTCTGATTTTCGACTCCGTCTTCAACTCGTTCCGCGGCATCATCGCCTACTTCAGAATCATGAACGGCACCATCCGCACCGGCGAAAACGTCAAGTTCTTCAACACCGGAATGGAATACGACGCTGATGAAATCGGTGTCTTGCAGATGAAACAAGTGCCTCAGAAGGAACTTTCAGCAGGCAACGTGGGGTATATCATCTCAGGTATCAAATCTTCGAAAGAAGTGAAAGTCGGCGACACCATCACATCTGTCGACAACCCTTGCGACAAGCCTATCGCAGGATTCGAAAACGTGAAACCTATGGTGTTCGCAGGCGTCTACCCTGTCGACGCCGATGATTACGAGGAACTCAGAAGCTCGTTGGAAAAACTGCAGCTCAACGACGCCTCATTGGTGTGGGAGCCTGAGTCGTCAGCAGCATTGGGATTCGGATTCCGCTGCGGTTTCTTGGGACTGCTGCACATGGAAATCATCCAAGAACGCCTCGACCGCGAGTTCAACATGGACGTCATCACCACAGTGCCTAACGTCTCTTTCAAGGCATATCTGACAGACGGCAACATTGTCGACGTGCACAACCCGAGCGGAATGCCCGAAGTGACAAAAATCGACCACATCGACGAGCCTTATATCTTGGCACAGATAATCTCACAAAACGAATACGTCGGCTCAATCATGACATTATGCATCGAACGCCGCGGCATCCTGAAAAACCAAGTCTACCTCACCACCGACCGCGTGGAGCTCACATTCGAGATGCCTCTGAGCGAGATAGTGTTCGATTTCTACGACAAACTCAAGTCAATATCAAGAGGTTACGCCTCTTTCGACTATCATATCTGCGGCTACAAGCCATCGAAACTGGTGAAATTGGATATCATGCTAAACGGCGACACCGTCGACGCCCTCTCAACATTGATTTTCGTTGACCACGCCTACTCTTTCGGACGCCGCATGTGCGAGAAACTCAAGGAATTGATACCAAGACAGCAGTTCGACATCGCCATCCAGGCCGCTATCGGAGCGAAAATCATCGCCCGTGAGACAGTGCGCCAGGTTCGTAAGGATGTTACCGCAAAATGCTACGGCGGCGATATCTCGCGTAAGCGCAAGCTCCTTGAAAAACAGAAGGAAGGAAAGAAACGCATGAGGCAAATCGGCAACGTGGAAGTGCCACAATCGGCGTTCCTTGCAGTGCTGAAACTGGATTAACACCATCCCCGTCATTCCGACCGAAGCCGGGAAGCGGAGCGGAGACCTGAGCTTGCGAAAGCATTCGCTTTGGTGAATAAATCTCAGACAAACAAAGCATTATGAATGGTATATTATCACTTAAAGTTGACTATAGCAAGCGTGTCTTCGGCCTCGACTTGATGCGCGCCATAGCAATAATCAACGTGGTGATAGTGCATGCCAATTGGATGAACATATTCCCCAAATATCCGTGGATACCAATAATTCCTGGTGTTGAACTGTTCTTCGTACTCAGTGGTTTCCTTATTGGAACGATACTACTGAATACGTTTTTAAACGAAGAAGATTTTGGGTTAAAACAAATGGCTAAGTTTTGGAAACGCCGCTGGTTTAGAACGCTACCTAATTACTATCTTATACTGCTTTTCAATATAATTTTTGTTTATTTTGGCATCATCCACGAGGATTTTAGCCAGTTTAACTGGAAATTTTTCTTTTTCGTGCAGAATTTATTCAGCGAATTTCATGGATTTTTCTGGGAATCTTGGAGTTTGACCATAGAAGAATGGTTTTACCTCTCCTTCCCCATCATCTTGTTGTTTCTCAATGTTTTTCTTAGAAAAATATTGCAAAAGAAGCAGATATTCCTCACAAATATCATCATTTTCCTCTGTTTTTCGGTTTTGATGAGACTTTTTATCGGTTCAAAACTTGAAATCAACGATGGTTTTTGGTACGATGTAAAGATTCACAAGGTGATAATCTATCATCTCGACGGCATAGCTTTAGGACTTTTAGCGGCATATATCAAGCGTTTTGCGCCGGAATTTTGGCACAAAAGCCGTAATATCACCTTTATTTTAGGACTAATAATTTGTTTATTAATGCCTTACATAAACTGGAATCCGTCAGACACCTTAACGATAATTTTCAAAATATCAATACAAAGCTTGGGCTGTTTCCTACTTCTTCCTCGTTTTGAAACAATAAAAACCGCGCCGAAAGCATTGACAAAAGTCGTCACCCACATCAGCCTGATTTCTTATTCGATGTATCTGATAAACCTATCAATGGTGGCTTCCGTCATCACCACAAACGTCAATATAAAAGGCAAACCCGAAGCTGTTCTTTGGTATGCAGTTTATTGGATTGTCGTAGTCCTTGCCTCCACAATCATTTACAAGTTCTACGAAAAACCAATTATGGATTTGCGCGACAAATTCTAATTCTGATATTTAGGACAAACGAGATACTGCTTTCTTTGGGCAATAACCTCATCATTCTCAACGAGTTGCATCTCGATGTAAATCTTAGTTTTATCAAATTCCTTAACGAACTTGTTCACGTCTAATTTGAGATGGATGCAGTCGTTTTCAGGGATTTGCACCTTTTCGGAATACGATTTCAGGAGGTTTTCTTTGCCATCTTTAACTTTCAGAATCAAAGTGGCATTTATTTCACGATAGAGGTCGCTTACGGCGTAAACGGTGAAGTTGCCGTCGGTGGTTGGGAGCACACCTATTAATATAGGGGCGTACAGCTCGGCTAGTCTCTCATGCAAAATCTTTTTATTTCCTTCGTAATCTATTGATGACCATGAGATTACCGGCCATGCGTCGTTGAGTTGCCAGTAGAGCGTGCCCATGCAACGTGGTTTTGCCGCGCGTTGTGCTTCGATGGCGAGGCCTATGCCGTAAGCTTGGGATAATTGGGAATAATAAACTTTCTCATTTGTTTCGGCTATAAGAGGATTTCTCGACTCCCTTCGGTCGCTCGAAATGACAGAATCAGCGTTGTCGTTTCGACTGGAGCGAAGCGGAATGGAGAAATCTCCGTCATTCGATTGCAGGAGATTTCTCGACTCCCTTCGGTCGCTCGAAATGACGTAGCGCTCAATGTGTTTCTGTATCAACTCCTCGCCTCTTGGGTGTTTCTGATGTTTCGTTTCAATGTTCGGGTACGCTTGATAGCCGAATTCGCTGTTGAAACGACCCACTTTCTCGAGATAAGCCTCATATGGCAGCTCGCCCCACCAGACTCCCCAATAGTGCACGTCGCCTTCTGTGAGACTTTCTGGCTTACCCCAACCGTTTTTCGGCGAGCTCGGCCAGTAGTCGCGCGTACCATCGTATGTATCAACGACTTCCGTAAAGATATCCACAAACAAGGTGTCCATGCCGTGTTTCATCTCAGCGTAGTCGTCATCGGTCCAGCCCATAGATTTTTGCCAGCCCCAATTGACGTAGCCCTCGCTCACCTCGTTGTTGCCGCACCATATCGCCAGCGACGGATGGTTCTGATAATGAACGACTTGCTGAATCGCCTCTTTACGGACATTGTTCAGAAACTCATCAGAATAAGGGTACGTCGTTCCGGCAAACATGAAATCCTGCCACACCATGATGCCGAGGCTGTCGCACACATCGAAGAAATAATCTGGCGGATAGATGCCTCCGCCCCACACTCGGAGCATATTGAAATGAGCAGGCACGCATTCAGCTAACAGCTTGACAGTCTTATCTTTAGACATCCACGTCTCAATCATCTCCTCCGGAACATAGTTGGCGCCTTTGATGTAGACTTTTTTGCCGTTCACCTTGAAATACAAGGCGCTTCCGATGCTGTCGGGCTCCTCGATGAGCTCTATTTTTCTAATTCCTGTTGTAACTTGTTTATTATCAATAAGTTTATCATTTTCATAAATCTTGATTTCAAAATCAGTCATGTTTTGTTCGCCCATCTCGTTAGGCCACCAGATGTTAGCGTTTTTAAGCTCAAACGGAATTTTCACACGCCATTTGCCGTTGACGGGTAAAGTCTGTTCACTTAAAGCAACACCATTGTTTGAAACCACAAAGCGCAAATTATGCGAATCGTTAGTCGTAATCCAAATATTTGCCAACATCTTGGCATCATTTCCGTTAAGGTTTTCAGTTAAAACCGAGACATTTTCAACTTTAACGCCGCTCCAGCCACGAAGTTCAACCTCTTTCCAGATGCCGATATTCAGGTAACGAGGTGCCCAGTCCCAGCCGTTTTGGTAGGCAGCCTTTCGCATCACGGCATATTTTTCCGGAAAACGGAGGCGATAGGTTTCTATGAGGCTATCTCTTTGTTTATTAAAAGGATAGAAACGCACTTTCAGCTCATTGCCATGCTTTTTCAAAATATTTTTCACCTCTTTTTCATAACGGACAAACATATTATCCGAATGCAAAATCTTCTCTCCGTTGAGCCAGACATCGGCATAAGTATCCAAACCATTGAAAATCAAGTCGATATTATCGTTTTGCCAAACGCCATTTTCAACATCAAACCTCAGCGAATAATCCCATATGTGCTGCGGAATCCATTGCAGTTGTTGCTCTTCATCGCCTTCTCCGTAAGGATGCGGTATCAGACCTGCATCATACAAATCAGCATGTGCTTCAGAAGGCAGATTCACCTGCATATCGATGCCTAAGGTGTCGGTTTTGAGGTTCCAGCCTTGATTAAGAGGTTGTAAAAACTCATGATTATTGCTTTTGCAAGCAACAAACAATATTGAAATTAGTATTACAAATAATCTTTTCATATGATAGTTTTACTTGTCAATTCGAGCGAAACGAAGTGAAGTCGAGACCTGAGCTTTGCGAAAGCATTCACCTAGGTGGATAAATCTTCGTTTTGCTAAATTTTTCGATTGTTTACGTTAACAAATGATTTCTCCACTTCGGTAGAAATGACATCTGCTAACACTTTAATTCTTTCCAGACTTGACACTTTATATCGCATGTCAGCGCCAGTGTTATCGGCTCCGTTGGGATACAAATCACAGTGATTATCAGTGACTTCGGATGTCAATGAAGCGTGAACATTGCTAACACCTGTGGCGGTGATAATGCGTTCAACATTATTCTCATTGATGCCTCCTCCCGCCATGATGTTGATGCGGTTGCCGAATAGTGTCTGCATCTCCCGAATCATGTCGATTCCTTCGTAAGCTGTTGGTTTACAACCGGATGTAAGCACTTTGTCGAAGCCGAGGTTTATCAGAGTCTCCGTCGCGTCAAGCGGGTTGTTGCATGCATCTATTGCTCTGTGAAACGTAAATTTCATCCCTTCGCCTGCCGCCATCATCCTCTTGATTGCGGGAACGTCGAGGTCGCCGTTTTCATTCAGCGCGCCAATCACAACGCCTTCATAGCCGAGGCTTTTCACCATTTTGATATCCTCACACATGATGGCAATCTCGTCATTATTATAAATATAATCCCCTGGACGGCAACGAATTAGCACACGTGTCGGGATAATATCTTTACAATGCGACAAAGTACCGTACGATGGCGTCACACCGCCGACTTCGAGCGCCTCGCAAAGCTCGGCGCAGTCAGCACCACCCTCAGCGCCGTTAATCAGTGACTGATAACCGTTTGCACAAAGTTCAAATCGAATCATTTTTTTATTTTTTGCAAAAATAAAAAAAAATGTGGTTCGCTACGCGAAATGTGATGCGCTGTCGCACAATGTGGTCGCAACACTCCTATGTGGAGGCTTCGCCTCATGGCCGAAGGCCACACATTCCGCAAAGCGGTACATTGAACGAAGTGTTCACATTGCGACCAAAGGGAGCATCACATTTAAAATTTTTGTATTTTTGCAAAAATTTTTCAATGATTTATCCTTCGGATTTTGAAAACAAGATAGGCTTCAAGACGATTCGCGAGCGTCTTAATGAGTTGTGTATCAGCGAGATGGGCAAGGAATTCGTTGGCAAGATGAGTTTCAGCACCGATGTCGACGAGATTCGCACCTACTTACGTCTTATTGAGGACTTCCAGACTCTTATGCAGGATGGAGTGCCTTTCCCGGTGCGCGATTACAACGATTTACGCGAGGAGTTCAAGCACCTGTCGATAGACGGCACCGTCATCAGCCTCGACAGCATGTTTGCGCTGAAACCTACTCTGTCTGCGCTGTTCTACGTTTTCAAATTCTTCAAGTCGGAGGCATCGGAGAAAGTGCCGTATCTGAAGGCTTTGGCAGAAGGTATTTCCATTGACAATCATATCTTTACAGAGATAAACCGTCTCATCGACGACAAAGGTGAGATTCCCGACAACGCATCCGCAGAACTCGCCGAGATTCGCCGCGACATCAGGCGGAAACAGAGTTCCATCGACCACCGCATGCACAAAATCCTCGTCGAGGCGAAAAACTCCGGTTGGACCGACAGCACTGCTGAGATGACCATCCGCGACGGCAGGCCTGTGATTCCTGTGAGAGCCGCCGACAAACGCGCACTGCGAGGCTTCATACACGATGAGTCGGCGACGGGACAGACTGTGTATATCGAGCCTGCCGAAATCTTCGAGACCAACAACGAAATCAAGGAGCTGGAATACGCCGAGAGACGAGAGATAAATAAAATTCTGCTCGCTTTCACTAAGATTCTGCGACCAGAGATTCCTAACCTCACCATGGCATGGCGACTTCTCGGATTGCTCGATTTCATCAGGGCCAAGGCACTGCTAAGTCATGAATACAACTGCGTGATACCGGAACTCACCGACGAGCCGATGTTCGACTGGATCGAGGCACGACATCCGCTGCTGGAAGAGAAGCTGAAAGGACAAGGGAAACAGATTACGCCACTGGATTTGAAACTCGGTGTTGAGAGCCGTATTCTCGTCATTTCCGGTCCGAACGCCGGCGGCAAGTCAGTGTGTCTCAAAACGATAGGACTGCTACAATACATGTTGCAATGCGGCCTTGCCATTCCCGTCAAGATAGATTCGAAATGCGGCATCTTCCATGACATGTTTATCGACATCGGTGACGAGCAGTCATTAGAAAACGACCTCTCGACATACAGCTCGCATCTCATCAATATGAAGGAGCTTCTGGAGCATGGCAACGAGCGCACTTTGTTCCTCATCGACGAGTTCGGAACAGGCACAGAGCCTCAGCTTGGAGGTGCGATAGCAGAAGCTATCTTGTTGAAAATGAATGAGAAGAAATCGTTCGGAGTGGTCACAACACACTATGCAAACCTAAAGCTTCTTGCCGACAACCATCCAGGCATCGTCAACGGAGCCATGCTGTTCGACACACGTTATCTGCAGCCTCTCTACATAATGATGATTGGCAAACCCGGTTCATCTTTCGCTTTCGAAATCGCCAAAAAGATAGGTTTCCCTAATGAAATCCTGGAAAGTGCAGCCGAGATCTCAGGTCGTGAGCACCTCGACTTTGACCAGCAGCTTCAGCAACTCGAAATCGAGAAAAAAGAGGTCAGGAAGAAAGAATATGAACTGAAAGTAGCCGACAAACTTCTTGACGAGGTAGTCACGAAATATAAAAATCATCTCGCAGAGATCGAGAAGAAGAAAAAGCAGCTTCTTCACGAGGCGAACAAAGAAGCTCAGGCGCTCATCGACGGCGCAAATGCCAAGATTGAACGCACGATTCGTGAGATCAAAGAGGCTCAGGCGGAGAAAAACCGCACCAAGGAGCTTCGCGAGGAGCTGAAAGAGATGAAACAGAACCTCGTCAATGAGGAAAAAAGTTTCTCAAATCAACTGAGAACTGACGAGAAAGAAGTCGTAAGCGAGGAGTTAAAAGTCGGCGACATGGTGTGTATCAACGAGTTGGAGGTCGTTGGCGAGCTCTTGGCAATAACCGACACCGATGTCACGATTCAGTTCGGCGATGTAAGACTTCGCACCACAGCCGACAAACTCAGGAAAATCAGTCGTTCGCAAGCACGCAAAGCTCAGCAGAACCCATCATATCTGCGCAAGAGCATTATGAACGACATCAACGAGAAGGCGCAGAAGTTCAATCTCACCTTGGATGTCCGCGGTCAGCGTGGCGATGAAGCCGTCGACAATGTCGCCAAATACATCGACGAGGCTACACTATTGAGTATCAAGGAGGTGAGTATTCTACACGGCAAAGGCAACGGCATTCTCAGAAAGCTCATCAGAGAATACCTGAGCAAACAGTCGTGCGTACAGTCGTTCAACGACGCCAGCTTGGAGACTGGCGGCGCCGGAATTACCCGCATCACGCTAAAATAAGACCTTAGACTTTAGACCTTAGAAGGTCTCAACGGTCCAGTTTTCAGGGATTCTGCTTGGGCTATGGAAATCATGCTCTAACGCACTCGGGCAGTAAAATGTGCCGATTTCCGCTGTATTTTCAAGCCAAGAATATGTCATATGACCATCACTCCAATCAGTAAAATGCACTTTGATACTGTTTAAATTAGTGCAATCATAAAACATCATATCATAGCATCTATCCTTCAAAACTGTCGCAGGCAATTCTGGAGCGGTGGTGAGATTATGACAATGAGAGAACATATATTCATAGCACCATAACGCCAATTCCGTCGCAGGAAGCTCAGGAGCGTTTGCAAGATTGTCACAATCATAAAACATCCTTGAATAACAACCGTTTGCCAGTGTTGTAGCCGGTAATTCAGTTGCCGTGACAAGATTATCGCAATCATTAAACATATAAGCATAGCAGGCGGTTGACAACATCATCGCAGGCAATTCAGGACATGTTGTAAGATTGTCGCAATTAGAAAACATGTAGCCATAGCAACCTCGGGCCAAGTTGGTTGCCGGAAGCTCAGGACATACTGTGAGGCTGGCACATCCACCAAACATTGAGCGATAGCAATCGTCAGCCATAGTAGTTGCTGGCAACTCAGGAGCTTCCGTCAAATATGGACACGATCCAAACATACACATATAGCAACGCTCGCCGATTTCTGTCGCAGGCAATTCTGGAGCCGTGGTTATCGATGTTTCAGCAAACAAATATGCAAAACAGCCAGCTGGAACGGTCTTCGACTGGCAGGTCGGATCAACCAGCGACATCACATTACCGCTCGCGGAGATTTTTTTGTCGTTTGTCTGAAATTGAACATACACGAAAAAATTAGCGTCAAAATCAGGATTGATGCCTTGAGGATTGTCGCCCCTGAGATACACCTTGTTGCCTACATTTCCCAAAGTTATCAATGACTCCCCAATAATGAGTTCCTGCCAATTTGTCTTGTCGAAGCTATATTCTATTAAAGGTAAAGTTTCCAGCAGCCAATACTCTCCTGAAACTTGCATTTTTATAGTCGCGCCCGCCTCTTCAGCAGTTAAACAAAGTGGATTAGACGGGATGACATTTTCAGAATTATCGTTTATCGTTTCTTTTTTGCAATTTGCAAACACCAATAACAAACATGTTATAAGCAACAATTGATATTTTCTCATAATATTTAGTTTTAAACATCGCAAAATTACTAATAATTATTAAATATTGGTAATTTTTTATGAAGCTATTTTATCACCACCCTTTTTGTCAACCCATCTCGTCCGTTATCAACGGAAATGAAATACATTCCCGTCGGCAACGAGGTCAGATCAAGGGTGCCATCACTGAACGAATCAATCGACAGCACCTTGATTCCCAATAAATTATACACACATACTTTATAATCGTGCCTCAAACCGGTAGCGACATTCACAACACCTTTTGACGGATTTGGCGAGACAGAAAGGTTAAAACTCTCTTCTGCAACGACCTCATTGACATCCTGATGGTCGAAATTGACATACAAATCATCGACTGCCATATATTTATAGCTCGTCGTGGTATATCCCTCGCCGCTTCCTTCAAAGCGAATGCGCACCTGCACATAATCCTCACCGATATAATCGTTTAATGAAAAGGCATAATCATTCCAACGATTGTGTTCATTCCAGATATTATCAAGCTTATGCCATGTTTTTCTGTCTGTCGTCACATCAATATAAACTCCCAGGTTAAATGGCGACCATATTGATGGTGTATATCTGTTCATCTTAAATCCAAAAGTGACATCCTCTGCTGTTTCAGGAATTGAAAACCATTGAGTTTCAACAATTTGCAGAACATTATCTTTTGTATAAGTCTTGGCATTCAAACACATTCTTTGTTTAAATTGTTCGACAGCCCAATTTTCATTATAAAGATGCAGATTGCCGGCCGTGCCGTCCTCAAAGTCGTAAAATGCCGGTATTTGCAGTGGTTCGCACGAGAAAATCGAGTCAACATTCGACCGTGGGCTAGTCATACCCTCCGCATCGACGCCTTTTACAAAATACTTATGCCATTCTCCGTTTACAAAATCATAATCGCTGAAATAATTTTCTGTTGTATATTCATAATATTCACCGTCTTTATATACAAGATAAAGACTGCTACCTGGATCCTGATCCCAGCTCAAGTAAGGCATTCCATATTCTACTGTCACGCTGAAATTCTGAGGTGCCAGCCAGCCGTCGGCGAGTTCAGCCGTAGCTGCAATCACAGCCTTCACAAAGCCTTCGGCAAGAGCGAAGCAGTTCACGCCGGTACCTATCGTATCGTTAGGCGTATGATAATAAATGTTTTCGGTATGATATTCGATATCGCCAATGTAAAGCGCAGGATATTCGTGGATATTAAAGCACATGTGGTCGCCGCCATAAGAGTCTTTTTTCGTAAAACGGTATGTCGGCATCTCAGGAATATAGATGTTTGCCACATTCTGATAATACTCGAAAAGCCTTTCGGAGATATATGAATAGCCTGAATACATTGTGACAGGGCCGTAATCCGGGCCGGGCCAGAAGCCAATCATATCCATGTCGAAAACGCCGAGGATATTCATGTCTTCGCGGGCGCATTTCTCAACGAAAGGATAGCTTCCCACCATCCAACGTTCCTCACCGTTAAACGGGATGTAGAGGATGGTGCGTTTGAACTGATGCTGGCTCAAGATTCGGGCGCATTCAAGCACTCCCGACGTTCCTGAGGCGTTGTCGTCGGCACCCGGGCCGTCGGGATGGTCGTAGTGCGCCGCCACGATGATGTATTGGTCAGGGAATTCGGTGCCTGGCTGAATTGCGATGACATTGCCCGCATCAAGAGTGTCGCCCCACCCTATTTCGCCTGTATGATGGTGTATGTAAGTCTCAAGACCGAGGCTTTCGAATCTGTCGATAAGGAAATTTTGCACTGTAACAGCCGCCGGTGAGGCACAGTCGCGGATAAACTGCTGCATCCAGTAGATGTCGTTGTACAGATTCACCGTATCAACCTGATTCATCATCTCGACGATGGCGGGATTTTGCTCGAACACTTCGGGATACGTCTGGTTACGGTTGCCCTTATGGTCAATAAACTGAGCATTTAAGACATTGACGCACAATGCCATAACGATAAAAA
Organism: uncultured Bacteroidales bacterium; assembly: GCA_900315175.1. Lineage (GTDB taxonomy): Bacteria > Bacteroidota > Bacteroidia > Bacteroidales > F082 > Limimorpha. The sequence goes on from OMYA01000004.1 coordinate 64,669, forward strand.
GTAAATACTTCTTCATTTTCGTAGGATTTTTATACTGCAAAAATAAAGAAGTATTTTTAATTGACCAAAGGGTTTTAGGAAAAAAGTTTTAGGGTTTTTCCTAGATTCCTCACTCTTCGTGCTCGGAATGACAAATCATTATTATTAACAAATGAGGCGCGGCATGATGGAACCTACTGATTAGTAAAAACCGTCAAGCCGCGCCTTCATAAAACATCATTTTGCCTTGTCATTCCGAGCGAAGCGAGGAATCTCTTTAAATCCCAAAGACTTTTTTGATTTCGTCAACCATATCAACCTTCTCCCATGCGAAGAATTCGACATTTTTGTAGTTCTTCTCGTTTTCGGTGAAGGTGTCCTTGTCTTTGTACATCACTTCGACCTTTGCGGTGAACGGGTCGCGACCGAAGTGACCGTACGATGCTGTTGGCTCGAAGATCGGGTTCTTCAGTCCGAAGCGTTTCACGATGGCATACGGACGGAGGTCGAACAAAGTCTTGAGTTTCTCAGCTATCTCAGCGTCACCCATCTTCTTGCCGTTGGCGTCTTTCACGTGAGCGGTGCCGTAAGTGTTGACATAGAAACCGACAGGCTGTGCCACGCCGATGGCGTATGCAATCTGCACCAGCGCCTCGTCGCAAACGCCTGCTGCCACTATGTTTTTCGCTATATGACGTGCCGCGTATGCTGCCGAGCGGTCGACCTTTGATGAGTCTTTACCGGAGAAAGCTCCGCCGCCGTGTGCGCCGCGACCACCGTAGGTGTCGACGATGATTTTACGGCCTGTGAGACCAGTGTCACCATGAGGTCCGCCGATGACAAACTTGCCCGTCGGGTTGACGAAGAGCTTCATGTCGGCCTTGAAGAGGTTTCTAACTCTCTGAGGCAGAAGCTTTTTCACCCTCGGGAGCAATATTGTGCGGACATCGTGCTCGATTTTCTCAATCATGGCAGCGTCGTCGTCCATAAACTCGTCGTGCTGCGTGGAGATGACGATGGTGTCGATGCGCAACGGCTTCCAGTTGTTGCCGTATTCCACCGTGACCTGCGACTTGGCGTCAGGACGGAGGTATTTCATTCGTTTGCCTTCGCGGCGAATCTTTGCCAATTCCATTAATAGTATGTGCGAAAGCTCTATCGTGAGAGGCATGTAATCAGGAGTCTCCTTGCAGGCGTAGCCGAACATCATGCCCTGGTCGCCGGCACCTTGGTCTTCCTCGTTTTTACGTTCCACGCCGCGGTTGATGTCCTGCGACTGTCCATGAATCGCCGATAACACGCCGCACGACTTGCTATCGAACTGATATTCCGCCTTGGTATAGCCTATTTTTTCGATGACACGGCGCGCAGTACCTTGGATGTCGACGTATCCGTTTGATTTAACCTCGCCTGCCACGACGGTGAGACCTGTTGTCACCAACGTCTCGCAAGCCACTTTTGATTCCGGGTCCTGACGCAACATTTCGTCGAGGACGGCATCTGAAATCTGATCGGCCACTTTATCCGGATGGCCTTCTGATACTGATTCTGAAGTGAAGTAATAACCCATTTTTATTTTAATTTAGAAGCCAGAAGACAGAAGACAGAAGACAGAATCTTTCTTCCAGTTCAGACTTTGTTAATAAATATGGATAATTTGAGATTGTTAAAAGAAATACTGTTTTAGCATTTTTTCTTGTGGTTGCAATCAATCAAATCTGTCCACGTGATTTTCGGCTGCAAAGATACAATTTTTTTGCGACACAACAACCTCTCGCTGAAAATTTATTTTTTATATTTCACGCATAAATGGCGGAAACAGCAGAAACTATTCATCCGACAACAAAATCATCCAAAGAATTTCTGCTATTTCCTTAATTACTGTCTGAGAAAATCAATAATTATAAACGATTCGGTTAATACTCCCTTTTGCAAGAATATCATCTACATTAAAGTTTACAAGAAACCCAACACGTGTATCGGTTAGCTTTAGATATGTGTATAATTGTTTGAAGTGAACCTTTTTTAATTCTTCGACCGATTTCAATTCCAAAATAACAGAATCTTCAACAACCAAATCTAAAATCAGATTCTTTTTAAGCTCTTTCCCTTTATATACAACGGGAAAATTAACTTGATTTTCATAAAACAAATCTCTTTTATCAAGTTCATACATCATGGCTTCTTCATAAACAGATTCAAGAAGTCCCGGACCTAATGTTTTATAAACATCATAAATACAGCCTCTGATTTCATAAGTTAATTCGTCAAGTTCCATAAAAATTGGTTTAAATTGTTAATAAAATTAGTTTATATTTCTGTCATTTCCTCAATTTCTGCGTGAGGAAAAGACAGCTATTTCGTCAGCACCTGGAAGCACTCCTCGATGCTTGCGTCTTTGCTGTGCATCACGTTCATTTTGATGTTTTCGATTGTGTCGTTAGCGACGACCACACCTTTATTAATAATGACGATACGCGGGCACATTGCCTCCACTTCCTGCATGATATGAGTCGAGAGCAGGACGGTTTTTTCCTTACCTAATTCTGTGATAAGTCCGCGGATTTCAACGAGTTGGTTCGGGTCGAGGCCTGACGTCGGCTCGTCAAGAATCAGCACCGAAGGGTTATGCATCATGGCTTGAGCGAGTCCGACACGCTGACGGTAGCCTTTCGACAGAGCGCCGATCTTCTTGCGCATCTCGACGGTGAGACCGGTCTTTTCAATCATTTCGTAGATGCGTTTTTTTGCTTCTTTGCCCGTGATATGATGGATTCCGGCGACGAACTCGAGATATTCGCGCACGTACATGTCGAGGTAAAGCGGGTTATGCTCAGGCAGATATCCCACGTGTTGGCGCACTTCCATCGGGTTGTCGATGGTGTCGAAGCCTTCAACGGAAACTGTGCCTTCGGTCTGCGGAATGAAGCAAGTTATGATCTTCATCAGCGTCGATTTTCCTGCGCCGTTAGGGCCTAAAAGTCCCACAATCTGGCCTTTTTCGATATCCAGATTCACATCATTCAGCGCCAGCTGCTGGTCATAGCGTTTCGTTACGTGGTTTATCTTTATTGACATAAGAAATTTTTGTGCAAAAATACAAAAAATAATTATAATTTTATTAAAAATAATCACGTTTAAAAATGGAGGAGAGTTCTCCACTTCGCTTCATTTCATTACGCTTCGGTCGAAATGACGGGGGCGTTGAAAAATTAATTTACATTAATGTGTTTTGTATTAAAATTTTTTGTACTTTTGCAGTCCGAAATTTTAGTAGGGAAAATAGTGTAAAAACACATAACAAATTATTAATTAAATTAAATGGATACATTAAGTTACAAAACAGTTAGCGTCAACAAGGAGCATGCCAACAAAAAGTGGTATGTCGTCGACGCTGAGGGTCAGGTTCTTGGCCGCATGGCACAGGAAATCGCCCAGGTTTTAAGAGGAAAGAGGAAGGCATGCTATACTCCCCACAGTGATTGTGGCGATAATGTCATCGTAATCAATGCCGAGAAAGTCATCCTCACCGGCAACAAAATGGACAAGAAGGTTTACGTACACTACACAGGTTATCCTGGTGGTCAGCGCGTTAGAACCGTCAAGGATCTTCTGAACAAGAAGCCTATCTTCGTCATCGAACACGCGGTTAAGGGCATGTTACCTAAGACACGCCTTGGCAGTGCCATCTTCCGTAATCTTTACGTTTATGAGGGACCTAATCATCCGCATGAGGCCCAACAACCACAAGTATTAACAATTAAGAAATAAGTATCATGGAAGTAATCAACGCGTTAGGTAGAAGAAAGACAGCCGTCGCACGTATTTACATGAAAGCTGGCGAAGGCAAAATTACGGTCAACAAACGTGACTACAAGGAGTATTTCCCAACAAGCATCCTGCATTATGTGGTTGAACAGCCATTGATGCTCACAGAGAACTTGGGTAAATATGACATCAAGGTCAACCTCGATGGCGGTGGTATCAACGGTCAGGCAGAAGCTCTCCGTCTCGCTATCAGCCGCGCATTGTGCGAAATCAACGCTGAATATCGTCCAATCCTTAAGGCTAAAGGTTTGATGCGCCGCGACCCACGTATGGTCGAACGTAAGAAACCAGGTCAGCCAGGTGCACGTAAGAAATTCCAATTCAGCAAACGTTAGTCTATTAAAAGGAAACATCATGACACAAGTAACATTCGAAGAATTATTAGATGCAGGTTGTCACTTCGGTCACCTCAGAAGAAAATGGAATCCGAACATGGCACCGTACATCTTCATGGAGCGTAACGGTATCCATATTATTGACTTGTACAAGACACAGGCCAAGATCGATGAAGCAGCAAACGCTCTTCGTCAGTTAGCTCGTTCAGGAAAGAAAGTCCTTTTCGTAGCTACAAAGAAACAGGCGAAAGACATCGTCGCAGAAATCGTTTCAAGAGTCAACATGCCATACGTGACAGAGCGTTGGCCTGGTGGCATGCTCACCAACTTCCAGACAATCCGCAAGGCAGTCCGCAAGATGGTCAGCATCGACAAGCTCATCGCCAGCAGCCAGTACAATAACCTTTCAAAACGCGAACGTCTCCAGATCGAGCGTGAGCGCGAGAAACTCCAGAAGAACCTTGGTTCAATCGCCGACCTGAACCGCCTTCCAAGCGCAGTGTTCGTCGTTGACGTCATCAAGGAACATATCGCAGTGGCAGAAGCAAGAAAACTCAACATCCCTACTTACGCCATCGTCGACACCAACTCAAATCCTAACCTCATCGACTTCCCAATTCCGGCAAACGACGACGCTTCGAAGTCAATCGCCCTCATCGTGAACAAGATGGTTGAAGCTATCGAAGAAGGCCTCAACGAACGCAAGAACACCATGAAGGACGCCGACATGGCAGAAGCCGAAGGTGAAGAGGAAATGAATGAAACAGTAGCAGTTGAAGAGGAAGAAAAAGACGAAGAGACAAAACGCCCTCGCCGCCCTCGCAAAGCTGTGAACAAAAAGTAATTAACCTAAAAGAAGAAAGGCAAAACAATGAATATTACTGCAGCTCAAGTCAATGAACTCAGACAAATGACAGGCGCAGGTATGATGGACTGCAAGAAAGCCCTCGTTGAATGCAACGGCGACAAAGAAGCAGCTATCGACTACCTCCGCAAAAAAGGCCAGAAAATCGCTGAAAAACGCGCTGACCGTGAAGCCGCTGAAGGCGCTGTCATCTCAGCTACAACAGCCGACCATACATACGGCGCTGTCATCATGCTGAACTGCGAGACAGACTTCGTAGGTTCTAACGCTGACTTCGTCGGAGCAGCCAAAGGATTCCTCCAGGCAGCCATCGACAACAAGATCCAGAACCTCGACGCTCTCAAAGCTTTCGCCATCAACGGCCGCACAGTCGCTGACCTCGTCACCGACCTCACAGCCAAGACTGGCGAGAAAGTCGAACTCAAACACCTCGAAGTGGTTGAGGCTCCTTACGTAGCCAACTACAACCACCAGGGCAACCGCCTCGCAACACTCGTTGGTTTCAACAAGTCATTCAACGGTATTGAAGAGACAGCTCACGAAGTGGCAATGCACGCAGCAGCCATGTCACCTATCGCTATCGACGAAAACGACGTCCCACAGGAAACAAAAGACCGTGAGATGGCAGTCGCTATCGAGAAGACAAAACAGGAACAGGCAGCTAAGGCAGTCGACGTCGCTTTGAAGAAAGCAGGCATCAACCCAGCTCACGTTGACAGTGAAGATCACATCAACTCAAATATGGCAAAGGGGTGGATCACAGAAGAACAAGCACAGCAGGCACGCGAGATCCGCGAGAAAGTCACAGCTGACACCCTTGCTAACCTCAAGGAGCAGATGGTGATGAACATCGCTAACGGCCGCGTCAACAAGTTCTTCAAAGAGAACTGCCTCCTCGACCAGGCTTCATTGCTCGACGGCAGCATGACAGTGCGCCAGTTCATCCAGAAGGCTGACAAGGATGCTACAGTGACAGCATTCAAACGCGTACAACTCGGCTAAACCTCACACAGATTCCACAGAATTTGAAACAAAAAAAGCAGGATTAAATCCTGCTTTTTTTGTTTTATTCTGTGGCGCGTCAGCCTCGTGCCTTCAGCACACATCGGGCGACAACATACTATCCCCCCATTTTTAAATCAAAATGAATACTTTACACCCAAAACCGTTAACAATGAATAATGATGAAAGGTTGTATCTTTAAATATATTTATAAAATTTGCTGAGTTTGTAAAACTATATTTTCCAGATAAATCGAAGAACACACCCCAATTTGAATTAAAAATATAACACAACTCCACATCAACAACACCTGCGAAATCAAATCGATTATAATATTCTAAATCAAGTTTATTCTCATACGTAACACCATTATTAGTAGCTTTAATTCTACTATCCATTAAATATGACATCTGAAAACCAATTTTTGGTATTATTGAGAATGTGTCACCAAATTTATATCCAAAAACCACTGGGACTGATAGGTATTGATGAATCCACGGAGCATCATAAGTTCCCAAATCTTCATTATTTTCATTTCGCCAGTTAACTTCGATTTTACATCCTATGGTATTATATACTATACCTGCATCAATAACAAACGGTTTGCTAAAAACTCTTTGATACTTAATACCACAAACAAATCTTGTTAAACTCTTTGAATCATTGTTATAATAGTTCTCAATTTTCATATTACTAACATTGATTCCACCAAAAACTCCAATAGAATTCGACTGAGCAAAAATGCTGCCTGACATCAGAAAAAACAATACTAATACTAATAATTTTTTCATACCTTATTTATTATTGATAATATTCTTTCCTTTTCAGAAGATTTCTCCACTACGCTGCGCTTCGGTCGAAATGACACGAACGATTATTTCCGTCCCCAAGTAGTGCCGTCTTTGCCATCCTTGAGAACGATGTCGAGAGCGGCGAGTTTGTCGCGGATAAGGTCGCTGGTAGCCCAGTCTTTCTTGGCACGGGCCTCCTTGCGGATGTCGATGATGGTATCCATCAAGCCATCAACGATGCCGTTGTCGTCGGAACCCATTTCATTGTTGACGAGACCGAGAATCTCGAAGACGAAAACGTCGAACAATTTTTTCAAAAGTGCCAACTCAGCAGGATTTATCTTCGAATGACCGTCTTTCACCGAGTTGATGATGCGCACTGCCTCGAAGAGGTTTGCAATCACTATCGGGCTGTTGAAGTCGTCGTTCATGGCGTCGTAGCAGGCATCCATAATCTTCTGCACGCCAAGGTCTTCGGCGCCTTCAGTGGCTGTGAGTCCATCAATGAGACCTGCCGCCTCCATCAAGCGTTTGTAGCCTTTTTCAGCAGCCTGAAGAGCCTCGTTAGAGAAATCGACGGTGCTGCGATACTGAGCCTGGAGGATGAAGAAACGAATCGTCATCGGGCTGTAAGGCTGAGCCAGCATCTCCTCGCCTTTCGCGTTGATGTGGCTGCCTTTGAAGAACTCATCGAGGGTGATGAAATTACCCAACGACTTACCCATCTTCTGTCCGGCGATGGTAATCATGTTGTTATGCATCCAATAGTGCACCGGTGCCTTGCCGTTTGCCGCCATCGACTGTGCTATTTCCGACTCATGGTGCGGGAACTGCAGGTCGAGGCCGCCGCCGTGGATGTCGAACTCCTCGCCGAGGTATTTGCATCCCATAGCTGAGCATTCCATGTGCCATCCCGGGAAGCCGTCGCTCCATGGTGAAGGCCAGCGCATGATGTGTTTCGGCTCTGCCTTCTTCCACAAGGCGAAGTCGATAGGGTTATGCTTTTCGCTCTGCCCGGCAAGCTCGCGGGTGTTGTTGATCATCTCCTCGATGTTACGTCCCGACAGGATGCCGTAATGATACTTCTCATTGTATTTTTTGATGTCGAAATATACCGAGCCTTTCTCGATATATGCAAATCCGGCGTCAATAATCTTCTGAATCATCGCAATCTGTTCGATGATATGACCTGAGGCATGCGGCTCGATGGAAGGACGCAGCACGTTGAGTTTGTCCATTGCCTGATGGTATCTTACAGTGTAATACTGAGCGACTTCCATTGGCTCGAGGTCTTCGAGACGGGCTTTCTTTGCGATTTTGTCCTCGCCTTCGTCGGCGTCATGCTCGAGGTGACCCACATCGGTGATGTTGCGCACATAACGCACCTTATAACCGAGATGTTTCAGATAGCGGTACACAAGGTCGAAAGTGATTGCCGGGCGTGCGTGGCCGAGGTGGGCGTCGCCGTAGACGGTCGGGCCGCAGACGTACATTCCGACGTGACCTTCATGAATCGGTTTGAAAGGCTGCTTCATGCGAGCCAAGCTGTTATAAATATATAAAGCGTCCATGATATCAAAATTTTTGCAAAGGTACGAATTTATTTAGAATTATTGACTTATTAATTTTTATTAATAAATTTGAATTTGACAGTACATTTTTCCAACGGATTTTGTATTTTTGCAGCCAAAGAAAAATCTTAAAACTACATAATATGTATACAAACTTTCAAGAGTATCTGAAGAAGGAATTGGCTCAGATTGAAGCCGATGGCCTCTATAAGAATGAACGTATCATTGAAAGCCCTCAGGGTGCTGAAATCCTTGTGAAAGGCAAGAAATGCCTGAACTTCTGCGCGAACAACTACCTCGGACTTGGCAACAATCCGGAGCTTATCGCAGCAGCGAAGAAAGGCATGGACGAGCGCGGTTTCGGAATGGCATCAGTTCGTTTCATCTGCGGCTGCCAGGACCTCCACAAGAAACTCGAGCAGAAAATCGCTGAGTTCTTCGGCACTGAGGATACTATTTTATATGCCGCTTGCTTCGATGCCAACGGCGGTGTGTTCGAGCCATTGCTCAACGAGCAGGACGCTATCATCAGCGACGCTTTGAACCACGCTTCCATCATCGACGGCGTGCGTCTCTGCAAGGCGCAGCGTTTCCGCTATGCCAACGCTGACATGGCTGACCTTGAGAAACAGCTTCAGGATGCACAGAAATGCCGTTTCCGCCTCATCGTCACCGACGGCGTGTTCTCGATGGACGGCAACGTCTGCCCTCTCGACAAGATCTACGAGCTCGCACAGAAATACAACGCCATGGTGATGGTCGACGAGAGCCACTCAGCAGGCGTGGTCGGCAAGACAGGCCGTGGCGTGACAGAACGCTACAACCTCCGTGGCAAGATCGAAATCCTCACCGGCACACTCGGCAAGGCTTTCGGCGGCGCTATGGGCGGCTTCACAACAGGTCGTAAGGAGATCATCGACATGCTGCGTCAGCGCTCACGTCCTTACCTCTTCTCAAACTCAATGGCACCAGGCCTCGTGGCAGCAGGTATCCGTATGTTCGAGATGATGGCAGAGACCAACGAGCTTCAGGACAAGCTTCACGCCAACACCGACTACTTCATTAAGCAGATGCTCGCCAAGGGCTTCGACTGCAAACCGTCAGAGTCAGCCATCTGCGCCGTGATGCTTTACGACGCTCCGCTCTCACAGAAGTTCGCAGCCAAGATGCAGGATGAAGGCATCTTCGTCACAGGCTTCTACTACCCTGTCGTCCCTAAAGGCCAGGCCCGTATCCGCGTGCAGATCTCTGCAGCACACGAGAAAGAACATCTCGACAAGTGCATCAACGCATTCGTGAAGATTGGAAAAGAATTAGGCGTTATTAAATAAGATTATCAATGAAAAAGATATTAATCGTTGGTTCCGGCGGTCAGATCGGAACAGAATTAGTGAAGAAGCTCCGTGCTACGTACGGCAACCAGAATGTTGTGGCATCGGACCTTCGCCCTTTGACAGGTGAAATCGTCGAGAACGGTCCGTTTGAGCGCATCGACTCGACACAGATGATGCAGATCGTCGAAGTGGTCAAGAAATATAACATCGACACCATCTACAACCTCGCAGCTATCCTCTCAGCGACAGCAGAGAAGAACCCGATGCTGGGTTGGAACGTCGGTATCGGCTCGTTGGTGAACTGCCTCGAGGTGGCCCGCGTGTTCAACTGCGCAGTGTTCACCCCGTCGTCAATCGGGGCTTTCGGCGCATCGACACCGCACGACAACACGCCACAGGACACCATCCAGCGTCCTAACACCATCTACGGCGTGACCAAGGTGACTGGCGAGTTGCTCAGCGACTATTACTTCACACGTTTTGGCGTCGACACTCGTTCAGTGCGTTTCCCTGGCTTGATTTCGAACCTCACATTGCCAGGCGGCGGCACCACCGACTACGCTGTCGAGATTTACTACGCAGCAGTGAAGGGCGAGAAGTTCTACTGCCCAATCAGCAAAGGCACCTACATGGATATGATGTACATGCCTGACGCATTGGATGCGATGGTCGACATCATGGAGGCAGATCCTAAGAAGCTCGTGCACCGTAACTCATTCAATGTCACGGCAATGAGCTTTGACCCGGAGATCATCTACAATGCCATCAAGAAGTACTATCCTAAGTTCGAGATGGAGTACAAGTTCGACCCTATCCGTCAGGCTATCGCCGACAGCTGGCCGAACAAGATGGATGACAGCTGCGCTCGCGCTGAGTGGGGCTGGGCTCCGAAGTACGACCTCGACAAGATGACGGTGGATATGATTGACACGCTGAAGAAGAAGCTTCTGTAGTCTCACTACCAGACACTTAAAAGCGCGCCTGACGGCGCGCTTTTTTTCTGCCTTGCCTTGACTTTGTTGCCTCACACGGCGCCGTGCACACTCTGTAACACCCCACACTACGCTACGCTTCGTGCGGGGATAATAGGATGGTGTGCCTCCGGCACGCTACTTCGAGTCGTCAAAGACGTACTGCGAGTCAAAGTACTGCATGTTTTCCTGCAAAAACGCAAAATATTCATCAGCAAAAGATTTCTTGCGATGATGCTCCTTCTGCTTCTTGATGTAATGGACAATCATGTCTTTATCACGATAACTATAACTAAAACCGGCATATTCATGGGTCCAGCCTCTGAAATCAGGAAAATGATGGTTCGCTTCGATATGTGCGAAACACAATGTGGTAAAATGACGTAGTATAACTCATGGTTTTGTGGTTTTATGTTGTTTAAAAAGTTGTTAAATTTTGTTTTTGAATTATCAGCAGCAAAATTACAAAATTAATCGTAATTTTGCACTTTAATTTGAATATTTTGACATGACATCACTCTTACCGTTATTCCTCCTCATCCTTGGCTTCGCAGCTTTGATAATCGGTGCCAACTGGCTCGTGAACGGGGCTACAAGCGTCGGCGTAAGAGCTAAGTTGTCGCCGCTCATCATCGGTTTGACCATCGTGGCGTTTGGCACGTCGCTGCCAGAGATGGTCGTCAATATCTTTTCCTGCATCCAAGGAAGCCCCGGACTGGCTATTGGCAATATCATCGGAAGCAATACCATGAACATTTTGCTCATTTTGGGCGTAAGCGCGATGATTTTCCCAATCGACGTGAGTCGCATTTCGATAAGAAGGGACATCCCGGCGGGTTTCATAGCGACATTAGCTATCACTGTGATGGCTAACGATTTCTTCAGAGGCACGTCAGGGACTATCGACTGGATTGAAGGGTTTGTGCTGTTGATAATGGGTTTCTGTTATCTTTGGCTTACTTTTAAAAAGAGTTCAGAAACCTCGGATTTATCAGATACTTCAGAAGACTTGGAGACACTACAAGCTTTGCCTTGGGGCAAGACCATATTCCAACTCGTTTTCGGAATCATCGGGTTGTATGTTGGTGGCGAGCTTGTCTCTAAAAACGCCCAGTCTTTAGCTGTCGACTGGGGCATGAGCGAGAGTACCGTAGGACTTACTGTGGTTGCGACAGCCACTTCCCTACCCGAGCTCATCACTTCTATCGTGGCGGCATTAAAAAAGAACTCCAGCATCGCCATTGGTAACGTGCTGGGGTCCAATATCTTAAACATCTTCGTGGTGCTTGGCATCAGCTCGCTGATAACGCCACTGCCGTTCGACACCCGGATGAATCATCAGCTGATGATTTTATTCTGCGCCAACGCCATCATGTTAGGCACCGTTTTCACCGGGAAAGGCCGTAAAATCTCACGTTTCGAAGGCTTGCTTCTTACGCTCGGATATGTCGCGTTTATGTTATTTAGCCTCTATAACTAACACATTTTCGTTACGCAGACGCACCTTCAACCAGCGTTCAATCTGGTTGTGAAGATCTTTCTTTATAGGCTCATCGCTGGTGAGGAACACCACGATCTGATCCTTTTCTTCAGATGTCATCACATCGATAGCAGAGCCTCGGGTGATGCTAATATTCGTAATTTGAGGATGTTGCGCAAACAATTCCTGAGCCACCGAGTTAGCAGGCACCTGACCGTCTTTAAAAGCATCAAGACACTCGTTCAGTTTCATAATACTGTCGTTTAACATCTTGATTTGCTTGTCGGTATGCTCATAAAAACTTTTCAATATCTCGGTCTCTGATATATCCTCACGCACAATTGTGGCATCTTCATGAATGATTATTTGATTTCTCATAATGCCATAATTATTTGCGTCAGTCAACAGTTTTTCCCTTGCTTCATCCGTAAGCATCTCTCCAGCAACAAAAATTTCGATAGTTGAAAGTTTTCTTGAAAAATTAGTACGATAATCATACACGAAGCTCTTGCCCATGTTTTTATGATCCTTGACAAGCTGAGCCGCATTAATCCTGAAATTGTTCTCTTTCACCACGTTGACAGCCGTCCAGATACTTGGCAGGATAATGATTGTAAGGATTACTGCATACCAAGTCTTCGAAAGACTTTTACGTTTTCCGTCAGTAGCTTCAACAATCGGGAATTTGAAGGCCTTTACGGTAATGAAAGTGGCGAGTGCTATGAAGATGGTGTTGATGAGGAAGAGATACAGTGCTCCGAAAGTATATACGACGTTAAGCCTTGAGATGCCGTAGCCAGCTGTGCAGAGTGGCGGCATGAGAGCCGTAGCGATGGCGACGCCAGAAATCACTGTACCTTTCTCCTTACGGGATGTCTCAAGAATGCCAGCAAAGCCGCCGAACAACGCAATCAACACGTCATAAATGGTAGGATTAGTACGTGCCAGCAACTCCGACGGATTTTCCAATGTCAGAGGACTGAGGAGGAAGAACAACGACGATGCCAAGATACTGATACCCACCATGATAGCGAAGTTTTTCAGTGAGTCTTTCAGCAATTCGCCGTCTTCGGTGCCGAGTCCGAGGCCCAAGCCCAAAATAGGTCCCATGACCGGCGATATCAACATGGCGCCGATGATGACCGGGATGGAGTTGACATTCAAACCGACGGACGCGATGATGATGGCACACGCCAAAATTATCACGTTTGGTCCCTTAAACGCAATATTATTTCGTATAGAATTGTCGGCAGTCTGATAATCGACGTGTTCTCTTACGTTGACTATCTCCGCAATTTTTCGTATATATTTATTCATTCTTCATATTTTTAATCCATGTCTGGGTGCGTCCCAACCAACCGCGTTTGTCAAGCGACCCTCTGACACTCAATGTGTTATCTTTTGCATTGTAAGAAATCTTACCGTAATAAGTCTTATCCTCATGCGGTTCATAGAGCGTACCGCCCACAAGCTGACCGTCTTCCAATCTGAAATCTTTCACCAAAATCATGCCAATGTATTGCGGATCAAAGAGTTCTTTGCCTTTTTCATAGACATGTGTGGTCTTGCCATAATACAATCCGTTATCGCCTTTATAGAACAAAATAACACCTGTCACCTCGCCCGTCTTGTCGTCCACAGAGCACCATTCGCCTAAAATCTTATCTATTTGTGCATTGGAAATCAATGCGATGGCAAAAAACAGAACCGTTAAAAATATTTTTTTCATCTAATTCAAAAATTAAAACAACAAATTTTCAATAACTACAGGAAAATTCATCTGTTCGAGGACATGAATCTTAGCTGCCACGTCATCTGGAGTGTCGTTTTTTGATATGGCGACCTTGGCTTGGAAGATGATATCTCCGCTGTCGTAACGTTCATTCACGTAATGTATCGTGATGCCTGATTCTTTTTCGTGAGCTGCCACCACTGCCTCATGCACGTGGTGTCCGTAGAAGCCTTTTCCGCCGTATTTTGGCAACAAAGCCGGATGGATATTGATGATTTTGTTAGGGAAAGCTTCAATAAGATGCTGCGGGATGAGCCATAAAAAGCCAGCCAAGACTATCATATCGACATTCATCTTCTTCAATTCCTCGGAAAACGCCTTGTCGTTAAACTTCTGACGGTCAATCATTATCAGTGGGATACCCAGATTTTTTGCACGCTGGTTAGCATAAGCGGTTTTGCTGTTACTCACCACGCACGCTATTTCAACATCGGGATTGGGTGTGAAATATTCGGCTATCCTCTGCAAATTAGTGCCGCCGCCTGAAACAAATATCGCCAACTTCTTCATAATCAGTCTACATTATCGTGAAGGAATGAGTTTTCCTCGCGCAGTCCCGATCCTTTATCGACCGAGTAATGCGACATCTCGTCGTCTTTCTTTTCGATGTTCATACCCATGCGTGCGTATGCCGGGATGTTTTCTAAGTTTTCGAGGTTCGACTGGCTTCTGAAGTCAGTGTTGAACGACATGAAACGTTGGCGGCGGAGTATCTCTTTTTGGTCGAGCTGTTTGGTCTGAGCCGGTTTTGTCACGGTTTTCACTGCTGTAGCCTGATTGTCGGACATGTTCTTAAATCCTGGGACATCGATATCGTCATCATCAGAAGTGAAAGGGTTGTCGAATCTTTTCACCGATGGTGCAGACGTCATGTTGTCGTTTGATGTCTCGGTGCCGACTCTCTTCACGAAGATACCGCTTCCGCTGTCATTGCTGTAATCCTCGTCATCATCTTTTTTCTTAGCCTTCGCGTTATTATCTTCTTCGTCATAGAGTTCATAACGTTTCTTCGGATGAGGTGCTGCGGGGGTTTCCTGACTTTCCTGTTTTGGTTCAGCAGTTTGCTGAGACTTCACACCTTCGTGTTTTATTATCACTTTTATCTCTTCCTCTGCAGGTTTTCCTTCTTCCACGTCATCGAAATCCAATCTGACGGGAGGTCTGACGATTTCTCTCTTAGGATCTTTGAGTTTATTGTCGGCAAAGGTATGTATTTTCGGCTCTTCGTCCTTGTCTTCATCTTCGCCGAAGCCTGTTGCTATCAAGGTTACGCGCAGACCGTTATCGAGCGACATATCTTCGCCGTTGCCCCAGATAATCTCTGACACCTTGCCGGTTGCTTCCTGGACGTATTCGTTAATCTCAGTCACCTCGTCGAGCCTTACTTCTTCAGTTCCTGACGTGATATAAACAAGGATATTTTTCGCTCCGGTGATGTCTGAGTCGTCGAGAAGCGGTGAATGTACGGCTTCTTCCACGGCGCGCAAGGCTCTATCCTCGCCCACTGCATAGCCTGAGCCCATGATAGCCTTGCCGCTATTGCGCATGACGTTGTTAACATCTTCGAAGTCGACGTTGACGTAGCCTGTCACGGTGATGATTTCGGCGATGCCTTTAGCGGCGATCTTCAACACGTCGTCGGCCTTCTTGAAGGCCTCTGTGAGTTTCATGTTTCCATATTCCTCACGCAGTTTGTCGTTGCTGATGACGAGCAGGGCGTCGACATTCTTGCGCAGTTCGGCTATACCTTCCAATGCCTGTTGCTGACGGCGTTTGCCTTCGAAGCTGAACGGCAGTGTGACGATACCGACGGTGAGAACGCCCAGTTCGCGTGCTATCCTTGCCACCACAGGTGCGGCTCCTGTGCCTGTACCGCCGCCCATACCGGCTGTGATAAACAGCATCTTGGTCTCACCTTCCAGCACCTCGCGTATCTTTTCCTCAGTCTGTTCGGCTGCCTTACGGCCCTCCGCCGGGACGTTACCGGCTCCCAATGCGTGGTCACCGATGTGCAGTTTGTTCTCGACAGGACTCTTCTGCAAAGCCTGGTCGTCAGTGTTGCAAAGTATGAAGTCAACACCGGTAATACCTTCCGAAAACATGTGCGTGACAGCATTGCTGCCGCCTCCGCCGACACCCATCACCTTGATGATGTTGGGTTTTTCTTCCGGCACGTCAAATCTTACTAAATCAGTCATTTTATATTGTTTTAGTTATCAAGATTTTCATTATCAATCTCATCGTCCTTGAGGAATTTTCCGGCGAATGTCGTGATGATTGACTGTCCCCAGCGGCGGAACAGTCCGCCTTCTTTGTTTCCACCTGTAGCGGCATCGTCATTGTGTTTAGGCTCCTCTGTATCCATCACGAAAACTCTCTTCTCGCCGTTTTTCTCAATGACTTGGCCGTGTTTCAAGGCGTTCTCATAGCGGGCGATACCTTCGATGACGAGACCGACACCTGTTGAATACATCGGGCTTGCGAGCTCCTCAGCTGTATCGTTGGCGAGATATTCGTTCGGGTAGCCGATACGCACGTCGAGACCAGTCTTGAATGCCGCCAGCTGTTGGATATGCTTCATCATAGCACCGCCACCTGTGAGAACGATGCCCGCGATGAGCTTATGCTCGCTGTTGACCTTCTGAATCTCGTTGTTCACTATGTCGAAGATCTCGCTGAGACGGGCCTGGATGATAGATGCCAAGGTTTTGAACGATATCTCTTTAGGCTCTCTGCCTCTTATGCCTGGAATCGACACCACCTCGTCGTCACGGTTCTCGCTTGCCACCGCCGAGCCGAACTTCACCTTGATCTCTTCAGCGTGCTTCTTGATGATGGAACAGCCCTGACGGATGTCTTCGGTGATGACATTTCCTCCAAAAGGTATAACGGCGGTATGGTAGATGATATTGTCATAGAAAATAGCAATATCTGTCGTACCGCCGCCGATATCGACGAGTGCCACACCTGCTTCTTTCTCATCTTCGCCAAGCACTGCCTCTGCCGAAGCGATAGGCTCAAGTATCATGTGCTCCATCTCCAGCCCTGCCTGCTTGATGCAAGTAACGATATTGCGTGCTGCCGCCACCTGCCCTATAATGACATGGAAGTTAGCCTCGAGCTTGCTGCCCAGCATGCCTTTAGGATGACGGATGCCCATCTCGTCGTCAACGATATACTCCTGCGGGATGACATCGATAATCTCCTCGCCCGGTGTCATGCCGAGTTTGAATACATCCTGGCGCAGTTTGTCGATTTCTTCCTCTGTAATCTCCACATTAGGGTTGTCGCGCATCAACACGCCACGATGCTGCACACTCCTGATATGATGGCCGGCAATACCGACATTAACTGTCTTAATATCAACGTTCGACTGCTCCGATGCCATATCAACAGCTCTGCGGATAGCGTTGACGGTCTCCTCAATATTGAAAACCATACCGCGTTTAACACCAGTCGACTCCGTTTTTCCATAACCACGGATGACTATCTTACCATTCTCAACTTTTTCGCCGACGAAGCAGGCGATTTTTGTAGTGCCGATATCAAGGCCTACGATGTACACAGGATTACTCATTATTTCTTAGTTTTATTTCTCGTACAAACAACTTGATTATCAAAATTGAAATTTATCTTGCTGTAGTTCTTCAACTCTGGAGAACCTTGCATCTGTTCAAAGAAATACTGCATATTCTGCAATTTCGCGTCAGTATTTTCGCCATCGCCGAGCACAACCTTCAAATCAACATTGTTCATCACGAGCTCGTAATTCCTTCCGTCGTAATAAACCTGCTTGACGCAACATTTTGAATATGAGTTATTTAGAACGCTTTTCATAACCATAAAGACTTGTGGTATATCGTTTTTCGTGATATTCCCGCTGCCTATCAGCATATGCGACAAAAAGCCAAATCTTTCAGGATAAACGTTGCCATCCTCATCAAGATAAACCGAGTGGCCGTCTTTTAAAAACACACGCATAATCGGCTGACATTCAATGATATTCACCACCATCACTTCATCGAAAGTGATATTGGCGTCGGTATAAACAGCCCATGGTATCGACTTGATGTAGTTTCTCACGCTATCGACAGGAATCATGGTAATATCGGTGTTATGCACTGTATCGCAGATATTCATAATCTTACGATATACAACGTTTTTATCGATAAAACCATGTTCGTTTGCGCTGATGAGATTCAGTTCGACGCCTTTTAACGGATGAGCCACATGTTCCTTATGGGTAAAATACCAAAGGCAGGCAATCGCAGCGACTGTCAGAACCCAACCTGATATTTTAAGGAACTTATTCATCATTTTAACAACTTTTCAATCTGTGGCACAAAGCGGTCGATATCGCCCGCACCCACTGTCATAACTAACTCAGGATCAATATCCTTTATTGTATTCAGCAACTCTTCTTTCGGGCACAGCATCTTGTTTTTTGATGTTATTTTCTTGAGAAGGGCCGACGATGTCACCCCATCTATCGGGAGTTCGCGAGCTGGATAGATGTCGAGCAGTATCACTCTGTCGGCGAGTGAAAGGCTTTCGGCGAAACCATCCATGAAATCGCGTGTCCTGGTGAAGAGATGCGGTTGGAAAACCACCGTCAGCTCTTTGTCAGGATACACATTACGTGCCGCCAGCAAAGCCGCTTTTATCTCCTCCGGATGATGCGCGTAGTCGTCGATATAAATATGTTTATCATCTTTAACTCTGATATCGAAACGACGCTGCACACCTTTGAACGTGGCAACACCTTCTCTGATATCCTCTTCACTCACGCCAAGATATGAGCACATGACGATTGCGGCGAGGGCGTTTTGGACGTTGTGAAGGCCGTAGAGGGACATCTTAATCTCTCGCAGATTACACAGATTTGCACAGATTCTTTTATGTTCTTCCTCTAGTCTTTCGTCATTGATTTTTACGTCGAAACAAGTTTCACCGTCAATCACATTGATATTTTGTGCAGTGACATCAGCATTTTCCAAGCCGTAAGTGACGTGTTTCTTCTTTGTCTTTATTGGCAGATTTGCGTGATATATCACCAGACCTTCGTCAGACGTCTTGTTCACAAATTCATTGAAGCTGTCAACGAGGTGCTGGTAATCGCCGTAGATATCGAGATGGTCGGCATCGATAGACGTCACAATGCTGACGAATGGTGAGAGTTTCAGGAATGAGTGGTCGTATTCGTCGGCTTCCATCACCACGAGTTCGTCCTTGTCCTCGCCTATCACCACGTTGCTGTCGATGTTACGTGCTATTCCGCCAATAAATGCTGACAGTTTCTTTTCTGCTGTCATCAGGATATGTGTCACGAGGGCTGTTGTGGTTGTCTTGCCGTGTGTGCCAGCTATTGTGAGGGCTTTGTGCTGTTCCGACAGCATCCCGAGCACCTCGGCGCGTTTCAAAATTCTGGCACCTTTGCCACGCAGATAATTCAGTTCCAATGAGTTAGCTGGTATAGCAGGTGTCAGCACGACAAATTCTATATTCTCCGGGATAAGGTTTGGGTCATCGGCATAATGAATGCTGATGCCTTCGTCTTCAAGACGATGCGTCAATGGCGATGGAGTACGGTCATAGCCCGCTACTTCATAGCCCTTAGCTTTGAAATATCTCGCCAAGGCACTCATTCCGATACCACCTATTCCTAAGAAATACAACATACCTTATCTATTTCATTAACAACATCTTCCACTGCATTTGGTCTTGCAAATTTAGCAATATTTTTTTGCATTTCGCAAATTTTTTCTTCATCTTTCAACAATTCGAAGACTGTTGGCAGGAGTTTCTCCGATGTTTCGTCGTTTTTGACCATTATTGCGGCGTTTTTGTCGACGAGACTTTGAGCGTTCTTGGTTTGATGGTCTTCTGCCGCTGTAGGAAGCGGGACGAACACCACGGCTTTTTTCACCAGTGAGAGTTCGGATATCGACATAGCGCCAGCTCTTGATATCACCACGTCGGCGCAAGCGTATGCGAGGTCCATCCTGTCGATGAACACCGTCGGCTTCACCTTGTCTTCAAGTCCGAGTGCGGCTATCTCATTCTGAGCCTGTTCGATATAATGTTTGCCTGTCTGCCAAATCATCTGACAATCGGTATCTTTGAACATCGCGAGCTTTGCCGAGATGCCTTTGTTGATGCCGAGGGCGCCCTGGCTGCCTCCGACAAGAAGGATTATCGGTTTCTGTGGGTCGAGGCCGAAGAACCGTGCGCCTTCATCGTGTTTGCCGTCTGTCGACACCACGTTGTTTCTCAACGGGTTACCGGTCAAAACGATTTTATCTTTCGGGAACCATTTCTCCATGTTCTCGTATGCGACGCAGATCTTGGCGGCTTTAGGGGCCACGATTTTGTTTGTGACGCCTGGGAAGGAGTTTTGTTCCTGTATGATAACGGGGATTCCGAGGGAGGTGGCCTTTCGCATCGTTGGTCCGCTGGCGAATCCGCCGACGCCGACCACAGCATCAGGTTGGAATCTCTTCAAGATTTTCTTAGCCTTACAGAGGCTGCTCACCAGCTTGAACGGGAAGCTCAGGTTGTCGAGTGACAGCTCGCGTTTGAAGCCGCTTATCCACAGTCCTTCAATAGGATAGCCTGCCTGAGGCACCCTTTCCATCTCCATCCTGCCTTTTGCTCCGACGAACAATATTTCGGCATCCGGATGACGGCGTTTGAAAGCGTCGGCAATAGCTATAGCCGGAAAGATATGTCCGCCTGTGCCACCGCCGCTAACTATCAGCCTCGGCGACTTCGATTTCTGCGTCTCTTTCATCGTTATTAGCTTTGTTTATTTCTCGTGTAACACTAATTATTATTCCTATTGAAATTCCTGTAAACAGCAGCGATGTGCCGCCCATGCTGATGAATGGCAGCGGCTGTCCTGTCACTGGGAACAAGCCCACGGCGACGCCCATGTTCACCATAGCCTGCATCACGAGGCTGAAGGCAAGGCCCATGGCAAGCAATCCTCCGAACGACTGCGGCGCCCTCAGTATTATTCGCGTCGCCCTATAAAGCAAAATCAGGTATAGAGCCAACACAAAGACTCCTCCTATCAGCCCGTATTCCTCCAAAATGATGGCATAGATAAAATCTGAATAAGGATGCGGGAGCACATTACGCTGAGTGCTCTTGCCAGGCGACTTGCCAATCAACCCGCCGCCAGCTACAGCTATCTTCGACTGCATCACCTGGAAGTTCGCGGTGTCGTCAGCCTCCACCTCGCTGCTGCCGAAGAAACGTTCGATACGGTTGACCCATGTGGCGCTTCGGTTGTCTTTCGCGAAAGCGAAGGACACAAGCATGAATATTCCGCCTGCCAGCATGATAATTCCAATGAATCCGAAGATATATTTCATCTTTACCTTACTCAAAAACATCATCACGATACAGGTCGCGAAAAGCATTGCGGCCGTCGAGAAATTCTCCGGGAAGATGAGTCCCACGATGACAAGTATCGGGAGCATCACCCTGATGCCGAGCTCTTTGAAGTCATTCAGCTCGTCACGACGCAGCGTCAGCACTCTGGCGAGGAATCCGATGAGAGCTATCTTTGCCAAATCTGAAGTCTGGAATGTCACGCCGGCGATGCCGATGACACGCTGGGCATGATTGAGGTTCTTACCGAAGAACAGGGTGTAAATCAGCAACGGGATGGCAATCCAGAAAAGGAGAAGCAACAGCCTGGAATACTTCTTATAATTGATGCGCGACGCACCAAACATGCATGCCAGACCGAGAAGCAGCATCACTGCATGACGCAGCAACACAAAGGCATTGTTGCCGTTGTAGCTTCTGTTGGCCACCGACTCCGAGGCGCTGTACACAGTGAGCAGCGAGATGAAGGTGAGGATAGCCACCACCACCCAGATCACCTTGTCGCCTTGGAACAGGTTCCTCGTTCTTTCCGCAACCGTTTCTTTATCTATCATAGTTTAATCCTTTGCCATTTTGACAAAAACTTTTTCCATTTTGGTGACATCAGCGTCCTCCACTTCACAACCTGGAGAGAACAAGATGTTATAACCTGATATAGCCTTCTCTTCCGCCATCTTCACGGCTTCCTCCATACTGTCAGCCGCCATCACGCCGTCACGGACGAGACATCCCAATGCCGAACGCATCGGCTCGATGTTGGCGCCTATGCATATTATCGACTTAACATGTTGGCGCACAACGGGAATCATATCTTCATAGTCCTCGTTTCCTGCCAAGGCGATCCACACTGTCGGTGCGCTGACGCTCTCAATCGAGAACCATGTCGCTGAGACGCTCTTTGCAGCGCTGTCGTTGATATATCGCACGCCGTTGCGCATTGCGACGAACTCGTTTCTGTGCTTGATATGCTCGCAATCAACGAAGCTGTTTTTCAAAGATTCTTTGCGGGCGTTGCAGATGTTATGGTTTATCGCAACCGTAAAGATCTCTTTTCTTCTACCTTGTTTTGCCAACTGTTCTAATGTCATAGTAATTAAGTGTTATATGTTAAAAAAATCTGTTATCTAATCTTCAAAGTCAATATTGCAAATGCCACCAAAAAGATGGTGATGATCCAGAATCTGATGGTAATTTTCACCTCATGATACAGGTTTTTGGGGCCTTTATGAATCACCGTTGAACCCGGGTCAAGGCTGAGCACCTGGTCCATGGAAGTGCGGTAATGGTCATGGATCGGGGTGCGTTTCCACACGCGCTGATGCACGCCTTTTCTCTTTCCTGCCTTGAAATATGCTCTTTGAATAATGACAGAGAAGCTCTCCACCAGGAAGACGCCGCACATTATTGGCAGCAGCAGTTCCTTATGGATGATGATAGCCGACACTGCTATGATGCCGCCGATGGTGAGGCTGCCGGTGTCGCCCATGAACACCTGTGCCGGATAGGAGTTGAACCAAAGGAATCCTATCAGAGAGCCCACGAAAGCGGCAAGAAACACAGCCACTTCCTCACTGCCAGGTATGTACATTATGTCAAGATACCCCGACAGCACCGCATTACTCGAGAGGTACGCGAGAATGCCTATGCCCAATCCGATGATTGCGGAGTTGCCCGCCGCCATGCCATCCATGCCATCGTTGAGGTTCGAACCGTTGGAGACTGCAGCCACCACAAAAACTGTCAACAGCACAAAAAACACCCAGCCAGCCCAGTATTTATATGGCTCGCCCATAAAGTTGAAGATATCGGCGTAATTCAAGTTATGATTCTTGAAAAACGGTATCGTCGTCCGCGTCGACTTCACATCAGGACTCTTGATGACAACTTCTTTATTGTCTTCAATTCTTACATTAACCGTTTCGTTCATCACTACTTGTGGACTGAAACGCAGTGTCAGACCGACGATAAGTCCCAACAGAACCTGTCCGAAGATTTTATACCAGCCTTTCAAACCGTCTTTATTCTTCTTGAACGTCTTGATATAATCGTCGGCGAAGCCTATTCCGCCAAGGATAATCGTCGTCACGAGCATGAGGATCATGTAGATGTTGCCTATCTTTCCGAACAGCAGGCATGGCACCAGAATCGAAGAGATTATAATGATGCCGCCCATCGTCGGGACACCTTTCTTGTTAACGTTAAACGGGTCAACTTTTGCGTCGCGCTGGGTTTCAGAGATGTTGCGTCTCTTCATATAATCGATGAAGAAATTACCGAACCACACTGAAATCACCAATGACACTATGATAGCGATGATTGCGCGCACTGTAACGTATTCAAGAACTCCGAAGCCCGGCAGGTTGAATCTTTCGCGAAGATAAGTGGCAAGATAGTATAACATATTAAGACCTCCTATTTTTCGTTAAATGCTTTTTCAAGTTCTTCCCTATCATCGAAATGATGTTTCACGCCTTTCACATCCTGATATGTCTCATGGCCTTTGCCCGCCACAAGGATGATGTCGCCTTTTTTTGCCAGTGCCACCGCTGTGCGAATGGCCTCGCGACGGTCGGTGATGCACAACACCTTATTATAATATTCTCCCGATACACCTGCCTTCATCTGGCTGATGATGTCTTCAGGCTCTTCAAAACGAGGGTTGTCGCTGGTGATGATGAGTCGGTCTGACAGTTTCACCGCTGCTGCCGCCATCTTAGGACGTTTGTCAGCGTCACGGTTGCCACCAGCGCCTGCCACAGTGATGAGCGTCTCGTTATGTGTCCTGATCTCATTGATGGTTGAGAGCACATTCTCCAACGCATCCGGTGTGTGCGCGTAGTCGACGATGCCCACGATGCCGTCCTTGGAGTTCACCATCTGGAAACGTCCCGACGCGCTGTGCAGCTTGCTGACCTCTTGCAGAACCTCTTCCTCAGGCATGCCGAGCAAGGTGGCAGCACCATAAATGGCCAACAAATTATATGCATTGAAACGTCCCACAAGGTATGTCGAGACAGCCTTGCCGTTGATTTTCAGTTCCATGCCGTCGAAGTAGCTCTCCATCACGAGACCTTTGAAATCGGCGTCATGTTTCAAAGAATATGTCTTCTTGGCAGCTTTGGTGTTCTGCAACATCACCATGCCGTTCTTGTCGTCAAGGTTTGTCAAAGCAAATGCTGTAGCAGGCAGGTTGTCGAAGAATTTTTTCTTCGCGTCGCGGTAGTTTGCCAATGTCTTATGATAATCGAGATGGTCTTGCGTGAGATTCGTGAAGATTCCGCCATCGAAATGCAGGCCGGCTATTCTGTCTTGGTCAATTGAATGCGAGCTCACCTCCATGAAGGCGTATTCGCATCCAGCCTCGACCATCTGAGCCAGCAACGAGTTAAGCTCCAGCTGGTCGCCGGTGGTATGTGTCGATGGCACCACCTTCTTCCCTATGATGTTTTCTATCGTTGAGAGGAGCCCGCACATATATCCTGCGTCAGTGAAGAGACGGTACAGCAAAGTCGCTATGGTGGTCTTGCCGTTGGTGCCGGTCACCCCCACGAGATGCAGCTTCTTTGAAGGGTTGCCGTAGTATTCCGATGCTGCCAGTCCCAACGCCTTGGCGCTGTTCTCGACCACGAAATATCTCACTCCGTCAGTCTGCTCAGGCATCTGCTCGCACACTATGGTCTTGGCACCGTTTTCAATGGCTTTCGCGATATAGTCGTGACCGTCGACCTGAGTGCCGCGCACCGCGAAAAACACGCTGCCCTCCATGCACTTCCTTGAATCGAACTGCAGGTCCTTCGCACCTTTCAAAATCTCTTCTATATTCATATTTTTTTATTATTTCCTTTGTTAATATCCGACAGACGCTGTCTGTCACTACCCTAAACTTTCAACTTTAAACTAATGGTTTTCCCTTTGTCTAATTTCGTTCCTGCCTTCACGCTCTGGCTTTCTACGAGCCCGCGACCGGAGAAGCTCACTTTCCATCCCATCGACTCCAGCAGATAAACGGCATCCATCACGTTCATTCCCGTCAGGTCCGGCACTGTCTCATCATTGAGTTCGATGCTCCTCATCGCCACGCCTCCGTTCACCGAATGGGTCACTTTAACCCACTCTGAATTCAGCTCGGCGTCAACCATTCTCACTCCTGCCATAGTGCAGTAATCATTCACGTCTTCATACCATGCCATTGATGCCTTGGTGTATTTGTCGGCATTTGCCGGATAGTTAGCCGTCTCATCGGTGATGCCGAGCTCGGTGGCATAAACCTTTTCTGCAATTTCCTTAAATACCGGAGCCGACACCGAAGCGCCATAGTATTTGCCGCCCATAGGGTTGCTGATTACCACGATGCATGTATATTTTGGATCGTCGGCAGGGAAATATCCAACAAACGAAGCTGTGTAGTTTTTCTTGTTATAGTTGCCATTCTGGGCAATCTGGGCCGTTCCCGTCTTGCCCGCCACCGGGAAAGCGCAGGTCTTCAGCAGCTTCGCCGTGCCGTTCTCCACCACGCCACGAAGCAGTTCCTGCAAAGTCTTGATAGTTCTGTCAGAGGCTATCTTCTCGTTTATCACGATGGTGTCGAAAGTCTTCACCACCTCGTTACCGCGACGAATCTCCTTCACAAACTGAGGCTTCACCATCTTGCCGTCGTTGGCGATTGCGTTGTAATATGTAAGCAACGTTATAGGCGTCACCGTCTCCTCGTAACCTATCGACATCCATGGCAACGACACTTTCGACCACAGTTTGCTGCTAGTGCTCTTAATATAGGGCTTGCCTTCGCCTTTGATGTCGAGGTTCAACGGCTCATTGATTTTTGTCTTGTAAATCAAGTCGATAAAACGTTGCGGGTTGCTCTCAAACGCCTCGGTGGTAAGATATCCGAAAGCTATGTTCGACGACTCCCAGAAGCACTGTTTGACAGTAGGATGCCCCTCACCCACCACATGCGAGTCGGTCATGATGCGGTTATGGAACCTCATCTTGCCTGTTGTACCGAGATTCAGCACACGGTTGATGTTGAAATTAGGGTCGTTTTCAAGCAACGCTGTCATGGTGATAGCCTTGAATGTCGAGCCGGGCTCAACATTTTCGGCGATGGCGAAATTATATGACTCCTCGTATTTTTTCTTTTTCTCGTTATATCTCAGCGACGCCATCACCTCGATGAATCCCGACTTCACGTCCATCATGATGACGCAGCCCTGTTGTGCCTTGTTCTCGTCCAGACAGCGACGCAGCGACTCTTCCGCCACGTCTTGAATCTTAGCGTCGATGGAGGTATAGATATCTTTTCCGTTGCTTGGCGTCACATTGACCGATGCCGGCACGTCGATAAACCTTCCTCCGTTGACACGGCGACGCATCTGGACACCGTCTCTACCGCTGAGACAGGTATCGTAGGCTCCTTCAAGACCCACTTTCACAGGATTCAGGGTGTCTTTATAATTCACATAGCCTATCACGCGCATTGCAATGTCGCCATACGGACGCTCCCTTACAAGCTGTTTGTTGGCAATCAAACCATTGCCAAGCCTCTCCTTGAAAATCGGGAATGTCTTCAGCCTCTCATATTCATCCATCTTTAGTTTGCGCGCGACTTTCACATAACGTTTGTTGTTTTTGCGCGCTTTGGTGAACATGTTTACAAACTGCGACTTGGTATTTGTTTTGAGCATCTTTGCCAAACTGTCGGACAGAGCGCCAATCTCCTTGTCGAATCTGTCTTGCGGCACTGCCACCGGGTCGAAATGTATGTCAAAAACAGGTATCGTGGTAGCGAGAAGCGTCCCATTTTTCGAAAAGATATTACCTCTGACGGCTGGCACCGACACAATTCTTATGTCGGCCCTGCGTGCACTCTCAAGCAACTCCTCTCTGTCAACCGTTTGAATAACAATGATTTTGGCAACAATAGCAATGCCCACCACGAGCATCAGCACGTAGATCAAAACAACACGCCAGACATCACCAAAGTTCATTTTACTCATACGCTCACACTATTTATTGTTTATCGTAAGTTTCTTCAACGGTTCCACCGATTCTTTTATGCCTTTCTTTTTCAATATCTTAGCGAGTTCCGACTGTTTTGTCATCCTCGTAATCTCTGATTTGTTGTAGACATACTCCACATGACGGTCCTCCAAAAGCTTCGTCTTCGTCAGCACTTCACGGTTGATATCTTCCGCAATGTAAGTGTTTGTGATATACAGCATAAGCAAGAACACGACATACAGAATGAACGGCATCTGGTTAATCACCGTTTTCTTTGAGAAGACATCACCTCCCAAGTACTCATTGAAAAACGAACCTTTATTTTTTTTCATATTTTTATTTTTTCCGGTCGCCTATGGCTCAAAATCTTTAAAAATCTCTTTAAAAACCTTATAACTTCAAACTCTCAACTCTCAACTCTTAACTCTCAACTCTTAACTCTCAACTCTTAACTCTCAACTCTAAACTTTCTCCGCAATTCTCAGTTTTGCGCTTCTCGCCCTGCTATTTCTCGCAATTTCCTCATCGCTCGGCACTATCGGCTTGTGCGTTATTAATTTATAAGGTGTATTACGGTTTCCAAAGAAATCCTGTTCCACCTCACCGTCGGCCTTGCCGCTGCGCATGAAATTCTTCACGAGGCGGTCTTCCAGCGAATGATACGACATCACCACGAGCCTTCCGCCTGGTTTCAATACATCGGCGCACTGTGACAGAAACGCTTCAAGCACCTCCATTTCTTTGTTAACTTCTATTCTCAACGCCTGAAATATCTGTGCCAGCACCTTGTTTTCCTGGCCTTTCGGCAGACGTGACGCCACAGCGTTCTTCAAATCAGTAGTAGTATCAATCGGCCTGATTTCTCTTGCCATTTCAATATCTCTCGCAAATGCCATAGCATTTTTCAGCTCGCCATAGCGCGAAAATATGCCAGCCAAAGCCGAGATTTCGTATGTATTCACGATGTTTGCCGCATCCACCGGGTCATTCTGGTTCATACGCATGTCGAGGCGACCCTCAAAACGCGTCGAGAAGCCTTTCTCCGGTGTGTCAAATTGGTATGATGAGACACCCAGATCCGCCAAGATGCCGTCGACTTTGGAATTCGCGTAAAGTTGGATGAAATTCTTCATGTAACGGAAGTTCTGGGGGATGAAGGTGAAACGTCCATCATCAAAGGCGTTCTTGGCGGCGTCAGCGTCCTGGTCGAAGGCATAGAGGTGGCCACCCTTGAGATGTTCGAGGATAGCTCGCGAATGGCCGCCACCGCCGAACGTCACATCAACGTAGATGCCGTCCGGATTGATGTTCAGGCCATCGATACACTCATTCAACAACACAGGATTATGATACATCGCCAAAATATTTATTCAAAATCAATGTTTCCGAGACGGTCTTCAAGCATCTGCGAAAACTCCGCGTTCGTCATCTGCGCGTTGCTTTCATCCATCTTCTCTTTCGCCCATATCTGCATCCTGTCAGGCAACGAAGTTATCACCACTTCCTTCACCATTTCGCATTTCTCGACGAGGTCTTTCGGTATCTGCAGACGTCCGCTCGCATCCATCATCACCACCCTGGCGCCCGCGTTGATGCGACGCATCATCATCAGGTTTTCCTTCTTGAACGGATTCAGCTTGCCGAGTTTGTCCTGCAATTTACGCCAATCGTCCTTTCCGTACACATCGAGACAGGTCTCAAACAGACCTGGACGCAGCACGAAACCATCACTCAGCGCATCCCCCAGCTGTTCCTTGAAACTACTGGGCAAGAGCAGCCTTCCTTTGGCATCTAACTTGCAATAATATTCACCAATCGGATAATCCATTTGTATACCAATTTTTCAGCATGTAAAATTATACATTTTTTCCCACTTATTCCCACTTTTTTACAAATTTTTTTAAAAAATTTATCAACAGAGTTATCAACAATGAAAAAAGTTATTAACAACAGTCCTCACTACGTTCGGAAATGTGGTCGCTACGCTCCAATGTGTTGCTTCGCAAATGTGATTCTCCCTTCGGTCGAAATGTGCGTCCTTCGGGCAATTATCGAAGTCCCACATTCCGCGAAGCGGCACATTTCACGCAGTGAACCACATTGCACGACAGTGCATCACATTAAAAAACACTTTTTAAAGTTTTTTTATTAATTTTGCAAAAAATTTCAATCATGATTATCAAATCTGCGTCATTTCTGCAAAGCAACACCAATGTAGCCAAGCTTCCCAAAGCCGACAAGCCGGAATATGCTTTCATCGGACGCTCCAACGTGGGCAAATCGTCGCTCATCAACATGCTGACAGGCAACAGTAAGCTGGCGAAAGTGTCGGCGACACCGGGCAAGACCATCACCATCAACCATTTCATTATCAACGGTGAATGGTATCTCGTGGATTTGCCGGGCTACGGCTTCGCAAAACGTTCGCAGAAAGATCGTGAGATGTGGAAAAAGATGCTCGACGAATATATTTTAGGCCGTCAGAACCTTGTGATGACGTTCGTTTTGGTCGACAGCCGCATCGAGCCGCAGAAAATCGACCTGGAGTTCATCTCAGGTCTCGGCGAAAATCAGGTGCCTTTTGCAATAGTCTTCACAAAAACCGACAAGCTGAGCAGCACGCAACTGTCAGCAAACATCGGAGCTTACAAGAAAACACTTCTTAAAGAATGGGAAGAACTCCCCACCATGATCGTCACCTCCTCCGAAAAGAAAATCGGAAGAGATGAGATCTTGGATCTAATAGAAAAATACAATAAAGCTTTTAATTAGTTCAGGTCACGAACCAGACGGATCGAACGGTAACCTTGAGAGTCTTGCGCATCAGTGCAAATTTGCGGATTGTCATTCGCATCGCTTGTGTTACCGAATCTTATTACTCCTATACTAGTCCTATAGTACCCATGCTCACCTACATAACTGAGATTGTTATTCCAACAATAACCAGATGCCGGCAGGAAAACACCCCCTTGATTAGATAAACCCAACCAGCCTCCTTCATCGTAAGAATCGCCGACAACCCCAGGCCAGTTGTCGGGCATTATAATAAGACCATATCTTCCAGCCACCGTGGTACGCTTGTAAAGTGAAGCCGCATTAGTTCTGGTTTGAATCAGATATTCAGCCTCCGCATTAGTCAGCAAACGCCAGTCATTATGGCCATCTATAGTCGGATGCGACGATACGATTGTGCCAGTTTCCTCTATTTCGAACAAATCTCTCACATTTGCATTCCATGTCGAGCTGTTATTTGGGAAGCAAACATCATAGTCATGATCATGGAAAGAGTAAGTGCCATTATCCACTTTCAGATTACCATGGGCAATTATAACCTTTTTGCCACTACCGTTAACAGTGAATTGTTGAGGATAGAAATATGGGCTTATAGCGATCTGCCCTGTCACATTGCCACCTATGGTCACCGTACCGCAACTGCCACCATCGCCGGCACCGACGCTATATTGGGCATTAGTGCCTCTTCTCACATACACATAGTTTACTGTATTTTCTATGGTGATATTGCCACAGTTGCCATTCTTACCGCCACCAATACCAGCGCAATAACTGCCGCCTACAGCCGTAATACTTCCTCCCTTAATAACAATGTCTCCACAAGCAATATCATTGCATGCACCAATACCGGCACCATTTCCGTTACTGCTTGCATGAAGCGAGCCGTCACCTTGAATGGTAAGAGTTTTTCCCTCAGGCACATAAATACCTGAATACACATCACGAAATCCCTTAACGGTATTCGTTCCGCTAAGTATGATGGTTGCATCACCCTGGCAGGTAATACCGGCCCATGAGTATGAAGCATTATTCACACCATTGATTGTTATTCCATTGAGATTCACAGTAGCTCCGTCGGCAATGGAAATCTTTACAGGATAGTTTTCCACATCGAGTGTGCCTATTATCATAAAGCCATCAGCCGCTTCCCTATCAGATTTAACTTCTGCGAGGTTCAATATCTTTGATTCATCGGTGGTTGTCACAGACATATCAATAGCCGAGCTGTTGCCAATATATTCGTTCAGTCCTATTGCAGGAAGTGATGGACGATTACCAATGTATCCGAACGAATATGCGGTACCTTCAGAACCAGCCGGAGAAGCATTCTGCGGAAGCACA
The DNA here is from genome assembly GCA_900315175.1 of uncultured Bacteroidales bacterium. Taxonomy (GTDB): domain Bacteria; phylum Bacteroidota; class Bacteroidia; order Bacteroidales; family F082; genus Limimorpha. The sequence continues at coordinate 96,146 of OMYA01000004.1, forward strand.
ATAGCCCAAGTCTCGTTAGAAGCGTTTTTTGCCCTCATCTTAATAAGACCTTCGCCGTCTTGATCATAAGTAATGCTGTTATCCGAGAAATTAATAGTAACCTTATTTTTCATCCCTGTGATGGAAATAGGCGCTTCTGAAGGGGTGTCAACATTAAACTTCACCAATGAGCATTTGTTGTAAAGAAATGTTTCATATGTACCCATGCCACTATATTTTTCCGTCGAAGTACCACATGATATAACAGGATAACTGTCTATTTGGTTGGTAATCACCACGCTGTATTCTTCGCCAGAAATATTCGGAGTCAAATTACCACCGAGAAGATAGAAATGAAGAAAATCGTCGTTCGACATACCTGTTGTGGTAATATCACCAGAGAATAAACCGTTTGAGTATTCCAAAGTACCTCTCCAAGCTCCGTTATTACCAACATAAAGCTTGTCGCCATTTTGAAACATTACAACACCTGCACCAGTAACGTCCGTTTTCGAGCCGTCGTTCACCTTTACAGTAATAAACACCTTCCCATCTGCATCAGCCACAGGTTCAACAATACTCTTCCTGCAGTCGGTCAGTCCCAGCATCATCAATCCAGCGAATAATAAAGCGGCGGCTCTTTTGCCTTTACGTTTGGTACGTTTACGTTTCATTACAACATAACCCACGCCCGCGGCAGTCAAGACAAACAGTCCGCTACCCACCGGCGAGTCACCGAAATTCTGATTAGTGACTGTAAACAGCCACGATGCGTCACGGAAATCGTTGTCTTCGATATCCGGACGGAAAAAATCTTCGCTTTGTGCAAACGTTGATGTTGGCAACAGCATTCCCATTGCCATCGATAAATAAAGCGCCAATGCTTTAAGTTTTCTTGTCGTTTTCATCTATTCCTAAATATTTTTTAAAAAAAACTTTAATTGAGCTGGCAAAAATATGACATTGTCATAACATAAATTTTATTCTCCGTGTAAAACATTTTATTCTCCGTGTATTAATGACAGTAAAAAACGCAGAGACGCCACAATGTGGCGTCTCTGCAGTTAAATTCTATATTTCCTGAAGAACTAACGTACAAGGCGCACGGGCACACCGTAGCAACGCTTATAGTTGAGTTCCGTCATCACTGAAAGATGGTTGAAGATGATGTTGTACGCATATTCACTTTTACCATAATAGTTGGTCGAAGAAGACCAGTAATGAGCATCAGTACCAACATGGGTAACTCCTGACCCCAAAGAGCGGCTCCCCACAGCCGGCAAGAACACAGCGCCAGCGGCTTCCATGGCGGCCCAATCAGTTTCTGATACAGTCTCTAAAGGAGTCAGCGCTCCCCAAGAATAATTATTCCACGAATAATTATTTCCCGTATAAGAAACTCCTGAAAAACCATCAGGGAAAATAATAAGTCCTTGATACGTATTTCCACCGACTGTAATTATCGCATTCAAGAAACGTATGCTTTCATTGCGACAGGATACTCCTGGGGTTGAGTCATCATACGTTCCAAGCAACCACTCCCATTCATCAGATTCAAGAGTACGCCAGCCAGACTCTGCGTTCATTCCAAATTGATAAACACCCCAATCTGAGTTAGTGTATTGGTAACTATTAAGATTCATTTTATAGTTCTTGCCGTTGGTAGGACCGTATCCATTACCATGTTCTGTACTATAATCACCATTGCTTGCTTCAGAAAAAGTATATGGCATATACAGAAGATTGCCGTTATTCCAGCCGGAAGTGCCCCATCCGAAATAATCAAAGGTTCCGGATACTTTTAAATATGATGATATATCACCATCTGAAGTAAAGCATTTTCCATACTGTGTGCTGTGCATCTTGAAACGTCCCTGATCATAAACCAAGTTACCTTTTGCGAATTTAACTGTTGTTCCAGGTGCCACTGAGAACACATGATCAGAAGCGACAGCAAAGTCAACATAGCTTGACACGACATCCGATGCTGTAATTGCCACAGCTGAAGAATATCCTATAAAGTCGTTGGCTGCTATAGTGCGTGCTGCGTCGCTGCCAGTCTTGCTCTGACTGGTGAACTGCATGGTTATTTCACCGTCGCTCGGGAGCAATGCCACATATTTCTCAGCACCTGCCGCACCTATTACAATATGTCCTGATTGGTGGTCAATTGTAGGATGAACACCTGCCACACCATAAGACAAAACACCTTTATCGGATATTTTTATCATATTTCTGAAACCGTCTTCGGCATAGATTTTCACGTTGCCGCTGCCGAAATCGTTGACATCGAACTTTGCGATAGCTATCTGGTTAAGCATCTGGCCATTGAAGCTTGTTTTTGAAGCAGAAACATTCTCTTCTGTATAGCATGAAACATGGTATTTCGATGCTATTGTTGCAAGAGTTCCGTCCTGTGCCGAATAGTCTATCACAAATGTGTTGTCTGATTTTTTCGTATTCGTTCCAAGGTAATAGAAACGAAGTGTTTCATCGTCAGTCCATGATGAGAGTGAGCCCGTGAATGTGCCTTCACCTGTTCCTGCGCCTGATGAAAGTGTCAATGATCCGAGATAACCGGTAGTGCTTGCATAAACATGGATAATGTCGCCTGCAGTCCAGGTGACGACACCTGCTTCAGTAATGTTGGTTCTTGAGCCTCCGGTAGAGTATGTGATTTCAACTTTACCATTTGCCACCGAGTTCACGGTTTCGAGGTTTTTCTTGCACTGTGTCAGTCCGAAAAGAAGTGCGAGTGATGATAAGACAAATGCAATCTTTTTCATATCTTTTCCTCCTTTTTCTTTAAAAACGCGTAGCCTGCTCCTGCGCCGAGCATGATTAACAAGCCTGTCCCGAGAGGAGCCTCTCCGAAGTTTTGTGTTACAGCGACCCAAGTCACACCATCCAAACGGTTACCATTGAAGTCATCATCCGAGCGGAAGAAGTCATCGCTCTGAGCAACTGCCGATGTCGGCATAAACATGCCTGCCAACATCATCAGTGAAAGCACCAACACTTTCATTCTTGTAAAATTTTTCATTTGATTGTTAATGATAATAATTAAGTTAATAATAAAATAATTGCGGTAGCATTAATCACTTAATGCTACCGCAAAAGTAAGCCATTTATATAGCTATTTCTTTATTTTACGTGTATTTAAATTTACTCTGCGTGTATAATTATTTATTATACGTGTATTATTTAATTATGCGTGTATTATTTGATTTTTTACAATGACAAACCTAGCGAACAAGGCGCACAGAGTAACCAAAAATACGGCGAGTACGGCCGCTAGGATCCAAAGACGTAAAAAGATCGTCCATAAATAGCATTAGATATACAGCTCTATCATTATAAAGATCAACACGATAATTAGAAAGAGTAGAGGACCAGTAACCACCCTTTATGTTGCAATCCGACACTTTCAGCCCATTGCGCGTGCCAGCACCAGGCAAGAACACAGCACCAGCTGCCTCCATAGATGACCAGTCACCAGCTGAAACAGCAGCCACATTCCGATAATTATTATATGCATAACCACCTATACCACCATAATATCCATCAGGATATACGATAATTCCATAATAACTCTTACCGTCTACTGTGATTCTGGCATGTAGGAAACGATTCCCTTCTCTGCAGGTGACCCCAGGAGCAGCTTGGGCTCTAATACCTATAAGCCACGCCCACTCATCCTCCGAAAGGGTATACCAATGATACGAATTACCAGTCGGATCACCACAATAATCGCCCCAGTCTTTAAATACTTCATAATCAAGGGTATCTTCCGATGTCATAGTTGGGTTATCACCTGTTCCCCAACCGAAGAGACCCACTATATCCTGCCTTGAATAGTTTTCGCCGACATTTTGATACTCTGTTTCAACCACGTCGTATTGATGTTCCATGAAACTATATTTACTGGTTCTTTTGTCGTACTGAAGGTTACCTAAACTAAAGCGGACGACATTACCATTCTTACTCACAGTAAACACTTTATCTGTCGAAGGTGTCGTGTTGTCAATATTAATGGTTAAATAATCATTTTCTGTAACTGCCGCCATATCGTAACTATAGGCGACTCCGTCAATCAGAACCAATCCGTCAGTGACAGCATCTTGTGGAAGGATGATGGCCAATTTATCGGTCTCGTTCTCCGATTTCATTGTAATGGCGTCTCGTGTGCCGTTTGCAACGATTGGATTGCCTGGGTCGGCAAAGTTGATGGTCGCGCCAGTCTTCATACCGGTAATCTTGGCAGCTTCAGAAGTGCCATTGGCGAGGGTGAACTTCACCAGACCGCATTTGTTTTCCAACATGCATCTATATGCCGTCTCTCCGTAATAATGCTCCGCTGTGTGAACATAAGAAAGCACAGGAAGCGTCGTTGTCTGATTGGAAATGTCTACATCGAATGATGTGGTCTCCCCGACAGTAAGCGAACTGAGGTCCACGTTGATGCCGCCAATAAAATAAAAATGCAGATAATCTGTCGTCTGTGGATTTGTGATATCACCGACAAACTCATAATGGTCATCGGCTTCGTGGCATGTCAAAGTACCGATATACTTGCCTTCATTCCCGACATAAATCACATCGCCTTCGGTATATGTGACCAGTCCGTTTTCAGGGTTGACATCATGTCTCGAGCCATTGGAAACATTAATGGTGATGCAAACTTTCTCACCGCCAGCAGGAGTTACGGTTTCCAAGCTTTTCCTGCATCGTGTGAACGACAGCATCATTGCAGCCGTTATTAATAAAAGCATTAAAGCCTTTATAACAAAAAGCCTCTTCATATTATTGACTTATTTTAAACAGTTAATAATTTATAATACAATTGAGCATCAACCATTTATAGTCATATGCCCGTCATATTAAAGCCGCAAAAATAAGCAATAATATTATATGAATAACAAAAAAAATGTTTTTTTTACTGATTCTCAAACTTCTTCACCAGCTCTTCAGGTGTCAAGCCGAGGTTTTCTATAGATGAACGGCAGCTTTCGGCAAATTCGCCATCAGGATACATGACAAGATATTGCTCGTAAATCTTCTTTGCCATGTCGTAGTTCTCATATTTTGTCTCAAAAATGAAAGCTTTCACAAACAATGCTGCTTGCGTGCGAGGATAATCGGGATAATCTTTTAACAATCTGTCGATTATAAAAATGGTGTGCTGTGGTTCGTTGAGATTCAATGAGACATCCACTGCCTTGAACAGATATTCAGGCGCCATGGCATCATTCGGATTGGCATCAGCAAAATCGCAATAAGCCGAAACCAAATCGTTCGCGACCTCAGGAACGATGGCACCGTCTGTCGCAAACACCTGCTGCTCCAACTTATTTATTCTCTTCGCTGGATCGTTATTATTACAACCTGCCAAAACCAAGGCAATAAATGCTAAAATCAAAAATAACCTTTTCATAATCATTAAATTTCAATAACCTATAACCAATGACCTATAACCATTACCGACGGTGTTTTTTATTCGGGAAAACCATTTTATAATCGACATCAACATTGCCTTCCGAGATATTGCGCAACTTGTTCTTCAGCAACATCTTACGCATTGAGCTGATTCTGTCGACATAGCATTTGCCTTCGAGATGGTCGTATTCATGCTGGATCACGCGAGCCACTATGCCGTCGAACTCTTCTTCGTGCTCCTCGAAGTTTTCATCCATGTAATAAATCTTCACCTTGCTTGGGCGTTCCACATCTTCGCTCATGTCAGGCAAACTGAGGCAGCCCTCTCTGAATGTCCACGGCTCACCCGAAAGTTCAATGATTTCTGGGTTTATGAACACTTTTTTCACGCCAGCACCCTCCGGATATTTGTCTTTGAACGGGTCACTGTCCATCACAAAAAGTCTTATCGACTTGTTGATCTGCGGAGCTGCCAAGCCCACGCCTTCAGTATGATACATTGTCTCGAACATATCAGCGATAAGTTGCTGAATCTCAGGACTGTTTTCTTCGATATCTTCGGCCACGTGCTTCAACACCGGATGGCCGTATGCCACAACTGGTAATATCATTTTATATTCAAATTTTTAATTATCTATAAGATTTCTCCACTCCGTCTATCGGCTCCGGTCAAAATGACGGAAGGTGTCAACGATGTCATATACGACTGCAAAATAATCGTCGCGCTTATAGTATCTACAAGTTCCTTGTTCTGCCTTGCCTTTTTGCCCAGACCTGCGTCTATCATGGTCTGATGCGCCATTACAGAGGTAAAACGTTCGTCGAAACGTTTTATTACCATCTCCGGCAGGGCTTTTTTCAGCTGTTTCAGAAACGGTTCGATATATTGCGCTGACTCCGAGGGGTTGTTATGCATGTCCTTAGGTTCACCCACCACAATCTCGTCAACTTGTTCTTTTTTCACGTAATCCTGAATAAAAGCAAGCAAGTCACAGGCTCTGACCGTCGTCAAACCGTTGGCTATGATGCGCAAAGGGTCGGTCACAGCGATGCCGCAACGCTTTCTGCCATAGTCGATTGCCATTATTCTGCCCATTCTTGAAAAAATTTTTTGCAAAAATAAAGAATTTTTTTGCTGGTATTAAAAAATTTTGTACTTTTGCACCCGCAAATCCAGATGGTAGATGTAGCTCAGCTGGTTAGAGTACCGGATTGTGGTTCCGTGGGTCGTCGGTTCGAATCCGACCTTCTACCCTCAAACTTGAACATCTCTTAACGCTTCGTTGAGAGATGTTTTTTTATCTGTCGACTCGTTTCTCTTCTTGATTATCAATGCACAAGCCACATTATAGTCGCCAGCCGGGAAATGCTTGGTATACGAGCCGGGAACGACTACCGAGCGTGCCGGCACCACGCCTTTATACTCGATTGGCTCACTTCCGGTCACGTCGATAATCTTCGTCGATTGAGTGATGACTGTGTTTGCGCCGAGCACTGCCTCTTCTTCGATTCTCACGCCTTCCACCACGATGCAACGGGAGCCGACGAAGCAGTTGTCTTCGATGATTACGGGGGCTGCCTGCACAGGCTCGAGCACTCCGCCAATGCCCACGCCGCCGCTGAGATGCACGTTTTTGCCTATCTGAGTGCACGAACCGACCGTCGCCCAGGTGTCGACCATAGTTCCGCTGTCGACGTATGCACCTATATTAATATAGGATGGCATCAGCACCGCGCCTTTGTTGATGAACGCGCCGTAACGCACCGTAGCCGGTGGCACCACACGCACTCCAGCCTGCTCAAAGCCGCCCTTCAACGGAATCTTGTCGTAATATTCGAAGATGCCGCTCTTCGACACCTCCATGTCGTTTATCGGGAAAAACATAATGACAGCCTTCTTCAGCCACTCATTCACAACCCATTGATTGTCAAGCTTTTCAGCGATACGAATCTCGCCCCTATCCAAGAGTCTTACAACTTCACGAATCGCCTCTCGTGTCTCGTTTTTCGCCAACAGCGAGCGGTCGTCCCATGCTTTTTCTATGATGCTCTGCAAATTATTCATTACTATAATTTTTCGCAAAGATACAAAAAATTGAGTTTCCTTGCACTTTGTGCTCGGAATGACAGTGTTTTTTTATCCTAATAGCGCGGCATGATTGTTCCTACTGATTAGATGGTGCTATCAAGCCGCGCCAAATTGTAAAAAAACAAGAATTGTCATTCCGAGTGAAGCGAGGAATCTAAAAATTTGTATATTTGCAGTTGCATATTATATAATGAAAAACAACGAATTTCTTTCCCCCGGACAAATTGCCTGGCGTCGCTACAAAAGCAACGTCGCTGGAATGATATCGTTGGTTTTCATCATCTTATGCGCGCTGATGGCTCTGTTTGCATATTTCATCATCCCAGATAACACTCCAGATGCGAACACCCAGATTCTGGAGATTTCTACCCAGAAGCCAGGCTTTGAAGTCGACATTCTACTTGTCAACAAGCCAACGAAAGTGGAGAAAGTTGGATTCTTCAAAAAGCTTTGGAGCGGACAGCCCTCGCCATACCGACAAATCCCTGTTGATTCCGTGAAATTTGGCGAAAAAACAACCATCGCTTACATCTTCAACCCGGAGCACGAAGGCACCGTACAAGAGGAAGTCGTCGACAACGCTCTTTTGCCTGAAAATCCTGTCGTTCACCTTAAATATTACCTTGGCACCGACCAGTTCGGGCGTGACTTCTTAAGCCGCCTCGTCCTTGGCACCCGCATCAGTTTCAGTGTCGGTTTCATCGCGGTGTTCCTGTCAGTCATAATAGGCCTGTTCATCGGCGGACTCGGCGGCTTCTTCCGCGGGCGCGTCGACGACGTCACGATGTGGCTCATCAACGTGGTGTGGTCGCTGCCTACATTGTTGATAGTCATCGCAATAACATTTGCTCTCGGCAAGGGCGTGGTACAGGTGTTCATCGCCGTCGGACTCACCATGTGGGTAGAGGTGGCGCGCGTCACCAGAGGACAGATTTTGTCAATTCGTGAGACGACTTTCGTCGAGGCAGGACGCGCTCTCGGTTTCAAAAACGCAAGAATCATCATCCGTCATATCATCCCGAACATCCTCAACCCTATCATCGTCATCTCGGCGGCTAATTTCGCCACAGCTATACTTCTTGAGGCAGGTCTGAGTTTCTTGGGTATCGGCGTGCAGCCTCCGATGCCGTCGTGGGGCTCGATGATTAAGGAAAACTACGCATATATCATATTGAACGACGCATACTTAGCCATTCTCCCCGGCATCGCCATCATGCTGCTCGTCCTCGCCTTCATGCTCATGGGCAACGCCCTGCGGGAGGCTCTCAACGTCAAAAAATAGCTACCTGAAATCGGCGTTCCAGCAGGCATCACGACAGCCACCGAAACATTTTCCTTTGTAAAGGTTAAACTTCAACGCCACATACAGATCGAGTCCGTACGACAGGCCGCCGCCGAAGAAATTGAAGACATTCTGCGTCCCGACAGACAAAAACGCCAGTCTCAGCTCTGCTCCTAGGAAGACCTTCTCGTAATTGTAAAACGTGACAGGCGCAGTGAAGTCGAAGTACCTTGTCTCGAAACGCGGCTCAACGACAAGCTGTGCAGGACGCATCGACGAATATTTATACAACCGAATCGGCTGAATCCATGTGGCATTGACATAAAAACTTCTGTAGATATTGTAATCGAACTGCACACTCAACGCCGTCGGAAGCCCCATCAGAAACCTGTCGCCCACATAGGCATCTTCAGGATTCTCATAGAACATGCCACCCAAGGTGTCCATAAGCGACTCCATGGTTTCGACATCATCAAACTGTGTAACATCAAATATCTTGTCAGTATCGGTCATAAGCTTGTAAACACGGGCATTGTCGTCATAACGGACCGCTCCGACATCGAGCAACGACACTCCGAGTCGCCAGTTATAGTAAATCCTCGGCTCATCACACGGGCGATCATCAATTTTGGAGACCTTATCGTCTTTTTTGTTTGTGTAAGTCACACCGATATCGAAGCCGAGGCCATAGCCACCAGGCAACTCATTGAGATTCAATAAATTTCCATCGGCAAAAGGGGCATTATAGTCAAGAGGTGCTGACATCGCCGCCATCAGGTCAAGTTTATGGATAACACTCGTGTCGGCGTTCAAGATGTCCTTATCTATATCATTGATATCCAATGCGACGCCGGCATATCCGACAAGGCCTTTCAGCGTCACGCCAAAATCAACCTTATCGTAATATCTGTCGTAAACTGTGGCCGAATACGAAAAGCCCACCTCCGACCATGCCATCACACCGAGTCTGGTGTTCTTCGACTTATAGTTTCTTCCGATATAATCGCCTGCTTCCAATGTCATAATGCTTGCTTCCAGAACCTCCCAAGGAATATGTTTCCCATCGGTATAGACGCGGTTGTTGACAAAGAAGCCGATGGCGCTTTTACCGTTAGGGCTAAACATCGCGGAAAGCACGGTGAAGTCAAGCGTTTCGTAGGCGTTCTTAGGTTTTTCGTTCAACACAACTCCCAAAGGTGTCTGCTTCCCGTTGACATAATAATCCGACAACCCCTCGCCTCTCAAGCACCTGTAATAGTCGCCAGTTTTCACAAATGCGAAGTCATTATACGCAGCCACGCCAAGATTAAAGCCGAAGTCAGCATAAACAAACGACGTCGTCATTAGTGAAGGGTTGACAGCGAGGCCCCGCGAGCCAGAGTAATTGCTCGACGTACCCCAAAACTGGGCCGAGACTGTGCTTCCTAAGACGAGAAACGTCATCAAAAACAGAATCCCTCTAACACTTTTAATAATCAATCGCCTATTTTTCATATAATTCGGCTGCAAAAATATAAAAAAAAAGTTGATTATTATTCACTTGATTATCAAATTTTTTTTGTAATTTTGCACCCTCAAAAAAAATCCGCGGATGTGGCGTAATTGGTAGCCGCGCCAGACTTAGGATCTGGTTCCGTAAGGAGTATGGGTTCGAGTCCCTTCATCCGCACGAATAGATTATATAACTTATTGATAATGAAGACAATACAGACAGCAAAGGGCGACCTTCTCGCCGGCATCCAAATCGACATCAACAAAGCTGATTACGCTGAAGATGTTAAAAAAGAATTGAAAAACTATCAGCACAAAGCCACTCTTCCAGGCTTCCGTCAAGGTAAGGTTCCGTTCGGAATGATCGAGAAAATGTACGGCTCAGCAGTCACTTTCGACAAGCTGAACAAGAAGGTTTCAGAAGCTCTTAACAACCATATCCTCGAGAACAAACTCGACGTGATGGGTTACCCGCTGTCAGATCCAGACAAGCAGCAGCCTACCGACCCAGAGACTCAGGAGACAATGAGTTTCTTCTTTGAAGTCGGTCTGAAACCTGAGATTAAAGTCGAACTCGGCAAAATCGCTGTCAACGACTACAATATCAAGGCTTCTGACAAAGAAATCGACGAGACCATCAAACGTATCCAGGAAGGCAACAAGAAAGACGACAAACTTCCTGAACTCAACGAAGAACTCTTCAAGATAATCTTCCCTGGCAAGGACATCAAGGACGTCGAGACATTCCGTAAGGAAATCGCAACAGAAATGGAACGCCAGTATGTGGTTGAAGCTGAACGTATGTTCCTCAACAACGCCATTGACAAACTCGTGAGCGAGGTGACTTTCGACATGCCTGACGCATTCCTGAAACGTTGGATTGTCGCCAACAGCGAAGGAAAGATTTCTGAAGAAGACGTCGAAAAGAACTACGACAACGTCTATTCAAAGACCTTCAGATGGCAGCTCATCGAAGAGACTATCGCCAAGGCTAACCCGGAACTCGTCCTCAAAGAAGAAGAACTCCGCGAATTTGTCACAAAAATGTACTTTGGCAACCTCGACCTCGCCGGCATGGACGACGATATGAAAAAACGTCTCGACGGCATTGTCGACTCAGTGTTGAAAGATGAAAACCAGCGCGAGAACATCAAGAATCAGGTCGCTGACAATAAAGTCACAGCATTCTTGAAGAAAGCCATGAAGGTGAAAGTCATCGACACAGACTACGAAGGCTTCGTGAAGGCAGTGCTTCCTCAGGAAGACAAGAAACCTGCTGCAAAGAAGACTACTAAGAAAGCAGCCGAAAAGAAGGAGGAAAAACCTGCTGAAGAGAAGGAAGAGAAAGCTCCGGCAAAGAAGACAGCTGCAAAGAAAACCACCAAGAAAGCTGAGTAATGAATACAAATAACGAATTCTACAAGTACGCAACCAAGCATCGCGGCATCAATGGTTTGGGCCTTGAGAAATACGCCAACACCATCGTCGACTACATCTCCCCGACCATCATCGAGGAACGTCAGCTCAACGTGGCACAGATGGACGTGTTCTCACGCCTCATGATGGACCGCATCATCTTCTTGGGCGACCAGATCGACGACTATGTCGCTAACATCATCCAGGCACAGCTGCTCTTCCTCGAGTCAGCCGACCCGAAACGCGACATCCAGATCTATCTTAACTCCCCTGGCGGCTCAGTGTACGCAGGCCTCGGCATCTACGACACCATGCAGTTCATCCAGCCCGACGTGGCTACAATATGCACTGGCATGGCCGCATCAATGGCAGCAGTGTTGCTCTGCGCCGGCGCCGACGGAAAACGCTCAGCACTCAAGCACTCACGCATCATGATCCACCAACCAATGGGCGGCATGCAAGGACAGGCTTCCGACATCGAAATCACCGCACGCGAGATCCAGAAGATAAAGAAAGAACTCTACGAAATCATCGCGCAGCACACCAAACAGCCTTACGACAAGGTGTGGGCCGACTCCGACCGCGACTACTGGATGACAGCAGAAGAAGCCAAAGCCTACGGCATGGTCGACGAGGTTTTGATAAAGAACAAATGACATGTCAAATAACAGGATGTCATTATTTTCAACAGGATTTACAGGATTAACAAGATATTTGACATCCTATAAATCCTGTTTTAATTAAAATCCTGTTAATCTTGTCAATCCTGTCTATATAAAAACATTAATCTTGTAAATCTTGTTAATCCTGTCTATATAAAACATCATGTCTAAAAAACAAGAAAATTTCTGTTCATTCTGCGGACGTCCCGAGTCTCAGGTCAACCTGTTGATTTCTGGCGTCAGCGGTTTCATCTGCGACGAATGCGTCGGTCGCGCCCACCAGATGCTTAACGAGGAAATGGCTCACCGCAGCCGTGCCATGGTCCCCGACTTCAAGCTTCTGAAACCATGGGAAATCAAAAACTTCCTTGACCAGTACGTCATCGGACAAGATGCCGCTAAACGCGTTTTGTCAGTCGCCGTTTACAACCACTACAAACGTCTCAACCAGAAAGACACCGCCGACGAGGTCGAAATCGAGAAGTCGAACATCGTCCTCGTAGGTGAGACAGGAACAGGTAAGACCTTGTTAGCCAAGACGATAGCACGCATGCTTCATGTGCCGTTCGCCATCGCCGACGCCACTGTTTTAACCGAAGCAGGCTACGTGGGCGAAGACGTCGAGAACATCCTTGTGAAGCTTCTCCAAGCCGCTGACTACGATGTTGCTGCAGCCGAAAAAGGCATCGTCTTCATCGACGAAATCGACAAGATAGCACGCAAAGGCGACAATCCAAGCATCACCCGTGACGTGTCCGGTGAAGGCGTGCAGCAAGCCATGCTGAAACTCCTCGAAGGCACCGTCGTCAACGTGCCACCACAAGGCGGACGCAAACACCCTGAACAGAAGATGATACAGGTCAACACCAAAGACATCCTCTTCATCGCAGGTGGCGCCTTCGACGGCATCGACAAAATCATCGCCAACCGCGTGGGAACCAACGCCATAGGCTACGGCTCCGACCTCAAAAAACAAATCGACCGCGACAATATGCTTCAGTATATCGCACCGTCAGATCTGAAGAAGTTCGGTCTTATACCGGAAATCATCGGACGTTTCCCGATTTTGACATACCTAAACCCTCTCGACAGAGAAACACTCAAACGAATACTCACCGAGCCAAAGAACGCCATCACCAAACAGTTCACAAAACTGTTCGGCATGGACAGCATTTCTTTGGTCATCAAAGAAGAAGTCCTTGACTTCATCGTCGACAAAAGCATTGAATTCAAACTCGGCGCCCGCGGATTGCGCTCAATCTTGGAAGCAATCCTGAATGACGCAATGTTCGACATGCCATCATCCGACGAAAAAGAACTTGTAGTCGACATCAACTACGCAAAAGAAAAGTTTGAGAAATCAAAAATTAACGAACTAAACATTTAATGTGTGCCCTTCGGGCAATGTGTGCTCACTGTGGTCGCTATGTGCAGCCTTCGGCTGAATGTGTCGGCCTTTGGCCGATGGGCGAAGCCCATACATTCCGCATAGCGGCAAATTCTGCATCGCAGCACATTCCGCGCAGCGGCACATTTATTTGCCTCTTCCTTGAATCACAATAAGCACTGTGTATATCAAAATCTTGGTATCAACAGCGAGGTTCATGTTTTCGATGTACAGGATATCATATTTCAAGCGTTCCACCATCTCATCGACGGTAGAGGCATAACCGAACTTCACCTCGCCCCAGCTGGTGATTCCCGGCTTGATGCGAAGAAGCATCCTATAATGGGGCGCCTTCTGAACAATCTGATCGATATAGTATTGACGCTCAGGACGATAACCCACAATCGACATCTTTCCGCCTAGGACTGTAAAGAACTGAGGAATCTCATCGAGACGCACTTTGCGCATGAACTTGCCCCACTTCGTGATACGCGGGTCGTCGTCTTTCGACAGCTGCGGTCCCATATCCTCAGCGTTGACGTACATACTCCTGAATTTCAACATGTTAAACGGCACGCCATGCTGTCCGATACGTTCCTGTTTGTAGAAAATCGGACCTGGTGACGACAATTTCACCATTATCGCTGTAAAAATGTAAATCGGTGATAATAAAACGATTACAAGTACCGAAGCCATGATATCAAACAATCGTTTTGCCACTTGCTGCCACACTGGCATAGGCTCCGGCGTCACCTGGATGAGCGATGCGTGCCAGATACCTTCCTGCTTGACAGCGCCAAATACCAGCTCCTGCATCAACGGTATGATTTTCACAGTGACATCAGAACTCTCCAACGAGACCAAAATCCTGTCGATTGTCTCAGTCTCCGAACGCTCAATAGCTATTATAACCTCTTCAATATCATAGTTTTTGATAACATCCGACAAATCTTTGTACGTGCCCAGATGCGGAATGTATTTCTCGACTTTATACACGTCCTTGTCGAAGACATTCACAAAACCGACAATGATATTTCCCGAAGCGAATTTCTGTCCCGAAATCTCTTCGTATATCGCGCAAGCGTTGCCATTACTGCCGATTATCAAAGTATTGAAACCAAGCTGGCCGTTATGAATCTTCCTCGCAGTAATGGAAGTGATGACAAGTCTTCCAATATACGTAAGTGTAAACTGCAGCAGATAAAGCACCAAAAACAAGGTGTAATAAATCTTGTAGTTTTCGATTTTATCGTCGAGAATCAAGGCGAAGAACAGCACGATGGCACCTATCAGCGTCACCAGCATGGTCTGACCGAGCTCGCGAACACGCGATCTAAGATACACTTTCTGATATGAACCGGCCAGCAGATACAAGAAAATCCACGCGAGAGGGACAATTGCTATACCTATCCAGAAATTCTTGTCATCAGCAACAATGCTGAAATCGTCAAACACATCAACAGTCTCGGTCTTCTTTCTATAACAGAAGAAGATAAACCAAGTCACAACAGACGCGATCCAGTCCCATAAGACGTATTTGAAAGTCTGTCTCCGTTTGTTAATTTTCTTACTCAACGTAAATCAGTTTAATATTGTCAAAATAAAAATCCGCCGTCTCACCAGCAGAGACATGTCCTCTGAAATAAACCTTAAAATACAAGGCATTGTAATTATCAGTGACTGTAGGGCTGAAGTTGATATATGCCTTTTTCCAGGTATCCGTAGCCTTGAGATAATATAACTCCTTGTCCTGCAATCCATACTGCGATGACATAATATACATGCCGATAAGCATTTCCCTGTCGCATTTATAGTCAACTTCCATCATGACGTAGTTTCCCACAGCAGGCAAGTTAGTCAGCTCACCTGATGCGATGCAGAAACGGGTGAGGCTGTCGCCAACATGGATATGTCCTGAGCGATAATGGTTTATGGTGTCGAGAGGGTCCATCCATGCATTAGGGTTTGTGCGATGGCTTATCTGCTCAAGCGGCGCATACGTCGTATCTATGCGATAAAACTT
This sequence comes from uncultured Bacteroidales bacterium, assembly GCA_900315175.1. Lineage (GTDB taxonomy): Bacteria > Bacteroidota > Bacteroidia > Bacteroidales > F082 > Limimorpha. The sequence continues at coordinate 111,911 of OMYA01000004.1, forward strand.
GATATTGTTAATCTCCTCGAAGTCCTCCATCAACTTGAAATGCACGTTGGTGCTGTCGACACTGTAATATTTTGTTGACGGCGACACCGAACCCATCTCACCTTCCACAAAAGTATGTTTGATTTTATACGGCTGATAAAACGGATATTGAATCCTTGTCGATGATATGCCGTTCATCTTGACGCCGGGATAAATCTGCAACGTCTTCTCGCCTTTTTCCAGAAGCGGAATCATAGTATACAACCCGTCGTCATGATTTTTAAACTCAAAACAGCCATGAAGATTACCGTTCACATACACCCACGCGTCGGTGATGGCTTGTGTTGCGGCGCCTTCAATCTCATAATTTGTAGTCAAAGTCCACGGTTCAATGCGCAGATAGGCAGGAATTTCCTGACTTCCTTTGAATTTTTTACACGAAAAAAGTAATACTACTATTGCAAACAAAAATATGTAGCGAAGACACTTCATAGGCAGCTTTTTTTGTTTTAACGAAGTTAAATTACAATTATTGTCTTATTTTAAATGTTTTTTTAGCTGATTTTTATGCTTGTCGATTTCATCGAGAATCTTATACGCAACCTTAAGAACATCAACGCCATCCTCAATGGTGACAGGCGGTTCGGTGTTGGTCACGATGGCATCGTGGAAGCGTTCCAGCTCAGTTTTGATGGCATTGATTTGATTTGTCTCAAGCTCCTCGACGGAGATTTTCTTCTCCTTGCCATCTGGTAGTGCTATAGTCATGTCGAATGGTCCCACGTTGCCGTTCACGTCTTCAACTCTCACGATATCAGCCTTTTTCTCCATGAAATCCATGGTGATATATGCGCCATTCTGGAAGATACGGAACTTACGCATGTTTTTCAGTGAGATGCGGCTTGTGGTAAGATTTGCCACAGCGCCATTCTCGAATTCAAGCCTTGCAGTGATGATGTCTGGCGTCGGGCTGACGATAGACACGCCGCTGGCATTGATAGATTTTATTGGTGACTTCACTATTGTGAGAAGAATGTCGATATCATGCACTGTCAGATCCAAAACCACTGGCACGTCGCAGCCGCGAGGGTTGTACAGTGCCAGACGGTGCACCTCGATGAACACCGGGTCGTTGATGTGCGGCTCAGCGGCGATAAATGCCGGGTTGAAACGCTCCACATGTCCCACCTGCACCTTCACGTTGGCTTTTTTCGCCAAAGCGATGAGCTCATTAGCCTGCTCCACCGTCGCCACAATAGGCTTCTCAATAAACACATTCTTGCCTTTCGCTATAGCCTTCGACGCACACTCGAAATGAGCGATTGTTGGTGTCACAATATCCACAACATCAACAGAATCAATAAGTTCATCAATGGAAGTATAGTTTTTGACATTGGCTTCCTCGGCCACTCTCTTCGCGGTATTTTCATCCTGGTCGTAGAAACCGACCAGCTCATATTTTTCTATTTGTTTGATGCAGTTAATATGAATTTTTCCAAGATGACCTGCACCTAAAACACCTATTTTTAACATATCAAAAAATTTTTGCAAAAATACGAAAAAGACTTTAGATTTTAGTCTTTAGACCTTAGTTTTTTTGATATATTTGCAAAATAAAAACGAGAACATGCAGGAAGACAATTACCGTCATAAAGGGATGCGCCAAAACTTGGTGCAAGTGCTTAAGGATAAAGGGATTACAGATGCCAACGTGCTCGATGCCATAGGTGCTGTACCCCGACATGTCTTCCTTGAATCGATGTTCGTTGAGTTCGCCTACCAGGACAAGGCGTTCCCGATAGGCTCGGGACAGACGATATCGCAGCCTTTCACAGTGGCTATGCAGAGTCAGCTGCTTGCCGTGACAAAAGGCATGAAGGTGCTTGAAATCGGTACAGGTTCGGGCTATCAGGCATGCATCCTCGCACACATGGGCGCAAAAGTGTTCACAATCGAGCGCCAACGCAACCTTTACATGAAGACAAAGCCGTTTTTGGCGGAATTCCCTTATAACATCAAGACATTCCTCGGTGACGGCAACAAAGGTCTCCCGACTTTCGCTCCTTTCGACAGGGTGCTGATTACAGCAGCGGCCCCAGAGATACCGCAAAACCTTGTGAATCAATTAAAAACAGGTGGTATCATGGTGATTCCGCTCGACGATGAAACCGACGCCACCAAACAAATCATGCTGCGTCTCACGAAACAAGCCGACGGCACCATACTCCGCGAGGAATTCGGTGACTGCCGTTTTGTGCCGATGCTAAAGGAAATCGGAAAAGATTAGATATCGGAGATTTCTCCACTTCGTTTCGCTACGGTCGAAATGACAAACTCGACTCTATTTCACCTTGAATTTCAAGTACTTAATCGTTAATCCCTGCTTCAGCCACATCGATTCGTAATAGGTGCGAATCGTCTTGACTTCGAGTTCGTCGTCATTGGCATACAGGTCGTTATAGTTGTAAATTATCGGATAACCAGCCTCTTTCACCACATCCATGGTAAAGTCATAAAGCAGGTCGCTGTCTGTTTTCAGGTTGATATAGCTGTCTTCCTTCAAAAACGTTTTGTACCTATCAATGTATATCGGGGCTGTCAGACGTTTGCGGGCTTTCAATATCTGAGGGTCTGGGAAGGTAATCCATATCTCGTCAACTTCGTTTTCGCCAAAGAAATGCTCGATAAGCTCGATGCGGGTGCGTACAAATGCCACGTTTTTCAACCCTTCAGCGATACCTTGCTTCAATCCGACCCACATTCTTGCGCCTTTGATGTCGACACCTATATAATTAATGTCAGGATGAGCCTTCGCCAATCCTATGGTATATTCGCCTTTGCCGCAGCCGAGTTCAAGAACTATAGGGTTATCGTTGCCGAAAAACTCATGCCACTTGCCCTTCAAAGGGAATCCCTCCTCTTTGATACGCTCGAACGAATACTCGAAAAGATTATCGAAAGTCTTACATTCGGCAAAACGCTCCAGTTTGTTTTTCTTTCCCACGGTTTTATTTTTTACGTAACAGCCAAGCGGCTTCGTTATAGTCTTTCTTTATGATTTCCAGACGTTTAAGTGCTGTATCCTTACCCGTCACGAGTTCGTATGCCACACGCACATTGCCTTTGTCGTTCATCGGAAGTGCTACTGCATCTTCAAAGCCAAGTTTCCGGAATTTCTCAACACATTTCTGAGCTGCGGCATCATTTTTAACAGAGGCGCCGATGACATAATAGCTTTTAACCACTTCAACAGCACGAGGTTGAATATAATTCACTTCCTTTTTGAACAGTGGAAGGTTCAGCGCCATTGGAGCGAACATCTCGGTATTGGCAGCTCCGTCAGCATCCATTTTCCCACTCAAATGCTTGGCTACGAATTCATTAGGTGACGAGTAGAACAGCGGGTTCCATGATGCCAGCTTTGAGTCACTCTTGTCAGCGCCCCAGCCGAGAAGCACGAGCGTCATAGCAATCAACATCGAGTAGGCTGCAGCGCGGAACCACTTGTAGTTATAGCGGTTTACGCGATGTGGCTTCACAGTTTCCTCTTCCTCGTGAACCGTCATCAGGGTGTTTTTCTTCTTCTGCTCGGTTGCGATCTGTTCAGCGATTTGCTTATATGTCTCTCTTCTGTATATGGGCTGTGCCTTTAATGTCGTCAAGCCATAGGAGTCGCCGAGAAGATTCATGTTTTCGTCAAGTTGGAAGACGTAGTCCCTGCTATTTACACGGCTTAGCACGCCGAAATTGTCGAGACGCATTGTTCCACTGGCTTCGATGACTGCGAGGCTGCGCATCGAGAAGTCATGCACCATCTTTGCCGCCTCCGTCATTGTAATCCCTTGTTTATCAGCAACATAGCCAACAAGGAGTCCGTCATCGGTGAGCAGTTGTCCGTTGAAAGCCACTTCCTTCGACGGAGGTGTCAGTATATGGTTGACATAATCGAGCGTGGCTGGAGACTCTTTCGAGATGAAGGCCCCGAACTCAGGCACTATAACGCATTCATGTTCGAGTAATAATTCAATTATGTATTTTATTATCATTCTTTAAATATTTTTTCAATTTTAACAATATCATCCGGCACATCGACTGAAAAACTTTCGAACTCGGTCACTCCCATGCGGACGGTGTAGCCGTTTTCGAGCCATCGCAGCTGTTCAAGCGACTCTGCCAGTTCCAGTCCCGACTGTGGGAGTGCCGCGACCTCTTTCAAGACATCACATTTGTAGGCGTATATCCCGATGTGTTTGTAGAACGTCCTCTCAATCTGGTTTCTCAGATATGGGATTGCGAACCTGCTGAAATACAATGCCTTACCGTTTTTGTCGAACACCACTTTCACTGCGTTGGGGCTCATCAGTTCCTCTTCATCATAAACCGGCTTGCAAAGCGATGCCAGCTGTGTGTCCTTATCAGAAATCAGTTCTGCTATCTGATTGATTTCCTGCGGATTGATGTATGGTTCATCGCCTTGTATATTAATCACCGCATCAAAGCCCTTGCCGATTTTATCGACCACCTCGCGGCAACGGTCGGTGCCGCTTTTGTGATTTGCTGATGTCATAACAGCCTTGCCGCCGAAGCCGACCACCGCGTTGTAAATACGCTCATCATCAGTGGCGACAACCACTTCAGTGAGTCTGTCGGCCTTCTTTGTCTGTTCATACACGCGCTGAATCATCATCTTTCCGTTAATCAGCGCCAGTGGTTTGCCCTCAAAACGGGTCGAGCCATATCTTGCAGGAATGATTCCTAAAATATTCATAATCAGAACAATCCGTTTAATGAACCGTTTATTTGATCAATAACTATGCTTAAATCTTCTGGTTTTTCCAAATCGATATCGTCACTCTCAATAATCAGGAGTTTGCCCTTGTTATAGTTGGCAATCCAGTTTTCGTAACGTTTGTTAAGCGCCTTGAGGTAGTCGAGACGAATCGACTGTTCGTAGTCGCGGTTACGTTTCTGGATTTGGCGCACCAATGTCGGGACACTGGCTCGCAGATATATCAGCAAATCCGGTGCCTGCAGGAATGAGCTCATCAGCTCAAAAAGCTGCTGATAGCTCTGATAGTCACGGGTTTCCATCAGTCCCATATCATAGAGGTTGGCCGCAAAAATATATGCGTCCTCGTAAATAGTGCGGTCCTGGATGACGTCTTCGCCACTTTTGCGGATGTCCATCACCTGACGGAAACGGCTGTTCAGGAAATAAATCTGCAGATTGAACGACCACCGCTTCATATCTTCGTAAAAACTCTCCAGATACGGATTGTTGTCAACCTCCTCAAAATGGGGCTTCCATCCGAAATGCTTTGATAACAAGCGAGTTAGAGTGGTCTTCCCTGACCCGATATTTCCAGCTATAGCGATATGCATAGTACTCCAAATTTTTCGCTAAAATACAAAATTTTTTAATATAATTTTGAAAAATTTGAAAAATATGAGAAATGTGGTCGCAAGCCCAGTGTGCGCTAAGCAAACACATTATTTTGGCGCTTTTACCAAGAAATAAATTCCGATTGTGGCGAAGATGATATTCGGCAGCCATCCGGCCAAAAATGGCGATATCACGCCTGAAATCGCGAACACCCTGAAGAACTCAAGGAATAAGATATATGCGAAGGTGATGGTGATGCCGACTCCGAGATTGATACCCATGCCGCCGCGCGTCTTCTTGCTCGACAACGCCGCGCCAATAATCGTCAAAATGATAATGGCTGCAGGCGATGCCAGACGTTTGTTCTTCTCGATTTCGTAAGGCAGGATGTTTTCTGCACCTTTGGCACGCTGTTCGTCGATATACCGGTTCAGCTCAATGAGGTTCATCTCCTCAAAATCTTCCTTAACGAAATAAAAATCAGAAGGTTTCATCATCAGAGTGGTGTCTTTCAGCTTACCTCTCTTCAAATGCTCTTCCGGAAGGAATTGATACTCTACGAAATTATAGATATGCCACTGGTCACGAAGCGTGTCGTAGACAATCTTATCCGAACTCAATTTATACTCAAGTGTGTGATCATCAAACTTTTCCAGAGTGAATTTATAACCTGTGGCGCGCTGCATATCATAGTTCGACATGTAGGCATAAACGCCCTTCCCTATCTGAACGTGGATGTTTTGTCCTGAGCTCTTCATCAGGTTTTCCATATAAGTGTTTTTGAACGTACGGCGTACCGTATCCATCCTTGGAATCAAGAAGTTACCGAGATAGAACGAGCTTCCGGCAAGTAGCAGTGCCGCCATCATATAGGGCCATAGGAACCTCCTAAAACTGATGCCGCTGCTGAGAATAGCGATGATCTCAGTATGCCCCGCCATCTTCGAAGTGAAGAAAATCACCGAGATAAACGTGAACAGATATATGAAAAGGTTAATAAAATAAGGTATAAACGGGATGTAAAAATGGAATACCACCTCATACAGCGAGGCGTGGTTTTTAATGAAGCTGTCGACGTTTTCCGACACGTCGAAGACTATCACCACCACAATAAGCAGACTGATGGCAAAGAAGAATGTGCCAATGAATTTTCTGAAAATATACCAGTCTAATTTTCTCATTGTGTTGATATTCAATATTTACGATATACGATTCGTCACTTTAGGAAGCATCATGTCGCGCCATTCGGTGAAGTCGCCCTCGATGATATGTTTTCTTGCCTCGCGCACCAGCCAGAGGTAGAATCCGAGATTATGAACGGTGGCAATCATCGGGCCAAGAATCTCTTTTGAGATAATCAGGTGGCGCAGATATGCCTTCGAATACTGTCTGTCAACAAAGACGCTGCCGTTCTCATCGATTGGTGAGAAATCGTATTTCCAACGCTCGTTTTTGATGTTTATTATACCTTCCGACGTGAAAATCATGCCGTTTCTGCCGTTACGAGTAGGCATCACGCAGTCGAACATGTCGACGCCGCGTGAGATGGCCTCCAAAATATTAGCAGGAGTGCCCACGCCCATCAGATATCTCGGTTTGTCTTTGGGCAAGATGGCATTCACCACCTCAATCATCTCATACATCACCTCGGTAGGTTCGCCCACTGCGAGTCCGCCGATGGCATGGCCGTCGCAGTCTTTCGATGCTATATACTCAGCCGACTCCTCGCGCAAATCACGATAGGTGCAGCCTTGGACAATCGGGAAAAGTGATTGATAATAACCGTATTGCGGTTCCGTCTCGTTGAAACGTTTCACGCATCTGTCGAGCCAGCGATGGGTGCGTCCCATGGCTTCCTTGGCATAATTGTAGTCCGAAGTACCCGGCGCGCACTCGTCGAACGCCATAATGATGTCAGCACCGATAGTACGTTCGATATCCATCACTCGTTCAGGGGTAAACAAGTGCTTCGAGCCGTCGATATGTGAGCGGAACTCCACACCTTCCTCCTTCATCTTTCGGATATCCGTCAACGAGAACACCTGGAAGCCGCCGCTGTCGGTCAAAATCGGGTGATGCCAGCCGTTAAACTGATGCAGACCGCCGCACTCATGCAGCACATCCAAGCCAGGACGCAGGTAGAGATGATAGGTGTTGCCCAATATTATCTGCGCTTTTATCTCATCTTCCAAGTCCCTGACATGCGTGGCTTTTACGCTTCCGACAGTGCCGACAGGCATGAATATCGGAGTCTCGATATCACCGTGGTCGGTCGTCAGGATACCAGCGCGCGCATTGCTTTTTGCATCGTTTTTGACTAAACTGTACTTCATCTTTAAAATTTGTGCAAAAATACATTATTTTTTGATTAATAAGTAATTTTTAATACCCTTTTCGAAATACTCAACAGTACCCTGTGGTAGGTCGTATTTCTGCAAAGGGTATTAAAAATTAAAAAACTAATGGCTAACACCCATTTCGAATTACTCTCAGTGCCCTGTGGTAGGTCGTATTTTTCAAAATTAAAAAAAACTAATGGCTAATGGCTAATAGCTAATGGCTTTTTTGTATCTTTGCAAACCGTAAATACTGCTAACGATGGAAATAATTTTCAACTATAAATCACTGAGTTTCATTATCTTATGTGTTTTCGGCCTTTCGTGGCTGATTCAGATGCTTTATTTCTGGGGTCTTTTCAGCCGTCTGGCGTTTTTCAATAAGAAGAAATACGACAACAGCAGTCCGAATTATGAGCCGGTGTCGGTTATCGTCTGTGCCAAAGATGCCTACGAGTATCTCATCGACCTCGTCCCGCGAATTTTATCTCAGGATTATCCTGAATTCGAGCTTGTCCTCGTCAACGACTGCTCTACTGATGAGACCACCGACTATCTGAAAATCCTCATCGACCAGCATCCTGAGGTCAACGTGGTTTCGCTTACGCAAAGTTTGAATTTTTTCCATGGCAAGAAGTTTCCGCTCAGCATGGGAATAAAGTCAGCGAAGCACGATTTGCTTTTGCTCACCGACGCCGACTGTCTGCCGGAAAACGACCAGTGGATCAAGGGCATGGTCAGTGCATACAAGAAAGGCACTGGAGTTGTGCTTGGATACGGGCCATACTTCACCCGTAAAGGCTTGTTAAACAAGCTGATACGTTTCGACACGCTTTACACCGCAATACAATATCTCTCGATGGCACTGGCAAAAATGCCGTATATGGGTGTAGGCAGAAATCTTTCGTATCATCGCGATCTTTTCTATAAAAACAAGGGGTTTACATCACATTACACCATTCCTTCGGGAGATGACGACATCTTTGTCAGCCAGGTGGCCAACAAAAGCAACACGCGTATCTTCATCGACCCGAACTGCCGCATGGAGTCAGAGCCGAAGCGTACTTTCAGCGGATGGATTCATCAGAAACGCCGGCACTACTCCACTGCCAACATGTACAAACGCTCAACGAACATCATTTTAGGCGCGCTCTTGTCAAGCAGATTGTTCTATTACGCCTCGGCAGTAACACTTTTCTGCCTGCCTCCAGCTTTCGTATGCAATACCGGATGCCCTTTGTACTATGTTGCAATAGGCGGATTTATGCTTTTGCATGGCATCAGCATGGACTGGATTTACAACAAGTCAGCCCAACAATTGGGTGAGAAGAATTTATATCTCTTCTTCACGCCGCTTTACGATATATTTTTCACGTTGTTCACCACGATGCTTGGAATATGGAACACATTCTCCAAGCCGAAAAACTGGTGAAAACAACAAGAAAGTCAGTCAGTTGACAGAGCAACTACTTCAACACTTTTACAGTATTGCCATTCAGTTTGATGAAATAAACACCTTTGTCCCAATCTGAGGTATCGATATTGATTTCATCGCAAGCTTCAACAGATATGACTTTCTGTCCTATCGAGTTGAAAACTTCGATTTTCATCATACCATCCATCTTGACAACCAGCTGATTATCAAAAGGATTCGGATAGATATCGAATGAATCGGCTTCATTTTCACCAACAGAGAGGCCATATTGGTTCTCGATGGCGCCGAGGTCGATGATATTATTCACAATACGTTGATTGCCAAGGTAATCGGGGCCGGTGATGCCAGCAATTGAATTATCGCCGGCATTTACGCAAGATGAGAGTATGTCCAAACTATAATCACCACCATCAGGATTGGCGAAGCGAGGATAGTTACCATTGTCGGAGCCGTCGTTTTCATTAGCTAAATTGATGATATTTGTACCTTCGCAACCACCTTGGACAGCACAGTACTTGAACTTTGATTTTCCGCAGATCTGATCAGGTGAGCCGTTTTTAGTGTTACCCCAGAAGATACTGTTGGAGAATGTGCTGTATTTTGTCTCATTATAAATACCGCCACCATCTTCAACAGATTGATTATCAACAATATTGCAATTTATTACAGAGATCTTACCTTTGTTATATAAGGCACCGCCCAAATTTGCCGTATTATGGTCAAAGATGGTGTTCACAACCTTGCTTTCCTTGTTTGCAAAGATGTAATAAGCGCCTCCTTTAGTCATCGCAGAATTATTTACAAAACGGCAATTAAAAATTTGAGCACCTGTCATGTCGCAAAGAGCGCCGCCAAGCGAGCCACTATTTCCTTCAAAGGTGCAGTTTGTGAACTTTGTGACAGCATTATTATAATAAGCCGAGATGATGTAAGCGCCGCCACCGAAACCGTTTGCGACATTATTCAAGAATTTGCAATTGGAGAAACGGCTGTTGCTGCACAGATAAGCACCTCCACCGGCACCTGCATTGCCGTTCTGAATGGTAAATCCATCCCAAAGGGAATATTCATAATTCTGGAAGTGGTCGACCTGATAAAGCACACGGCGCTGATTCTGTCCGTCGAGAATGGTCGGATTAGCCTCGAAATCGCGGTCATCAAGGTTGAAGTCGGGGGTTTCGTTGCCAGCGAAACCGCCGTAAACACGGTTATTTTTGTAAATCAGGAATGCGCCGTTGGCATTGTCCACGTCGCCGTAATAAGTTCCGGCTTTCACCCATACCATATTTGAGACACTATTGGCGCGTGCTGCGGCATATTCAATATAAGGTGTGGCGTTAGCCCATGATGAGCCGTCGCCTGTTCCATCAGCGCTGACATAGATGATGCCGTTTTCGTCAGCATTGATTTCCATCGGAACGATATTCACCACGACAGCCTCCTTGAGATGAAAGCCTGCCACGTCGTTGATGCTGTAGTAGTCGTTGCCCGAACCGCTCCATCCGAGGTTAAAATGGAAATAATCGTTAGCATCATAACCGTCGCAAACGATAGCGTGTCCGCTTCCTGAGTCGTTGTTACCGGAGAAATACACCGGCTGCGATTTGTCGAGATCACTCTTCAGCAAAGCAACCCATTCTTCCTCTGTGTATTGGCTGCGTTCTCGATAATTTGCCGCACAATATCCGAAATACTGACGCAGAGCAGTCTCAACATCTTTGGAATAGGCTGAACTACCGTCAGGACCGAAGTTCATATCGACACTAACGCCGCAATGGTACATCAGCAGAGCCACCGCTTTCGCCGCATCATTTGCCTGACTGCCAAGCTGGAAAGGCATAATAGCCCAGTTGTAGGTCGTCGCACCGAAATTTGCCGACTGCTCGCCATAAGTGCCATGAACATAAGAATGCGAGCCACTACCCTGAACAGGATGATTCCAATATTTCATAATCTGCGACATCGCGCAAGCCACACAACCCGCATAACAACGATTGCCATTCCAATAGTTATTACATTCCGGAGCGTAATAGTTATACGGATAATCCTGATTCCATAACGTCTGAATCAGCGGTTCAACGGTCGTGGCATTTCTCTCCGCAGGCAACTCTTTGTTTTCCAACAAGTTCCATTCCGTATCAGCATCAGCCATCTTAACACCTTTCTCATCACAATAATCGACATTTTTACTGTAATTATTGATAAAATACCAAGCTGGCTCAGGGATTTCGCCATCATAACTGTTTTTTAAGGAATATGCCAACACCGGTTTCATATTTCTTGAAGCGGAGACAATCACAAAACCGCCGCCTTCTACATTATAGATATAAAGATTCGGCTGTCCGTCGTCACCCTTTTCGATATGGAAAAGATTCAACTGCGACTTCTCGTTTCTTGTCTTATTTGAAATAAAATTAGAACCTATCTTTTTCGCAAAAGATTCATTCACAAAACTTTGAGCCATTGAATCATTCATTATAAACGACATTATAACAACCGTCAGAATGAGCTTGAAAAAATATTTTTTATTCATTTTTACGTTAATTTGATGCGCAAAGATATAAATTTATTAAATTTGCAGGCTATAATTTAAGAAAAAAATATTAAAAATTTACATAAATGAATGATTTTCAAAAAGAGATACTTGCTGGCATCCCTGAACAGCTGCCGGAAGTAAAGGAATACGACAAAAACATCAACCATGCGCCGAAACGCAAGGACATCTTGACAAAAGAGCAGAAAAGACTGGCATTGAAGAACGCTCTTCGTTATTTCCCGGAGAGGCTTCATGCACAGCTCGCTCCTGAGTTTTACGAGGAGTTGGAGAAATACGGCCGCATCTACATGTACCGTTACCGTCCTTCGTACAAGATGTATGCCCGTCCTATCGACGAGTATCCGGCGAAATGCCGTCAGGCTGCAGCCATCATGCTGATGATTCAGAACAACCTGGACCCTGCTGTGGCACAGCATCCGCATGAGCTCATCATCTACGGCGGCAACGGCGCCATCTTCCAAAACTGGGCACAATACCGTCTCGTGATGCAGTATCTCGCCAACATGACCGACGAGCAGACTCTGGTGATGTATTCGGGTCACCCGATGGGACTGTTCCCTTCGCACAAAGAGGCTCCGCGCGTCATCGTCACCAACGGTATGATGATTCCAAACTATTCGAAACCGGATGACTGGGAGCGTTTCAACGCACTCGGCGTGACGCAATACGGCCAGATGACAGCAGGTTCATACATGTACATCGGGCCACAAGGTATCGTCCACGGCACCACCATCACAGTGTTGAACGCATCGCGTAAGCAAGGCGGCACACCGGCGGGCAAGCTGTTCATCACAGCGGGTCTCGGAGGCATGTCAGGCGCTCAGCCAAAGGCAGGCAACATCGCTGGCGTGGTGTCAATCACAGCTGAAATCAACCCGGCAGCGGCACAGAAGCGCTACAACCAGGGCTGGGTCGATGAGATTCACGAGAACCTCGACGAATTATTTGAAAAAGTTAACGAGGCACGCGCAAAGAAGATCGCCCGTTCGTTCGCCTACCAAGGCAACGTCGTCGACCTCTGGGAATATGCGGCAAACAAAGGCATCCAGGTGGACTTAGGCTCCGACCAGACATCGTTGCACAACCCATTTGCTGGCGGCTATTATCCAGTAGGTTATTCTTTGGATGAGTCAAAGAAGATGATGGCGGAAGAGCCTGCCAAGTTCAAAGAGGCTGTCTACGCCTCGTTGCGCCGTCATGTGGCAGCTGTCAACAAACTGACAGCCAAGGGCATGTACTTCTTCGACTACGGCAACGCTTTCTTGCTTGAGAGCAGCCGCGCCGGAGCAGACATCTTGAAAGAAGACGGCAAGTTCCGTTATCCTTCATACGTCCAGGACATCATGGGACCTATGTATTTCGACTACGGTTTCGGTCCGTTCCGTTGGGTATGCACCTCAGGCAAGCCTGAGGATCTGCAGGTCACCGACGACATCGCATGCAAGGTGTTGGAAGACATCGCCAAGTCATCGCCGAAGGAGATTCAGCAGCAGATGCACGACAACATACAGTGGATCAAAGGCGCACAGGCCAACCACCTCGTCGTGGGCTCACAGGCTCGTATCCTCTACGCCGACTGCGAAGGCCGCACCAAGATCGCTGCCGAGTTCAACAAAGCCATCGCTGACGGCCGTCTGACAGCTCCTGTCGTGTTAGGCCGTGACCACCACGATGTGTCAGGCACCGACTCACCGTTCCGTGAGACATCAAACATCTACGACGGCTCAAGCTTCACCGCTGACATGGCAGTGCAGAACGTCATCGGCGACGGATTCCGCGGCGCCACATGGGTCTCAATCCACAACGGCGGCGGCGTAGGCTGGGGCGAGGTCATCAACGGAGGCTTTGGCATGGTTCTTGATGGTACTCCAGAGGCTGACAGACGCTTACACTGCATGCTGCATTGGGATGTGAACAACGGTATCGCACGTCGTAGCTGGGCTCGCAACGAACCAGCCATGTTCGCCATCAGACGCGCCATGGAGGTCGAGCCGAGACTGAAGGTGACAATGCCAAACATAGCAGACGACAAGATGATTGCTGAAATTATTAAATAAACAGGATTAACAAGAATTATTAACAATTAAAAATAAAAAACATGAAAAAATTATTCTTTACATTAGCATTATTGGTTTCGGTGTTCGCATTGGCAGCACAAAGCTACACCGTGACAGAAAAAGAAACAGGCAACGTCGTTGAAAACGGCGCCAATTATTATGTTTACGGTGACGGAGTGGCAACTTGGGGTGAGTTGAACATTGAGTTCGATGTCACAGCAAATGAAAACGTCCGTCTCATCGGCGAAAAAGTCGAAGTGCAGGTCGTCGAAAACACACAAAACTATTTCTGCTGGGGCAACTGCTTCCTTTCAACAGTATATGTCAGCGACCCTGTCAGCTTGGAAGAAGGACAAATGGAAGTTTTCAGCATGCACTACATGTATGATAATGTAATTGAAAATGTGGCAGGTTTGGAGCAAATCATGCAGTATTACCTCTATCCAGCCAACAATCCTGATGACAAATTCGTCATCAATGTTATCTTCAAGTATTCTTTGGATGGTGTTGAAGACATCAGCAGCATTGGGGAGTTCAGCAATGCATATCCGATGCCGGCAAGCGATGTAATGAACTTCGACTACAATTTCGCTTCAAACGTTAACAGCGCTATGGTTGCCGTTTACAACATGATGGGTCAGGAAGTGCTCCGCAGCGACATCAGCGGCATGAGCGGAAAGCTCAGCCTCAACGTCAGCGACCTCGCCGACGGCGTGTATTTCTACAGCCTCGTGGTGAACGGAAAGGTTGAGAAGAGCAGTAAATTAGCCATTAGCCGTTAGTCGCTAGTCGCTAGTCGTTAGACTTTAGTGGAGACGGTCTCAAACCGTCTCCACTTTTTTTAATTATCTCCCATCACACAAGGCAAGCTTACCAAGCTTTCGGGGGTCTCGTTCCGCATGATTAAGGCCTACGGGCAGGGTGACCAGGACATCCGCAAAGCCGAGGTGCAGACAGCATTAGCGCTGTCGAGGGCGCTGGAGCGCAAGTCGGAGGTGATTTAAAAGAGACGCCACACTGTGACGTCTCTACTTGTTAATCCTGTCAAAAAAATGGGGGCAGTCTTTATTTCGCGAACTGCACGGCTCTTGTCTCTCTGATGACAGTGATCTTTATCTGGCCAGGATATGTCATTTCGGTCTGGATCTGACGTGAGAGGTCGTATGCGATGCTGTCGGCCTCCTGGTCGCTGACCTTGTCGGCACCGACGATGACGCGGAGTTCACGGCCTGCCTGGATAGCGTAGGTCTTGACGACGCCAGGGTATGACATTGCCATCTTCTCGAGTTTGTTCAGACGTTGGATGTAAGCCTCGACGACTTCACGGCGTGCGCCTGGGCGTGCGCCTGAGATGGCGTCGCACACCTGAACGATAGGTGCGATGAGTGATTCCATCTCTATCTCGTCGTGGTGGGCGCCGATGGCGTTGCAGACATCCGGTTTCTCTTTAAATTTCTCAGCAGTCTTCATACCGAGTATTGCGTGTGGAAGCTCTTCCTCGTTGTCGGCCACCTTACCGATATCGTGCAGCAGACCTGCGCGTTTCGCCACTTTCGGGTTCAGGCCGAGTTCAGCTGCCATGGTGGCGCACAGACGTGCTGTCTCGATAGAGTGCTGCAACAGGTTCTGTCCGTATGACGAACGGTATTTCATTCTACCAATCATCTTGATGAGTTCCGGAGCGAGGTTATGGATTCCGAGGTCGATGACGGTGCGTTTACCTGTCTCGATGATCTCTTGTTCCACTTGTTTCTCAACCTTTCTCACCACTTCCTCGATACGAGCCGGGTGGATACGTCCGTCGGTGACGAGTTTCTGAAGTGAGAGGCGTGCTATCTCACGGCGTATTGGGTCGAAGCCTGAGAGCAGGATGGCGTCAGGGCTGTCGTCGATGATGATTTCGACGCCAGTGAGTGACTCAAGGGCGCGGATGTTGCGGCCTTCACGACCGATGATACGGCCTTTTATCTCGTCATTTTCGATGTTAAACACCGAGACTGTGTTTTCGATGGCGTGTTCTGACGCTGTTCTCTGGATTGTTTCGAGAACGATTTTCTTAGCGTCCTGGTTAGCCGACATCTTGGCTTCTTCGACGATTTCTTTTGCGAGCACCATAGCTTCGGCTCGGGCTTCGTCTTTCACTGCTTCTTTCAGTTGTTCTTTGGCTTCGTTCACTGTGAGGCCAGAGATTGACTCAAGCATCTTTTTCTGTTCTTCGTGAATCTTGTCGAGTTCTGCCTGACGGTTTTTGATGTTTTCCTGCTGTGTCTCAAGTGCCTGTTGTTGGTTTTTCAGTTCGTTTGCCTTACGGTTAAGTTCCTCATTGCGTTGGTTCACCTGTTGTTGCTGTTGTTGCACACGGCTTTCCACCTTTTGCAGTTCACGTTTCTTCTCATTTGTCTCTTTCTCGTAATCAGATTTCATCTGAAGGAACTTTTCTTTTGCTTGAAGGATTTTGTCTTTTTTGATCACTTCGCCTTTTTCTTTTGCCTCTTCAAGCAGTTGGTTGCTTTTTTTTGTCAAAGCCTTACGCATGACGGTAGTTGCCAGCAGCACACCGACGCCGGTGCCCACTGCGATTCCGATAATTGCGTAAATGATAATGCTCGTGCTTACTTGTAGTAAAACCATTTTTTAATACCTTGATTTTACTCTTCCGCGAAAAAGAAAAAAATCTGTCTGCCCAAAGGGATCGTAAACCCTCATATATCACGCTTATGGCTGCCACGATACGCAAACGTCCACTGGCGTTAAAGCTCCTCTTTCGAGGATGAGGCCTGTTTTTGTACCCATGAGTCAACCGGTTTAAATTGTATAAATTGTTAAGGTTACATCATGCGGTGGACAGACAGACAAATCTTATAAGTTTTCAGTCAACAAATCATCGATGACATCCAGTTGTTTGTCGAGATATTGATCCTTGAAGGCGGTGTCGCTTTCATATTTCGCCACGCTTGTCGCGAACTGTATGCAAGCCATGGAGACCAGTGACAGATAGTCTTTATCTGTATAGACTCTCTTAAACTCTTTCACACGTTCGTTAATCATGTCAGCGGCTTTCCGTACCTTCTCCTCATCAGCCTTGTCAATAGTCAGACGGTAATTGCGTTCAGCAACGGTAATACTAATCTTTATTTCTTCACTTTCGCTCATGACCGTCAATTATTTATCACTGTTCGGCGTTCAACATCGCAACACATTGATCTATCTCCTTCACCAATGCCTTGATCAACTGCCTACTTTCTTCAATTTCTTTCTCGTTTCCGAGTGCGTTAACAATAGTTGTTTTAGTTATTTTATCTCTCAAATCCTCGTTCTCGGTCTGAAGAATCTCAACTTTCAGTCGAAGTTCCCCATTCTCTCGAACCAGCTCACTGTTCTTTTCAACCAGTTGATTTTTAAGCGATACGAGCTTTCTCAACTTCAACTCGATTTCCGAAAGTCTTACACTTAAATCAGCCATTTCCTTTTACAGTTTGCTTTAGAATTTCCGCACAAAATTAAGCATAATTATTGTAATACGCAAACTTTTTTTAGAAAAAATTTATCTCGAGGCGCCAAACACTCTGCATTTCAAGCAATTACGCTTTTTGCAATAGCAACTATAAAGATGCAGCAATGCCTGTGATTGCTGGGCATTACAAACATTCACCCCCAATTCTCCAAACTTTCGGATTATGGCATTATCCTCAGGCTCCATGACATTCAAAATTTCCAGGCTTCTGTTTTTCAGTTCCTGATTATCATGATAGATGCCATAGCTGAACAGCACAGGCACTACCGCGTTGATAATCAGCACATCTACAGCTGTCGCACCCAAGTTCTTTTTCACCTCTTTCGAAGGTTTTTCAAATAGGAAATGCGTGTTCCAATATTCATTGACTTCAACATTAAAAAGATTTCGCACAGCATCCAAGTCTTTGACCGTCTGCAGTTTAGACAGCATATTGTTGCATGTGCACACCATAGCTGCCATCTGTGCCAGACGGATTGTCGGGAAATTTGGCGGCCGCAGCCTCAGGAATTTCCAATAAGCCATCGGCATCACTGTCAGGTCAAACTTGGATTTAAGCATCTTGAATTCTCTCTGGAGAAGGACGGGGTAGCTTTCGGTGAACTCACGTTCAAGGAAGCCTGCGCAGCCGAAAAACATCGCCTCCACCTGTAGCGGATTGTCAAAATGTTTGCGCAGGATTTTCAAGGGCAGCAGACTCGCCAGCCTCTCAAAAGCGTCGTTATTTATCTTCAGCCCGCAATAGTGCATAATCCGTTGATACAGAGTCTCTTCCCAGTCGTAGCCATTCGCCACGAGCTTTGAAAAAACGTCCTTCACTTCAGCCTCGAGCCGTTCAACCACGACACGCTCAAGCCACGAAAGCCAGGTAAACTGCTGTATTCCGGCAATAATCCGTTCGCATGGAATCCATTGTCTCGACTTCAGAAAAACATTGTATTTCGCATAAATATCCTCATCAAATTTCCCTTTGATCTCAAGCGTCGGAATCGCAAGTCGTTCAGTATCACAACTATACACGACATGCAGAATCACATTATTGTACGCATCATCATATTGGTGCCCGTGGCGGAA
Source organism: uncultured Bacteroidales bacterium (assembly GCA_900315175.1). Lineage (GTDB taxonomy): Bacteria > Bacteroidota > Bacteroidia > Bacteroidales > F082 > Limimorpha. The sequence goes on from OMYA01000004.1 coordinate 130,246, forward strand.
CCAATCAGACGCATTGACATGGATCTCCACATGTCCGACCCACAGAGTATTTCCAATACGTATGTGAGCATCAATAAAATCTGGACCTGAGTCGTAATTACGTACACCCACAGAAACAACATAGACAGACTCGCCATCGACAGTCGCGAGGTCTTTCGATAGCAACTTGTTCTCCCAGAGATAATAAATAAAATCTTCTTTCATAAATAACGTTTTTGTTCTGCAAAAGTACAGATATAAAAAAATGTGCAGCCAACAACCGGCAATTTTTTTCCGGTTTTAGCGCACTTTTAACATAACTTGCAAAATTTTGCAAGAAATCTTAATAATTTTTCACAAATAAGCCTTATTTCAGACCTTTGCACATATAAACGAAGACATATTTTGCCGGTTTGCCGCATCGATCCACAACGATGGTGTCGCAAGGCATAATCTCTTCAAATTTATCAGACAGATAACGTTCTGGAGCGTAATAGTCGGAACTCTCGTTCAAAAACCAGTAGTCAGCACCTTTCTGAAGCCCGCCTCGATATTGGTTAATCCAGGCATATTTATGAATCTTATCTATGTCATTTAAGCCGAACATCTTGACACCCAACGGACTAGCGACATAATAATCAAAATTTGCCATCGGGAACCATTGCAGTCCGATCATTCCGTCCGAGTATTTCATCTCGCCTGAAGATATTTTATATTCGCGGATTTTCTGGAAATCATCTTTAATTGAACGCCAGCCGTAAATGGTGGTTGTGAAATCACCCTCGCCATAATATCTCACGGAGTTGGCACGTTCGCCGAAACGCAAAGGGATAAAGCCTGTTTTTATCTCCAAAACGCCTGCAAACAAGACAAAAACCATCAACGACATTGTTGCGATTATTGACTTTGGCACATTTACTTCCAAATTTGCAACATTCTGTTTATCAGCGAGATACGACGCAGGGAACAACAGCAGTAGCGAGAATGCCGGCGCCGACCAATGAGGCAGTATCGGCCTCGTCAGGGAGAAGAACCAGAACACCCCAATAAACGGCAAAGCAAAACAAAGCAGGAGGCGCCGCGGCATCGTATCCATATATTTATTACCTTTCCTTAAAACCAATAACGCTATGATTATCAGCACATAATTTATTGGATTGTTATAACCAAACTCACCTAAAATCTCAGCCAAAAAATTAAGCGGTTGCGGCTTCCCAAAGAAACTTACACGGTCGCCATGGAATGTGAAACTGATAAAATCATTCTGTATGTTCCAAATCAAGACTGGAAGAAGGCATATTGCCGATATCAATGCCGCAAGATATAAGTATTTGTTTTTCAATTGCTTACGGTCATAAAGCAGTACATATAACCCGACACCGACCCAGATGAAGATAGCGGAATATTTCGAAAGAAGCGCGAGGCCCGCATAGAGACCGCCCCACAACATAGATGTGCTTCGACGCGTACCATCCAGAAAACAATAAATTGATAGTAATGTGAACATCATCAACGGGGTGTCAGGCATAATGAAAACACCAGTAATGATAAAGCAATACAACGATGCGGTGTACAACAAAGCGGCATAAAAGCCGGCGAGCTTACTTTTTATCACACAACCGAGCCTATATATAATATAGGTGTTGATGGTCATGAAAATTATTGATGAAAGTCTAAGGGCGAACTCGCTGTGGAACAATAAGTTAAGGCTAAATATCTGCATCACCCACCCCACCATTCCCGGATGGTCAAAATGACTCCAGTCGGGATACATTGCATAAGTCCAATAATAAACCTCATCGTTGCCGAATTCCATAAAAGCGGCAAGGAATCCACGCACTAAAGCACTGATAATCAGCAGCCAAGTGATGTATTTGTCGATTTTATTTTCCTGAATTTTCATATTACAATTTTTATGAGATGCCTACATTATCCTCTCCTTTCTGGCGAGGTTCAGTCGAAATGACGTTTACAAAAAACATTCTTATTAAAAAAATTGCCACTATGATATAAACCGCCCACATCAGATATGTACGGCCTTTCATGACTTTAGCCTTGTTCAAATCAAAGAAATATTGATATTGATGTCTAACTAACGGATTGAGATACAATGTGCTACCATCTTCAAACTCAATCTCAGTCCTGATATAAGTGTCATCTTTTTGAATCGGGTATAAAGCCTCATCCACATTGCCAACCGATTTTTTTACTATGGCATTCTGACCAATGAAACGAATCTCTTTTGCCTTGTCAGAAACAGAAACTATCAAAGTATCATTTTCGCACTTAACAGATTGAAGTTCAGGAACATCCAGCAAACTTCCGTTATATTTTACGGCATAAGAATTACCACTTTCGAGCGATTTGTAAACCGACTCGGCATCATTTTCACCTATCGTGGCTGTCAGATATTTTATTGTATCAAAGTCGTTTCCCGTGTTAGCGATGATATTCACACGATGACCGTTTGAGAGTGCTATATCCCAGTAATACAATGAGTTATCGTTTGGCGAAAGTGCCTCCATCACACGATAATGGTCGAGACGCGTCATCTCACCTTTCTTAAAACCTTTGGAAGGATGCGCTGGTGCCACAAGTCGGCATTTTTTATTCAGTTGGTCGATGTTAAACTGTTTATAATGAATGCTTTGCAGGAATGGATAATCAATTTTCCGTTTGGATTCATATCCCAAACAAAGATAGCGGGCCCCACTCAAGGCATAGCCATATTCACACGCCTTAATCCCTTGGTTTTCAATCGATTCAGAGCGAAAATCAATATAATTTATACGGTTTATATCAGAATATGGATTATAGATGAAATCGCCGTTAAAAGGCTCAATATCTGCGAAGGAATAAGAAGGGACAGCGAGATATAACACCAAGAAAAACAACAAGATAGCCCCGACTATTCCCGTCAAGGCGAGGTAAAACCTGTTGTTTTTAATCTTTATCCAAAATTTTCTTTCTGACATACCTAAAAATTATGATGCAAAGTTAACATATTTTTTTGTATTTTTGCAAATTAATAATTAAGATATTTGTGATATGGAGTCAAATCCAAAGGAAAATATTATCGAAGAAGTGACGAATAAGGACTATGAGTTCGGTTTTGTGACAGATATTGAGACCGATTTCATTCCTAAAGGTTTGAACGAAGACATAATTCGCCTTATTTCGAAGAAGAAAGAGGAGCCGGAGTGGCTGTTGGATTTCCGCTTGAAGGCATTCCGTCACTGGCAGACTCTGAAGATGCCGACATGGGCGCATCTCACCATCCCACCCATTGATTATCAAGACATTATATATTATGCAGCGCCAAAACAGCGCAAGGCGAAGAGCCTCGACGAGGTTGACCCGGAGCTGTTAGCGACATTCGACAAGCTCGGAATCTCGCTCGACGAGCAGAAAAAACTCTCAGGAGTGGCTGTCGACGCTGTAATGGACTCGACATCGGTGAAAACCACGTTTCAGGAGACGCTTTCGAAGCACGGCATCATCTTCATGTCGTTCAGCGAGGCAGTGAAACAGCACCCTGACCTGGTGAAGAAATATCTCGGGAAGGTGGTGCCTTACACCGACAACTTCTTTGCGGCATTAAACTCGGCAGTGTTCAGCGACGGCTCGTTCTGCTATGTGCCGAAAGGCGTGCGCTGCCCTATCGAGCTCTCGACATATTTCAGAATAAACGCGGCAAACACAGGTCAGTTTGAGCGTACTCTTATCGTTGCCGACGAAGGTGCATACGTGAGTTACATGGAAGGCTGCACCGCTCCGCAACGTGATGAGAATCAGTTACATGCGGCAATCGTCGAGATTATATCAGAAAAAGACGCAGAGGTGAAATATTCGACTGTTCAGAACTGGTATCCTGGCGACAAAGACGGCAAGGGCGGCATCTACAACTTCGTTACAAAACGCGGCATCTGCCGTGGCGACAATGCGAAAATATCGTGGACACAGGTCGAGACAGGCTCTGCCATCACCTGGAAATACCCGAGCTGTATTTTAAAAGGCGACAACACAGTGGCTGAGTTCTACTCAGTGGCTGTCACCAACAACTGGCAGCAAGCCGACACTGGCACGAAGATGATTCATATAGGCAAAAACAGCCGCTCAACCATCATCTCGAAGGGTATCTCGGCGGGTCACAGCCAGAACGGCTACCGCGGACTGGTGAAGGTGGTGCCGGAAGCCACCAACTGCCGCAACTTCTCGCAATGCGACTCGTTGCTTTTGGGCGACCAATGCGGCGCGCACACATGGCCTTATGTGGAGTGCGGCAACGACAGCAGCATCCTCGAACACGAGGCGACCACGTCGAAGATTTCGGAAGACCAGCTGTTCTACTGCAACCAGCGTGGCATCCCGACAGAGAAAGCTATAGGCTTGATTGTCAACGGATATGCCAAAGATGTGCTGAATAAATTGCCAATGGAATTTGCAGTGGAGGCACAAAAGTTATTGTCGATAACATTGGAAGGATCGGTCGGTTAATCCGGTAGGGATAACGCATGCGTTATACGTACAGGATGGAAAAGAAAAAATAAAAAATTAAATATATGTTACTGAATATCAAGAATTTACATGTCTCAATAGGAGGCAAGGAAATATTAAAAGGCTTCAACCTCGGAGTGAACGAGGGCGAGATTCACGCCATCATGGGTCCTAACGGAACAGGCAAGAGCACTTGGGCTGCTGCCGTGACAGGACGCGAAGGCTACGAAATCACTGAGGGCGAGATCTGGTACAAAGGCCAGAACATCGTAGGCATGCCACCGGAGGAACGCGCAAACCTCGGCATCTTCCTGAGTTTCCAGTATCCAGTGGAGATCCCTGGCGTCTCGATGCAGAACTTCATGCGCACAGCAGTCAACGCGAAACGCGAATACCAAGGACTTCCGCCGATGTCGATGATAGACTTCACTAAGATGATGAAGCAGAAGCAGGCCATGGTGGAGATTACCGAGAAACTGCAGAACCGCTATGTCAACGTGGGCTTTTCGGGCGGCGAGAAGAAGAAAAACGAGATTTTCCAGATGGCGATGCTCGAACCTGAGCTCTCAATCCTCGACGAGACCGACTCCGGCTTGGACATCGACGCCTTGCGTATCGTGGCAAACGGCGTGAACCAGCTGCACAACGAGCATAACGCCTTCGTGGTAATCACTCACTATCAACGACTTCTGGATTATATCGTGCCGGATTTCGTTCACGTGATGTACGACGGCCGCATCGTGAAGTCGGGCGACAAGAAACTCGCTCTCGAACTCGAAGAGAAGGGCTACGAATGGGTTAAAGAACTGAAACTCTAACACTTACGACGATGGCTTATCTAGAAAACAACATAACGGTCGGAAAGAATCAGAGCCGGCAGCTCGTGCTCTTGGACGACAGCAGTCATCTGCAGTCGAACGAGGAGCAGTGCGACATCGTGATGGAGGAAAACTCCACGCTCGAGCTGTACAGGATTCAGAACCTCAACGACGACACCCATCTGACCACCCACATCAACATACAGCAGGCGCGAAACAGCAGCGTGCATTTCGTGTTGGTGACGTTCAACACTGGTTTTGTGCAGAACAACATTCACGTCGACCTCAACGGCGAGGGTGCCGACCTGCAGATTTACGGATTGTATCTCCTCGACAAGAAACAGCATGTCGAGAACCTCATGAAAATCAACCACAACGTGCCGAACTGCAGCAGCAATGAGAAGTTCAAGGGTATCTTGGACGACGAGGCATCGGCAGTGTTCAACGGTCACGTGATGGTCGCTCCTCACGCTCAGAAAACCAACGCATATCAGAACAACAGCAACATCATCCTGACCGACAAGGCAAAGATCAACACCATGCCATTCCTTGAGATTTATGCCGACGACGTGAAGTGTTCACACGGCACAAGCACAGGACAGCTTGACCAGGATGCCATGTTCTACATGCGCCAGCGCGGCATCAAGAAAGAGGACGCGAGGATGCTTCTGATGTACGCTTTCGCAGCGGAGATAAGCAACCACATCAAGATTGAAAGCGTTCACGACAGCATCGACGACATGATAAAACGACGTCTTAAAGGCGAGCTCTCAAGCTGCGACACCTGCATCTTCCAGTGCAGCAACAAAGAAAAAATTTTCAAAATTGATCTAAGTAAAATATAATTTCATATATTTGCGGAATATTTAACACTATAATAATAAAACTATGAAAAACATCTACAAGCAGAGCACAGTTCTCTTCATGGCATTAGCAGTTATTGCCATGATTCTTACAGGATGTAAGAAAAGCGATTCATCAAACAGCGGCGGTGGCGACACACCAACTCCACCTACACCTCCAGCAGGCAACTATGGCACAGTGACTCTTGGAAATCAGAGTTATCCAATTGCAATTGGCGGATATGAAGTTTATTATGATGAAGATCTTCAAGCTAACGTCGTGACAGTAGCATTAGCTGACGGAACAAACGAAACAGCAAACATGTTCGGATTTACAATCCCGAACGTTGAAAACCTTCCTACAGGTACATTTGCTTACAGCACCGAAGAACCTATACCAGCTGGCAAATGCGTCGGCATCTTCCGCAGTTCCGAGGGCAATGTATTGTTTTGTGTTTCCGGTAATGTAACCATTGCAACATCAGGTTCAAATTACAAGATTCAATCATCAGGAAAAGCAAACCTTCCTATTGGATCACAAGCAATGGAACAGAATTTCGCCGTTAACTTTGAAGGTCCTTTATACAACGTGGCAAAATAAAGTTTTTTGATTATAAAAAGAACAATCGCGGTGTAATTTATGCTGCGATTGTTTTTTTTAGTATCATTATTAATTTAGTAATAATATTACTTTGATTTTTTTACTTTTTTTCTTGCATGTTTAAAAATAATTTGTATCTTTGCAGCATGAATAATAAAAGTAGCTATATTACTAAACGAAAGCTCTGCCAAATAGCAGAAATACAATCTGGTATATATATAAAAGGTATATCAGATGGAGATGTTTCATGTTTGCAGGTAAAAGATTTGTTGATGGATTCGCCGGAAACTACCGCAACGAAAACTAATTATACCAAAAAGATTGACAAATACTTGTTAAAAAAAGGCGACATTCTTTTTGCATGCAAAGGCACAACATATCTATGCAAAGTATTTGATTATGATATTCCTGCAGTGGCATCAACAACATTATATTCAATAAGATTACGCACAAGTAACACAACTCCAGAGTATGTTTGTTGGTACATGAATCACCCCGCTATTGCAGCTGCAATTAACAATGAGAAAATGGGAACGGGCTCACCAATGATAAGAAAAGAAGTCATTGAGAATCTTGAAGTTATTATACCAGATAAAAACACTCAAGAAAGAATTATCGTGATTTCAAGACTTCAAGACCGAGAAAACGAGCTTGTCAGTTTAATACAACAAAAGAAAACACAGTTAACCAACCAATTGATTATAAATAAATTAAACATATAAAATGGATACAAAAAAGATAACACAAGACGACATCAACCGCACGGTTTGGAAAGCATGCGACACTTTTAGAGGCGTGATTGACCCAAGCCAGTATAAGGACTACATCCTTACGATGCTATTTTTGAAATATGTGAGTGATGTCTATAAGTCTAAGTTTCAGGATTATGTAAAAAAATATGAAGGAGATGAGACTCGTGCGGAAAGAGCAATGCGTCACGAAAGATTTGTTGTGCCAGAGAAGAGTTCTTACTACTATCTTTACGAACATAGAAATGCATCAAACATCGGTGAATTGATCGATGAGGCGCTTGCTGACCTTGAAGATGCCAACCGCGAGAAAATGAGCAGCGAGGATGGAAGTAGCATTTTCAGAAACATCAGTTTCAACAGTGCAAATTTGGGCGAGACAAAGGAGAAAAATGCAAGGCTAAGAAACCTTCTTCAGGATTTCAGAGGCGTGGAGTTAGATGAGTCGCATCTGGAAAACAACGATATCATTGGTGACGCTTACATGTATCTTGTCTCAACGTTTGCAGGTGAGGCCGGCAAGAAAGCTGGAGATTTTTTCACGCCAGCTGAAGTTTCAACCCTACTCGCAAAATTAACAAAAAGTAATCCTGGTGCGAGAATCTGCGATGTGACTTGCGGTTCGGGGTCATTGTTGATTAAGGCAGGAAAAGAAGTCGGGAATAACAACTTCTCGTTATACGGTCAAGAAGTTAACGGAAGCACTTGGGCTTTGGCAATGATGAACATGTTCTTGCATGGCTTTGACAACGCCGTAATACGCTGGGGCGACACTTTGCGCAACCCGAAGCTGAAAGTGAGCGACAAGTTGATGAAGTTTGACACGGTTGTTGCAAATCCCCCATTCTCACTCGACAAATGGGGCGCAGAAGAAGCCGCTAATGATCCGTACAACCGTTTCTGGCGAGGCATACCACCAAAAAGCAAAGGCGACTGGGCATTTATCAGCCACATGCTTGAAGTTGCAGATGAAAACTCAGGTAAAGTAGGTGTAATCATACCTCATGGAGTGCTTTTCAGAGGTGGAAGCGAAGGCAAGATCCGCCAATACATACTTGAAAACGAGCATATTTTGGAAGCTGTCATCGGATTACCGGCAAATCTATTTTACGGCACAGGTATTCCGGCAGCCATCGCCATTTTCCGCAAAGGGAGAAACTCTGAAAACGTGCTATTTATCGATGCAAGCCGCGAATATGAGAATGGTAAAAATCAGAATAAACTGCGCACTCAGGATATCGAGCATATCGTAAACACATATCGGAAGTTTACCAATGGTGAATTAGAGCCAGGCGTTGTAGAAGATAAATATGCTTTTGTGGCAACACCAGACGATATTCGTGAAAACGACTACAACCTCAACATCCCGCGTTTTGTTGACACATACGAAGAGGAAGCCGAGGTTGACATTCCTGCAGTGCAAAAAGAAATTGAGCAATTAGAGAGCGAACTTGTTGAAGTTCAAGCAAAAATGAAGGATTATTTAAAAGAGTTAGGGTATTAGTATCATTTCGTGGATATCCACGAAATGGTCGAGAGTATTAATCATCAAAAAACCAAGCAATATGAACAAACGACTTACGAAAAAAACAATGTCACTGTTTGAAAGCATCAAACATTTTGATGAAAACGGTGTGGAGTACTGGACATCACGCAGCCTGTGGAAGGTGCTAGAGTATAATGAATACAGGAATTTTCTTCCTGTTATTGAAAAAGCCAAGATAGCCTGTGAAAACAGCGGCCAGAGAGTTGAGAATCATTTCGTGGATATCCACGAAATGATAGTGATAGGAAAAGGTGGTGAACGACGAGTAGATTCTGTCAAGCTTTCACGCTATGCATGCTATCTTATTGTGCAGAATGCCGACCCGAGCAAAACAATTGTAGCTCAAGGGCAAACCTATTTTGCCATACAGACTCGCATTGCTGAAGTTCAGCAGATGAAGGAATATCAAGCGCTTTCCGACGAGGAAGAAAAACGCCTGTTTCTGCGTGCAGAGCTTCAGAAGCACAACTCGGAATTGGCAAGCGCTGCAAAAGACGCCGGTGTTATCGATTCCCGAGATTATGCCATATTTCAAAACTATGGCTATCAAGGGCTTTATGGCGGCATGACTGCAAAAGACATCCATGCCAGAAAAGGTTTGAAACAGAGTCAGAAGATTTTGGATCACATGGGAAGCACTGAGCTTGCCGCTAACCTTTTTCGCGCAACACAAACAGAAGAGAAGCTTCGACGCGAGAATATCAAAGGCAAGCGAAAAGCCAACATGACTCACTACGAAGTCGGCGCCAAAGTGCGACAAACCATCAAAGAACTTGGTGGCACAATGCCGGAAGACCTTCCAACAGTGGAAAACATCAAGGTTATTGAGAAGAAAAAACAGAAAATGCTGGATTCAAAGAAAAAGGAGATTTAAGAATAAAGTATATAAAAGACATGACAGAACAAGATTTTTTAAATATCATCGGAAACAAAATCTCAAACGAGATGCAAAAGGCAATAATACGCAACAATTATGCACCGCAATTAGCAGAACCATTGTGCAATGCGATTGATACGAACGAAAAAGCCGATCTTTTTCAAAAGCTAATGAACGAATGGGCTGAATATCAACGCAGACAGATGCAGATTATTCAGACATTTTTACAAAAATAAACAAGTGTTTAATTAATAAAAACTGATAATATGGAATTAGCATCACTGATTGTTTCCATCATTGCCTTAGCGGCTTCTGGTTTTACCTATTTCATCCATGATAGAAAAATAAAGAAACAAGAAGCAACAATCAACGACTATCAGTTGACAAAACTTCATGAAGAAAAGATTGTGAATAAAAAAGCCCAATTAAGTGGTAGTATCACTATATTTAAAAATGACGGGAAACGCATACTTAAAATCACTAATCATGGCAAAGCTACAGCCACAAATGTAAGAATGGAAGTTTTAAACGGAGTACATATTACCGCCTTTATCGATCCATTTCCTTTTGAACTACTTAACCCAACAGAGAGTTTTGAGATGACATTTTATATTCCCATGGGACCTTGTGGAAAATTAAAAGTAAAGTACATTTGGGATGATCCATATCAAAACAACAACGAATTTACACAGTTACTTCAGTTATATTGATTATGACAAAAGACAATCATATCCCGCAAGGCTACAAGCCCTCTCCCCTCGGCCTCATTCCCGAAGATTGGGAAGTGAAATATCTTGGTGATTTGTTAGCCAAACTAGCAAATGGTTTAACCTATGATGTTTCGGTGACCCAAGGACATCCCGTATCAAGAATAGAGACTATATCAAACGGAGTAATAAATTATTCAAAAGTAGGCCATATAGCAGACACAGAAGGATTAGAAGCATACAAGATGCATAATGGAGATATCTTGTATAGTCACATCAACAGTTTAGCACACATTGGGAAAGTTGCATACTACGACGAAAAGCATGAATTGTATCATGGAATGAATCTTTTGCTACTTCGAGCAAACAATAACATTGAAAGCCGCTATTTGTATCTGTATCTACTAACGTCGCAATCTAAACATACCGCACAACTAATTGCAAAACCTGCTGTTAATCAAGCGAGCATAAGTACCGAAGATGTTAGAAAAATAAAAATCGCCGTCCCCCCTCTCACCGAACAACAGCGTATTGTTTCCGTTCTTTCACTTTGGGACACCGCCATAGAGAAGCAGACTGCCCTGATTGAGCAACTCACCCTGCGCAAGCGTGGTCTTATGCATCAACTGCTCACGGGGAAGAAGCGGCTGAAAGGGTTTGGTGGGGAGTGGAAAGAGGTGAGGTTGGGAGAGATTGGCAAATTTGTCGGAGGCTGTGCTTTTAACGAACAAGAACAAGGAGGACAAACTGGCATCCCATTTTACAAAGTATCAGATATGAATTTGCCTGGCAACGAATCAAAAATGAACATCGCCAACAATTATGTAACACATGAACAAATAGAGCGTCTTGGATATATTGTTATTGAAAATGAAGCTATAATTTTTGCAAAAGTTGGTGCCGCCATTGCTTTAGAAAGAAAGCGCTATGCAAAAAACTTTATCATAGACAATAACATGCTTGCCTACTTACCGAACAATAATGTTTGGTATATGAAATATTGGTTTGATAGCATTTCTCTTTCTAAATATATTCAGGTTGGTGCATTACCTTCATATAATGCTTCTGATTTATCAATTATCAAATTAAAAATGCCATCATTGAAAGAGCAAAACGCAATAGCATCAGTCTTGGTCAATGCCGACAAAGAAATCGAGATACAAAAACAAAAACTGGCGGCCATGCAGGCGCAGAAGAAGGGGCTGATGCAGGTGCTGTTAACTGGGAAAAGGAGGATTAATATATGAATAAAACAAAAATTTGTTGCTTAAGTCTTGACAAAAGCATTTGTGATGCACTATCAAAGACTTTTGAAGTATATGTCGGAAGTCTTGGAAAACTAGTTGATGTAAAGGATCACAACCGACAATATGGAGAAACACATCTTTTACCAAATCACGATTTCCCACAAAATGTCCATGAATACGATATTTTTATAAGCGATTTGGCAAACTACGAAATTGTAAAATATAAAGAAGACGAGCACCAAAAAAATAATATTGTTGGCGAAACTGCAGATTACTTTATTTCATCACCTCCTTCAACCATATTTAATCCAATTCCTTTTAGCTGTATGATACTAAAGGACAAAACTATTAGTAGTCAAGGATCTCGTCCTATAATAAACGTGATTTTCCAATTTGAGAAACAAGAGTTTAATTATACCATTCATGATATAGCGACATATAGCACCCAAAACGACTCACATTTCAAGGAAACAAATTATTCACTAACAAAAGACTTTACAGATGAAACAATTTATGGCAATGAGATTTTGTTGTGTGATCCCCAAATTGCTTACACTTTGTTTGAACAATTTACTAATGAAATAAAATATCATCAAACATTTGAACATCCCACAATATGGGACAACAACACACATAAAAGCATTCCAGACGACTCTTTCATCCCATTATTAAAAAACAAACATGGTCAGATTATCTCATATATTTGGATTTCAGACAAGGAAGTAACGTTTATGCTTCCTCAGTTAGAATCAAAAAAGAAATTGCTTGACATATTATTCAAAGAGGTCTTATATAAACATTATTCTGAATACTTTCCTGAAGTTGAAACAATATCTTGGAAAAACAAAGCTCAATACTATCTTCCAAATCGACAGGATTTGGAAAGCAGGAAACACGAAATAATTAAAAAATACGAAGAAGATATCGAAAATATCGAAAAGTCTATTCGGGAGAATAACCAAAAATATGAATTTCTGCACAATATTCTTACGGAAACTGGCGATACATTAGTTAAAAACGTCATAGAATACTTAAAATGGCTTGGCTTTGACAATGCTATTGAAAAGGATAAATCAGCTACTGATGGTTTATTTGAGGAAGACATTCAAATTGATTTAGGAGTGAAAGGCCTCCTTATTATAGAAGTCAAAGGTCTTAATGGGACTTCAAAAGATTCAGAGTGCTCTCAAATCAGCAAGATTAGACATCGGAGATGCAAAGAACGAAATAGATTTGATGTATATGCATTATATATTGTCAACAACGAGAGAAACGTCGAACCTTTGAAACGAACCATTCCTCCGTTTAATGACAATCAAATACAAGATGCAATAAACGATGACAGAGGTTTGATGTACACATGGCAATTGTTTAATTTATACGTTAATATTGAAAACGGGTTTATCTCCAAAGAAGATGCACGTAATTGTTTTATACAAACTGGTTTAGTTGGTTTTACACCAACTTTGAAAGAGTTAGGCACACCATATAAGTTCTATCAAAATCACACAGTAATATGTGTTGAGTTAAATAATAACACAATTCATGTTGGCGATACACTTGCTTATGAAAATGACGGAAGATTTCATTCAATTAAAGTCATCGAGATCCAACAAGAAGGAAAATCTTTCGATGAAATTGCCAATGGAAAAGTTGGAATCAATGTCGATCAAGCAGTGCCAGAGATAAAAATGTTGTATCTTAAACAATAACAAAACGACAATAGCGATAAAAACATAAAATCATGCCCCTCATCTCCTTCAAAGAAAACAACATAAGCCAACAACCGGCGCTGGAGCTGCTGCATAAGCTGGGCTATAAGTATCTGTCGCCGGAGGAAGCCCTGAAAATGCGCGGAGAGAAGACCTCCAACGTGTTGCTGGAAGAGGTTTTAAGGCAACAGCTGCGCGAGCTCAACTCCATCCGCATCGGCAGTCACAACGAGGCTCGTTTTTCGGAACAGAACATCGAAAACGGCATAGTAGCACTGCGCAACGTGCCGATGGAAGGCGGCTATATCAACGGCAACGAGACAGTGTATAACATGCTCACCCTCGGCAAGGCTTTCGAGCAGAGCATCGACGGCGACAATAAAAGCTATACCATGCGCTACATCGACTGGGAGCATCCCGAGAACAACGTGTATCACGTTACGGAAGAGTTTGCGGTCACACGAGCTGGAATGAACGACACTTATCGCCCCGACATAGTGCTGTTTGTAAACGGCATCCCGCTGGTTATAATCGAATGCAAACGTCCAGATGTAAAAGGCGCTGAGGAACAAGCCATATCGCAACATCTGCGCAATCAGCAGGAAGACGGCATCAGAGGTCTGTATGTTTATAGCGCACTGCTTCTCGCTATCGGAAACAGTTTCGGCGACTATGCCACAACTGGCTCTCCAGCCAAATTCTGGAGTAAATGGCACGAGATGTTTGTAAATAATGAGAAAGAAGCCGCATATCGCTCACGTTTGTTCAATTTGGTTAACGAAAACCATGAGATAACTCGCGAGCCGACGGTTCAAGATGAATATCTCTACAATCTTTGCCGTCCGGAACGCCTGCTCGAACTGATGTTTCATTTCACCATTTTCGACGCTGGAATAAAGAAACTCACCCGTTATCAGCAATATTTCACTGTCAACCAGACTGTGGATAGGGTGAAAACCATTGAAGCAGGTCACAGAAACGGCGGCGTGGTTTGGCACACACAAGGTAGCGGCAAGTCACTGACAATGGTGATGTTAGCGCAAAAGATAGCGCAAGAGCCGAGTATCAGGAATCCGCGTATCGTGCTTGTCACCGACCGCACCGATTTGGACAGCCAGATAACTGGAACATTCCGTAAATGCGGCAAAGAAGTGGAAAATGCCACGACAGGAAAACGTCTCGTCGAACTCCTCGAAAGTGACACTGACGCTATAATCACCACTGTTATCAACAAGTTTGAGACGGCTATCAAAACGATAAAAGCACCACTAACTAACCCGAACATCTTCGTTTTAATTGACGAGGCGCACCGCAGCCAATACAAGGAAATGGCCATTCAGATGAACCGCGTGCTGCCAAACGCATGTAAGATTGCATTCACTGGTACTCCTCTGATGAGGAAGGACAAAAACACGGCACAGACATTCGGCGGAATTATTAGACCTGTTTACACGGTGAAGCAGGCTGTTATCGATAAGGCGGTTGTGCCGCTATTGTATGAAGGACGCATTGTGTCTCAATCAGTTGCGGAAGGTCCAATCGACAGTTTCTTCAACCAAGTCTGTGAGGATTTGACTGAATACCAAACTGCCGACCTTAAAAAGAAATTCTCTCGAACCGATATTATCAACCAGACAGAGCAGCGTATTTATTCCATAGCCACCGACATTTCAAAGCATTACGCCGACAACTGGCAAAACACAGGCTTTAAGGCAATGCTTGTAACACCTAAGAAACGTGTTGCCATTCTTTATAAAAAATATTTGGATGAAATCGGAAAGGTGTCATCGGAAGTACTAATTACCGCGCCTGACGACCGTGAAGGCGAAGAAGTGGCATACGGCGACACACCTCAGGAAGTCAAGAGCTTCTGGAAGCAGATGATGGACGAGCATGGAACGCCTCAGAAATATCAGGAAAACCTGATTTCACGTTTCAAGAAACAGGAGCATCCTGAGATAATGATAGTCGTTGACAAGCTTCTTACCGGTTTTGACGAGCCCAAAGTAGCTGTCATGTATCTTGACCGTCCACTTCAAGGTCATAATCTTTTGCAAGCGGTGGCGCGAGTAAATCGTACATGCGAAGGCAAAGATTATGGATATATCATTGATTATTATGGAGTTTTGTCGGAATTGGATGCGGCAATGACCTTGTATTCAGATTATGACGAGGAAGAACAGCAGGTGTTTCACGACACTCTTGTCCCTGTTGGAGATAAAATTGCCGAGTTACCACAAAAGTACTCCGAGCTTTGGGATATGTTCAAGATGATTCCGAACAAACGGGATCTGGAAGCATACGCACAATCACTGAGAATGGAAGACCGCCGACATGAATTCTATGATAGATTATCGGCATTTTCGTCGGTATTACAATTGGCACTTTCCACTTTGGAGTTTCATAAAAACACTGATGAAAAGACCATTCAGCGTTACAAAGACGACCTCAACATGTTCTCAAAGCTGCGGACAGCAGTTCAGTTGCGCTATTCCGACACTGTAGATTACAAGAAATACGAGGCGAGAATCGAAAAGCTCATCAACCATCATGTTGAAAGCGACGCAGTGAAAGTAATCACAAATTTGGTTAACATTTTCGACAAAGAAGATTTCCAGAAAGAGGTTGACAGCATCGTCGGAACTACTGCAAAAGCTGATACTATAGCATCGCGAACAGCCAAGTATATCAAGGAAAACATGGATTCAGACCCCGCCTTCTACAAAAAGTTCTCGCAACTGATAAAAGAGACTATTGAAGCATACGAGCAAGGTCGTTTGAGCGACAACGAATATCTGGAAAGGATGATGCAATACAAGGAAAACGTGTTGAATCATACCGACAGCGAGCTTCCGGTTGAGTTTGAGCACAACAATACCGCCAAAGCATTCTACGGCATCGCATTGGAGAACTACAAGCGTTTATTCCCAGAAATGCCGTTTAAAGAGATGGCGTTTGCGACAGCGAAAGCTTTTGACGAGATAATTCGTAAAAACGTTGTCGTTGATGACTCCATTATGGTCGATTGGCAATCGAAAAGCGACATTATCGGACGAATGAAAATCGAGCTTGAAGACGAACTGATAGACAACGTGAAACGCAAATATGCGCTTGATTTCTCGTTTGACGACATGGATATTATTATTGACGGATGTGTGGACGTGGCGAAGATATGGATACGATAAAAGGCGACAGCATAACATACGGTTCAACCGTTATTGACTACGACATTGAATTTGCTCCGAGGAAAACTCTTGGAATCAAAGTAAATCCTGATGGTTCGGTGTGTCTCAAAGCGCCAGTTGATGCCACGACGGAAGACATCCAGCTGAAAGTCAGGAAGAAAGCGGCATGGATTCTAAAGCAAAAACGCTATTTTGAATCATTTGGAACGCCAACAACTGAAAGGCAATACATCAGCGGCGAGTCGCATCTTTATCTGGGACGGCAATATATGTTGCGCATAAAAGAATCATCGTTGAATGCCGTTCATTATCAAAACAACATCATCGAAATTGAGTGTCGCGACAAAAAAGATGCCGAAAAACTATTGAAAAAATGGTATCTTGAGCGTGCAAAAGTCAAATTTAACGAATATTCGCAGCCGATAATTGAACATTTTTCTACTTTGGGAGTTAAGCCTAACAAACTGACTGTAAAAAAGATGGATAAAAGGTGGGGCTATTGCACACCTGATGGCTGCATATCTTTAAATCCAAGATTGATTTACGCTCCGAGATGCTGCATTGAGTATGTAATAACCCACGAATTGTGTCATTTGGTTTATCGCAACCACACTAAAGATTTTTATGCATTGTTGTCGAAAGAAATGCCACATTGGGAAAAATGGAAGATGAAACTAGAAAGAATGTTGGTGTAAAAGAATTATTTACTAATTTTGCAAACTAAATTATACGATTTTGAATCATCTCGATATAGATAAGATAAGGGCTCAGTTCCCGGTGCTTGACCAGCAGGTTTATGGCAAGCCGCTGGTGTATTTCGACAACGCCGCGACGACGCAGAAACCGCTTTGCGTCATTGAGCGCGAGCGCGATTACTACCTGCATGAGAACTGCAACATCCACCGCGGAGTGCATTACCTCAGCCAGATGGCGACGGAGGCTTACGAAAACGCCCGCAAGACCGTGGCACAGTTCATCAATGCGCGACAGCCACAGGAGATTGTGTTCACCAGAGGCACAACAGAATCCCTGAATTTGCTGGCAACCTCGTTGGGGCAACTTCTTGTGGGTGAAGGAGATAAGGTGGTGGTGAGCGCCATGGAGCATCATTCAAACATGGTGCCGTGGCAGCAGTTTTTAGACAGGATTAACAGGACGGAATTAGACAGGATTAACAAGATTAACAGGATTAATAATCTCCTTGTCATCCGGATGGACAAGAACGGCGTTCTTGACTTGAACCATTATGAGGAATTGCTTAAGCAGAGACCGAAAATCGTTTCTATCGCTCACATTTCCAATACATTAGGCACAGTGAACCCTATCAAGGAGATGATAGCGATGGCGCACAAATACGGCATTCCTGTGGTGGTTGACGGAGCACAGTCGATGGCGCACCAAGTGATTGACGTTCAAGACCTCGACTGCGACTTTTACGTGTTTTCAGGTCATAAGATGTATGCTCCTATGGGCATAGGCGGACTTTATGGCAAGATGGAATGGCTTGAGAAGATGCCTCCGTATCAGTTTGGCGGCGAGATGGTCGACACCGTGAGCTTCGAGAAGACCACGTTCAACAAAGTGCCGTTCAAGTTCGAGGCTGGGACACCTAATGTGGGCGCTGCCTTGGGATTGGAGACAGCCGTCAAGTTTATCCAAAGCTTTGACCGTCAAGAAGTTGAGGCTTACGAAGATGAGCTTCTGAGATATGCCACCGAGCAACTTTCAGGCATAGAAGGCATGCGTTTCATCGGGCAGGCTCCGAAGCGTAACGGACTGGTTTCGTTTGTGATAGACGGCATCCATCCTTACGATTTGGGCACCATCATCGACAAGATGGGCGTTGCAGTGCGCACGGGACATCATTGCGCCGAGCCGGTGATGACGTTCTTCGGCATCCCGGGAACGGTCCGCGCCTCGTTCGCAATGTATAACACTAAAGAAGAAATTGATATTTTTGTAAAAGCAGTTGACAAAGCAGCAAACATGTTAAGATGAGCCATTAGCGATAAGCCATTAGCCATTAGAAAACAAGCTAACGGCTAATGGCTAATGGCTAAAGGCTAATAGCTAAAAATATGACAATAAAAGAAATTCAAGATTCAATAGTCGAGGAATTCTCGATGTTCGACGACTGGATGGACCGCTACGCTATGCTCATCGAGATGGGCAAGGAGTGCCCGATAATCGACCCGCAGTATCGTAACGACAACTACCTCATAAACGGCTGTCAGTCAAGGGTTTGGCTTCATGCCGAGAAGAGAGACGGCAAGATTTATTTCACCGCCGACAGCGACGCCGTCATCACCAAAGGCATCATCAACTTATTAATAAAGGTGTTCTCGGGACAGACTCCAGCCGATATCTTGGCGGCGGATATGAGCTTTTTGGATGAGATAGGCTTGAAGGAGCACCTCTCTCCCACCCGTTCTAATGGGTTGCTGAGTATGGTGAAACAGATGATGTTGTATGCAGAAGTAATGAACGGATAAGGCATGCCTTATCCATACAGGATATAATTTAAAACCAGTTGGGACAAGACATGTCTTGTCCATAGAAGATATGAAAGAAGAAGAGAAAAATGAACTGAAAGAGCGTGTGATTGCTGTGTTGAGTGGCATTTACGACCCAGAGATACCAGTTGACATCTACAAACTGGGCTTGATTTATGAAATTAATATCGACGATGAGGGCGCTGTGAAGATTCTGATGACGGTGACTGCGCCGAACTGCCCTGTCGCCGACTATCTCCCTAATTTCGTCAAGGAGAAAGTCAGCGCTATAATGGGCGTCAAATCATGTGATGTGGAGCTTACCTTCGAGCCGGCATGGAGTCCTGCGAGCCTCTCCGAAGAGGTGCGCGCGGAGCTCGGTCTTGACGAAGGCTTCGGCTTCAGCGATATGATGTATTAGTTTTTACTTGCAGTTTCCGATAAGATCCTTCGCCATGCCTAAGAACATGAAGGCGACGGCGTTGAAGTCCATATTCAGATCCTTGCTGAGGCCAACTTTATCTTTGAAGATGGCGACGTTGAACCACTGCAGGCACTGGAATGCGCGGTGGAAATACAGGCGGTTCAGCTCTTCCTGCGTAGGTTTGTGTCCGACGTATGCCTCGAGCAGCGACAAAGCCTTGTCGAAGCCGGCGTTTCCGTAGCAAGCGATATCGTAGAACGGGTCGTTCATTCCTGCAAATTCCCAGTCCAAGACATAGAATTTATCCTTTGCGATGACGAGGTTGGTAGGCTGATAGTCGCAGTGGCAAGGCACTTTCTTCACCTCTTTGTAGAGCTTGCGCATCTCGTCGAGGGTGTGACGGAGCTCGACATATTCCTGAGGATGCTCAAAACCCATCTCTTTGCAGTATTTTTCGTAGGTGTCGAGACGGCCGAAAGCGTTGTAGTCGCCGAACTTGACGTCGCTGTTGTGAAGCTTCTTCAATGCCTTCACCGACATCTCGTTGTATGAGACGACGTCGGTTGTCGACATGATAGTGCCTTCTACGTATTTTGCGAGTTTCTCGCCTGAGCGAATCTCTACGTAAACGGTCTCATTGTTAAGATCAAGTTTCTCAACTTCCTTGATGTTGGCGTCTTCTTCCACGCGGTCGACGAAGCGTTCTGCAAACTTGCCGGGCACGCGGTAGGTGTACATCTCACCTTGACATTCAACAACATAGGTGTAATTACTCATGCCTCCTTCGAGGCGTTTTACAATTTTGGCGTCAGTTGCCTGAAGCAAGGCGTTGACTCTTCTTAAGATATAAAGTTCTATTTCCATGATGTTATTTTTTTATCGGGTGCAAAAATACAAAATTAGTTATAAGATAATAGATAAAAGAGAAAAGATTTTTTAGCCAATAGCCATTAGCTATTAGCCATTAGTTTTTTGATAGTCTTCTATTGGCTAATGGCTGATTTTTTAAATAAAAAAGTTGTCATATTAAAATTTTTTGTACTTTTGCGTCGCAAATAAACGATGGGGGTTTAGCTCATCTGGTAGAGCGTTAGGTTCGCAATCTAAAGGTGGCCGGTTCGAGTCCGGTATCCTCCACAGAATCAATACTTTAGACTTTAGTCGTTAGACCTTAGTAGAGATGTTTTTAAGGCATCTCTATTTTTATTTAAGCCCGTATTTTTCCTTTAATTTTTGTAACGAGCCGTCTTCTTTCATCTTATGAATGAGGTTGTTGACGTATTGCAGGAGGTCATTCTGACCTTTTCGCATCAGGATGCCGATTTCGCCATGGGTGAAGGGTTTATTTAATAAAGGCGCCGCCAGTCGCGGGTCGTTTTGGACGTACCACGGCGCCTCTGTTATCTCGGTAATCATCACATCAGCATTGCCTTGTGCCACCAAAGATGGGATTTCTTCGTTGACCGGATAAACAATAATCGTTGAATTGGTGATATTTTCTTTAGCGAACTTCTCGTTCATTCCTCCGGGATTCACCATCACTCTCACCTCGGCTTTGTCGATGTCGCTCAACGAATGAAACGCCGTCGTATCTTCCACGCGGCACAGTATTGTCTTTCCGTTTGCCAGATAGCCGTCGCTCATCGCCATGATTTGCAGGCGATCATCAGTAATGGTGATGCCGCTGATGGCGAAGTCGAACGTCTGAGGTTCAGCCAGCACATCGTTGGTAAGCGTGGGCCATGACGTTGAGACGAACTCCACGTCGACACCCAGATTTCGGGCAATCTCCGCTGCCATATCAATCTCAAAACCCCAGTAAACGCTGTCATTTTCAACAAACGAGAGAGGCCTGTAGTCGCCAGTGGTGCCTACCAAAAGCACGCCACGTTGCTGAATTCTGTTGATGGCGACATGTTTGCTATTAATGCATGATGTAAGTGTTATTGCCAGTAAGAGGGCGACCGTTGCTAAATGCAGGAAGTGGGCTTTTGCAGTCATATCTCAGTTTAATATATATAAGCCTCCACACTCTTTTGAATATTCGCTTTCAGTTTCTCCCGGTAAAGCCAAATTTCCCTGGAGTGGTAGTTGCCGTCTTTGCCGACGAGAGGGAGGATATAGTCGGTGGCAGTGAAGCCATCAACTAAAATAAGGTTGGAGACAGGATCCATAGTGATTGTCAATGTATCTTTCTGCTGTTCCTCAAGCGGCACGAGTGGCGATGGCTCCGTGATGAGCGTGGCTGGCGTGGCATCGGTGTGCCAGTTCACCGGGTTGATGTAGGCTACTGATAACCAATTCATTACATCGTATATTTAAACACTTTCTTCTGCGTCAGCAGCAGCACAAAAGCTAACAAGGCTCCGAAGACATCTGAAACAGTGCAGGAGCAGAACACGCCGTCGAGGCTGTCGAGTCCCAGATTTTGATAAATGACAGGCATGATGTACATCATCGGGATGAGGAAGATTACTTGGCGCGAGAGGCTGGTGACAATGGCAATCCATGGCTTGTCGATGCTCTGGAAGAAGTTTGAATTCACTATCGTGAACGCGATGAGCGGCGTCATCACAGTGATGTAAGGCAACGCCATCTGCGAGATATCGAGCAGTATTGTCTCGCTCGTAAATGCCATCGAGATGATTCGAGGCATGGCGCAACCCAGGATGGCAGTCACAAAACCTATTGCCACGCAGACTTTCATCGTCAGGATATAGACGCGTTTGAGTCGGTCGGGATGACCTGCCCCGTAGTTGTAGCCCGCGATAGGCTGCATGCCCATGCACACGCCCAAGATGACCATTATCATTATCATGATGAAGCTGTTGGCGATACCGTAAGCGCCCACCGCCATGTCGCCGCCGAAACGGATGAGCTGCTTGTTCAAGATAGCCACGACGCCTGCCGCCGCCACATTCATCAGGAACGGACTCATTCCTATCATGAAGATATTCTTGAAGATATAACCTTTCGGCTGGAATCCGTTTCTGCGGAAGCGGATGAACGAGTCGCGTTTCACAAAATGCAGCATCGCCAGGAAGGTCGCGAACGCCATCGAGATGGTGGTAGCCCACGCTGCGCCTGCGATTCCCATGTCGAAAGCAAAGATAAACAGGGCATCAAGGGCGATGTTGAGCACTGCACCCGACACCAGCACTATCATCGACTTGTTGGGATAGCCCGACGCACGCATCAGCGATACGAGGTTGAACGCCATGGTGGTCAGGAACATGCCCGGAAGCACGATGAGCATGTATTCTCGGGCGTAAGCCACAGTCTCGGCTGTCGCGCCAAACATGAACAGTATCTTATCGAGGAAAATATAAGAAAACAGCATCACCAAGCCACTCAAAATGACAGTGAAAATGACGCTGTTGCCGAGGATATGCTCAGCCCAGTTGACATCTTTCTTACCCAAAACTATCGACATCCTCGCCCCTGCTCCAACGCCTATCAAGGCTCCGAAAGCGTGTATGATATTGATGATTGGCAAGGTGATGGCTAAGCCTGCGATAGCGAGCGCACCCACTCCATGTCCGATGAAGATTCGGTCACAAATGTTGTAAACCGACGATATTATCTGACTCACCACCGACGGCAAGGCGTACATAAGCAACAGAGTGCCAATGCCTTTCGTCTCCAATTCCTTTGTCTTATCAATCTGCATTTTGCTTTTCAATATTTTTTGCTATCCTAATTCCGTATTCGTATAAAATGTAAAACGGCACGAAAATCAGCAGCTGGCTGATGATGTCGGGCGGCGTGATGAGTGCCGAGAGCGCCAAGATGACAACGATGGCGATTTTTCTGTTTTTCCTGAGCCATGCTGAGGTTATGATGCCTATAGACGCTAATAATCTTATCAGAAGCGGCAGCTGAAACACCAGTCCGGCGGCGAGACAAACACCCAAAACCGTGCTGATATACGAGCTGACATCGATGATGTTTTGTATGCTTCCGTTAGCCTCGTAGTTTGCCAAAAAATTGATTCCGAGAGGTGCGATAATGAAGTAGCTGAATGCCACGCCGAGGAAGAACCAGAACACTATCTTCCACACTATCAGACGGGTACGGCGTTTCATCGTTGGCGAAAGAGCCGGTTTCACGAAGTCCCACAGCTGCCCGATGATGTAAGGAAACGCTATCACGAGCGCCCCGACCGCCGACGCTTTGATGTGAAGCATAAACTGCCCTGCTATCTTGGTGTTATAAAGATTTAACGGATTCGCATTGATTTTCAATGCCTCAGTGCCGGTCAATTCGGCTAATCTCGCAAAAAGTCTGTTTGTGATGAAATCGCTTTCGGAAGGATAAAAAACGATGTTGATGATATCGCCTTTGAAAAACGTGAAGAGGGCGATAAAGAACAAAACAAAAGCAATCCCGATGTGCATCAACACTTTACGAAGCTCATCGAGATGCTCGCCGAAGGTCATTTGGACGTCTTCGGCATCTTCCGTCTTGTTTCGCGACGTCATGACGGACTATTTCTCCTCTTTCTTCTCGTCGTCTTTTTTGTCGCCGGTCGGCTCGTTCATAGCGTCTTTGAATTCCTTGACGCCCTTGCCCATTCCGCGCATCAGCTCAGGGAGTTTCTTGCCACCGAAAAGCAGCAGAATAGCCAGCACGATAAGAATTATTTCACCGGTTCCGATACCGCCTAAAAATAATGTTGTCATATTTCTAATTTATTTTTTGCAAATATAAACATTTTTTCGAAATCAAGAATTTATTTCGCGCAATAAATCCAAAGCATCCTTGACCCTGTCAACAACCTTGAAAACCAATATGTTTTTGCCGTTTTGCTCCTTAAACTGACAACGTTTCAAATGTTCGGAAGCGTAACGGATAATTTTGTTGAAAGTCTCGGTTTTGAAGTATTCCGACTCCTGGTCTTGCAGGAAATAGCAGGTCATGTCGCCTTTCTTGAGAACGATTTTTTCAAAACCCAAATCGCGGGCAATCCAGCGCAAGCGCACAGTATTCAAGAGGTCGTTAGCCTGAGGCGGAATCTCGCCGAATCTATCGATAAGGTTGTCGGTAAAGCGCATCAGACCTTCTTCATTTTCAATATGGTCGAGCTCGTTGTAGAGGCTGATACGCTCAGCCGATGAGTCGACGTATTCGTTAGGCAACAGAATCTCCAGATCCGACTCGATAGCGCATTCGCGAACGTATTTTTTCTCTTCTTCAGGCTGGGCGAACAGATCTTTAAACTCGTTTTCCTTGAGTTCCATGATGGCCTCGTCGAGGATTTTATGATATGTCTCAAATCCGATGTCGTTGATAAATCCGCTCTGTTCGGCGCCAAGCAAGTTGCCCGCTCCACGGATGTCGAGGTCGCGCATTGCAATGTTGAAGCCGCTGCCCAGGTCGGAGAATTCCTCTATTGCTCTCAAACGTTTCTGAGCCTCCTCGCTTAGCATCGCCATCGGAGGCGTCAAGAGATAGCAGAACGCTTTTTTGTTGGAGCGCCCCACCCTGCCCCTCAGCTGATGCAGGTCGCTCAGGCCGTACTTGTGTGCGTCGTTGATAATGATGGTGTTAGCGTTCGGGATATCCAAACCCGCCTCGATGATCGTGGTGCACAATAGCACATCGTATTTGCCGTCGATGAAGTCGAGCATTATCTCCTCGAGTTTCTCGCCTTCCATCTGGCCGTGACCCACCGCCACCTTCGCGCCCGGCACGCAGCTCACAATCATGTTGTAAACCTCCATGATGTTTTGGATGCGGTTATGCACGAAAAACACCTGCCCGTCACGCGCCAACTCGTATTGGATGGCGTCCCTGATGACATCTGGAGCGAATGTACGCAATTCTGTTTCAACAGGATACCTGTTCGGCGGTGGCGTGGTGATGATGCTCATGTCGCGCGCACCCATCATCGAAAACTGCAGCGTGCGGGGTATAGGCGTCGCCGTCAACGTCAGCGTGTCGACGTTAGTCTTCATCTGTTTCAGCTTCTCCTTTGCAGAAACGCCGAACTTCTGCTCCTCGTCGATAATCAACAGACCTAAGTCCTTAAACTCCACGTCTTTACTGATGATGCGATGTGTTCCTATCAATATGTCCACCCGACCTGCCTTAACCTCTTCGAGGGTCTTCTTCTGTTCCTTGGCGGTCTTGAAACGGTTCATGTAGTCGATGGTGACCGGAAATCCTTTCAAACGGCTTGAGAACGTGTGGAAATGCTGCAAGGCGAGCACCGTGGTAGGCACCAAAACCGCCACCTGTTTCGAGTCGCTGACAGCCTTGAAAGCGGCACGTATTGCCACCTCGGTCTTGCCGAAGCCCACGTCACCGCACACCAAGCGGTCCATCGGCGACTCTTTCTCCATGTCACGTTTCACGTCGATGGTCGCCTTGAGCTGGTCGGGAGTGTCCTCATACATGAACGAAGCCTCCAATTCGGTCTGCAGATATGTGTCGGGCATGAACTGGAATCCCTTGGAATTCTTGCGTTCGGCATAGAGTTTTATCAGCTCGCGAGCGATGTCCTTGACCTTGCTCTTGGTCTTGGCTTTCAGCTTGCTCCATGCGTTCGAGCCGAGCTTGCTCAGCGACGGCTCAGCCCCGTCTTTGCTCGAATATTTCGAAATCCTATGCAGCGAGTGAATGCTCACATAAAGCAAGTCGCCGTTTTGATATATCAGTCGCAGCGCCTCCTGCTGTTTTCCGTTGTGGTCGATGATTTCCAAGCCGTCGAAACGCCCGATGCCGTGGTCGATATGCGTCACATAATCGCCCGGTTTCAAGTCGTATAACTCCTTGATTGTCAATGCCTGACTGCTTGCAAAACCTTCACGGAGATGGAAGCGGTGATAACGCTCGAAAATCTGATGGTCGGTGAAACAGCACAGTTTCTGGTCGTTGTCGACAAAACCAGCTTGAATGGAATATAGAACAGGCGTGAAATCGTGATTTGACTCGTCTTTTTGCTGCAAATCGTTCAAAATACTCTGGATTCGTTCAAGCTGACGTTTGCTTTCGGAGAAGAAAAGTATGCGGTAGTCTCTGTCTTTCAACGAGTTAATGGTATTTTGCAACATCTCGAAGTTCTTGTTGAAGACCGGCTGGTTGGTTGTGTTAAACTCCACAATCTCCTTCCCTATCGAATCGGAATATGTCTCGAACGTAACTGATTTAAAATCATCGAGTTGAGTGAGCAGTTCATCGCTTTGCGCGAATAAAGTCTCTGGCGACTTCATGCCTTCGTTTTCCTCAAATGCCTCGAATGCGTCGACAGCTTTTTTGTACTCGGCATCGATTCTCTCTTTCAGAAAATCGGTCTCGTCGAGCCACATAACCGTCTGATTCTGAAGATATTGGAATATCGTCTCGCGTTCCTCAGAGAGGTTATGGTCCTGAAGATTCGGCAGCAAAACTATGCGTTGCAGCTTCTCCATTGAGAGCTGGTCGACTGGGTTGAACGAGCGTATTGACTCCACCTCATCGAAGTCGAAAACGATGCGGTAAGGATAGTCGTTGGCGAATGAAAACACGTCAACGATGCCGCCTCGTATGGCGAACTGTCCTGGCTCTACCACGAAATCGACATGCTCAAAGTTATATTCCAATAAGGTGTCAGTGACAAAATCCATATCCACTTTTTCGCCCACTGCAAGTTTTAAAGTATTCTTACTCAATATCTTACGAGTGACAATTTTCTCGCTCAACGCTTCGGGGTAAGAAACGATTATGGTCTTTCGTTCAGACGTCGAAACACGTTGCAAGACCTCGGTTCTCGACAAGATATAAGTGTTATCCGGCTTCTCTGGTTCATACGGGCGTTTGTACGACGTCGGGTAAAACAGAATCATCTTCTTGGCGTAGTCTTGTTCGCGTTCACCGAAGATATTCTCGAGGTCGTTGTAGAAATACGCTGCGTTTTCCTTGTCGGCACACACCACGAAATGCTGTCCGCCGAGTTTCTCAAACGCTGCCGCCACAGCGAAGGCTTTAGCCGAGCCGACGATGCCCTTGCAAAATACGTTTTTCTTATCATCAAGATAATCAGCGAGTTGCGAGATTCGAGCGTCGTTTTTGTAATATGAGATAGGATTTTCTTTCACGGGTGCAAAGATACAAAAAAGCTCGGCTTTTTGAACCGAGCTTTTAAATTTCAGATGTTTTTATTTTCCGACATCTTTAACCAGACGCACTGATGCTCCATAGTCACGTTCATATGACAGGATGTCTACACCTTGGCCTAATCCTTGGTAAACACTTGGGATTAGTGCCCATGCCATTCTTATTATATCTGTGCCCAAGCCATAGACATCTTCAGCCTCTGTTGATGTCCAATAAGCACCCCATGAATTAGAATCCACATACTCATCACCGAATTTACGCTTGCCGGCGCATGGCAAGAACACCGCTCCATGAGGTTTTAAATCACTGTCCCAGGTGGATGCGCTGATGACATTCGGCATGTCGCCCAATACAGCATTTTCATTGCAGTGTGTCAAAGGATAATAACTGCTGTTCCACTGGTCTGGTACGAGAATCACTCCATTCACACCATTCACCTGTCCCATCGCGAAGCGTATTCCCGACGGTGTTTCACGGTTATACAGAATGCTTTCCCATTCGGTATCAGAGAGGGTCCGCCATTGGTATGGAGTGTTGCCTCCGTTGGAAATAGGGTTGATGCCCCAGTCGGTAAAGTTGAGGTAGTATCCGCTCGTGTCAACAATACATGATGGCTCGTTACCAGTGCCCCAGCCGAAAAGGTCTATCCAGCCCGAGTAGCCAGGAGAGCTGATATTGAGATTAGCTCCACCGATGTAATCCCATGTGTTTTCAGCAAAACGCCATTCATGAGTGCCTGTATGATATTGCAAGTTGCCTGGCGCGAACATCACGCCACGTCCTCCAATACTGAAAGTAGCTTCATCTCCAGTACCGCCAAGCGTGGTAAACTGCAAATCCTCACCATAGCCAACACCTTCTTCATTCTCGGCATAGGCTCTATAATGATATGTCGTATTCGGCTCAAGACCTGTCAATGTTGTGCAGAAAAGTGAATCGCCAGCCGCGCAAACCACATGCGAGCCGCTGATGTCAGGATCCGACGACAGACCGTAGCAGATACCTCTTTCCAGGATGTCATGACCGCCATCGTCAACGACTGCGCCACATACATCAGCTGTTGTCTCAGTTACATCCGATGTTGGAAGCGTCACGACGCTAGGAACACCATCGGCAAGTGTGTGGAACGTATAAACTTCACCATATGATATGCCGACATAGTTTATAGCATAAGCCGCTACATAATAATCAGTATCCGGTTTCAGGAAGCCCATTCTGACATTCGGGAAATCGCCTGGTCCTGTACTATAGTGCACAGATCCTGTAGTCACCCAATTGTAGTAGTCAAGATTAGGGGTTTTGTAGCTATACACAAGACCTTTGCTCAGCACCCAATTATGGCCCCAGTCGAGCAGGTCGCCACCGCAAACCGCCCAAGTTCTACCGACATCGCCGACCTGATGCGTTCTGACTGTAGGCGCTTTATAATAAGCGATATGTCCGCAAACCATGTTATCAACAAACGTGTAAACCATATGCGGAATCGTCTTGACACGGCTTTCGTTATACGAGCAGTCGAATACCATCATAAGGATATTGCTGTTGCCTTCACCAGTAGCACTTTTGATTGTTTCAACCAGTTCGTTTAGCACGATATCGACACTATCCATAGTACTCACTTCATAAATATTGTCTGGAACGCTTGAAAGTGCACTGAGATTGGCTCTAAATTCTTCGATATTCGAGCTCACATTTTCGTTGACAAGTCCGATGGCATAAGCATTGATTTCTTTTCCAAACACCTGATTACCAATGATTTTGTTATGCAAACCATCACGATACTCGGCGTTTGAGCCATATCCTTCAGGATTTGTTTCAGGCGAATTCACCGAGACATTATCCAGAGCTTTGGTAAATGTGATTACCGAAACATTTGTCAGGTGTTCAGGCTCATTCTCCAAATTCAACAAATTATCCAACGCCATATATTCTGAATAATACAGATAAGCGTCATTATGCCCCGGAATGCTGGTGCCATCATAATAAGTTTCTAACGTCTCGAACCACGAATCATCGACAAGGCTGTTTGGTTTGTTATAGATGCTGTCGTTAAAACCTGTAAAACCGATATAGAGGTCGATACAAGGACCGTTGTCACCTCCTCCGCCACCGCCGCTATTGGGCTCAGATGATTTTTTCTTGCAGCCTGAGAAAAGAATGGCAAACACTATGGTTACCGCTGCAATTGCCATTAAAATTTTCTTCATGATTTTATCCCTGATTCGTGTCGGGCACAACTTTTTAATGGAAATAGGCTACAAAATTAAATAATAATTTTTGAAAAAACAAATAATAATCAATTTTTTAGATGAGATTCCTTATACTTTGTATTCAAATTGACATTTTAATGCCCTTTTCGAAATACTCACAGTACCCTGTGGTAGGTCGTATTTCTGCAAATGGCATTAAAATGTCATTAATTTTTGTATCTTTGCAGCATGAAAATCGCGAATCTCAACTTCGAGCGTTATCCGCTGCTTTTGGCACCGATGGAGGGCGTCACCGACCCGCCGTTCAGGCACGTGTGCAAGCTCTACGGCGCCGACATCGTCTATTCCGAGTTCATCTCGTCGGATGGACTGATTCGCGATGCAGTAAAGAGTATCAACAAGTTGCGATATACCGAGAGCGAGCAGCCGTTCGGAGTGCAGATTTTCGGCAACGCTGTCCAGCCTATGGTCGAGGCGGCGCAATATGCCGAACGATACAATCCTGACATCATCGACATCAACTTCGGATGCCCGGTGAAGAAAGTGGCGTCGAAAGGCGCAGGTTCAGGCATCATGAACGACATCCCGAAGATGGTCGCCATCACGGAAGCCGTTGTCAAGGCAGTGAAAACACCCGTCACAGTGAAGACACGACTGGGCTACGACAGCGAGCATAAAGACATCGTTGAAATCGCCGAACGACTTCAAGACGTTGGCATTCAGGCGCTTACCATCCACGGACGACTCCGTACCACGAAATGGGGCGAGCCAGCCGACTGGACGCTCATCGGAGCGGTGAAAAACAACCCGCACATGACGATTCCAATCATCGGCAACGGCGACGTGGTCGACGGCAAGTCAGCGAAATATTTCAAGGACACTTTCGGTGTCGACGGTCTCATGATCGGCCGCGCCACATACGGAAACCCCTGGATTTTCAAAGAGATTCACGATTATCTTGAAAAAGGTGTCGAAGACGAGAGGCCTTCCGTCGAGGAACGCGTGAGGGTGGCGAAGATGCACCTCAACGACTCACTGAATTACAAAGACGAGCACTACGCCGTCATCGAGATGCGAAAGCATTGGGGCTTGTATTTTAAAGGATTCCCGAACTTCAAACAGTTTAAAATGAAGCTAATGGAAGTGCCAACAGTTGCCGAAGTAACAGAGATTCTCGATAGTATTGAAGTATATTACAGATAACCAATGTCATTTCGACTGGAGCGAAGCGGAATGAATAAATCTCATCTGTTCAAATACAGGAGATTTCCCGACTCCACTCCGTTCCGCTCGAAATGACAACATAAAAATCTTTTATTTTTTGTTGTTGCAATCAAAAAAATTTGTACTTTTGCACCCGGAAATTTTTCCAGCTCCTATAGCTCAGTCGGTTAGAGTAGCTGACTCATAATCAGTTGGTCCTAGGTTCAAGTCCTAGTGGGAGCACGAAAGCCTCGCGGCACTTATGAACATAAGTGCCGCGAGGCTTTTTAGCACCTCCATTTCTGCCTCATATTGTAACATGTCAGAAACATTCCTGTTAAAAAAAAACACAAATATGTTATTTTTTTATTAAATTTGCACCTAATTGATTTGAACGGTGTTTATTTCATAAAAATCCATGAAAACCAGACAAAACGTTTTGTTGTCTCGCACTAAAGATAAGCCGAATAAAGAGGAGGCCTTCAACGCTATGTTATTGCGCAACAAGGGGTTGATATGGCATATCTGCTCCGATTACAACCTCGGCAAAGTGTGGAGGGTCGAAGACTGCATGCAGGAAGTCATCGTCAGTCTTTGGCGTTATTTCGACACCTTCGAGGGACGTAGCTCGGAACAGACATGGATTTATCGTGTCGCGACCAACACCATGCTGATGCTCCGTCGCAAAGATGACAAACATCTGGCAACAGAACAAATTGATGTTCATGCAGAAATAAACAACATGTCGTACGAGGCAAGCGATGATAACTCGCAGTTGTTGTGTCAGCTTATAAATGAGCTTCCGAAAGAGAACGGCATGATAATAAGAGCCCACCTAGACGGCTTTACCTATAAGGAAATAGCCACAATGACCAACCTTACAGAGGGCACCATTGCAATGCGCATTACCCGTATAAAGCTGCAGTTAAAAGAAATGTTTAAAAAAGAAAGCAAGGAGGATATATGAACACTAACGATTTCGAGATACAGTGGCAGCGTCGGAAAAACGCTTTAAAAGACGCGGAAAACAACGCTCCGAGCGATGAAGTCATACTTAATATGGCAAAAATAGCTCAAAACAAGACCTTTGTACAAGAAATGTCACCTGTGCGTCATCGCAGACTGCTTTGGATTCCATATGTGGCTGCAGCATGTCTGCTTGTTGGAGTGCTTTTATATGGCTTGCATTTGCCAAACAAAGAGGTGAAGTTCCTCTGTAATTCCGGATGCTCTGCACAAGATATCATCATCTCAGCTAATAAAATAGTCAACCAAGAATAATAAAATGAGGTACTATCTTAAAATATTGATTTTACTAATTCTCGCAACAGGTGCGAACTGCTCTTGCAGCAGGAACGGCGCTGCGAAACAGAGCAATCCTGCCCTCGACCTGTACAGCAAATATGCCGACAACACCAATCTGACAGTGGCTTATCTCTGTGATTTCAAGGTTCATGGCGACAAAATCAACACCGTGATGATTCAGGCTGCAGATGATGACGTTTGGAATTGGTTATTAAATGAATTTGCAGTGTCGAAGCAGTTATTTTCGGGGTTCAGCGGTGACACCATATCCGACCCCAGCTATTCTATCGAGGTCAGAATGAAATGGGACACGCCGCCTGTCATCGGCGAAGATATATTCACCAAAGAACATCTCAGCGATGAGGAAATAGAAGTATTCGCACAAGCTATTATCAATAAATTCAGTGCCGCACTCAATTCGCTCCTCGAATCAGACAGTCAGGTCCACAACGCCTCTATCGTCATCAACGATGACATCGACTTTATGAGTGACATGAGTTTCGGTAATGAATTCAAAGATTCCACAGCCGTAAAACGTATTCTGCAGACTGTCGCCGACAACTTGAACAATTATGGTTTGGCATACAGCGACACTGTTCTCAATGCAGAAGCCACATTCGAATCAATAGACCAGCCTTCGGCAATTATGCCGGATGCCGCACAGCATGGCAAAGACGGTTACATCGCGGCTGTCGACCACATAAACCAGACTCTTTGGATATTCTTCTACGACAACGACGAAGAAAGCGCGACTATCCTGCAACATATACGAAAGGATCTGTTGGTGTTTCAGAATATTCAATAAACATTATTTTACCAGTTTCCGAAAAATCACTATTTTTGCATAAAAATTTATCACAAAATGGCAGATCAGGAAACTATCACTAACCTCTCGGAACTCGGCGAGTTCGCGCTCATCGACAAACTCGTCAAAAACGTCAAGATTTACAACGACTCAACGCTCAAAGCCGTAGGCGACGACGCGGCAGTCATCGACCATAAAGACGAGCAGACACTCGTCAGCGTCGACATTCTCTGCGAGGGCGTGCATTTCGACATGACGTATTGTCCTCTGAAACATCTGGGATACAAGGCAGCTGTCGTCAACTTCTCGGACATCTACGCTATGAACGGCACCCCTACACAAATCGTGGTCGGACTCGGCATAAGCAGCAAATATTCCGTTGAGGCGATTGAAGAGATATATCGTGGCATCCGCCTTGCCTGCGACCGCTATCACGTAGACCTCGTCGGCGGTGACACGACAGCCTCAAAATCAGGGCTTTTCATCTCAGTAACAGTGATTGGAAAAGCCCAAAAAGAAGACATCGTGTATCGCAGTGGCGCAAAACCCAACGATTTGCTATGCGTGAGCGGCAATCTCGGAGCCGCCTACACCGGCCTCCTTATCCTCGAAAGAGAAAAAGCAGCATTCATGGCAGACCCTAACATGCAGCCGGAATTTGCCGGATACGACTATATTTTGGAACGCCAGCTGAAACCCGAGGCTCGCCGCGACATCGTCGAAAAACTCAAGGAAATCAAGGTAAAACCGACTTCGATGATAGATGTCTCCGATGGCCTCGCGTCAGAAGTTCTGCATCTTTGCAAAGAATCGAAGGTCGGATGCATGGTCTACGAAGACCGTATCCCGATGAACCAGAAGACGATACAGACAGCAAAGGATTTCAACATCGTGCCGAGCATCGCAGCACTCAACGGCGGCGAAGACTATGAACTGCTGTTCACCATCGCACAAAACGACTACGAAAAAGTGAAGGACTTGGACGACGTCCGTATCATCGGCTACATGACCGCCGACGAGGGACAAGCTAACCTCATAACGCCTGATAATCATCAGGTCCCGATTGAAGCTCAAGGGTTTAAACACTTTTAGTTAAAGGTTAAAGGAGCAAAGTTAAAAGAGCTGACGCTTCCAAAACCCAACCTTTTAACGAATCTCTTTTATCTTTTAACATTTAACTTTTAACCATGAACAACTCTGACAAAATAACCTCGATATTAAAAACCATTCCGACCTCGCCAGGAGTTTACCAATACTTCGACGAAAGCGGCGAGATTATTTATGTCGGCAAGGCAAAGAACCTAAAACGCAGAGTATCAAGCTATTTCAACAAGGAACAGACCGGCAAGACACGTCTCCTCGTGAGCAAAATCGCCGACATCCGCTTCACCGTGGTTGGCAGCGAAGCCGAGGCGTTTCTGCTCGAGAACAACTTCATAAAGCAGTATAAGCCGCGATACAACATCATGCTCAAGGACGACAAGACTTATCCTTGGATCTGCATTAAAAACGAGCGTTTCCCACGAGTTTTCCTCACCAGAAAGAAGGTCAACGACGGCTCGCTCTACTACGGCCCCTACCCTTCCGTGATGACGGCGCGAACACTGCTCGACATCTTGAAACAGGTTTATCCTTTGCGCACCTGCAAGCATCTCATGAACCGTCCCTGCCTTGAGTATCATATCGGCAACTGCAAGGCTCCATGCGCCAGCCTCATATCCGAAGACGACTATAACACCATGATTTTCAACGTCAAAGAAGTTATAAAAGGCAATATCTCCGGAGTTTTGAAGGACTTGAAAACGCAGATGATGGACCATGCTTCCCGCCTTGAATTCGAACAGGCACAGGTGTTGAAAAAGAAATACGACCTTCTCGAAAACTATCACGCACGCAGCATCGTGAGCAGCAACACGCTCCACGACATGGAGGTCTTCTCCTTCGACGATGCCGATAACTCATTCTATGTCAACTACATGCGCATCATCCAAGGTGCGATTATACAGTCATTCTCAATCGAGATGAAACGCAGGCTTGAAGAAACTCAAGAGGAGCTTTTATCATTGGCAATCATAGAGTTACGCCAAAGATTCGAGAGCAGCGTAAAAGAGATAATCGTGCCGTTGAAACTCGACATGGAGATTGAAAACGTGAAGTTCACCATCCCCAAAAAAGGCGAGAAATTTGAAATCTTGGCGCTGTCGACAAGAAACGCAAAACAATATCGTTTCGAGACGGAGAAGCTGCGCTCTTTAGTTGACCCAGAGCGCCATTCAAAACGTATTTTGGCAGAGCTTCAGAAAGACCTGCATCTTCCCGAACCGCCAGCGGTCATTGAGTGTTTCGACAATTCCAACTTCCAAGGCGACTACGCCGTGGCAGGCATGGTGCAGTTTGTCAACGGGAAGCCTAACAAGGCTGGTTATCGTCATTTCAACATCAAAACGGTGGAAGGTCCCGACGATTACGCCTCGATGAAGGAAGTGGTGCGCCGCCGCTACTCACGTCTCATCGAGGAAGGCAAAGAACTGCCGGACCTCATCATAACCGACGGCGGCAAAGGTCAGATGGAGGTCGTGCGCCAAGTCATTGAAGATGAATTACATATAGAAATCCCTATCGCCGGTCTCGCAAAAGACAGCAGCCATCGCACCAACGAGCTGTTATTCGGTTTCCCACCAAAAACAGTGCAGTTGAAACCGAACTCTGACGCATTCCGACTGCTGGCACAGATTCAGGAAGAGGTGCATCGTTTCGCCATAAGCTTCCACCGCAAGAAATTCCAAAAGGGCTTCGTCCATTCCGAACTAAACGACATAAAAGGCATAGGAAAGACCACAGCCGAGAAGCTTCTTCTCGAACTGAAATCCGTTAAAAACATTAAAGAAGCTGATTTACAAAGACTTAGCGATATTATAGGTCCAGCCAAGGCGAAGATAGTCTTCGCCCATTTCCACTAATTCTTCATCTTTAGCAACCTAGCCTCAATAGAATCTAAGATTCTCTCAAGTGTCTTAGGTTCAACGTCATAGTAATATTTCATATTCTCTTTGAAAATCGAATCGGTGATGCCGTAATGTGAGAAAAGAGTGTCGTAACCTATAGTTTTCAGATATTCGGTCTTCTGATTCACGTTTTTCTTGTAGCTTATCGTTGCCTCCATGATTTGGACATCCATCAGCACGTCGACCATTTGAGGCTCAGTGAGGAGCACGGAAGGGGCAGGTCTTTTCTTTTCGCTGTCACAGCTGAAGAAAAGAAGTAAACTAAAAGCAAAAAGGACTATTTTTAATCTATTCATATTCTTAATTTCGAGTTTCCTCGCACTCCGTGCGGAGCGAGGAATCTAGTTTCCAACTTCAGATAAGAACTGAATTCGCATCAGTCGCACCTCTTCCTCTTCATATTCATTTTCACCGAGGGTCTTCATTGCTGTTTCCAAATCGTCAGATTCCGCTTCTTTGAAGTACTGGATGATGTCTTCCTGGTGATACTGGTCGATGTTGTCACGAGTGTAATATCTGATGTCGAGATGCGTTCCGCTCGCCACGATGCTCTCTATTTCTGTCAGGAGCTCGTCAAATTCGAGGTTTTTCGAATATGCGATGTCTTCAAGCGGAATCTCTTTGTCGATATTCTGTATGATGCTGATTTTCAATGCCGACTTGTTCACCACCGACTTCACCACCATATCGTTAGGACGTGTGATTTCGTTTTCTTCCACATATTCTTTGATGAGGTCGATAAACGGCTGTCCGAACTTCTGTGCTTTTCCTGCGCCCACGCCAGCGATCTGCGTCAGTTCTTCCATTGTGATAGGATATTGGATAGCCATATCCTCGAGTGACGGGTCTTGGAATATTACGAACGGAGGCAGGTTTTTCTTCTTTGCGATGGTCTTACGAAGGTCTTTAAGCATCGAGAACAATGTCTTGTCGGTGCCTGAATCTTTCGAAAGTGCCACTCTTTCCTCGTCGAATTCGTCGTCGTCGCCTTTGTCGTAATCATGATCCATAGCCACCATGACGGTGTAAGGCTTTTTGATGAAGTCCTTGCCTTCTTTCGGCACTTTCAAGATGCCGTAGTTGTCAATATCTTTTGTGAGTAATTTATTAACGAGAGCTTGACGGATAATCGAGGTCCAATATTTCTCATCGTGGTCGTCACCGGCGCCGAAATACTCGTTGGTGTCGTGCTTTGCTGTCTTGATGTCGCCAGTCTCTTTTCCAGCAAGGAGTTCAGAGATGTGTTTGGTCTTGAACAGCTGTTTTGTGGCGAGCACTGCTTCGATGACAAGTTTGATATCCTCCTGGCCGTCGAAGCGCACTTTCGGGTTGAGGCAGTTGTCGCATGCGCCGCAGTTTTCCTTGTCGTATTCCTCACCGAAATAGTGCAGCAGCAGTTTATGGCGGCACACAGGCGACTCGGCGTACGTCACGGTCTCGTTCAGAAGCTCGCGAGCGATTTCTTGTTCTGCGACATTCTTGCCTTTATTGAATTTTTCAAGTTTGTGGATATCTTCGTAGTCGTAGAAAGCTATGCAGTTGCCTTCGCCGCCGTCACGACCGGCGCGACCTGTCTCCTGATAGTAGCCTTCGAGGCTCTTAGGCATGTCGTGATGGATGACGAAACGGATATCCGGTTTGTCGATGCCCATGCCGAAGGCGATGGTGGCCACGATGACGTCGACTTCCTCCATCAGGAATTTATCCTGGTTTTCGCGACGTGTCTGGCTGTCCAAACCAGCATGGTATGGCAATGCTTTGATGCCGTTGACTTGTAGGGTCTCGGCGAGTTCCTCCACTTTCTTACGGCTTAATGTGTAAACGATTCCCGATTTCCCCGGGTTCGATTTTATATATTTTATGATATCTTTGACTACGTCTTTCGTCTTCGGGCGCACTTCATAATAAAGATTCGGGCGGTCGAACGACGATTTGAATACTTTGGCATCTTGAATCTCGAGGTTCTTCATGATGTCCTGCTGCACCTTCACCGTCGCCGTGGCTGTCAGGGCGATAATCGGCAGCTTCGGATTGATGGCGTTGATGATTGGGCGCAGACGACGGTATTCCGGACGGAAGTCATGGCCCCATTCTGAGATACAGTGTGCCTCATCTATGGCAAAGAATGCGATGTCCAAACCACGCAAAAACTCCAGCGTTTCCTCTTTCGTCAACGATTCCGGTGCCACATAAAGAAGCTTGGTCTTCTTGTTGACAAGGTCCTCGCGCACCTGCATGAGCTCTGCTTTCGACAGTGATGAGTTCATCACATGTGCGATTCCTGTGTCAGCACCAAAATTACGAATCATATCCACCTGATTCTTCATCAAGGCTATGAGAGGTGAAACCACTATCGTCGTACCCTCGCTAATCAAGGCTGGCAGCTGGTAGCACAAGGATTTACCACCACCCGTCGGCATCAGCACGAACGTGTTGTTCCCCGCAAGAATGCTTTTTATTATAGCCTTCTGATTTCCTTTAAACTGGTCGAATCCGAAGACATTTTTCAGTAAATCATGCAAACTTTTTTCATCAATTTTTGCCATAGTTTAAGCATTTAAAAATAATCATTATCTTTGCAACGTTATTTTTACAAATTTATAACTTTTAATTTTAATACAGCAAGAAAATTTTTAAAAATTTTTAACAAATGGAAAATTTACGCAATATCGCACTACAAGTCATTGATAATGAAGCCAATTCAATAATAGGGTTAAAAGATCTTCTTACCGATGATTTTGAAAAAGTGGTCGATTTGATCTACCATTCGAAGGGTAATGTCATCGTTTCGGGCATTGGAAAAAGTGCAAATATAGCGCAAAAAATCGTCGCCACATTAAATTCTACCGGTACCACCGCTGTTTTTATGCATGCTGCCGACGCCATCCACGGTGACCTTGGCATCATCCGTGACGATGACGTGGTGATTATCGTCTCAAAAAGCGGCGAGACACCAGAAATCAAAGTATTGATACCTTTAATTAAGATAAGAAAGAACAAACTCGTTGCCATAGTCGGCAATCTCAAATCATATCTTGCAAACCAAGCTGATTATGTTCTGGACACGACAGTGCCACGCGAGGCATGTCCTAATAATTTGGCTCCGACGAGTTCCACCACAGCCCAGCTCGTGATGGGTGACGCCATGGCTGTCGCGTTGCTTAAGATGCGTGGTTTTACTTCTGAAGACTTTGCCAAGTTCCATCCGGGCGGTGCTCTCGGCAAACGTCTATACCTCACTGTAGGTGATGTCTGCATCAAAAACGGAGTGCCTCAGGTGAAGCCAAACGACATCATGACACAGGCTATCATTGAGATTTCCGAAAAGATGCTCGGCGCCGCCGCCGTTATAGAAAACGGCAAACTTGTAGGCATCGTCACAGACGGCGACCTGCGCCGCATGCTGATGAAGCACCCTAACATCGAGGCCGTGAAAGTCAACGAGATAATGACGAAAAACCCTACAACCATTGAGAAATCGGCACACGTGGCTGACGCACTCAACATCATGCAAAACAAAGAGATTTCTGTGCTTCCTGTGATGGAAAACGGGAAATACATCGGCATGATACATATTCACGATATTATCAAGGAAGGAATTATATAATGTTACTCAGAACCGACACTTTAGTCAAGAAATACAAGCAACGCACCGTGGTGAGGGGCGTGAGCATCGAGGTGAACCAAGGCGAGATCGTGGGACTCTTGGGTCCTAACGGAGCCGGAAAAACCACCACTTTCTATATGATAGTGGGACTTATCAAACCTTTCTCGGGCCATGTCTTTCTTGACAATGAAGAGATTACGAAATTCCCGATGTACAAACGCGCACAGTTAGGCATCGGCTACCTCGCCCAAGAGGCGTCAGTATTCCGTCAGATGTCGGTTGAAGACAACATCTATTCTGTGATGCAGTTCAAAAAAGACATGACGAAGCAGCAACGTGCCGAGAAACTCGAGTCGCTGCTCGATGAGTTTGGTCTGCAGCACATCCGCAAAAGCAAAGGAATACAGCTGTCGGGCGGTGAACGCCGTCGCTGCGAGATAGCACGCGCACTCGCCATCGACCCGAAGTTCATCCTCCTCGACGAGCCGTTCGCCGGCGTCGACCCGATAGCCGTGGAAGACATCCAGAAAGTGGTGGCGAAACTCAAAACGAAAAACATCGGAGTGCTCATCACCGACCATAACGCCAACGAGACGCTGTCAATCACCGACAGAGCTTACCTGGTGTTTGAAGGTCAATTGCTTAAGGCAGGCACACCGGAAGAACTCGCAAGCGACCCTGTCGTGCGCAGCCACTATCTCGGCTCCAACTTCGAACTAAGAAAAAAGGAGTTTTAATCTTCCTGTCCTTTGAAAACCAACAGGCTAATCTTGTTTTTATCGTAGATGTCATTGGCGATTTCGAGCAAGTCGCTCGAGGTTATCTTCTCCAACTTGGCTATTGTTTCAGGCAAAGTCTCGATATGTTCCTCAAAAAATCCGGCTCGCACCATGCTCAACAAATCATTCATTCCCGACTCATTGCTCAGAGCCACTTGTCCGATGAGCTGTTTCTTGGCATTAGAGAGCTGCAAGGTGCCAAGCTTCTGAGTCATCAGCTTATTCAACTCTTTGTATACCAATTCTACAGAACGCTCCAGCGAATGCGGGTCGACACCCATATAGATGGTGTAATTGCCGGTATCTGAATACGCGTTGTATTGTGACTCAATGGTGTATGCAAAGCCATATTTCTCGCGGATATTCAGGTTCAGGCGTGTGTTCATGCCGGGACCGCCCAGGATATTATTAAGGAGTATCAGCTTCAGTTTGCGTTCGTCGTTATATTTGTATGCCAAGCCTCCCATGATGACGTGTGTGAGGTGGTTTTGCCTAATCTCAGTACGTGTTGCAGGCATATTCGCCACAAAAGGGACTCTTTCGAACGGCACCGCGTTCCCTTGATAGTCAGAAAAATACTTGGTGGCGAGCTTTAAAAACGCCTCAAAAGAGATGTTCCCGATACATGCCAGCACCATCCTGTCGGGTGCATAATGACGGTTGCGGAACTTCACGATGTCGTTGCGAGTGTACTTGCCCACCAAGTCGATGGTTCCCAATATGTTACGTCCCAGCTGATGACCTCGGTAAATAAGGTTTTCGAACTCATCGAAGATCTCGTCGGCGGGAGTGTCGCGGTAGGAGTTTATCTCGTCGAGAATCACTTCTTTCTCCTTCTCCATCTCGTTTTCCGGGAAGGTGCTGTTGAAGACGACATCGGCGAAGAGGTCCATCGCCTTGTCGATATGTTCTTTTAGGAATGAGGCGTGGATGCATGTCTCTTCCTTGGTCGTGAATGCGTTGAGGTCGCCGCCCACGTTCTCGAGGCAGCTCAAGATATGATATGCCTTACGCCGTTTAGTGCCTTTAAAAACAAGGTGTTCGATGAAATGGGCGAGGCCGTTCTCATCGGCTTTCTCATCGCGCATTCCGGCGTTGACCATCAAGGCTAAATGAGATAATTCACCAGCACGGTGCCGGTGAATTACCTTTATTCCATTCGATAAAACTGCTTGTGAAATCTGCTTCTCGTCCGACATTTTATCTCACTCTAAACATACTGAATGCGTCTTCGTGTGATACTGACACATCTTCAAAAGAAGCTCTCTTGCCGCCAATCCATGCGGTATCTTGTGCGAGACCGTCGCCATCGCCGAGCACACGGAATGAGTTAACAGGCGCAAGATTCGGGTTGCCACTGGTTTCAAGAAGAATAACAGCAACCTGGAAATCCTTAAGTCCGCCGTAGCTTTCATCCCATTTTCCACTGAAAATAGTCGACTGCTTGGCGTACATACCGTTAGGATAACCTTCTGTGAGATAATAACATGTGAAATCCTCACCAGTACCGATGACATAAAGCTTTCTGTATGCCTCGTTATAATAATCCTGTTTTGCATCATCCCATTGTTTACCATAGAAATCAGTCAACTCACCA
The DNA here is from genome assembly GCA_900315175.1 of uncultured Bacteroidales bacterium. Classification (GTDB taxonomy): domain Bacteria; phylum Bacteroidota; class Bacteroidia; order Bacteroidales; family F082; genus Limimorpha. The sequence goes on from OMYA01000004.1 coordinate 172,530, forward strand.
TTGCCAAAGAATGCAATATAACGGTCATTGTAAATATGTACTGTATCATCAGCAATTGTTGAATGAATCAAGACATGCGGATGTGACACGAACTGGCCTTGCTCAATAATTATCGGGTCTTCTCCCTGATAAACTGTAAAGTATTGACATACAGTACTGTCGAGATATGACGGCAAAATCGCAGATGGCAAAGTACCGCCTTCACCTGGTGCCGGAGACCATGAAACCGGCTCAGGGTATTCCTTCTTTTTCTCCTCATTATTACATGAAACGCTCATACAAGCTAATACGCTTAAAATCAACGCGATAATAATAAAACATTTTTTCATAACTATAAATCTTTTGCGAATCAGACTGCAAAATTACTATATTTTTTTATATTTAAAAACATTTTTCGAAATAATAAACGAAGTTCAAAAACGTTTATTATCTTTGCAGAGAATAAAAAAAAATTATTATGAGGTTTAGAAGGTTGATACTCATGCTGTTAGCAGTCATGCCTATGGCGATGAGTGCGCAATATGACATCAAAAAAGAGAAGATTTCAACTTGGTTGTTCGAGGTGTCGTATGCCTATCAATTCCCAGGTATGGACACGAAGGTGTTGTATGGCAACAACAATTGCATCGGCGGAAGTGTGGATTTCAAGACCGCATCAAACTGGATGTTCAGCATAAACGGCAGTTTCATATCAGGAAACAAGGTCAACATCAGCAGGGAGGATCTTTTCGGAGACATTTTGGACAACAACGGTGAGATTATCACGGGTGACGGCATCTACGGAAGCTACGCGCTTTTTGAGAGAGGCGGTCATATCCAGGCTCGCGTCGCAAAAATATTCCCTATTTTGGCACCTAATCCCAACTGCGGTTTCTTCGTTCAGGGCGGAATCGGATATCTTTTCAACAGATTGAGAACCGAATTCGGCTCCTATGCCTCACCACCACCGGCGTTGGCTGGCGACTACCTCTACGGCTACGACAAGATGCGCGGCGGATTCTCATGGTCAGGCGAAATCGGATACCTGTTTTTAAGCAACACAAGAGTTTTCAACTTCTCAATTTCAATAGAATTTAACCAGGCCTTCACCAAGCCATTGCGCAAATGGGATTTCAACACTGGCAAGGACACAAACAGCTATATTGACCAGTATATCGGCATCAGAGGTGCCATCTACATCCCTACCTACAAACGCAAACCTGCTGAATATTACTATTATTAAAATATGAGAGTTTTATATACGTTTTTCGTACGCTGCTATGCCGCTTTGATTCACATAGCAGCCTTTTTCGGTAATAAAAAAGCCAGATTATGGCGCGACGGCCGAAAAGGTCAATGGTACAAACTGGCCAAGCAAAACCCTGAAGATCAATGGATTTGGGTCCACGTGTCATCACTCGGCGAATTCGAACAAGGTCTCCCGATAATAGAAGCCATAAAAAAAGACCTGCCTCAATACAAACTCCTGCTTACCTTCTTCTCCCCTTCCGGATATGAACTGAAAAAGGATTTCCCGTTGGCAGACATTGTGGCTTACATGCCTATAGACACCCTCGGAAACGCACATCGCCTGATACGTCATTTCAACTTCAAGGCTGCGATTTTTGTGAAATATGAATTCTGGTTCAACCATATTCAGATGTTGAAACACAAAAACATACCATTGTTTTACATCTCGACGACGCTCCGTAAAAACCAGTATTTCTTCAAACCTTGGGGCAGATGGTTCAGAAATCATTTCTACGATGTCGAGCATTTCTTCACTCAAAATGAAGAGACCGCCGACCTGCTTCGCAAGATGGGTATCAACAAACTGACTGTTGCAGGCGACACTCGTTTCGACCGCGTTTACGATATCGCAATGCAAGCCCAGCGTTTCCCTGACATTGAGGAGTATATCGGAGGCAGAACATGCATCATCGCCGGGAGTAGCTGGCCGTCAGACGAGAAATTATTATACAATTTCATCGAAAACATGCCTGAAGACTACTGCTTCATCATGGTGCCGCACGACATCTCCGACTCGCATGTAAGACAAATCGAGTCACATCTCCACGATTACCAATTATATACTAATTTTAACCCAAGTAATAAAACCAGAACATTGGTAATCAACAAGATAGGCATCTTGTCAAAGATTTACAGATACGCCAAATTCGCATATATCGGCGCAGGTTTTTACGACGGAATCCACAATATCCAGGAAGCTATCGTGTATGACGTGCCCGTGATTTTCGGTCCGAAATACCACGCATTTGAAGAGGCTGTCGACCTCGTGGAACTCAAAGGCGCTTTCGTCATCAACAACCAGCAAGAGCTGGAAGAGACTTTCTACAAGTTTATCAACGACGAAGAGTTTTACAAAAAAGCATCTAAGATTTGCCACGACTATGTCTCGGGAAAAATCGGTGCTACAGAAAAAACAATGGAAGTTTTAAAAGGATTTTTAGGATAACATCAGTCTTTTCGACAGTAGCGAAGCGAGACAGCTGGTTTTGCAGAAGATTTCCCGACAAGCTCGAAATGACAAAAACAATAAAACAATGACAACATTAAAATTTAGAAACGACGACAAGATTTCTGCAAAGGTTTTCATTTTAGACTCGGCAGAAAATATCGAAAAAATCGGCCTCCGCAAAGAAGAAGCCGATTACGTTAAGAAAAGTTACGATGACGACAAGAAAAAGACTGTCGTAATCAACAGATACACAGAGAGTTATCATATTTTTTTCATCGACAGTGAGGAATGTGAGAACAAGTTCATGGAACAATGCCGCAAAAAGGGCGCTTCTATTTGTAAGTGGTTGAATGCCAACAAGTACGAAGATGTTTTGATACAAAACATCGGTGGCAAACGTTGTGTGAAGATGGGTTGTGCTGAGGGCATGATGCTTGCCAACTACGAGTTCAAGAAATACAAGACGGACGCCAAGGCTAACACCTTGAAAACCGTTTATTTCCTTGAGGGCACTGCCTGCGACGACTGTGTAGAGAAACTCAACATCACTGTTGAAGCCACCTTTATGGCACGCGACCTCGTGAATGAGCCGGTCAACCATCTCAACGCCGAGAAACTCGCGGAGTTCATCAGCGACAAGGTGCGTTCTGTTGGCGGCAACGCTGAGATTTTCAACAAAAAGAAGATTGAGGCTCTCAAGATGGGCGGACTGCTTGCTGTCAACGCCGGAAGCATCGACGAGCCCACTTTCACCATACTGGAATGGAAGCCTGAGAATCCGGTCAACGAGAAACCGATAGTGCTTGTGGGCAAAGGCATCGTTTTCGACACTGGAGGCTACAACCTCAAGACCTCTACTTTCATGAATGACATGAAAGACGACATGTCGGGTGCTGCCACCGTTGCATGTACCGTCTACGCAGTGGCAAAGGCGAAGCTGCCGATTCATGTTATCGCTCTCGTTCCAGCCACCGACAACCGCCTTGACGGCAATGCACGCGTGTGCGGTGACATCATCACCATGTATGACGGCACCACCGTCGAGGTTCTGAACACCGATGCAGAAGGCCGTCTCATCCTTGCCGACGCCCTCGCCTACGCGAAGAAATACAGCCCTATGATGGTGTTCGACTTCGCGACACTAACAGGAGCAGCGTCACGTGCCATAGGACCTGTGGCGACAGTGGCAATGGAACACAATGCAGAAGACATATACACACAACTCGAAGCCGTTGGCGAACGCGTTTACGAACGCCTCGTGAAGTTCCCATTGTATGAGGAATATGGTGAGATGATTAAGTCAGACCTCGCTGACATCCAGAATATCGGAGGAGCATACGGTGGAGCCAGCACTGCAGGCAAGTTCCTCGAGCATTTCACCGACTATCCGTGGGTGCATTTCGACATCGCAGGGACGGCGTTCCTCGAGAAGGCCGAGGCCTACAAACCGGCAGGCGGCGTTGGCATTCACGTAAGACTGTTGATGAGATTCTTCAGAGATATGGTGAAGAAAGACTAACGTTTCTTTTTAAAGAAATCGGTCAACATTTGCAGGCATTCTTCTTTGAGGATGCCTGTTTTTATTTCGGTTTTCGGGTGTAAGAGGTTGCCGAAGCGTTGGAATCCGTTTTTCGGGTCATCGCAAGCCCACACCACCTTTTTGATGTGGCAGTGCTCCAATGCGCCCGCGCACATCACGCAAGGCTCGAGTGTCACATACAGGGTGCAGTCGTCCAAATATTTGGTTCCCAGGGCATTGCATGCAGCAGTGATAGCCAAAATCTCAGCATGCGCCGTCACGTCGGTCAACAACTCCACCTGATTATGGGCGCGGGCTATGATTTTGTCGTTCACCACCACGACGGCACCCACCGGCACCTCATCGGCATCGGCGGCAGCCTGCGCCTCAACCAACGCCTGCCGCATGTAATTCTCATCAGAAAAAACGGATAGCATTATTTAAACTCTCTTACATTAGCCAAATTGCCGTCTTCATCGTAATATTTCCAGATTCCGTAAGGTTTCCCGTTACGATATTCGTTCTCGATGTTAACCTTGCCGTCCTCAAAATAAATCTTGCCTCTACCCTCACGTTTACCTTTCACAAACTTGCCGACGCTCATCAGCTCACCTGAAGGAAAATAACCTTTAAACTCGCCCTCTCTTTGATTGTCAACGATTTTACCCTCAAGCTGAAGCACTCCATTTTCATGAAACCATCGTTCTTCAACCCAAGTCGAGTCCTTTCCAACCACATCGTAATAATAAATCACCCAAGGAAGGTCCGTTTCGGCATAATAATGAGCCACTTTCTGCACATGACGCACGGTTTTGTCCTGACATGACACAAAAACAAGCGCTAACGCTATGATTCCCAATAATTTTTTCATAATACTAACGTTCAAATTCCAGTTGTTTTCCAAAAATTTCATTTTCAACAATACCATCATGATAAACGAGATTCCCATTCACGAAAGTATGTGTAACTTTAGATTTTGCTGACATTCCGTCGTATGGTGTCCATCCGCATTTGTAGAGCATATCGGCATTTGAGATGCGTTTCTCATGGCTAATATCGACAAGGACGAGGTCGGCATAATATCCTTCACGGATGAATCCACGCTGTTTTATCTGATATAACTCTGCCGGATTATGGCACATCAGTTTCACGATTTGCGGCAGTGAGACGATGCCATCGTGATACAGATTCAGCATTATATCGAGGCTGTTTTGTATCGACGGGAAGCCCGATTTCGCTGTGAAATAGCTGTCGGTGAACTTCTCATGCCACAGATGTGGTGCGTGGTCGGTGCCGATAGTGTCAATATGGCCGTCGACGATAGCTTTGCGCAGGATCTCACGGTCGGAAGCCATCTTTATCGCGGGGTTGCACTTGATGGCGAAGCTTTTCTCTTCGTAATCCTTGTCGCAAAACGTGAGGTAATGCGGGCATGTCTCGGCTGTTATCTTCTTGTCTTTCAGAGGGATATCGTTTCTAAACAATGTAAGTTCCGACTTGGTTGAGATGTGCAGCACATGCAGTCTGGCGCCGAATTTTGTCGCCATATCGACTGCCTTTGATGTTGATTTGTAGCATGCCTCGGTTGTACGCACGAAAGGATGTATTCCGGCATCTGCCACGACTTCGCCTTTCGACTCCAAGTCCTTGCAGCACACCGTGTTTTCGTGAATAATCTGTTCGTCCTCGCAATGTGCCGCGATAAGGCATGGCGCCTCGTTAAACAGACGTATCAAGGCATCATCTTCGTTTACCAGCATATTGCCTGTGCTTGAGCCCATGAACAGCTTGATGCCGCAGACCTTCTTCGGGTCTGTTTTTAAGATTTCGCTGATGTTGTCGTTGGTGGCGCCGAGATAAAACGAGTAGTTTGCTGCCGATTTCTGTGCTGCGATGTCGAATTTCTGTTGCAGAAGCTCCTGTGTCGTCGTCTGCGGGTTGGTGTTCGGCATGTCCATGAACGATGTGACACCACCTGCAACCGCTGCTCTGCTCTCACTATAAATATCTGCTTTCTGGGTCAACCCCGGCTCACGAAAATGCACGTGCTCATCGATGATGCCCGGAAACAAATACAATCCTGCAGCATCAATTACATTATAATTTGCAAAGACGTGCTCTGGCATCTCGCCACCGACGAAAATCTTTTCGATTCTGTCGCCATTTATGACGACACTTGCCAACGTTGTCGTTCCCTCGTTGACAAGTGTCGCGTTTTTAATGATGTATCTCATTATTTTTGTCTTGGTTTGATCTTACCCCACATTCCTCTCCATCTCAGGTTGATAACTCCGAAAATAGCCTCTCTGAAGATGCCACCCGACATCTTGGATGTGCCTTCACGCCTGTCGGTGAAGATGATTGACACCTCCTCAATCTTGAAACCAAGCTTCCAGGCGGTGTATTTCATCTCGATCTGGAAAGCGTATCCGATGAACTTGATTCTGTCGAAGTCGATGGTTTCAAGCACCTTACGGGTGTAGCACACGAAACCTGCAGTGGTGTCGCGCACCTTCATGCGTGTCATGAAACGGACGTATGCTGAGGCGTAGTATGACATCAAAACTCTGCCCATTGGCCAGTTCACCACGTTGACACCGCATTTGTAACGCGAGCCGATTGCCAAATCAGCACCGTTTGCGCAAGCGTCGTGCAGACGGATGAGGTCGTCAGGATTATGCGAAAAGTCAGCATCCATCTCCGTGACATACTGATAGTCACGCTCCAAAGCCCACTTAAAACCATGGATGTAAGCTGTTCCGAGGCCGAGCTTACCCTTTCTCTCCTCAATGAAAAGCCTGTCGGGAAACTCCTGCATGAGACGTTTAACAATGTCGGCAGTGCCATCCGGACTGTTGTCCTCGACGACCAGGATATCAAAAGCCATCGGGAGGTTAAAGACGTAACGGATTATATTTTCGATGTTTTCTTTCTCGTTATACGTCGGGATGATTACTAAGTTTTCAGCCATAATGCCCAAATATCTTTAGTTTAATTCGTATTCGTTTGTATTTCTCATACCTGACTTGCCCAAGTATGCTCTCAGATTACCTTTCACTTTGATAATCTTATGCCAGTTTTCAGGATGATCTTTCAGGTTGATGCTGCGGATGCCTGATGGGGCGTTGCTCGGCAGGTAAATGACGAGACACTTGTTGATGTCGGTCTCTTCTTCCCTGTCAGCAATGATGATGTTGGTCACGTTCTCGTTGTAAGTAAACTCTGGGCCCCATGAGATCTGTGAGTCATAGGTGATGGTACCTGTGGCGATGTTGGCAGAGCCTACGATATAGCCACTAACCCATTGTGCTGTATCACCCTGATGTTCTATACCTGCAGTGACGTTATACGGATCGCCCTGTGTTCCCGAACCTGTCGGAGGGATAATTGAAGCCTCACAAGGTTCGTTATTCATTGCGACTTCCGAATAAGAGCGGATGGTGAATTGCCATGCGCTTCCGCCGCTGTAATATGTAAGAATACCCGTTATCGAGCCGTTGCCCTGTGGCAGCTGGTTCTTTGCAAAACTTGCATAGTTACTCGTTCTCACGATGATTTTCGAATCAAGAAGATTGCAATTCTCATCATATTGGTTGAGGTTGTACTGACCGTATGCGTCTTCAGGGGCGAAGGTGTTATTACGGTCGGCTGCGGCAAATTCCACATGGTTGAATTTCACCAGATGACAGATATAATCATTTGTCACATCAAGAGTGCTGATCTCAACCGGGTCGATGTGTTTGTTGTTAGCCAAAATGGTGATAGTGTTCGGGTCGAGGTCCTGAATCTGAGGCGTGCCGCTGTATTCCGACAATGTGGCTCCCTTCAGGTAAACTCTTATGGAGTCGCCGTTACGCAGACCGCTGGTGCTCTTCATATAAAGCTCGATAGCGGCATCACCGTCCTGAATGAACGATGCCTTGTAGATATTGCCCGATGTCTCATCACCAACCACAATACCATAAACCGAAGCGTCCTCATTAAAAGTATGTGTTCCTTCAGCATGCCACATGTAAAGCAATGTGTCGATAGTGTAAACACGGCCTACAGGCAGATTGAAATCAATGCCCGGGACAGGATAGTTGTTCTTTTTAGCGTTCTTGTCGATGCACGATGTCAGGACTGCCATCGCCAAAAGGACCAATATGCTGTATTTTTTTATTGACTTTAACATATCTCAAATATTTTATTTTTCAGTAGCTCTTTCTTTAATCAAAACATTCTTAATCTCCCAGGTGCCTGCGTTGCCATCATCGCTTGTGTAGATGAATGCGATATGGACGTCGGAGTTGCCGAGATATGGTGTCAGGTCGATTTCGCCTGAGCTCACGAAGTTCCAGTTGTTTCCAGACGGATAAGTCGGGACTTCGAGATAATACCAGTCACCGGTGCCTGGCGATGCCGGGTCGTAGTTCGTGGAGATTCTCACGTAGTAGTACTGCGCCGGTGTGCCAGAGGTGAGTTTATTTGCTGCATGGTCGAATGTCAGGACAGCTGAGCCGTATTCACTCAGGTCTATGGCAGGTGAGATGAGCCAGCTTCTTGCGCTGTAGCTTGTGTTGTTTGCAAAGGCGCTCGCGACCATACCGTATTGTGAGCTAAACTTCCACACATAGCTGAGTCCTGCCGGGAGAAGCTCGTTGTTGATAGTGAACTCGCCCTGACCTGCCGAGAACGGCTCGCTGAAGATAATCTGCGGTCCAGGGGTAGGCTCGCCCTCTTCAATGGCGATGCTCTTCACCTCAATAGTACGCGACTTCGTTGTCGACGAGAGGAACTTGACAGCCAGCGTCACCGTGTCTCCGATGTATTCATCGAGACTTAGGGCGACATCCTGGAAGTCATACCAGCCGCCGGTATTCGGGAATTCGGCTTCCAGCTTGGCCCATGTGGCGTTGGTCGGGTCGTCACCAAACTCATAGTCTGATGAGATCTGAAGCGTCACGTCGTCATCAAAGCCTGTGTATTGTGCCACATAATTCACGGTAACCATAGCGTGTTCAACATTTTCGATAATGACCGGTGACGATAACAGCCAGTCTTCATTTTCATAGTTGGCTTGATTTGCATAACCGGTCATCTTGGCTGTTTGGAAATCGATGCTCCAGACCTGGTCGCCTAACACGCTGTATGTTGTGTACGTTCCAAATGACGATGAGAAGTTCTGGGCGTATGGCAGTTCCATAAGGTCACCGCCTTCGCCGCATCTGCGCTCATTCATCACTACATCTGAAGTGTTGCGTATAAGAAGCTGCCATGTGGTGTTGTAAACCGACACGATGCTTGTCAGTGTGCCTTTTCCTGACGGCAGCGGCTCTGCTGCGAATGATGCGTAACCACTTGTACGGACGATGATTGACTCGCCCGCGCAGCTTATCACCGATCTGTTTGTATTCGTCTGATTTTCAGCGTAAGTCAAGCCTTCGTAAAACTCAAACTGCACGTCGCTGATCTTCACCAGGTCGCAGAGATGCTCGCCCGCATTGATTCTCTCAATTGTTGTGCTGACAGGCTGAACCTTGTCGTTGCAACCTCTTTCGTAGATTACGATCAAACGGTTGACATCATATTCCTGCACCTGAATCTGCGGAAGCCTGCTGTATTCGGATATCACCGAACCATAAAGCGAATAGCCGATATAGTCACCTGTCTTGACGTTAAACGACTCACTTCCTCCATCGTTCGCGCCTTTTCTGTACAGAGCGATACATCTGCCGTCCTCTCCTCTCAGATACACTGTACGATAAATGTTTCCGCCCGACTCGTCAGCAATGACGTAGCCTTTCACTGTCGCGTTTTTATGATAATCTTTGTCAAACTGGAACGTGCCGTTGGCGAGGGTGTCCAAAATCTGACCGACAGTCCATTCATTACCACTTGGGAAATGAGTAATATCAGGTCGGTCCAACTCTTTCTTGCAAGAGACGAACACCATTGTTACACCTATTAATAATATAGCGAGTTTTTTCATGATATTTCTCCTTTCACATTAGTATCTGATTGTTAGACTTAAATAATAGTTGATACCATAAAGGTAAGAGTATTTCTCCGGGAAACGTTCAGGGTCGTCATAGTCGGAACGGAGCTGTTCGTAACCGTAAAGAATGATGTCTTTGTTGTTAAGCAGGTTGTTGACACTTAAGTTAAGAAGGATTGTACATCCCTTCACATTCCATGATTTTCCTGCGTAGAAGTCGAGTGTAAACGCGTCGTCAAGTTTCTTTTGTTTAAGAAGTTCATCAACACGATAGTCTTCCTCATAAAGATTTTCGAACGTCTCAACTGTGTGGTTTGTCGGGTTTACGGCGAGGTAATAATTGCCGAAATAGTTGGCGTTGAGGCTTACCCACCAATATTTTGGCGAGTTGTACTTCAATCCCACCGAGCCTACTGTCTGCGGCATGTCGCCGACGTAGTAGCCTTCAAGATAAACGGTCTCACCGTCGTAGATGGCGTGAGCGTCGTTATCCTCATAGACGTAAACTTTCGGGCGGTTGGTGTAGATATGCTCGCCCACCGTTCCTGCCAGCTGTGCGCTGATGGTTGGCGTGATGTTGATATCGGCGCCGAACTCGATACCTTGCGACAGCTGCTCGATGCCGTTCATGATGTAGTTGACGTATTTTCCTGTCGACTCATAGTAGAATGAGCGGTTCCATGTAAGCTGGCCCAGACGTGTCTGATAGACCGACAAACGTGCCTTCATAAACGGAGAGCGGTATTCATAACCGAGGTCATAGCCGAAGATTCTCTCATTATCGACATTGTTGACGATGGTGTTACGCACGCGCGGTGCCACGAAAACGCTCTTAAACTCAGGAGCCTCGCTCTTCAGCATGACATTGGCGAAAACATAGTTACGTCCGTTGAGTGCATAGCTGCCGCCCACCTTGAAGCTGCCGTTGATGAGGTTGAGTTTCCTGGAGTCGCCATATGACTCGTTACCAAGGAAACGGCCGTTTTCAAAGTTACCTGTACGATAAATCTGAGTGTAGTTTGCCTCAAGTCCGGCATATGTCGACCAGCGGTTCTTCACGTAGGTGAGCTCGCCCCAGCCGATAACCTTATTCACATTGGCGATATAGTTGTAAGTGATAATGTCACCAACTGTCGCCACATGGTTTTTGTTACGGATGTTGGTCTGCTGGTCATCTGTGATGTCGAAAGCCTCACCGTCGGCGTATTTGTCGATGTCGAGGTAGTAGTCGCCGCCGAGAAGGTCAGCCACTTTCTTGTAGTAATGTGTCTTGGAGACACCTGCCTTAACACCGCCATAGATGTGGGCGTGCGGGTTGATTTCATATTTGAAGGTGCTCGACAGACCGTATTGGTTCTTATCCTGACGGCGTTCCTCAACGATATATTTTGAGAAATAGCCCTGCACTGTGCCCAGTTCCCCGTTATTGGCGTTGTTAACGGTCTTGAGGTTTCTCGAGTTGGCTGCATACAGTTTGTCCCAGTCGATCTGGTGCATGTTCACATCATTGATCCACTGGTTGGTGTAGTCGATATAGCCTTGTTGTGTATAGCCTTCATTCCCGAGGTCGAGCATGTATTTGTAATAGCTCGGGAGGTTTTTGTAGTAGTCGGGACGCGGATCGGCTGCCTCACCCCATTCGAGGGCGGTGGAGCCACCTTTGCCGAACCAGTAATACAATGTGGTGTTCACTTGCAGTTTGTCATTGGGATTCCAGTAATGCAGCAGCTGGAACATTGGCTGATGGTATGAGCTCACGCGGGCATTACGTTCGAAACGTTTGCCGTTCTGGCCGGTCTGCCAGCCCCAGTTCGGGTTGTAGTAGTTGTCGTTCAAAAGGTCGAACGTCTCCTGCACTGCCGGCGATGTGCCTGCGCGTTCCGACGGAGAGCCGAACACCACAAAGCCCAACGAGTTCTTCTTGTTCAGCCTCTTCTCAACCGACAAGAAATAGCTCGTGCCGGCATACCATGTGCCTTCCGACCAGCTCACAGGACTGTTCATCGGGGTGTAACGGCCGGAAAGAGAACCGGTGATAGCCCATCCGTTTTTCATCATACCCGTGCTGTATGTCAACATCAGACGATGGTTATATGAGCGGTTTGACAACGAATAGCTCAATGAAGTCTGTTTGCGGTAGTTACTCGCCCTTGTAAAGATAGCCGTCACGCCACCGGGACCGCCGAAAGCGTCATAGGTGATGCCTGAGTTAACCAGAATCACCGTGTTACGCATCACGTCGTTCAATCCACCCCAGTTGGAATAATATGGGCGGCCGCCGTCAGGGTCGTTCATAACGACGCCGTTTATCAACACCTCAGTGTACTTCGAGTCGAAGGCGCGGATGCGGAATCTTCTGGTACTGAAATTGTATGCCGCAATGCTGTTGAACGCGTCGCGCGCCGACTGCAAAAAGCTCGAGATATCCGTCGAGCTCTGGGCATCGTCATAGTCCGTCTCAATCATGATGATGGTCGGCAGCGTCGTATTATCACTGATGGTGTCAGTTTTCTGCTCTTGTGCCATCATATTCAAGCAGATAGCCACAACAGCAAGTAAGAGTAAATACTTTTTCATCGAGTAAAATTTAATGGCACAAATTTACGAATTATTTTCCACATAAAATGAAAAAGGTGAAAATTAATTATTACTTTTTTTGAGTGTTGTTTGGAAAATTTTGTCTAACTTTGTACCGAAATATTTCACTCCTATGTTAAAAAAAATAAGCTTATTTGCAGCAGTGATGCTTTTTGCCGTCACTTCCATTTATGCGCAGCAGCAGTATAAAATGGGTCTTGTGGGTTTTTACAACCTCGAAAATCTTTATGACACGATTAACGACCCCCACAAAAACGACGAGGAGTTTCTGCCTCAGGGCAAGAACGCCTGGAACACCGAGAAATATCTGACGAAACTGCATAATATGGCGTATGCCATCTCCACCATCGGCACCGACAAAAACGACAAGTTCTATTCTCCTGATGGGATAATGGTGCTCGGCGTCTCTGAAATCGAGAACCGGACAGTGCTTGAGGATCTGGTGGCACAGCCCGAAATCGCAAGCCGCAACTACCAAATAGTGCATTACGACTCTCCCGACCGCCGTGGTGTCGATGTGGCCTTGCTCTACAACCCCAAATATTTCAAAGTGACCAATCACAAATCATATCGTTTGGTGGTTCCAGGCCAGCCTAACTTCATCTCACGCGACCAGCTTGTGGTGACAGGCGTTTTCGACGATGAGGAGATGAGCTTCATTGTGATGCACTGGCCTTCACGTTACGGAGGCGAGAAACGCTCACTGCCCGGACGTATGGCTGCCGCCGACCTGTGCCGTCACATCGCCGACTCTATCCTGGCTGAGAAACCTGACGCCAAAATCGTGATGATGGGCGACTACAACGACTACCCCACCAACAAGAGTATCATCGAGGGTTTGCGCGCAAAAGGACGTGTCGAAGACATGGAAGACGGCGACTTCTTCAACCCGATGTGGAAGATGCACAAAAACGGAGAAGGCACCAACTATTACCGTGATGTGAAAGGCGTCCTCGACCAATGCATCATCACACCAGCATTGCTCAAAGACGAAAACGACCCGTTCGCGACATATCAGATGCTCAAACCTATGGTGCACTCAAAAGAATTCCTGAAACAGCACGACGGACGCTACAACGGCTATCCGTGGCGCTCATTCGCAGGCGGCGTGTGGCTCGCAGGATATTCCGACCACTTCCCGGTTTATCTGATTTTATTGAAGAAAATATAGCATCCACCTCGTCATTTCGAGCGAAACAAAGTGGAGTCGAGAAATCTCCGGCAATTGGATTCATCAAAATCTTTTGTCGGAGATTTCTCCATTTCGCTACGCTCCAGTCGAAATGACGTAAGCCTTATTCTTTCACATAGATTCGCTTCACCCTTTGTGAAATCCTTGTCATGATTTCGTACGGAATCGTGTGGCAGGCTTCCGCTATGGTTTCTATCGGGTGGTTGTCGTCGAACAACACTGCAGTGTCGTCTTCCTGGCAGTCGATGCCGGTGACGTTGATCATGGTGAGGTCCATGCAGATGTTGCCGATGATAGGAGCAGGTTTGCCGTTGACCCAGAAACAGGCCTTGCCGTTGCCGAGCTGACGACGCAGGCCGTCGGCGTAACCAATAGGAATCACTGCTATCCTCGAAGGTTTCGTTATCTTTCCGTGGCGACCGTAGCCTATGGTCTCGCCAGGTCCGTATTCTTTAATCTGCTTGATTGTCGATTTCAGCGACATCACGTTGTGGAGTTTGCCCCGGTCTTCGTCGCAGATGGCCACGCCGTAAACTCCGATGCCAAGGCGCACCATATCGTATTGATACTCGGTGAATCGGCTTATGCCTGCAGTGTTCAGGATATGACGGATGATTTTGTAAGGGAATGCCGCCACAATCTTCGAGCTCATCATCTCGAACATATTGACTTGATGCATCACAAAATCGTCCTCCTCCGGCATGTCGCTCGTCGCGAAATGCGAGAAAACACTCATTATTTTAATCTTCGGATTGGCTTTCACGCGTTCAATCAAGGCATCGATGTCTTCCGGAAGGAAGCCGAGACGATGCATACCGGTATCGACTTTGACATGTATTCCGACAGGCTTGTCAAGAGGCGTGTCCAATTGATTTATGGCGTCTTCCAGCTGCGAGAGGCAGCGGAAGCTATAGATGTCGGGCTCGAGATTGTTCTCTATGATTTCGTCGAAGGTGTTTGTCTCGGGTGTCATCACCATGATTGGCAGTTTGATGCCTTTATTTCGCAGTTCGACACCTTCGTCGGCGTAGGCAACAGTAAGATAATCAACATGATGGAATGCGAGCACATTCGACACCTCGTAGTTGCCGCTGCCATAAGCGAAGGCTTTCACCATCACCATCATCTTGGTCTCTTTTTTCAGCTTTCCGCGATAATAGTTGAGGTTTTTCACCATGTTGTCGAGGTTGATTTCGAGTATTGTCTCGTGCGATTTCTGCTGCAGCACCTTCATGATGCGTTCGAACTCGAAGCTGCGCGCGCCTTTCAACAGAACTATCTGATTCTCGAACATTTTCATAGGATGATGGGTAAGAAAATCAGCGGTCGAAACATAGAAAAATGAATCGATTTTCAATTTGTTTTTCATATTTCGACAGATTGCATCCCCGATCCCGATAAATATGTCAACGCCTTTGTTTTCAATGAGTTGCGCGACGTTTTTGTATAGTTCTTCTTCTTTTTGCTCGCTTTGCAGGATATCGGAGAGTATCAGCACTTTGTTGTCGTGACGTTGCGCGTTCATGAAGTCGAGGGCGATGGCGAGAGCGTTTCTGTCGTTATTGTATGAGTCGTTTATAATCAAGCAGTTACGCACGCCGGCTTTGAGTTCCATGCGCATCTCAACGGCTTCAAGATGAGCCATGCGCTCTGCGATGACATCGTTCGGGAGGCCAAGCAGCAGCGCCACACACCAGCAGTTGATGGCGTTTTCAATAGAGGCGTCGTCGATGAAAGGGATATTTATTTCTATTAAACTACCATTATAGATAGCAGAGATTTTTGAGAATTTTGAGTTCTCAGAGACCTCAATTGCTGATATGAACAAATTTGCCTGTTTATCTGTTTTGCTCCATGAAAATGCTGGAATTTTTGCATTAGAAATTGCTGAAGAGATTTCTATATTGTCAGAGCAATACACCACAGCGGCGGCATTAAGGCCATTAAAGCCCTTAACGCCCTTAACGCCCTTAACGCCCTTAATGGCTTTAATGCCGGCGCCAAGGTCCTTAAACAATTTTATCTTTTCCTGGATTTTCTGCTGCACATTCTCAAAATTCTTGCCGTGCGCCGAGCCGATATTGGTGAAAACGCCGATTGTAGGTTTTATTATCTCGCGCAGCTTCTCCATCTCGCCCGGGCGTGAGATGCCCGCCTCTATCAGTGCCACGTCGTTGCTGTGGTTCATCTGCCAAACCGAAAGCGGCACTCCTATTTGCGAGTTATAGCTCTTCGGGCTGCGGCAAACCGACATCGAAGGCGACAAAATCTGGTACAGCCACTCCTTGACGACGGTCTTCCCGTTGCTTCCGGTGATTCCCACAACAGGAATATCGAACTGCGCGCGATGATATGCTGCCAAAGTCTGCAAGGCCGTCAAGGTGTCGTCAACAACCACAAAAACCGCGTCAGAATACCTTTTCAACGCGTCAATTTGTGCCTTAACGTCGTATTTTTCAATGTTTTTTCGCGAAATCACGAAGGACTTCACCCCTTTTTCATATAATTCCCTGATATATTTGTGCCCGTCGTCCCTTCCGCCATTAAGCGCGAAAAACAGCGTGTCTTCAGCGTCAATTAGCAGTCGGCTGTCGAATAAAATATCTTTGATGATAATTGTATCAGATTGATTACCAAGCACTTGACCTCCGACAACAGAGGCAATATCGTTTATCGTATATCCTTCGTTAAGCATATCGCAAATTTACGAAATTTTCACATAAATAATTGATTTTTAAATTTTTATTAAAAAATATTTGGAATTTTGAAAATTGATTTGTAATTTTGACGTGTTAAAAACGAGCTCCACTTATGACACCACAATTAAAGACATCCAATCTTCCGAAAATTGGTATCACCCAGGGTGACATCAACGGCATCGGTTACGAAGTGATTCTCAAGGTTTTATGTGATTCACGCATCTTCGAGGGTTTTATTCCTATCGTTTACGGTCAGTCGAAAGTTTTCTCTTATTACAAGAAAAATTTCGGCATGGAAGAGATGTCTTACACCTTGATTCGCGACGCGTCACAGGCACAGCCGAGGCGCATCAACATCATCAACCACACTGATGAGGAGCTCAAGGTTGAGCCTGGGTTTTCGACTCCTGTCGCCGGAAAAGCGTCATTTGCGGCACTGAAACTCGCCACCAACGACCTTCGCACAGGTCTCATCGACGCCTTGGTGACAGCCCCAATCAACAAAAGCAATATCATCTCCGAGCAATTCAAATTTAAAGGGCAGACTGATTATATCAAGTCGTATTTCCCTGATAATGAATACATTACACTTCTTGTCAACCATCAGATGCGCATCGGTTTCGTGACGAACCACATCCCATTGAGAGAGGTGCCACAAACCATCAATAAAGAACTGATTATCAAGAAGTTAAAACTGATGCATAACAGTTTGATAAAAGATTTCAACATTGTGGCTCCAAAGATTGCCGTTTTGGGTATGAACCCTCATGCGGGCGACAACAATATCATGGGGAGTGAGGAGCAGGAGATTATCAAGCCTGCCATGGAAGTCGTTAGGGAACAAGGCATTATGGCATTTGGTCCCTTCCCTGCCGACGGATTCTTCGGTTCCGACGCTTGGCGCAAATACGATGGCATCCTGAGCATGTACCACGACCAGGGTCTCACCCCGTTCCGTGTCCTCGCTTTCGACGGTGGCGTCAGTTTCACCGCTGGCCTGCCGGTGGTGCGCACATCCACAACCCACGGCACCGGCTACGACATAGCAAACAAAAACATCGCCGACCCCGAAGCCATGCGACATGCCATTTACCTCGCAATTGACATACTAAACAACCGAAACCGACATGATTGACATGTAATTTATCAGACAGGATTAACAAGATTTAAGCAGACAGGATTAACAAGATTTACAAGATTTAAGCAGACAGGATTAACAGGATTTACAAGATTTAGGCAGACAGGATTAACAAGATTAACAAGATTAACAAGATTTTCAGTATAAAAAAAGCTTTTGGATACATCCAAAAGCTTTAATTTTAGGTTTAAATATCCTGTTAATCTTGTTAATCCTGTCTAAAAAAAATCTTGTTAATCCTGTCTAAAAAAAAGAAATCCTGTCTATTATTGCCTTTCGTAGGTCTGAACCTCGTCGTACACGTATTCGAGCTTGATTCCAGCTTGGCGGAACATCTCTTCCGACTCGGCGCCGTCGTGGTATTTGCGTTGGCACACCACGCGTACGATTCCGCAGTTTATTATCAGCATGGCGCAGGTGCGGCATGGTGTCATGCGGCAATACAAAGTGCTGCCTTCGAGGGCGATGCCGCGTCGTGCGGCCTGTGTGATGGCGTTCTGTTCGGCATGCACTGTCCTCACGCAATGCTCGGTGATGCGGCCGTCGGCGTGAATCATTTTCCTGAACAAATGTCCTACCTCGTCGCAGTGCGGGAGTCCGCGAGGCGAGCCCACGTAGCCTGTCACCAGGATCTGGCGGTCTTTCACGATGACGCAGCCGCTGCGGCCACGGTCACAGGTGGCGCGCTCAGCCACGGTGTCGGCGAGATTCATGAAATACTCATCCCAAGAAGGACGCTTATATTTCTGATTCTCAATATCTTGGAGCACCTCCTCCACTTTCTTGTCGAGGTCTTCGATGGTGCCGTTGTTCTGAAACACATAGTCCGCCTGATGGATGCACTCACCGAGGTTTTGTTTGTTAGGGTCGGCGTTGTTCATCTCGCGTTCCTCGTTGGCGCAGAACGTCTCGTAACTCACTGAATCTGTCTCCGATTTGCGTTCTGTGATACGCTCATAACGCACCTTACGGTCGGCGTCGACGGCAAACAGATGGAAGTTGCCTTTTGAGCGCAATGCCGCAATCTCGCCGGGAGTGCGGATGCTCTCGATGACGGCGTCCTTTCCGTTGTTGTAGGCACGGTCGTAGAGCTGCTCAGCTATGTAGCTCGGCGTATGCTGAGCACGTAACTCATTGGCTACCATTGTCAAAGTGTCACGGTTAACCTCCATGCCGCGACGTTTTATCTCTTCCGTGATGAAAGCGCGCACCGAGTAGTGGACGTAGCCTTTCTTCTCCACGAGATATTCAACTATTGTGCCTTTTCCCGCACCTAAAGTTCCTGTGATTCCAATAATATTCATAGTTTTTATTTTTTTCGGTCGCCTTACGGCTCAAAATCTTTCAAAATCTATTACAAAATCATTCAAAATGTTCTTCCCAAATAACCCTAAAATCCCTCTCTTATCTTTTAACTTTTCTCTGTTATCTTTTAACTAAATTGGTCGCCTTACGGCTCAAAATCTTAAAAAAATCTAATTTAAAAATCTAAAAAAATGTTCTTCCGAAATAATCCTAAAACCTCTCTTTTAACTCTTATCTTTTAACTCTTAACTCTCAACTCTTAACTCTCAACTCTTAACCTCTTCCTTGATATCCTGAATCCATTTCTCCATCGTGACCGGATGATACTGCTCCAGCCGTTGGAACAGCTCCTTCGGGTCGTCGGTGACGATGATGTTTTTGCTGTGGTCGCTGCGCACGAAGCCGTCTTTTATGCCTCGGTTTATCCAGCGCACCAGGTCATCGTAATAGCCGAGGGTGTTATACAGTGCGACGGGTTTCTCGATGAGTCTGAGCTGGTCGGCGACGACCACTTCCGAGAACTCGTCGAGGGTGCCGAAGCCGCCCGGCATGGCTATGAAGGCGTCCGATTCGAGAATCAGTATCTCCTTGCGCTCCGCCATGGTCTTGGTAGGAATCATCTTTGTGATACTCGGATGACCTATCTCATGGCCGAGCAGAAAAGCGGGCATCACGCCGATGACCTCGCAGCCGCGTTCGAGCATCCTGTCGGCGATGACGTTCATCAGGCCGATGCTGCCGCCACCGTAGATCAGGGTGCAGCCGTTGTCGGCGAGGACGTCGCCCAAACGAGCCGCCGCCTCAGTGTAACGCTTGTCGGAGCCGACGCTGCTTCCGCAAAAAACACAAATGTTTTTCATCAGTCATTTTTTTGCAAAAATATAAAATTTTGTATTATAAAAACAAAAATAAATGAGATTCCTCGACTACATTTCATTTCGTTACATTTCGCTCGAAATGACAGTGAAGATGTCAACACCCGTTTTCAAAATTTCGTCTTCAAACACATATTCCGGGTTATGCAGTGGCAGGTGGTCCTCACCGCAGCCGAGGCCGAACAGGCATATCGGGCACACATCGGCGAAGCGTCCGAAGTCCTCCGACCAGCGGAACGGCTCTTCAAGATATTGACACTCAAGGTTTAACGACTTTGCAGCGTTTTCAACGGCCTGCACTGCCTCGTCTGAATTCATGGTGGCAGAAAACGCCTCATGTATGCTGCTTCCGAACTCGAAATCCTGCTTCTCGGCGACCATGGCACACAGCTGCACCACGTCGGCGGTGAGATGCTGCAGCTTCTCGTTGTCGAACGACCTCAGGGTGAGCCAAATCTCGGCATGAGCAGGAGCCACGCCGAAGGTCTCCTCGCCCAACACGGCATGCGTCATCGTCATCATGGTGAGCGGCTTCTCTTCTTGCAACATGGCGGCTTTCTTGCCGAAAATGTCAACGAGCGCCGACAAAACATGCTGCGGGCTGTGGCCTGTCTCAGGCTGCGACGCATGTGCGGTGACGCCGTCGAAGATGAGTTTCAGGCCGAGAGAGCCTGCCGCAAAACAGCCTTTTCTCAGCAAAATCGTGTTTTTCGCATAGCCCGGGATGTTATGCAAGGCAAACGCCATGTCGGGTTTTATCTTCTCGAACTGCGGGTCGGCGATGACGGCCTTCGCGCCTTGTCCGGTCTCCTCGGCGGGCTGGAAAAGCAGCACAATCTCGCCTCTCTCGGGACGGTTTTTGCTTAATTTCTCAGCCAATCCCGCAATGATGGAGGCATGGCCGTCGTGGCCGCAGCGGTGCGAGCAGTGACGGTCGCCTTCAGGGATGTTGAGCGCGTCGATGTCGCCACGAATTAAAACACGTTTCCCAGGCTCTTTCCCCTTGAAAACCACGGCTATTCCGTTGCCTCCGATGTTACGGATATGCACATCGGGATTGAGTTTTTCCAAAAATTCGTTCAAGATGGCGTTAGTCTTCACCTCTTTGCCCGAGAGCTCGGCGTTTTCATGAAGCTGCTGACGTAAAGCGAGAATGTTTTGCATTGCGAAAAAGATTTTTTGATACGTTGATTTTTTATAATTATTTGTTGCCGTCAAGGCTTTTTTTGTTTAAAACAGTTTCTTCAAATCCATTGACAAAAATTCTTCAGTGCCAATTCCGCCATCACCGACGACGAATGCTGTTTTGGGATGGAACATCTCTTTGAATCTGCTTAATCCAGAGGTGTTTTTCTCGGCGTTGCTTTTCACTACAATTGCCACAACTGAGTCTTTTTTTCTCAAGATGAAATCGACCTCATCGTTGCGCTCGCGCCAGTAAAACACTTCAAAACGTTGTGCAAATGCCTGACTAACAATGTGTGCTCCAATACCCGATTCAACAATATGTCCCCATTCCTTTCGGTCGAGTATTGCCTGCTCAAATGTCAATGGAGTGAATAATGTTTTCAAGGCATTGTTATAAACCTGCAGTTTCGGTATGCTTGCCTTGCGGCGAGCCATATCCATACTGAATTTCTGAAGTCCGCGAAGCAATCCGCTCTCGTTAAGAAGATTGAGGTATCCCGACAAAGTTGCCGTGTTTCCTGCATCTTGAAGCGACCCCAACATTTTGTTTAATGACAAAATTTGTCCTGAATAAGCCGCACCAAGTTCAAATGTCTGTCTTAACAAAGCTGGCTTGCCTATAGGCGTGTCCATAAGGATATCTTTGTTGATAGTGGCATCGATAATTGAGGATTGTATATATTGTTGGAAACGCTCCTCGTCGTCAATCAAAGATGCCGCGCCAGGATATGCTCCGTAAAACAGATATTGGTTTAGAGTGAATCCGAAACATTCCTTCATTTCTGGATAGCTCCAATGTGTCATGCGAATCTCCTCAAAACGGCCCGCGAGCGATTCTGACAGGCCTTTTTCGAGCAAAACGCGGCTGCTGCCGAGCAAAAGCACCTTTATCTCACGATGGTGAAAAGTGTCGTCGTCCCATTCCTTTTTTACCGCCTCACTCCAGTTATAAATTTTTTGAATTTCATCGATAACCAAAACCATGCTTTGATAAGCATTGTTTTCCATAAAATCACGCACTCCTGCCCAGCAGTTTGAAATCCAGGCAGAATTGGTTGCCGGAACGTTGTCAGCCGAAAACGACATATAGGGAGCATCCAATTCTTCCAAAACCTGTCTTACAACGGTAGATTTTCCAACCCGACGAGGCCCCAGTACCACTTGAATAAACCTTCTTGGTTCTTCAAGTCTCGACTTAATGGTCTGATATTCAATTCTTTTATACATATCCTTACATTTTACGCACTGCATTGAGTATTTTTACGCACTGCAAAGATACAAACTTTTTTTCTTTACAAAGAAAGTTTTTGGCAAAAAAGTTTCTTTAGAAAGAAAAATTGCAGTTTGAGATTCCTCGCTCCGCTCGGAATGAGGAATCTCATTAAGTCTTAAACCCCTTACAGCGGCTGCCTTAAGGGCTTTAATGCCCTTAACGGCCTTAATGCCATTAATGCCGCCGCCAAAGGTGGTTAAAGAAAAAAGCTCCGGTGCTTTTGAAACACACCGGAGCTTTTGTTTTTTTACGCCCTGCCCGTTATGGGGCAAGGGGTAAATTCTACTCAACAACGCGAGCCAAACGCACCGCGTACCCGCGATATCTATGATAGTCCTGCAGAGTCCAATGGGTCGGACCGAAGTTCAAGAAGTTCGCTGTGCTGCTATCGGAGGAAGTGTTCGTCCAGTAACCGCCTAAGACAACGCTTGTGTCGACCCAAGTACCATCCCGATAGCTTGCAGTCGGAAGGAACACACAACCCGCAGCTTCGAGAGCATTCCATCCAGCGGTAGTACATGTCG
Organism: uncultured Bacteroidales bacterium; assembly: GCA_900315175.1. GTDB lineage: Bacteria > Bacteroidota > Bacteroidia > Bacteroidales > F082 > Limimorpha. The sequence goes on from OMYA01000004.1 coordinate 195,276, forward strand.
TGGTGTAGTCATTGCCTTTGCCGTTGATGGTGCCCCATGTCACACCCATCGTGTTGCTGCGGGTGTTGAACAAATACGTCCACTCGTCTTTGCTAAGGGTGCGCCATGTGTTTCCAATGGTTCCCCCCCAATCCACAAAAGCACCAGAATAATCGGAGTCTTTTGCACTATTATTAATTCCATAGTATGTTGCAGCTGTGCTCCAACCGAAGAGGTCAACAGTGCCGTTTGTTGAAACGGCGCCGTTGCCGTTAATGCTGGTGTTTGCGACGGCAGCGCCTTTACAATCGTACTGGTTGTCGGCAAAGCGCCATGTCCAACCGGAAGTAGGCGACGAAGTCGTGGTTCCGACAGCCTGCAGGTTGCCTTGCGAAAAATGAACCT
>OMYA01000002.1 GCA_900315175.1 uncultured Bacteroidales bacterium
CGGCTTCAGCAAGAGAACCTACGCTCAGATTCTCGTCGGCGACAAATGCGACATCATCTTCGAACTCTCCGACGAAGGCGGCGACGGCTGGAAAGGCGCCTGCATCAGCGTGACAGACGAGAACGGACAACGTATTGCTGCTGTCACTATGGAAGAAGGCTCAGAAAAGACAGTGGTGATGCCATTGCTGAAAGGCAACATCAACTTCATCTGGAACCACGGCTGGTATCATACAAGCCCAGGATACGACACCGACTCCGAATGCGCTTTCGTAATCAAAAACACCAATGACGAGGTTCTTTACACCTCAGGCGAGCACAGCGACGGTATATTCCTGACATACAACAACGACTGCGAAAATACAGCTGTTGCAGAAGTCAGCGCAAGCAACGTCCGCCTCTACCCTAACCCAACCGACGGCATCGTCACCATCGAAAGCGAGGGCTCTATGACCATCAGCGTGATGAACACTCTCGGCCAGAAGGTGTTCGAAACTACAGCAACCAACAATACCACCATCGACTTGAGTGCTTTCGAATCGGGGATCTACATGGTGAGAATTGAGACTGGTAACGCTACGACAACACAAAAAGTGAACGTCAGGAGATAGTCGTCATTTCGACTGAAGTGGAGAAATCATCCACCAAATAAAAGAGGTGCGTTTCTTATGAAATGCACCTCTCTTAATCTGTAAATATCAATTACATTTTTACAATCCTCTTATAAACGAATCCACTCTCAATTCCAATCTTTAAAATATAAACGCCAGATTTCAAGTCATCGATTCGGATTTGATTGTCGCTTGTATTATAATTTTTCACCAATTTCCCGTCGATGGAATAAATTGAAATCATTGGAGACACGACGGATTGTGTGTCTGCATCGTTGTATTTGATGTAAATTATGTCTTTTGCAGGATTAGGATAGACCCCAACACCATTATTTTCAGTTTCATTAATAGCGAGGTCTCCGATAGCGTTCACTGCTGCAAGCGCGTCAATGCGTCCCGAACCGAAATCGTTGTTTTTATGCGTTGAAAGATGTACGGCCGTCGTTTCCAGAATCTCGTCAATTTGTGCAGGAGTCAGCTCATGGTCTTTCGAGAGCATCAAGGCTATTGTTCCTGCCACGCAAGGTGTCGCCATTGAGGTGCCGCTTTTAAGGCAGTAGCCATTTACATTATTGAAATCCAACGACTTGACATTTATTCCAGGAGCGCACACATCAGGACGGATAAGGCCGATATTCGTCGAACTGCCAGAAGAATAAGGATAATCATTGTATTGGGGCACGTCGGTCCATATCGAAGGTCCGAACGACGACAAAGCGGCAATGTTATCGTTGAAATCGACGGCGCCGACAGATATCACACAGCTTGTTCCTCCAGCATTAACCATCTGGTCTTCATGCAGATACGGTGGCGGGCAGTCGCCAGGAGACCATATATTATGAGGTGCAGGTGCCAGTGGTGCCATCTGACGGAAGTTTCCTGCACAAACTGCTGCCACCACACCTGCGGCAAGAGTATTGTCGCATGCCTGTCGCGACATCAGTTTCACCGAAGGGTTTGGCAGAGGCTGTCCGAGCGACATGTTAAGCACATCGGCGCCATGCTCCACCGCAAACTGCATCGCCTCGACCCACATTTCCGGCTCTGTGAGGTTCTCTTCACCATGAAACACCTTCAGCACCATGATTTTAGCATCTGGTGCAACACCCGTCTGAGTATCAGAAGCGCCATTACCCACAATGGTTCCAGCCACATGAGTGCCATGACCTTCCGTATCCGTCGGATCATTGTCGTGCGAATAAAAGTCGTAGCCGTGGTTAGGATATTCCACGCCGCCATCCCACAAATTTCCTTGCAAGTCAGCATGGTCAAGGTTCACGCCAGTATCAATCAAGCCGATGAGAACGCCTTCGCCTGTATAGCCGAGTTCCCACACCTTGTCAGCGTTCACTTTCGTGACGTTTTCAGCAATCTCTCGGCCACCGTCACGCACAACAGGAGCCGTAACATCTTCTGACTCAACACATCGAATCTCTTCAACCGGATAAACCGCCAAGACATCGTCACGTTTCGCAATCATTTCTACAGCCGCATCATTCGCATAGCAACTTATCGAGTTGACAATCCACAACGGTCTGACATCTTCAACAAAGCCATTGATTTCCAAATCATTAAGAAAAGCCCGCAGCTCCATCTGCGACTCTTCCGCCTGACGTTTTAAGGTATTAACCACAAAATAACGGCGCTCTGTCTTGCTTGGTAAAGCATCAGCCGTTCGGCTCAACTCTGCGGCATCGACTTGCTCATTCAGAATTATGTTTATTTTGATTTTACCGTCAGCACGATCAGCTGAAACGCCAGCAAAACATAGAAAAACTGCTACAATTGTAATATAAACTTTTTTCATAATCTTTATTTATGATTTATAATGACGCGCGCAATCTTGCGAACACCGTTATTCTCTTTTATTTCAACGAAATACACGCCATTCGGCAAATCGCCCACGTTTACGTGATTATTATTTAAGAAACATGTTTTAATCAAATTACCGTGAAGATTCATAATTGATATTTGAGACGTTTCAGAAGACGTCTCAACATGTATGACATCATCCGCAGGATTCGGGTAGACAGACAACCTCTCACCGTCCACCTCGCCTATTGCCCAATGTTCGTTGGTTGTTGCGACGGCTTTCACCGATACTATATTATTCGGATACACCGCCTGCACTTGTACACAGTAATAATCTCCGTCAGCACCGTTGAAATTATAATTTGTGCCATTGAAATTCTCTACAATCAAATCTTCATTCAGCCAGATGTTATAGCCCAACGGGGTGACCTGCGATGGCGCTTCCCAGCTAGCTTGGATAATGTTGCCAGTCTTCTCAACCGTCAGATTCTCAGGACGATACGGATGATTTTCAGTCTCAAAAAGGAACCTGCTGTTGTAAACTCTTTTTGTCTCATGCCTCTGAATCCATACAGCCACCTCAAGGTCGTTCATCTCTTCCACATGTGTGCTTGACATATCATAATCGAACGTCAAGCGCTCCAGCTGTCCGGCATGCAGCGACATCGTGTTACCTTGCGCATTCGGCAGCATCTTCATCATCACGTGGTGGAACGACGTCTCTCCGTTTGTCGTCGCATTGTTATATGTAACCTTTTCATTTACAGACACATATACTCTCACGTCATCCAAACTGGCAAACGGCATAATCTCAGCGTTGATGTGAATTATGTTGCCATCGGTATAGTACGAGCCGCCGACTTCCATGGTCGCTGATTCGTTCAGATGTTCATTAAAGAGTGACTGCGACGGGGCATTGACACCACAGGCGTAACTATCCATAAACAGCCAAGGTATCTGATTTACACCATAATACGTCTTTCTGATGTTACCATCCTGAGTATAATACGGGTCACCAGGTGGTGGCCAGTTCATCATATATTTCACGTAAGTGAATGTTCCGGGATTGTTGTTGCAGAAATTATCCATCGCCTCGCTTAACACCGGGCACGTGCCACATGACGAAGCCGAGAAATGCTCAAACAAAGGCTTTCTTGAAGCCGGAACACATGCAACCGACACCTTCTTCGTCATAGAATTATTTGAGATATCGTTGTCAACAACGCCATTCACCTTATTAATATTAATGGTCAGATTATAATCGTCAGGAATGAGATTCGCCGGCACATCGAAAGTAAGATTCTTAAACGTACCGCTAGGGATATTCTCGTTAAACGTCTGAGTAACGACTTGATTGTCATTGAATTGATAAGAGCATTCCACAGAAGTAACGTCATTGTTACCAGTGTTAAACAGGCGCATGCCGACATCAAATATCCTATTAGCCTGTGCCTCATCCACATTAATATCCTGTAAATCCAAATCCAGATCTTGCTCAATAAACACTGATATATCATCGATATAAATATAGCTGAAATTCATATCGTTGGAGTTGGTAAAATAGATACAGAAACTCACATTAGGCTTGCCCATATCTTCCGTCGCAATCGTTGCATTCACCTGATATTGCCCGCCTGAGGTGTAAGTCTGTGACCATCCACTATGCCATTCATTGCCTGATTTTGTGGCGATTCCTACTGTCAGATTAACGCCCATCGATTGATCATAAAAATGCTTAAACGAGAAATCAACACTTTCCACACCGGTAAGATCCACAGCATTTGTAGTCAACCTCCACGTACCATTGATATTGCAATAGAACTCAACTTCATACGGTGTACCTCCTGCATGATTCGTCTCCATCAACTGCCAATAATCGGCTTGAGAGCCATTTACAGACCAGCCTGTAGGCAGATATGAGTTGTCGAACTGTTCAAAAATAAAGACATTGCCGCTTCTCGCTATGAACGCGAAACAAACAAGCGCCAGAGTTAACAGATATCTTTTCATAGTATTTTTTCTTATTTAGGTGCAAATATAAAAAAATCATAACATGAAAGTTATTATATTGTGTATTTTTGCATCTAATAACAAAATTTCGGATATGCCGATAATTGATTTTATCAGAAAAAAGACCGTTTCCCGTGTCGCCACCAACACCATACTGATGCTCCGGCGCAAAGACAACCGCAGTCCTTTACACCTCAGGCGAACACAGCGACGGCATATTCCTGACATACAACAACGTCAGCCTCTACCCTAACCCGACCAACGGCATCCTCAACATCGAAGGCAACGGCTCGATGACCATCAGCGTAATGAACACTCTCGGACAGAAGGTGTTCGAAACAGGCATTTTTAAAATGCAAATATAATAAAAATTTTATATCTTTGCAGAAAATATCATAACTATGGCAACAATAAAAGGGACTTACAAAGGCAATTTGCGCAACGAGATGACGCATTTGCAGTCGGGAAGCACCATCATCACCGACGCTCCGACAGATAACCACGGCAAGGGCGAAGCTTTCTCCCCCACCGATTTGGCTTGCGCCGCACTGGCAGGCTGCATGATGACCATCATGGGAATCACGGCACAGACAAAAGGCTTCAACATCGACGGCGCCACATACGAGATAACGAAGACCATGGCTGCCGACCCGCGCCGTATCGGACAAATCGACATTGTGATTACCTTCCCGAAAAACGACTACACCGACGCCCAGAAGGCGATGCTCAAACGTGCCGCCGACACCTGCCCGGTAGGAAAATCACTGCATCCGGAGGTGAAGGTTAATCTGGAGATGAGGTTTTAGGCCTATCCGAATTGATTCAAAAAAAAACTTGAAGTCACAGATTGTGATTTCAAGTTTTTTGTATCTTTGCAAAAAATAAATATATGTTTAACTATTCAGAAATAGAAGAAATGGTTTTGCCATGCGATTACACTGTAGCTGAAGCCGAACAGCGCATTATTCAATCTACTGCCGACGCTGACGCAGATAGAGATTGCATGACAAATACCGAATTTAGGAAAATCGCGAAGTCATGGTTAAAGTGAAATGGACCCCATTAGCGCGAAGCGATGTTGAAAATCTCTTCCACTATTATGAGGACATTTCGATTCGTTTTGCGGAAACCATTATTGATGAAATCTTTAAAGCAACAGGCTATCTTGAAATGATGCCGGAATTAGGACCAAAAGAACAAGTCTTTTCACATTTAAAGAGAAATTATCGATATTTGGTTGTATTGAGAAGGTACAAATTGATTTATATGTACGAGAACAGTACTTGAACAGTCCTGAAGTGCTGAGGAATAGCATAAAAGAATAACCGGTCGCAAATTGTGACCAGTTAAAAATGTTTTATTGAATTTCTGCCTCTTTCAACCTTTTCTCAATATGAGCAAAGATCTTTTTGTAAGCTGCACATAAAAACGTTTTACTCCGGAAGTCTCCAGAATTAAGAAAGCCATCGTGGAGACAGCCACCATGACAGATGTTGAGCCATTTACACGATTTGCAACTACCTTTTTCTATATATTCTGCACGTTTATAGATTTCACTTTGCTTGATGCGAGGCAATATCTCCGACAATGTTTCATTGTGCAAATTTCCGTAAGAATAATGCAGCAAATCATCATCGCAGAAACGACCGCAAGGCATAACATCACCTGTTGGAGCAATGGCGAAGAAATTGTCCTGGCAATTGCGGCTGAACATGCAGCCAGTGGTTTTCTTTGATACAATATTGCTCGCAATCTCAACAAAATTAGACTCCGTTATTTCGCCTTGGTTGTCGTCGAACCACAAATCGAACAGCTCAATTGACATTTTGGCATATTCATCAGGCGTGATTCCATATTCATCGATATTGTTTGTAGCTTCACCCGCCGAGAACAATGGGTTGAACTTAAAATTCAACTTATTCTCTTTCATAAAGTTGTAAAGCTCCGAAATATGTCCGATGTGTTTCTTGCCTGCAACAACGATGCAGCCCGGTTTCAAGCCTTTATCGTGGCAAAGTGCCAATTTTGACATTATCAAATCAAACGTAGGTTGACCGTTGGCTCCCACCCTCTGCTGGTCGTGAATATCTTTTGTGCCGTCGAGAGAGAAGCCTGGTTTGACATCATATTTCAAAAACAGGTCGATAAACTCATCATTAAACAGCGAAAGGTTGGTTTGTATAGAATTATGGTAGTTGATCCCTTTCAGTTCCTGTTGCATGAAAGCGAAAATCTCACGATAGTTTTCGATGCCCCACAGCAGAGGCTCGCCGCCGTGCCAAATGAAAGTGACCTTCTGGCGCGGATGGCTTTTTAGGTAATCTTTAGTTTGAAGTATGATTTTCTTTGCAAACGCAATGTCAAACAATTTTTTTATGCTTTTTAGTCTCATTGCTAAGGTAGCAGTATTTGCAACGGAAGTTGCAGGAATAAGTGGGTTTTAGGATAATTACCATTACATATAGTTTTCGGCAAGATTAATTCTCTGTTTCGCAGTTTTCTTTACACCAAACTTGTTTTGATATGTAACTGTAACTATAATATAGCTATTTTCATCCATTGTTTTAAAAAATTCGTTGACATATCCTTCTCCACTTAACGACACTGCCACCAATCCATGCCTCTTTTCCAAATAAGAAATAGGTGTATTAGTCCGTTTATATGAAGCTTTATTATTTCCATACCAATATTCTGCTCTACATACAACTTCATATATATCAAAACACGATCTGTTTCTAACTCTAACAAATCGCCTATTGTCTTTATATTGAACCGTATCTTCAATTTCCAAGGAAGGTGTCAGTACAATATTTAATATGAACCAAGCAATTATTGAAGATATAATTCCACTAAATATACCAACGCAAATATCTAATGCAAGATTTAATTCTATACACATGTTTATATTTAATTAATTTGCCACTTCATAATCGTAATAATCTCCATGGCAGTCATTATAATCTGTATAGGCCTCATAATCAGTATGTTCGGAGTAATCTTGGAAATTATTTCCCCACTCTGACTTTTCTTCTATTCTTTTCAAAATAGACTCTTGTGCAAAAGTTTTATCTTTCATAATAGTTTTACTTGTGTGACATTAGCTTAATAATTATTAAGCTAATGTCAATTTGATTGATAAATTATATTTTACATGTTAAAATAGAAATAGCGATTGCAGTATGAAATATAATATTTATAATAGCTTGTCTTTTTATAAACACCACGCCAACTTGTATTTGGATCATAATCAGGATTTTCACAAACCCAGACTTCATCTCCTACTTGACCACCACTTAAACCACCTGTCCTTTTTATTATTGCGTAAAAAGAGTTGCAAGCATTAGGTGTTTGATAAACATCTATAGATACAAATGCATTATTATCATTTACCACACCCCTAACATCACAATAAGCCACTCCCTGCCAATAAATAGGCACATTTACTTTAAGCTGTGAACAAAAAACATTCGTTTTCGGCTCACTGAACGAGCTCAACACCATTGCGCTTGCCACCATCCCGATGATCAACGACGCTGCAATAAATAATTTTTTCATTTTTTAATAAATTTAGTTAAACATTAAGTTGAATTATTCTTCACCACAAAATTACAAAAGCTCATATACTATCCCCTATCTCAACCGTGATTGCATTTCACTAAACCGTGATAATTATTCACAACTTTTCTTTGAACTTTTTAAAGATTTTATGGTTTTTGCCAAAACAGCGATATTCTCTTCGGGAATCTTCACAAGAAGCTCAACATCGATGGAACGGCGGTTAAATATTTTATAAACGTTGGTTCGCTCGCAATGTATTCTCCGTGCAAACTCCGCCACGCTCAACGCCCGCACTAATCCAACAAGTCATTCCACGCCATGCAAAGATGGCAATCTGGAAACTTATTCTTGATTAGTGTGTCCTTTTCAGGAGTTTGTGGAATTTTGGGTATCAAGAATAGCTTCGAACCGCTATTTATATGTCAATATGTCGTTTTTTCTACATAATATGTCGTTTAAATTTTTGCAAAAAAACATTTTCGGCGAATAATACATTTATTTTCCGAATAACATAAAAAACACGTAGAGACGCCACAATGTGACGTCTCTACATTTCATATTAATTAATAAGGTATACCCTATTAATCGTTATACTCAGCCAAAACTTCTTTGACTTTGTCTGGTGTCAGACGGCCGTAGACCTTGTCACCGATCATAGCGACTGGAGCAAGACCGCAGGCGCCCACGCAACGGAGGCAGTTCAATGAGAACTTTCCGTCAGGTGTTGTGCCACCGACTTCAACGCCGAGCTGACGTTTCAGTTCATCCAAAACCTTCTCAGCGCCACGCACGTAGCAGGCTGTACCCAAGCAAACTGAAATCGGGTGTTTGCCCTTTGGAGTCATGGTGAAAAATGAATAGAATGAAACGATACCGTAAACTCTTGATACAGGGATGTTCAACTCCTTAGCGACGAGTTCCTGAACTTCTGCTGAGAGGTAGCCGTACTCACCCTGAACCTTGTGAAGCACGTTGATAACTTCACCACCGTCATTATGGAATGATTTGCAAACATCCTTAATGAAGTTGATTTTATCTTCTGATAATTTAATAACTGCCATAATATTCAATTTTTAATTTTCCAACAATTATTTTTCGCTAATCTCAACATGTTCTGACTTGTCGAAATAGTGTGTATGCAGCAGTTCATGTGACTTGTGGCCGCATGGTTCACCAAGATACTCTTTGTAGAGCTTCATGACTGAAGCGTTCTCGTGTGACTTACGGATTGGTTTGCCTGCATCCTCACGATAGATAGCTTCTGTACGTTTCTTGATGATTTCGCTGTTGCCATGGTGATATGGCTGGCCAGCTCCGCCGACGCAACCGCCTGGGCAAGCCATGACTTCGATAGCGTGGAACTGCTCTTTGCCTTCGCGAACTCTTTCGAGGAGCTTGCGTGCGTTTGCCAGACCGTGAGCGATACCGATGTGGATTGGGGTGCCGTTGAAGTCAACCCAAGCGTCACGGATACCGTCCATACCACGGAGTTCTGTGAAGTCGATCTTAGGAAGAGCCTTACCGGTGAACACCTCGTAAGCTGTACGTGTTGCAGCCTCGATAACACCGCCTGTTGCACCGAAGATGACAGCAGCACCTGTTGACTCGCCGAGTGGATCGTCGTAATCCTCTGATGGCATGTCCTTAAGGTCGAGGTTGAACTGCTTGATCAAGCGGGCCAACTCACGTGTTGAAAGGACGTAGTCGATATCCGGGTTACCGTCTTTGTAGAACTCTTTACGTTTGCTTTCGTATTTCTTTGCCAAGCAAGGCATGATAGAAACGACGACGAGGTCTTCTCTATTGATGCCCATCTTCTCTGCCCAGTAGTTCTTTGCGACAGCACCGAACATCTGCATAGGTGACTTGGCTGTTGAAGGAACGTCGAGCATATCTGGGAAGTTGTGCTCGAAGAAGTTGACCCAACCTGGGCAGCATGATGTCAAGATAGGGAGACGCACTGATTTGTCGCCTGCCATGAACTTCTTGATTCTGCCGAGGAGCTCTGTACCTTCTTCCATGATGGTAAGGTCAGCGGTGAAGTCTGTATCGAACACATAGTCGAAGCCGAGGCGGCGCAATGCTGCTGCCATCTGGCCTGTGACGATGGTACCTGGTTCCATGCCGAACTCTTCGCCGAGGGCGACACGTGTTGCAGGAGCTGTGTTGACGATGACGGTCTTCTTAGGATTATTGATGGCTGCCATGACGTTGCGTGTGTCGTCAACCTCGCTGAGAGCGCCGACTGGGCACACCTGGACGCACTGACCGCACATGACGCATGGTGAATCCATGAGGTCCTGCTCGAAAGCTGGAGCGACGACGGCACTGAAACCACGGTTCACAGCTGACAAAGCACCGACGGTCTGGATGTTGTTACATACGTTCTCGCAGCGGCGGCACATGATACATTTGTCGATGTCACGCACGATTGAAGGTGACATGTCCTTGCGGTATGTTGACTGTTCGCCATGGAATGGGATTTCGCGGATACCGAGGTTCTGGGCGAGCTTCTGGAGTTCGCACTGTCCTGACTTGGCGCATGTCAAGCAGTCTGTCGGGTGGTCTGAAAGAATCAGCTCAACGACAGTGCGGCGTGCGTTGATGACGCGTGCGCTGTGTGTGAGGACTTCCATGCCTTCAACGCAGTCTGTGGCGCAAGCTGGAGCAAGGTTACGACGTGGTTTGCCGTTGAAATCCTTTGTGATCTCGACAACGCAAACACGGCATCCACCTGGTTTGTTCTCAAAGTTCATTCCTGCCAACTCGAAATAGCAGAGGGTAGGAATATGAATACCGGCCTGACGGGCAGCTTTCAAAATTGTTGTGCCTTCTGCGACCTGAATCTGTTTGTTATCTATTGTTACATTAATCATATCTTTCTCCTCCTCTATTTTATTTGACAGAAATAGCATCAAATTTACATCCACTCATACATGCACCGCACTTGATACACTTCGTTGTGTCGATTTCCATTGAAGGAAGTTTGTGACCTTCGGCGATGTAGCTGGTCTTCGAGATGGCTTCTGCAGGGCAGTTCTTGGCGCATTTGCCGCAGCCGATACATTTATCCTTGTCGATGACGTAGTTCATGAGTTTCTTGCAGACACCAGCGCGGCACTTCTTGTCGACGACGTGCTCAACGTATTCATCCCAGAAGTTGTCGAGTGTTGACAATACCGGGTTAGGTGATGTCTGGCCAAGACCGCACAATGCTGTGTCTTTGATGACAGCGGCGAGGTTGCGGAGCTCCTGGAGGTCGTCCATTGTTCCGTTGCCTTCTGTGATCTTGTTGAGGATTTCGAGCATTCTCTTGTTACCGATACGGCATGGTGAGCATTTACCGCAGCTCTCTTCGCATGTGAACTCGAGGTAGAACTTGGCGATAGCAACCATACATGATGTGTCGTCCATGACGACCATACCGCCTGAGCCCATCATTGAGCCGGCAGCCATCAGTGAATCGTAGTCGATAGCTGTGTCGAGGTGTTTCTCTGTCAAGCAGCCGCCTGAAGGACCACCGGTCTGGACAGCTTTGAACTTACGGCCACCCTTGATACCACCACCGATTTCGTAGATGATGTCGCGGAGTGTTGTTCCCATAGGAACCTCGATAAGACCGACGTTGTTGATCTGGCCTGCCAATGCGAACACCTTTGTACCTTTTGACTTCTCTGATCCGATTGATGCGAACCAGTCAGCACCCTTGGTGATGATGATCGGGATATTTGCGAATGTCTCGACGTTGTTGACGTTAGATGGTTTTGCCATGTAACCTGAAACAGCCGGGAATGGTGGTTTCAAAGTAGGTTCACCACGTTTGCCTTCCATTGAGTGGATAAGAGCTGTCTCTTCACCGCAGACGAATGCGCCGGCGCCGTAGCGGAGCTCGATATCGAAGTTGAAGCCGCTGCCGAGGATGTCGTCGCCGAGGAGGCCGTATTCACGAGCCTGAGCGATAGCAACCTGCAAACGGTGGATTGCCAATGGGTATTCAGCACGAATGTAAACCAAACCCTTTGTTGCGCCGATAGCGTATCCGCAGATAGCCATAGCCTCGATGATTGAGTTCGGGTCACCTTCCATGATTGAACGGTCCATGAACGCACCCGGGTCACCTTCGTCAGCGTTGCAGATGACGTATTTCTGGTCGGCCTGGTTCTTCGCGCAGAGACCCCATTTCACACCTGTCGGGAAGCCCGCGCCACCACGGCCACGGAGACCAGACTTGGTGATCTCGTCGATGACCTGCTGAGGTGTCATCTCACCGAGAACCTTTGCGATAGCCTCATAACCACCGCGTGAAATGTATTCGTCAATGTCTTCTGGGTTGATGAAACCGCAGTTACGCAAAGCTATACGGAGCTGTTTCTTGTAGAAACCCATGTGCTTTGAGTCGGCGACATGCTGTTTGTTTTCCGGATCGAGGTAGAGAAGGTCTGTGACCTTACGACCTTTGATGATGTGCTCGTTGATGATTTTCTCGACATCTTCAGGTTTGACCTGAGTATAGAATGTGTTGTCAGGAAGCATCTTTACGATAGGGCCCTTCTCGCAGAAGCCGAAGCAGCCTGTTCTGATGACCTGAACTTCATCTTGCAAACCTTTTTCCTTCAATAATTTTTCAAAGGTTGAGATGATCTCATCACTTGCAGATGCCTTACATCCGGTACCACCGCAGCAAAGCACGTGCGTTTTGATTTTTGTCATATAATGTCCTCCAATTTAGAATGAATGATTAGATTTTCTCATAGTTCACAGGGATGATACCCTCAACGAGTTCGTTGTTCATGACATACTTCTCGAGAATCTCGTCAGCGCGTTTGTTGTCGACGTGACCGAAGACAATCGGGTCTTTGCCCGGAACTTTCACCTCGATGGTAGGTTCTGCGTGGCAGTAGCCCATGCAGCCTGTCTGTGTGAAAACGACGCTGAGCTTCAGCTGGTCAGCTTTCTCCATCATGTGTTCCATCACCTGTTTTGCACCGGCGGCAATACCGCAAGTTGCCATAGCGACTTTCACCTGAACCAATGCGTCAGGGTTGTTGCTCTTTTCACGAAGGTCGAGATTTGACTGTAATTTCTCTCTCATTGCCTTCAATTCTGCCAATGATTTTACTTTTGCCATATTTCGTAAAATTATGTTAATGAATGATTTATGAATATTTCTTCAATATTTTCACACCTATTTTATAGTTTGGCAAATATACGAATCTTTTTCATATAAAAGAATTAATATTAAAATTTATTGAGCAAAAAAAAATGAGCCCGGCAAAACACCGGACCCATTGTCTTAAAGTCTTGACTATCAAGCCTATTTCTTCCTTCTCAAAACGTATGCCGCGCCAAGAGCGCCAAGGATGACCAACCCGCTGCCCAATGGGGCGTTGACGTCAGTGTCCAGACCGTGTTCATTAGGTAGTGAGATAAGTGTGATGTCACGCATCAGGTCGCTCTCCGACCAGTCGTTGAAGAAGGCGTCGGTGTGGCCAATCTGAGCCTTCGCTCCGAAGCTTATCGAAATTATCAATGCTGTTGCTAATAATAACTTTTTCATATTTGGTAATTTTTTTATTTATTCATATCTTCTGTTTGTGCCCGTCACATTTGTTTGAGTTTCCTCCCTCTCCCTCCGGTCGAGGTCGGAATGACAACGGTCCTTCCAATAGCAACGTTGTCATTCCGAACCCCGAAGGGGTGAGGAATCTCATTCAATGTTATCTGACAACAATTTTCTGTGTCTTCTCATTCAGTTTGAAGATGTAAACTCCTGTTTGAGACGGTTTTTCAACCGTCTCTACACCGGTTACACGACGGGTTGAGATCATTCGTCCCATCATGTCGAACACCTGCAGCTCGCCCTCGCCGCTGACGATGATTTCATCACCGCTTTGATATGCGAAAACATCGCTCACAGTGCTTGCTGAGGAGCCATAACACAACACGAAACGGTCTTTTCTGTCGGCCGGCGAACCGATGAATGTGTAGTATCCTTCACTAAGCATGTCAACATCGTCACCAGTAATTTTGTCGAGAAGATGCAGATATCTCACATCGGCGTTTTCAACGTCAACGCTGAAACTGAACTCTCCAATATGTTTCGATTCGAAACCGACCTGCATGTTGCCAGATTCAAAGCCATGAACCACGGCATAATCCGCATCTTCTTGTGCGACATATATCTTTGCGCTATTGTCGTTCAACGAGTATTTTGGCAACGTGCCGCTTTCACCTAAACGGACGATGACACGGTCGATGACGTCACTCTCGCCACGACTCAGGTTGAGAACAATTTGCTCATCTGTCAAAGAATTTCTCGTATTTGGAACGAATGTGACGATTTCCCCATCGTTTTCGGCATACACCATGATGCCTTCCATTGCCGCCACGTTATGTCCTGCAGAGGCGATGAAGCCGGAGCCTTCGTTATTCATCACATAAAAGTCTTTTGCGACTGTGGCAGCTTGTGCAAACGGGTTGCCGATAAGGTTCCAGCCTGCCAGCGACGAGCCTGCCGCCTTGCTCAACGTCACCTTACCGTCGCCCGAATATGTTGTGCCGATAAATGTCAATGTGGTATTGGCGTTGTTTGCATAAAGATAACCTCTTCCCGACTCCAATCCGAAATGATAGTGACCGGCACCATCCGTTTTCCAGTTTTCCCATTGATTATCAGCACTTTGGTTAAAACGATACAAATCGAAATCGCCAGTAGTCATGTTAATAACATCATTTGCCAGTATTGTCTCAGCCAAAGGCGATGCAATCAGGCGCCATCCGTCGGCATTGGTGGTGTAACCCTGAACCACATTCGGGTATGATGTGCAGTAAACGCCCACATTGTCGACATACCACATACGGCCGCTGGTGCCGACACCTGCAAATTTGAATGCGATATAGACATCCTGACCATTGTAAGCCGAAAGATTGATGCTAACATTTGTCTTTGTCGTCGGGAAATCAGTGGCTGTCCACAGTGTCTTTGTGAAATCCAAAGCTGTTTTGCCGGTTGTCGACAACACGACAGAGCTCTCCTCGCCCGAGCCGCTTGATGAGAATGCCATGTCGAAACTAAGTGTGGCATTACCATTGATATGCATGTGTGGCAGAATCAGGTAAGTGTCACCGCTTGGCCAATAGCTGAATGCGGTTCCTGTTGGGTCGACAGGGTCATTGACATTGGTGCTGTGTTGCCAGCCGTAGTAGTTGTTCACCCTGATCCAGTCCCAGCACGCCGGAGGGAACGCATCTCCGCTAAAGCCTTCAAACAATGCGTTTTCGTCGTCGATAGGCCACACGCCGCAGTCTGTTGTGAAACTTATTGGATTGCACCATTCGCTCTGGTCGTCGGCATCGCAATAAGCCTGAACCCTCACGTCGTATGTCGCACCACGTTTGAGGCCTGTCAAAACGTATGGGTTTTCGTTATTAGGCAGTGATGTCACGTGAATCGGATTACCCCATTCGCTTTCGGAAGACTTCTTATACTGGATGTTCCATTCGGATTCGTCTTTGCCGGCGTTCCATGTCAATGAGGCTGAATTATAGCTCGTTTCTTTGACAGCCAATGCAGTAGGGACCCAGCATGTAGGGATGACTTCGACCGACACATCATCAATATTGAAATACAGATAACTGTTTCCTGTTGAGGAACCGCAACGGATGGCGATATTTCTGCCAGTTCCAGTATAATTTAACAACGGGACTGTAAATTCAGCGTATGTTGTCGAAACGCCTTCAACAGCGGCCACTTCCACAAAATTATCGCCTTCCATAATACCGACATAAAGTGTGTTGTTTGACGACCCCGCTTTCGCCCAGAATCTTATTTGAAGGTTATTCATCTGATAACTGTCGTCGATTGCAGGCATGATAATGGTTTGGGTTGCCGAGTTTGGAGTTCTGTACATACGCAAACTCTTGGTGCCACCATGGGCATCCGAACTCTGGCTATAAACATATGGATAATAGCTGTATGGCGAATAGCTGCCGTATTGCATCTCTATTCTATCCCAGCATTTTGGTACCGGATAACTTGCGAAGTGTCCTGATGTCTCCACCGCGCCTTCAAAGTCGCAGGTGTAAGGCAGCATCAATTCGGAACATGCCGTAGTGATGGTCTTGTCCGATGACTGGTTTGCCAGGCTCCATTTGCTGTAGTCGTCGCCACCGCACCAGGCGCGCACATTCACATGATATGATGTGGCTGGTTCCAAACCCTGTAAGGTGTAGGTGTTTTCCGGATGGTTTTCAACTAAAACATAGTTATAATCAGTGTCGTTTGTCTTTTTATAGCGGAACTGCCAAGCATCCTGGTCATCAGCGCCTTTTGTCCAGCTTAGGTTCACCGATGTTGAGGTTACCGACTCGTCTGTCAAATAGGAAGGTGCCAAACATGTTGCCAAGGTGGTGAAAATCACACGGATGCTCCATGAACTCAGTCCGTCTTCAGTGCCGCAATTGGCTTGGATATAGATGTAATATTTTGTCTCTGGAGTGAGGTTTTCCAAGGTGTAGTTGTATTCGGTCACATTTTCAAGCTGGATGCGAACGACATCCGACAAAGTATAATCCGACGGGTCGAAATCGTTTGTCGGTCTATAAGCCACTTCATAAGCGTCAGCGGTGCTTCCAGTCCATGAGACGCTGCCAGTATACGCGGTGTTGGAATTTGGGACATAGCTCAAAGTCGGTCTCGGGCATGTCATGTAGCTGATGCTGATGTTGTCGATTGCCGCTGGAGGCTGTTCTCCTCCACTGCCGTCGTTACGCCAAAGAAACACCATAGTGTATGTGCCATTAACGGCGGCTTCCGATGTCTTGGTTTGCCAGCTGCTTACCAAGTTGAGTTTGTTTCCTCCATCGAGGGCTATCCATGAGTTTGGCAGGCTCGAAGCCGAAACGCCTGATGGGAGGCTTGTACCTGCCGCAAACTCAACGTCGCCGGGGACCAGTGCCACCCTTAAATAATCATAAGTGCTTTCTCCATTGGCTTTCCAGTCGAAAACGAAAGTATAAGTGCCTTGGGCAAAGCTGAACAGTTTGGAGGCATAAATGGATGTATTGCCATGGGCATATTCATAGGTTGTGCCGCCGTCTTTGGAGACATACATGGATTTTTCGCCACCGTTGTTGACAGCGCTACCCCAGCACCAGTTGTTGGTTAGGGAGCCGTTTTCAAATCCCCAGTCGTTGCTGGTCTCAAAGTCTTGTGAATAAGGGTGTGTCGCATCAACTGTCAATGCCACGCGTGTGGTGCTGAACACCTTTTTCACCCATTTGCTAAAGTCGCCGCCGCAGTTGGCGCGAACGTAAGCATAATAAGTGGTTTGAGCGGTCAGTCCGGTCAGTTCTTTGCTGCATGTCGTGACTTGATATGTCGGAGTAGTGTTATCATCCGGCACGACTTCCGAGTCTGTAGTCACGAAGACGTCCCAATTGCTTTCTTCGTCGCCTGCGGTCCATGTCAGAGTGGCTTCATAAGCGGTGATGCCTGTTGCATTGAAATTCTTAGGTTTTGCGCAACTCACGCCTCCTGCAGGCTCGTAGGTGAAAGTTGTCTTAGGGAGGAATCCTTGGGCAGTATAGCTAACATTAGCAAGGCTACTGCTATTATATCCGTATGCCGACACGCCTGACGTAAGGTTGTTAACGCCATACCACTTCACATTGTTATAGCTACCGTCATCGTCATTGTAAACTCCGATTAAAAGGTTGCCTCCGTTATAAACGTAGCCTTCAGTGAAAGTAATGGTGTACCCGTCAGTAGAGGTCGTTGGCATCGTCAGCAAGCCATCAAAAACTATGGTTGCACCTTCTATGCCGCTAAAACTCCCTCCGAGGGTTGTTTCAGTTACTTCTTTAATGAAAACCTTTTGGTTTGCCGCACCCCAGCTGGAGTTTGTGGTTGCTACCATTTTTGCATAGAATGTAAGTCCGGTAATTGTTCCTCCGTCCATACCGGTTAATTCACTAGCAGGAATAATGCATTCACTTTTTGTGTAGTCATCAAAATAATTGCCATACATTGGGACGTACTGGTTGTCATCCGTTCCGTTATACACCGTAAGTGTTTCCTGTGTTTTCGCCTGCCAGGGCATAAATATCGCCAACAGCAGGATCAACAAATGAGTTTTTTTGATAAATTTTTTAAAATACATAATACAAAAGTTTTTAAGATTTGATAATAATTTCATCACCTTAAAACTTCTGGAAAAAATGTGGGAAAGCCTAAAAAACAAGACTACGCCCTTGTTTGGGGCATACCTTATAAGAAATAGAATCCCAGCTCCAATTCCCGGAAGCTTCGTTTCGCGATTTGAGGCAGGTCTTCTGACTGAGGCCTCGCTTTTGCCGCCTTCCCGTCCGACGAGCGTCGCGACAGTGGCACAGTGGCAGGCGATTGGCCATCACAGCAGCGGGAACTGTCCGGGATTCACACCCGGTTCCCTATTGAGTCCGCGAAGGGACACCCTAAATCGGCTGCAAAATTACAGCTTTTTCCTTATCTGTGGCGCAAAAAAGGAACATTTATTTTTTAATAAAAATCCGGTGCGGCCTGACGGCCGCACCGGATGATTATAAGCAATTTCTCTGTTAGCTATGTTTATCGAACGAGGCGGACGGAGCTTCCTGCAGGCCTTTGAAAATCAGCGACATTCAAACCTGTGGGATTTAGTGTTGTTTCACCTGCATAACCATCATTTTCTCCTTGTGATGACGACCAATAATAAGTATTTTTGTTCATAGTAACTCCATAACGTCTATATGCTCTAGGCAAAAAGACAGCACCATAATCTTTCTCCATATTATTCCAATCATCAAGAGAGAATTTATTATCAATATAATACTTATGCTGACTAGCAAATTCATAATAGCCAGCGTTATCTGGAATGAATACTAAACCTTCTGACATTACATTATTATTGTTATCTAATATTTGAGCCGGTCCCCATTTATTCAGATTGCCCAAATAATTATTCCAGAATACAGCCCACTCAGATTTTGTTAATGTTCGCCAGTCGCTATGGCCATCTAGAGAGCCCTCAAAATCTCCGCTCCATGTATAATCATTAAGTGTTATAGATGTGTTACAAGGATTTCCACCATTACCCCATGTACCCCATCCGAACAAATCTATCCAACCCTCATAATTTGCCGCAATTGAAGCATTATTGCACTTAGTATTTACGCCACCGATTGTCTCATAGACAGTACCGTTAGATGCATCGCCAACAAAATCCCACTGTCTTTCTGCCAACCGCCATGTTTGAGTAGAGGGTCTATATTGCAAATTGCCTTTAGAAAATCTCACAACATTACCATTATTACTTACAACGAAAAGCTTATCTTTTGTTTCATTGTCAGATTCGTTGACTATTTGCAACGCATTATCACTATGATACAAATATTCATTAATTATCATAGGCGGTATATCTATGTTATAGTAGGTGTGAGGATTAGTGCTATAATCAACTGCGAATGCATTTCTCGTTTCATCAGATGGCAAAAGAATCGCCCATCTGTTATTATAATTGTGAACCGTTGGATCTGCTTCTTTGTGATAAGCATATAATGTAATCGCATCCACTTTACCAGTAGGAGTGATCCCTGGATTTTTAAAATCTATTTTTGCCTCAGATAACATGTTGGTTATTTTGATATCGCGATCTTTGGGTTCTGTTACTGTATTTTTAAATTTAAACTGCACTAATACGCATTTGTTATACAGTATAGCTGAATAATTAGTTGTTTCATCGATATATTGAGCCTCACCAATAGAAAGCACAGGCAGTCTCAGCGACTCACTTGACGCATGAGAATTCATGCTTTTTTGATTAGATATATCTATCGTAAACGACTCAGTAGTACCCTTTACTGGATCTGCGCTTATTCTTCGTTTTATATATTTTCCCAAGAAATAAAAATACATCATATCGCCCTCGTTAGGAGCAGTGATATCTCCACTGAAAGGTCCGCCATCGCTTTGACAAACTAAGATGCCCTGAAATTTTCCGTTATGTCCGACATAGATAGAATCACCTGCTTTATAATTGACAGGCGAATACCCCGGTGCATCCTCCAATATAATCTCATGTCTGCCTCCGTTGGCAATGTTGAGATTTATATGCACCGTTTCGCCGCTGTTCACCACCGGCTCAATCTTCTTCTTGCAACCTGTAAAAGCCAAAATCATTGCCAAAGCCAACACACATGTCGTATATGTCTTGCGCGACTTGCCGCTCTTATCGGAACGTTTGCGCCTCAAAGCCGCATAGCCAGCGCCGGCAACGGTCAAAACCAGCAATCCCGAGCCAACAGGAGCCGGCTCCGTACCAAATGGCTGGTTCCCCAATCCTATAAATGCAATGCGGTTTTCATAATCGTCATCCTCAAAACCACTAAAAAAACTGTCGCTCCTCTGAGCACTCGCTGCAAATGGCAGCAACATAATAATCGCCACCAATAAAGACATTGTCAATGCTTTACAATTCATGTTTTTCATACTAATAAATTTAAACTGTTATAGACAAAGTGTTAATAGTTATAAATGCATAGCTAAATCGGGCGGCAAAAATACAACTTTTTTCTTTTGATTTAACATTTTTTTCAGAAAAAGATCAAAGTTAAGAGTTAAGAGTTAAGAGTTAAGAGTTGAGAGTTGAGAGTTGAGAGATAAAAGATTGAAGAACTTAAAACATCCTGTTAATCTTGTTAATCCTGTTTGAAAGAAAACTCGCAGCCGCAATATCTCTGGTTGTAAAATCCATATTCCTTGATAATCTGAATCCTTCGCTCACTCAGTCCTCCTTTTCGCCAGTTCTGAGCCCAAAACGTCACATCGGGGTAATGTGAGGCTGCAAAAGCACCCGCTTCTTCTATCTGTTCGAGACTCTTCCAACGGCTCGATGCAAGGGTCGTGGTCATCACCTTAAAACCATGTTCGTGAGCATATTCTGCAGTGCGTAAAAGCCTGTATTTGAAGCATTTGAGGCAGCGCCCTCCCCTCTCAGGCTCGCCTTCCAGTCCTGTCATCTCCAAACACCATTTTTCGTGGTCGTAGTCGTCGTCGATGATGTCCAGGCCGAGCGACGTGGCATAGCGCGTGCATTCGTTCTTCCTGATCTCATATTCTTCCAAAGGGAAGATGTTCGGATTGCTATAATATATAGTAGGTGTAATGCCGTGCTGCAGCATACACTCGATAATCGCCGACGAGCATGGCGCACAGCAGGTGTGAAGCAACACTTTCGTCGCTCCGCCAGGCACTTCTATCTCGAATTTTTTCTTCATTCAAAAATTATGGTCTGAAAATTATCAAAATCACAGCAATTATTGCTATTGCCAAGCCGAGATAATTCTTCCACGTAAGCTTTTCCTTGAAGAGCTGCCATCCGGTCAACGCGGTTAAGCTCACCACCCCGATGTTGTAAAAACGTGATAATCCATTTGTGATTCTCCGTACAGTCGCGATTAATCGCGTCTCTACCATTAGCCATTTTGACGAAGACGCCGGTAGAGAACAATATCGCTAAAATGAGATAAATCATGGTGCAAAATTATCCATTTTTTTTGATATAAACCCAGAATAAAAAAAAATTAAAATTTTTTGTCCATCGTATTAATAAAAGTCTTATTTTTGCACTCGAATTAAAAAGATAAAAATTTATCGATATGAATATGCGCGACAATTCTTCTCTGGTGGTTATGAAATCGACTTTGAGCCGGCTTCCGCTATATTATAGCTTTATCAGCAAGCTCGAGGAAGATGGAGTTGAATATGTCTCGTCAGCCTTGGTAGCCCAGAGTCTTAACATGAATCCCGTGTTGGTCAGGAAGGATCTATCGGGTGTAAGCAGTGTCACCGGAAAGCCGCGCAATGGTTTTGAGGTGGTCACTCTTTTGAGGGATTTGAGCGAATATCTTGGCTACAACAATTTGGATGAGGCTATCTTGGTCGGTGTGGGCGGTTTGGGTCGCACGCTTCTTGGCAACACGGAGTTTTCAAAACTCGGCTTGAATATTGTAGTTGGTTTTGACAAGAATCCCGATCTCAACGGCATGCAAATCGGCAACAAATATGTGCTTCCAATAAGCAAAATGAAGAGTTTCATAAAGCGCACCGGCATAAAAATAGGCATCATCACCGTTCCGGCAGACCAAGCGCAATCGGTGTGCGATCTTATGGTCAACAGCGGAATACTGGCAATTTGGAACTTTGCCTTCACGCTTCTCAACGTGCCGCAAGGTATTCTCGTCAAAAATGAGAACCTCCCCTCTTCATTGGCAATGCTCTCGCACAAACTTGCCAAAAAATTGAAATTAGAAAATAGCAATCAATAAGTTTCCATAATTTTTTTTCAAATGAAAACACAAACTGATATTTCAAAAAAACAAATCGATAATAATATATCGATTAACGATGAAATTGACATTCTGGTCAACAATGCTGAGTCGGCATTGAAAGAATATGTCAATTTCACTCAGGAACAAGTTGACAAAATAGTGCACGCCATGGCGTTGGCGGGCTTGGACCATCATCGTGAGCTGGCCAAACTGGCTCATGAGGAGACTCAAAGAGGTGTTTACGAGGACAAGATCATCAAGAACATCTTTGCTACAGAGTATATATGGAATTCCATCAAAGACGAGAAGACTGTAGGTGTTGTTGAGGACAACGAGTTGGAGGGATATGTCGAGGTGGCCGAGCCTGTTGGCATTGTGGCTGGTGTGACGCCTGTCACCAACCCAACATCGACCACCATGTTCAAGTCGCTGATATGCACTAAAGCGCGCAACCCTATCATTTTTGGTTTCCATCCTTCGGCGCAGCAGTCGTCGGTAGCCGCGGCCAAAGTCGTGCGCGACGCTGCCATAGCGGCAGGTGCTCCAGAGCATTGCATCCAATGGATAGAGCATCCATCAGTGGAAGCTACCATGGCGTTGATGAACCATCCGAAAGTGTCGTTGATTCTTGCCACTGGTGGCTCGGGTATGGTGAAGTCGGCTTACAGTTGCGGCAAACCGGCCCTTGGCGTGGGTCCGGGCAACGCACCTTGTTATATAGAGACCTCTGCTAATGTGAAGCGTGCCTGCACCGACCTTATGATGTCGAAGACTTTCGACAACGGCATGATTTGTGCCTCGGAGCAAGCCGTCATTGTCGACAAGGTGATTTCCAACCTTTTTGAGAACTATATGAAGGAAAACGGTTGTTATTTCTTGAAACCAGATGAGATCAAGAAGGTTTCAGACTTCGTCATCAATGCGCAAAAAGGGGCTGTCAACCCTGATGTTGTTGGCAAGTCGGCATGGTGGATTGCCGACAAGTCGGGAGTCAAGGTGCCTGAAAACACTAAGATACTCATCGCACGTCTGAAAGATGTCGGTCCCGACTATCCGTTGTCGCGCGAGAAGCTTTCGCCAGTGTTGGCGTATTATGTGGTAAACAACCACGTGGAAGGTTTTGAGATGTGTCGCAAGATGCTCGACTTGGGTGGTTTGGGCCATACTGCCATCATCCACAGCACCAACGACGACCTGATTCAGAAATTCGGCAAAGCCATGAAGGTGGGTCGTATCATTGTCAACTCGCCATCGTCACAAGGTGCAATCGGCGACATCTACAACACCAACACGCCGTCGTTGACCCTTGGATGCGGATCGTATGGACATAACAGCACGACCGCCAATGTTTCGACTGTCAATCTCATCAACAAGAAAAAAATCGCAAAAAGAAGAGTCAATATGCAATGGTTCAAAATCCCGCCGAAGATCTATTTTGAATATGATTCGGTTCAATATCTTGAGAAAATGGAAGGCATCAGCAAGGCATTCATTGTGAGCGACCCTATGATGGTGCAGCTCGGCTATGTCGACAAGGTGACATACTATCTGAACAAGCGTGAGGAGAGCTGTCATTATAAGATTTTCTCCGATGTGGAGCCTGATCCTGATGTCGAGACCGTGATGCGTGGTGTTGCGGAGATGCGTTCGTTCCAGCCTGATGTCGTCATCGCCTTGGGTGGTGGTTCGGCCATGGATGCCGCCAAGTGCATGTGGCTGTTCTACGAGCATCCCGACACCTCATTTGACGGCTTGCGTCAGAAGTTCATGGATATCCGCAAGCGTGTCGTGAAGTTCCCTCATCTCGGTTCAAAATGCAAGATGGTTGCCATCCCGACCACTTCGGGCACTGGCAGCGAGGTTACCGCCTTCACCGTCATCACCGACAAGAAGAAGGGCATAAAATATCCTCTTGCCGACTACGCTGTGACACCTAACGTCGCCATTATCGACCCACAGTTTGTGCTCTCGTTGCCAAAGCGAGCCACGGCCGACACGGGCATGGATGTGCTCACACACGCCATTGAGGCATATATCTCCAACATGGCAAACGACTATACCGATGGTCTTGCCCTGCAAGCCATGGACCTCGTATTCACATATCTGAAACGCGCATACGAAAACGGCAAGTTCGACCTGAAAGCCCGAGAGAAGATGCACAACGCCTCGTGTATCGCCGGCATGGCGTTCACCAACGCTTTCCTGGGCCTCAACCACAGCATGGCGCATAAGTTGGGTGGCGACTATCACATCCCGCACGGTCGCGCCAACGCCATACTTCTGCCTTACGTGGTGAAATACAACTCATTGAAACCTAACAAGTTTGTGCCATTCCCGAAATATGAGCGTTTCATGGCGGATGAGAAACTTGCCAAAGCAGCGCGATTCCTCGGATTCGGCGGCAAAAACGACGAAGAGAGCATCGACAACTTCATAAAGGCAATACGTCAGCTGATGAAAGACATGGACATGCCGCTCAGCATCAAAGACGAAGGCATTGACGAGAAAGTCTTCATGGACAACATCGAAGCTCTTTCAGAGAAGGCACACGACGACCAATGCACCGGCGCCAACCCTAAATATCCGCTGGTAAGCGAAATCGTGGAGTTATACAAACAAGCATATTACGGAGAATAACACATTATAAATTTTTAAACTTAAGAATCATGAATATTAAAGTATGTGTTGGCAGCTCTTGCCATCTCAAAGGTTCTTACGATGTCATTCAAACCTTAAAAGACATCTTGAAGAAATATGATGTTGAAGATCTCGTCGAACTGCAAGCCAGTTTCTGTCTCGGACATTGCGCCAAAGGCGTTAACGTCAAGACTGACGGCATCGCGGCACCTAAGATGGAGAAGGTCGGCATTGACCCGAAGGAAGGCTATCTGCTGCTTCACAATGTAACCAAAGAAAACGCCGAGGAGCTGTTCGTTAAGGAAATCTATCCATTGATTGAGCTTTAGCAACTAATTCTCATGTCACAGTATTTGGAATTTCGTAATGCGAGGTGCAAGGACTGCTACAAATGTCTTCGTGAGTGTCCGGTCAAGGCCATTGACTTCAACGGGCATCAGGCTCAGATCATCGAAGACCGTTGCATTCTTTGCGGTCATTGCACCTTGGCTTGTCCGCAAAACGCCAAAATCGTTCACAGCGAGCTTGATGAGGTGAAACGGCTGTTGGAAAGCAATGAGACTGTCATTGCCAGCGTGGCGCCGTCGTTCATTTCGAGTTTCGGGCTCAACGATTTTGCCGTGATGAAGCTGGCATTGGCAAAACTGGGTTTTCACGATGCGGAGGAGACCTCGGTGGGTGCTCAAGCCGTTACCAAAGAATACGCCAGATTGCTGAAAACAGGTGAGTTCACCAACTTTATCACATCAGCATGTCCCGCCGCATGCCGCATGATTCAGGAATACTATCCGAAGGCGCTCAAGTTTCTCGCTCCCGTCGACTCCCCGATGGTGGCTCATGCCAAAATGCTGAAAAAGCAGCATCCCGAGGCAAAAATAGTTTTCATAGGGCCTTGCATCGCCAAGAAAAGAGAGGCTGTGGAAAGTGAGATGATCGACAACGTGCTGACTTTTGAAGACGTCACGCAGTTTTTTGAAGAAAGGCATATTCACCTTGACGAAATCACCAGCGTGAGCCTCGACAGGAAAAACGGGGCCCCTAATCTCGCCAAGGAATATCCTATCCCGCAAGGCATCATCAACTCTTTCCCAGTATTGCCTGAAGGCTATGAATATATCGCCGTCGACGGTCCGAAGAAATGCCTGGAAGCTTTGAAAAACATCGAGCACCTCGACCATGTGGTGATGGAGATCAACCTTTGTGTCGATGCCTGTGTCAACGGGCCATGCTCATTGGTGAAGGACGGTTCGACCAAAGCCACCGCCGATATCCGCAAATATGTGAGCAAAGAAAAGCGCACGATGACCGGAAAACATGACGAGACGTCTCTCGACATCAACCTGACTACCAACCATCCCCGCTTACGCAGCCACAGCCTTGCCGCTTCAGAGCGCGACATCGAAGCCATCTTGAGAAAGACAGGCAAGATGAAGCCCGAAGACGAGCTAAACTGCGGCTCATGCGGCTACGCCACCTGCCGTGAGAAGGCCTGGGCGGTGTATAACGGCTATGCCGACATTGAAATCTGTCTGCCATACATGCGAGAACGCGCCGAGTCACTGTCATTTGAAATCATACAAAACAGTCCGGAAGGCATCATTGTGCTTGACTCAGACCTTGTGATTCAAGATATCAACAACAAAGGACGCGAGCTGCTTGGCATTGTCGATGAGAACATCAAAGGACGTCCTGCCGTCGACTTCTTCTCTCCAATAGAGTTTATGAACGCATACAACAAGAAAGGACGTGTCGACTGCAAGCAACTGTTTTTGCCTCAAAGCGGCAAATATCTCGACATGTCAATCAACTATCTGAGTGGACAAAACGTGCTGTTCGGCATCATGAAAGATGTGACCGACAGAGTCAACTACGAGGAGCAGATCAACAAGGTGAAGATGGAGACCTACGAGACAACCGACGGTGTCATCAAGAAACAGATGCGCGTGGCGCAGGAGATTGCCTCGTTGTTAGGCGAGACCACCGCCGAGACCAAGGTGGCTTTGTTAAAACTGAAGAAAGCGTTGGCAAACGACAACATTCAAAACGATTAAAAAAATGTGACCATGGAATTATGTTTGGAGTACGGATACACTTCGTTGAACCATTACGGTGAGGAGCTGTGTGGCGACAATGTGGCGAGCAGTGTCAATGGCGACTACACCACTTTAGTCCTCGCCGACGGTCTGGGCAGTGGCGTGAAAGCCAACATCCTCTCGATGCTCACCTCTAAGATATTATGCACCATGGCTGCCAACGACATCGACATTTATGAATGTGTTGAGACCTTGCTTCAGACACTTCCTGTGTGCAAAGAGCGAGGGGTGGCCTACTCCACCTTCTCAATCATGCATGTCAACAAAGAAGGAGAAGGCTTCCTGTTTGAGTTCGATAACCCGGAGGCCATCTATTACCATAACGGCAAATGCTGTAACTTCGACCGCGTTGAGATGCATGTCTGCGGCAAAAAAGTGTTCCGCACAGAGTTGAGATTGTCGGAAGACGACATCGTCATAATAATGTCGGATGGCACGATACACGCCGGTATCGGCATGATTCTCAACTTCGGATGGGAGCGTGAGCACATCATGAAACATCTCGACGAGCACATCACACCGAAGATGTCGGCAAGAGCGGTGGCATGTCTGTTTGCATCGGCTTGCAACGACCTCTATGCCGACAAGCCGGGCGACGACACCACCGTGGCGGCTCTCAAGATACGCCGCCGCACCGATGTCAACATCATGGTGGGACCGCCTGTCGACAAGGAAAAAGACGACTTTTATGTGGATCGGTTCTTGGAAGGCGAGACGAAGAAAATCGTTTGTGGCGGCACCAGCTCGTTGATAGTGGCGCGACATCTCAACACTGAAGTCAAGACCAGCTTTGACTTTCCTGACAAGAATGTGCCGCCTATAGGCTACATCCAAGGCATCGACCTGACAACCGAAGGGGTTATTACACTCCGAAGGTTACTTGAATTATCCGAGAAATACCTCTCCACCACGGACTTGACACCCAAGACATACTCAAAGAAGGACGGGGCTTCCCTTTTGGCCGATTTCCTCTTTGAGAAAGCCACACACGTCAGGTTCTTCGTCGGACAAAACGTCAACGTGGCACATCAGGGATTGCCTATCGACACCACGATGAAGATGAAGCTGGTGGAGAGAATTTCGGATAACATGCGCAATATGGGCAAGAAAGTGGAACTGAATTATGATTAACAACTTGGTTTTTGAATTGTTATGGAGAAATCAAACAGAGTATTTGACACCGACGTGCAGTTGGTGAAATATAAAGTTTTAAAAGAGATAATTCGCAGGGCATACGAAGGCGGGTTGGAAAACGCCTACATTGAGGTGCCGAAGCTGCTCAGTCCGGGACCGAAAGCCGAGACGCGCTGCTGTATCTACAAAGAACGAGCCATTCTGCAGGACCGCATCGCAATGGCAATGGGCGGTGACAAAAACAATCCCAACGTCATAGAGGTCATCGACAGCGCCTGCGACGAATGTCCAATCGACGGCATCTATGTCACGCCGGCATGCCGCGGATGTATGGTGCACAGCTGCAAAGAAGTGTGTCCCAAAAACGCCATCACCATCGTCAACCACAAGGCCACCGTAGACAAGGACAAATGCATCGAGTGCGGCAAATGCACCCAGGCATGCCCTTATTCAGCAATCATACTGCAACATCGCCCATGCATGATGAGCTGTAAGGTGAAAGCCATCTCCATTGACGAAAACAAAAAAGCCACAATTGACAACAACAAATGCATCTCTTGCGGCGCATGCGTATATAAATGCCCGTTCGGCGCCATATCCGACAAATCGCTGATTCTGGACATCATCGACATACTCAAGAAATCGGAAAACAACACGAAATACAAGGTATATGCTGTAATCGCTCCAGCCATCGTGAGCCAATGCCGTTTCGGACGAGTGTCACAAGTGGTCACTGCCATCAAGCAATTAGGATTTTATCATGTGGTAGAGGCCGCACTAGGTGCCGACGTCACACTGTACCGTGAGGTACACGAGTGGAACGAGAAAAGACTGCTCACCACCTCATGCTGCCCGTCGTTTGTGAGTTTCGTGGAGAAAAACTTCCCTGAGCTTGCACAGTATATCTCCAGCTCAGTGTCGCCGATGGTGGAGGCTGCCCGTTTCATCAAGAAATCAGACCCTACAGCCAAAGTCATTTTCATCGGTCCATGCACCTCAAAAAAGATGGAATATCGTCTTGAAAAGACCGGTGGTGCCATCGACAGCGTGATGTCGTTTGAGGAACTCCAAGCTTTCGTTGACGCCCGTGGAATCGACACGACTCAACTGGAAGACTCCGAGTTGGATAACGCCTCATACTATGGCCGAATCTTCGCGAAATCGGGCGGCATCGCCCACGGCATCGTCGATGTGGCAAAAGAAATGGGCGTGGAAGGCGTGGCACCTATAGCCATGAACGGCATCGCTGAATGTAAGGCTAACCTCCTGAAACTCAAGGCTGGCAAGGCAGCAGAAAACTTCTTCGAAGGCATGGCTTGCGACGGCGGATGCCTCAACGGACCAGTGTGCATCACACACAGCCCGCGCAATGTCGTAGATGTCGACAAATACGGCAACGAAGCCAAAGAGAAGACTATATTCAACACAGTCAAACTGTTTCAAATATAATGTTCACCATCAAAAAGAGTCCTGCATAAGCAAAAACTCAACTCATAAGATCCGGTTCTTAATAACGCAGGACACGAGACTCCGTCTCGACAACAGACGGAGTCTTTTAATGATAATATGAATATTTTTAAAAATATTAGTTTTTTTACTGCATATCGAAAAAAAACTGTATTTTTGCACCGTTTTTGTTCGATAAACAATTATCGATAATGTTCTTTGAAATATGCAACCATTGGGGTTCTCCCCTTGCGGGAGATTAAAACGGGAACCGTGTGTAAATCATGGGCTGTCGCGCAACTGTTAGTTCCAAAAAGGGCTTGTGCAACAATGTCACTGAAGCAATTCGGGAAGGCGCACTAGTGGAACGAGCCAGGAGACCTGCCTCAGATGGTTTGGCTATGCTTTCGCGTAAAAAGCAGCGTCAAGTAGCACTTCTTTTCGTCTTATGATTACTACATCAAGGATAATCAGATCCTACTTATAGGACAATACGATTATTACATCGGTTTTTCCCCTTCTTTTTCCCAGCATTTTAAGTCATTCGTGGCCTGAAATAGTTGTGTCTGCGGAGGCGTACGCCTTTTTATATCAAAAGCAACATAACTATTTGATTTACAATTATATAATAAACTAAAAATTGGTATAAGCCATGATGACAAAAGAACAGTACATTGAAAGCCTCCGCAAGTTGAACCTCAAGGTTTACTTGATGGGCGAGAGAATTGAGAACCCAGTTGACCACCCGATGATTCGTCCTTCGATGAACTCGGTGGCAATGACTTACGAACTGGCAGAAAAAGAGGAATACAAAGACCTCATGACGGCCACTTCAAACCTGACCGGCAAAACCATCAACCGTTTCTGCCATCTGCACCAAAGCACAGAAGATCTCATCAAAAAGGTGAAGATGCAGCGGCTCTGCGGTCAGAAGACAGCTGCATGCTTCCAACGTTGTGTTGGCATGGATGCATTCAACGCCATCTATTCAACAACATACGAAATCGACCAAAAATACGGTACAGAATACCACAAGCGTTTCACTGAATACCTTAAGATGGTGCAGGACAAAGACCTCACCGTCGATGGTGCCATGACAGACCCCAAAGGAGACCGCTCATTAGGCCCATCACAGCAGCCCGACCCGGACCTCTACCTCCACATCGTGGAAGTGAGAAAAGACGGTATCGTGGTGCGTGGCGCAAAAGCTCACCAGACAGGTGCTGTCAACTCACACGAGCATCTCATCATGCCTACAGTGGCAATGAAAGAGGAAGACAAGGACTATGCAGTGTCATTCGCGGTGCCGTCCGACGCTGAAGGCGTTTTCATGATTTACGGTCGCCAGAGCTGCGACACCCGCAAGCTTGAAAAAGACGCCGACATGGACCTCGGCAACTCACAGTTTGGCGGTCATGAGGCATTGGTGGTGTTCGACGATGTGTTTGTCCCTAACGAGCGCGTGTTCATGTGCAAAGAATGGGACTTCGCAGGCATGATGGTCGAACGTTTCGCAGGTTATCACCGTCAGAGCTACGGTGGCTGCAAGGTCGGCGTGGGCGACGTGTTGATTGGCGCAGCAGCTCTCGCAGCCGATTACAACGGCGTGCCGAAAGCCAGCCACATCAAAGACAAACTCATCGAGATGATGCACCTCAACGAGACCTTGTATGCTTGCGGCATCGCATGCTCGGCAGAAGGCATGAAGATGCCTGCTGGCAACTACCAAATCAACCTGTTGCTCGCCAACGTCTGCAAGCAGAACGTCACTCGTATGCCATACGAAATCGCACGCTTGGCCGAAGACATCGCCGGTGGTCTGATGGTGACTATGCCATCGCAACAAGACCTCCGTAGCCCTGAAATCGGCAGATATGTCGAGAAATACTTCAAGGGCGCACGCAACACCTGCACCGAAAACCGCATGCGTATCCTCCGTCTCATCGAGAACCTCACACTCGGCACAGCAGCCGTAGGCTACCGTACTGAATCGATGCACGGCGCTGGCTCACCACAGGCACAGCGCATCATGATCGCACGTCAGGGCAACCTCGAGAACAAGAAAGAACTCGCAAAGGTCATCGCCAAGATCGATGAATCGAAAAACGTTATTAATAAATAACAATGAAAGCAACACTGGAAGAAATTTTAGGTGTTGTCGATGAGAATATCCGTCCGAGGCTGCAATCACACAGTGGCGACATTTCCATAATCGGCTATGAAAACGGCATTTTACATGTCGAGATGAAGGGGATGTGCAGAAACTGTCCATCAGCAATGATAACACTTGAGGACACCGTGAAAGCGGCTTTGGACGGCCTCGTTGATGACGTGCGCGTAGTAGCGACCATCGATAAGGAACTGCTCAATTTTGCAAAATCTATTTTGAACAAGGAGAAGAAATGAGCTGGAAAGGAACATATAAAAGCCGCATCACCACTGCGGAAAAAGCCATCAAGGCAATAAAAGACAATGATTATGTGGTGTTTTCAGAGACAGCGGGCATACCGCAGCTGATAGCCAAGACTTTGGCAGCTCACAGAGAAGAATACAACAACGTACGCATCTATCACATGCTGACATTGGGCGACGGACCGCATCTGAAGCCTGAATGCTACGGACATTTCCGCCATATCACAAACTTCGTAGGCGGCAACTCGCGCCAGGCATTGCTCGACCAGCAGGCCGATTTCATCCCATGCTATTTCAAAGACGTGCCGTCAATGCTCGGTGAGGCATTCCCCGTCGATGTAGCAGTGATTTCGGTCTCAAACCCCGACATGGAAGGCTACTGCAGCTTCGGAGTGTCGTGCGATTATGCCAAGGCTGCCGCCAAGAAAGCTAAGACTGTCATCGCTGAAATCAACGAGATGACACCCTATACATTCGGCTCGCAGAACAAGATCCATGTCGACGACATCGACTACATAGTGCCTTGCGCCTACAACCTGCCTGAAATTCCTAACCCGACCATAGGCGAAGTGGAAAAAAACATCGGTAAAAACTGTGCCTCGCTCATCAAAAACGGAGCTTGTCTGCAACTCGGCATCGGAGCCATACCCGATGCTGTGTTGATGTTCCTTGGCAACAAGAAAGATCTCGGCATACATACCGAAATGTTCTCCGACGGCGTGGTCGACCTGGTGGAGGAAGGTGTCATCACCAATGCCAAAAAAAATCTGCACAAAGGCAAGTTCGTGTCAACATTTATCATGGGGACACGTAAAGTTTACGACTTCATCGACAACAATCCCAATGTGTGCCTCTACCCTGTCGATTACGTCAACGACCCTTGGGTTATCGGACAAAACGACAACATGGTTTCCATCAACTCATGCATAGAAGTCGATTTGATGGGTCAGGTGGCCTCGGAGACTCTCGGCTTGAAGCAGTTCAGCGGCACCGGAGGCCAGGTTGACTTCGTGCGTGGAGCGGCTTTGTCGAAAGGCGGCATCAGCATCATGGCCATGCCTTCCACAGCTGCCAAAGGGAAAGCCTCACGCATTGTGCCGCTACTCACCGAGGGCGCTGCCGTGACAACACCCAGAAACGATGTCGATTATATCGTGACCGAATACGGCATCGCCAAGATGAAAGGCAAAACACTGCGCGAACGCGCACAAAACCTCATCAACATTGCTCATCCCGACTTCCGCGAAGGCCTGATGAAAGAGTTTAAATCAAGATTTTATTAAAATAAAATATCATGTTTACAGTAAAAACCAACATTTGCACATACGACACATTCGCAAAGTTCGCCGAGGCTTTTGCCTTGTCGAAAGACGACCTCGTAATTACACAGTCGTTTATATACGAGCCATTCATAAAAGCCCTCAACTTGCCATGCACCTTCGTGATGCAAGACAAATACGGCATGGGCGAGCCTTCTGACGAGATGATGAACAACATACTTCATGATGTCAAAGGCACAACATTCAAGCGTGTCATCGGCATCGGTGGCGGCACCGTCATCGACATCTCAAAGATTTTTGTTTTGAAAGATGTCAAAAATGCAACCGACGCTTTCGAAAAGAAAATCCCTATTGTAAAAGAGAAAGAACTCGTGATAGTTCCAACGACATGCGGCACCGGGAGTGAGGTCACCAACATATCCATTGCTGAGATCAAGAGCAAGCACACCAAGATGGGACTCGCTGACAATGCCATACTTGCAGATCATGCAGCGCTCATCCCTGAGTTGCTCAAAGGTCTGCCGTTCAAGCCATACGCCTTCAGCGCCATCGACGCACTCATCCACGCCATGGAGTCGTATCTCTCGCCTAAGGCTAACGCCTACACAAAACTGTTTTCCACAAAGGCTATCGAGATGATTATCAAGGTATTCAACGGAATAGCCGAAATCGGCGAGAACTATCGTTTCGAGCATTTTGAAGAAATGCTTACAGCAAGCAACTTCGCCGGTATCGCTTTCGGAAACGCTGGCGTTGGCGCAGTACACGCACTGTCATATCCGCTCGGTGGAAACTATCACGTGCCACATGGAGAAGCTAACTACCAGTTTCTGACAGAAGTTTTCAAGACTTATTACAAGAAAGACCCTAACGGCAGTATCAGCGACCTCAACAAAATACTCATCGAAAACATGCATATCGATAAATATGTGGCAGACACCAACCCGAGACTCATCTACCAGAAACTCGACGAACTTCTCGGAAAACTGACACCGAAGAACCATCTTCATCATTATGGCATGAAACCTGAGGAAATCGACAGCTTCACCGAGAGTGTCATAGCCACACAGCAACGCCTTTTGGCAAACAACTATGTCTTCTTGGATAAAGAAGAAATCAGAAACATTTACAAAGCATTATATTAAAAATCAAATATCATGAACGTAACAGAAGAAATCAAATTAATGATTGACAAAGCCCGCAAGGCTCAAGCATATTATGCGACACACTTTGACCAGGATGACTGCGACAACACAGTGAAACTCGTGACACATACCATCTTCGAAAACGCCGAGATGTTGGCAAAAGCCGCTGTCGAAGAGACAAAAATGGGTGTTTATGAAGATAAAGTCGCCAAAAACCGCAACAAATCAAAAGGTATTTGGTACGACCTCAAAGGCAAGAAGTCAATGGGCATGCTCAGCATCGACGAGCACACAGGCCTTATCGAGATAGCCAAGCCTATCGGCGTTGTGGCTGGCGTGGTGCCAATGACCAACCCCATCGTCACCCCAATGTCGAAAATCGCTTTCGCATTGAAGACAAAGAACGCCATCATCATCTCTCCACACCCGAAGGCAAAGAACTGCTCAACCTTGGCAGTTAAGATGATTTTGAAAGCCATCGAGCCGATGGAAGTGCCCGACGGCATGGTTCAGGTCATCGAAGAGCCTACTCTTGAGAAGACACAGGCTTTGATGGCACTGTGCGACGTGACAGTGGCCACAGGCGGCATGCCGATGGTGAAGTCTGCATATTCATCAGGTAAACCTTCATACGGCGTTGGTGCCGGCAACGTGCAGGTTATCCTCGACAGAAACATCGAGTATCCTCTGGCTATCAGCAAGATTATCACAGGACGTTCATTCGACAATGGCATCATCTGCTCAGGCGAACAGAGCTTCATCTATCCACAAGAGGCACACGACGAAATCATGCAGGCTTGCAGTGACAACCGCGGTTATGTGTGCAATGCCGAAGAACGCGAGAAAATCATCGCCGCCATCTTCGAAGACGGTCACACAGCAAGAGACGTCGTCGGACAGTCGGCACAATACATCGCAATGAAAGCCGGCATCAAAATTCCAGGCGATGTGAAAGCCATCATCGTGGAATCGAACGGCAAATACGGACACAACGACCCTATCAGCAAGGAGAAGATGTGCCCAGTGCTCGGAGCGTTCCCATACCAGTATTTCGATCAGGCTATCGAGATCGCTCAGACCAACCTCTCATTTGAAGGCAACGGCCATACCGCTGGTTTCCACTCAAACAACCAAGCCAACATCATCAAGGTCGGCACAGAGCTTTCAGTGTCACGTCTTATCGTCAACGCCATCTGCGCTACCACAGCAGGCGGCTCAATCCAAAACGGATTGCCGGTGACCAACACTCTCGGTTGCGGCAGCTGGGGCAACAACTCTATCTCGGAAAACTTTACCTACAAGCACCTGCTTAACATCACTCGCGTGGCTCCTCTCTCAACGAGAATCCAGGTGCCGTCGGATGAAGAGATCTGGAGATAACCATCTGCTTTTCAATTTTACATTTGTCAGAGGGCGTGCCTTCCATGGTGCGTCCTCATTTTTTAATTTATTTTTATCATTTTTGCAAATCTGTAAAAAAATCTGTATATTTGCAGTTCTAAAAATCTTTGTATCTTGAATTATCAATTCATTGAATTTTAAATTATTAAATCTTAAATTTTGAATTTTTAAATTTTGAATACTGAATCTTAAATTTTGAATATTAAATTTTGAATATTAAATATGAAAGTACAAGAATTAGTTGATAAACTGGGACTTAAAGTCCTCGCAGGCAAAAACGGCCTCGACCGCGAAATCGACGGTTGCTATATCTCAGACCTCCTCAGCGACGTCATGGGCAACGCACAAGAAGGCAACATCTGGATCACCCTCCAGACTCACAAAAACGTGATGGCAGTGGCATCGCTCAAAGAGATGTCGTGCGTCATCCTCGTCAAAGACCTCGGTGCCAACGAAGACACCATCAACCAGGCCAACGAGGAAGAACTGCCAATCCTCCAAACATCACTGCCGACATTCGAGATTGCAGGACTTGTTTATAATTTGTTAAACAACAAATAGTTAACAGTAAGCAGTTAAAAGTTAAAAGAGCGCGACGCGACCTCTCCTTCATCTTTTATCTTTTATCTTTTAACTTTTAACAAAATAATCATGGAACTCAAAAAGTACAGAGCTGACTTGCATATTCACACGGTGCTTTCGCCGTGCGGTGACATCTACATGTCGCCCGCTGCCATCGTGGAACAGGCGAAGAAGCTGCATCTCGACGTCATCGCAATCTGCGACCACAACACCACACGACAGGTGAAGGTGACACAGCAGATAGGACGCGAGATGGGAGTGTTCGTCATCGGAGGCGTGGAGATAACCACACAGGAAGAGGCACATGCCCTCGCCTACTTCGAGACCGACGAGCAGCTCGACAAGTTCCAGGAGTTCCTCGACGAGCATCTGCCACACATCCCACTCGATGAGGAGAAGTTCGGTTACCAGCTCATCGTCGACAAAGACGAGGAAATCATCGGCGACGAGCCCTGGCTGCTGTGGTCAGCTCTCGACTGCGACCTCGACACGCTTTATGACAAGGTTCATGAAATCGGCGGACTCTTCGTGCCGGCGCATGTCAACAAGCCCGCCTCGTCTCTGATGTCGCAACTCGGTTTCATCCCGCCTGACATCAAAGCCGACGCACTCGAGATCTCAAAACACGTCAGAAAAGAGGATTTTTTGAAGAAATTCGCATATTTGAAGAAGTTCATGTTCACCAAAAGCAGCGACGCGCACTTCCTCCATATCATCGGCGAGGTGCACTGCGTGCTTCACATGTATGATCTGTCTTTCGACGAATTCAGAAAGACTCTTCATGGTGAAGATGGACGATACATCGACACCGAACCTAATGAAAAATTGCAACTCATATACGGATAAACAAATATGAAAGAATTAGCGTTACATGTATATGATTTAATGGAAAATTCTACTGCGGCCAATTCAAGCCTGGTGGAATTAACCATAAAAGACAGTCTCAAAGAGAACATCTACGCCTTCACCATCAAGGACAACGGCAAAGGCATGTCACCGGAGTTTCTCGCCAAGGTCACCGACCCTTGGACAACATCAAGGACAACACGAAAAGTCGGCCTCGGGTTACCTTTAATAAAGATGAACACCGAGAACTGCGGCGGCGGCATGAAGATTGAGAGCGAAGTGGGCAAAGGCACCGTGCTAAACTTCTGGTTCCAGCACGACAACATCGACCGCCCGCCAATGGGCGACCTCTCAGGCACCCTCGTGATGCTGTTCGCCGCACACGAAGACATACATTTCATCTATAAACACATCACCGACGACGGCGAATTCGTGTTCGACACCGATGAAATCAAGGAAGCCCTCGACGGAATGTCAATGAACGACATCAACATCATGAAATACCTGAAGGAAATGATTCAGGAAAACTTGGAAGAGATTCATTATAACGAGTAACCCCCGTCATTTCGACCGAAGCGAAGCGGAGTGGAGAAATCTTTTTAGTGTAGAGTTTAGAGTGTAGAGTTTAGAGTAGTTTAAAAAGTTTAAAGTTAAGAGTTAAAAGTTTTTTGGAAGAATTTTTTTAAGATTTTTAAAAAGATTTTGTAAGATTTTGAGCCGTAAGGCGACTAAAAAAATAAACATAAAATGAAATTATCAGAAATTGCCAAACTTTTGAACGCCAAGGTGGTTTGCGGTCAGGACCGTCTCGACGAGGAACAGGACAAAGCTTTCGCCAGCGACCTGATGTCCGACATCCTGACCTTAGGCGACAACTTCCCGATGATTGTCACGGGGTTGTGCACCATGCAGACCATCCGCACATGCGAGATGGGCAACCTCGACATCGTCGTGTTCGTGAGAAAGAAGAAACCGACGGAAGAAATGATTGAGCTCGCAGAAGACGAGGGCATGGTCCTCATGGAATGCGACTACTCGATGTTTAAAGCCTGCGGTCTCCTCTGGGAAGCAGGAATCAAACCTATTTATTAACGCATTTTAATCAACTATTCTCTATTATGCATCTTGAATATACAGTCATTGAAGGAGATTTCGTCAACGCCGGCTCGGCATCAAGTTCGATAAAGAAGACCTTGAAGCAGCTCAACGTGAACCCGTCGATAGTCAAACGCGTCGTTGTCGCCCTCTACGAGGCCGAAGTCAACGCTATCGCGCATGCCTACGGCGGCGTGGTCACCGCCGACATCGACGCTGGTAAGATCCTCCTTCGTGTCATCGATAAAGGCCCCGGCATCCCCGACATAGAATGGGCAATGCAGGAAGGCCACAGCACCGCCTCACCCGAAGTCCGCAACATGGGTTTCGGCGCCGGCATGGGACTCCCTAACATCAAGAAAAACGTCGACCGCCTCAACGTGCAATCGACAGTAGGTGTGGGGACTACCGTTGAAATGGAAGTGAATCTTAGTTAAAAGATAAAAGATTTTAGATAAAAGATTATAGATTATGGCATTTTTCCACGCGCTACAAATCAACGAAAACGTTTGCGAAGGCTGCTCCCACTGCATGAGAGTGTGCCCCACAGAAGCTATTCGCGTCCGCGACGGCAAAGCTCATATCAACGAAAACCGCTGCGTCGACTGCGGCAACTGCTTCACCGCATGTCCGCATAAAGCAATATTCGTAAAACAAGACGACTTCGACGAAATATTCAAATTCCCTTGCCGCGTCGCACTTGTCCCTGCCGTGTTCCTCGGCCAGTTTAAAGACGATATCACCGTATCGCGAATCTATGCCATACTCAACGAAATAGGATTCCAACACGTCATCGAGACAGAAATCTCAACACCTCTGTACACAGAGAAAAAAAATGAGATGGAACGCTCTAACAACAACAAGCCGCTCATCTCATCATTCTGCCCCGCCATCGTGCGACTCATACAAGTCAAATTCCCCGGCTTGGTGGATAATATCATGCCCATCAAGGCTCCCCTCGACATCACAGCCATGTTCATAAGACGCAAACTCGTGAAAGAAGGCTGGCCGGAAGACCAGATTGGCGTGTTCTACGTCACCCCTTGCGCAGCTAAGATAGCAGCAGTGAAAAGCCCTGTCGGCGAAGAGAAATCCAGCGTCGACGGCGTCATCAACATGGACTCGCTTTATAACCGCGTATACAAAAAGATTAAAGAACAAGGCCACGACTACAAAGAAGTGAAACTGCCTATCGCACAACTCACCTCCGACAGCATCCTCACCTCTCTGACCAACGGCGAACGCCGCCTCTCCATCTCCGAACACTCACTGTCCATCGATGGCATGGACAACTGTATGGAATTCTTGGAAAAAGTGGAGAACGACGAAGTCGAAGGCGTCGACTTCCTTGAGCTGCGTGCCTGCGACCAGAGCTGCCCCGGTGGCATCTTGACATATAACAACAGATTCCTCACCTGCGAACGCCTGTTTAACCGCGCACGTTACGTGGCAGGTAAAGAACGCCGCGGCGAACTCACACGCGCCAAAGAAGTGGAAGACGAACACGACTATCTGTATGAAAACATCAGCGTCGAAGAAGTCGAACCTCGTTCCATAAGCCTCGACCCTGATATCTCAAAGGCATTGGAAAAGATGAACAAAATCAAAGAGATAGAACGTATGCTGCCACAAATCGACTGCGGCATCTGCGGCGCCCCCTCCTGCGACGCCCTCGCCGAAGATATCGTATGCAACGGCTGCAAACTCTCCGACTGCATCTTCGTACAACGCAATATGGAAGCCCGCAAAGATATGAAAGTCGAAGAATCACTGAAGATTATGGAAAACATCTGGGGCTACGAAAAAATCGAGAAATTCCGTTAAATATAATATCAAATCAAATATTAAAAAAAATTATAACACAATGGCTATTAACGAATTACAACCAAAAGAAGTATTTGAAAACTTCTACAGCCTGACACGCATTCCACGTCCTTCAAAGAAGGAAGCTCAGGTTATCGCTTTCATGAAAAAATTCGGTGAAGACCTCGGTCTCGAGACCATCGTCGACGAAGCCGGCAACGTCATCATCCGCAAGCCAGCAACACCAGGCTACGAGAACCGCAAAGGCATCGTCCTGCAAGCTCACCTCGACATGGTGCCTCAGAAGAACGCCGACACCGTTCATGATTTTGAAAAAGACCCTATCGAGACTTACGTCGACAACGGTTGGGTGCGCGCTAAAGGCACCACTCTCGGCGCCGACAACGGCGTAGGAGCCGCAGCCGCAATGGGCGTACTCGCAGCCAAAAACCTCGAACACGGGCCTATCGAAGGACTCTTCACCATCGATGAAGAAACAGGCATGACTGGCGCCAACAAACTCGCACCTGGCGTACTCCATGGCGACATACTCCTCAACATGGACTCTGAGACTGAAGGCGAACTCTACGTGGGCTGCGCAGGCGGCATCGACACCAACGCATACTGGACCCCTAAAATGGAGAAAGCGGCCGACGGAATGACAGCCTTCCAACTGGTAGTCAAAGGATTGAAAGGCGGTCACTCAGGCATGGACATCAACCTCGGAAGAGGCAACGCCAACAAAATCATGAACACCTTATTAATCATGACAGCTCAGAAGTTCGGCGTTCGCCTCGCAACCATCAACGGCGGCAGCCTGCGTAACGCCATCCCAAGAGAATCGTTCGCAACAGTAGTTGTTCCTGCTGACAAAGCCGACAAAATGCAGAAATTCGTCGAAGAATACAACACTGCAGTTAAAGAACAGTTCACCGAAACAGAACCTGACCTCACAATCTATATTGAATCAGCTGAGATGCCTAAAGAAGTCATCGACAACAAGACCTTCAAGAACATGCTCGAAGCCATCGCCAAATATCCTAACGGCGTCATAGGCATGTCGAAAGACTTCGAAGGCACTGTCGAGACATCTTCCAACCTCGCTCTCGTGAAGTTTGAAAACGGCAAAATCATCACATGCTCACTGCAACGCGGTCTCGTCGATGAACTCAAAGACAAACTCGCCGACGATATCCGCAAGGTGTTGACAGAACACGGCGCAACAGCTGAGTCAAGCGGCTCATACCACGGCTGGAAACCTAACATCAACAGCCCGATATTGGCAACGATGAAAAAGGTCTACAACGAAAAATTCGGCAAAGAACCAAAGGTAATGGTCATCCACGCCGGTCTCGAATGCGGTATCCTCGGCGCAAAATATCCTAACTGGGATATGATTTCGTTCGGCCCTACCCTCGTTCACCCGCACTCTCCTGACGAGGCTCTGCTCATCGAATCAGTGACTCCGTTCTGGGAATTCCTGGTCGAAACATTGAAAAACGCTCCTGAAAAATAATTTTTCAAAAAAATGTTGTACGTATTAAATTATTATGTAATTTTGCAGTCCGAATTTTAAGATAAAAATAAAAATAAGATAATACAATGAAACGTACATTTCAACCATCGAACAGAAGACGCAAGAACAAACACGGTTTCAGAGAAAGAATGGCAACTGCCAACGGTCGCAAGGTTTTGAAAGCCCGTCGCGCAAAAGGCAGAAAGAAGCTCACAGTATCTGACGAGTATTGATTCGGCGAAGCCGTACCTAATAATTAATTATTTAAGGTTAAAAAAGAGACAGTGTCACATTGTCTCTTTTTTTTGTATTTTTGTCTGTCATTCCGAGCGCAGCAAAGAACCTCATTTGAATTATGCAAAAACTACTGAAAACACTAACATTCCTTGTATTGATCATTACGATCAAAAGTAGTGTTTTTGCCCAAATCCCCGACTTTTTCAATGTGCCGCGAGCCGATGAAATCGGCGAGCGGCGTGACGGCTGCGACTATCTCATCATAACACCCGACAACCCGGCAATAAAAGAATGGGCCGACACACTGCGCAACTTCCGTGAGATCCAAGGCATCATCACCAAAGTTATGCCCATGAACGCAGTCGGCGCCAACAACCCCGATTCCCTGAAGGCGTTCCTGCACCACGCCTGCGAAACATGGAACCCCACCCCCACTGCAGTGCTCCTGCTCGGCGACTACGCCACCGACTCCACCCAAGGCATCGTATCTTACGCCCTCACAGACCACCCCGACGGCAGCGCCTATGAACCGTATATGGCCGACAACAAATTAGTCGACTTCAACAACAACGGCCTACCCGACATAGTGATGGCACGCATGCCTGCCGCCAACGGCACCGAAGCACATCGCATGGTGCAGAAAACAATCGAATACGAACGCCATCCTTACGACGACGAATATTACTATTCCCACGCCACAACAGCAATGGGATACCAACGCTCACGATGGTTCCAGCTATGCACCGAGATAATTGCAGGCTACCTCGAAAACAACGGCAAACTCGTTACCCACATCAACGGCATACACCAAGGAACACCCGATTCAGTGTGGTCTACCGGCCAAAGAACCGAACAAGTCCTCGACTACTTCGGTCCTGACGGGCTAAATTACATCCCTGCCACCATGTCTCACCTCACCGACTGGAACGGAAACGCCAACATGATATCACAAGCCATAGAAAACGGCACATTCCTGTTCATTCACCGCGACCACGGCACCTACCAGACATGGGGAGAACCGGAATATTTCAACTGGAATATCAACAGCCTCCACAACGACAAACTCACCTTCATCATGTCGGCAAACTGTCAGACCGGCGACTTCAGCTACGGCGCCGACACCACCGACTGCCTCGCCGAACGCTTCCTGCGCGTCAACAACGGCGCAGTAGCCATCATAGCAGCATCACAACTGTCGTATTCCTACGTCAACGACACCTACGTGTGGGGCTTCTTCGACTACCTCTACCCCGACTTCATGCCCGATTACGGCCCACAAAGCTTCGACTTCCAGTACCCGGCATTCGCCAACGCCTACGGCAAATACTTCCTGCAACAGTCTTCATTCCCTTACAATGCAAGCATGAAGCCTTTAACACACAACCTATTTCATTATTTCGGCGACGCCTACCTGCAGCTTTATTCCGAAGTGCCACAACATCTCACAATAACACATCCCGAAGCCATCGCATCCGGATCAACCTCATTGTCCATACATGCCGATGACGGCACCCACGTGGCATTATCCGTAGATAACGTACTGATAGCACGAGGCAAATCGTACGGCGGCTCTGTAAACCTGCATTTCAGCAGCATCCTCAAAGACGGCGACAACGTCAAAGTGGTGGCAACAAAACAAAACCATTATCGCCATGAAAGCCACATCACTGTCAGCGACTTCCTAAGCACCGACGAGAGCTTTGCCGACATATTCTCAATATATCCAAACCCGACCGACAACATCCTCCACATCAGAGGCAACAATATCAAAAACATCAGGATTTTCAACGTTTTAGGG
This sequence comes from uncultured Bacteroidales bacterium, assembly GCA_900315175.1. Classification (GTDB taxonomy): domain Bacteria; phylum Bacteroidota; class Bacteroidia; order Bacteroidales; family F082; genus Limimorpha. The sequence goes on from OMYA01000002.1 coordinate 43,762, forward strand.
CAAGAAATCCCAACTGCAAACAACATCTCCGATGATGATGTCATTGACATTGATTGCACCACCTTCAGCAGCGGCGTCTATTATATCACCATTTCAGGTGATAAAGCCGTCACAAAACGCTTCATAAAGCGATGACGCTATTCTGTAACAAAAAAAGAGACGAGCAAAACTGCCCGTCTCTCCCCATTACTAAATTCACCGTTTAATTAACTTTTTCCAATTTTGTGTTCTCGCCCCATTTGTTGATATTGAAAGTGAGGTCGAAACGCAATGTTCCTTCCAAAGGATTTGTACCTGAGGTCGATTTTCCATTGACTGGCACGAGGTATGACACGTCGAGTGCAAACACGTTGTAACGCAAACCTGCACCGAATGTGAGATAACGGCGGTTACCTTTCATCTTTGACTCATGGAAGAAACCGGCACGCGCAGCAAACACCTTGTTATACCAGTACTCAGCACCAACGCTGAAAGTAAACTCTTTCAACTCCTCGCTGAATCCGCCCGGCGCATCGTAGAACGACTGGATCATACCCTTAAGTACCGACACGTTAGGATCCATACCTTTCTCAATAATAAATCCTCCGTGACCATCAGGAATAGGGTTTCCCACACTGTCTCTCGCATAAATAGGTGGTGTTGGAACAAGCAACTTATTAATATCAATCGACAATGCGATAGAGTTGTATTCGTCAATATTTATCTTCAAAGATGGACCCAAACGCAAATTGGTCGGGATGAAATCCGATTTCGAATTGGCATCGCTATAGTTCATCTTGCTACCCATGTTGGTGATTGCGACACCCCACGAGAAGTCTGCATCCACAGAACCGAGATACACTGGTCTTTGATAGTAAACACCGATATCTGCGGCTATTGACCATGCCGGAGTCGAATAGTTCTTAACGCCTTGTGTGAGGTTTGAGTAGATGAAACGTCCGGCAACTGCCGCTGACAAATAATCACCGAGCTTTCTTGAATAACAGAGGTCTACCGCAAACTCGTTAGGTCTGTATGTTCCGAGATCCTCATTGTTATCACCTCTGAAATTGATGTCACCCAAATTGAAATAACGCAACGTACCTGCAATTGTTGACTTGCTGCTAACACGTTTTGACACTGCGAGATATGCGATATTCATATCAGGAACGAGCTTTCTCAACCATGGAGTATATGCCAAACCAAGGCTCAAATCATCTTCTATAAAAGCATATTTGGCCGGGTTCCAGTGCATTGAATAAACATCCGGAGATGTCGACACGCCCAAATCACCCATACCGGCTGAACGTGCATCAGGAGCAATCATCAATGCCGGCACTGCCGTTGGTATCACGTTATACTCACTGTCTTGTGCTTTTGCTATGACACCAGTCATCAAAAGACATACTAAAACGACTAAAGATTTTTTAAACATATACTTTTAAAATTATTCTGCAAAAATAAACATTTATTCAATCAAACGAGCATTTAGTTGATATATTGTATAAAAAATTTCTTTTTTTCACCTTATTAATATTGTCATCTTGTAATGACCAATTTTGAATAGCCCGTATGCTTCTCGTTTTCGCTGTTTGTCACTGTAACATTATAGATATAAACGCCTGAAGGCAGTGCGGCTCCGTTGTCCGAAGTGCCATCCCAGACTATAGGTTCGATACGCGTCGAAGTGCCATATCTTCTGTCTTTTATCGTCTTCACAAGCTGTCCGTTGAGATTGTAAATACTGATGGCAATATCCATATCCCCTTTCTGATTGTGTTCGAAGCAGAAACTCGTGTAACTTGTCATCGGATTAGGCGTATTATAAAGATTTTCAACGGTCAAATTACCACTTCTCACAACAGTAAACTCCAATGAGACATTCGTGGAATTATTATAGATGTCCCACACTCTGAAATTCAGCTGATGTTTGCCCTCATTCAAGCCATACAGACGATAAGCTATTGTGCCATAATCATTTGCATTGACAGAATTCTCATAATATGAATTCAGATTGTACATCTTGCTGGTTGCTCCGCTCAATGTAACGGTAATATCATGCCCAATGCCCGCTCCCGTGGTGTTGATTCCATGCTCATCCCTTATTATGGCATAAAACAGAGGATTCTCGTTGGTGATGCCCCCACTCACAAACAATGTGTCGTCGATGAAGATGCGAGCCTCAGGACCATCAACATCAGGCAGCGCCAAATCATTATAGCCACCGACGATGACATTCCCATACATTCCATTTGCATCAGTCTGATAATCAGTGGCATAGAAACTTATCAAACCTTTTCCGTATGCATAATTGATATCTTTCGGAACGGTAAACTCTATCGCAAACTCACCCGACTCTACTGCCGCCACACCATCAAACAACAAACTGTTTCTCAATTTGAAATCCACTTGGGAAAAACCTTTGTCGCCTTTGGTGCGATATGTGTTTTCCTTGTCGTAAACAGACACTCGCACCACTCCGTTGAAATCAGTCATCAGCTCACCGAAATTATCTTGCAGTTCTCCGCGCAACTCTATTGTACTCAATGCTTTCAGCGTATCATTATAGCAAACGGTATCAGCTGGCGGAGTGACAGGCTTCCCGTTGATTTTTGTCAAAACGACGTTGTTTTTAGGATATGCGAGACGCAGCGCAGGGTCGCCAAATAGCGTGAACACCCTTGTGTATGTACTTGCATCATCTTGCTTTGCGGCATAGAATATATCGCCCATCGTAGGATATTCGCCACCTTGCATCATAAACATCCTTTGGAACGTCCTTCTAAGCAACGGACCACTACCGCCAGTGGTTCTCGCTGTGGTTATCATCGCTATCGCCCCTCCCCTTGGGTTGGTAAACGTCAACTCACCAGCCGATGTCCTCGTATGGTCGTCAAAACGGCTGAATTCACATGTAGCTGTCACGAAAAGCGGAAACATCGGCATATTTTGCCATGAAACCACATCATCGATGGTCAGGATTCGCTCATCGCCAAGTCCAATTTCACCACCATGTCCGTTGTAACCCAACACCAGCGTGCCTTTCTCAATCCTGTTTGTGATTGCTTCGTTGATTTCAGGACATCTCTGCCCGCTCGCCGTCGCAACCTGGTTGTAAGCGTCAAGATATATCTTATCAATGATGACATCACCGCCCCATCTAGGTATCTCTCTTGCTAAAGTCTCACAATTGCTGATAAACTCAGACGATTCATCATCACACATCAAAGTGACAACATTGCGCCAGTCGTTCATCGACGCGGAATTCTTAGCCAGATACGCCTCGATTTTGTCAACGACTCCTGTTGCCATATCCTGCGTCGATACCGGCATTCTTCCTATCGGAAGATCTACCATCGATGGTCTCGACGAGCTTGCTTCCGGATTCATATCGCCCTCCGTGTCACCCATACACACATAGAAATCGTCTGTCACGACAGAGCCTAAATAGCATGCGTTAAACGACTCCCATGAAGGGATGAAACACACGTCAGAGTTCTTGTAATCATATGAAGCATCACCAATAAGCAAGACATATTTCAAACCTCTGTTATAAAGCATCCTGACAAAATTGCGGATACCTGCCACATCCATGGCTCCGCACGAAAACTCATTATAGATGTATTGTGGCTGGACAATCTCTATATTCAAATCATCAATAGCCGCATGAATATCCCTGATACGTTCAGCCTGCGACTGGAAATTCGGATGTGTGACAATCAGATAATCAACATTTTGCAGTGCATGAAGATTCTGATTTGCCACCTGTCCGACAAATGTCGGAGTGTAGAAACTGTTTCCGTCAAACGCCACAAACTGATTGTTCACATTTCCAAACACTTTGAAGGTCAGTACAGAAGAAGCGACTGAGGTGCTCAAAACCGTAGGGTTTATTGGGTCTGTGACATTCCAAACCTTCAACGCATTTGTCGCATTCTGCAGCCTGTACTCATAAATAGCATCCGCAACGAAACATTCAGGATTTCTGAATGCCATAAGATTGCCAGTCATGACAAGATTTCTCCATACATTGACAGACAAATAGTCCATCCATGCTACCGATGACGCCGCTGACCTCGAATACTTAGCGGTTATCTTGATAGGATTTCCAGTGATAGCAAATTCACGTTTGCATGTCGTATCCCAACGCGCATAATAAGACGTACTTGACAACTCAAAATTCTTGGAATAGATTACATAATTATTGTGTCTCAATGACATAGAGGCACTTGAAGCGTTTTTCGATGCCATGGAAACCGAAAGTTTCGCATTCCTTGTCGTAATCAAATTGCTGAAAGCAAACTCATATTCTCTCTGCAATGTAAGGTCAAATTTATCGAAAAACCACGTACAGCCCATGTTGTTGATATTCACTTCATCAACATCAATCACCTGATAATCAATAAATTCCGTAACTGTAGACGTAGTGGCGCCTTGTGGAGCCTCCTCTATCTGCAAACGTCGTCCCGGCTCATCGCCAACGGTCAGAAACGCATAAGTGCAGTCGGTATAAGGATTTTTCACATGACCATAATACCTCATAGACACGTAATATTTCCACACGACAGGCCCTCTCGCATAAAACAGAATATAGTCGTTAGCATTAAAAACACCGTCGTCCTCTCCTGACACGAAAATCGGGATTTCGTAAAGGTCATCAGGATAATAATCCTTGTTTATCTTAGGCAGTGTACCGCCTCCATTATGATAAATACGGATGTTTCTCGGATTGATATTGGCCACATCCACACCCATAGTTACCAAATCGGCATAGGTAAGCTTATATATTCCCGTCGACGAAATTGCCATCTTATACCACACGCCGCTGCTGAGCACCGAATTCTCAGCCGATGCATGGCCATTTGCCGCTAAAATCAACACAAACAGCGACAAAAAAACTCTTAAAAACCTTTTCAAATACGTAAATTTTATATACATTCTGCAAAAATACACAATTTTTCAGTATTGAAACGTTCAACAAGTAATATTATTGTTAAAAAAAATTAAAAAAAGCTTCATTTCAAAAGGAAAAAAGTCGTATAATTGCAGCTTGAAAATTTAAGGGCAAAAAAAGTCATTTTTTTATCTGCATATGCAATAAATATGATGATTTTCAGTTAATGAATAGAAAATAAAACACGAACGAAAATGCATAGAAAGTTAAGATTAAGCGCTATTTTGGCAATTTTTTGTTGCAGCATCATGTTAGTTTCATGTGGAAGCTTCGGCAAGAAAAACAAGGCCGGCAAATCAAGCACAACCGGTTGGAACTACAACGACCCTAATTACGGTGGATTTAACGTCACCAAGGCAACCAACCAGAAGACAGGTCCGGGTCTTGTGCCTATCGAAGGCGGCACTTTCACAATGGGTGCAACACAGGAAAACGTTTATTATGAATGGGACAACACACCACGTCAGGTCACTGTTTCATCATTTTATATGGATCAGACCGAGGTCAGCAACCTCGATTATCTTGAATACATCTTTTGGCTGAACCGCATCTACGGAAGCGATTATCCTGAGATGATCACCAAGGCATTGCCAGACACAATGGTGTGGCATAACTCAATGTCGTACAACGAGCCTATGGTGGAGATTTATTTCCGTCACCCTGCTTACCGCGACTACCCTGTCGTCGGCGTGTCATGGCTGCAGGCTAACGACTACGCTTTGTGGCGTTCAGACCGCGTCAACGAGATGCTTCTCATTGAGGCTGGCGTGCTGAAATTCGACGACGGCCAGAATAGCGAGCACTTCTTCACAACCGACGGTTATCTCGCAGGCACATATACTGGTGTCGTGGCAGAAGGCAAAAAGAACGCCAAGATGGAAGACGGCATCATCCTTCCTAAATATCGTCTCCCCACCGAGGCTGAATGGGAATATGCAGCACTCGCACTCATCGGCAACACCACAGGCGAGAGCATTAAAGACCGCAGAGTTTATCCATGGAACTCCGACGGCTTGCGCTCACAAGACAAAAACTATATGGGAAGCTTCATGGCTAACTTCAAGAGAGGCAACGGCGACTATATGGGCATCGCCGGCAGTCTCAACGACGGCGCAGCATTCCCAGCACCAGTGATTTCATACTGGCCTAACGACTTCGGTCTCTACAACATGGCAGGCAACGTCTCAGAATGGGTACTCGATGTTTATCGCCCACTCTCATTCGAAGACTTCAGCGACCATAATCCATACCGTGGCAACGCCGAGAACCTCAACTACAGAGACGGCGACTATATGTCAACAATCCAGAGCGACTGGAACAACAAGGAAGACATCGACTACACAAGCCAGATGTACGACTATGGCAAGACCACTTTAATTTCCGACCATTCACGCGTTATCAAAGGCGGTTCATGGGCAGACGGCCCGTATTACCTCAGCCCTTCTGTACGCCGCTACATGGATGAAAACGAGGGTTCGGCAACAGTCGGTTTCAGATGCGCCATGAACATGATTGGAGCAGCGGTAAAGAAATAAGAAATTGAATATCAAATAATTAAGCCGTCGTAAATGACGGCTTTTTTTATAAAAATCCAGATATGAGCACTATTGAGAAGATTTATGAGCTTTATCAGAAGGCCTACGCCGTCACCACCGACAGCCGCACCGTCACACCAGGCTGCATCTTCGTGGCATTGAAAGGCGAACATTTCGACGGCAACGACTTCGCTTTGAAGGTCGCAGAAGAAGGCATCGCAGCTTGCGTGATAGCCGACAGGCAGGACCTTCCGAAGCGTGACGGGTTATTTGTCGTTGAGGACAGTCTGAAAGCGTTGCAGGAACTGGCAAAATTTCACAGAGAAAAGCTGGGATTGCCCATCATCGGAATAACCGGAACCAACGGCAAGACAACCACTAAAGAACTCGTATCTGCGGTCTTGGCAAAAAAATACAACATCGTTTTCACACAAGGCAACTTCAACAACCAACTCGGAGTGCCTCTTACGCTGCTCAGAATCAAACCCGACACCGAAATGGCAGTGGTTGAAATGGGTGCCAGCCATCCAGGCGATATCGACGAATTAACGAATCTCGGCGAGCCAAACTTCGGAATCATCACCAACATCGGACGCGCTCATCTTCGTGACTTCGGCGGCTACGAAGGCGTCATCAAGACCAAAAACGAGATGTATCAGTATATCTCCACTCATAAAGGATTGCTCTTCGTAAACAAAGACAACGAGCTTCTAATGGAACTCGCCTGTAATATAAATAAGGTGACTTACGGAACCCGCAACGACGCCGACATCCAAGGCAGGATGCTCTCAGCAAATCCATACCTTTCGGTCGAATGGAACGGACATAAGATTAACACCCAACTGGTTGGCGACTATAACTTCGAAAACGTAATGGCGGCAATATGCATCGGAACTTATTTCAAAGTGGCAGAAAACGACATCGTCGAGGCTTTGTCATGCTACTGCCCCACCAACAACCGCTCACAAGTGATTGAAACGGGCAAAAATCGCGTGATTATGGACGCATACAACGCCAACCCGACCAGCATGAGCCACGCCATCAGAAACTTCAGAAACATCTGCAGCGACCATAACGTGCTGATTTTAGGCGATATGCTCGAACTTGGAGAAGAATCAGAAAAAGAACATAAAGCAATAATTGAGCTTCTGAAAGAGCTCAAATTCCAACTCGTGTTTCTCGTGGGTTCGGAATTTGCAAAAGTCTCTTCAGATTCAACATTCTTCAGAGTAAACGATGTTGATAAACTGATAAGATACATTACCCTTAATCCTGTTTCAGGCTACGACATCCTCGTGAAAGGCTCCAACGGAATCCACCTCAACAAAATCATCGATTCGTTGTAATGACCAAGAAAACCAACATAATCGGACTGATGTCAGGCTCTTCGCTCGACGGTATCGACCTCGTAGATGCCGATTTCTGGAACGACGGCAAATGGCACTTCGAAATCGTCGCAAAAGACAATTACGACTACGACAATTATTGGAAAAAATCATTGTCAGATGCATTTTTTACCGATTGTGTAAAGATGGATGGAAATCCGTCTCTGAAACGCCTGGACATAGAATATGGACACTTCCTTGGTCAGGTTACAAAACAATTCATCGAAAAATTCAATTTGAAACCGGAATTTGTCGCCTCACATGGACACACCATATTTCATAAGCCTCAAGAGCACTACACTTTGCAAATCGGTGACGGTCAAGCACTTGCAAACGAATGTGGTGTCACTGTCATCAACGACTTCCGCACCGATGACGTGTTGAAAGGCGGTCAAGGCGCACCTTTGGTGCCAATAGGCGACAAATTATTGTTCTCCGACTACCCTGTCTGCCTCAACATAGGAGGCATCGCCAATGTTTCCTACGACATTGACGGTCAACGCATTGCGTATGATATCTGCATCGCAAACCAAGCGTTGAATTATTTGGCAAACAGATTATCCATGCCCTACGACAAAGATGGCTTAATCGCACATTCAGGAGTCATTGACCATCAATTGTTAACCTCTTTGAATTCACATCCTTTCTATTCGCAAAAATATCCAAAATCATTGGGCCGCGAATTCTTTGAGGAAAACATAAAACCATCGTTAGAACATCGCGACGATATCGCCAACATGATGGCGACTTTTGTGGAACATATTGCGATACAAATTGGCGCATCTGTAGAGACTATGTGCACATCGTCTCTCATGTTGATAACCGGTGGTGGGGCTAAAAACAAATATCTTGTCGAGCGTATTCAGGCACACACAAAACACCATGTCGTAGTGCCTTCAAATGACATCATCGACTACAAGGAGGCTCTGGTGTTCGCTTTCCTTGGTTTGCTTCGCAGCTATAACGAAATCAACGTATTGAAATCAGTAACGGGTGCGGAATCCGATTCATCATCTGGCAAGATCTTCCATCCGGACAAATGAAAAACGGCCCGCATTACGCGAACCGTTCTTACTATTAACACTATCATTAACTATTAGCATTGCATACCGCCGCAGCAGTTAATCACCTGACCGGTGACATAACTGGAGAGGTCTGATGCCAGGAACAACGCCACGTTGGCGACGTCTTCCGGTGTACCGCCTCTTCTCAACGGAATTTTTGCCGCCCATTCTTTTCTAACTTCTTCAGGAAGAGCCTTGGTCATGTCGCTCTCAATGTAACCTGGAGCAATGCAGTTGGCACGGATGCCACGGCTGCCCATCTCCTTAGCCACTGACTTGGCGAGACCAATCAAACCTGCCTTTGATGCCGAATAGTTAGCCTGACCTGCATTGCCGCTTACGCCAACGACGCTTGCCATGTTGATGATGCTTCCACCCTTCTGTCTTGCCATAGTAGGCAACACAGCATGGATGTAGTTGAATGCTGACTTCAGGTTCACTGTGAGAACTGCATCCCACTGAGCCTCTGTCATACGAAGCATCAAGCCATCCTTGGTGATACCGGCATTGTTGACGAGGATGTCAACGCGACCGAAATCTGCCACAATCTGGTTGACAGTCTTTTCAACGTCAGCAAAATCTGCTGCGTTTGACACGTAACCCTTCACTGTTGTGCCGAGCTCGCTAAGTTCAGCAACAGTTGCATTAATATTATCTTCATTGATATCGGTAATCGCGATGTTGCAGCCTTCCATGGCGTAACGTTTGGCAATTGCCTTGCCGATACCGCGGGCGGCACCGGTGATGATTGCTACTCTATTCTTTAACATATTCGTAAGTTTTTGCAATTTCTCCTTGACCTAATTTGATGATGTTTTCGCATGATTTCCTGAAATCAGCGCAGCGGGTGGTGTCCTGAAGCATCAGGTAACCCATGATGATGAAACCAACTGCTTCCACTAAATGTCTGTGGTGGGTCTCTTTATTGCCCGAAAGGTCAAAAATTTCTTTATATTTCTCTGTCATGGCACGAAGCTTGTCGCGTAATGGCAACAATTCCTCAGCAAATTCAAAGTTGTCCAAATCAGCGATATACTTGAGATAAGCGCCGTTTCCGAGGAAACGTGCAGCTGCCACGACCTGAAGCTGTGATGTGCCTTCATAGATGGTCAAAATACGTGCGTCACGATACAAACGCTCGCATTTATATTCCTTCATAAAGCCTGAACCGCCATGAATCTGGATGTCATCGTAAGCTATCTGGTTTGCCCATTCGCTTGCGAACATCTTCAGCACTGGTGTCAGCATGTCGGCAATCTTCTTGTTTGTCTCGACGTAACGTGCTGTCTCATAAAGCAATGAGCGAGCTGCATCAGTCTTGGCGCGCATCAGATCGAGAATGTCCTGAACTGCGACAAACTCTTTAATCTTCTTGCCGAACTGTTCACGCTGGTCGGCGTATTCTTCAGCATCGCGAACTGCCGCCTCTGCGAGTCCGACAGACTGAGCGCCAACGCCCAAACGTGCGCCATTCATCAACGACATGACGTATTTGATAAGACCCATCTTGCGGTCGCCGACGAGTTTTGCAGGAGCGTTGTTAAACACCAACTCCGCTGTCGGTGAGCCGTGGATACCCATCTTATTCTCAATTCTTCTCACTGTCACAGCCTTCTCTTTTCTGTCGTAAACGAAAAGTGAAAGACCACGGCCGTCGGTGCTGCCCTCTTCCGAACGGGCAAGCACTAACTTGATGTCAGCGTCACCATTGGTGATGAAACGCTTCACACCATTGAGTCTCCAGCAGTTAGCCTTCTCATCGAAAGTGGCTTTCAGCTGCACTGACTGAAGGTCTGAACCTGCGTCAGGCTCTGTGAGGTCCATAGAACAAGTGTCGCCTTTGTAGATACGTGGCAGATATTCGTCTTTGATGGCATCGTCAGCAAATTTCAAGATTGTCTCTGCACAGTCCTGCAAGCCCCAAATGTTTGCGAAGCCGGCATCAGCGCGAGAAACCATCTCAGCCGCCATCACGTAAGGCACGTATGAGAAGTTAAGTCCGTTGTATTTACGTGGCAATGCCATTCCGTAAAGACCTGCATCACGCATAGCCTCGTGGTTCTGCTGTGTGCCCTTTGCGTAAACGATAGCGTTGTCAACGATTTTCGGACCTTCAATATCAACTGCCTCTGCATTCGGATCAAGAACATCACCGCAAAGCTCACCGACGATATCCAAAACCTTGTCGTAGTTGTCGATAGCGTCTTCCACGTTCTTTGGTGCCAGTTCGTCGTTCTCTGCATCCACGAAGTCATTTTCCTTCATGCGGACAATCTCCTCCATCTTAGGATGGTTCAGATAGAAAGCGAGGCTTTTATTATCTTGATAAAAGTTCATTATTTCTTACTATTTGATTTACAATATTTTATCATCTTCGACACAACATCTGCGGCATCACCTGTGATGACGTAGTCTGCGATAGAGTTGATTGGTGCGTGCGGGTCGGTGTTGATAGAGATTATCAATGCTGACTGCTCCATACCTGAACGATGCTGCACCGCACCCGAGATACCGCAAGCGATATAAACTTTCGGACGCACTGTGACACCTGTCTGACCAACCTGACGTTCCGGCTCTGCGAAACCAGCGTCGACAGCAGCACGTGTGGCACCAACCTCGCCTCCGAGAAGGTCTGCAAGCTCATGCAAAAGTTTGAAATTCTCTTTGCAACCCATGCCGTAACCGCCTGAAACGATGATCGGAGCACCTTTGATGTCGATTTTCTTCTCCTCAAGCTTACGCTCAATGATTTTCACTACAAAATCAGCCTCATTCAAAAATTCAGATGCGTTGAGCTTCACAACAGATGTGTTCTTCTGTTTCTCAAACACTTCCACCTTCATAACGCCTTCACGCACTGTAGCCATCTGTGGACGCACGTCCGGGCAGATGATAGTAGCGATGATGTTACCGCCGAAAGCAGGACGAATCTGCATCAAATTGCCGTTCTCGTCGATGTCGAGGGCTGTACAGTCTGCTGTGAGACCGCAACGAAGATATGACGCCACTCTTGGACCGAGGTCACGACCGACAGGAGTCGCTCCGAAAAGCACTGAATACGGTTTCTCGCGCTCGATGAGCTTAGTCATCACACTGAAATGTGGCAACGTCTGATAAAACGACAGACGTGAATCTTCAAGGCAGAAAACAGTGTTAACACCGTGTGTAAACAACTCGTTCTCAATACCTTTGAGATTGTTGCCGATGACAGCGGCATCAACGTTAACGTTGAGTCGGTCGGCGAGATGACGAGCCTTTGAACAGAGTTCCAAGCTCACATCAGCGATCTTGCCGTCGTCTTTTACTTCACAATAAACAATAATGTTATTCATTATTTTGCCTTGATTTCTTCAACAACTTTGATTGCATCGCCCACTGTGACGATTTTTTCTGTCATGTTATCCGGAATGGTGATTTCAAACTCACGCTCAATGTCCATGATAAGCTCGACGATATCCAATGAGTCAGCGCCTAATGTTGTGACAAAGCCCGCGTCTTCTGTAACCTGTGATGGATCGCAATTCAGTTTGTTAACGATGATTTCAGTGATTTTTTCTTTTGTATTCATAACTATAATTTTTTAATCTTGTTAATTTTAAATGTTAAATTTTAAATCTTTAAATGTTAGAAAATGTGAGCTGCAGTGAGGTCTTCGATCAATCCTTTGATGCCTGCGTCATCGCTGCTGACTGCTATACTTTCTTTCTTTGCGAGAACAACGTTCTCAATGTTTTTTACCTTTGTTGGAGAGCCTTTCAAGCCTAATCTTTCGAAGTCAGGGTTGAGGTCATCGGCTGTCCACATTGGGATTTCGGTGTTTTTCTTCTTGATTACGAGATGAGCGTGGCGTGAGCGGCAGTCATGTGCATTGCCGTGTACTGTCACGAGAGCCGGAAGCTGTGCCTCGACGACTTCTGTACCATGCTGGAGCACTCTCTTGAGACGAATCTTGTCGGTTGCTGCAGCGATAATCTCATCAGCGTAAGTGATTTGCGGCACGCCGAGTTTCTCTGCAGTCTGAGGTCCCACCTGTGCGGTGTCACCATCAATAGCCTGGCGTCCTGTGAAAACGATATCATAATGACCTAACTTCTTGATTGCCATCGACAAAGCGTACGATGTCGCAAGTGTATCAGAACCTGCAAAACGTTTGTCGCTGACCACGAAGCCGTTGTCTGCACCACGGTATAAAGCCTCGCGGATAATCTCGTTAGCGCGTGGAGGTCCCATGGTGATAACGGTCACTTTGACGTCGATGTTTTCTTTCTTCAAAATATCACGGCACATCAGAGCCATCTCGAGAGCCTTCATGTCATCTGGGTTGAAGATGGCAGGAAGAGCTGCACGGTTGATGGTACCGTCGGCATTCATGGCGTCCTTACCCACATTTTTGGTGTCAGGCACCTGTTTTGCCAAAACAACGATTTGAAAATCTTTCTTCATTATATAAAATTTATTTTTCTGTTCTTGGAACGAGGGCGAATGACAGGCTTCCGCTGACACATTGTTTTCCTCCAACGCTCAATTTAGCGTCGCAGAAATAGATGTTGGCACGGTGTGCTGTCAGGACAGCTTCCACTTCCACGGTATCACCCGGAAGCACCTGATTCTTAAAACGCACGTTGTTGATGCCTGTGTAGAATGTCAATTTGCCAGGAAGGTCTTCTTTCATAAGGAGAGCGCAACTCTGGGCCATAATCTCGCAGAGGATGACACCCGGCACCACAGGGTTGCCCGGGAAGTGTCCCTGGAGGAAAAACTCATCACCATTAACGTGATATTTCGCATGAGCGACATGCTGGTCGTCAATGTCAATCTCGTCGATGAGCAACATAGGCTCGCGGTGAGGTAAGTAGTTTTTTAATTCTTCTTTTGTCATATTTCTATATACTTTTCAGTTATCATCTAAATTCTAAAAGACTAAAGACTAACCGGTCTCAGCGCCACGGCGCCGTTGTGTCCGCCGAATCCTAATGATTCTGACACTGCTATTGTCAGGTCAGCCTTGACAGCCTTGTTTGGCGTGTAATTCAGGTCACAAGCCGGGTCTGGCTCGTTGAGGTTGATTGTCGGAGGCACCATGCCGTCGCGAAGTGCGAGCACCGATGCGATGATTTCCACTGCGCCTGCTGCACCGAGAAGGTGGCCCATCATTGATTTTGTAGAGCTTATCATTGCTCTGCGTGCCTCTGTCTCGCCCAATGCCTTCTTCAAAGCTGCTGTCTCCGATGAGTCGTTGAGAGCTGTGCCTGTACCGTGAGCGTTGACGTAAAGTACATCTTTGCCTGCCTGATAGCCAGCCTCATCCAATGCCATCTTAATGGCGTTTGCAGCGTATGTGCCTTCCGGATGTGGAGCTGTCACATGATGTGCGTCACAAGTGTTGCCGTATCCGCAAACCTCAGCATAGATTGTAGCTCCGCGTTTCTTTGCATGCTCATATTCTTCCATAAGCACTATGCCTGCGCCCTCAGCAATGACAAAGCCAGCACGACGTGCGTCGAATGGCAACGATGCCGCCATCGGGTCTTCTGACTTCGACAAAGCCTTGGCATTGGCGAAACCAGCAATCGACAATCTGTTAATAGGTGCTTCTGTACCGCCAGCGATGATACCGTCAGCATAACCGTCCTTGATGGCGCGGTAAGCCTCACCGATGGCGTTGGTGCTGGTGGCGCATGCTGTCACGACAGGGATGCAAACGCCATGAGCGTTAAATCTTATCGCCACGTTACCTGATGCCATATTTGCTATCATGGTTGGAATCATCAATGGAGAGACCCAACGCGGACCTTCAGCCTCGAGCTTATGCATCTCACGCATCATGGTGTCAAAACCGCCGATACCTGATCCGATGTAGACACCGAGACGATTCTCATCCCAGCCTTCCTCGTTGCCTTGCATAGCCTGTACTGCAGCTGCCATGGCATAAACCGAGAACAAGTCGTTGCGACGCACAAATGGCGTCTCAAGATTATATTCAGCCGGATTGAAGTCTTTCACCTCGCCTGCCACCTTCGACGGAAGGTCACTTGTGTCAAATTTGGTGATTGGGGTGATGCCGCAAACACCGTTCATAATATTCTTGCGGAATGTCTCAATATTGTTGCCTACTGGTGAGACAACACCCATTCCTGTTATAACAACTCTTCTTTTATTCATTTCCATTTATTTCCTTTTTTACCATTTCATAATCATTGCACCAGATACGAGGCCTGCGCCGAAAGCGCTGAATGCGAGTTTGTCACCTTTCTTGAGGCCGCCGGCATGTTTCACTTCGTCGAGCAAAATCGGGAGGCTCGCCGATGAGGTGTTGCCGTATTTCTCGATGTTGGTCGGGAACTTCTCGCTCGGCTGCTTCAGCATCTGTTCAATATATTTAATAATTCTCAAGTTAGCCTGATGGATGAAATATGTGTCGATTTCATCGGCATTCATATTTGCTTCTTTAAGCACATGCTCCAAATCGCTGACACATGTCGATGTTGCGAATCTGAACACATCTTGTCCGTGCATTACAAGAGGGAGGTTGGTTTTGCCTTTCATGTCGTAAGGGCACCATTGTAGGTCGTGCATCTCATAGAGACGGTCCCAGCCTTCAGAGGCGTTGAGGCGCGTTGCTATGATATTGTCACCTGGTGTGAGGATCACAGCACCCGCTCCTGCTCCGAACAGCACGGCGCATGTACGGTCATGCCAGTCAAGCATGTGAGCCGGCGCCTCCGCACAAACCACGAGGACATTTTTTACCTTACCTATTTTATAATATGCTTCCGCAATGTCGCAGGCATAAATAAATCCCACGCAAGCTCCGTTAAGGTCAACACATGGACAGTGCGCTCCGATCTTGTCTTTCACTATACAGCTCAAAGCCGGTGTCACATACTCATTCACGACGTTGGCGCAAATGATGAAATCAAGATCTTTAACATCCATCTTGGCATCTTCCAATGCCTTCAACGACGCATCGACAGCAAGGTCAAGCACATATTCATTTGAAAGGACACGACGCTCCTTAATACCGGTACGCGTTGTAATCCATTCATCAGATGTGTCAAGAATCTCTGCGAGCATCTGATTCGTAACAACTTTTGATGGAAGAGAACTTCCTGTTCCTGAAATTTTCATTTATATTTAAATTTAATGTTAATATTCGTTTTCAATCGACGCAAAAATACCCCCTAAAAACCACTTGATGAATTTTTGTGACCAAATTAAGGTCATTTGTGACGAATTTCGGTTTTTTGTGACGAAATCAGCCATTTTGTGACGAAATTTCCCGATTTTGTGACGAAATTTTAATTTTGTGACGAAATTTTAAAAAAATTGTGACGAAATTTGTTCATATTAATATAATTTGTATCTTTGCAGCGGAAAAATTACGCCATATGACAACGAAAAAGCTGCCACATTATCTTATAGAAAAGAACAACTTGATAGTCCAAGTGACTATTTCTGTACTCTTTGCTATTGCATTTTTAGCCGTATATATACCATTGTCTAATACCACTACAGCCTGGTTTTCATTAGAAGAGCAGAACAAATTTATTTATACGGCATTCTTTGTCATTTTATCCACCATCTTCTTGATTTTCAGCAGAGTGATGATGTATTACACCTCAAAACGACTGATTAGATTCACTCTACCTATATTTATAATATGGTGTTTGGTGGAGATAGTGCTTATAGGTTTATTCCATGCTTATATCTCATTGAGAATCATGCACGTTCAGGAATACACGCATGCTCTTATCATTGGCAAGAGTGTCCTTATCACCTTTATCGCATTGGGATTTCCGTTTATCGTAACCGACTTGAGTTTTGCCCTTCTCGACGCTCAAAGAGTCTTGAAAATCGCCCGAAGCGTTATACAATCCAACGAAAACAACAATCAGAACACGCAAAAAAACATTTCAAGCGAGCAGATTGTGACCGACAATCCTGATATCATCAATTTCAACGACTATACCGGCGCGCTGAAATTCACTGTTAAGCTTGAGAATATCTATTATATCAAGGCGGAAGGCAACTACGTGAATGTACTATATAATAATAAAGGTGGCATCAGCTCGTTTGTGCTCCGCAACAAGATTCAGGCCATTGAAGACTCATTGGCAGGAACGCCACTTATGCGCTGCCACCGCACATATATCGTCAACTCCAACAATATCAAGCTAATACGCAATGAAGCCGACGGATATTACATCGATTTCAACCAAACTGGACTTGAGTCGGTGCCTGTTTCTAACACTTATCGCGAAAAAATTGTAAAAAGATTCACAGAAATCTAAAATTTTTCAAAATTTTTGTACTAAATTTGTCAATTAATTGTTTATTTTTGTAAATGACAAATATTAGTATATGAATTTAACAAGTTTTTTATTGCAAGTACCTGTAGCTGAAGCAGTTACAGAAGCCACAGAAATTAGAATGTCGTTATGGGACATGACACTCCAGGGTGGCTGGATCATGTTAATTTTAGCAGTTTTCTCAGTAATCGCGATGTATATCTTCATCGAGAGATTCATCACCATCAACAGGGCAGCTAAAAAAGACAACATGTTTATGGAAACCATCCGCAACTACATGGTTGACGGTAAGTTGGGCGATGCCAAGATATTGTGTCAGAGGACCTCTACCCCGCTTTCGCGAATGATTGAAAAGGGCATCTCGCGTATTGGCAAGCCATTGAACGACATACAGACAGCCATCGAAAACGTTGGTAATCTTGAAGTTAGCAATCTTGAGAAAGGCGTTGCCCTTCTCGCCATGATATCTGGTGCAGGTCCTATGCTCGGGTTCCTTGGCACCGTCATTGGTATGATTCGCGCATTCTACGACATGTCAATGGCCGGCAACAACATCGACATCGAGCTGCTCTCGACAGGTATCTACCAAGCCATGGTGACAACCGTAGGAGGTCTCATCGTGGGTATCATCGCCTTTATTTTCTACAATATCCTTGTATCCCAGATAGACAAGGTGGTGAATCTCCTTGAGTCGAAAAGTATAGAGTTTATGGATGTTTTGAACGAACCAGCGAAATAAGTTATGGCACTAAAACGCAGAAATCAGAGAAGAGTGGAGTTCAACTCGTCGTCGATGTCCGACCTCGTGTTCCTTCTGCTTATTTTCTTCATGCTGACATCGACGCTGGTGGCTCCTAACGCCATAAAGCTGCTGCTTCCTCAGAGCAACAGCCGCACCATGGCAAAGCAAACCGTCACCGTTTATATCAACGAGAAGAACAATTATTATGTCGGAGAACGCCAAGTAGCTGATAATCAACTGCAAGCGGAGATTGTTTTGGCACTTGGAGGTGCTGTCGACGGCACTGTCGTGGTTCGTTCCGACAAGAACGTTCCGGTTCAATACGTTGTAAACGTTATCGACGCAGTGAACAACATCAACAACGAGACTCATCAGAACCATAAGGTTTTATTGGCAACATCGGCAAAGAAATGAAAAGAGAAAACAGAAATAAGACAATAGCGATAAGCATCACGGTTGCAGTGCATGCCGCCGTTATTGCTGTTTTGTTCATTCTTGCGCTGACCACACCGCTGCCGTTGCCTGGCGAGGCTGGCGTTGAAGTAAATCTCGGCATGTACAATGAAGGCATGGGCGTGCAGCAACAGCCTAAGCCGACAAAGGTGGTCGAAGCTCCGAAACCCAAGCCCGAACAGGTGAAAGAAGAAACGGTGACACAAGACACCGAGGAAGCTCCAGCCCTTGAGGAACCGAAACCTAAAGAGGAGCCAAAGGTCAACGAGAGAGCACTGTTCAAGCCAGCAAACCAGCCTGTGGAACAGCAGTCATCTGAAGGAAATACTGAGACTCCCGGCGACCAAGGCAATCCTAACGGAGGTCAGAATATAGCCAACTACGACGGACAAGGCGGCGCAGGTGGAGGACCCTCATACGACCTCGGCGGACGTAACGCCAAAAGCCTGCCACGTCCTAGCTCCGACTTCAACGAAGAAGGCACAATAGTTGTAGATATCTGGGTCGACCGTGACGGTCGCGTGCAAAGAGCCGAAGTGGGCAAAGGCACAAACATATCCAACGCAAGAATGCGCGAAACAGCAAAGCAAGCCGCGTTACAATCAGTATTCGCACCAGATAAAAACGCTGTGGAATTACAAAGAGGAACGATAACTTATAAATTTATCATAAGACAATGAACTACGCTGATACGACAAATTGGATGTTCAACAAATTTCCAATGTATCAAAAGATCGGGGCTGCCGCTTATAAACCAGACCTCGGCAACATAGTGGAACTGCTTGATTTTCTTGGCAATCCACAAAACAATTTTAAAACAATACACGTCGCCGGCACCAACGGTAAAGGCACAGTGTCGCACACCTTGGCATCCATATTTCAGGAATGTGGATACAAGACAGGACTTTACACATCCCCTCACCTGCTCGACTATCGCGAACGTATCCGCATCAACGGACAAATGATTCCTGAACAGAACGTCATCGACTTTATAGATGAGAACAAAGAAAAATTCGAAGAGATGCAACTGTCGTTCTTCGAGATGGCAACAGGCATGGCTTTCGACTATTTTGCAAAAGAAAAAGTCGATATAGCAATCATCGAAGTAGGTCTCGGCGGACGTCTCGACTCCACCAATGTGATAAAGCCCGAGTTGAGCGTGATTACCAATATTTCCTTGGACCACGTGGCAATGCTCGGCAACACTTTGGCGGAAATAGCCGTCGAGAAAGCCGGAATCATCAAACCGAACACTCCTGTGGTGATTGGTGAGACGCAGACTGAAACCAAAGACGTGTTCATCAGGAAAGCACAAGAATGCAACGCCCCTATTTATTTCGCCGACCAGCTTTTCGATTGCGACAAAATTCATGTCGAATCACTTGATTATCAAAAGTTTGACATCTGGAAAAACAGCGAATTATACATCGAGGCTGTTGAGTTCCCGCTTCTCGGTTATTATCAGAAAAAGAACCTCGCAACAGTAGTTTGCGCCATTGATATCCTCAAGGACAAATTCAATATCGAACAGAAAGATATCATTAACGGTCTGGAATTTGTGGTGAAAAACACCAACCTGATGGGCAGATGGCAAGTCTTAAGCCGTCAGCCTTTGGTGATAGCCGACACCGGACATAATGTAGGCGGAATCAAAGAGATTTCAATACAGCTTAGCGACATGACTTTCAGAAAGTTACACTTCGTTTTAGGCTGCGTCAACGACAAAGATATAAACGGTATATTACATCTGCTGCCGCAATATGCAGATTATTATTTCTGCAAAGCTGATATCCCACGCGGTCTTGACGCTAACATATTGGCATCCAAGGCTTTTGCAGCCGGACTGCATGGTAATGTCTATGAATCGGTTCAGCAGGCATACAACTCAGCACTTAACAACGCACATTTCGACGATGTCGTCTTCATTGGCGGAAGCAATTTTACCGTTGCTGAGGTCATTTAATGTTTATAGTTTATAGTTTATTGGTTATTGATTAGTTGAAAGTTGTTAGGTTTATATTGCTGTTGCTTGTAGTCTTAGGATTAGCAAGTTGTGCCATCAGGAAATATGTGCCTGAAGGCAAGGCAATATTGACTGATTATGAAATAATCAACGACTCGACGCACTATAACATTTCCAAATCAGAGGTCTCAAATTATGTCATCCAAAAACCGAACAAAAACATTTTCGGATGGCTGCCGCGTGTATGGGTTTACTATAAAACACTTGACAAAACCGACAAAAGTTTCTACAGATGGATAAATAAAAACTTTGGTGTAGAACCTGTTTATTACAACAGCGTATTAACCGCCGACTCTAAACGTCAGATTGAGAATTATCTCAACAACACCGGTTTTTTCAAGTCAAGAGTGCTGGCTACAAAAATCGACAAGAATCAAAGAGCCACAGTGGTTTACAGAATAATCCCAGCTAAGCCGTACACTATTAGGGAAGTTGACAAAAAGATTTATGACAGCGCCGTATCAAGGGAAATAAACAAGATAAATAACGATTTGGTAGTAAAAAGCGGTGACAATTACAATGTTTTCACCATGGACAAGGAGCGTGACCTCATCACGACAAATTTAAGGGACAATGGCTATTTCTTCTTCACAAAAGACTATATTCTTTATGAAGTTGACACCAATCTCCGACAAAACAAAGCCGACGTGACGCTCCGCATAGATGGCAAAAAACATGATAAGTACTTGATTAACAAAGTATTTATTTATCCTGACTACAACATTAAAACAGCGAACACCATTGTAAATGACACCGTTCCATACACTTTCAATTTACGTAAAAAAGGCCCCGAATACCGCTTTGATTTCATCTATGGAAATAATCCGAAAGTACATCTCAAGACCTTCAATCAGGTTATTCAAATTCACCCTGGAGAGAAATTCAGTCAGAAGAAAGTCAGTCAGACTTATGGGGCGTTAGGGAGTCTTAAGTTATACAGACTCAGCAACATAAGTTTCGACACAGTGCCTAGCAACAATGATTCCGTGAAGCTATTGAACTGCACCATCACGTTGCAAAAAGACAAGATTCACCATTACAACATACAGCTTGAGGGAACCAATTCGGGCGGCGATCTAGGTGCATTGGGAAGCTTTTCATATAGAAACAACAATATTTTCAGAGGTTCGGAAGCATTGAGAATCACTCTTAAAGGAGGTTTTCAGGCACAGCGTGTAGATGAGTATTTTATTCAAGAAGGTATGTTCAACACCAAAGAGTTTGGTGCTGAGGCGAGTATCATATTCCCACGATTCCTCAGCCCAATCCCATTACACCGCTTTGTTATTGAGTATCAACCGAAAACAATGCTTCTCACCAGCTATAACATGCAAATAAGACCATTATACTCCAGATATATTATGACGGCTTCATTCGGTTATAACTGGAGATCTTCAAATACTGTGGAGCACTTCCTCACTCCTATTAACTTAAACACAGTCAAAGTCTTACCTACTGAGTTGTTCGCCTATGTTCTTAATTATGAGACCAACCAGCGTATTAAAGACCAATATACCGACCACTTGATTCTCGGTTTAAATTATTCGTTTGTATTTAATAATCAGATAGTTAAAAAGAACAACGACTTCTTTTACTTCAAATTTGACTTTGAAACTTCGGGAAATGTATTGTCGCTTTTGAATGAGACACCAATTATCACAACATCATCTGACAACTACCATGAAATCTTAGGAATACGCTATGCGCAGTATATAAAGTATATTTTTGATTTAAGGTTTTATCATTATTTCAGAAACAAAAACATGCTGGTGATGCGTTTCATGTATGGTCAAGGTGTTGCCTATGGCAATTCAATCGACCTGCCTTTTGAACGGAGTTTTTATGCCGGTGGTGCAAACGGCATGCGTGGTTGGCAGTTTAGAAACCTTGGCCCTGGTGAGTTCAAGAACGAATATGGGCTCAATTTGGAGCACATTGGTGATTTGCAGTTAGAGTCAAATATTGAATACCGATTCCCGATTTATAGCTTCTTTAAGGGGGCAATTTTCACGGATGTTGGAAATATTTGGACTTTGAGTGACAACGAGGCATTCCCTGGCGGTCAGTTCAAATTTGACAAATTCTACAAGCAATTGGCTATGGATGCTGGTATTGGACTTCGTTTTGACTTCTCATTCTTCCTTATCCGTTTTGACGTAGCTGCACCATTGTGCGATCCGGCATATGATGAAGGCAATCGCTGGAGAATTAGCAAGCTACAGTGGAAAGACGTGGTATGGAATTTCGGTATCGGTTACCCGTTTTAATATGACAAGACAGGATTTGTATCAGATATTGGTGAAGTCGTTTGGCTTTACGCCAACAGATGGGCAGAAGACTGTTTTGTTCCATGTTTCTGCATTTTTACTATCCGAAAAGCCCAATCCTGCCTACCTTTTACAAGGATATGCAGGCACTGGCAAGACAACGCTTGTCACTACTTTGGTGAGGACTCTGCCGCAGATCGGGATGCGATACCAGTTGATGGCCCCGACAGGACGAGCCGCGAAGGTACTGAGCGGCTACACGGGGAAGACAGCTTCCACAATACATAGGAAAATATACCGTTTCCAGCAATATGCCGACGGCTCGTTCAGGATGACGAGAGCAGAAAACAAAGCAAAAAACACCGTTTTCATCGTCGACGAATGTTCCATGATTTCAGATGAGATGGCAAACGGACGTTCCCTCATCGACGATTTAATCAATTATGTGTTCAGTGGCGAGAACTGCCGCCTCCTTTTGATTGGCGACAACGCACAGCTACCTCCTGTAGGATTTGAAAACAGTCCTGCCAACGACATCAACGTGCTGAAACATGAGTTCGGACTCACCGTGGCAGCGTATGAACTCACTGAGGTGATGCGACAGGAAGAGGAATCTGGGATATTGTGGAATGCGACAGAACTGAGAAAGGCATTAATGGCGTTAACGCCTTTAACGCCATTAATGCCCTTATTTAATGTCAACGGCTTCCCCGATGTCCACCGCATTGAACCCCAAGAGTTTGAGGAATTATTGTGGCAGAATTTCAACGAAAAAAACACCAACGAGGCTGTAGTGATTTGCAGAAGCAATAAACGCGCCAACATGTTCAACCAAGCCATCAGGGCTCACATTTTGCAGGAAGAAGGCGAGATTGCGACAGGCGACAAACTCATGGTGGTTAAAAACAACTATTTCTGGACAGACGAAGACCAAAAAATCAGTTTCATCGCCAACGGTGACATGGTTGAGCTGATGCGCATCAACAACACAGAAGAGATGTATGGCTTTCATTTTGCCGACGTCGACATACAACTCACTGATTATCAAGAAGAACCAAATTTATCTGTAAAAATTCTGCTCGAGACACTGACAAGCGACTCCCCTGCCCTCACACAGGAAGAATCAGACAGACTGTATCGTGCCGTTGAAGAGGATTACATGGACATCCCCAACAAACGCGACAGATATAAGGCAATGCGCCAGAATCCTTATTTCAACGCGTTGCAGGTAAAGTTCGGATACGCCCTAACCTGTCATAAGACGCAGGGCGGACAGTGGCCCACGGTATTCCTCGACGCGCCTTATATAAAAGAAGACGAGTCATTGCAGATCAGCGACTTACGCTGGTTTTATACTGCAGTGACTCGTGCTCAAAAACAATTGTACTTCGTTAACTTCGACGACAATTATTTCATGTAATCGTCATTTCGACTGAAGTGAAATGAAATGGAACGAAATGGAGAAATCCTTATTTAACGCGATCAATCGAATAATTACGTTAAACAAGGATTTCTCGACTCCACTTCGTTTCGCTCGAAATGACGTATGGTTATTTCGTGAATTTGTGATTCTTTCCCGGATAGTATGCCATATCACCAAGTTCTTCCTCGATTCTCATGAGTTGGTTGTACTTGCAGATACGGTCGGTACGTGATGCGGAACCTGTCTTAATCTCACCAGTGTTCAATGCCACTGCGAGGTCTGCGATAGTAGTGTCTTCTGTCTCGCCTGAGCGGTGGCTCATGACAGCAGTGTATTGGTTGCGATAAGCCAAATTGACAGCGGCAATAGTCTCGGTCAATGAACCTATCTGGTTGACTTTCACTAAGATAGAGTTGGCAACGTTTCTATCGATACCCATCTTGAGGCGTTCAACGTTGGTCACGAACAAGTCGTCACCGACGAGTTGAATCTTACTACCCATTGTGTCTGTCATGAGTTTCCAGCCGTCCCAATCGTCTTCTGCCATACCGTCTTCGATAGAGATGATAGGATACTTTTTAACCCAATTGTTCCAGAACTCAACCATTTCCTTTGCGTTGAGTTTCTCGCCTGTTGATTTGTGCAGATGATAAACTTTCTCTTCTGGCAGATAATACTCTGAAGAAGCAGCGTCGAGAGCGATGAACACGTCTTCACCCGGGCGATAGCCAGCTTTCTCGATAGCCTTTAGAATCACCTCGATACCTTCATCGTTTGACTTGAGGTTAGGTGCAAAACCGCCTTCGTCGCCAACGTTTGTCGAATAACCGGCAGCTTTCAACACGTTTTTAAGGTTATGGAAGATCTCAGAGCCCATCTGGATAGCCTGATGGAATGATGTTGCGCCCACTGGCATAATCATAAACTCCTGAAAATCAACGCTATTATCAGCATGTGAACCGCCGTTGAGGATGTTCATCATAGGGATTGGCAATGTGTTTGCACTGACGCCGCCGATGTAGCGATACAAAGGCTGGTCGGTGTAAATTGCACCAGCTTTTGCGCATGCGAGCGATACGCCGAGGATGGCGTTGGCTCCGAAGTTGCCTTTATTCTTTGTGCCGTCGAGCTCAATCATCTTGGCATCGATGGCGTTCTGGTCTGTAACCTCATAACCTTCAATGGCTTTGGCGAGTTCGTTGTTGACGTGGTCAACAGCTTTGTAAACGCTCTTGCCCATGAATTTGGTCTTGTCACCGTCGCGAAGCTCCACAGCCTCGTGAACACCTGTCGAAGCACCTGATGGCACTGCAGCACGACCAAGGATACCGTCTTCGGTGATGACATCGACTTCCACTGTAGGATTGCCGCGAGAATCCAATATCTGGCGGGCATGAATCTTTTCTATTCTACTCATTTTTCTAAATGTTTAAAACCTAATTAATCAAGCTACAAAAATACAATATTTTTCTAAAATAGAACCTTACTTTAATAAAAAAAAGATAAGGGACTTATCCCCTATCTTTTTGACATAATAATAACTAATTTTTCTTACTCGTGTACAAGACGAACTGAGAATCCTTTGTACTTATCGTTTGTATCATAAATGTAAGGACGATAATCGGTATAGTAAATATTACATGCATGTTCGGGATTGCCAAGGTCACATTGTGACCAGTAATGACCTTCCTCATTAACATTGTAAAAGCCGAGCACGCCACCTTTCACTATGCGCTGACCTCCAGCGGGCAAAAACACACAACCTGCAGCCTCCATCTTTTGCCAATCTTCTGCAGTATAGTCGTTGTCGGAATACGTAGCACCATGGTTGTTATTTGTGTAATTAATGCTGGATTTTTCCGGCAGCTTAACATCGGCAGGATGATTGTAAACATCCGGGAACAATATCACTCCATTAACCACCACATTTTCCGGAGTGGTGATTCTTGCTCTTGCAAAACGAGCGTTGTAAACGCCGTTAAGTTTTGTCGCATTACGGGTATACATCACGTATTCCCATTCAATGCATTTGGGTGCATGCCATTCTTTGCCGTCAACCAATGGGAAATTTTTCCCCCAATCATAATAATCTTCGTAATCAATATTACTTGTGGAAACCATATTTGGTGTGTCACCTGTACCCCATCCGAAACGGTCACGGCTGATGTTAGCGTCGTCACCTGTTTGTTCTACAATGTTTGTTAACAAATCATATTGGTTATCGGCGAATTTCCAATACGGATTTTTCGCACCGCCAATATATTGGACATTACCTTTGGCGAAAACCACCCTCTTTTCAACATTCAAAGCAAACATTCCATCGGCGGCATTCGCTTTTTCCAGTGTTATTGTATAGGCGTCAGTGATAAAATCATTAATGCCTATTTTCTTTATGCTTGGACGTTTTCCAATATAGCGGAAGTCAGCAGAAAATGCCGTACCGTCTGCACCTTCCTCGATAATTTCATCATTTGGGAAAAGTATCGCCCATTTTTCGCCTGAGCCAGCCGGCATTTTTATAACCCCGCCATCCTCTTGACCATACACGAACGAACCAGTTTGGAAGTCTATTGTCACAACGTTGTTCATTCCGTTAATACAGACATATTCGTCAGACATTGTGGATATCACGTTGAATTTCACCAATGCACACTTATTATAAAGAAATGTTGAATAGTAACCTTCTCCATCATACACCTGTTCTGAAACACCACATGAGATCACCGGAAGCCCTCTTGTCTGATCTTCAACAGACACAGAACATGTTTCAGATTTACCAAGCTTCAGATCATCAACCCGTTGATTTCCAAAGAAATAGAAGTATAACGGCTTATCAATTACAGCACCAGTGATTTCTCCGGCAAAGTTTGTTCCATTATGATTAAGCTTCCCAACATATTTACCCTCGCTAACGACATACAACTCATCGTATCTCTTGAATGTCACAATACCATTGGCTGTATTCACATCGGCTTTTGTGCCTCCGTTTACATCAAGGTTTATAAACACAGATTCGCTGATTTCTGTAGGAATTACCCGCATATCTTTCTTGCATTGTGTCATTGTCATGAGAATTGACAAAATGAAGAAAATCATGCTGATTCTTTTCATGATCATTCCTCCTTTTTCCTTTTCAGCACTGCATAGCCAGCGCCAGCAAAAGTTAAGATTACTAATCCACAACCGAGAGGAGTGTCTGTATTACCGAACTGTTGATTTATAACAAAGTATTCCCAAGAAGTGCGTTCCGTAAAATCTTCTACATCATAGGAGTTAAAGAATCCATCCATTTTGGTCTGGGCATTAGTTGTCATAGGCAACAGCAGCAGCACTGCCATTGCCTGGGCGAGTACAAAGACTTTCGCTTTTTCTGTAAACTTTTTCATTTCAATTAAATTTAGACCAGCAAATCGTTTGAACGATTTAACAATTAACAAAAATTTAAAATGATTAAATAAAAAAGGTGATATATCTCAACTTACAAAAAGTATGTAAAAGTAGGTTTTAGACTCATCGACTGAAAAACTACCGTCTAAAACGGCCGCAAAAGTACATTAATTATTTAATGTTCTGACATTAATTTTATAAAATACACGGAAACTAAAACGAATTACACGTAAAATAAAATTTTGTACACGGAAAATAAAATAATGTGCAGTTATAATGTTTGCACATTTGTTCATGGTTCCGTCATAAGGTTTGTGGCATAATGGCTCCGCACCTTGAGTATCGGTTATAGTTGTTTCTGGAAAGAAAGTATACGACAAAAAAATAGAGACGCCATATCATGACGCCTCTAAACTATAAGCTACTAAGCTATTAAGCTATATTATTCAGCCTTTGCTTCTTCTGCTGGAGCTTCTGCTACTGGAGCCTCTTCGGCTTTTGCAGCTTCTGCTTTTTTCTTGCCGCCACGACGTGTTGTCTTGGTTGCTTTAGCAGCTTTCTTACCGTTGGTGTAGACATCGTTGTAGTCAACGAGTTCCATCATGCACATATCTGCGTTGTCGCCAGCACGGAGACCGAGCTTAATGATACGTGTGTAACCACCAGGGCGGTTAGCGACTTTCTGGCTCACTTCGCGGAACAACTCTGTGACTGCGTATTTGTTCTGCAACTGTGCGAAAACGATACGGCGTGAGTTTGTAGAGTCGTCTTTGGAACGAGTGATCATTGGTTCGACATAGAGGCGCAAAGCCTTAGCCTTAGCTGTTGTGGTAATGATGCGTTTTTCAAGGATCAATGATGATGCCATGTTAGCGAGCATCGAGTTACGGTGAGCAGCTTTTCTTCCTAAATGATTGATTTTCTTATTGTGTCTCATCTCTATTATTCCTTATCTAATTTATATTTACTGATATTCATTCCAAATTCGAGTCCCTTGCTTCTGACCAATTCTTCAAGCTCTGTAAGTGACTTCTTACCGAAGTTACGGAACTTGAGCAAGTCGGCTTTGTTAAGGGCGACGAGTTCACCGATTGTCTCGACTTCGGCTGCTTTGAGGCAGTTCAGAGCGCGAACTGAAAGATCCATGTCGACGAGTTTGGTCTTGAGGAGCTGACGAATGTGCAGTGAGCCTTCGTCAAAGTCTTCAGACACTGTCTTCTGTTCATCCATCAGGGTGATGCGTTCGTCTGAGAACAGCATGAGGTGATAGATGAGGATCTTAGCAGCTTCCGTCATTGCGTCTTTCGGATTGATTGAGCCATCTGTTTCGATGTCAAGGATGAGCTTCTCGTAGTCGGTTTTTTGTTCGACACGGTAGTTATCAACCTTAAAGCTGACGTTTCTGATAGGTGTATGGATTGAATCGATGGCGATGGTGTTGACTGGAGCGTTGAGAACCTTGTTCTCGTCGGCGTTGACATAACCTCTACCTTTGTTGATAGTCATGTCGATAGTCAACTTCACCGATGGGTCCATGTGGCAGATAACGAGTTCCGGATTCAGTACTTGGAACACTGAGAGGAACTTGTTGATGTCGCCGGCGACGAATTCTTCCTGTCCGCCGATGACCACGGTGACCTTCTCGAATGTCTCACCCGGAATTTGTTGTTTGAAACGAACCTGTTTGAATTTGAGCACGATATCGGTGAGGTCTTCAATGACGCCAGGGATTGGAGCCATTTCGTGTTCCACGCCTTCAATGCGGATTGAAGTGATGGCGAAGCCTTCGAGCGATGAGAGGAGAACTCTTCTCAAAGCATTACCGATTGTCATGCCGTAGCCAGGTTCGAGTGGGCGAAATTCGAAGACACCATGTTTGTCTGTCGATTCTACCATGACGACCTTATCAGGTCTTTGAAATGCTAATATTGCCATAATATCAGTTTATATTCGATTATTTAGAATACAACTCAACGATAAGCTGTTCATTGATGGTTTCAGGAATATCCTCGCGGTTAGGATAGCTCATGAACTTTCCTGTGAGGGTATTTGAATCCCATTCTAACCATGGGAAGCTGTTTGAATGGCCTGCCACTGAATTTGTAATAACTTCCAAGCTCTTTGATTTCTCGCGCACTGCTACGATGTCGCCTGGTTTCAGCATTGCTGAAGGGATGTTCATCACCTTGCCGTTCACTGTGATGTGGCGGTGGCTGACGAGCTGGCGGGCAGCGTCACGTGTAGGAGCGATACCGAGACGGTAGACTGTGTTGTCAACACGTGATTCGATGAGCTGGAGAAGAATTTCACCTGTGATACCTTTTTTCTTCGATGCCTTCTCAAATGTGTTGCGGAATTGGCGCTCGAGGATACCGTAGGTGTATTTTGCCTTCTGTTTTTCCTGCAACTGGATGCCGTATTCAGAAACTTTTTTGCGTTTCTTGGCTGCTCCGTGTTGTCCTGGAGGGAAATTTCTCTTTTCGTAATACTTGTCTGAGCCGTAGATTGGTTCACCAAACTTACGGGCGATCTTTGTCTTAGGACCTGTATATCTTGCCATAACTTTTACTTTTTAAATGTTAAACAATTACACTCTTCTGCGTTTTGGCGGACGGCAACCATTGTGCGGTATTGGAGTAACGTCGATGATTTCTGTCACTTCTACGCCTGATGAGTGGATAGCGCGGATAGCTGATTCACGGCCTGCGCCTGGTCCCTTAACGAATACTTTCACTTTACGTAATCCCAAGTCATATGCTGTCTTTGAGCATTCTTCTGCTGCCATCTGAGCTGCATAAGGGGTGTTCTTCTTTGAACCTTTGAAGCCCATCTTTCCGGCTGATGCCCAAGAAATGACTTGTCCTTCATTGTTTGCTAATGAAATGATGATGTTATTGAAAGAAGCTTTGATAAAAGCCTTACCGGTAGCTTCAATCTTCACAACACGTTTCTTAACAGATTTTGTGTTTTTTGCCATTTTTTGACTTTATTTTTTAATGGTATTAAATATGATCCAACCCGAATCGGCCTATTGGCTATTTGCCCTTAGCTAATGGCTAATGGCTAACAGCTAATGGCTTACTTCGTGGCTTTCTTCTTGTTAGCAACGGTCTTCTTACGACCTTTACGTGTACGAGCGTTGTTCTTTGTGCTCTGACCACGGAGTGGTAATCCGAGACGGTGACGGATTCCTCTGTAGCAACCGATATCCATCAAACGTTTGATGTTGATCTGGATCTCGCTGCGGAGTTCACCTTCTGTCTTGTAATTGTCGGCGATGATGTTACGGATTGCGTTCTGTTCATCATCGGTCCAGTCCTGGACTTTCTTTTCAGCTGGGACGTTAGCCTGTGCAAGGATAGCTTTAGCAGCTGAACGGCCGATACCGTAAATGTAGGTTAAAGATATTTGACCTTGTTTGTTGTTCGGGATATCTACACCAGCAATTCTAGCCATAGTTTATCTGTTTTTTTATTTAATTAGCCCTGACGTTGTTTTTCCTTAGGGTTCTTTTTGTTAATTACATACAATTTACCTTTGCGACGCACTATTTTGCAATCGTCTGATCTCTTCTTGATAGATGCTCTTACTTTCATTTTATATACTTTTTTTTATTTTTTTCGAAGCATTTATTTTTAGCGCGCAAAATTACAATTTTTTGCGTTACCTTTTACAAATTGGTGCAAATTTTTATTTGTACCTGAAAGTTATACGACCTTTTGTCAAATCGTAAGGCGACATCTCAAGTCTCACCTTGTCCCCAGGGAGAATTTTTATGTAATGCATACGCATCTTTCCGGAGATGTGTGCGATGATTTGCAGTCCGTTCTCCAATTCAACCCGGAACATAGCATTACCGAGTGATTCTGTTACTGTACCGTCTTGTTCTATCGACAATTGTTTTGCCATATTGCTTTCTTTTTATTGGTTGTTTTCTACTGCTTCAGCCCATTCAAAACTTGATAATATTTCGGCTTTGCCATGGCGTACTGCGATATCGTGTTCGAAGTGAGCGGCTGGTTTTCTGTCACGTGTGGTGATAGTCCAACCGTCACGTTCCTGCACGATTTCTTTTTTTCCGAGAGTTATCATCGGTTCGATGGCGAGCACCATGCCTTCGTTCAACTTGACGCCTGTGCCACGTTTTCCGTAGTTAGGCACCTGTGGGTCTTCATGCATTTTGCGTCCTACTCCATGTCCGACAAGCTCACGGACGACGCCGTAACCGAACTGTTCGACGTGGCTTTGTACCGCATAACCGATATCGCCGATGCGATTGCCTGCCACTGCAGCCTCGATACCTTTGTAGAGTGATTCCTTCGTACGTTTGAGAAGGAGTTTCACCTCTTCCGACACCTCGCCGCAGCAGAATGTGTAGGCTGAGTCACCGACGTAACCGTTCAGCACTGTGCCGCAGTCGATTGAGACTATGTCTCCGTCACGGAGCTCGTAGTTGCCCGGAATGCCGTGAACCACTTGTTCGTTGACAGAGATGCATAGACTTCCGGGAAATCCGTCGTAGCCTTTGAAGGCTGGAGTCGCTCCGTGATCTCTGATAAACTCTTCTGCGAGTTTGTCGAGGTCGATGGTACGGACTCCCGGACGTATATGCTTACCCACCTCGCCGAGGGTTTTACCCACGAGCAAAGCAGCTTGTCTCAGCAATTCAATTTCGTTATCTGTTCTGAAATGAATCATTTTATTTCGAAATTACATCCTACCTACGCGGCCTTTGATACGACCTGACTTTGTGAGACCGTCATAATGACGCATAAGAAGATGACTTTCAATCTGTTGCAATGTATCCAGCACCACACCGACGAGAATCAGCAATGATGTTCCGCCATAGAACTGGCTGAACTGCTGGTTGACGCCCATGATAGAGACGAGAGCAGGCATGATAGCCACGACGCCGAGGAACAACGATCCTGGGAAAGTTATTCTTGACATGATGGTATCGATATAGTCTTTCGTCTGTTTTCCAGGTTTCACGCCAGGGATGAATCCGCCGTTCTTCTTGATATCTTCTGCCATCTGTGCCGGGTTGATGGTCACAGCTGTATAGAAGTATGTGAAGAGGACGATGAGGATAAAGAACACGAAGTTGTACCAGAAGCCATTCATGTTAACCATAGCTCTCATGAATCCGCTCATGCTTTCTGGATCAGAATATCTGAAGAAAGTGATAGGGATGAACATGATAGCCTGGGCGAAGATGATTGGCATAACACCTGCGGCGTTCACTTTCAACGGGATGTACTGGCGCACTCCGCCGTACTGCTTGTTACCGACAACGCGTTTAGCATACTGTACCGGGATTTTGCGGGTACCTTGTACGAGAAGGATTGTCATGATAACAACGAGTACGAGGAACACGATTTCAAGCAAGAAGAAGATCGGGCCGCCTGTACCCTGTGTGAAACGTGATGCGATTTCAGCGAACAATGCGAATGGGAGACGTGCGATGATACCAATCATAATGATGAGTGATATACCATTGCCAATACCCTTATCGGTGATACGTTCGCCGAGCCACATGATGAACAGTGTTCCTGCGATGAGGATTATCACTGAGGAAATCCAGAAGAACAATGTTGGGGCTGCTCCGTTGAATGGGTAGATTGCTGTCGCAGGCAGCTGAGCTCTGAGGTTAGCGATGTAACCTGGAGCCTGCACTGCCACGATAAGCACTGTAAGGTAACGAGTGATCTGGTTGATCTTGCGATGGCCGCTCTCCCCTTCTTTCTGCAAACGCTGGAAGTAAGGGATGGCCATGCCGAGCAACTGTATGATGATACTTGCGGTGATGTAAGGCATGATACCGAGTGCGAACACTGAGGCATTTGCGAAAGCACCGCCTGAGAACATATTCAACAAACCAAGGAGACCGGAACTGCTTTGGTTTTTCAACGCTGCCAGCTCATTAGGGTCGACACCTGGAAGAACCACGTATGATCCGAAGCGGTAGATCAGGATGATCAACAGCGTAAAGAGGATTCTCTTGCGAAGTTCCTCGATTTTAAAGATATTCTGGATGTTCTCTCTGAGTCGTCTGTTACTCCAAAGAATAGCAGCGATGACGAGGCACACCAAAAACACTATTAATAACTCCTTCATATCTCTTCAGTTTAGTTGATTAAATTTTCTCAATAGTACCGCCAGCCTTTGTGATAGCCTCTTCAGCGCCTTTTGACCATGCGTTGGCTTTCACGTTGACTGCTTTTGTCAATTCACCGTTTCCGAGAATTTTAACAAGTTCATTTCTTCCGACGAAACCGTTGTCTTTCAACAGTTCTGGGGTGATTTCTGTAATGCCGCTGTTAGCGAAGTCTTCGAGAACCTCAATATTGACGGCGCGGTATTCCACGCGGTTGATGTTCTTGAATCCGTACTTAGGCACGAGACGTGCGAGAGGCATCTGGCCGCCTTCGAAACCGATCTTATGAGTGTTTCCTGAGCGTGAGCCAGCTCCTTTGTGACCGCGTGTGGATGTTCCACCGTAGCCTGAGCCCTGTCCGCGACCGATTCTCTTGCGATCCTTTACAGAACCTTCTGCCGGTTTAAGATTACTAAGATCCATAACTATTTTTAATTTCTTAGTTTAACAATTAGATTTCTTCAATTTTAAGAAGGTGTTTCACTTTCTCGACCATGCCAGCCACTGAAGGGTTTTCCATGTCCACTTCAACTGACTGATGCATTTTTCTGAGGTTCAAGCTTTTCAGAGTGTCCTTCTGATCCTGTGGTCTGCCGATGCCACTTCTAATCTGAGTTATTCTTACTTTTTTCATTTCGTTCAAATTTTTTAGATTATCCGTTAAACACCACATCCATATCCACGCCTCTCATCTGGGCTACTGTGCGTGCGTCGCGCATCTGTGACAATGCTGCGAATGTAGCTTTCACCACTGAGTGAGGGTTTGATGAACCTTTTGATTTTGCGAGAACGTTCTTAACGCCTACGCTTTCGAGAACAGCACGCATTGCACCGCCTGCGATAACACCGGTACCAGGGGTTGCTGGTTGGATGTATACGTAAGCACCGCAATATTTTCCGTATTGTTCGTGTGGAAGAGTACCGTTGATGACCGGAACCTTAATGAGGTTCTTCTTTGCATCTTCAGTGCCTTTCTGAACAGCGGCTTGAACTTCCTTGGCTTTACCGAGGCCGTAACCTACTACGCCGTTTTCATTGCCGACGACGACGAGGGCTGCGAAGGTAAAGGCGCGTCCACCCTTGGTGACCTTAGTCACACGGCCGACGTGAACCAAACGTTCTTTCAACTCGATTTCCGAAGTTTTCACTTTTTTTACGTTGACTTCTGCCATAGTTTTTAGAATTTTAATCCTCCATTACGAGCGCCGTCTGCTAAAGACTTAACTCTTCCGTGATACAAATAACCGTTACGATCGAACACGACTGTCTCGATGCCAGCTGCCTTTGCTTTTTCAGCTACGAGGTTGCCGACTTTAGCTGCCTTCTCGATCTTTGTAATCTTCTCCTGTTCAATGCCGTTCTCTGTTGAGCTTGCAGCGACTAATGTCTTGCCAGCCTCATCGTCGATAAGCTGAACGTAAATCTGCTTGTTGCTTCTAAAGACAGACATTCTTGGGCGTGCTGCAGTGCCGAAAACGACCTTACGAACGCGTCTCTTGATGTTTAATCTTCTTTCAATCTTCTTATTCATCTTTCTTGCGTTTTAAAAATTAAACATTATTTACCTGCTGCCTTACCTGCCTTACGACGGAGCACTTCACCTTCAAACTTGATACCCTTGCCCTTGTAAGGTTCAGGTTTACGGTATGAACGGATTTTTGCTGCGACTTGGCCGAGCAACTGTTTATCGTATGAACGCATCTTGAGGATAGGGTTCTTACCTCTTTCGTTAATGGTCTCGCATGTGATTTCTGCTGGCATGACGAAAATCATGTTGTGTGAGAAACCAAGTGAGAGTTCGAGCTGTTTGCCGTTAGCTTTTGCTTCAGCTTTATAGCCGACGCCGACAAATTCCTGAACTGTTTCGAAACCTTCTGATACGCCTTTCACCATATTGAAGAACAATGCGCGGTAGAGACCGTGTTTGGCTGAAGCGTTAGGGATGTTAGCCGGTGCTACGTGGATGTGACCGTCTTCTACTTTAACGTCGACGTCGCCGTGGAAATCCTGGCTCAATGTGCCAAGTTTACCCTTGACTGTGATAACGTTATCTTTAATTGTAACCTCAGTACCTGCTGGGATTGCAATAGGTAATTTACCGATTCTTGATAATGCCATTTCTGTTTCCTCCTATATTATGATACATAGCACAACACTTCGCCTCCGATATGGAGATTGCGGGCTTCCTTATCTGTCATAATGCCTCTTGAGGTCGAGATGATAGCGATGCCAAGACCGTTCATGACTCTCGGGAGGTTTTCTGAGTCAGCATACTGACGGAGACCTGGGCGTGAAACGCGCTCGATTGTCACGATAGCTGGCTGTTTGGTAACAGGGTGGTATTTAAGAGCGATCTTAATAGTACCTTGTGGGCCTTCTTCTTCGAACTTATAGTTAAGGATATAGCCTTTTTCGAAGAGGATCTTGGTGATAGCCTTCTTCACATTTGAAGCAGGGACTTCCACGATTCTATGTTTAGCGTTGACGGCATTGCGTACGCGTGTCAAAAAATCTGCTATAGGGTCTGTAATCATAGTTTTAATCCTTTTAATTAATTACCAACTTGCTTTTTTAACACCTGGGATCAAGCCTTTGAGGGCCATTTCACGGAAGTTGATACGTGAGATGCCGAACTGACGCATATAACCTTTTGGACGTCCTGTAAGCTGACAACGATTGTGTACGCGGATTGGTGAAGCGTTTCTTGGGAGCTTCTGGAGACCTACGTAGTCGCCGGCTGCCTTGAGGGCTGCGCGTTTCTCAGCGTATTTCTCTACCATCGCCATTCTCTTGCGCTCGCGCGCTTTCATTGATTCTTTTGCCATATCTTACTTATTTTTTCTGGTTTTTAAATGGAAGACCAAACTGTTTCAACAAGGCCATTGCTTCCTTGTCGGTGTTCGCTGATGTGACGAAAGTGATATCCATACCGTTGATCTTGTTGACTTTGTCCATGTCGATCTCTGGGAAGATGATCTGTTCGGTGACACCGAAGCTGTAATTGCCGCGGCCATCGAAACCTTTGTCGTTAATACCTCTGAAGTCACGAACACGTGGAAGGGCGACAGCGACTAAGCGTTCGAGAAATTCGTACATCTTGTCACCGCGCAACGTCACGCGCACGCCGATCGGGTTACCACGACGAAGCTTGAAGTTAGAAACGTCGTGTCTAGAAATTGTCGGAACGGCTTTCTGTCCGGTGATAGCTGTCATTTCCTCTACACCATAGTCAATCAGTTTCTTATCGGCAAGAGCTGCACCGATACCCTGATTGAGCGAAATTTTCAAAAGCCGTGGAACCTGCATCACGGATTTGTAGTTGAATTCCTTCATCAACGCAGGCACGATTTCGCTCTTATACTGTTCTCTGAGTTTGGGTTGATAGTTCATTATTTAATAACCTCCCCTGATTTTTTTGAATAACGGATTGATTTTCCTTGTTCATCTTTTTTACGACCGATGCGGCCGGCTTTACCGTCCTTGTCACAAACCATGACGTTTGAGGCATGGATGGAAGCTTCTTTTTTTACGATACCACCTTTAGGGTTCTCGGTATTAGGTCTCGTATGTTTTGACACGAGGTTGACGCCGTCGACGATGACGCGGTTTTTCTCTGTATCGACGCTGAGCACTGTACCTTTCTTGCCCTTCTGGGTTCCAGCGATAACGACTACGTTGTCGCCTTTCTTTACGAACATTTTACTCATAGCTTTTTTCCTTTCTTAATTAGAGTACCTCAGGTGCAAGAGATACGATTTTCATATACTGTTTCTCACGCAACTCTCTGGCTACTGGTCCAAAGATACGAGTTCCTAACATTTCGCCTTGTCCATTGAGGAGGACGCATGCGTTATCGTCGAAGCGGATGTATGATCCGTCAGGACGGCGTGTTTCCTTCTTTGTGCGGACTACGACTGCCTTTACTACTGAACCCTTCTTCACGTTACCGCTTGGAAGAGCGTCTTTTACTGTAACCACGATGACGTCGCCGATACGGGCATAACGTTTCTTGGTTCCGCCTAATACTCTGATGCAGAGCACTTCCTTTGCACCGCTATTGTCGGCTACTGCAAGTCTTGATTCTTGTTGTAACATTACTTGGCCCTTTCTATTATTTCAACGAGTCTCCAACGTTTGTTCTTGCTCATAGGACGTGTTTCCATAATGCGCACGGTGTCACCGATGTTGCATTCATTTTTCTCGTCGTGTGCGAAGAATCTTGTTGATTTCTTAACAAATTTACCGTAAATCGGGTGTTTAGTACGACGTTCAATCACAACGACGATCGTCTTATCCATCTTATTGCTGGCTACAACGCCGATTCTCTCTTTTCTAAGATTTCTTTCCATGTTTATTCCTTTCGTCGTTTATTATTTAACGTTCTGTTCTGCATTCTGACGCTTTGTGAGTTCTGTCAGCATACGTGCGATCTGTTTGCGGGTTGCGCTGATTGTGTTCGGATTATCCAATGGAGAAACTGCGTGTTGCATTTTCATCTTGATGTACTGTGCGCGTGTGGCCTCAATACGTTCCATCAGATCAGCAGTGCTTAATTCATTGATTGCTTCTTTCTTCATGATGCGTTACTGTTTTTTATTCGACATAATCTCTTCTAACCACAAACTTAGTTGCTACAGGAAGCTTT
The DNA here is from genome assembly GCA_900315175.1 of uncultured Bacteroidales bacterium. Lineage (GTDB taxonomy): Bacteria > Bacteroidota > Bacteroidia > Bacteroidales > F082 > Limimorpha. Next base: position 82,085 of record OMYA01000002.1, read on the forward strand.
TGAGCGGCTAAGCGGAGTGCTTCTTTTGCTACTTCAAGTGGCACGCCCGCAGCTTCGAAAAGCATGTGACCTGGAGTTACGCGAGCTACGAAGTACTCGACGTCTCCCTTACCTTTACCCATACGAACCTCGAGAGGCTTCTTGGTGATAGGTTTGTCAGGGAATATTCTGATCCAAATCTGTCCTTCACGTTTCATGTGACGTGTGACAGCTTGACGTGCAGCCTCAATCTGGCGTGCTGTGATCAGGTGTTCCTCAAGTGTTTTAATACCAAAAGTACCGAAGGCGAGTTCATGGCCGCGGTGTGCGTTGCCTTTCATCTTGCCCTTCTGAGGTCTTCTGTATCTTGTTCTTTTAGGTTGTAACATCTCTTATCTTTTTTAATTCTATTACTTTGTAGTACGTTTATTACGACGTGGGGCGCCACCGTTTGGTTTGCCAGCGTTGCCACCTTTCTTAGGTGCAGCGGCTGCTGTGGTGGTAGGCACCAGTTCTGGACGACCGTAGACCTCACCTTTGCAGATCCACACCTTAATACCGATGCGGCCGTATGATGTGTGAGCCTCTACGAGAGAGTAGTCGATGTCAGCGCGCAGTGTATGCAGCGGAATACGACCTTCCTTGTAAGTTTCCTGACGAGCCATTTCAGCACCACCGACACGGCCTGATGCGATGACTTTGATACCTTCGGCACCAATTCTCATTGTATCTGACACAGCCTTCTTGATGGCGCGGCGGAATGACACACGTCCTTCAATTTGTTTTGCGATTGAGCTTGCCACGATGAATGCGTCAAGTTCTGGTCTCTTGATCTCGCTGATGTTGATCTGAATCTCCTTGCCGATGAGCTTCTTCATCTCTTCCTTCAACTTATCGACCTCTGTTCCACCTTTACCGATGATGACACCTGGACGAGCTGTGAAGATAGTGACTGTGACGAGCTTAATCGAGCGTTCGATACCGATTTTTGAGATACTAGCCTTACCGAGACGGGCGGTGAGATACTTACGGATCTTATCGTCTTCACCGATATTCTTGGCTGTTTCTTTTCCACAGTACCAGTTTGAGTCCCAACCTTTGATGACTCCGAGTCTTAAACCTATTGGATGAGTTTTCTGTCCCATTGTAATCTTAATTAATTCTTTTCTTCAACATTAGCTTCTGCTGCATTCATTTCTGCAAGTCTGCTATCGACGATGATAGTGACGTGGTTAGAACGTTTGCGGATGCGGTGTGCACGACCCTGTGGGGCTGGCTGAATGCGTTTCAGTGTGCGGCCTTCATCAACAAAGATCTCTTTTACGTACAGGTTGGCGTCTTCGATACGCTTACCCTCGTTCTTAGCTTCCCAGTTGGCGATTGCAGAGCGGAGTAATTTGTACACCGGCTTTGCAGCTGCTTTTGGTGAGTATAATAAGGCATGCAGTGCAAGTTCCACTTTCATTCCTCTGATCATGTCAGCGACCAAACGCATTTTGCGTGGTGAAGTAGGGATATCATTGTATTTTGCAATGGCGACCTGCTTCTTAGCTGCTTTTCTAGCTTCTGCTGTATTATGTTTTCTTGCTCCCATAGTACTTATTATTTATCTTTTCTGTTACCGGCGTGGCCTCTGAAGGTACGTGTTGGTGCGAACTCGCCGAGTTTGTGTCCAACCATGTTTTCAGTAACGTAAACCGGGATGAATTTATTACCGTTGTGAACAGCGATGGTTTGTCCAACGAAATCAGGTGAAATCATTGAAGCTCTTGACCAAGTCTTGATCACGGTCTTCTTTCCTGTTGCTACATTATCCAAAACTCTCTGTTCGAGTTTATAGTGGATATATGGTCCTTTTTTAAGTGAACGACTCATAATTTCTTTCTTTTTACTTGGTTAATTACTTCTTACGTCTTTCAATGATATACTTGTTGGATGCGTTCTTTGGATGACGTGTCTTGTAGCCCTTTGCCGGCAAGCCCTTACGGCTTCTTGGATGGCCACCAGATGCACGGCCTTCACCACCACCCATCGGGTGATCCACTGGGTTCATGACGACGCCACGGACGCGTGGACGACGGCCTAACCAGCGGCTGCGACCTGCCTTACCTGATTTCTCGAGGTTGTGGTCAGCATTTGACACTGTTCCAATTGTAGCTCTGCAAGCCTGGAGGATGAGACGGGTCTCACCTGAAGGCATCTTCAAGATGGCGTATTTACCATCACGTGACATCAGCTGTGCGTATGCGCCTGCGCTGCGTGCCATCTTGGCACCCTGACCTGGACGCAACTCGATGTTGTGGATGATTGTACCGAACGGAACATCGCTCAAGAACAATGTGTTACCGATGTTCGGAGTGGCATCCTTGCCTGACATCACCTCTTGTCCGACCTTCAAGCCCTGAGGTGCGATGATGTAACGCTTCTCGCCGTCGGCGTAAACCACCAATGCGATGCGTGCTGTACGGTTCGGATCGTATTCTATAGTCTTTACGATACCTTTGATACCGTCTTTATCGCGCTTGAAGTCGATAATTCTGTACTTCTGCTTGTGACCACCGCCAATGTTGCGGACAGTCTCTTTACCAGTATTGTTACGGCCGCCGGTGCTCTTCTTTGGAGCAAGCAACGATCTCTCCGGCTTGTTGGTCGTAATCTCGTCAAACGCGCTGATAACTTTGAAGCGCTGACCTGGAGTAGTTGGTTTATATTTCTTTAAAGCCATCTTTAAATGTTGCTAAAAAAGTCAATTGTTTCACCTTTAGCCAAGGTCACGATAGCCTTCTTGAAAGCGTCTCTTCTTCCGGAGATAACGCCAGCCTTTGTGTAACGTGACTTGAGCTTTCCATCATATCTCATAGTGTTGACAGCAGCTACCTGAACGCCGTAGAGTTCCTGGACAGCCTGTTTGATCTGCAGCTTGTTAGCGCGGACGTCAACAATGAATGCGTACCGGTTCAGCTTCTCGCTGATAGCGGTCATCTTTTCCGTAATAACAGGTTTCTTAATGATAATCATCTCTCTAATCTTTTTAATTGTTATCCAAGAATTCCATCAATAACTGCAAGTGAGCTTTCTGTGATGAAGAGCTTCTTGGCATTCAGAATATCATAAGTGTTGAGGTTACGGGCAAGTTCAATCTTTGTGCGCTGGATGTTTCTTGCTGACAACACGACATTCATGTTAGTCTCTGGGAGAACGAACAGGTTCTTGCCACCATTCACTTTAAGGTTATTCAAGACTTCGATCATCTTCTTTGTCTTGATTGTGTCAAATGCGAAATCTTCGAGGATCACGATCTCGTTGCCCTGAGCCTTGTATGTAAGAGCTGAACGGCGTGCGAGCTGTTTCACCTTCTTGTTCAATTTGAAACTGTAGTCACGTGGCTGTGGACCGAACACGCGGCCACCACCTCTCAACACTGGTGAGTTGATGTCACCACGACGTGCACCGCCTGTACCCTTCTGACGGAACAGCTTGCGTGTGCTGCCTGATATCTCGCTACGTGTCTTGGCCTTGTGTGTGCCCTGACGCTGATCTGCCAAATACTGCTTTGTATCCAAATAGATGCAGTGATCATTTGGCTCGATGCCGTAGATATTCTCGTTCAACTGAACCTTACGTCCTGTTGATTCACCGGTAATCTTTAAAACTTCTAACTCCATCTCTCAATTTTTAAATAGCCGTTCTTTGCTCCCGGTACTGAACCTTTAACTACTAACAAATTCTTTTCCGGAACGATTTTCACAATTTGGAGGTTGATAGCCTTCACTTTATGGTTACCCATTTGGCCACCCATACGCAATCCTTTGAAAACTCTTGAAGGATAAGCGCAAGCTCCGATTGAACCTGGTTTTCTCAAACGGTTGTGCTGACCGTGAGTTGCTTGTCCAACGCCATTGAAATGATGACGTTTCACTACGCCTTGGAAGCCCTTACCTTTGCTGATACCACTGACATCAACAAATTCACCTTCCATGAACACATCGACGGTAATTGTTTCACCCAGGCTCTTTCTGTGACCTGCTTCGAAACGTGTGAACTCTCTAACCAACTTCTTAGGCGTTGTTCCGGCTTTCTCGAAATGCTTCTGCATAGCCTTTGAGGTGTTTTTCACCTTCTTCTCGTCAAACGCCAATTGGATAGCGTCGTAACCGTCCTTCTCTTTTGATCTTACTTGGGTTACTACACATGGACCTGCCTCAATGACTGTCACTGGCACGTTTTTGCCGTTGGCGTCATATACGCTGGTCATCCCAATCTTTTTTCCTAGTATTCCTGACATTGCTACTAATTTAAGCTGTTAATTACTAGATAGTTTTACAATAATTTAATTTCTACGTCCACGCCATTTGGCATCTCCAATTTCATCAAAGCATCAATCTGCTGAGAAGTTGCGTTGTAGATATCCAACAATCTCTTGTAGTATGACAACTCGAACTGCTCACGTGATTTCTTGTGAACGAATGTGGAGCGCAAAACAGTGTAGATTTTCTTGTCGGTCGGAAGCGGAATAGGACCGCTGACGACTGCACCAGTCATTTTGATGGTTTTCACGATCTTCTCGGCTGACTTGTCAACCAAGTTGTGGTCGTGCGACTTTAATTTGATTCTAATTCTTTGGCTCATAAGACCTTTTTTTAATTTATTTATTTTTAATTATTTATTTCGTTAACGTTTCGACTCCTATTTAGTTAAAAAACGAAGTATATCCCTTTCGCCTTCTTGATTACGATGTCGGCGAGCGCCGGAGGTACTTCAGCGTAATGGCTGAACTCCATATTGAATGTGCCTCTGCCTTGTGTCAAGGTGCGAAGTGTTGTGATGTATCCGAACATTTCTGCAAGCGGGGCGTCGGCTTTGACCACTTGGAGTCCGTGCTCGATGTCGACGTTATGCAGAACGGCTCTACGTCTGTTGAGGTCGCCGGTAACATCGCCGAGATAGTCGGCTGGTACCTGAACTTCGACCTTCATGATAGGTTCCATCACGACTGAGCCTGCCTGTGCGCCTGCTTCCTTGAAGCCGATACGTGCTGCCGACTCAAATGAAAGGTCGTCGCTGTCAACCGGATGAGCGCTGCCGTCGATGAGGCGCACCTTGACTGAATCCATTGGGAATCCTGCCAAGACGCCGTTCGACATCGAGCCTCTGAATCCTTTCTCGATTGGAGCGAAGTATTCTTTTGGTAAATTCTGACCTTTCACATCGTTTACAAACTGGAAACCTGACTGTCCGTTATCGGCTGGACCGATCTCAAACTCAATATCGGCGAACTTGCCTTTGCCGCCGGTCTGTCTCTTATAGACCTCACGGAAACGGACTGTCTGTGTGAACGATTCTTTATATGCCACCTGCGGTTGTCCCTCGTTGATTTCAACACCGAATTCGCGTTTCAGACGGTCGACGATGATGTCGAGGTGAAGCTCGCCCATTCCTGAGATGATTGTCTGACCTGAGTTCTCGTCGGTAGTAACTTTGAATGTCGGGTCTTCTTCCTGGAGTTTCTGGAGAGCGATTGTGAGTTTCTCCATGTCGGCTTGCGTCTTAGGTTCGACGGCGATTTGCACGACAGGCTCCGGGAATTTGATATTCTCGAGGATTATCGGTTTGTTTTCAACTGCGAGGGTGTCACCCGTTCTAATCTCGCGGAATCCCACTGCGGCTGCTATGTCACCTGCCTCGATAGTGTCGAGAGGTGTCTGTTTGTTGGCGTTCATTTGCACGATCTTGAGGATACGTTCGCGTTTGCCTGTAGAGACATTGAGAACGACCTGACCGGCGTTCATTGTGCCTGAATAGACACGGAAGAACGCGAGTTTGCCTACGTATGGGTCTGTTGCGATCTTGAATGCGAGTGCGCAGAATGGTTCTTTCGGATCTGCTTTACGGATTTCTTCTTTTTCAGTCTTCGGGTTGATGCCTGTCACGTGATCGACGTCAAGTGGGCTTGGAAGGTAGCGGACTACACCATCGAGGAGAGGTTGTACTCCTTTGTTTTTGAACGAAGCTCCACACATCACAGGGCACATACGCAATTCTAATGTTGCCTTTCTTATTTCTGCGTAAATCTCTTCCTCTGTGATGGTTTCAGGGTCTTCCATGAATTTTTCAAGGAGCTCTTCATTGTTTTCAGCAACGCCTTCTAAGAGTTTGAGGCGATATTCTGCTGCTAGATCAGCCAGTTCTGCCGGGATATCGACGACATCGAATTGGGTGCCGAGTTCGTCTTCGTCCCAAACGAGAGCTTTGTTCTTGATAAGGTCGACCACGCCAACAAAGTTATCCTCCTCACCTATCGGGATTTGGATTGCTATAGGGTTGGCATTGAGGCGTTCTTTGATTTGTCCGAGGACTCTATAGAAGTCAGCGCCACTGCGGTCCATTTTGTTGACAAAACAGATGCGTGGCACGTTATATCTGTCGGCTTGGCGCCACACTGTTTCTGACTGAGGTTCAACGCCGCCAACTGCGCAGAATATTGCTATAGCGCCATCGAGCACTCTGAGTGAGCGTTCCACTTCAACGGTGAAGTCGACGTGACCAGGGGTGTCGATGATGTTGATTTTGAATTGGTTGTCGTTGAGATGCCAGTAAACTGTTGTGGCTGCTGAGGTTATGGTGATGCCGCGTTCCTGTTCCTGGACCATCCAGTCCATAGTGGCTGCGCCATCGTGAACCTCGCCGATACGATGATTACGGCCTGTATAATACAGTATACGCTCAGTAGTCGTCGTCTTACCAGCGTCGATGTGAGCCATGATGCCGATATTACGCGTCAGAGCGAGGTTTGTATTATGGAGGTCGTTAGTCATTGTTTCTTATACCTTATTAATATTAATAGAATTTAGAATCTGAAATGTGAGAACGCCTTGTTAGCGTCGGCCATTCTGTGGATTTCTTCCTTCTTCTTGAAAGCTGCGCCTTCTTCTTTGTAAGCCTGCATGATTTCGCCTGCGAGTTTTTCGCCCATTGAGCGCTCATGGCGTTTGCGAGCGTAACCGATGAGGTTCTTCATACCCATGCTCTGTTTACGTGAAGGACGGATCTCTGATGGGATCTGGAATGTTGCACCACCGATACGACGGCTTCTGACCTCGACCTGTGGGGTAACGTTTGCCAATGCTTTCTTCCACACTTCGACAGGATCTTCGTTAAGTTTTTCCTGTACAATGTCCATTGCCTGGTAGAAAATCTCGTAAGCGAGGTTTTTCTTACCCTTCAGCATGATGTTGTTCACAAACTTTGTGACTGTCACATCGCCGTACTTTGGATCCGGAAGGATGATTCTTTTCTTTGGTTTAGCTTTTCTCATTTCTTAAGCATTTACTGATTTTTACTTCTTTGCTGCTGCTTTTTTAGGACGCTTTGCGCCGTATTTTGATCTGCGTTGGCGGCGGCCGTCGACACCGGCGGTATCCAATGCACCGCGGATGATGTGATAACGTACACCTGGAAGATCCTTCACACGGCCTCCTCTAATCATGACGATTGAGTGCTCCTGTAAGTTGTGGCCTTCGCCTGGGATATAGGCGTTGACTTCCTTCTGATTTGTCAGACGGACTCTAGCTACTTTACGCATTGCCGAATTAGGCTTCTTAGGTGTGGTCGTATAAACACGAACACAAACGCCGCGGCGCTGTGGGCAAGAATCCAAGGCAGGAGATTTACTCTTGTCTTCCAATTTCTGACGTCCTTTGCGGACTAACTGTTGAATCGTTGGCATTCTTTAATTGCGTTTAAATTAATATTTTTTATTGTTTGATAGATAAATTTCTCTCTTATCACCACTAAAAAACGGTAATTCCTGAAGCATTTTACTACATAGTAAGGATTTGACAAGTCACGATACGGACTTTTGTTTATCAAAACACACCGAAGTCTAAGGATTTGAGTTTGAGTGACTTACGGTGCAAGAACCTATAGCGTTTTCTTTATCAGGTCCTTACTATTGGTAAATGAGGCAACATTTACTACCTTTTTCGGGCTGCAAAATTACTACATTTTTTAATACGCCCGACAAAATTTTTAAAAAAAAATTCAAATATTTTTTCAACAGACCCACACGGCCCCTATATACTTGACCGACAACGCAATGTGTAATTGCCATTAATAAAAACTCATAAACATATTGCATGAATGAAAATTAATTGTAACTTTGCAACGATAATTCAAAAACTAATATAAATGTGGAACCTTTGATTGATACTATAGTATTATGGTCAAACAAAGTAAAAATAAAGTAAAGCTAAACAAAAAGTATAAAGTCTTACCAAAGAAGATTATGCTGAGTTTGTGGCTCGAAACTTCAAAGAAATCCATATCGGGAACAAACCTCTATCATTGATAATCGCAGTAACTAATGAGGGCACTCACGAGCATGTGGCTGCTGTTCATTTGCATTATCAGAAAAATGAAAAGTTTTGGTTAGTAACCACAGTCCATACAATGAAACCCCACGATTTACAAAAGATTCCGCTAATTTGGAAAAAATAAAAAAGGAGACCGAAGTCTCTCTTTATATCGTAGTTGCCCAAGTTACGAAGCCGCTTGCTCAGCCTGTCTGTTAGCTACCCAACGCATAATAATCGCAAGATGCGAGGGCCTGGGCTATCCAGACATCGCAAAATTACAACAAATTTTTGAATTGTCAAGAGGATTTTGAAAAAAATAGCGGATTCCCCTCACACTTGTCAATTATACGGCGCAGTCCTTACCAATCGCACGGCAAGACCGGTCCATCTCGGCAAGTCACCTTTCAATATAGCAACATGGTTTTTTATAAACAAGTACGTGGCAGTAATCTCGTAAGCTGGGCTTGTAGTCCAATAGCCGCCCTGACTACTGTAGTATTGCTTACCATCCACACCAGTGCTAAAACCGGCGTTAGGCAGAAACACAGCACCTGCGCCTTCCATCTTTGCCCAGTCATCGTAGGTGTAATTATTTGCTTCATGTAACAATTCCAAGCCCGGCTGAAACCAACAGCCATCAGGCAATTCCCATATCTCGGGAAGAATAATTATACCAGGGAACCCGCCGACATAGCATTGACCCGCTTTGTCACCGGCATTAGGGCGTTCAAAAAGCAGATAGTGCCACTCACTGGAACTCATAGCGGTCCAGTCGTCATGACCGTTGAGAGTCCCTACAAATCCACCATAGCAGCCATGATCCGGACCCGGAGATAAATCAAGCGGATTCATCCCCTCACACCATCCACCCCATGGGAACATGTCAACCCAGGTAGTGGGGTCATAATCATTGGGAGTGTCGTACTGATGCTCGGCAAAACGCCATTGTTGAGTGCCGCCGTTGTACTGAAGGTTACCTGGCGAGAAATACACTTCGTGATCATCTGCGATCTTGAAAGTGTTGTGGGAATTTCTGATTACAATTCCTTCTGTGATATAGGCATTTTCCGTTATATCCGGAAGTGAGACAGCGTAATTCTTACCACCTATGATTGCATTAGCCGCATCTATCCTATACTGAGGCAACACCACCGCCCATTTCTCTGTGTCACTGGTCGAATACAACTTGATATATCCCTGGTTCCCCGGATTTAATGTACCCTGACTGTCAAACGGGACACTAAAATCCGTATAAAAAAATCCAACTTCAACCGTTTCGTCGGTGGGCGATTGCAGAGAAAACTTGACCAGAGCGCATTTGTTGTGGAATCGGCAAGAATACTGAGTAACACCTTGGTAATATGTTGTTTGGCCGAACAACATCACAGGAAGCCTATCGGTCTGGTCGGATAGGGATACCGCGATACCTGTCGGCACGTAAGGATAGTCGTCAGTTTGATTGCTCAGATAGTAAAAATACATCTCGGCTCCATCTTCCAATGGCTCAACAACACCCTGAAACACACCGTCAGTCCGCTTCATCCTTCCTATACACCTTGTGCCGTCACTTATAAGAAGCCTGTCGTTGTCAGTAAAATAAACATCGCCGTTATCGGGATTGACTCCGTGTCTGTCGCCATTGTTGGTTCTAAGCGTGATTGCGACCCCATTCGGTATGGTATTTTCAATGGCATCAACATGTTTTTTGCATTGTGTCAGGCCGAGCAGCATCAGTGTGGCGAGCATCAGCGCTGTACCTTTCTTAAACAGGCGTCTGCGTTTCAGTGCCACATAGCCGGCACCTGCCAGCGACATTATCAGCAGTCCCGAGCCAAGCGGGGCACCACCTCCGAACGGTTCGACGGTCATACCGCCGCCATCGATGATATTGATGATATCCCTATTGATATAGAAGTCTTCCGGATTGTAGAAAAAGAAATCCGACTGGGCCTTTGCCTGAGGCAATGCCAAAAACAAAAAGCCTAAAACCACAAGGTTTTTCACAACACTATAATATTTCATAGTAAAATTCTAAATGCGGCGCAAAAATACTAAAAAAATAATAATGGAGTAATACTTTAAAAAAACTTTAAACTTTCAATTCTAAACTTTAAACTATTTTTGTATCTTTGCAAAAATCATAATACTTATAATCATGGCAACAATTAAAGGAACTTACAAAGGCAATTTGCGCAACGAGATGACGCATCTGCAGTCAGGAAACACAATAATCACCGATGCTCCGACCGACAACCACGGCAAGGGCGAGGCCTTCTCTCCTACCGATTTGGCATGCGCTGCGCTGGCTGGCTGCATGATGACCATCATGGGAATCACAGCACAGAGCAAGGGCTTCAACATCGACGGTGCCACCTACGAGATTCAGAAAACAATGGCCGCCGACCCACGCCGCATCGGACAGATAGACATAGTGATAACCTTCCCGAAAAACGACTACACCGACGCTCAGAAGGCAATGCTAAAGAGAGCCGCCGATACATGCCCGGTTGGAAAATCGCTGCACCCGGATGTAAAGGTTAATCTTACAATGAATTTTTAAAAAGATTCAAGTCTTACTTTGTCAACGGCGCAGTCCTTACCAATCGCACGGAAACGCCATTAAATCTCGGGATATTTTCATCCATTTCAGCATTACGATGTGTAATATGCACACCTTTTGCCGTATGCGCATAAGGTCCACCACCTTCAGAAGAGGACCAATAATAACCCTCCTGACTATAACGAATCTTTCCGTTTCCACCATCATAACTACCAGCCATAGGCAAAAACACAGCACCGGCGCTTTCCATCAGAGCCCATTCATCATAATCATAATCATTATTATCGTTGTAGAAAGAAGGCTCTTCGAAACCAGGATCAAAGCTGCAACCGTCAGGCGTCTCCCACAGCTCAGGGACCAACACTACACCCCACATACCTCCGACACCGCCCCATGCCACTTTTTGGCTTGCGTCAGGACGTTGAAATAACAGATAGTTCCACTCATTGGCAGTCAAAGTGCACCAGTCGTTATGACCGAGAAGAGTTTCTTCAAATTGACCAGTGAACGCAAAAGCACCCGGAAAACTCATATTGAGAGGATCCTCATCCGGACACCATCTGGCCCATGCAAACATGTCGACCCAAGTGGTTGTGTCATAATTGTAGGGACTATCGTACTGATGCTCGGCAAAACGCCACTCATGAGTACTGCCATTGTATTGAAGGTTACCCGGTGAGAAATAAACCTCATGATCCGGTGCAATCTTAAAAGTGGTGTGTGCGTTAAGAATTCTTATACCGTCAGTGATATGATCGTTTTCATGTGTAGCAGGAATCGATACAGTGTAATGCTTGCCTGCAATAACGACATCAGCCGCATCTATCTCTGACTGTGGCATCACCACAGCCCATTTTTCTGACGAGCTCGCGGAATACAAATCAATATAATATTGACCTCTCGCTGTAAATTCGCCGGGATGACTTAAATCACATTGTACTTCCGTATATAAATAACCTACTTGAACCTGTTCGTTGGTAGCTCTCTGTAGCTTAAACTTGATTAATGCGCATTTGTTATGAAGTTGACAAGAATACTCCGTAACATCCTGATGATATGTCGTATGTCCATAGGCCATAGTAGGGAGTCTGTCGGTCTGATCGTGAATGCTCATTATGCCTAACACTCCGCCTGCATATACATCCTTGTTACTTAAGAAATAAAAGTGCATCTCATCGCCATCCTGCAAAGGATCAATATTTCCTTGAAATACGCCGTCATGACGAATCAGAGATCCGATCTTGTCGTTACCGTCAGTGACTAAAATCCTGTCGTTATCAGTAAAATAAACATCGCCGTTTTCTGGATTAACTCCGTGTCTGTCATTATTATCAACTATAAGCTTGATTCTGACGCCGGTTGTCGTTGTATTTTCAATAGTCTCAACCGGCTTTCTGCACTGTGTCAAGCCAAGCAGCATCACCAAGGTGAACATGAGCGCAGCGCCTTTCTTGAATGAGCGTTTGCGTTTTAATGCCACATAGCCTGCACCTGCCAGCGACATTATCAATAACCCGGAACCAAGCGGCGCTCCAGCTCCAAACGGCTCAACTGTAAAACCGCTAGTGATAGTGACAAAATCCCTGTTGATATAAAAATCTTCCGGATTGTAAATAAAGAAGTCTGTCTGAGCCTTCAATTGAGGCATTGCTAAAAATAAAAAACCTAAAACCACAAGGGTTTTTACAATATTATATGCTTTCATGGTCAAATTCTAAATGCGGCGCAAAAATACGAAAAATTTGATAATAAGATGACATGATAAAAAAACTTTAACTTTAAACTCAAAACTTTAAACTATTTTGTATCTTTGCACCGATAAATTTTGAAACGTGTCAGATATCTTAAAGTTTTTGAATGAGCCTCAGCGCGAGGCGGTTACTACGATAGAAGGTCCGGTGATGGTCATTGCGGGTGCTGGCTCGGGAAAGACCCGTGCCCTCACCCACCGCATCGCTTATATGATTGAGCAAGGCATCAACCCGTTCAGCATCATGGCGTTGACGTTCACCAACAAAGCCGCCAAGGAGATGAAGGAGCGTATCATGCAACTCGTCGAGCCAGGCGCCGCACGCAACGTATGGATGGGCACGTTCCACTCAATTTTTGCGAGGATCTTACGCATCGAGGCGGCAAGTCTGGGCTACACTTCAGAATTTACGATCTACGACACCGACGACTCGAAGACTCTCATCAACGCGATTTTGAAAGAAAGAGAAATCGACACCAAGGCTTATCCTGCAAAATACATCTTACACAGGATATCGATGGCGAAGTCGGCGCTCTACACGCCTGAAGACTATTGCGAGAACGCAGAGATTCAGGAGCAGGACCGCCGCGCCAACAAGCCACTCATTGGCGAGATCTTCAAGACATACAACAGCCGCCTGAAACGCGCCAACGCCATGGATTTCGATGACATCCTGTTCAACACAAACGTGCTGCTACGCGATTTCCCGGATATTCTTTTAAAATATCAAAGACATTTCGAATATATCCTTGTCGATGAGTATCAGGACACGAACTATGCGCAATACCTTATTATAAAACGTATCGCCGCCATGCGTGAGAACATCTGCGTGGTGGGCGACGACGCGCAGTCGATTTACGGCTTCCGCGGCGCGAATATCCAGAATATACTGAACTTCAAGATAGATTATCCTGAGCAGAGACTCATCCGCCTTGAGCAAAACTACCGCTCGACAAAGACCATAGTAAAAGCGGCAAACAGCGTTATTGCCAACAACAAAGACCAGATAAAGAAAAATGTCTGGTCAGACAAGGAAGAAGGCGAGCTCATCACTTTGCTGAGAGCCACTTCCGACAACGAGGAAGGAACGCTTGTCGCCAACTCGATTTTCGGGTATAAGATGTCACGTCAGCTGGCTAACAAGGACTTCGTGATTCTTTACAGAACGAATGCACAGTCACGTTCGCTTGAGGAGGCGTTACGCAAACAGGATATACCTTATAAAATATATGGAGGTCTCTCGTTCTACGACCGCAAAGAGGTGAAGGACCTTCTCGCCTACTTCCGTGTGGTGATAAATCCTAACGACGAGCAGGCGTTGCTGAGAATCATCAACTATCCGGCAAGAGGCATTGGCGACACCACCAAGCAGAAACTTCAGGTCATAGCCGACGAACGCAAATGCACCGTTTGGGATGTGCTGAAATCGCTCAACGAGCAGTCGACGGAGTTTAATATGGGCACCGTCAACAAGCTCAGCAACTTCGTCACGATGATTCAGAGCTTCCAGACGCAGCTCGACAAGATGAACGCCTTCGAGTTGGCGAAACATATCACCGAGACGGTAGGCATCGTTAAAGTTTTAAAAGAAGACGAGAGTCCGGACGGTGTGATGCGAGTACAGAACATCGAGGAGTTGTTGAATGCGATCCAAGAATTCTCCGACAAGCAGGTCGATGAGGTCACCGGTGAGCAGATAACGGTAAATTTGGCTAAATTCATGGAAGACGTGGCGCTCCTCACTGATCAGGACGAGAAAGAAGATGAAAGTGCCGACTACGTCACGCTGATGACCATCCATAGTGCGAAAGGATTGGAGTTCCCTTACGTTTACATCGTGGGACTTGAAGAGAACCTCTTCCCGGGAATCCAGTCGTTGAGCACTCGCGAGGATTTGGAGGAGGAACGTCGTCTGTTCTACGTCGCTTTGACTCGTGCGGAGACCAAGCTCATTTTAAGTTATGCCGAGAGCCGTTATCGCTGGGGCAACATCACCATCAGCGAGCCATCAAGGTTTATTGACGAGATCGACCCTGAGCTGATTGAGAGAACAAAAAAAGCGTCGTTTAGAGGGACAACCATTAAAGAAGACAGGAGCTACAACCCGTTTTCGGGCAGAGGTGCCTGGACTTACAGTGGCGACAAACGCTACGAGAAGCCTCGTGAGGAAGCCCGTCATTTAGACCGACCGACTGGCACCTCTCATACAAATTATCCCAAAGCCTCCCCTTCGGACTTTGTCCTCGCTGACGCAGACGACATCCAAGCCGGCATGCGGGTGCTTCATCAGAAGTTCGGGCAAGGCACGGTGGTCAAGGTGGAAGGCCTGGGCCCAAACAAGAAGGCTTCTGTCGATTTTGATGACAGCGGCAATAAGATGCTGATGCTGAAATTTGCCAAATTAAGTATACTCAAACAATAAAGGTTATTGATATTAGTTAAAAGAGTAAAGATAAAAGTTAAAAGATAAAAGATATTAGAGTTATGGAATATAATACAGAAAGAGAGAAGATTGTGATTTCGGAATATGGGCGTAACATTCAGGTGATGATACGTCATTTGATGGACATTGAAGACCGCAAGCAGCGTACCGAGGCGGCGTATTTCATAGTCAACGTGATGGCGCAGATGAACCCGCAGGTGAAGGAGTCGAACGACTACATGCACAAGCTTTGGGATCATCTTCACATCATAGCCCAATACGAGCTCGACGTGGACGGTCCATATCCAAAACCTACTCCGGAGATGCAGAAAAAGAAACCGGAGCATGTCGGTTATCAGAAAAACAACATCCGTTATGGTCATTACGGACAATATATTTATGATGTGGTGAAAAAGGTCAAGGAGATGGAGGACGGTCCGAAGAAACAGGCTATCCTCATCAATATCGCCAACCAGATGAAACGAGACTACCTCAACTGGAACCGCGACACCGTGAACGACCTGCTCATCCTTGATGATCTGTATAAGATTTCCGGTGAGGAGATTGCTTTGCCGATGGAGACCAAGCTCATTCCGACCAGCGAGATTCTGAACAAGACGCAGAATCAGCAGCAGCAGCAAAATCAGAAGAAGAAAAACGGGAGCAACAATAACAACAACAAAAAGAACAACAACAATAAGAATCAGCCGCAGGCTAAGCAAAATAACCCTAACCGTCCAAACAGAAAGAACTAAGTCATGGCATCATTCAGAGTTACAGGGGGTAATAAGCTAAATGGCACCATCATCCCTCAAGGTGCCAAAAACGAGGCTATGCAGGTGCTCTGCGCCGCGCTCCTCACAGACGAACCGGTGACTATCACCAATCTCCCCAACATCCTCGATATCAACAACCTCATCGACCTAATGCGGGGCATGGGTGTGAAAGTTGACCGTAAGAGCAAGAGCGAGGTGACGCTTCAGGCTTCCGACATCAACCATGACTATTTCGACACGAAAGACTTCCACGAGCGTGCGACCAGGCTTCGTGGCTCGGTGATGATTCTCGGTCCGCTATTGGCAAGATTCGGACAGGGTTACATGCCGCGTCCGGGAGGCGACAAAATCGGCCGCCGGCGTCTTGACACGCACCTCATCGGTCTGCAGAACCTCGGTGCGACTATGGAGACAGTGGGGCTCGAACACGTGTACCGTCTCGTGGCTCCTAAAGACGGCCTCAAAGGAACGTACATGCTCCTCGACGAGGCTTCAGTCACCGGCACCGCCAACATCGTGATGGCTGCAGTGATGGCAAAAGGCACCACCACCATCTTCAACGCCGCCTGCGAGCCGTATCTTGTACAGCTCTGCCGCATGCTCACCGCAATGGGCGCAAAGATTGAAGGCATCGGCTCCAACTTATTAAAGATAACCGGTGTCGAGAAACTGCATGGCACCACCCACCGACTGCTCGCCGACATGATTGAAGTTGGTTCGTTTATCGGCCTCGCCGCAATGACTGGATCCGACATCACCATAAAAGACGCGGGAATCAAGGATTTGGGCATCATCCCAAGCACTTTCAAAAAACTCGGCATCAAGTTGGAGTTTATCGGTGATGACATTCATATCCCCGCGCAGGAACATTACGAAGTAGAGACCTTCCTCGATGGCAGCATTCTCACCATCGCCGACGCTCCTTGGCCAGGATTCACGCCTGACCTCATCAGTATCGTGCTGGTGGTCGCGACACAGGCAAAAGGCACCGTGCTCATCCATCAGAAGATGTTTGAAAGCCGTTTGTTCTTCGTCGATAAGCTTATCGATATGGGAGCGCAGATAATACTTTGCGACCCGCACCGCGCCAACATCATAGGGTTGGACAGACATCACCAACTGAAGGCAACGAAGATGGCATCACCGGATATCCGCGCAGGCGTGGCATTGCTCATAGCAGCATTGTCGGCCGAAGGCACCTCAATCATCGACAACATCGACCAGATTGACAGAGGCTACCAGGACATCGACGGACGACTGAGGCAGCTCGGAGCACAAATCGAGAGAATGTAAACTTAACATATTTAAATATTTCATGCCAAAATGACACACAAATCGTTTTGGCATGAATTTTGATTGCACTTCATTAATTTGTTGAGTATAATAAAACATAATATATCATGAGCAAACATAAGAAAAACCCAGAGATTAAAGGCGAAGACGAAGAAATCAAAACCGAAGGGACCGCCGAGGTGAAGGAGGAAAAAGCTGACAATTTCGAAGAGAAATTCAACGAGCTTAATGACAAATACATCCGTTTGTACTCAGAATATGACAATTATCGCAAGCGCACTGCCAACGAGAAAGTTGAACTGATTAAGACAGCTGCTGAAGGCACAATTGCCGCGCTTCTGCCGATTCTCGATGACTTTGAACGCGCTTTGCCGACGATGGAAAAAGACGAAGACAAGACACATTACGAGGGTGTGATGTTGATTTACAACAAGTTGAAACACACTTTGGAACAAAAAGGTCTTGAAGAAATCAAAGCCACAGGCGAGCCGTTCAACACCGATGAGCACGAGGCGCTGACACAGATTCCGGCACCGTCGGAAGACATGAAAGACAAGGTTATTGACGTGGTTCAGAAAGGATATAAACTAAACGGAAAGGTCATAAGATACGCAAGAGTTGTAGTTGGTTGTTAAATTGTAGAGACGCCATTGTATGACGTCTCTACTCTATTTTCAAAAATATGGCAGAAAAAAGAGATTACTACGAGGTGCTGGAGGTTGCGAAAAACGCCACAGCCGAAGAGATAAAGAAAGCGTACAGAAAGAAGGCGCTGCAGTATCATCCTGACAGAAACCCCGGCGACAAGGAAGCTGAGGAGAAGTTCAAGGAGGCGGCAGAGGCTTATGGAGTGCTCAGCGATCCTGACAAACGCGCACGTTACGACCGTTATGGTCATGCAGGTGTCAACGGGCAGGACTTCAGCGGAGCTTCGATGAACGACATCTTCAGTCAGTTTGGAGATATCTTGGGCGACCTTTTTGGCGGAGGCTTCGGCTTCAATTTCGGCGGAGGCTTTGGTGGCGGCGGTCAGCAGAAGCCCGTATATCGCGGCTCGAACCTGCGTCTTCGTGTGAAGCTGACGCTCGAGGAGGTCGCGACAGGTGTGAAGAAAAAAGTTAAGGTCAACAAATATGTGCCTTGTGAGAAATGTAAGGGCAGCGGCTCTGAGGACGGTCAGATGGAGACATGCAAGACCTGCGGCGGTCGTGGTCAGCGGGTGATGCGCTCGGGATTCTTCACACAGGTGTCGACCTGCCCTACCTGCGAAGGCTTAGGCCAGGTTATAAAGAAGAAATGCACCGCCTGCAATGGCGACGGTATCGTCAAGGGAGAGGAAGTCATTGAACTCGACATCCCGGCCGGCGTCGCCAACGGCATGCAGCTCTCGGTGCGCGGCAAAGGCAACGCAGGAGCACGCAACGGAGTTGCGGGCGACCTGCTCATCCTCATAGAAGAAGAGAAACACAAAGACTTCGAACGCGACGGCAACGACCTCATCTACAACCTCTTCATCAGCATCCCGCAGGCAGCGTTAGGATGCAACGTCGACGTGCCTTGCCTTGGTGGCACCGTAAGCCTCAAGATACCGGCTGGGACACAAAGCGGCGACATCATCCGCGTGAAAGGCAAAGGACTGCCGGAAATAAACAGCTACCGCGTGGGCGAACTTATTGTAAACGTCAACGTGTGGACACCTAAAAAGCTGTCGAAAGACGAGGAAAAGATAATGAAAGACCTTCTCGAAAGCGAGAATTTCAAACCTAAACCAGGCGCCAACGACAAAGGCGTATTCGATAAAATAAGAGATTTCTTTAGTTAAAAAAACATGAATTACCTCGAAATCAACAACGTCTCAAAGACCTACGGCACGAAAAAAGTGCTCAACGACATCTCCATAAAGGTGCCCGAAAAAAGCATCTACGGCCTGTTGGGACCTAACGGAGCCGGCAAGACCACCCTCATCAGGATTCTCAACCAGATTACAATGCCCGACTCCGGACAAGTGTTGCTGAACGGCAAGCCATTACAACCAAGCGATATCGCAAACATCGGTTATCTCCCAGAGGAACGCGGGCTTTACAAAAAGATGAAAGTCGGCGAGCAAGCCATTTATCTCGCTCAACTGAAAGGCATGAACAAGAAAGAAGCCGACAAGAAGCTTCGGCACTGGTTTATGAAATTCGGCATAGCGAGCTGGTGGGACAAGAAAGTTGAGGAACTCAGCAAAGGCATGCAGCAAAAGGTTCAGTTTATCGTGACCATCATCCATGAGCCCAAGCTGCTCATCTTCGACGAGCCGTTTTCAGGCTTCGACCCTATCAATGTCAACTTGCTGAAAAACGAGATTCTGGAGCTGCGCGACAAAGGCGCAACCATATTGTTTTCAACGCATAACATGGCGTCTGTAGAGGAACTCTGCGACAATATCATGCTTATCAACAAAGGCGAAAAGATACTTGAAGGCAGCGTTCGCGACATCAAACAACAGTATAAAAACCACACATACGATGTCGTTTACAAGCCCAACGACGGTGGCGAAGAGACACATCTCACCGTCAGCTCCACCAATCCTAACGAACTGATTAGCGACATCATCAGCAAAGGCGAGCTCGTGTCGTTTAACGAGATTTTACCTTCGATGAACGACATCTTCATCAACCTTGTCTCATCGTCTAACCAATAAAATCAACCACTTATGAAAATCGGCATTATAATACAAAGAGAATACCTGACACGTGTCAAGAAACGTTCTTTTATAATTATCACCTTCCTTGCACCTTTGTTTTTCGCTGCCTTGATGTTTCTTCCGGTCATTCTGATGGAGAGTTCGGAGAAATTCGACGAGAAGCGGACCATCGCTGTTTGCGACGAATCAAAAATGTTTTACGGCAAGTTGGAAAACACCGAAGTCAATACCTTCTTATATATAGACAATGACATAGACGAGGCTAAGGAACTTGTGAAAAACGGTGATTATGACGGGGTGTTGTATATCCCTGCCACCACGCTGAGTGTGCCAACAAACGCTGAGATTTACAGCATGAAACAGCTCCCGATGTCGCTCACGTCGCACATCAGGTCGTCGATGAAGCAAGTCGTTGAGCATCAGAAACTTCTGGCATCGGGCATTGACCCTGCCATTGTAAAGGCGTCGGCGACGAGCATCAATGTTCAGCAGATTAAGATGAGTGAGAAAGACGGCACGGAACAGAAGAGTTTTGGCGAGTTTGAGTTTATCCTTGGCATTTTCCTCGCGCTCATCATCTACATGGTGATTTTCGTTTTTGGCGGTCAGGTGATGCGAGGAGTCATCGAGGAGAAGACGAACCGCATTGTCGAGGTAATTATCAGTTCTGTCAAGCCTTTCGAGCTAATGATGGGTAAGATTATAGGCGTAGCCCTCGTCGGGTTGACACAGTTCCTGCTTTGGGCTGTTCTGACCCTTGCCATTTCAGGCATTGCATCGTCGTTCCTGCCCACACCTGAAGTGTTTTCCGCAGGCACTGTGATGAGCGAGCAGATTACCGAGATGGCAGAAGCTGAGAGTTCGAGCGCACTCACAGAGGTGTTCGAAGTCATCAACTCTATCAATTTCAAGGACATTTTATGGTGTTTCCTCCTCTACTTCATCGGAGGATATTTCTTATATTCAGCGATGTTTGCAGCTGTCGGTTCCGCTGTCGACAGTGAGACCGACACACAGCAGTTTGCGACTCCAATCTCATTGATGCTGATAATCCCGATGATTTGTTCATCGCTCATCGCCAATGCTCCCGACAGCTCGTTGGCATTATGGATGTCGATGATACCGTTCACCTCCCCTGTCGGCATGATGCTGAGAATACCTTTCGGCGTGCCAATTTGGCAGATTGCGGTGTCAGTGACGATTTTGTTCGCCACATTCATATTGTTCACGTGGTTTGCAAGCAAGGTTTATCGCACTGGAATACTCATGTACGGCAAAAAAGTATCTTGGAAAGAGATCTTCAGATGGATTAAATATTAATTGAAAAAATATTTTGTCGGCATTGAAAAATGTCGTATCTTTGCACGCTAAAAATTTTAGTAGTTGTTTTTTTGAAAAATTAATTAAAAAGTTTAATATTATAAAAAATTGATTTACAATGCAAAACAAAGGAGTTATTAAGCTTTTGGCAGTATTATTGGCACTTTTCACAGTGTATCAGTTGTCATTTACGTTCGTGACAAGGCATGTGGAAAGCAAAGCAAAAGCCTATGCTGAAAGTCCGAAGACTGTCGAATTGGCCACAGAGATGGCTAATGGCGACCAGAATGCTTTTGAGTTCTATCTTGATTCAATCAAGACAGCGAAGGAGACTTACTATCTCGACTCAGTTGGAACAATTAAAATTTACATGTGGCAGGACTACCGCAAGTGCAAGGAGCAGGAGTTAAACCTCGGTCTTGACCTTAAGGGTGGTATGAACGTTATGATGGAAGTGTCAGTTCCTGATATCATCATCGCGCTTTCAGGCAACAGCAACGACGCCACATTCAGAGAAGCAATGCGCATCGCTAACGAGCAGCATCTCAACAGCCAGAAAGATTTCGTCGATCTCTTTGGCGAGGCTTATACGAAGCTCGACCCGAATGCACGTCTTGCCTCTATTTTCTTATATGAATTCAAAGACAAGGGCATCACAGTCAACTCAACAAACGACGAGGTGTTGAAGGTCATCAAGGAAGAGACCAACAGCGCTATCGACCGTTCATATCAGATTTTGAGAACACGTATCGACCGTTTCGGCGTTGCACAGCCTAACATCCAGAAGTTGGAAGGTTCAGGCCGTATCCTCGTCGAGCTTCCTGGTATCAAAGACCCGAAGCGTGTCCGCAAGCTGTTACAGGGTACTGCTCAGCTCGAGTTCTGGGAGACATACAAATTCAACGAGATTTATCAGTATTTTGACGAAGCCAACGCTCATATTGCAGAGCTCGAGAAGGCTGGAAAACCTGAGAAAGTTGAAGAAGCTGAAGAAGAGAGCGACGTTGCTCTTCTCAACCAGATGTCAGCTGAGGACTCATTGAAGAAAGCACAGGAAAAGGCACGTGAGACATTCATGGAAAACAACCCGTTGTATGTAGTCCTCACTCCATCATACTACCAGAACAACGCAGGTCAGATGGTTCCTGCCGAGACAGCACGCATTGGTATGGCAATGGTGAAAGATACAGCCAACATCAACAGAATGTTGAAGCTTTGCACTTCAATCTTCCCACGTAACCTCAAATTTGCTTGGTGCGTGAAGCCAAACGTTGTCAACGACAATGTCGAATACATCGACCTCGTGGCATTGAAAGCAAACCGTGACAACAAGTGCTCACTTGGTGGCGAAGTCGTCACAGAGGCACGTCAGGACTACGACCAGAACGGTCGCGTCGAGGTTACAATCCAGATGAACTCAGAAGGTGCGAAGGCATGGAAACGTTTGACAGGCGACAACATCGGCCGTCAGGTTGCCATCGTGCTCGATAACTACGTTTACTCATACCCTGTCGTCAACGACGAGATTCCGGGCGGCCGCTCACAGATTTCTGGTGGTGACATGACAGTGGAAGAGGCTCAGGACTTGGCAAACATCCTCAAAGCAGGTAAGTTGCCGGCTCCAGCACGTATCCTCGAAGAGAACGTCGTCGGTCCTTCACTCGGTCAGGAAGCTATCACATCAGGTTTCTGGTCATTCATCATCGCTTTCTGCTTAGTGCTCATCTATATGGTGTTCTTCTACAGCAGAGCAGGTATCGCAGCCGACATCGCATTGCTCGTCAACATCCTGTTCTTCTTCGGTGTTATCGCATCATTCGGCACAGTGTTGACACTGCCTGGTATCGCAGGTATAGTCCTTACCTTGGGTATGGCTGTCGACTCTAACGTCATCATCTTCGAGCGTATCAAGGAAGAGATTGCGGCAGGTAAAGGCCTCCGCCTCGCCATCGCCGACGGTTTCAAAGCCGCTTACTCAGCTATCCTCGACGGTCAGATCACAACCTTCTTGACAGGTTTCATCCTGTTCGAGTTCGGTACAGGTCCTGTCCAGGGCTTCGCAACAACCTTGATGATCGGTATCTGCACCTCATTGTTCACATCAATCTTCATCACACGCCTCATCCTCGAAGCATGGGTTGACAAGGACAGAGAGGTCAAGTTCTCTACAAACCTCACACGCAACTTCTTGAAGAACACTCACTTCGACTTCATCAAGTTCGGCAAGACCGCTTTCATCATCGGTGGTATCATGATCGTCATCAGCTTTGCTTCATTGGCAACACGCGGTCTCAACCTCGGTATCGACTTCAAGGGTGGACGTAACTACGTCGTCCGTTTCGATAAGGAAGTGTCAGTCAATCAGGTTCGTGAGGCTCTCGCCAACGTCCCAGAGTTCAAAGACGACGCTCCGGAAGTTAAGACATACGGTCCAAGCCGTCAGGTGAAGATCACTACCAAGTATGAAATCAACAGCAACGATCCTGAGATTGACGCCAAGATTCAGGGCATGCTCTATAGTGGTTTGAAAGACTTCTACGCCAAGGATATGACATACGACCAGTTCACTTCAGACAGTGAAAAGAGCGATATGATGCTCGGTATCATGTCATCACAGAAAGTCGGTCCTACAATTGCTAACGACGTTACACGCAAGGCTGTCTGGGCTGTCATCATCTCATTGGTTGTCATCTTCATCTACATCGCTATCCGTTTCAAGAGATGGCAGTATGGTGCATCGTCAATCGTCGCATTGGCACACGATACGATCATTGTGATTGGTATGTACTCGTTGTTCTACAACATCTTACCATTCTCAATGGAAGTTGACCAGTCGTTTATCGCCGCTGTTTTGACCATCATCGGTTACTCAATCAACAACACAGTGGTTATTTTCGACCGTATCCGTGAGAACGTGAACCTCTATCCAAAGAGAAGCTGGTATGACAGAATGAACGATGGTGTCAACAGCACATTGCTCCGTTCAATCAACACATCAGGTTCAACATTGGTGGTGTTGCTTGCCATCTTCATCTTCGGTGGTGAGACCATCCGCGGATTCGTGTTCGCATTGCTCGTCGGTATCTTCGCAGGTACATTCTCATCATTGTTCATCGCTTCACCTGTTGCCTACATGTTCTTCAGAGGCAAGAAGGCCGATGAGAAGCTCCTCGAGACAGCTGACAAGAAAAGAAAGTAGATATCTTTGATATAATGATGTAGAGACGCCATAATATGACGTCTCTACATTTTTTTATAAAAAACGCCTTTGATACGCAATGATTTTGTATCTTTGTTGTTTAATATAGAAAAGGTAAATTATGTCGAAAAAACTGTTATTCATATTATTTGCTTTATTACTCGGAGCAGCGCAACCTCTTGAGGCTCAGCGTCGTAGCCCGGCAAAGAGTGCAGACACCGCTTTCGAGAGAGGTCAGTATTCTTTAGCCATTGAACGTTATAAAAAGGCTGTCAAGAGGCTGAAAAAGAAGAAATTCGAGAGCGAGCGCATGCGTATCACCTACCAGCTTGGAGAATGTTACCGTCTGACGGACAACACAAAACAAGCTGCCACACAGTACAAACGCGTGCTCAAAAGCGAGTTCCCGAAAGACATGCCTGTATTTTATCTGCATTATGGCGACGTGTTGAAACGCAACGAGAAATACGACGAAGCAATAGAGATGTACAACATCTACTCGGCGCTTGTTCCTGACGACCCTCGCGGACAGCGTGCAGCGGCCGACATAGCGAATATAAAAGAATGGCTCGAATATCCTTCAAAATATGAGGTGACACGAGTGAAGGCGCTCAACTCGAAATCGTCGGATTTCGGCATTGCCTGGATATCAAACAGTTACAACGATGTCATCTTCACATCAACACGTGAAGGCGGTGTTGCAAAAGAAAAAGACGGCATCACCGGACAGCATTTTTCCGATTTCTACTATTCACGACAAGATAAGAAAGGCGTTTGGGACAAGCCAGAACTCGTCGACGAGGAAGGCGGCATCAACAGCAAAGGAAGCGAAGGCATGCCTTTCTTCACAAAATCATTCTCCGACGTGTATTACACACGCTGCCCCAACGACAAGAAACGTCAGTCGGGATGCCAGATTATGAAGTCGAAACGCACAGGCACCACCTTCGCGGAAGGTTCTGTCGTCGAGATTGCTGGCATCGACTCTGTTGACGTCGTGGGTCACCCGACATTGAATGCCGACGAGAGCATCATGTATTTCGCAGCCGACCGTCATGGCGGCATGGGTGGCAAAGACATCTGGATGACCATCAAGGGTGACGACGGCAAGTTCGGCCGTCCGTTTAACCTTGGAGAGGTTATTAACACACAGGGCGACGAGATGTTCCCGTTCTTGCGCAACGACACGACGCTCTATTTTGCATCCGACGGTCACGGCGGAATGGGCGGTTTGGATATCTTTGTAACCACAATCGACTCGCTCGGTAACTGGTCGGAACCTGAGAACCTGAAGTCGCCTATCAACTCTATAGGCAATGATTTCGGCATTGTGTTCCATCCCACCGAGGAACGCGGGTTCTTCGCATCTAACAGAGGCAGCCGCAACGGCATGGATGACGACATCTATTATTTCATCGAGCCTCCTATCCTGCTTACCTTGAACGGCACCATAAAAAACGTCAACAGCCTTCAGTATGTGGGCGGTGCTAACGTGAGCATCAACGGAACTGACGGCACAAAAGCCTCAACGTTATCAAGCGATAAAGGAGCATTCCAGTTTAATGAAGGTGTGATGACCGTTGGCAACATCTACGTCATCACGGTAGAAAAAGACAACTTTTTCACTTTGACAGACACCATCAGCACTGTGGGACTCGAGTTCAGCAGGGATTTCACGCCAGATTACGAAATCGCCATGATTCCTACGGGCACCGTCGTCCTTCCGGAGATTCAGTACGAACTCGGGAAATGGGACCTCCAGCCGCAGTTTGAGGATTCATTACAGGGACTTGTTGAAATATTGCAGATCAACCAGAACATCACCGTGGAGCTCGGCTCACACACCGATAACCGTGGCTCTGAGGCAAGCAACGACATCTTGTCACAGAAACGTGCACAAGCGGTGTGCGACTACCTCGTTATCAGAGGCATCGACCCGATGCGACTCACAGCCAAGGGCTACGGCGAACGCGTCCCGAGAACCGTCAACGGAGTGAAACTGACGGAAGCGTACATAAACTCGTTGCCTACTGAAGCCGAGAAAGAACGCGCACACCAGCTCAACCGTAGAACCGAATTCAAAGTTTTAAGCAGGGACTTCAAACCTCGCGAGGAAATCAGCGACGAACAGATGGCTCACATCAACATCAACCCTGAAGACAACAAAGTGGCTATCACTCAGAACAAACAAGGGTATTTAGAATTTAAGAGCTACATCAACGCTTACACAGAGATTATCACATACGACAGAGATTCCGACTTCAGCGTGTCGCAAGCAAAAGTGATGGAGATGCTGAACAACGGCGTTATCACCAAAGACGATTTCATTGGCGACAACGTCGAGAGAATTATCACAGCGGGCAAGGTTAAAGACCGTTCTCAATTCATTATCAAGGAAATGCGTATCGCCGACAGAACCGTAGAGAACCTCGAGGTTACTGTGGTCAACAGTCAGAGATACGACTGGGTGATGGGACAGAAAGCTTTGAAACAATTCGGAAGCTTTGATTTTAACACAGACGAACATAAATTGATTTTCAAATAAGATGCCAGTAGAAAAACGTTATCAGCTGCGCGGCGTTTCCGCAGAAAAGGAAGACATCCACAACGCCATCAAGAATCTTGACAAAGGCTTGTATCCTAACGCTTTTTGCAAGATAATCCCCGACATTCTTGGCGGAGATGACGAATATTGCAACATCATGCATGCCGACGGTGCAGGAACAAAATCGTCGTTGGCATATCTTTATTGGAAAGAGACAGGCGATCTGTCAGTGTGGGCAGGCATTGCACAGGATGCCGTGGTGATGAACACCGACGACCTCATGTGCGTGGGCGCCACCGACAAGATGCTCCTATCCTCCACCATCGGACGCAACAAGAACCTCATCCCTGGCGAGGTGATCTCAGCAATCATCAACGGGACCGAGGACTTCTTGGCGAAGCTGCGTTCTCTTGGTGTCGGTATCTACCTCACGGGAGGCGAGACCGCTGACGTCGGCGACTTGGTGAGAACCGTGATAGTCGACAGCACCGTCACCACACGCTTGAAACGCTCGGAAGTGATTGAGAATCATATCCAGCCAGGCGATGTTATCGTAGGTTTCGCATCATACGGACAGGCGACTTACGAAGACAAATACAACGGCGGCATGGGCTCCAATGGCCTGACTTCGGCTCGCCACGACGTGCTGGGCCATTATCTGGCAGAGAAATATAAAGAGAGCTACGACCACTCGATTCCTGAGGAACTCGTTTACTCCGGCAATCACACACTTACAGAGCCCACAAAGGTACCGGGTGTCGATGTCGGAAAACTCGTCCTCGCCCCTACCCGCACCTATCTGCCGATGATGGTGCCGATTTTGGAAAATCTGAGAGGCAAAATCAACGGCATCATCCACTGCAGCGGCGGCGCACAGACCAAAGTAACGCATTTCATCGATAAGTTACACATTATCAAAGACAACATGATTGAGCTGCCACCATTGTTCGAGATGATTCAGGAGTCGTCGGGCACCGACTGGCAGGAGATGTACAAGGTGTTTAACATGGGCTCGCGTCTTGAAATCTACACCGACGAAAAATCGGCCGAAGAGATGATAAAGATTGCCAACTCATTCAATATCCAGGCACAAATCATCGGACATGTGGAGGCATCAGACAGAAAACAGCTCACAATAAAGAGTAAATACGGAATTTTTGAATACTAATGGAAATAATTGACAAATTAGAAGCGATTAAAGAACGCTGGGAAGCGCTGCGTGAGCAGCTTAACGACCCGGAACTGATGAACGACATGAAGCGTTACGTCAAGGTCAATAAAGACTATAAAGACCTTGAGCCTGTCGTGGAAGCGTTCAACCAGTATAAGACATATCTCGCCAACATCAGCGAGGCAAAGGAGTTGCTGAAGACTGAGAAAGACGAGGACATGCGCGAGATGGCGCAGGAAGAGCTCGACGAGGCTACCGAAAAAGTGGCAAAACTCGAGGAAGATATCCGCCTCATGCTCATCCCTAAGGACCCTACCGACGGTAAGAACGCCGTGATGGAGATACGCGCAGGCACAGGTGGCGACGAAGCCGCTATCTTCGCCGGCGACCTCTACAGGATGTACCTCAAATTCTGCGAAGCCAAGAACTGGAAGGTCGAGACCGTCGACGCCAACGAAGGAACAGCAGGCGGCTTTAAAGAGGTGGTGTTCAACGTCATCGGCGACGGAGCCTACGGAATCCTGAAGTTCGAATCAGGAGTGCATCGCGTGCAGCGTGTGCCTAAGACCGAGACACAGGGTCGTATCCACACATCGGCAGCATCAGTGGTGGTACTCCCGGAAGCTGAAGAATTTGACGTGGAACTGCTCGATAAAGATATCAAGAAAGAGGTTTACTGCGCCGCTTCAGGACCTGGCGGACAGTGCGTCAACACCACTTACAGCGCCGTGCGTCTCACACACATCCCGACAGGAGTGGTGGTGAGCTGCATCGACGAACGCTCTCAAGCAAAGAACATGGCTAAAGCTATGAAAATCCTGAGAACACGTATCTACGAAGCTGAATATAACAAATATATGGAGGAAGTCTGCTCGAAACGTAAGACTATGGTGTCGACAGGCGACCGCTCAGCAAAGATACGCACCTACAACTACCCACAAGGCCGCGTCACCGACCACCGCATCGGATTCACGGTTTACAACCTGCCCTCGGTAATGGACGGCGACCTCACCTCGTTCATCGAGAACCTGCAAATGGCAGAAAACGCCGAAAGATTGAAAGAAGGACTTGATGAATAATGGATGCCCTTACTGGCAGCAATTTTAAAAGAGTTAAGAGTTAAGAGTTAAAAGATAAAAGATAAAAGAGAGGTTTTAGGATTGTTAGGGAAGAACATTTTGAATGATTTTTAAAAAGATTTTATAAGATTTTGAGCCGAAGGCGACCCTAAAAAAAAAGAAAAGTATGAACAAGAAAGACATAATAAACCAGATTAAAGCCAAGAAATCATTTCTTTGCGTCGGCTTGGACACCGATATCAAGAAGATTCCGCAGCATTTGTTGAAGGAAGACGACCCGGTCTTTGCGTTTAACAAGGCTATCATCGACGCTACGGCGAAATTTGCGATAGCCTACAAGCCTAACACCGCATTCTACGAGGTATACGGTGCTAAAGGCTGGCTCAGTCTCGAGAAGACCATCAACTACATCAAGGACAACTATCCTGAGATTTTCGTCATTGCTGACGCCAAACGCGGTGATATCGGCAACACTTCCGCCAACTATGCGAGAGCGTTTTTTGAGACGTTGAGAGCCGATGCCATCACAGTGGCGCCTTACATGGGTGTCGATTCTGTGGAGCCATTCCTCGGCTTTGAAGACAAATGGGTCATCTTGCTGGCTCTCACCTCAAACAAAGGCTCGAAGGACTTCCAGTATCTCAACGCTGACGGCAAGGAGCTTTATAAGAACGTGCTGCTCAAATCACAGGAATGGGCTGACAGCGAGAAGATGATGTATGTGGTAGGAGCCACACATCCTGAGGAGCTCGGCGAGATTCGTAATATGATGCCCGACAGCTTCCTCCTCGTGCCAGGTGTCGGAGCACAAGGCGGTGACCTGCAGGCTGTTGCCAAACATGGCCTCAACAAAGACTGCGGGCTGATAGTGAACTCATCAAGAGGTATTATCTATGCCTCAAACGGCGAGGATTTTGCTGAAAGAGCCGCCGAAGAAGCTGAGAAACTGCAGAAACAGATGGCTTCGGTCCTTTAAAAACTGAAACCGAGCATAAACTTATCCGCCTCCGGTATATTCATAGGCACGTTTTTGGCTCGGTCGATACAAACAATAACGCTGTGACAAACGGTAAGAATGTCGTTCGTCACAGCGTTTTTCAGATACTGACGCATCTTAAAGCTTGAATGTCCCACTTCATAAGCCTCCGTCTCACAGACTATCTGGTCCTGAATCTTCACAGGCTTCTTGAAATCCAACTCCACATGAACGAGCACATAACTGAACTTCATCCAGTCGATGTGATGATTGAACAGGTGTTCGAAATACTGCGTGCGACCGTAATCGAACAGATTGCACTGAGCTCCGTTGTTGACATGGTCAAACGGATCGAGATCGCTCATTCGGATTTGTATAGGACAAGAAAACATTTCTTCAAATTAGTGTACAATAGTCACTTTTTGTGTTGTTACGCTACCGTCGTTGGTGATGACTCTCACCACATATACGCCGTTTTCGAAAGCTGTCATCTCAACAGATGTGCTCTCCGAGCCTTCCACCTTCGTGACTTTCTGTCCTAATGAATTGTAAACCTCAACAAAGCCGATGTTTTCGCCATCAACATAAATCTTGCTGTTTGCAGGGTTAGGATAGATATTGATGTTTGAAGACATTGTCTCCCCTACTACGTCGCCATATTTATGAATTGAGAACTGATGTGTCTCACCAGCGCCGTAATTGCCGTCACTTTCGATAAACTTGACACCTTGGGCATCTTTAATATAATAATAGCCATTGCCATAGTTGCAGCAGATACCGTTGTTGTTTGAATCGAAGATTCTGAACAAATAGCATTCGTTGGTTGGAAGATCGGTGATATTCTCGGTGTTGATTTGTGTTGCGCCTGCACCAACGAGGTGTGGGTAAGGGCCGCCTGAGGCTACGGTCTCGCCTGCCGAGTTGATGATGTCCCATGTGATTTGTTCACCCCACTGGTCTTGAATGAGATATAACTTGAGGCTGGTGACGTCACCTTCTTCATCCAACTCAGTCCATTCGTCGCACTGTGACTCAAATGCGGCTGAATATTCATAAGCCTCACCGTTGATTTCAAAGATATTGAGTGTTCCGGCATTTGTTCCGAAAGGAACTTCCATATCGAAGCTGATTTTGGTCTTGTCGCCAGAGACGAGCTCGCCGGTCCATTCATATTCCTGTGATGCGTCGCCCACTTCAACGTTGTATTTTATTGATGTGAAGCTGTTTGTTCCGATGTTTGCCAACTCAAACTCAAAGTCTTTTGTCTGGCTGCAGGTGGCGTTTATAACCTGTGTAACGCCAACGATTGAAGGATAAATAGGCTCGTCGGTCATTGTGGTCTTCTCGAGTTCGCAGGCGTTCAGGATAGGACGTGTTGGGGTGCCCTGATATTGTTCAGAGACCCATGCGAGGAAGAAGATATGGTCGAGGACGACATTCACTCCGTTAGGGCTGCCGATGATTTCCGGGATCTGATATTCGTAAGTCTTTGTAATCAAGGTGCCTTGTGTCGTTGGAGAAACAGCCTCACCCCAAACAGGTGTAATAACATCGCGTAAGATGTGCATGTGGCAATATTGGTTGCCGACCACCTGAGCCGGGTTGCCGTTCATGCCTGACTGTGAGCCCAGGATGCTGTCCTGAAGCATTGCCACTGTCAGGTAGTTCTCGTTGACAGAGCTGTTGCCTGTATAATAAACCTCTACTGTGATGGTTGCCATACGTGTGTCAGGGTTGATTCTTGCGATACCTGCCACGTTGCATTCAGCGGCCTGATTGAGCTGTTGTGATGAAAGGCTGTTCCATGAGCCACGGCCTTGTGCGGCGGATGTCGAACGGTTGACAACGCCTGACGGGAAACCGCTCACAGAGAAACCGCTCAAAATAGTTGCAGAAGCTGTGGTGTTGAAGTTAGGATAGGTTGTTGGAGCATAGCTGCCGGCATGCACGTTGATAGCCCACACGCGACCAGGGTTACTAGCCATAATCTGGTTAGCGATAAGGTGTCCGTCGGGACAATAGCCGCAGTTACGGCCTGTGAATTCCTCAAGGATGACGTTCCTGTTGGCAGGTTCTGTCGAAACATACTGCTGGGCTTTGGCTGTAAATGTCAGTGCCAGCAATGAAACTAAAGCAAATGTAAATTTTTTCATAGTGTAATATTTTAAACAATTATCATTTTTAAGCTTACAAAAATACAAAAAATAAAAAACACGCCACTAAAAATGACGTGTTTTTTTTAAATTATTTTTCTCGACAGATTAAATCTCTACGATTGTGTTCCAGCCGAACTCATCAGGTTCTGTGCCTGTCTGGATGCCGCGGAGTTTCTTGTAGAGTTTCTCGCACCATGGGCCTGGTTTGCCGTCGCCGAACTGGTATGACTTGCCGGTCTCAGGGTCGTCGATGCGTGAGATAGGGCTGATGACGGCTGCTGTGCCGCATGCGCCTGCTTCTTCGAATGTGGCGAGTTCCTCTTCAGCCACTGGACGACGTTCGACTTTCATGCCGAGAGTCTCAGCGATCTGCATCAAGCTCTTGTTGGTGATTGACGGGAGGATTGATGTTGACTGAGGAGTGATGTATGTGTTGTCTTTCACTGCGAAGAAGTTAGCTGCGCCAGCCTCGTCGATATATTTCTTTTCTTTTGCGTCGAGATAGAACTCGCAAGCGTACTGGCCGCCGTGGCAAGCCTCGGTGTGGGCGCGCAATGATGCTGCGTAGTTGCCGCCGACTTTGTAGACGCCAGTTCCGAGAGGAGCTGAACGGTCGTATTTACGTGTGATGACGTATGGGTTAGCCTGGAAGCCACCTTTGAAGTAAGGTCCCACTGGTGTTGCGAACACGATGAACAGATATTCGTCAGCCGGTTTCACACCAACGCGGGCGCCTGTACCGATGATAAGCGGACGGAGGTACAATGAAGCGCCGCTCTCGTATGTCGGGATGAATTCCTTGTTGAGCTGCACGCATTTGATCATGGCTTCTTCAAATTTCTCCATTGGGAAACGAGGCATGCAGATGCCGTCGCATGATGACTGCAAACGTTTGGCGTTCTCGTCGAGACGGAAGATACGCACCTTGCCGTCAGCGCCGCGGTGAGCCTTCAAGCCTTCGAAAGCTTCCTGACCGTAGTGGAGGCATGTAGCTGCCATGTGAATGTTAATCGTTGTCTCTGAGCAGAATTCAAGTTCGCCCCATTCGCCGTTTCTGTAGTAGCAACGGACGTTGTAATTTGTTGGGTAGTAACCAAATGGGAGTGATCCCCAATCGATGTTTTGCATGATAAAACTTTATTTTACGTTAATATTTTTTGTCGTTTTCTTGGATTGCAAAAATACAAAAGATTTTTTACTTGTCAAGAGGTTTTTTTAGAAAAATGTTTACAGCTTAATAGCTTAGTAGCTTAATAGCTTAGTAGCTTAATTGTTTTTAGGTTGGAAATTGGGATGGATTTTGTATTTTTGAAGGGATAAAAAAATCGCCATGATTGCGGAAATCGTGGCGATGGTTATACTAATGGGAACCACATGCGGAATTGACCTTCACGCCGCACAGATACAAACTTTTTAATCGTGCAGCTGGTTTTTAAAAAAATGACGACTCCTGTCTGCGAGAGACAAATCATTTAAGAGTTGAGAGTTAAGAGTTAAGAGTTAAGAGTTAATAGTTAAGATCGAATGCGTCAACAAGATGTCGGGGGAAAGTCCTGGTCTTATGTAAGTCTAACATTACGCCACATTTTGCTCCAGAGATAGTGCTCCCCTATTCCGTATTGTTCAAGAATACCGCGAATCTGATTCGAAACGGCCTCCTTATCAACAGGTTTGTCGGTTTTGCGACCTACGAGAAGCACGTTCTTTGGCGTGTTGTCAATCTCGATGAACTCCATCACCTGGGTTTTGTAGCCGCAATATTCAAGGACGAGTGCACGAACGGCATCGGTAATCATCACCGCCTGACGTTCAAGGAAAATGCCGTATCTTGTAATGGAATCAAATTTCCCCGACTTCTCCATCTCACGACGGATCTGCTTGTGGCAGCACGGCGCGCAGATTATCAGCTGGGCGTTGTTTCTTATACCTTTTAATATAGCGTCGTCGGTGGCGGTGTCGCAGGCATGAAGCGCAATCAGCACGTCCAGTTTTGACGGTTTGTAATCTTCTATCGAATTTTCAATGAACTTGAAGTCATTCAATTGACATTTCTCAATTATATCATTGATTTTCAGCACCAAATCCTTACGAATCTCCACCCCTTCCATCACGATTTTCTTGTCGTAATTCCTGGTAAGATATTCGTAAAGCGCAAATGTCAGATAGCCCTTCCCCGCCCCCATGTCTGCGATGTGAATCTCGTCGCCGAACTTGGTCTGACGCATCACGCCGTCAACGATTTCCACATATTTGCAAATCTGCTTGAACTTATGCTGCATGTCGGCCTTCACCTTCCCGTCGCGTGTTGTCAGTCCGAGAAGATGCCACCAAGGATTTGAAGGGTCGATGAGGCGCTGTTTCTCATGGTCGTGGCTCAAATCGACATCACGTTTCTCATTGATTTTCTTGCACATCAGAGTGGGTTTGCCTTTCTTGCTGACAAGCAGCGTCACGTCTTCCGTCAAGGTGAAAAGCGACACGTTTTGAAAGTTAGCCGGGACTAAGCTCCTCACCTGCTCCATCGTCTGACTGGCATCGAAATTCTTCGTCTCGTCACGACGCTCATAGCGATATGTAAACTGATACATCTTATTGTCTTTCAACAAGATAGGTTTTATATAAACATTTCTCAAATCGCTGTTTTTTGAAACCGGTTTAGACAAGGTCATCTTAACCAAACCGTTGTTTTTAATAGCCGTTTCGAGTTTTTCGAAGAATCCTTCCATTTAATTTTTATTTTTGCAAAAATAATAAAAAATGACAAGCGACATTTTGTCAGTTCAAGTTTTTTGGCATAATAATTGATTATTGTCATTTCGACTGAAGCGAAGCGGAATGGAGAAATCCTTTGTTTCAATGACATTTAAGAAAGAGGATTTCTCGACTACACTTCACTTTGTTACGTTACGCTCGAAATGACAAATAAAATATTAACAATATGAATACAGGTACAATTGGTGTCAAAACGGAAAACATTTTTCCGGTGATTAAAAAGTTTTTATACTCGGAAAACGAGATATTTTTACGTGAGATAATAAGCAATGCCGTCGATGCCACACAGAAGCTGAAAACTTTAGCATCTGCTGGCGAATTCAACGGCGAGCTAGGCGATTTGACAGTACGCGTGGAGGTCGACAAGAAGAAAAAGACCATCACCGTGCGCGACAACGGCATCGGCATGACAGAGGCTGAAGTCGACAAATACATCAACCAGATAGCATTCTCAGGCGCCACCGAGTTCGTGGAGAAATTCAAGACCAACAGCGAGGCTGAAGCTGCCAACATAATCGGACATTTTGGCTTGGGCTTCTATTCCGCCTTCATGGTCTCTTCTAAAGTTTCTTTAATCACTAAGTCATACACCCAAGGCGCTGACGAGAAAGGCGTGATCTGGGAATGCGACGGCTCGCCTGAGTACACTATGACCCCTATCGCCAAGGGCAACCGCGGAACAGACGTAATCCTTTATATCGCTGACGATTGCGCCGACTTCCTCGAAGAAAGCAAGATACGCGAGCTACTCAACAAATACTGCAAATTCATGTCGGTGCCGATTCAGTTTGGCACAAAGAAGGTGCAGGAGCCTGTCGAAGGCGAGACCGACAAAGACGGCAAGCCGAAGACAAAAGAGGTCGAGAAGCCTTGGATTATCAACGACGTGGCACCACTTTGGAAAAAAGCCCCGTCGACCATCGAGGACAAGGAATACAACGAGTTTTATCACACACTGTATCCGATGAACTTCACAGAGCCGATGTTCCACATCCATCTGAACGTCGACTACCCGTTCAACCTCACCGGAATCCTTTATTTCCCTAAGATTTCCAACCGCTACGAATTCCAGCGCAACAAAATCCAGCTCTACTGCAACGAGGTGTTCGTCACCGATTCCGTAGAGGGTATCTTGCCAGATTTCTTAAGTCTTCTGCACGGCGTCATCGACTCACCCGACATACCGTTGAACGTGAGCCGTTCGTTCCTGCAAAACGACCAGAACGTGAAGAAAATCTCGTCTTATATTACTAAAAAGGTGGCGGAAAAACTCGAGGAGCTCTTCAAGAAAGACCACGAGGACTACGAGAAGAAATGGGACGACATCAAGATTTTCATCGTTTACGGCATGATTGCCGACCCTAAATTCTTCGAAAGAGCCGAAAAATTTATGCTTTTCAAGGATACTGACGGCAAATATTACACCATCGAGGAATATAAAAAATTAATTGAGGAAAATCAGAAAAACAAAGACGGAAATGTCGTATATTTGTACGCGACAAATCTTGATGAGCAATACACAAACATCGAAAAGGCCAAGGAGCGCGGCTACAATGTCCTGATGCTCGACGGAATGCTCGATTCGCACTTCATCAGCACGTTTGAACAGAAGTTTGAGCACACCTCGTTTGCGAGAGTCGACTCCAACACCATCGACAAACTCATTGAGAAAGAAGACGTCAAGAAAGACTCTAAGCTCGACGACAAACAGAAGGAAGAGGTGAAGAAAGCCTTTGAGGACATCATCGACAAGACGCACTTCAACGTGGAGTTCAGCACTTTGGACGAAAAGGAGGCTCCTGTCGAGATTATCCAAAACGAGTGGATGCGCCGTTACAAGGAGATGAACCAGATGGGCGGAATGCCGATGTGGGGCGACATGCCAGACAACTACACCCTGATGCTCAACACCAACAACGCAGCCATCGCCACATTGCCCGACAAGCCGGAAGATGAGAGAAAAACCATTATCAACCAGCTGTACGACCTCGCAAGATTGTCGAAAAATTTGTTAAAGGGAAAAGAATTGAGCGAATTTATTACAAGGAACTTTAACACAATTGGATGAGATTCCTCACTTTGTTCGGAATGACAGAATAGGTATTAATTTAAATTATAAGAAAATGAAAAAGAAAGGCTTAATCACAATCATCATTGTCGTAGTGGTAGTTTTAGCCATCTACGCTTGGATTAAAGGTTCATACAACGGCATGGTTCAGCGTCAGGAAGGCGTTGAGGCTCAATGGGCTCAGGTGGAGAACGTATATCAGCGTCGTGCCGACCTCATCCCTAACCTCGTGTTGACAGTAAAAGGCTATGCGTCACACGAAGCGAACACGCTGAAAGAAGTCATCGAGGCTCGTGCCAAAGCAACAAGCGTCACCATCGACCCAAGCAACATCTCGCCTGAGCAACTCGCACAGTTCCAGGAAGCTCAAGACAATCTGTCAGGTGCATTGTCAAGACTTCTTGTCAACATGGAGCGTTACCCTGAATTGAAGGCCAACGAGAACTTCATGGCGTTGCAGTCACAACTTGAAGGCACTGAGAACCGCATCACGGTGGAACGCCAGAAATTCAACGAGTCGGCAAGGAATTACAACCAGTATATCAGGATGTTCCCACGCAACATCATCGCAGGAATGTTCGATTTCGAGAAAGTCGGATATTTCAAGGCACAGGCAGGAGCTGATACAGCACCAAAAGTTGAATTCTAATGATGATGACAAAACATAAAACAACCTGTTGGGACAAGGCTTTCCTTGTCCTTACAGGTTTATTGCTACTTGCAAACATAGGTTTTGCACAGAAAATCCCCGCAAGGCCTAACCCTCCGCGTCTTGTCAACGACTTCGCCGACATCTTAAGCAACAAGGAGGAAAACGCCTTGGAACGCAAGCTTGTGGCTTATAGTGACAGCACATCCACTCAGATCTGCGTGGTCACTGTATTGAGCTTAAACGGCACCACGTCTGATGATTTCGCCTATCAGATTGGCGAGAAATGGGGTGTCGGAACAAAAAACAACAACGGCGTTGTGATACTTGTGAAACCTAAAACGGCCGATGAGCTGGGCGACGTCTCGATACAGGTGGGCTATGGCATGGAGCCATACGTCACCGATGCAGTCAACTATGGCATCCGCACCAAGGAGATGATTCCCGCCTTCAAGGAGGGCGATTATTACAGAGGCATCGACAACGCTGTAAACGCTATCATCGGGCTGGCGTCGGGAGCTTACAAAAGCGACAGATACACCGGCAACAGCGATGACGACTTTGTCGGCGTGATGGTGGTGTTTTTCGCCCTTGTCTTTGTGATATTGCTAATCAGCGCATCACGCAAAGGAGGCAACAAAGGAGGCAACGGCTCTTCAGGCAGCAGAATGGGCTTCTGGGAAGGATTGTTCCTCGGCAGCATGATGTCGAGAGGCGGCAGAAGCAACGGCAGCTCTTGGGGCGGCGGCTCTTGGGGCGGCGGGCACAGCTCGGGTGGCTTCGGAGGCTTCGGCGGCGGTCACTTCGGCGGCGGCGGCGGCTCATCAAAATGGTGATGCTCCCTACGGTCGCAATGTGATAGCCTTTGGCTAATTTGTGCGCTAACGCGCAATGTGTGACCTGACGGTCTATTTGATTAATTTGTTTAAATAACCAAATGATATGAAACAAGAGAATAAAATATTAGATTTGAGCATAGAATTTGCGTTAGAGATTATAAAATTTTGTGAAAAACTTGATATATTAAACAAATTTGTAATTTCCAAACAATTATTAAGATCTGGTACATCAATTGGAGCAAACATTCATGAAGCACAATCTCCTGAAAGTAAGAATGATTTTATACATAAATTAAAAATATCACACAAAGAAGCAGTTGAAACAAAATATTGGTTAATACTATGTGATCAATCAGAAAAGTATCCATCAACAAAAGAATTACAAGATAAATTAAAAAATATATTAAATCTAATAAGTTACATAATATATAAATCATCAAAGAATTAATTACGACCGCAGGGAGTAACACATTTTGCGAAGCAACACATTTTGCGAAGCAACACATTTACGAAGTAACACATTTAAACAAATTATCAATGATACCAATAATTAAAATCAATAACGGTTCCGTTTTTCAACACGATAGATTAATAATTAACAATATCAATCTTGAAATAACTGAGGGTGAATTCGTGTATCTCATCGGAAGAAGCGGCTCCGGAAAATCATCGTTATTAAAGACGTTATACGCTGATTTACCAGCAAAAGACGGCAGTTTCAGAATCGCAGGCTACGACTTATGCAACCTGAAACGAAAAGACATCCCGATGCTGAGACGTAATATCGGCATCGTCTTCCAGGATTTCCAGTTGCTTTACGACAGAAACGTGGAGCAAAACCTCTCTTTCGTGCTGAAAGCCACTGGCTGGGAAGACGAAAACAGCATCAACAAGCGTATCGACGAAGTGCTGCAACTCGTTGGCCTTCAAGGCAAAAGGAAGTCGATGCCGCATCAGCTTTCGGGCGGCGAGCAGCAGAGCGTGGCAATAGCGAGAGCTCTCCTCAACCGGCCGAATGTCATTTTGGCAGACGAGCCGACAGGCAACCTCGACCCTGAGACGACAAACGACATCATGAAACTCCTCATGAAGATTCGCGACAACGGCACCACCATACTGATGGCTACCCACAACTATAACCTTATTTTGAAATATCCTTCACGCGTGATAAGCTGCGCTAACGGCACAATCACCGAATCAGCCAAGTAACTCCACGAGTTTGTCGGTGGCACGCGAAGGGTTGTAGAAAGCGTCCATCCTACTCTTCCTAATCTCGACCTGCTCCTCGACGAAAGGCTTCGTCATAAGGTCGGCAACTACGGTCTTCATCTCGTCGGCAGTATTTGCCACAATACATAAGTCGTTGATATCCAATCCTTCAACCATCTTATCATTAACTACACAATAACGACCGTTAAATAAAGCGTTCAACAATTTCAGCTTCAATCCTGTCGACTGGGCTGTAACCAGAATATTTATTTGCGCATTACGGATAAGCTCCTGCAAAACATCGTCTTCCGGATTCTCAATAAGCTCAATATTACGCTCATTTTCAATGAGTTTCACCAGATAACGTGGCGGATTCATGCCAGCAATCTTCAATTTGATGTCAGAGCCTTTAAACACCTCTTTTATCAGGAATTCTGCAGCATTATAATTCTCCGAAATGTCAAGTTTTCCGTGGTAAAGCACAAAATCACCCTGGCCTTCAAGCACATCCACCTTATCGAAGCCGGCGTATGCCGGAATCAGGTACACATTATCGAATTTCTGCTTGAAATATTCGTAATCTTTGTTGGAAATGGCAAGAACTCCTGTGGCTTTCGCCAAAATCGCCTCGAATTTGCGCAACTTTCTCGACTCTATCTTCAAAAAATGCTTCTTCCTCAGGTTTTTCTCGGTCTCCGCCAGATATTGGTAATAATCGTGCTCAACGTTATGCGAGCGCACAAAAATCCTACGCCCCTTCATCCTCGGGTCGAGAAGCACACCGCACGAATGCAGTCCTTCAAGGATTATCGGATAGTCGTCTTTCAGCAAATCCTGAATCAAATCCTCTGATATTCTGGAAGTTACGATATATGGAATTTTGCTGAAAGCTTTCCAAAACGACATATCGCGTTTGTAATACTGAGTCGTTTCGCAAAGAGCCTCGAGACGTTCGGAATGCTCCCTGCCGTATTCGAAACAATGGAAATGCACTTTGAGGCCTCGTTCAACGAGAGCTTTAAGCTTGAAAAACACGTCGATGACACCGCCGTAATTTACGGGGCATGGAATATCAAAGCTAACGATATGTATATGATTATCGGACGTATTTTTCATAGATTCTCAACAAGACTCCCTCTTCATTTTCCCAACAGAGATCTTGCGCTGCAAAGATAAGATTATTTTTCCATTCAGACACAATCTTTTCGTCACCCAACGCATTTTTAATCGTTTCAGCAATGGTTTTGGACTCGTGATTTTCGATGAAAGTGCCTATGTTATAATGAGTTATGATTCTTTCAATCTCAGTGAGATGCGAAGCGATTACAGGCACTCCAGCCTGGATATAATCGAACAACTTGTTAGGCAGACTGAAACGGTAATTCAGATTTGTGTCCTTGTCGAGGGTGAAACCGAACTCCGCCAGCTGCGTTATCGCCATCATTTTCTGATAAGGCATACGAGGGAAAAACTTCACTCGGTC
Source organism: uncultured Bacteroidales bacterium (assembly GCA_900315175.1). Classification (GTDB taxonomy): domain Bacteria; phylum Bacteroidota; class Bacteroidia; order Bacteroidales; family F082; genus Limimorpha. The sequence continues at coordinate 123,374 of OMYA01000002.1, forward strand.
GTCCCAATTGTTGACTGCCACTTTTTCTTTAAGGATTGGAAGCACATCTCCCCCACCGATTATAACTAATTGACAATCATCAAGATACGCCATTGCATCGACAAGCTCTTCGGAACCTCTGTGGATGTTGATTCCTGAGCCTTGAAGCACTAAAACATGCTTTTTGGGGTCAAGCCCGACCTCTTCGCGTGATGCGGGCGCAGGCAGCATTTTCCTCATCGGAATGTTGCGGATGATATGCACTTTGATGCCGTATTTCTCATGAAAAAGATTCGCAATCGATTGATTTACAGTAATCATCTCAGGCAACTTCGGTACAACATATTCCTCAATGCGTTTCCAGACACGTTGAACCCTGGGGCGGCTCACCAGCTCGGGCACTTCAGTGAAATATTCATGGCTGTCGTAAATGAGCGGGATGCCTTTAAGCTTTGAAATCCAATAGTTCGGCAAAAGGGTGTCCAAGTCGTTGGACAACAGGCATTGGCAGCGATGAAACAGCAGAAAAACAAACAGTCGGATATTGAACTCGGCATAGAAAAGCGGACCTTTTTCGAACAGCAGTTTCATGCGGTGCGATTTGTAAGGACGCTCGTCCATAGGTGGCGATTTGCGTTGCCGACGCCCCACAAGAAGCACTTCAAACCCCGCCTTCTGCAAGGTCAGACACGACTTGTTGACACGTTGGTCGGTCACTAAGTCATTGATTACCGATACGATAACACGTTTCAAAGTGGTCAAAATTTCAAGCTATAAAATTACAGATTTTTCCGTTGTCGTTTGCAAATTTTCTTTATTTTTGAAAAAAATTTCAGAAATGGAGAAGAATTTTTCGTTGCGTGAGCTAAATACATTCGGTTTTGATGTTAAGGCGAGGTTTTTTCAAGAGGTAAAATCTTTGGAAGATATCAGCGATTTATTGCAAAATCCTGATTTTATCTCCTGTAGGGACGCGACAGTGTCACGTATTAACGACAACACGTCTCGCATCCTAATCTTAAGTGGCGGCAGCAACATACTTTTCTCCTCTGAGTTTTTCGATGGTTTCGTGGTCCACCCTAACATAAAAGGCATCGAGACGCTTGAAGAGACAGGCGAGACAGTGAAAATTCGTTGTTATAGCGGTGAGGTATGGAAAGATTTCGTCGATTACACCGTCTCGAGAAACCTCTATGGTTTGGAGAATCTCGCCGACATACCGGGCAAGACCGGAGCCGCGCCGGTGCAGAACATCGGAGCTTACGGAGCCGAGGTGAAAGATACGATTTATCAGGTGCACACAATCGATCTGACGAATGGTCAAACCAAGGTTTTCAGCAATGAGGAATGCCAATTTTCGTATAGAAATTCAATTTTTAAAAAACATAAATCAATCATGATTTATGCCGTCGATTTTGTTTTGAAAAAACACGGTGAATTGAAATTGGATTACGGCAACATACGTAATTATCTGGTTAACAACAACATAACCAATCCCACCTTACAGGATGTGGCGACGACGGTGAAGACGATTCGTGCCGAGAAGCTGCCAGAAGTAGGTGTCGTAGGCAGTGTTGGAAGTTTCTTCCAGAATGCGATAGTAACAACGGATAAATATCTGGAAATCAAGGAATTATATCCAGATGTGCCGTCTTACCCTGTTGACATCAATTCCGTCAAAATCCCTTCAGGATGGCTCATCGACCGTGCAGGTTGGAAAGGACACCGCGAAAACCATGTCGGCGTGTGGGACAAGCAGGCACTCGTCTTGGTTCATTATGGCGGTGGCAAACCACAAGAAATCCTGGACTTGATGAAGGAAATCCAGGATTCAGTAAAAGACAAATTCGGGGTCTGGATAAAACCAGAAGTTAACATCATATAAAAATGTGGAGACGTTCCAGAAAAACATCTCCACAAATTCTCAATTGTCAATTCTCAATTCTCAATTCTCAACCGACAATCATTCCCCCAACCAGCTCATTAACATCCCCCACTCCCTGTCTCTCACAGTATTCCACAATGCCTTTTGCGACCTTTGCGGAGATTGCGGGGTCGATGAAGTTCGCTGTACCTATCTGTATTGCTGAGGCTCCGGCAAGCAGGAACTCTATCGCGTCGGTGGCCGACGAGATGCCTCCTAATCCTATCACCGGGATTTTCACGGCTTTCGACACCTGCCATACCATGCGCAACGCCACTGGCTTCACGCAGGCACCCGACAAGCCGCCCGTCACCATCGACAGCACCGGCTTTCTTGTCTCTGCATCGATAGCCATTCCGAGCAACGTATTAATTAAGGAGACAGAATCAGCACCGGCAGCTTCAGCGGCAAGCGCAATCTCAGCAATGTTAGTAACATTCGGTGAAAGCTTCACCATCAGATGTTTGTGATAGACCTCACGCACCGCCTTAGTCACCTGCTCGATGCCAGAACATGTCACACCGAACGCCATTCCGCCTTGTTTTACATTAGGGCATGACACGTTAAGCTCGATAGCCGGGATGTCGTCAAGTGCGTCAATCTTAGCGGCAGCAGCAACGTAATCGTCTATGTTTGAGCCACTTACGTTAACAATAACATTAGTGTCGAAATGTCTGATTCTCGGATAAATCGTTTCAATGAAGTAATCTACGCCTTTGTTTTGAAGACCTACACAATTAAGCATTCCCATTGGCGTTTCAGCCATTCTCGGGTAAGGATTTCCCTCACGGTGATGCAAGGTAGTGCCTTTCACTATGATGCCGCCAAGTTCCGAAAGGTCAACAAAATCAGCGTATTCCTCGCCGTAGCCAAACGTGCCTGACGCCGTCATGACGGGGTTTTTAAGGGTCAAGCCCTTAAGTTTTATCTCAGTCTTTACCATAGCAGCCTCTCAATATTAAATACCGGACCTTCTTTACAAACGCACAGATTGCCTTCTTTGGTGTTTTCCACGCAGCACAGACAGGCGCCGATGCCGCAGGCCATCTGGTTTTCGAGCGACACCTCGCACCAGATGCCTTTTTCTCTTGCGACCTTTGCCACTGCTTTCATCATAGGCATCGGGCCGCAGGCGTATATCTTATTGATTTTCATCGTATTCCAAAGCGAATGCTCCGTTACGAAGCCTTTCTCGCCCATCGAGCCGTCGTTGGTGGTGATGAATACGTCACCCTCATTACGGAAACGATCAAGAAGCATCAGGTCGGACTGTGTGCGACCGCCCAACAGGAAATTCACGTTTGGCAGATAATTGCATTTTTTAGCAAAATAAAGCAAAGGCGCGATTCCGATGCCTCCGCCCACCAGCAATATGTTGTCGTCTTTGTCAGGCATTGTGAAGCCGTTGCCCAAAGGCAGGACCACGTTAACCTTAGCTCCTACCGGCAACGCGCACAGTCTCTTTGTGCCCTCGTGTTTCTCCTGAATCAGCAGGTCGATCGTATTATTCTGATAATCAACGTCGTGGATGGAGATCGGGCGACGCAGATAGGCTTTATCGCAGCCGTCGACGCGCACGTTCACAAACTGACCGCCGGCTATTTCAGGCAACTGCGTCGCTGATTTCAGTTTCAACAACGCAGCACGCTGAAATGATTGCTTTTCTACAATGATAAAATCAATAATTTTCATATTTAAATTTGCTGCTTCGCAGAATGTGGTTCACTTCGTGAAATGTGCCGTTTCGCGGAATGTGTGGGCTTCGCCCATTGGCCGTAGGCCACACATTTTGCGCAGCAACATATTCTGCGTAGCAGCACATTCCGCAAAGCAGCACATTTATTTACACTTTTTTCGGTTTCTTTGTTGACTTTGTCGCTGGAGCGGCTGCGGCTTTCACGTTTTCCTTTGCTGCTGTTTTTGGTGCTGCTTTCTTTGCAGGAGCCTTCTTCACAGCTTTTTTCTCAGCCGTTGCTTCCTCTGGCTTCTCCTCCTCTTTCTTCTCTTCCACGTTGAAATCGAGGATGCCTTTGTCGTTAAGAAGCTGATACCACTGGAACACCTTCTTCATATCTGACTGATACACAGCGTCTTCGTCGTATTCAGGCAATACGAGCATGAACTTCTCTCTCAGCTCGACCGGTGATGCCTTCTTAGGATCGAAATCGAGTTTGTCACCTATTTTCTCATGAATGCTCACAAAAACTTCCTTCAAAGGCTTGTCTTCACCTGTTGTGAATATGCTTATTTCCTCCAAAGAACTGATTTTGTCGTTTGCGAAAGCTGGGATACGCTTTCCGTCCAACAATGACTCAACAATAAGCTTTCCTCCGCCGTTTGTTGTGACGAGGAACAGACCTGGTTTGCCAGAAATGGCTACAACTTTACTTAAATCCATAATTAATTCTAAATTTTCGCTTTTAATATAATTCTAAATGTGTTAAAATTCTTTTAATTAAACGACTGCAGATCGGTCAGACGCTTGTAAACGCCGCCTTTTTCGATGAGTTCCTCATGTTTGCCGCGTTCCACTATCTGACCTTTCACCATCACCAGAATCTCGTCGGCATTCTGGATTGTCGACAGACGGTGTGCGATGACGATTGACGTACGGTTTGTCATGACTTTTGCGAGTGCTTCCTGCACAAGGCGTTCGCTTTCGGTATCGAGTGACGAGGTCGCTTCGTCGAGGATGAGAATCGGAGGGTTTTTCAGGACCGCTCTTGCAATGCTGATTCTCTGGCGCTGACCGCCGGAGAGATTCATTCCACGGTCGCCGATATATGTGTCGTATCCGTCTTCCATCTCCATGATGAAATCGTGTGCATTGGCGATCTTGGCCGCCTCGATGACCGCTTCACGTGTGGCGTGCTCGAGTCCGAAAGCTATATTATTAAATACGGTGTCGTTAAACAGAATGCTTTCCTGCGAGACGATGCCCATCAAGCCGCGCACATCACAAATCTTGAAATCACGCACGTCAACACCATCAATGGTAATCCTACCCTGACTCACATCATAAAAACGAGGAAGCAGGTCGACCAAAGTGGACTTGCCGCCGCCGCTTTCGCCAACGAGCGCTATCATTTTGCCTTTCGGAATGGTTAAGTCAATGTTTTTCAACACATTAACCTCATTATAATGGAAACTCACATTATTATAAACAATGGAATCTTTGAAATCAGGCAATGGCAATGCATCTTGTTTCTCAACTATAACTTCTTCAGCATCAAGCACTTCAAAGATACGGTCGGCTGATGCCATACCTTTCTGAAGGCTGTAGAAGCCTTGCGAGAACGACTTGGCTGGAGATATAATCTGCGAGAACACCACTATATATGCTATGAAATTAGCCGCCGTGATGCTTGATACCGCCTCAGGATTCTTAGTCGCATCCAAAATAAGGGTGGCACCGAACCATACCACTATTGAGATGATTATAGATGAGAGGAACTCGCTCATCGGGGAGCTGAGGTCACGCTTGCGGTTCACGAATTTTATCACTCGAGTGTAACGGCCATTCTGCTCGTTGAATTTTTCACTCGAATAATCGATGGCGTTGAAAGCCTTGATGATACGCAGCCCGCCTATTGTTTCCTCAATGGCGGCAAGCATCCCGGCGAATCGGTTCTGCCCGTCGAGGGAGTCTTTCTTCAATGATTTTCCAATCCAGCCGATGATGAGACCGCCAATTGGGAGCAGCAGCACCACAAAAAGCGTCAGACGCCAGCTCACACCAAGCATATATGCGAAATATGCCGCTATTGTCAGTGGCGACTTGATGAAAACGTCGAGATAACTGATGATTGACACCTCGATTTCCTGCACATCGGTGGTGATACGAGCCATGATGTCGCCTTTTTTATGCTTGCTGTAGAACGACAGCGGCAAAATCATGATTTTCTTGTACAAATCGTTGCGGATATCCTTGATGGTGCCGGCTCGCGCCCCGACCATAAAATACAAGGCAAAATAAGTCGTGATATTTCGCAGGAAGAAAGCTATGACAAGCAACAGGCAGATGAAAACCAACGCCGCAGCCTGTCCTTTCAGAATGATGATATAACTCACATAATAGTCAAGCAACGCAAGCAGCGAGTCGGTGTCGAGCGCAAATTCCGGCTTGATTGTAGTGAGGTTGTCAGGATTGAACAAAAGGTTCAAAAACGGCACTATCATCGAGAATGAGAACAATGAGAACACTATTGCAAGAATATTGAAAACAATGTTCATCAAGATGCTGAACCAGTACGGCTTCACATAATGTAATATCCTGCGAAAATTTCTTTTTTTATCCATTTTTTAATCGTTTACATAGTTAAAACCGGTGTAGTTTTCCGGTGTTATGGCATGCATCTCCTTCTTAACCGATTGGCTAACAGGCAGTTGGTCGATAAACGCATCAATCGACTCACGTGTCACCTTTTCATTGGTGCGGGTGAGACCTTTGAGGAGTTCGTAGGCGCCTTCAACCTGCTCACGGCGAAGAATGGTCTGGATGGCCTCAGCAACGACGGCGTAGTTGTTTTGCAGGTCTGCACGAAGCTTCGTCTCGTTGAGAATAAGCTTATCCAACCCCTTTGACAACGAGCTTGTCGCAATCAAAGTGTGTGCCAACGGCACTCCGACGTTACGTGTCACCGTCGAGTCGGTAAGGTCGCGTTGCATGCGGCTGATCGGGAGCTTGCGGCTGAGATGTTCGAAGATGGCGTTGGCCATTCCAAGGTTGCCTTCCGCATTCTCGAAATCGATAGGATTCACCTTATGCGGCATAGCTGAAGAACCCACCTCGCCGGCTTTAATCTTCTGTTTGAAATAATCCATCGAGATATACATCCAGATGTCACGCGACAAGTCAATCAATATCGTATTGATGCGTTTGATGGTGTCGAAATATTCCGCCATCACGTCGTAATGCTCAATCTGTGTTGTCGTTTCCTGACGTTTAAGTCCAAGTTTCTTGCTGAACTTCGCGGCGAACTCTCTCCAGTCGAACTGCGGATATGCCACCTTGTGGGCGTTCATATTGCCCGTGGCTCCACCAAATTTATTCTCAAACGGCAGTCTTTTCAGTTCATTCAATTGATTTTCAAGACGTTCGACAAACACATAAACCTCTTTTCCGAGATGTGTGGGGCTTGCCGGTTGACCATGTGTATGCGCCAACATCGGGACATCACGCCATTCGTTTGCAAGCTCCCCTAATCTATTGATAATCTTTTCAATAGCAGGGATAACGAGATCTCTGTTAGCCTCTTTCATCGTGAAAGGCACGGCGCTGTTGTTGATATCCTGTGACGTAAGTCCAAAGTGGATAAATTCCTTAAACTGGCTCAGATTCATCTCGTCGAAACGGCGTTTCAGGAAATATTCCACAGCCTTCACATCATGGTTTGTGGTTTTTTCAATCTCTTTAATCTCTTGAGCGTCAGCGACTTTAAAGTTTTTGACGATATTTCTCAACTTACGGAAATACTTTGGGTCAAAACTTTCAAGTTGTGGCAATGGAAGCTGGCAAAGCGCTATAAAATACTCGACCTCAACCATCACTCTGGCGCGGATCAGTCCAAATTCTGAGAAATACTCGTCAAGTCGCTCAACTTTCTTGCGATAGCGACCGTCAATCGGGGAAATAGCTGTTAATTCTGATATATTCATCTTAAAAAATCTTGTCATTCAAACTTGCAAATATAGGAAGAAAATCTTTATATATAAAAATTATTTTGGCAAATTTCAGACACGAGCATTTTTAAATTGAATTATCGCATTCTAATTATTTTAATTTTAAAACTTAGAAAAACTCAATATCAGACACATCAACGCCTTGTTTTTCGGCTGATTTCAGAAGTTTTTCCATAGCAGTTTTGTCATAAGGGATCTTGCTTGTCAGAATCCAACATTTTGATTTTCTTTTGTTTGCAAGTATAACAATACCAGAAGCTTCGTCGTATTCTATTACGAGATATTTCTTTCTCCAAAGGCCATTTCTAATAATCAAATAGTTATTTCGCATTCTGACGACAAATTTTCCATGATAGCATCTCGTCAAACGACGACTTATTTCATCTATGGAAACATAAAGAAGCTCAAATGAATTGTCATGAACAGCAGACAGATACATAAACACATCAAGTTTCGTAAAGAGACATTTCTCCTTAGTACACGCCACCTCATACCATTTAAATGGCATAAGCGGACTATTGGAATAATCGGCTCGCATAATTTAAATAATTAAAAGGAACAAATAAGTGTAAAAAAATTGCTTTTTGGCAAATATTAACATGAAGAAAATTCTCCACTAACAATGTTGCAAAGATAAGAAAATTTTTTGTAATTTCGCACTCTAAAGCACAATTAAGTAAAAATATATTAAAAATAAACATAAATCATTGATAATCATGAAGTACGATGTTATTGTAATTGGTAGCGGTCCTGGCGGTTACGTCGCAGCTATCAGAGCTTCACAGCTCGGCAAGAAAGTTGGAGTAGTAGAAAAAGCTGAGATTGGCGGCACATGCCTCAACTGGGGCTGCATCCCGACCAAGGCTCTTCTGAAGAGTGCAGCTGTCTATACATATATGCAACACGCTGAGAATTATGGCATTAAGCTTGAGGGCGAGGTCCATCCAGACATGGAGGCCGTGGTCGCTCGCAGCCGTGGTGTCGCTGACGGCATGAGCAAAGGCGTGCAATACCTATTTAAGAAAAACAACGTTGAACTGATTCCCGGTCTCGGCTCACTCACTGCAAACAAAACAGTGAAAGTCGTTGACGCTGAAGGCAATACGACAGAATACGAAGCTGACCACATTATCCTTGCAACAGGTTCTCGCGTGCGTCAGCTGCCGGCAATGCCTATCGACGGCAAGAAAATCATAAGCTACCGTCAGGCTTTGGTGCTGGATAAGCTTCCAGAAAGTATGGTGGTTGTCGGTTCAGGCGCCATCGGCTCGGAATTCGCATTCTTCTTCACCTCAATGGGCGTGAAAGTGACATTGGTGGAATTCTTGCCGAATGTCGTCCCTAACGAGGACGAAGAGGTCTCAAAACAGGTCGAGCGTTGCTTCAAGAAGCTGAAGATGACAGTGATGACTGAGGCTTCTGTGACAAAAGTAGACACTACAGGCGAGAAATGCATCTGCACAATCGACACCAAGAAAGGCGAGAAAGTCGTTGAGGCTGACATCGTTCTATCTGCTGTTGGCGTGCAGACCAACCTCGAGGACCTCGGTCTCGAGAACCTTGGCATCGCCAACGAACGCGGCAAAATCACCGTTGATGACTACTACCGCACCAATGTACCGGGCGTTTACGCTATCGGCGACATCGTCCACGGACCTGCATTGGCACACAAGGCATCACACGAGGCTATCATCTGCGTTGAGAAGTTCTGCGGCTTGAATCCTAAGCCATTGAACTACAACAACATCCCTGGCTGCACATATATCACTCCGGAAATCGCCTCTGTCGGTTTGAGCGAGGCTAAAGCCATCGCCGCCGGTTATGAGGTGAGAATAGGCAAGTTCCCGTTCACAGCATCAGGAAAGGCAGCAGCAGCAGGCAACAAAGACGGTTTCATCAAGGTGGTGTTCGATGCCAAGACCAACAAATGGTTGGGCTGCCACATGGTTGGCGAAAACGTGACCGAGATGGTTGCAACAGCGGTGTTGGCACGCGAACTCGGCGCTGAAGGTCGCGACATCATTGAGAACATCTTCCCGCATCCAACAATGTCGGAAGCCATCATGGAAGCTGCAGCGGCAGCATACGGCGAAGTGGTTCATCTGTAATGGATAACAAGAAAGTTTTACTGACACTTCAGATAGTCGTTGTAATAGTAGGTTTAGCTGCATTGGCAGCATGCATATTGGGTATCAGGGCGCTTAGAATAGCAGAAAAACGCCCTGTTTCCCTTGAACAGATTGCACTACGCAGCAACGATATCGAGTTCACCGACGATATCACTTTCGCCGGTGAGCGTGTGCCTTTGGAAATGTTCAACATAAGGGAGCGATACGAGCGCGAACTGCTGTCAACATGCTATTTCCACAGCAACACCATGCTGCTCGTGAAACGTTCCTCACGGTGGTTCCCTGTAATTGAGCCAATACTTGCAAAATATGGTATCCCCGACGATTTCAAGTATCTTTGCGTGGCGGAAAGCACCCTCTCTAACGCCGTCTCACCTGCCGGAGCAGTGGGCTTCTGGCAGTTTATGGAACGCACCGCCAAAGAATACGGCCTCGAAATCAACAAAGACGTCGATATGCGATACAACGTGGAACTCGAGACAGAAGCCGCATGCCGCTATTTCCTGAAATCGTATGAAATCTACCATAACTGGACGCTGGTGGCGGCATCGTTCAACGCAGGAACACGACGTCTGAACAAGTTTCTGAAGGAACAAAAGGTGCATTCTTATTACGACTTGCTCATGGCTGACGAAACAGAACGCTACATCTTCAGAATCCTGGCATTCAAAACCATCCTGAGCAATCCGGAGAAATATGGCATTTATGTCAGCAAAGAGCTTGAATATCAGCCATTCAGATACAAAGTGGTCGTCGTTGACAAAAGTGTCGACAACTGGGCGGATTTTGCCATAGAGCATGATATAACTTACAAACTTTTAAAGATTTTCAACCCTTGGCTGCGCTCCAACTCATTGAAAGTCAAGCACGGAGAGTCCTATGAGATTAAGATTCCGAAAAGGCCTTTCGACCTCACAGCCGACTATTGCAACGAGGCTACAGGCGGTGCTGTGATAGAGTTTGAGAACGACACTATCGCTGAAAATTTAAAATAGTTTAGATGACGGAGAAAAACAGAAATATTGCAGAAGACGAGTTCATCGAGATTTACGGGGCGCGTGAGAACAACTTGAAAAACATCGACTTACGCATTCCTCGTGACAAGCTCGTGGTGGTAACCGGCTTAAGTGGCTCGGGTAAGTCGTCGTTGGCTTTCGAGACTATCTATGCCGAGGGTCAACGCCGTTATATGGAATCGTTTTCGGCTTACGCCCGCCAGTTTATCGGCAGCATGGAACGTCCTGATGTCGACGAGATTCGCGGACTCTCCCCTGTCATCTCCATCGAACAGAAATCAGTGAACCGCAACCCGCGCTCAACCGTCGGAACCATCACTGAAATATATGACTTCATGCGACTTCTGTATGCGCGAGCAGCAATACCCTACTCGTACAACACTGGCGAGAAAATGGTGCGTTACTCGGAAGAGCAGATTACCCAAATGATAATGGAGCAATACAAAGACAAGAAAATCAATGTGTTAGCTCCTGTAGTGAGAGGCAGAAAGGGTCATTACAGAGATTTGTTCGAGCAGATTCGTCAGCAAGGATATATTAAGGTGCGTGTCGATGGCGAGATTCGCGAACTCACCTTCGGAATGCAGCTCGACCGTTACAAAACCCATGATATTGAGATAGTTATTGACCGGCTTGTCGTCCATGATGACTTTAGAGACAGGATAGTGAAATCGGTCGAGACAGCTTTCCGTCGAGGCAAGGGCATGTTGATGGTTCTTGAAGAAGGCGGCAGCAACGTGCATTATTTCAGCAAGCTGCTGATGTGCCCGACAACCGGCATCGCATACCAAGACCCCGAACCAAACACCTTCAGTTTCAACTCACCTTACGGCGCCTGCCCGAAATGCAACGGCCTCGGCACTGTCATCCAGGTTGACATGAAAAAAATCATCCCCGACCCGAGCCTGAGTCTGCGCAAAGGAGGCCTCGCCCCTCTCGGAGAATATAAGAACAACTGGGTCTTCAACCAGCTCGAAGCCATCGGAACAAGATACGGATTCACACTCGACACCCCTATCAGCGAGATACCCGAAAACGCCATGAGCATAATCCTCTACGGCAGCAACGAGTCATTCACTGTGACAAAAGAATATCTTGGCACAAGTTCAACATACTCAATGCCTTTCGAAGGCGTCGTCAACGTGATAAAAAAACAAAACGAGGAAAATGCACCAGCATCTATAGTGAAATGGGCAAACAGCTTCATGAATGAGACGGAATGCCCTGAGTGTCATGGACAAAGACTCAAAAAAGAAGCGCTTTATTTCCGTCTTAACGGCAAAAACATAGCGGAACTCGCCGACATGGACGTCAACTCGCTCTCAAAATGGCTCGATGACCTCCCCAAACACCTCGACGAGAAACAGAAGGAGATTTCGCACGATATCCTCAATGAAATAAAGAAAAGAATCAGCTTCCTTCTCAACGTTGGCATCGATTATCTTAACATGAACCGTCCGGCAAAGAGTCTCTCGGGCGGCGAGTCGCAACGCATTCGTCTCGCGACACAGATAGGCTCACAGCTGACTGGCATATTATACATCCTCGACGAGCCTTCCATAGGCTTGCATCAGCGTGACAATCACCGACTTATCGAGTCATTAAAGGAACTGAGAGATATCGGCAACAGCATCATCGTGGTGGAGCACGACAAAGACACCATGCTCGCAGCCGACCATCTCATCGACATCGGTCCGGGTGCAGGCGTGAACGGAGGAAACGTAGTGTTTCAAGGCTCTCCCAAAGAAGCCATGCACGGGAAAGGGCCCACATGCGACTATCTCAGAGGCAAAAAACGCATCGAAGTGCCTACAACGAGACGCAAACCTTTTGAAGGTCAACACCTTAAACTGTTTAACGCTTCAGGACACAACCTCAAGAACGTCGATTTAGACCTTCCACTCGGTGTAATGGTATGTGTTACAGGCGTTTCCGGCTCTGGGAAATCGACGCTCATCAACGAGACGCTCTACCCTATCCTGAGCAAACATTTTTATCGTTCGGAAAAGAACCCGTTACCTTACGACCGCATCGAAGGCCTTGAGTTTATTGATAAAGTCATAGAAATCGACCAGGCGCCAATCGGAAAGACACCGCGCTCCAATCCAGCCACATACACCAAGGTTTTCGACGATATCAGAAAACTTTACGGTGAGTTGCCAGAATCGAAGATAAGAGGCTATAAATCAGGACGTTTCTCGTTCAACGTGAAAGGCGGACGCTGCGAGACATGCCAAGGCGCCGGAGTGCGCGTCATCGAGATGAATTTCCTGCCTGACGTACATGTGCAATGCGAGACATGCCAAGGCAAACGCTACAACCGCGAGACCCTTGAGGTGCGCTTCAAAGGCAAATCCATAAACGACGTGCTTAACCTGACAATCGACGAGGCTGTGACGTTTTTCGAGAACTTCCCGACTATCTTACAGAAAATCAAGACATTACAGGATGTCGGATTGGGATATATCACCTTAGGCCAACCTTCAACCACACTTTCCGGCGGCGAGGCACAACGTGTAAAACTCGCCACAGAGTTGTCAAAACGCGACACCGGAAAGACCTTGTACATCCTTGACGAACCAACAACGGGACTGCATTTCGAAGACATCAAGATATTGATGGAAGTGCTGAATAAACTCGTAAACAAAGGCAACACCGTGCTCATCATCGAGCATAACATGGATGTCATCAAAATGGCAGATTACATCATCGACATGGGACCTGAAGGCGGCGAAAGAGGCGGCATGATTTTAAGTTGCGGAACACCCGAAGAAATTGTAAAAAAAGCAGTCGGTTACACTTCCAAATACCTAAAAACCGAACTTTAATCTACTAATCTATTAAACTATTAAACTATTAAGCTATTAATCTATCTCAATCTAATCTCCTGCCCTACACTAAGTACTGAATTCTCGTCAAGCCCATTCATCTTAAACAGTCTCTCAAGTTTCACTGCATAAAGACGCGACACCTGCGACAAAGTCTCTCCAGGTTGAATCACGTGAACCTTATAGCCTGACGCGGCTTTGCTACGTTTCGGCCCGATATACAGCACTTCGTTGCTTGAAAACTTCGTCTTGGCCCCAAGATTATTGTATTTCACAAGCTGTCTCTTGCTGATTTTCAATTCTTTAGCAAGATTATCCAGATTGTCACCATCTTTTGTCAAAACGAATTTCACGCCAAAATTTTCTCTGATATAATGATGGTCAGGAGTCATGCCAACCACCATGCATTCGGCCAGCACTGGGACAGGCGCGGTGTTTACTACAGCCTTGTTCCTCTTGATTTTCTTCGGTTTAGCTTTCTTATCAGGCTTCACTTCTTTCGCGGGCTCTTCTTTTTCCGCAGGCTTCACCTCTTCCTTTTTCTTATGAGGCTTGAATTTCTTCTTCACGACCATTTGGTCATATTGCTGAAGGTCATAGGCCTCAATAAGATTTATCAGTGCGGTGGCATACACTGGCGATGTGGCGTATCCTGCCTTTTTCAAACCTTTCGCCCAGCCTTTGTAATCGGTGATTTCCAGATTGAAAAGCGATGCATAGCGCTGACTGTTTTTCAAAAATTTTGAGTGGTCGTTGTACGACTCCTCTGCATTTTTATAAACTCTAAAACACTCTTGCGGAGCATCGTCATCATGCCGCATCGTCTTGCCTTTCCAGTCGCTGTGACATTTTATTCCGAAATGGTTGTTGCCTTTTGTCGCCAATTTGCTTTTCCCGTTACCGGATTCAAGGATTCCCTGTGCCAGAGTTATCGATGCCGGGATTTTGTATTTCACCATCTCCGTCATGGCGATATCCTTGTATTTGTCAATATAATCAAGCGTTTCCTTTTTCCTCTGTGTGTTTTGGGAATAGGAAAACAGGCTGCCGATTAACAGCATCAACAATACTATATATCTGAATTTGCCCGCCATTGGTGATGTAAAAACGTGTAAAATTACAAATTATTTTAACATAATTTATTAAAATAAATTATTTTTTGTATCTTTGCGAGATTATAAAACTATGAATAGTCAGATTATAAAAAAGTATTTTCCAGCTCTGACTGAGACGCAGATGGCTCAGTATGAACGTCTTGCGCCTCTCTATAATGACTGGAACAGCAAAATAAACCTCATCTCGAGGAAGGACATGGACAATTTTTACGAGCATCATGTCCTTCATTCCTTAGCAATAGCGAAATATTTCGAACTTCTTCCAGGCATGAAAGTCCTCGACATCGGCACTGGAGGCGGATTCCCAGGCATTCCACTCGCGATAATGTTTCCACAGACCAAGTTCTTGCTTGTCGACAGCATTGGCAAAAAGATAAAAGTCGTTCAAGATATCAAGGAACAGCTTGATTTACAGAATGTTACTGCCATTCAGGAACGCGCTGAGAATATCAAAGAGAAGTTCGACGTGATAGTGAGCCGTGCCGTTACGCAGCTGCCCGACTTTGTGAAATGGTGCAACAACAAACTGCGTGTCACCAACGACATCGAGGCTGGAGGCATATTATATTTAAAAGGTGGCGATATCGAGGAAGAGCTACGCAACGTGCCGAAGAACTGGAAGCGCAAGAGCACGTCGATTACAAAATGGTATGAGGAGCCGTATTTTGTGGAGAAGTATGTGATTCATTTGTTTTAGCTTAATAGTTTAATAGCTTAATAGTTTAATAGTTTAATTTATAAAAAAATGAAGAAATTATTCTTATCGGTCTTGTTCGTTGCCGCAATGGCAGTGACAAGTTTCGCCCAGCAGGCGATGCCGTGTCCGATGGATCCGAACGTAAGGGTCGGAAAGCTTGACAACGGCATGACTTACTACATCCGTCACAACGAGAAACCAGCCCAGCGTGCCGATTTCTACATCGCACAGAAGGTCGGTTCGGTCCTTGAAGAAGAGAGCCAGCGCGGTCTCGCCCACTTCCTCGAACACATGGCATTCAACGGAACTACAAACCTTCCGGGAATGACACTACGCGAATACCTCCAGAGCCGTGGTATCAAATTCGGTGAAAACCTCAATGCAGGCACCGGCATCGACCAGACAGTCTACATGGTGACCAACGTCCCTACCAACATCCCTGGTCTCGTCGACACATGCTTGCTCATCCTCCACGACTGGTCGAGCTTCATCGCCCTTGAAGAAGCTGAGATCGACAACGAACGCGGTGTGATCCTTGAAGAGCTCCGCACACGTGAGGACGCCAGCGAGCGTATCATGAAAGAGATCCTTCCTGTGATGTATCCTAACAGCCCTTACGCTAACCGTCTGCCAGGCGGACTACCGGAAGTCGTTGCAAACTTCGAGTATCAGACTCTCCGCGACTACTACCACAAATGGTATCGTCCTGACCTCCAGGGCATCATCATCGTCGGTGACATCGACGTCGACGCCATCGAGGCACGCATCAAAGAGATGTACGCCGATATCCCGACCCCAGTCAACCCGGCTCCAAGACCGCAGTTCATGATTGAAGATAACGAAGAACCTATCGTGGCAATCGCTTCAGATCCAGAGGCAACAAACTACAGAGTCAACCTTTATTATAAGACAGAAGCAACTCCTGACTCATTGAAAAACGACATCAATTACTGGATTGGACAATATGCTATGGGCATCGTCAGCAGCATGGAAATCAAACGTTTGCAGGAAATCACGCAAAAAGCCAACCCTCCATTCGTTTACGGTTACAGCTATTATTCAAACTACTACATCGCTCCTACCGAGGACGCGTGGACCAGCGTGGCAATGGCTAAGGACGCTGCCGGCATCGACGAGGCTCTCACAGCTCTCGTGACCGAGAATAAGCGCATGGCCCAGTTCGGTTTCACAAATTCAGAATATGAAAGAGCAAAAGCCGACTTCCTCAAACAGATTGAAAGCCAATACAACGAAAGAAACAACACCAACAACGACCAATATGTCGACGAATGCCTTAACAACTTCCTCAGCAACGAGCCTATGATGGGCATCGAGACAGAATATGCTCTTTATCAGCAGATTATCCCGAGCATTCCGCTTGAGGTTATCAACATGTTCGCTCAGCAGCTCATCCACGACGACAACCTCGTCATCACTGTGACAGCTCCTAAGAAAGACGGTGAGACTCTCCCAACAGTTGAGGAGATTCTTGCAGTTTATACTGCAGCCAACGCTATGGCTGTAGAGCCTTATGAAGAAGAGACATTCGATGGCCCGATGGTCGAGAACATGCCAAAACCTGGCAAAATCAAGAAAGAAGTGGACTGCCCGGCATTCGACGCCAAGATATTGACACTCAGCAATGGCATGAGAGTTTTCTATAAGAAGACCAACTTCAAAGAAGACGAGATCCGTTTCACAGCTAACAGCTGGGGCGGCCTCTCCGCACTCAAACAGGAAGACTTCATCACTCTTAAGAACCTTGACGACGTCATCACACTCGGCGGCGTTGGCAACTTCAGTGCCACCGACCTCCCGAAAGTGCTCGCAGGCAAGAAAGTGCACGTGTATCCATACGTCGGTAACTATTCGGAAGGCATGAGCGGAAGCTGCTCACCGAAAGACCTCGAGACAATGATGCAGCTCATCTACTTGTACTTCACAGCACCTCGCGCCGACGAAGAAGCATTCCAATCATATGCTCAGCGCAACAAGGCTGCTCTCGAGAATCAAGAACTCAACCCAATGATAACATTCTCTGATTCCCTTGTAAAGGTCATGTACAACAACCATCCGCTCCGCATGAGAATGAAAGCTGAAGACATCGACAAGATTGATTACGCCAAATCAATGGAGCTCTACAAAGACCGCTTCAGCGATCCTAACAACTTTATATTCTACTTCGTAGGTAACATCGATGAAGACGTTTTCAAGCCATTAGTAGAACAGTATCTGGCTTCTATGAAGAAAAACAAACGCAAAGAGAGCTGGAAAGACATCAACCTCAGCATTCCTGAAAACGACTACATCTGCAAATATGAAAAAGATATGCAGAATCCAAAGGCAACCGTTTATATGATTATCAACGGCACCATGGAATACAGCTATCGTAACCAGTTGTATATGAATGCTTTGAGCGATGTTATGGACATCTACTACACTCGCACCATCCGTGAAGAAGAGGGCGGCACATACGGCGTCGGCGTCATGGGTCAGGTCACTGACAAGCCAAAGAACGCCTACTTGTTCCTTATCGCTTTCGACACAAACAAGGAAATGCATGAGAAACTCATCAACAAAGTTTACGAAGGCCTCAACGATATTGCACAGAACGGTCCGGCTCAGGAAGACTTGACAAAGGTCGTTGAAAACCTCTATAAGAAACGCGCCGAAAATCTTGAAGAAAACGGCTTCTGGCTTGACGCTCTCGACAAATTCGAAGAAGACCATGTCAACATCGTGGCTGAATACGACGAAATCGTGAAGAGCATCACTCCTCAGACCATTGCCGACTTCGCAAAAGAGGTTTTGAAGGGATACAAGAAGGAAATCGTTCAATTACCATCCGACAAATAACATTTAAATAAATATTGATATGACAGAAAAAATTCAGACTTTACGCGACAATGCGGCCATGAGATGGATCGCTTTGCTGCTGTTGGCGTTGGCAATGTTCTGCGCCTACATCTTCATGGACATTTTGTCCCCTATCAAAGACTTGATGCAGACACAGCGCGGTTGGGACAGCCTTGCATTCGGTACAATGCAGGGTTCTGAGACCTTCCTCAACGTGTTTGTGTTCTTCCTCATCTTCGCAGGTATCATCCTCGACAAGATGGGAGTTCGTTTCACCGCAGTGTTGTCAGGCGCTGTGATGCTTGTCGGTGGCTTGATCAAATATTACGCCATCAGCGAGAGTTTCTTTGGCAGCGGTCTTGAAAAATGGTTCACCGAAAACCTCAACTACATCCCGATTTTCGAAGAACTTGGCGTTTCTCCGTTCTACAGAGGCATGCCGGCTTCAGCAAAGATGGCAGCTGTCGGCTTCATGATTTTCGGCTGCGGCGCTGAAATGGCAGGTATCACCGTCAGCCGCGGTATCGTGAAATGGTTCAAAGGTCGTGAAACAGCATTGGCAATGGGTTCTGAGATGGCATTGGCCCGTCTCGGCGTCGCCACATGTATGATTTTCTCACCTTACTTCGCAAAACTCGGCGGAACCATCAACGTGAGCCGTTCAGTGGCATTCGGCGTGGTGCTTCTCTGCATCGCCCTCATCATGTTTGTGGTTTATTTCTTCATGGATAAGAAGCTCGACTCACAGACAGGCGAGGCTGAAGCTGTTGACGAGCCTTTCAAAGTCAGCGATATAGGCAAGATTTTGTCAAGCCTCGGTTTCTGGCTCGTGGCTTTGCTCTGCGTGCTTTACTACTCAGCAATCTTCCCATTCCAGAAATATGCTGTTAACATGCTCCAATGCAACCTCACACTCGTCGAGGCTGACCCTAACACATTCTGGGGCGGCAGCTCAGTGACCATCGTGCAGTACATCGTGATGCTGCTCGTCGCTGTCTGCTCATTCGCAAGCAACTTCTCAAAGAAGAAAAGTCTGAAATTCGGTTTGATGGCTTTCGCTGTCGTCGCCCTCGTCATCTACTGCTACATGGGTTACATGCGTGGCACCGCTGAGACCATCTTCGCAGTGTTCCCGCTCCTCGCAGTGGCTATCACCCCTATCCTTGGCAACTACGTTGACCATAAAGGTAAAGCCGCATCAATGCTTATGATTGGCTCTATCCTCCTGGTTATCTGCCACTTGACATTCGCTTTCATCCTGCCTATGTTCAAGGGCAACGCAGCCGGTGGCACTATCGTGGCTTACATCACAATCTTGGTGCTCGGAGCCTCATTCTCATTGGTCCCCGCAGCTTTGTGGCCAAGCGTTCCGAAGCTCGTCGACGAAAAGATCATCGGTTCAGCTTACGCTCTGATCTTCTGGATCCAGAACATCGGTCTGTGGCTGTTCCCATTGCTCATCGGTAAGGTTCTCGAAAACACCAACCCTGTCGGCACAAACCCAGACGAGCTCAACTACACATGGGCTTTAATCATGCTCGCATGCCTCGGCATCGCAGCATTGCTCATCGGTCTCTACCTCAAGGTCGTTGACAAGAAGAAACACCTTGGCTTGGAAGAACCGAATATCAAAGAATAGTCTTTAGTCGCTAGTCGTACTAAAGACTAAAGACTAAAGACTAAAGTCTAAGGTCTAAAGTCTAAAGTCTAAGAAAAACCATCGTTTCGAATACGGTAAAACAAATTTGGAACGATGGTTTTTTATTTTTTTCTTGTTTTTTTCATTTTTACTCCGTAACTTTGCGATTTTAAAAACTATTCAATATGAAAAAACTTTTATTTTCCATCATCGCTTTGGCAGTTACATTTGCTGTTAAAGCCCAATGGGTCAACGACCCTTCTACCAACACATTTATTGTCAACACCTCGACTGATGCTGGTGAGATTTACATGGCCACCAACCAAAATACCGGCGACACCTACATCCAATGGATGAGTTTCGTGGGAGGCAACGGATGGTCACCAAACTTGCAACGTCTCAACTTTGCGGGCGAGCCACAATGGGGTCCTGATGGTATCCACATCTCCGCTCATGAGTTTTCATCAATGTCTGAAGGCGTTTCGATGACTACAACCACCGATGGCGGCGTTGTCAGTTGCTTCGCTGCTTATGACGGCCACACCTACGCTGTGAAAATCAACCCTGACGGCACATTCCCATGGGGCGAACAAGGCTTACAGCTCTTCGGCGGACTCGGGTTCTCTCGCGCTGAAGTCATCGCCACCAACGACGGCGGCATCTGGGTCTTGGGCTTCGACTATCAGAACCTCTATCTGCAATATGTCAACGAGACATTAGGCCCAGTCGTAACCATCTCCGACAATACCGGATTGAAATGCATGTTCGGACAGCTCACTTTGGGCACCGACAACAAAGTTTTCGTTACATACGAAAAGGTCGGAAGCGGCATGTACACCAACAAATCGATATATGTGGCAGGCTATAATCAGGATGGCACACAATTCAGTCCAGAGACATTGTTGATGGCGGAACAGACATTCCAGTCGACATATATCCATTCAGCCATTTCCGACGGTATGGGAGGCGGCTACGTTTACATCTGGCATCCAGCCTTTTATAACTTCAATGTTTACGTGTTCCACTACAACCAAAACGGTGCCTCAACCATCATGGACACCAACGGTGTCCCTGTACACTCACCAGACGGCAACAACTTATACATCAGTGCAGATGCCACAGTGGACCCTGTCACACACGATATCATACTCTTCTATGAGCAGACCGACGATGCTTATCAGGCACAATGCAAGCTTTATATAAACCGCATCACACCTGAAGGAGAAAGATTGTGGAACGACGGAATCCTCGTGCTCGACAACGGCACAACACCTTGTGGAGGTTATTTGATCGATGCTTTTGAGTATGGCGGTGGTTTCGCTGTGACATATTTCAAAGGTCTTAGCCAGACAAGCGGAAGCCAGGCAACTGTTGAGGCTGAAGGTTTCGACATGAACGGAAACACATTGTGGAACACTCAGATGAGCTCAACCACATACAACAAGACGAGCTGCAGAACCAGCACAGGATACCATGGTGGGCAAAACATTATCACTTGGGTGAATTCAACCGGTGGCGGCCCTGGTGGTCTTTACGGCCAGAACATCGGTCAAAGCGGCGAGATGGGCGAAGTGACACCTCCTACCCCACCAACGCCATGCGACGCTCCAACCAATTTCGCAGGCGAGCCATATTACAACCCTGAATTAGATCTGAGCGCAGTCGTGTTTTCATGGACAGCACCAGAGAATCAGCCGCTTCATTACAATCTCTACTGCGAAAGCTTAAGGGAAGTTATCCAAATAGATGGCAACATATCAAATTACTATCAAGAATTTGAGCCCGGCGAGTATTACTTCAAACTCACAGCAGTTTATGAAGATTGCGAGTCAAACTATGCGCTTACGCCAAACGGTGACGACTATATCATCATAGAGCTTCCAGATCACACATCTGTGCCGGAAATCGAATACGAAGCGATGACCGATATCGTTGAGATTCATAACATCAACGGACAGATTGTCAAAACCCACAACATAAACGAGCTTAGCCAAGGCATTTACATTGTTAAAGGTGTGACAGCAAGTGGCAAGACCGTTGTGAGAAAAATCGTCAGATAATAAAAAAGAGAAAGGATGCCGGGCGGCATCCCTTTCTCACTACTACTTTTTTAACTTTACTATTTATAACTATTCTCTAGTTCTATTTCAATTTGCGAGTTACTGCACAACCTGCGCCAAGCGCTGTCATCATCGGTAATCCGCTTTCGAGAGGCACCTCTTTAAAAAAGGCTTGAAGTTTTTCTCTCGGTTTGGTTGGGTCGGAGATTGGAACTCCGACCCAATCATTTTTACATGCGTCATTTCTCCCCAGTGCGCTGACGCTCGCACACGTCATTAGTATTATTTAAATGGTTAATATGAACTTTCTTCATCTGCATCGTAACGACAGCTTATATCGTTCGTTTGCGGTTGCAAAAATATAACAACAAAATGAAAAACACTTTATTTTGCGTGTAAATCATTTTATTCTAAAGGTAATTAATTTTATTCTGCGTGTAAAATTTTACTCTGCGTGTATTTGTTGGATGTATTCTTTGGGGGAAACATCCATTATGCGTTTAAACACCTGCGAGAATGCGCTTCCTGATGAGAAGCCAGAAACTATGGCGACTTGCTCCAGTTTCGCGGTAGTGTCATTCTTGAGCAACTCGCATGCATGCTCAATACGCATGGTGTTGATGAGCTTGTAGAACGACTGATACTTGCTGCGAGCTATAACCTCACTGAGATAATTTCTGTTTATATGCATAATGTCAATAAGGTCGTTCATAGTGATGTGTTCTTCAAGATACAGGCTCTTGCTGCGAATGATCTCAACAAGCTTCTGTTCGGTCTCCCTGCAGTATTTTTCCGACAGTCGGTATTTTGTAGGAGTCTCAGCAACCTCAGTATCGTCTTTCTTTTTCAAATCCTGAGGCAGTTTTTTTGAATTGCGGTGTGGATTCAATGTGTAAAACGCCAGCCACACATTTGTCAAAATCAAAATCACATCGCGCACAATCTTCGCTATTGGAGCATTGATAAGAAAACTCGCTATAAGAACCAAACAAATCACAAGAGGATGGTACTGCACACTCTTGGCAAATTGTACGGGGAAATCGCTGTCGTTGGAGTATTCGTCCTCGTCAATGTCACGAATATTGCCCACAAGCTTCAATCGGCATTTGTCGAGCAGATAAATATACCATAAAACGACCATCATTACCACGACACTGGTAATCGTTTTATACAATGTAGTAAATTCTATAATTCCAAAAACAGGAAGTAACAACACCAACCAGCACAAAAATGCCGGCAGCTGGAAAACAAATAGTTTCTTGGGTTTTATAAAATCAAGGAAGAAATATGACTTTAGGAGAACCACCATATATGATATGAGGAACAACATTGAGGCTCCGTTCACGCAGAAAAGGACTTCGGGCTTGTATATCGTAAAGACAAACGGTAATTCGAAAACCTGCATCAAATATATGTTAGCCAACGTATTATGAGCAGGATAGAGTTCTCCGAAAACCTCTTTATATGCATTCGGCACGTAAAAGCTCTTCAAAAGCCCGCCATAAAGACACGTCGTGATATAAATAAGGTTTACCGAGTACAGTACTATCGTTACATTGTCAATTACCATAGATTGTCCATCAATAATACAAAAAAAAGAATCCTGTCATCCTCGACGGGATTCTCTTTGTGGAAACTGCTGGGTTCGAACCAGCGACCTCCTGCTTGTAAGGCAGGCGCTCTGAACCAACTGAGCTAAGCTTCCGTCGTCAGAAAGAGCGGATTACGGGGCTCGAACCCGCGACCTGAAGCTTGGGAAGCTTCCGCTCTGCCAGCTGAGCTAAATCCGCAATACCGTTTTTCAGCGTGCAAAGATACAAAAAATTTCATTCCACAAAACTTTTTTTGTAAAAATTTCTATAAACAATAACCTATAACCAATAAACTTTATTTGTATCTTTGCAAAAAATACTTAATTATCATGGATTCTTCAGAAATGTTAAAGAAAATCATCGACGACAGGAAATGGAACTACATCAAGGCCAACGACTCCTGGTCGGTGTTTAAGATTATGTCAGAGTTTGTCAACGGATACGAGACACTGTCACGAATCGGCCCTTGCGTCGCTATTTTCGGTTCTGCCCGCATCAGAGAAGACAGCCCATACTATCAAAAAGCGGTCGAGACCGGCGCGAAACTCGTTGAAAGAGGCTTCGGCATTGTCACAGGCGGCGGCCCTGGCATCATGGAAGCAGGCAACAAAGGCGCCCACGAAGCCGGCGGCAAGAGCGTGGGACTCAACATTCTGCTGCCACATGAACAGCATTCCAACCCGTACATCGACCAGGACAAATGCCTTAATTTCGACTATTTCTATATCCGCAAGACGATGTTTACGCGCTATGCACAAGGTTTCATTGCGTTCCCCGGCGGATTCGGCACCCTCGACGAACTGTCGGAGGCTCTCACTCTCATGCAGACCGACAAAATCGCCGACTTCCCTATCGTGATGTTCGGATCAGAGTTCTGGAACCCTCTCGTAGACTGGTTTAAACACACGCTTCTCAAAGAGAAAATGATAAGCGAAGAGGATTTCGAAATCTTCCATGTGGTTGACGACGTTGACAAAGCAGTGGAGATTATCGACGAATTCTATAAGAGATCTGAACTTAAACCTAACTTCTAATGTCAAGAGTTCTTATCATCGACGACGAGCCTGCCATCCGCAGAGCTATGCACGGCATCCTTGAAAACGAAGGATATGCTATCGCCGAGGCGGCGTCAGCCGTCGAGGCGATACCTATGCTCAACGACAACGTGTTTGATGCCATATTCTGCGACATAAAAATGCCCCAGATGGACGGCATCGAGTTCCTCGAGAAAGCTAAAACGCTCACCGATGCGCCGATAATCATCATCTCAGGCCACGGCACCATCGACATCGCCGTCGACGCCATCAAAAAAGGCGCCTACGACTTCATCGAGAAACCGATGGACCTCAACAGAATGCTTATCACACTTCGCAACGCCTTGGATAAAAACCGCCTCGTCAACGAGACAAAGAAACTCCGAAACGTGGTCAGCAAACAATACGAAATGGTTGGCAACTCGCAGGCGATGAACGAGTTAAACAACATGATTGAATGTGTGGCACCGACCAATGCCCGCGTCCTCATACTCGGCGAAAACGGCACCGGCAAAGAACTCGTGGCCCGACAACTGCACGAGATGAGCCCGCGCAACAATGGCGCATTCATCGAGGTCAACTGCGCCGCCATCCCATCAGAACTCATCGAAAGTCAATTGTTTGGACACGAAAAAGGAGCCTTCACATCGGCCATAAAACAGAAAAAAGGCGACTTCGAGCTTGCCGACAACGGCACATTGTTCCTCGACGAAATCGGCGACATGAGTCTCGCCGCCCAAGCCAAGGTGCTGCGCGCTCTGCAAGAAAACAAAATCACACGTGTGGGCGGCGAAGAAGAGATAAAAGTTGATGTAAGAGTCATCGCAGCTACTAACAAAAACCTTCAGGATGAGATAGCAAAAGGCAACTTCCGTGAAGACCTATACCACCGCATCAGCATGATAATCATGCGCGTGCCACCTCTGCGCGAACGCCTCGATGACATACCTTTGTTAATTAATAGCTTCGTCGTGAAATCCGCAAACGAAATGGGCAAACCTATCCCTGTTTTCACCGACTCTGCCATCGAAGAACTGAAAAAACAACACTGGAGCGGTAATATACGCGAGCTGCAAAACGTCGTAGGACGCCTCGTAATACTCTGTGGCTCAACCATTTCCGACGAAGATGTAAAAAAATACGTCTAAATTCGGAATATTTTACTACTTTTGCACGATTTTTGATAATAGAAATCAGCATAACATCTGGGGCTGACCGGTTTTGACAGCTTGTAGAAGGGTTATGTAAGCATACCGAGCCTCGCAGTGACGCTCGTAAATCTTGACTGCAAAAAATTAATTGGCGAAAATACTTACGCTCTCGCTGCTTAATCGAAGCACAGTAGATTGAAGCTCAATCCTTTCACAAGGTGAGAGGACGAGACATCTCGCGGATGGAGCCTCCCGATTCCGGTCCGACAACGAGGTGCTCAGCAATTTCGGGATAGCGACGCGGAAACTCCGGCAACGTCGTGAAACTCAAGGAGATAAGGTTGCGATTAGGATGTCTGTTTCCTTGCACAACTCGAAAACCAACAACAGAATAAGTATGTAGAAAGCATAATTGTTCCTTGTTTGGACGAGGGTTCGACTCCCTCCAGCTCCACAAAAAGATCTTAGTCATTAGACCTTAGACCTTAGTAATTATTGCTAAAGTCTAAAGTCTAAGGTCTAAAGTCTACAATGGCCCCGTAGTCTAATGGATAGAATTAAGGATTCCGGTTCCTTCGGTCCGGGTTCGAATCCCGGCGGGGTCACTTTTTTTTGCAAAATAATATTTAAAAATGGAAACTTTTAAAGTAGGCGACAGAGTTAACTTCCTGAATGACAAAGGCGGAGGTGTGATTAAAAAGATTATCGACACCCGTATGGCAGAAGTGGAGATTGAAGACGGGTTCAATATCCCCGTTTTGATGAGCGACTTGGTCTTGGATTTCAGAGCACAGCCGACAAGGCAACAGCAAATGGTCGACAACGTGCAGAAAGAGATTAAGAATCAACAGATTATAGAAGAAGAGACGAAAAACGAAGCTCGCCGCAGTGAGTTGAGACGGTTTGCCCGCAATACGGAGGAAGAAGGTATCTACCTCGCCTTTATTCCGCACGACCAACAGTGGCTGTTGACAGGACTTATTGACGTTGCTGTGGTAAACAACACTCCTGCCGACGCTTTGTACAGCTTTAATCTTAAAGAAGACGAAAAATATGCGAATATCGACTATGGCAGCATTGCACCATTTTCTAAAGTGGTGGTGGAAGCCATCTCGCGCGATGATATCGAACATTGGTGCGAAGGCGTGATACAGGTGGTGCTCTGTCAGGATGACATCGACTTCGTTTACCATCCGCTGCATGCACCGTTCTCGTTGCGCACCAGCCGTTTCTTCAAAGACGGAAGCTTCGTCGAATCGGGACTTCTAGGCGAGAAAGCCTTGATGGTCTGCCTATCAACCACCACCGCTTTGAAAGGATCGGAGACCGATTACACCAAGCTGATGAAAGACGGTGTGATGCAGCCAAAGGCAAATAAAGACATCGTAAAAAAAGCTGCAGAAATCGACAAACACCAAACACAGCCAGGCGAAGCGATAGTCGACCTTCATATTGGCGAACTGGTCGACAATATCCTCGGAATGTCGAGCAACGATATTTTCAGGGTTCAGATCAATTATTTCAAGAAAATGCTTGACAGTGCCATTGAAAACGACTATTCCAAGGTGACGTTTATACACGGCGTCGGCAACGGCGTCTTGAAAAACGCCATTATTGAGGAACTCAAGCATTACGAAAACACTTCCAACAGAATGGCTTCGATCTCGAGATTCGGCGTCGGGGCTATCGATGTGATGATAAAAGAAAAATAAGCCACATGTTTCCCTGGGGTGACAACCGTCGTTTCAACAGCTATTCCTCGTATTTCACACGTGAGTTCGGAAGCCGCGTGCAGAAAATAAGCATCGACGCAGGTTTTTCTTGCCCTAACCGCGATGGAAAGATAAGCACCGGAGGCTGCACCTTCTGCCGTAACGACGCTTTCAACCCGTCGTACTGCCACCCGGAAAAGAGTATCCGCCAACAAATAGAGGAAGGTATCGGATTCCATCAGCGCCGCTATCGCCGCGCAAAGTCGTATCTTGCTTATTTTCAGGCATTTAGCAACACATACAAACCTCTCGACGAGCTCGAAAAACTCTATCGTGAAGCCCTATCCGTCGACGGCGTCATAGGCCTTGTCATCGGCACCCGCCCTGACTGCATCAACGAGGAAACACTGGATATGCTGAAAAGTCTAGACGCCACGGTCATACTCGAATATGGGGTTGAGTCGGTCTACGACCAAACATTAACACGTGTAAACCGCGGCCATGACTTCGCCACGGCAAAAAAAGCCATCGAGCTTACACATAAATATGGCTTCCATTGCGGCGGACATTTCATTTTCGGTCTACCTGGCGAAACGCGCGAGATGATGCTCAATGCCGCAGGCATCATCTCAGAACTGCCTCTCACTACCGTGAAATTTCATCAGCTACAGATATTTAAAGACACGAAAATGGCTGATGAATATATCGCCAACCCTTCTAATTTTCACCTGTTTACACTTGATAATTATATTGAGTTCGTCATCGACTTCATAGAACGTCTGAATCCCGACCTCGTCATCGAGCGTTTCGCTGGCGAAGTACCGCCTCGTTATCTGGTTTCAAAGCCTTGGCTCAACCTTCGTTACGATCAGGTTTTAGCTTTAATTGAGAAACGCCTTGAAGAAAGAAACACCTATCAAGGGAAAAAGTTTTAGATATGTACCTCAAATCCAACACTTTATTTGAACAGTCCCATCCCGAATCTCTCTACGATTCACTTCCCCGCCCCATCATCCTTGCCGACAATCTCCTTACGCCAGACAACATGGGCTCGATGATTCGTCTTTCCGACAATATCGGGGCTTCAGAGATGATATTTCTCGGCACGGAGCCCACGCACAGCCTCAGCAGGGTGAGAAAATGCGCCGCTTCAAGTAAAGACAACATAAAATGGTATTTCACCGAGGAGAATGATCTGCGTAAACTGGTACCATCAAATAAAAAAATCGTCGCTATAGAAACTGCGACGAATGCGACAAACATCTACGAGACCGAGCTTCCTGCTGACGCCGCCTTCATCGTAGGCAACGAGAGCCATGGAATCCGCGAGGAAATCTTAAATCAATGCGATATGGTTGTTTACATCCCCATCCCTGGCCCCACCCGCTCACTCAACGTCTCCCACGCCGCCTCCGTAGCCCTCTTCGAATGGTACCGCCAGCAAATAAACGCTAAACAGTAAACGGTAAACAGTAAACCAAAAAGAAAGGGCCCCTATCGGAGCCCTTTCTTTTTCTGCTCGTTTATTAATTCTCAAATATTACTTCACAACAACTCTTTGTACTGTTGTGTTGTTTTCGTTGTCGATAACGTTGAGGAAGTAGACACCTGTGCCGTAGCTGCTCAAGTCAACATTCACGTTCGAGTCGTTTGCGCGGACGATGTTCACGAGCTGACCAGCTGCGTTGTAGACAGAAACAACGTTGATGTTCTCGCCTTCAACTGTCACCATACCTGTTGTTGGGTTAGGATAGATGTTGAATGCGTTAGCTGCTGTCTCATTAACATTATCACCAGTGACTGTAAGTGTCAATGGGATAGACACTTCTGGATTCTCAGGATCGTTTGTGACGAAGATAATGTTAGCTGTCTTCACATCGCCTGCTGAGAGACCGATAGCGTTAACGTTAACTGAAACTTCATCTATTCCACCCATTGGGATTGAGCCTTCTGATTTGCTCAAGTTAGCCCATGTTGCTGAAATAGGAGCTCCCTGTACGTGTGCGCGGATTGCCATGCAGCCATAGTCTTGGCTCATGTTGTCAGGACCTGCTGATTCGAATGCGCCACCACCACCAACGCGGACGAAACCACTGTTAGGAAGGTATGAACCACCGTCAAATACCATTGCGTAGCCGTCAACTGCCTGTGTGTATTCGCAAGCAATCCAAACATTGTAACCTGTAATAGCGACAGGAGTGTCAAATGTTGCGGTTGTCCAGTCTGTATGGTTAATCTGGTTGTAAGGGATAACCTTTTCAGCAAGAACTTCACCTGGCTGGCCATACATACCCTGTTTGTAAACACGGAATGTAAGAGGAGTGTTTGTTTCGAAACCGAAACCTGATTGTGATTCAACTGCGAAATACTCAACACTTACGATGTTGGCACCCATTGCTGAGCCGGCATATGTTGAACCTGGGAACATAGCTGCAACTTCAACCAATTTTGGCTCTTCCCAGTTGTAGCCAACCATGCTAGCGTTTTGTGATGGGTCAACACCATAGTAAAGAACTGATGAATTTGAGCCACCTGTGCTTGTTCCAAAGTCAACCCATGCTGACCAGTCACCAAATGATGTGCCTTCTGCGTTGCTGATAACAATCTCTGTTGCTGTTGCATCATCTTCTGCTACAACTGCATCGATTTGATCAACGTTGAAGGTAAGAGCTGGAGCTGTGTCACCGCTAACCTTTGTGAAGCTGAAGTTATCAAGATAATACTCTGAAGTCGAAGCATTCATTGGTGGGAAGAAGTCCATAGCAGCAAGTTTTCTACCTACTGTAGCAGTACCCTGGCTGTTAAGGCTCCATGTCCATGTGTGAATCAAAACCTCCGACTCACCTGGTGCTGTGTAGTAGTACTCAGCAACGTCGGCATCGGTGTCAACATGCAAACGGAAGTGCATCCAGTCGTCATAAATTACGCTGAATGTAGCTGCATCGGAACCACCAGCGTGGATAACTGCTGTTCCAGGAGCTGATGTGCTGCTGCCTGACATGTGCAGATAGCTTTCCAAAGCCCATGTACTTCCTTGACCGTTGAAGTCATGGAGAATGTTGAAGTAACCGTTCTTACCCTGAGGAACCATGATGTCGAATTCGAGGTCATAAACACCGTTTTGTTCGTCACCAAGGAGCAAAACCTGGTCAACGCCATAGGTCAAATAACCGCATTTTGAGCCGTTGTATTCAGCAACGACACCGTCTTCGGCTGAGCCTGGTTGCTGGCTCCATGTTGTCCACCAGTCGTGACCTGCTGCCTGTGATGCAACAGCAATCTTGCTACCGGCTTCGTATTCCTCGAAACCATCACTAATAAGAACCTGTGGTTCTTGAGCCATTAAGCTTCCGAATAAAACGAGAAGCAATGAAAGTAAAGATACTTTTTTCATGTTGATTAAAATTTAGTTAAACATTAATTTCAAATTCCTAATTTGTCATTCATTTTGAGTTTGCAAATATAACAAGTTTTTTTTAATTACACTATCTTTTTTTTAGTTTTTTTTATTTCAAGTATGCCAAAACAGAAACCTGTCCTGTAATGTCATCGCCCATCTCCACTTGAATATCAGCGTCAAGAGGCAAGAAAAAATCAACACGCGAACCGAATTTTATCATACCAAATTCCTTGCCAACCTCAGCCTTGTCGCCTTCTTTGACATTACAAACGATTCTTCGCGCCATGACACCTGCCACCTGTCTGAACAAAACCTCCCTACCCTTTTCATCCCTGACAGCCATTGAGTTTCGCTCGTTCAACTCAGATGATTTCGGATTAATGGCAAACATTTTTTTGCCCGGATGATATTTCACATAACTCACCACACCGTCAATCGGGAACCAGTTCACATGCACGTCATAAGCCGACATGAAAACCGATATCTGAATCCTCTTATCGTGAAAATACTCTTTCTCCTCAACCTCCTCAATGGCAACGATTTCACCGTCAGCGGAAGAGACAACAGCATTTGCCTCATGCGTGATTTTCCGATTCGTAGGAACCCTGAAAAATGTGATTGACCAAACAACAACAATTACACCTATTATAATAAGTCCGGCCAATATCATCCAATGGTTATTTTCAAAAACAGCGTTAAGCAACATCGCAGCAGACACAATTATCAGAACGATAACCGTGAAAACCGTCGCAATAACACCATAACCTTTTTTGTGTATATACATATAATATATTGATTTACAATAACATCAAATAACAATAAACAAACGGAACCGCCAAAAACGTGGCATCGAATCTGTCGAGTATGCCGCCATGCCCGGGAATCACATTGCCGGAATCCTTCACCCCGGCCTGACGCTTCATCATCGACTCACACAAATCACCCAAACTGCCGAAAACAACAACAACCATTGCCATTCCCATCATTTTCCAGTCATCCATCATCTTTAACCAATAATGGTTGACAAAAAACGCAGTTAAAATCGTCATTATCAAACCTCCCATGCTGCCTTCAATGGTTTTTTTCGGAGATATACGCTCAAAAAGCTTATGCTTTCCAATAGCCATTCCTGTTAAATATGCAAAAATATCGTTTATCCATATCAAGCAGAATAGCATGATTATCAAATACTTACCAGCGACTGTGTCGACTGGCGCATTTCTATACAGTTTCATCATCAAGATGCAGGGCAATGCAACGAAAAACATTGCAGTCCAATAACTTACGACAACTTTTTCAAACGAATATTTTGTCGAGAATAATGCTATTAAAACAGGTACCAATAGCAGAATCACTTGCAAGATGTGTGCAATCGACGGGAAAATGACGCTCAACGCGAAAAACAGCGTTGGAAGAATGATAACCCATGGTGTCAAAGTGTTTTTTTCTTCTTTTAGCATCAGCTTGCTAACTTCTTGAGAACCAATGGATACCGTCACAAACATCACTGCGAAAAAAGCCCAATAATTCAAAAGTATGCTTCCGATCACCACGATCACAAACAAACTTCCAAACACCGTTCTTTTCGCCAAATCACTCATTTTTACATCATTTTAACCTGCAAATATACAAATTTTTATTCTATCAACAAAAAATATACACTTTTCTACTTCTAACTACACTCTTAACTCTACACTCTTAACTCTACACTCTTAACTCTACACTCTTAACTCTACACTCTTAACACTTAACTCTCTTCGCCTCCTGCCACAGTGCCTCCATTTCATCAAGTGTCATATCAGCTACACTTTTACCAAGTTCTCTCGCCTTCTCCTCAATATACGCAAACCGCTTTTTAAACTTGGCATTGGCATGTTCCAGTGCTGTGTCGGCATTCACTTTTATGAATCTTGAATAGTTTACGAGAGCGAACAGAAGGTCGCCAAATTCCTCGTCTTTTCGTTCTATTGGGCCGTCGTTTTTCACCTCTTCCTGCAGCTCGTTCATCTCTTCGAGAACCTTTTTCCAACACTCCTCTTTGTTCGGCCAGTCGAAACCGACGCCTGAAGCCTTGTCGGTCATGCGGTAAGCCTTCAAAAGTGGCGGCAAACCTGCGGGGACACCACCCAAAACGCTCTTGTTTCCCTCTTTTTTTATCTTTATCTTCTCCCAATTTTCAAGCACTTCCTCTGCCGAGTCCACTTTCACGTCACCGTAAATATGCGGATGGCGGATGATAAGCTTGTCGCAGATGCTGTTTATCACGTCTGAAATGTCAAACAGTCCACGTTCGTCGGCAATTCTAGCATAAAAAACTATGTGCATAATCAAATCACCAAGCTCTTTTTTGACATCTTGATAATCTGAAGCCAAAATCGCCTCACTCAACTCATACGTCTCCTCAATGGTCAGATGACGCAAACTCTCAATGGTCTGTTTTTTATCCCATGGACAGCCTTTACGCAAGTCGTCCATGATATCCAAAAGTCTCTTAAAAGCCTCTAAGCGTTTGTCCATGATTAAAATTTTTGCAAATTTACAATTATTTTCGTCTAGTTTTTTATTATTTTTGCACGATGAAAAACTTTTTTACACACGCTATACTATTTTTATCTTTTTTGTTGATAATCAATAATTTATCAGCAAGAACAAATGATACTGTCATCAAGCCGAACCTTCAAATAGAGTTTCGTGCAAGCCATGGATTCATCATCTGCCATCACCCTGAAATGAAGGTGTTCAGCGCTCATTTCCCACTTTTTGAATTGAATTTGCAGCAAGTCACATTTGGAAGAAAATCATGGCAGTCGAGGTCAAATTATCCTGCTGTTGGCGTAAGTTTGCTTTATACCGGACTCGGCGAACAACCTGAGCTTGGCAGAGCTTTTGCCATTATACCTCACATGACTTTCAACTGTTTGAAAAGCGCCAAACACCAGATAAACTTTAAATTTGGTATAGGTTTAGGCTACCTTACACAGAAATTCGACGTTGTCGACAATCCCAAAAACACTTTTATCGGCTCACATTTTAACGCTGCAATCAACATCGCTGCTGATTATAGTTATATGATTACCAATCGTTTAGGCGTTTCTGCTTTTTTGGGATTCACGCATTTTTCCAATGGCTCGAGTCGCACGCCAAACAACGGTATCAACGTTGCGCACGCTGGTGTCGGCGTGAAATATTTCCTCAGCGAACCGAAACAACGTATTCCAAAGCAACCAGCTGATAATCAACAATATAAGAACTGGGATAAGAAAAATCTCTCATTCACCTTCGCTTTATCTTATTCGCTGAAAGACATTGACGACTATTTGGGTTACGGCAGATCTTGGTCGGTTTACAATTTCCACGTCAATGCTTTGAAACGCCTCACCGAAATGAGTAAGGTGGGTATCGGCTTTGACCTCGTATACGACTGCACCGATAAAGAAGTGTTACGCAAGAAAGGTATTGGTTTCACTGATATTGAGATATTGAAACCAGGCATCAGTGCCGCTTACGAGTTAGCTTTCGGCCATACCTCGTTCATCATCAACTTCGGATGCCATATCGCAGGTAAAGACTTGTGCGAAGGTCGTGTTTATCAAAAACTTGCAATGACACAAAGCATCTGGAAAGGCATTTTCGCCACTATTTCGCTCACCACCCATTATGGCTGGGCAGATTATATAGGTTTTGGAATAGGTTATAGAATTAATTAAAATGACACGTAAACTATTTATCATATTGATATTAGGTGTTTTCGCATCGTTCTCATCATGCAAAAAGGCACCATTAACCGTAGGTTCAATCGTGACAGAGGTACGCGAGCTCCCAAATTTCCGCGAAGTGCACGTTAATGATAACATCAACATCTCACTCGTACGTTCCGACACTTGCCTCATCGAGATTACAACAGGCAACAACATCATCGACAACATCACAGCTGAAGTCAGCAATGGCATCTTAAGTATCTGTAACACAACGACTTTAAACTGGCTAAGGCCTTACGACTATAAGATTGAAGTGACGTTGTATTTCAAAGATATAGCAAATTTCATATTTGCTTCGTCAGGCACTTTGGTGACGAAAAACAACTACACCGGGCAGCTGGCTTCACCCGAGTATTATCGTTTTGAGATTCATGGCGGTTCAGGTAACGTTGACCTTAACGTCAACAACTGCAGTGATTTTCGTGTTGTTTACCAACATGGCACCAGCCGTCTCAACCTACATGGAGAAAACAATTTGAACTTGGTAATATATAAAAGGAGTTATGGCATCATTGACGCCCGAAACTACCATGCTGAGACAGCAAACGTGACAAGTGATTCAGCGACCGACTGCTTCATCAACGCCAGCAAAAGCATAGACGCTACACTAAACGATTTTGGGAACATATATTATAAAGGTAATCCGGAAAACATCCAGGTCACCTATGGGGAATTTGCCAAAGGGAAGCTCCTACCTTTATATTAATATTTTTAATGCCATTTTCGAAATGCTCACAGTACCCTGTGGTAGGTCGCATTTCTGCAAATGGCATTAAAAATTTATAAATATCAGGGTTTAGTAAGCCTTGGCGAATATCACTCTTCTCTTCGAAGGTTTTCCTGAGAATACGTCGACGCCGTCTTCGTAGTCGTCGTCAAGCGGGATGCAGCGCAATGTAGCCTTTGTCTCTTCCTTGATGGCGAGTTCTGTCTCGGTTGTGCCATCCCAGTGTGCGTAGGCAAATCCGCCGTTTTCAATCACTTGTTTGAACTCGTCCCAAGTGTCGACACGGTGTGTATTGGCCTTGCGATATTCAAGAGCTCTATTGTACAAGCTGTCCTGAATCTCGTCGAGCAAGCCGAGGATATGGTCTTCCATCTCAGCCTCAGAAATCGACTGTTTTGTCAATGTGTCGCGGCGAGCGATCTCAACAGTCTGGTTTTCAACGTCGCGTGGGCCTGCTGCGAGACGTACCGGCACGCCCTTCATCTCCCATTCAGCGAATTTGAATCCAGGTTTCTGGGTGTCGCGGTCGTCGAATTTCACTCTAAGTCCTTTAGCCTCAAGACGTTGCTTCATCTTGGCGCAGTAATCGAGAACAGCCTGCTGCTGGTCGTCGGTCTTATAGATAGGAACGATAACCACCTCTATTGGAGCGACCTTTGGAGGCAGCACGAGACCGTTATCATCGGAGTGAGCCATGATCAGGGCTCCCATAAGACGTGTTGAAACGCCCCATGACGTTGCCCAGACGTACTCAAGTTTATTCTCCTTATTAAGATACTTCACGTCGAATGCTTTAGCGAAGTTTTGGCCGAGGAAGTGTGAGGTACCGGCCTGCAGTGCTTTGCCGTCCTGCATCATAGCCTCGATGCAGAATGTCTCGACAGCGCCTGCAAAACGCTCGTTAGCTGATTTTATGCCGCGGATGACCGGAACGGCCATGTATTTCTCGGCGAAATCAGCGTAAACGCCCAGCATTTTCTCAGCTTCAGCCATAGCTTCTTCACGTGTGGCGTGAGCGGTATGACCTTCTTGCCACAGGAACTCAGCCGTGCGGAGGAACAGACGTGTACGCATCTCCCAGCGCACCACGTTAGCCCACTGGTTGCACAAAATCGGGAGGTCGCGGTAGCTCTTGATCCAGTTACGATATGTGTCCCAAATGATTGTCTCTGAAGTAGGACGCACTATCAGCTCTTCTTCCAGTTTTGCCTCAGGATCGACGACAACGCCCGGTCCGTCAGGGTTTTTCATCAGACGGTAATGCGTAACGACAGCGCACTCTTTAGCGAAGCCTTCAACGTGGCTGGCTTCCTTGCTGAAAAAACTTTTTGGAATGAACAGCGGGAAATAAGCATTGACGTGACCGGTGTCCTTGAACATCTTGTCGAGAGCGTCATGCATAAACTCCCAAATAGCATATCCGTAAGGCTTTATCACCATACAACCTCTCACTGCGGAACCCTCCGCCAACTCGGCTTTATTCACGATATCATTATACCATTGTGAATAATTTTCTTGACGTGTTGTAATTTCTTTTGCCATTTTTAAAAGTTTGGTACGATTTTTGTTAGTATTTGAGTGTGCAAAATTACAAAATTTTTTGCAAAGTAATAATAAAAAGTGAATTAAATATGAAAAGGAGTTTCATTATCATCGCAGCCGCAGCAATATTGCTAACCGCCTGTGCGTCAAGCAATAACGTCATCAACGACGACGCGTATTATTCACCATACGACAGTGATTCGCAGAGCGACAAGTCCCTAGTGACCTCAAATTACGGCTATTTCGACAACAACTCAGTAAAATCGGAAAAGAGTAACGATCAGGATAAATCGAGCAAAATTTACAAGGATTATGCCGTTACAGACAGCATCAACAGGGTTGTAGACACCGTTTACATCGTTGAAGAGAATCCTGAAACACGTGTAACTGTTGATTTCGGCGTCGGTTTCGGAGTAGGTTTTGGAGTCGGTTTCGGCTATTGGGACCCATTCTGGGATCCATTCTGGTATCCGACATACAGGCCTTATTGGGGCTACAGCCCATATTACTGGGGTTATGCATGGGATCCTTTCTGGGGATGGGGCGGCTATTACCCATATTACCCTCCTTACTATCCATATCACCCGTACTATCCGCCAGGACCAGGTTATTACAATTATTACAACCACAGCCATCATGGAACACATCACGGCGGTATAAACACCTATAATAATAACGGTCGCAGGGCAGCAAATCATAATGGAGGCGGAAACAGCTCCGTAAGCGGCAGAAGAAGCGCCGATCATCATAACAATGCAGCAGCAGTAAGCAACCGCGAGAGCTCAAGACGTTCTTCAGATAACATTTCACGTCCATCGAACAGTACTACCAGAAGGTCGAATCAGTCGGCAACAAGACCAAGTCAGTCGACAACAAGACCAAGCCAATCGGCAAACAGACCAAGCCAGTCGGCAACAAGACCGTCTTCACAGAACAAGACGTATACTCCGGCTAACAGCAACCGTCAGTCACGTTCAAGTTCGGAATATGTCAGACCGCAGAGGAACAACACCACAACGACAAGACCTAACACTAACACCACCAGAAGCAACACCAGCGCTCCAAGAAGCAGCGGCAGTTATAACTCAGGCTCACGCGGTGGCAGCGTTGGAGGTGGCGGCATTCGCGGCGGTGGCGGCGGAGGAGGCCGTGTTGGTGGCGGCAGAAGATAACATTCTCTCCGTCATTTCGACTGAAGCGTAATGCGATGCAGCAAAATGGAGAGATCCTTGTTTAACGGAATTATTAAGTTGTTTACAAAAAAAAGTTCCCGACAATCTCAAAACGACAACAAACAATTAACATTAATGAAATGAAATTAGAGATGAAAAAGATATTTTTGACAATAATGATATTAGCGCCAATGTTTATGATGGCGCAAACTGACAGCGACATGTTTGATTTCTCCTCGATTTATTATCAGGGAACAGCAAAAAGCGCCGCAATGGGCAACGCGATGGGTGCCGTCGGCTCAGATTTCTCAGCAATAGCGATAAACCCGGCAGGATTAGGACTTTTCCGCAAATCGACATTCGTGTTCACTCCAGATTTCTATGCCATATCGACGGAATCGGACTACAAAGACAGCTATGGCTCTGACAGAGCCTTCAAATTGCCAGTGAACAATATCGGTCTCACATGGACACAGGAATTCAACAACGGCTCACTCAAATCAGCAAGTTTTGCGATTGGCATTAATAGATTAAACAACTACACTTTCCAATCTTACGTAGACGGCAACAATCCAAACACCTCGCTAATTGATGCGTATATCGAAGAATTATACCAAAACGGCATTTACAACGACTACGCATTGGAAGATTATTCTCCAAACGGCATATTCCCATTATGGGAGACATATCTCCTTGATTTTTATGATGACAACACCATCGACAGCCAAGTCCCGCAAGGTGGTTTGAACCAGCAGTTTGGAGTGAGCAAGCGCGGCTCGTCACGCGAATTCAACTTAGCGGCCGGTTTCAATTTCAACGAAAAGGTTTTCTTGGGTGCGTCTGTCAACATACCTTATTTTAACAAAACAGTAACCAAGCAGTATAAAGAAATCAACCTCAACGCCAGCGACAACTTCAGGAATTGGGCTCAGGAAGAGATTGTTAAAAACTCAGGAACCGGTATTAATGCCAAAATCGGAGCCATCTTCTACCCTGTCAAATGGTTACGAGTCGGAGCGGCTTTCCACACACCTACTATATATAAGGTGGAAGAGAGCTGGGGCACCGAGACATGGTCATCATTCAACAATGCAGGTTACAACTACATCTCACCTACAGGAGTATATACCTACACAGTGACCACGCCTTATCGTCTGAATGCCAGTGCCGCCTTCATATTCGGCAATTTCGGAATGATTACTGCCGATTATGAATTAGTGGACTACAGCAAGATGCGTGCATCAAGTTATGATTATAACTATTCGGGGTTCAACGACTACATCCGCAAGACATACAGCACCACATCTAACGTCAGGTTGGGTACCGAATGGCGTTGGCAGACCATGGCTTTCAGAGCCGGTTACGCCTTCTACGGAAGTCCTTTCGGAATGAACAAATCGGACTACAGAACGGATTCATATTCTTGCGGTTTTGGCTTCACCTATCATGTTTTCACGCTTGATTTAGCTTATGTTTTCAGTCAGCGTCACAATTCGTACCAATTGTATGAGCAATACTCTGAGTATCCTGCATTGTACGGTCCTAACTATGAGTTTACTGACGACACAAAAGTAAAAGAGACGACCAACATCAATCAGGTGGTCATCTCTTTCAAGTTCAGATTAGACTGATAAAATCAGTTTTTTGCGTTGTATTGGTCGATGATGTCTTGATCGACCAAGATACGGCCGCAGTATTCGCAAACGATAATCTTCTTGTGGATACGGATATCGAGCTGGTGTTGTGGTGGGATTTTGTTGAAGCATCCGCCGCAGGCATCACGCTCGATTTTCACGACTGCCAAACCGTTACGGGCGCCTTTTCTGATGCGTTTGTAAGCGGCGAGCAGACGGTCTTCGATCAA
Organism: uncultured Bacteroidales bacterium; assembly: GCA_900315175.1. GTDB lineage: Bacteria > Bacteroidota > Bacteroidia > Bacteroidales > F082 > Limimorpha. Next base: position 163,251 of record OMYA01000002.1, read on the forward strand.
AGCTTCGCTTTCTTTTGATTTCTCGACGAGTTCCTCTTCTTCTTTTTCAGTCTCTTCAACGATTGAGTTGAGCTCTGACTGTTTCACCACGAGGTCGTTTTTACGCTCGGCGAGTTTCTTTTCTGTAGCCTCAAGATTTGTCTTGATATCATCGATTTTGATAGTCGCATCTTTGATTCTCTTTTCGCAAAGCTGAATTTCAAGTGATTGATACTCAGTCTCTTTTGTCAAAGAATCATATTCACGGCTGTTACGGACGTTGTTTTGCTGTTCTTCGTACTTTTTAATCAAAGCTTGTGTTTCTTTGATTTTGATTTTGTAGTTTGTGACGTCAGTGTTGAATTTTTTCAGGTCGGCGTTGTAATTCTCAATACGGGTTTCGAGACCGGCGACTTCGTCCTCAAGGTCTTGCACTGCTTCTGGCAACTCGCCGCGCACGATGCGGATTCTATCTATCTTGGAATCAATCTGTTGCAGTGTGTAAAGTGCAACCAACTTTCTTTCAACGGTAACTTCAATCTGTTCTTCCTCGTTGAGTTTAATTTCTTGATTATCAGCCATTTATGTTAAATTTTATATTTATACAAAATAGTTTATCGAGTTAGTTTTAACGTTCGAAATTGAAACTGCAAAGTTACAAAATTTTTTAATAATAGCATCAGCAATTAATTCTTTTGTAAATTGTTCTGTTTCATAATGTCCTGCATCGACGAGAAGGAGTTTGCCGTCGGCCTCAAAAAAGTCGTGATATTTCACGTCGCCAGTGATATAAGCGTCTGCGTTACAATGCTTTACGTTATCAAGCAAGAAAAAGCCGGAGCCGCCACAGACTGCCACTTTTTTAATTTTTTTGCCTAAAAAATCGGAGTGGCGAAGAGCTTTTGCGTTGAGATTTTTTTTCACAAGGGTCAAAAAATCGGTTTCATCGAGGGCGACATCCAGTTCTCCCACCATGCCTCCTCCGGTCAACACGTTGTCGTCGGTCTTTATCGGTTCCAAAATCTCGAGATTTTTCAGTCCGATTTTATCCGCGAGCCATTTACTGACACCGAGATAGCTGTTGTCGAGATTGGTGTGCATGCAAGCGATGGCGATGTCGTGCTTTATCGCCTTTATAATTGTTCTTTCTATCGTGTTTTCAGGTAAAATATGCTTCAGCGGACGATAAATCAGCGGATGATGGCTTATCACAAGATGAAAACCTTTTTCTATCGCCTCGTCAACGACTGCTTCGGTCACATCAATAGTTATTAAAACCTTGTCTATCAGCATGTTAGCATCTCCAACAAGAAGTCCTGCATTGTCCCACGACTCTTGCCATTTGAGTGGTGCGATATCAGTAATACATCCGACTATTTCACTAATTTTATTCATTTCAAAAATTTTCGCTAAAATAATAAAAATAATGATGCGCGAATCAAAAAATAATTTGTATATTTGTACCTTGGTATTTAAAGTTGACTGATGAACAGATTATTAGCACCGTTATCATGGTTTTATGCGATTGTTTTATACATTCGCCATTGGCTATATGACAGTGAAATCTTGAAATCTAAGAGTTTCAATGTGCCAACCATCTGCATCGGGAATCTTGCGCTCGGCGGGACGGGCAAAACTCCTCACACTGAATATCTTATCAGGCTTTTGAAAGACAAGGCCAATGTGGCTGTGTTGAGCAGAGGTTACGGCAGGAAGACAGAAGGTTTCATCCTTGCCAACGAAAGCTCTTCGGCAGAGCAAGTTGGCGATGAACCGTTACAATACCGATTGAAATTCAACAACATAACAGTGGCTGTAGACGAAGACAGATGTGAAGGCGTTTATCATCTGATGCATCAGGAAAAGGCTCCTGACGTCATACTTCTCGACGACGCCTATCAGCATAGAAAAATCAAGCCGGGAATCAATATACTACTTACTGAGTATTACAATCTGTACAAGAAAGACATGCTTGTTCCGGCCGGGAAGCTTCGTGACGTAAAATACGCTGCAAAACGCGCTGATATTATTATAGTTACGAAATCACCGAGGGTGCTACTGCCGTACGACAAACGCGATGTGGTACATATTATCAACGCGAAGCCATATCAGAAAGTTTTCTTCACTTATATTGATTTTCAAGGACTTAAACCTGTCAACAATACTGCAAAAGAGACGATATTGCAGGACATGAAATCTGTTTATCTGTTTTGCGGCATAGCCAACCCATATCCACTTGAAGATTATTTAAAAAGAAAATACAACACATTGATTACCAAGTACTTCGACGACCATCATCATTTTAACGACAACGATATTGATATGATTTTGGATGGTTATGACAGTGTGATTGGTAAAAATAAAATCATAGTAACGACTGAAAAAGACTTAATGCGATTAACAAACTCTTCATTGATCAACAGGTTTGAGAATGTGCCGCTTTTCACCATACCGATTGAGGTGCGTTTCAACGATGAGATAGAAGAGGATATATTTAACAATTTGATTTTGAACTATGTTGGAAAAAATTTTTGAGACAGTAGATTTTATCAAATCTAAGACTAACGGTTTTGAGCCGGAGATAGGTATAGTTTTAGGTTCGGGTTTGGGCGGATTGGTAAATGTAATGGAAGTTCAATATACAATACCGTTTGCAGATGTCCCTAATTTCCCGATATCGACGGTGAAAGGCCATAAAGGGCTGTTGGTTTTCGGTATTATTAGTGGTCGCAGGGTGGTCGCCATGCAGGGCCGTTTCCATTATTATGAAGGATACAGCACCGCGCTTATCACCTTCCCTATTAGAGTCATTAAGTATTTAGGAGCCAAGTTGTTAGTGCTTTCAAACGCCAGCGGCGGCATCAACCCGAGTTTCCGCGTGAGCGACATCATGTTCATCACAGACCATATCAACCTGTTGCCTAACCCGCTTATCGGCAATAACGACGAGCGTATTGGCACACGTTTTCCTGACATGAGCAATGCATACGACCACAGATTGATTGTTTTGGCAGACGATATAGCCAAGAAGTTGGATATACATGTGCAGCATGGCGTTTACGTTGCCGATTCAGGTCCTTCGTATGAGACTCCTGCCGAATACCGTTACTATCGCATAATAGGCGGCGACTGTGTGGGAATGTCAACGGTGCCTGAGGTCATAGTGGCGCGCCACTGCGGACTCACGGTGTTTGCCGTGTCGGTCATCACCGACCTTGGCGGACAGGAGATACCTGTTGAGGTAACACACGAAGAAGTGCTCAACGCTGCCAATGTCGCAGAGCCGAAAATGACTGCGATTATACAAGAGATGTTTAAACGCCTTGACGAGATTAAGCTCTGATGATTTACTTTGCGACAGATTTCCACCTCGGTGTACCGACCCTCGAAGACAGCCAGCGACGGGAGAAAATGCTTCTCGAGTTTCTTGACTCCATCAAAAAAGACTGCGAGGAGCTGTTCCTGATGGGCGACTTATTCGATTTCTGGTATGAGTACAAAACGGTGATTCCGAAAGGTCATGTAAGGCTGCTTGGAAAGCTCGCCGAGTTTATCGACAGCGGTATCCCAGTGCATCTCTTTGCTGGCAACCACGATCTCTGGACATTCTCGTATCTGCAGGAAGAGATTGGCATTCAGGTGCATAGAGATCCAGAAATAATGGTGCTAAAGGGTAAGAAATTCTTTTTGGTTCACGGCGACGGTCGTGGAGAAGGCGACGGTGGCTACAAATTCCTGAAGAGCGTGTTCGAAAACAGGTTCTTACAATGGTGTTTCCGTCATATTCACCCTGATTTTGGAATAAGAGTGGCATTGAAATGGTCTCATAATCATAGAGTTAAGAAGCTTAAAAAAGAATCGGAAGGCAATTATTACAATGACATTGAGAACACAAGATTGTATAAATATGCCATGACCGAGGCACAGAAAGACCCGACGATAGATTTCTTCGTGTTCGGGCACCAGCACAAGCCGATGCAGTACAAAACCGGCGAGCACGCAGTGACGACGGTGGTCGGGAACTGGATTTGGGATTACACGTACGCGGTGTTTGACGGTGAGAATATGACGTTAAAAGAATGGAAATAGTTTAAGCCTCTCGCAGATTACGCTGAAAACGCGGAAATATTCTTCCGACCAAAACTTCCGCGAAATCTGCAGCTCGCGACGCGAGCAATCCCGCAGAGGAAGAATAGAAAAAATCTGTGATATCTGCGAAATCTGCGAGAGAAGTAAAGAAAATCATAAAATTATATAATATGAATAAAATACAAAAATACATTAAAGAAAACGAACAGCGTTTTTTGGACGAGTTGTTCGGACTGATTAGAATTCCGTCTATCAGCTCAGAATCGGCACATAAGCCGGATATGATTAAGGCTGCCGAATATTGGAGAGACAGCATCTTAAAGGCAGGCGCCGACAAAGCAGAGGTGATGCCGACAGAGGGCAACCCTATTGTTTACGGAGAGAAGATCATCGACCCTAAATTGCCAACAGTGTTGGTTTACGGACATTACGACGTGATGCCTGTCGACCCTATCGAGCTGTGGCACACCGACCCGTTTGAGCCAGTCATCAAAGACGGCAAGATATGGGCTCGCGGTGCTGACGACGACAAAGGCCAGGCTTTCATGCATGCCAAGGCATTTGAGACCATGATGCAGACCGGCACCCTCCCCTGCAACGTGAAATTCATGCTCGAAGGCGAGGAAGAGATTGGCTCGGGCAGCCTGTCAAAGTGGATAGAAGAATACAAAGACCTTGTAAAAGCCGATGTCATCTTGGTTTCCGACACAAGTATGATATCGCACGACACACCTTCTATCACAACAGGATTGCGTGGTCTGGCATACTGGGAGGTTGAGGTAACTGGCCCGAACGCCGACTTGCATTCAGGACTGTTTGGAGGCGCTGTCGCCAACCCTATCAACACTTTGTGCGAGATGGTGGCAGGTGTGATGGACGAGAACAACCACATCACCATTCCTCATTTCTATGACGATGTCGTGGAGTCATCAGCTAAAGAACGCGAGATGCTCAATATGGCACCATATAACGAGGAAGAATTCAAGAAGGCGTTGGGTGTGAAGGCATTACGCGGCGAGAAGGGTTATACCAAGATTGAGCGCGTCGGTATCCGTCCGACCTTCGATTTATGCGGAATCTGGGGCGGTTACACAGGCGAAGGCTCGAAGACGGTGCTTCCATCGAAGGCTTACGCCAAGATTTCGTGCCGTTTGGTGCCTAACCAAGACCACGAGAAGATCGGCAAGCTGTTTAAGGAATATTTCGAGAGCATAGCTCCTGATTATGTGACAGTTAAGGTTACTACGTTGCATGGTGGCGAGGCCTACGGCTGCCCTATCGAGCTTCCGGCATACAAGGCGGCGGAGCAGGCATATTTCGACACCTACGGCAAGCTGCCTATCCCGATGAGAAGCGGCGGAAGTATCCCGATCATCGCAAGATTCGAGAAGGTGTTGGGAATAAAGTCTATCCTGATGGGATTCGGTTTGGGCGAGGACGCAATCCACTCACCGAACGAAAACTACAGACTCGACCACTTCTTCAAGGGAATTGAGACGATAGTGCAGTTTTATCAGCATTTTGCTAAGTAAAGTTGAGAGTTAAGAGTGTAGAGTTTATAGTAGTTTAAAAGTTTACAGTTTAATAGTTTAAAAAAGAGATGAGATTTAAATCCCATCTCTTTTATTTATTAACAACTATACTTTGAAAAATTATTTATATTTTTTTACTTCATTTGGATTGCGCTGCATCTCAATACTACTGCTATTCTCAATATTTATAAGTGTTTGAGGAAGTTGTATTTCAGTTCCATCTTCTCCTTTAACATCATTTGTAACATATGCCTGAATCTCCCAACAAATATCTGTAGCATTATTATCATCATATACATCATGCCAACCATTGCCATTAGGATTCACCCAACGGGCATTATGATTATTAACACCTGCACATGCACCTTTAGGATATACGCCCGCGTTATATGAACAACTGATAGAGACCCATAATGTGCTATTAGTTTGCAATACTAACGGACTAATATTAATTGTATTCCATCCTTCAGATGACACACTAAACGTTTGAGATTTCAACAATGTGCTTGATTGAGATGTTCCACCTTTATATATTTTTAAAGTGTATGAGCCTGTTGCTCCTAAATATCCATCAACTTTTGTAATACTTGTACCATTATATTGTGAAAGTGTTGAAGTTGGAAACATTACAGCCCATTCATCAGAACCCCCATTAGTTAATCCCCAACAATTCTGATGATTATTCCAATCTCCATAATAAAGCCATTCTTCTATAATATTGATTTCTGTTGTAAAGTTTTTTTGTGCACCATAAGATATTCCAACACTATTTTTTGCGTATGCTCTAACAAAGTAAGTAGTATTCGGATTTAATCCGGTCATATTCACAGTAAAGCTACCTGTACCAGAACCACTACTTACATGGTTACTGTTTACTGTAGGATTTGTACTTGTACTCCAACATATTCCGCGTTCAGTTACAGTAGCACCACCATCACTTGTAACATTTCCCCCACATTTTGCCGAGTTTTGTGTAATATTCGTAACCGATGAAGTTGATACTATAGGTACTGTATAATTACCTCCGCCAGATGCTGTAGTAAATGCTTCCTGTTCTCCATATGAAGTTCCTTTACTGTTAGTGGCATATGCCCTGACATAGTATGTCGTTGTTGCCGCTAACCCAGTCATACTAGCTGTAAAACTGCCAGTACCAGTTCCTCCACTCGCATGACTACTACCCGTAGTTGGATTAGGGTTTGTACTCCAACAAATTCCCCTTGCTGTTACCGAAGCGCCGCCATCACTTGTCACATTACCACCACATATAGCAGAGGAAGATGTTATGTCGCTAACAGAAGATGTTGCTACAGTTGGTGTGGTCGTTGTACCGCTACCACCAGATGATATTAATGTTCTAACAAATTGTTTAGCAGCATTTTTCATACTTGAGAAACCATTTCCCAAAGATGTTGTACAATCAAGCACCAACATAATTAATGCACTACTTTGTTCTTCAATGATCTGACTTGAGTTAGCTGGAGTAAACTCGACATCAGGCTGCCATGCACCAGATGAGATCCTTCTCCATAGTTTAAGTTTGCTTATATCTGATTGCTGTATAATATTACCATTTGCATGAGTTATATTCTTGAACTCAAATTCATAATATAGTCCTATTTGTGCGATAGAATTAAGATCGGATTGTCCTGCAGCAATCAACCCATGATAGGTAATGTTTTCCAACCGTCTTCCATTATCACTCCATTTATACGTACATTCTATATATTTTGTTGAATTACCTGCATCCGATACATTGTCAAAAGTAAAACGTATCAATTGTCCATCATTATATCCGCCTGGTATTTGTAGTTTTAAAGAAGTATTCGTTGTTACGGAATGTAATGATTCTGCAATCTCTGCAAAACATTGCAGAGATTGAGACATATCAGTTATTTCATATACATTATTTGCACTACTTGCCAACATATTTAAATTATTATGAAATTCTTCATCATCAAGGACATCCGGACCTTTGATACCGATAGTATAAGCAGTTATATTTTTGCCATACACCGTCTCTGTCCTTATTTTATTACTCAGAGCAGCACGATATGCTTCGGTACTAGTGTAATGTTCCGGATTTGTTTCATTACTACTTAAAGAAACATTGTCCAAACCGTCAGTAAATGTGACCAATGCAACATTTGTAAGTTTTGGTGGTTGAGAATTATTTTTAAGCATATTCAAAGCAGTATAATCCGCATAGTACAGACCCGTACCATTTTCCATATTCAAACTGCCAATAAAACTTCCGTAACCACTCAGTGTAGTATTGTTCAAGAGTCCAATTTCCTTTGTTTTAAAATTTTGGTTAAAACCTATAACACCAAGATAAATCCCCTCTTCTGTCAGTGTGCTACCGCCGTTTCCACCACCATTATTTCCACCAATGTTTGGTTCTGCTGAGTCTTTTTTGCATCCCGTGGTCAATGCAACAGCCACAATAAACATTAATGCAGCCATTGTTATGAAAATGCGTTTCATATTATTCATCCCTAAATATGTGTCGGGCGCAACATTTTTAACGGCGAACTCCCAACAACCGGAACAATCACTATTGAGATCATTAAACCATAAAAGAAAAAGCGCGGGAGTCCGAACTATTGCCCATCCCGCTCGTTTAGGCCTTCGCATTGCCCATCATCCGAGGATAAGCAATGCCGAAGCCCACGCTAAATTGTATATATTAATAGGTGTCGAGGAAACACGATAATATAATACAAATTCGTGAACATCAAACTTTGCTTTACCGTGCGGATGATTAGAAGTTGCGAAGTTCAAACGAGCCGCAGATAAAACGTCAGTTCAACGTCTTTTCCATTATGTCTGTCATAAGTCAATAAGACTAATGACACTGCAGAGATAATGATTAAATTGAAAGTTGCAACAAAAAAGTGAGATTTTTGTAAAAAAAAGAGAGTGAAGCATTAAACTCCACTCTCAGATGGTTTTAGAAGATTTCTCCACTTCGCTTCGCTACGCTCGAAATAACAAGAGGAGAACTATTCGTTAATATTCCTTACGGAGACTCCGTTTTTGAAGTTTTCGAGGCCTTCTTTGAGGAACTGGACGAAGCCGTCTTTGTCGAGGTTGTAGGCGCGTGGCTCGTGGAGGAGTTCGCCGTTATGACCCATGAGGCAGTAATATGGCTGGGCGTTGGTGCCGAACCTGGTGATTTGGAAGTCGGCGTATTTGCGTCCGATGGTCTTCTTCATCTTGCCGTCGCCGCCCATAACCCATTCTTCTTCAGGGAGTTTGGTCTTGTCATCGACGTAAAGTGCCACTATGATATAGTCTTCACGCAACATCTTCAGCACGCGCGGGTCGCTCCACACGTTAGCCTCCATCTCACGGCAATTGACGCATCCGTGGCCGGTGAAGTCGACGTAAAGCGGCTTGTTTTGTGCTTTTGCGCAAGCGAGAGCCTGTTCATAATCGAAGTAACCTTTCAATCCGTGAGGCAGATGGAAGATATCGTTGAAACGCGGTGCTTCGCAGAGTTCTGCCACAGGTTTTGCTTCATTTTGCTGAGCTTGGCCTGCCGGCACTGCTTTTACATTCTGTTGGATAAACTCTATCACCTTGTCAGCATTTTCCTGGTTGATACGTTTGAGGTCGAAGTCGAGGGTCTGTTGCGGAGGCAGATAGCCTGAGAGAGCCTTCAAAGGAGCGCCCCACATACCAGGAATCATATACACGACAAAGGTAAAGGTTATGATACTCAATATCAAACGACCGACGCCGATGGTCTCGACAGGGTCGTCGTTTTTGAATCTTATCTTGCCTAAGAGGTAGAAGCCGAGCATTGCGAAGCACACTATCCAGATGCCGAGATACACCTCGCGGTCGAGCAGATGCCAGTGGTATGTCTGGTCGGCGACGCTCAAGAACTTGAATCCTAGTGCGACCTCGACGAAGCCGAGGATGACCTTCACTGTGTTGAGCCAGCCACCGCTCTTTGGCAGGTTTTTCAGCATTGACGGGAACATCGCAAAGAGTGCGAACGGCAATGCAAATGTCACTGCATAGCAGAACATGGTGAGAATCGGGGTCCAGAACTCACCTGATGTCGATTTGATGAGTACTGTTCCGACGATAGGACCTGTGCAGGCGAACGACACCAAAACAAGGGTCAGAGCCATGAAGAACACGCCGGCGAGACCTTTCTTCTCGGAGTTGGCGTCCGATTTGTTGACAAGGCTGCTTGGGAGCACTATTTCGAAGGCTCCGAAGAACGATGCGGCAAACACCATAAACACCAGGAAGAAGATGATATTAGGAATCCAGTGTGTTGACAGCCAGTTGAAGATATCGCCGGTGACGCTGTCGCCTCCGAAGATCCATGTCACCATTATGATGATAGCGATTGGCAGGGTGTAAAGCAACACTATGAAGATGAAGTACATAATGGCTTTGAAGCGACCAGCAGCCTTATTCTCGCTTCCGTGAAGGAAGAACGACACTGTCATAGGAATCATCGGGAAGACGCAAGGTGTAAGCAATGCTGCCAAGCCCCAAAGTATAGCCTGAAGAATCATTGATAGGAGGCTGTCGCCTTCTTGAGCGTCAGCGTTTGCTATCGTTCCGCCATCGATGTTAATGTCAAACTCCACTTGGGTCGGAGGCAGGCACATACCGTCGTTGCATACCATGAATTCCAGCTCGCCTTTCACTGCAACCGGTTCTTTCCCAAGCACTTTCACCTTCTGGGTGAATATAGCTTCCTTCTCAAAATAATTCAATTCGATACCGAAGGCATTGTCGTAATGGACAATTGCCTCACCCTCTGTCACCTCACCGATTCTTTCATATTTTGAATCTTCTGCGAACAGAAATGTTGTCGGGATTGGTCCTTCTCCTTTAAGATTTTGTGAATAAATGTGCCATCCTGCTTCGATTTGTGCCTTGAAAATAACATTATACTCGTTATTTCCCAGCGGCTCTGTCGAGAAGCTCCATTGCACAGGGTCATAAATCTGAGCGACCGACGCAAAAGGCATCATTAAGGCTAAAAACGCCACTAAAATAATTGTAAGTTTCTTCATAACTCGTTGATATTCAATATTTTACAAATTGATTAAAGTTTTATTTCGGGTTACAAAGATAATAAAAATTCTTATTCAGCAACTATTTGATAAATGGTTTTTGTTTTTTCTGTGATTTTAAACCTATCGTCGATGCGGTAGCCGACAATCCACACGATTTCGTCCTCATTATCTGTCAAAATCAGAGTGTTTTTCTTTTGAAAAGTGGTGAAATCGTTATCGTTAAAGAAATCGGAGACGAGTTTTGTGCCTTTAAGTCCAAGCGGATGGAAGCGGTCGCCTTGCTGCCAATGGCGGGTTTTTAAAGGCAATTTCAGCTTGTCGTAATCGAGTTGGGCGATATTGGGATTATCTGTTATAAGCAGGGACAAGGCATGCCTTGTCCGTACTGGTTGTATTGTCACCCGTTGGGATAAATTATGCCTTGTTTGTACAGGATCAATAGGAAAAATTTCTATTGTTTCTTTCTCGATAACTAATTGATAATTAGCAGAATAGAATTCTTTACCCGGTTCACCATTCAAAGATGCTAGAATTGATTCGCATTGGGAGAATGAGAAGCCGAAGTCGCGAATCCATTCGAATAATAACTGTCTCCCATCACCGTCATTCCGAGTGTAGCGAAGCGGAATCGAGGAATCTCCTTCATGACGAAACGAATCTGACTGTAGGAGATTTCTCCATTCCGCTCTCCATTCTGTCGAGCTACAGTCGAAATGACGTTTTGGGATCGAGTGCAAGACACCGTCGACGGTTTCAATTTGAGAGATTTTTTCTTTTAAAAGTTCTCTATATAATTGATTTTCAGAGGCCAAATGGTTAACTGATTCAAGAATCTTTTCTCGTGCTTCAGGCTTAATAGAGTCGAAAGCAGGCATCAGTTCGTGGCGAATTTTATTCCTTAAATAGACAGTGTCGTTGTTGGTGCTGTCTTCGTGCCATTGGATACCGTTTTCAATTGCAAAACTCTTGATTTCGTCACGTGAGGCACACAGTAAAGGTCTGATATACATGCCGTTACGAGGCTGCATTGCTTTCAGGCCTTTGATGCCGGAGCCACGCAGAAGGTTGATGAAGAAGGTCTCGATTTGGTCGTCGGCATGATGAGCGAGAGCCAGCTTGTCGAAGAGGAGATTTCTCCACTCGCTGCGCTCGGTCGAAATGACAGGGTGGACATGCGATTCGGTCGAACTGATGTGTTCGTTGGCGTTAATCAAATCGTTGAACCAGGCGTAGCGCAGTTCGCGGGCGGCCATCTCGACGGAGACCTTATTGTTTTCAACGAATTCCAAGGTATCGAATTGGCGTACGAAGAGCTTGACTCCTACCCTTTCGGCGTATTCTCTGACAAATTGTTCGTCGCCGTCCGATTCTTTGCCGCGCAGGTGAAAATTGCAGTGTGCGAAGGCTATGTCATAGCCGCCCCGCCTAAGCAATTCCGCCAAAACCATCGAGTCGACGCCGCCGCTCAGGGCGACGAGGATGCGGTCACCTTTATTGATAAGGTGGTTTGACTCAATGTAGTTCTGGAATTTTGTTAACACGTTTCCTTTTTTATTTTATTTGGATTAAATAGGATTTATTCACTACGCTTCGCTTCGGCCGAAATGAGGGTAGCTCATTAAAAATATAGGTAAACCAGCAGGAATCCGATGCCGAGGCCGACAGCAGTGCAGATGGCATACCACATCAGTTTTTTCCAAGGCGATGCATCGGGTTCAAGCGATTGCTCAATCTTTTTCTTCGGGACAACGTCACCAACGAAAATTTCGTCTTTGCCAGCATTTTCAATAGATTCAGGAAGTGCTGGCTCCAAGAAAACAAATCCGTGATTCTTAATCTGATGAGCTTTGCCACGGAAATAGTAATCGACGCAATAGTTGTTTTCCAAAAGGATTATAACGCCTGTATTGTCGTCATCGGTACCTTTTGCCAGGATTTTGGCGCGACGGCCGTAATTCTGCTTCAACAAGATTTCGTTGTCATCGACAGTGAGGTACGCCACAACATTATCAACCTCAGTGGAGTCTTTCAATGCTGAAGTCAGATAGATGACCAACAGGCTGACCGCCAAGGTGCTCAAATCATCATGCAAACCGATAATCACCTGATCCTCAGCGAGTTCGTAAAACCAAAAATTCACTTCCGGGTTAAAAGAATGTGGATACAGTTTGATCCATTCTTTAACCAAACCGATGACTTCGTCTTTTTGTAAGCATTTAACTTTAATATAATCCATTTCCGTTTATTTTTTAGGAGATTTCTCCACTACGCTTCGCTCCGGTCGAAATGACGATGAGGAAGTTTTCCTTTTATGTTGAATTTTCTCTACTGAGAAACCGAATTTGCCTATTTTTTCGCCTAAAGTGTAATATTTCCCGTGTGAATATGTTATCAGTTCGGCCTGATTCAGTTGGAACAGTCCCGTGCTCGGGTCGAAATATTTCTCGTCGCCATGAACGGCGGCTATTTCTGCCATAAACATGTCATGCGAGCCCAATTCTTTGATTTCCACCACTTTGCATTCAATATTCACTGGCGATTCAGCTATCATTGGGGCTTTTACGGCTTCAGCTTGTTCAGGTGTAAGATGCATTTCCTTGAACTTATTGTAATCTCTTCCAGAGCGTACGCCGCACCAGTCGGTGGCTTTTGCCAAGGCATCTGTCGTGAGGTTTATCACAAACTCTTTTGTTCTGGAGATTATCGCATGTGAGTGGCGTTCTTTTCTCACCGATATGTAGCACATCGGCGGGTCGGAGCACAAGATGCCTGTCCATGCCACCGTGATGATGTTGTAATTTTCGGGGCTGTCGCCGCACGAGACCATCACCACTGGCAGTGGATAAAGCATTGTTCCGGGTTTGAAACTTCTTTTCATGTTGCAAAGATAAAAAAAATCCCGTCATAAAGGCGGGATTTTTTTATTTATTAGGACAAATTCGATGTGTCACTACTTGATATCCCATGTCGTACCGCTGTTGAGCAGGTCGTCGACGGTCTTGATGTTCGACTTGGCTGATTCGCGTTCGATGACATCGGTGAGGCAGTCGTCGTAAGTCGGGGCATCCACGTTGCGGATAACGCCGATAGCGATTGGGAACGCAGGAGGCATCATATGGGCGAGCATCATGTGGATACCTGTAGTTCCTTCCTTCTCGTCGTGGACGAGGATATCCTTTTCTGTGATGCCGTTTTCGCCGATTGTGACGACTTCGAGCTTGTTTCCGTTAAGGCGCAGACCTTTGTTTCTATCCTTACCGAAGATGAGAGGTTTGCCGTGTTCGCACTTCACCTGCATATCGTCGCGGACGTCCTTGCCTGTAATGTTTTCGTGAACACCGTTCGAGAAAATCATACAGTTTTGGAGCACTTCGATGACTGACATGCCGTCGTGATTCTTAGCTCTCAGGCAGATATCTGTGAGTTCCTTGGTGTTGACATCAACGCCACGTGCGAAGAATTTGCCGCCGGCGCCGATGACGAGTTCACCGACGTTGAATGGGTCTTCGTAAGTACCTTGTGGAGAAGTCTTTGTGACTGTGCCACGGAAAGTACACGGTGAGAACTGGCCTTTTGTCATACCGTAGATACGGTTGTTGAACAGAAGGAGGTTCATGTCCATGTTACGGCGGACAGCGTGGATGAAGTGGTTACCACCGATAGCTGTGCAGTCGCCGTCACCTGTGATGACCCAAACTGAGAGGTTAGGATTTGCGAGCTTCACGCCTGTTGCGATAGCGCAAGCGCGGCCGTGGATGCTGTGGAATCCGTAGGTGTTCATATAGTGCGGGAAACGTGATGAGCAGCCGATACCAGAGACGACGCAGATGTCTTCTTTTCTCTTACCGAGCTGTGGGAACACGTCCTGTAAAACTTTCAAAATAGCGTGGTCACCGCAGCCTGGGCACCATTTTACTATTTGATCGCAAACGAAATCTTCTTTAGTAAGATTAACAACCTGATTATTTAAATTTGTGTTTTCCATGGTAATCTTATTTTAAAAGGTCATTAAACTTATTTTCTAACTCTGCTGTGAGGAATGGGAGGCCCTGAATCTTGTTGTATTGTTCATACTTGAAGTCAGGCATCTTCTCTCTGAGGTAGTTCACGAACTGGCCATTGTTGTTCTCACAGACGACGATTTTCTTGTGACCGCTTAACACCTTTGCTGTGTTCTTAGGCAGAGGCATGATATGGCGGAAGTGTGCATGAGCGACAGACTTGCCTTCTTCGAGCATTTTTTCGACGACTGAGAGGACAACGCCGTATGTGCCGCCCCAGCTCACCACGAGGAGGTCAGCATTAGGGTCACCGACGATTTCCTGTTCAGGGATGAAGTTGGCTACGCGCTGTACTTTCTCTTCACGAAGTTCAACCATGAGCTGGTGGTTCTTCGGGTCGAGAGAGAGGTTACCTGAGCCGTTGGCTTTTTCAAGACCGCTGATGCGGTGACGGAGGCCTTCTGTTCCAGGGATAGCCCACTGTCTGTTGAGTTTTTCCTCGTCACGTTTGTAAGGCTGCCATTCTGGGTCGTTTGCCTTTGCGATTGGCGGTACGATAGCCGGGAGGTCAGCGACTCTTGGGATGCGGAGGATCTCAGAACCATTGCCGAGAGCGCCTTCTGTAAGGAGGATGACAGGTGTCATGTGCTCCATAGCGAGCTTAGCGGCTTCGTATGCTGAGTAGAAGCAGTCTGATGAGCTGCGTGCTGCCAAGACGATAAGAGGAGCGTCACCATTACGTCCGTAGATGGCCTGCATGAGGTCGCTCTGTTCCGACTTGGTTGGGAGACCAGTTGAAGGGCCGCCACGCTGTACGTCGACGACGACGAGTGGGAGCTCTGTCATCACTGCGAGGCCGAGAGCCTCAGACTTCAGTGAGAGACCAGGACCTGATGTTGTGGTCACTGCCAGGCAGCCTGCGAATGATGCGCCGAGTGACGAGCAGATACCTGCAATCTCATCTTCTGCCTGGAAGGCCTTAACCTTTAAGTTCTTATATTTCACCAACTCTGCGAGGATATCTGTAGCAGGAGTGATAGGATATGAACCGCAGAAGATCTGACGGCCCGAACGCTCTGCTGCTGCCATCAAACCCCATGCTGTAGCGACGTTACCGGTGATGTCACGGTATTTGCCTTTGGCGAGGTTAGCTGGTTCGATACGATATGTGTTGGCGAAGATTTCCATGGTGTCAGCGTAGCTGTAACCTGCTGCAACGACAGTCTGGTTGGCCTTGATGACTTCTGGTTTGTTCTTGAATTTTGTATTGAAATATCCGTTCAACATGGTGATGTCGCGGTTGAAGAGGTACATCACGATGCCGAGAGCGAACATATTCTTTGACTTGAGCATAGCCTTGCGGTCCCAACCGAAGTCTTTCAAAGCCTCGAGTGTCATTGATGTGATAGGGGCTTTGACGACTTTGTACTGGCTGAGGGTGTCATCCTGTGTCGGGTCTGATGTGTAACCGGCTTTTTCGAGAGCCTTGTCGTTCATCGAGTCGACATCGAAGATGATTGTTGTGCCCGGCTTGAGCCAGCGCATGTTAGCCTTGATGGAGGCTGGGTTCATTGCGACGAGGACATCGCAAAGGTCACCTGTGGTGTGGACTGGTTTGTGTCCGAAATGGACTTGGAATCCGGAGACGCCTGACACTGTGCCTTGTGGTGGGCGGATTTCTCCAGGATAGTCTGGGAAGGTGGCAAAATCATTGCCTGCTAAAGCTGTTGAATCAGAAAACAGGTTTCCTGTCAGCTGCATACCGTCACCAGAGTCACCCGCGAAACGGATAACTACGTGTTCAAGTTCTACAACTTTTGTTCTGTTAGCCATAAGAAATTGAATTTAATTTATTGTATTTTAATAACTTAGATTATTATTCCTCTCTTTAGGGATGACTCCCAATTTTTCTGCAAAATTAAGCATATATTTTTGATAAAAAACATAAAAAAAAATATTTTTTCAAAATGTCGTTGTGTATTGGAAAAACCTATATCTTTGCAGAAAATTTTCTAAACTATAATATTATGGCATACAAAATTTTAGACAGCTGTGTAGCTTGCGGTACTTGCATCGACGAGTGCCCAGTCGGCGCTATTTCAGAAGGTAGCATCTATTCAATCAACGCTGATAACTGCGTTTCATGCGGCACATGCGCAAGCGTTTGCCCGAACGAAGCAATCGTTGAGGACTAATAGGATCCACACAGAATTCAAAAATGTAGAGACGCCATATTATGACGTCTCCATTTTTTTTAATAAAGAGACGCCACACTGTGACGTCTCTACATTTTTTATTTCTTGAAATAATTTGAAATCTTCAGGTTTATCTCGCGGATTCGTTCTTCGTTGAGTTTCACCACTTCCCTATCGTATGTCATCAGGCCGTTGAGTTCGACCTCGCAGTCGGTGGTTTGGGTATAGACTGCAGCCGAGAAGCCGCGTGGAATAAGGTTCAGCAGTTTGTTTGCATATTCCACGTAAGTGTCGGTGACTTTTTCCTCGGTGTCGTATTCCACATAGCCCCAACCTTGTTCAGGGACCCAGGTATGTCCCTCGATTTTCCTGCCGATGCCGCCATATTCACCCAAGACATTGGCGCGTGACGCATCGTAAAAATACATCTCGGGGTCAGGATAGTTGTGAATGTCAAGGATGTCGCCCACAGGATAGTGGTTGCCGCCAGATGCAGGGTTCACTAGGCGTGACTGGTCATAACTCTTAGTCCATTCAACGATTTCAGGGGTTTTGAACTGTCCCCATGACTCGTTGAACGGCACCCAGACGCCTATCGAAGGTACCGAATAGAGGTAATCGATGATTTCTTTCCATTCTTTTTTATAAGTTGCTTCTGACTCTGGCGTTCTGCGACTTAAAGAGCCGTCGAAATACCCGTCGGTGACCCACTCTGGGCCTTTTCCGCCCGAAGGCATGTCCTGCCACACTATGATGCCGAGACGGTCGCACCAGTAGTACCAACGTGCTGGCTCCACTTTCACATGTTTGCGAATCATGTTATAGCCAAAATCTTTTGTCTTCTCAATGTCGTACCTCAAAGCTTCGTCGCACGGAGCGGTGTAGAGGCCGTCGCACCACCAACCTTGATCGAGCGGGCCGAACATGAAAATCGGCTCGTTGTTAAGCATCAGACGCACAATGCCGTTCTCGTCCTTTGCAGTGCTAAATTTACGCATCGCGAAGTAACTGATAACATAATCAACAAGCTTATTCCCCTTATACACAGACACGTCTACACCGTAAAGGAAAGGATTATCCGGCGACCAAAGTATTGCATCGACAGGCATTGCAACTTCAACAGTTTCACCATTTATCGACCGACCTTTACTAACAATTTTATTTCTTCCCCTAGCATTTTTGGCATATACTTCGACTTTCACCTTAATATCACGGGATGCGTTGACAATTTCAGGAATCACTATAACTGTATGATTGTCTATATCAGGAATGATTTTCAAATTTTCAATATATGTCTCGTTGGCCACCACCTCAAGCCATACCGTCTGCCATATTCCAGTAACTGGTGTGTACCAGATTCCATGAGGCTTCACATGTTGTTTGCCGCAAGGCTGCTCGCCTTGGTCGGTCGGGTCCCAAACACGAACTTTCAAAACATTGCCTTTTTTCTTCAAAGCTTGAGTGATATCCATTGAAAATGGAGTATAACCGCCAGTATGTGAGCCAACTTTTATATCATTTACCCAAACATCACATTTCCAATCGACAGCTCCAAAGTGCAACAAAATGCGTTTGCCATTCCATTTTGACGGCACTTCAAATTCTCGCTGATACCAGAGTTCATTGTCTTTTCCGACATATTTCTGTACACCAGACAACGATGATTCAACACAGAATGGCACCAAAATCTTACCGTCATATTTGTCAACCAATTGTCCCTTTGGGCATATCACATAATCCCATAAACCGTTGAGGTTTATCCAATCTGGGCGAGTCATCTGCGGACGCGGATAATCTTGCCAAACGTTTTCGGGAGTAATTTCAGAAGCCCAGCGGGTTTTAAGGCTGTCGCCCGCCGGAGCATATTGAGCCATTGCCAACTGACTGACAATCAAGCAAATAGCCGACAGTACCAATCTTTTCATATATTAATGTTTAAATTTCCAACCTAATCCAAAAAACACCGTCCTGAATTGGTCTGATTCCAAATAAAAATCTCTGTAATCTCTGACAAATAACGTAAGATGCTGTCTGCGTGTCAAGCGGTAGTCTACTTCGCCTGCCAGCAATAAAGTGCTGAGTTCCAATCGTTTATCCTTATTAAAATCAGAATAAAGCTCACCATACAAAGTATATTTGTATCTGCTGTAAGGACGTTGATACGACACCGACAGCTTGTTACGCCAGCCAAACTCCGGCGTATAGTTGTAATAGCCGGTCCTTTCATCATGGAACAGCGTTATAAATCGCATTCTATAGCCGAAATCCCAGTTTCGGTAAGTATATTTATACGATGCATTGACAAACAAACGGTAACGATTTCTGAAAACGCGCTTTTCCGTGTATTTATTGATATAATCAAAGCCTGCGCCTATCTTGAAACCGTATCTCACAAACCTGTAGTCGAAGCCCAAAGTGGTCTTGGAACGCAAATATTTCGAGAAATCGTGGTCGAAACGAAGGTCTTCTTTCACCCAAACATCATAATTTCCGGCGAAATTGTTCTCGTATTCCGCCTGCAAAATCGCTCCAAAATCAGTGGTGTTTTGGGCGGTTACGAATTTTGGTGATAAAAACAACAATAATAAAACCGTCATCGCAAGGACGTAGCACACCGTACCCCTACGATACATATATTTTAATATTGCATTTTTACAAATCATTGAAAATCTTTCAGTTTCGTAATGTCATTGATTGTATTACATGTCTTCGTGAAAGGCTTGTACATCACTTTCACATATGCCACATCACGCAGAAAATCGATGTGTCCGACCTCAATTTCGATGATATCCAGGCCTGTACGTTCCTTCAAATCGGCAATCAGATCAGCCTCGCGTCCGTGTTTCACATTCTCAATTTTATCGTAAAGCACGATTTTTGTCTCGGTACGTTTCCTGGTGATGATACCACTTTCAAACAGCCATATCGATATGATAAACAATAAGTTAGTCACTAACAACTCCACATAACTCACTGTCAATGCGAGGCCGTTTATTATCGAGATGCCAATGATGATGAATAAATATGTCATCTCCCGCACTTTCAGTGTTTCCGTTCGATATCGTATCATTCCGAAGATTGCAAAAAGTCCCAACGCGAAGCTTATCGCCATCTTCATGTTTTCCATGTGGATTATGAGCAGGAAAATCGTTATTGCGAAGAGCATGAAGGTGAAATAATAGTCGTTTCTGCGGCTCTTCGGGTAGTAGAAGGACCTAACGATGATCCAGCACACCATAAAATGGAATGCGAAGCGCACCAAAAGCGTCCACAGACTTACAGTATCGACGAGTGGCACACCGAGGAAGCCCGATTCAAAGGCATCTCCGCCGAACTCGCGTGCTATGTCTGGGTCAAAGTTCTGCATTGTTTGAAGTAACAGCATATTCTCTCAGTTTTTTCAATTTTTCAAGTTTTATAATTTTCTTCTTAAAACGATTCTGTTTCAACGTCTTGTCGGTCAAAGCCCTGCCAAAGCAGTACTTGCTGATACTCAACGGTTTGACACGTAGTTCAAACAAGGCCTTCTGGAACCTCGACTTGCATCGTCCGTCGCGTTTCAACTCCATGATGACCAAAGGCGCGATTCCTGTGTCATTGCCGTTTTCGAAATTATGAAAACGCACGTTGAAATCAACCGTTATTCTCTCCGTTTTGCCTTTGTTTACAATGGTTATCCTCTCAAACGACGTCGACAGTTTCTTCACAAAGCCGTCGAAGTCATAGTTGGGCAGCTGATTTTCAACAAATTCGCGTGTTTTTCCATCGGATTTCAGGTCTTCAAACACGCTCTGTCCCACCTCAATCCTTTTCTTTTTCGTGCGTCCGCGGTTGTTTTTATGTTTCACCTCACAAAAATATGTGTCTGTGTCGACATAATTTCTAACCCTGAGCTTGTCGCGTTTCAATTTTTTATCCTGATGGATGATATACATGTGATTATCAACGGTGTCGTAGTAGATGTTGTCGTATCTTGCTATTCGTTTTCCATCGATTTCCTGCACGTAATAATCATCTTTTACCAGCGAAAACAGCTTTGCGACTGTCAGATCATCAGCGACATACTTGGTATCGATGCGGTTCATCAGCTTCACGGCGCTCATCTCGTCGAGGCTGATTGGCGTCATATTGTTTAATATGTCGTTGATATCCAACATCATCTGAAAATCAGTTCATATTCTTTGACCGACTCAAGTTTTCCATTGGGATAATAGTTCAGCTGCCGTTTTTTGCTGCCGTCTTCGTTATACTCGTATTTCTTGATACGTGTCACCTTGTCGCGGTCGTTATACTCTATCTCGCGAAGCACTTTTGATGCCGGATCAAGCGGGTCAACGTATTCGCAAACCACTCGTGATTTCTGACCGTATGACGCATATTCTATCTCCTCTATTTTTCTTCCGAGCGAGTCGTATGTGGTGACGTGGTCCAAAAACGCCTGTTTTGAGCCCACTGCCGTGTTCCACTCCTTGATTGTCAATCCTTTACGTTTCTGGCGTTTTATCAATGTTTCAGGAGAAACTTGTTGTGAAAAAGCCGGGATGACCAAAGCCAACAAAAACGAGAATATAAGTAATCTTTTCATTTCGCAATTTATTGATTATCAGACTTGTATTCTAACAACAAATGTTGTATCCGGTTCCATTTCGATGATTTCGCCTATATTCTCAACTGATATAGTCTCAATCACTGGTAACGGCACTTCCTCAGAGTTCTCCGTGAACGTAAACACTTCATAATCACCGGGTTGCAGTTTCTGGAAAGCGAATACACCGTCCAAGCCTACGCGCACGTCATCAAAATGATAAGGGACACCTTCTTTTCTGATATAAACGCGGTGTTCGTAGGCCCAGCCTTGTCCACGATAAATGTCGTTGTGGAAATACATAGCATAGACTTTACCTTTCACTATTGAGGTGCCGTAAGCCTTTCCTGAATGGACATATATTGTCGGAACATTGCCCGTTCCTCCCTTACCTATTGACACTGAAGCTGTTACAGGCACTTTCTCTCCTGAAGGCAGTGTAGAATATGAATAAACGGTATAATCGCCGGGGGTGAGATATTTGAATTTGTAAAAGCCCTTGTCGTCTGTTTCCACGTCATCGCCGTAAAAATCCGAGTTGCCGTAAACGATGAAAACGTCAGTTTTTGCTGCATCTATCGTATCGGCAGGAAGAGTATAGTCATCGTCAGGATGGTTTATCATCTTCACATAACCTTGAACCACGCCTGTTCCGCCTTCGCCTTCGTCTCTCTTGCACGCGACAAGGCACAGAAGTCCCATGCACAAGAATAATAATAGCTTATTTTTCATGATAAAGTGTTTTATTATAAAACGTTTGATGTGGCTTCAATATTATCAAGATTGTCCTTTAATCTGCGCATCACTTCCACAAATTTGTCAAGATCTTGATTATCAATGCCTTTAATTGTATGGTTCATAAAATTTATTGCCACCTCCGTTGTAATTTTTTCCAATGCGAAACCTTCGTCAGTGAGTTCGATTTTGTTGATGCGGCGGTCGTTTTTGTCCATCACACGTTTCACAAAATTCTTTTTTTCCAACGAGTCGATGATTTTTGTGACAGAGTTCTTGTCTTTCTGAATGATATCGGCGATATTCTGCTGAGATATAGATGGTTTCTCCCACAGAATATCCATCACGAGGTATTGTTCAGGGGTGATATTGATCCCGTTTTCTTGAAGTTTGTCGAAAAAACATTTTTTAATCCTCGAGTTGAGGATGTTAACGTTTACGGCAATTTCTTTAATGAGCATCATAATCTTTAGTTTTATTTCTTTTTTATTGGACTTTCAGGTTCTTTTGCCATCATGTTGTATTCCACCAATTCGACGAATCTTGGTAAGACGAAGTCGAAGAATTTTGTCATCTTACCAATCGGGGTTAGAATCATTTCGTTTTTACGGAAACGCAGGCCGTAAGCCATTCTTCTTGCCACTCTTTCAGCCGACATCATTCTGTTTTCATTGCGGGGTGTCATGCCTTGAGGCGAGCCGTCGGCAAGCAGTGCCACATTTCTGATGTTTGATGCTGTGAATCCAGGGGCGAACACCATTACATGAAGTCCATCATAGCGGTGTTCGACTCTCAGTGTGTTAAGGAATCCCCTGATGGCGAATTTTGATGCTGAATAGCCTGTTCTGCCTGGCAATCCGATATGTCCTGCCGTGGAGATGACGCCCACCACGCTGCCTTTCGACTTGAGGAGATGAGGCAAAGCGTATTTTGTGCAGTACACGGTACCCCAGAAATTAGTGTCCATGAGCCTTTTTATGACATCAAGATCAAGGTCGACGAACATGGCACGCATGGAAATTCCTGCATTGTTGACGAGGACATCGATGCGACCGAATTTTTTGACGGTTTCTTCAATAAGGTTTTTGCAGTCTTCTTCCACTGAAACATCGGTCTGGACGCACAAGATATTATCCTGATTAGGCATCTCAGTCTTGATCTGTTCCAGCCGTTCGATGGAACGCGCCGCCATCACGACTTTACAGTCTTGTGAGGCGAATAATTTGGCTGTAGCCAGCCCGATACCCGAGCTGGCTCCAGTCACTATAATCACTTTATCTTTAAAATACTTATATTTCATTTTAAAGAATAGCCATCTTAGGCATTTCCGGGTTGTCGTACTTACCTGCAGCGAGTTTTTCTTTGATTTCCTTGAATGCGTTGAGTGTGTACTCCACGTCTTCGAGTGAGTGTGCCGCTGTAGGGATGATTCTGAAGATAATCATGCCTCTTGGGATGACAGGATATGTCACGATTGAGCAGAAAATCTTATAGTTAGTACGGAGGTCGCGTGCGATCCATGCGGCCTGCACCTCATTTCCAGGGAGGAAGATAGGTGTCACGCAAGCTTCTGCCGGTCCGATCTCGAATCCGAGGTCGCGGAAGCCTTTCTGCAAGGTGCGTGTGACGGCCCAGAGTTTCTTACGGAGCTCGTCGCCTTCTGCGCTGCGGATGATTTCGAGACGTTTCAAGCAACCTTCAACGATAGGCATTGGCAGTGACTTGGCATACATTTGCGAGCGCATGTTATATCTCAGGTAGTCGATGATGACCTTCGGACCTGCCACGAAGCCACCGATGATAGCCATTGACTTTGCGTAGGCGCCAATGTAGAGGTCGATATCGTCCATCACGCCGAAATGCTCTGATGTGCCGCGGCCTGTAGGACCCATGCAGCCGAATCCGTGAGCGTCGTCGATGAGGATACGGAACTGATATTTCTTCTTGAGAGCCACAATCTGGTCGAGGATACCGAGAGCGCCCGTCATACCAAACACGCCTTCTGTGATGAGAAGGATGCCGCCACCGGTCTTCTTCACCACCTCAGTGGCACGCTGCAACATCTTTTCGCAGCTGACGATATCGTTGTGTTTGAAGTGGAATGACTGTCCCATGTGCAGACGCTTGCCGTCGATGAGGCAGGCATGAGCCTCAGCGTCGAAAACGATAACGTCGTTACGGGTGCAGAGTGCGTCGATAGTTGAAACGATGCCCTGATAGCCGAAGTTGAACTCGTAAGCGTCCTCTTTATGTTCGAAGTCAGCGAGCTCGCGTTCGAGACGTTCGTGCAGACGGGTGTTACCGCTCATCATACGGGCTCCCATAGGGTAAGCGAGACCCCAACGGGCAGCAGCCTCAGCGTCAACTCTTCTCACCTCAGGATGATTAGCCAATCCGAGGTAATTGTTCAAACTCCAGCACAAAACGTCAACACCATTAAAACGCATGTGTGGTCCCAGTTCTCCTTCCAAACGAGGGAATGCAAAATATCCGTGAATACGGTCCATGTACTGTCCGATCGGACCACCAGAATCGTGAGCTATTCTTTCAAAAATTTCCATTTTATTAAAATTTGATTTACTTCGCAAAATTAGTAAAAATCTTTACAGTATGCACATAATTCTATTTTTTTATTTTTATATTAAAATAATCCGAAAAATACCAGGGATAAGCATTTTTTTGTATTTTTGTGGGCTATTTTAAAGATATGATAGACTTAAAGAATAAAAACGCTCTTGTTACAGGTGCAAGCTCAGGAATCGGGGCGGCGATAGCTCGTCGTCTCGCCAAGGAAAAATGCAATCTTTTTCTGACTGGACTTGGTGAAACGCAGCTTCAGGAGACAAAGGAAATTTGTGAGAAGGAAGGCGTCAAGGTTTATTTTAAAGAATGTAATTTCGCCGAGTTCGCCTCCATCGACGAGCTTGTTAAAGAGATAAAATCCATCGGTTTTCATATCGACTTATATGTTTTGAATGCTGGAATATCGCAGCGTGACCGCGGGCTGGAGACAGATTTCGCCATCGACCAGAAAATCATGCAAGTCAACTATTGGAGCAGTGTGTATCTCGTGAAGCAGTTCAAAGATGAGATTTTGGCATCAGAGCACGTGAATATGTCCGTAACAACCTCATTGGCAGGGCTTTTCGGTTTTCCGTTAAGGACATCCTACTGCGCGTCAAAACATGCTTTGTTCGGATTTTTCGAGTCGTTGGATCTTGAATATCCCAATATCCGTGTCACCTTCCTGATTCCGGGGCGCATCAACACTCCTATCAGCAAGAGCGCCTTGAAAGGCAATGGTGAACAATATGCCAAAATGGACGCTGGTCAGGCGAAAGGCCTCGACGTCGACAAAGCGGCAAAACGCGCTGTGAAAGCCATCAGAAAAGAAAGACACCGCAAGCTCATCGGCAAAGGCGAGCTGCTCATGGCATTTATTAATAGGTATATCCCTTGGCTTTATTACAAAATCGCAAACAAAATATCTCCAACATAATGAATACAGAAAAAGAGAAAGTCATCTGCGGCATCCAGCAGGTCGGCATCGGAGTTGAAGACCTCCAGACATCATGGCAATGGTACAACAAGCACCTGAACATTCAGATTCCTATCGTCGACGACGAAGGTGTCGCTGAGCGCATGCTTCCATACACTGGCGGCAAGCCTCAGCCGCGTCATGCCATCCTCGCGATATCACAACGCGGTGGCGGTGGCTTTGAGATCTGGCAACCTCAAGGACGTAAAGTGGTGTATCCAAAAGAGCCTTTGCGCTTGGGAGACTTCGGCATCAACATCTGCAAGGTGAAGGCAAAAAATGTCCAAAGAGTTTATAACTACTTCAAAGACAACAACATAACCATTCTCAGCAATATCAACGTCTCCCCTCTTGGCCTCGAGCATTTTTATATGCAGGACCCATGGGGCAACATCTTCGAGATTGAAAAAGACGATTATTGCTTCATAAATGTCGACCAACACACTGGCGGCTCAAACGGCGTGGTGATTGGAGTGTCGGACATGGATAAATCCATCGAGTTTTACACCAAACTCCTTGATTATAATGTCATTGCATTCGATAAGACTGACATCTTCGATGATTTCAGCAATCTCCCTGGCGGAAAATGCAAGGTACGTCGTGTGGAACTGAAACGCTCAAAGCCTGTATGCGGTCCACTTAGCGATTTGATGGGTAATTCTCACATTGAATTGGTTCAAAACTTTGATATTGAAGGACATAAGACACTCGAAGGCAGATGGTGGGGCGACCCGGGATTTATCCATCTTTGCTTCGACGTTCGCAACATGGACAAGGTTCATGAAGCGGCATTGGCTCTCGGTCACGACTTCGTGTGCGACAGCGGTGACAACTTTGACATGGGCGATGCCAACGGACACTTCACATACGTGGAAGACCCCGACGGAGCGCTCATCGAGTTCGTCGAGACATTCAAGATTCCGGTAATCAGAAAATTGGGAATCTCAATAAATCTCAGAAAAAGAGACGATTACAAACCACTTCCAAGAATTATCACGAAGGCGCTTCGCTTCATGAAAGTGGAGTTTTAGTTTACTGTTTACGGTTTACTGTTTACCGTTTACTGTTTATTGATGACAATAAAAAAAGCGAGAATTAATTCTCGCTTTTTTAATTATAAACTGTAAACTGTAAACCATTAAAGACCAAGTTTTGCCTTAACATCAGAAGTGATGTCGATAGCGCTGTCACCGATTGAGAGGATGACGGTCTTCTCGAACACGTAAGCCAGACCTTTAGATTTCACAACATCGTCGATAGCTGCTTTAATCTTGTCGAGCATAGGCTTTGAAAGCTCTTCCTGTTTTGCTGCGAGGTCGTTTTCAGCGTTTGCCTGGAACTCCTGGATTCTGCCCTGAAGGTCAACGATTTCTTTTTCTTTTGACTGACGAAGGATGTTTGACATTGTTGCTGAGTTAGCCTCATAGTCTCTCATCTTGGTCTGATATTCAGTTGCCATTGCCTGCAGTTCAGCCTGAAGCTCGCTGTAATAAGTCTGCAAATCCTGCTGAATTTTAGCGCTCTCCGGCATCATGTCAATAATGACTTGTGAATCAACATAACCGATTTTCTGTCCCTGTGCGTTAGCTCCAAAACCAATACCAAGTGCTAACACAATCAAAACCAATACTTTAGTTAATTTTTTCATTTTATTAAAATTTAATTATTATCTAATTTTTTGCAAAAATACGACTTTTTTGTTTATCATCAAGTATTTTTACAATGATTATTCTTGATTTATTATTTTCTGCCGTCGGAGGCATTACCTTTTGAGCCAGTGCTGCCTGTGTTTCCCGAGCGTTTTCTATCCTGGCGGCGCACTGTCTGCATCACATTACCGATCTCATCTAGAACGTCATCGCTGATATCAAGTTTTTCGTTGCAATACAACAATGTGGTGCTTGCTGATTTGTCGAACACAAAGGAATAGTTTTTGACCTGTGCCACCTGATTGATGGCATTGTAAATCTTCTCTTGGATAGGCTGAATCAGTTCGATGCGTTTGGTAAACAGTTCGCCATCTGGTCCGAAATATTGCATTTGAAGTGCTGCCAGTTCCTGTTCTTTGGCTGCTATTGCCGCTTCTTTCTTGTTTTTCATGTCATCAGAAAGGAGTACCGACTCAGTCTGATAGTCGCGTTTCATCTGATCGAGTTTGTCGCGCATATTTTTAAGTTCTTTCTGCCATCCCACCGACATCTGGTTGATTTCCTCCTGAGCGTCGCCATATTCAGGGATATTTTGGAGGATATACTCAGTATCGACATACGCGAACTTCTGATTTCCTTGGGCTTTAGCTGTAGAGACACCCAAAACCATGCATATAATTAGCAATAAAACTGATGTTCTTTTTTTCATATCGCAACACATTTTTTCAATTTTAACATATTATTACATTTTAATCAATAGAGCCTCCGATTGAGAAGTGGAACTGGCTTCCGTTGGCATCAGGAGCGCCTGGCACTGCGTCGAAGCCGTAGCCCCAGTCGAGGCCGAGCATGCCGAACATCGGCAAGTAGATTCTCATACCCAGACCGGCAGAACGGTACAAATCGAAAGGATTGAACTTATCGAAGCCAAGCCAGCAGTTACCTGCTTCCACGAAAGTGAGGGCATAAATCGTAGCCGAAGGATTCAGTGTCAGAGGGTAACGCAACTCCATCGTATATTTTGCAAAAATATTACCGCCTTCCATATTGTTAGTCGAGTAACCTGGAGTCAAAGAGTTGTTGGCATAACCTCTCATACCTATCAGCTCACGACCATCGAAGTTATACGAGCCCGTCAGACCATCGCCGCCAAGGCAGAAACGCTGGAAAGGAGTGATACCGATGGCCGGGTTATAATAACCGAGCAAACCGAATCTGGCGCGTGTCATGATGACAAGTTTCTCAGCGATTTCTGTATACATAACCGCTTTGAACTTCCATTTATGGAACTCAACCCAATGGTACATCGCATCCTCTCGTTCGTCAACATCCGGATATTCCTTAACATAATCGACCGGATTAAAGATAGAATACGGAGGCGTCACTTCAAGAGACAGAATGAATTCAGAGCCATAACGAGGATAAATCGGGTTGCTTGTGGAGTTACGTCCGAATGTGATGTTATATCCGATAAGGTTATAATCGCCGTCACCAGTGCCGAAGTCGAAGATATTCTTATAGTTGAACAGGGTATAACGTATCAAATTGATGCCATTGTACAGTGTGAAATAATCGTCAGGCCATTTCAGACGTGTGCCGATACCCACTGACATACCTGTCTGCATAAAAATACCAGCCGGGTCAGTGTAAGTGTTTTTATATTTTGAATGATAAACCGATACTGTTAAAGCGTTAGGTTTCTTGCCTCCGAGCCAAGGTTCCGTGAATGAAACGCCATAATTAATATAGGTGGTTCCGTACGTCTGGACTCTGAATGACAATTTCTGTCCGTCGCCTGCAGGGATTGGGCGCCATGCGTCTTTTTTAAAGAAGTTTCTCAGCGACACATTGTTGAGATTCAAGCCCAAGGAGAGCATCAGACGGTTGTAGCCCCATCCAGCGGAAAGTTCGACCTGGTCATTTGGTGTCTCCTCGACCACGTAGTTGATGTCGACGGTGCCGTCAGTAGGATCAGGTTGAATATCAGGGACTAGTTTCTGAGCGTCGAAATACTGCAAAGCTGACAATTCGCGTACTGTTCTGATGATATCGCTACGGCTATAGAGCTGACCTGGGCGAGTGTACATTTCACGAATGATGATGCGGTCGTTGGTCTTGGTGTTACCTTGCACTATCACGCGTTTGATTGTCGCCTGGTCGCCTTCGCTCATTCTCATCTCGAGGTCGATGGTGTCGTTTTCCACTCTAATTTCAATAGGGTCGACGCGGAAGAAGAGATAACCGTCGTCCATGTACAACGAAGACACATCATAGCCGCCCTCGCTATAAGTCAGGTTTCTCTCGAGAAGTTCCTGATTGTAGACATCACCTTTGCGGATGCCGAGCACCTTGTTAAGCACTGTCGTGTCGTACTTGGTATTTCCCACCCAGGTAATATTACCGAAATAATACTGGTCGCCTTCACTGATGTCGAGAGCGATGCCGATATTTCTATCATCCATCACATAGACCGAGTCTCTGACAATCTTTGCGTCGCGATAGCCTTTTTCGTTGTATTTATTAATGATGAGTTGTTTGTCGGCCTCAAAATCATCTTCGTCATACCGTGAGGACTTGAATATTCTCGGTCGGATGTTTTCTGTAATATACCAAGCCACTTCGTCTTCCGCAGCTACCGGGCGGAATGTGATGAGGTCCCAGACTGTGTTTACGAACGAGGCTCCGAGTGGTCGCAGCGGGTCGAATTTGCCTCTGCGTTTTGTATCCTTCATTGCCGCACGAATTTGTGCGTCGCTCAGCACCTCGTTGTTATTAACCACTATTTCGCCAATCTTAACTTTATGTTTTTTATCGACATCTATTATGACCATCACGTAGTTATCCATTGTGGTGTCGGGTACTGGGGTCATTTTCACCTCTGTATTCAGATAACCTTTGTCGGCATAATAATCATGGATGATTCCGCTTGTTTTGTTATAAGTATGTTCTGTTGCGACATCACCTCTTGTGATGTTGATTTTCTTTCTAAGTTCTTCAGCTTCGGACTTTTTCACGCCTTTAAACGAGAATTTACTAATTCTCGGGCGTTCTTTCATATCGATATTAATGAAAATCTTTCCTCCTAATCTTTGGGTCTGAGTGATTTGGATATCTTCGAAAAGGCCTTGATCCCACAAGTTTTTGATAGCCTGGGTGATCTTATCTCCTGGAATTTTCACTGTCATACCCACGCGCAAGCCAGAAAGCATCACGACTACGGCTGGGTCAACGTATTCGACGCCAGTTACCGTGATACCGCCGATTTCATATTCGCGAGGCAATGAATAGTCGATTTCCGACAAATCGTTTCCAACTTGAATCTGAGCGTTCGCGACAAAGCCTGTCATGAGGAAAATCCAGCATGACAAAGCTATTGCAAATAATTCAAACCTTTTCAAAAAAGTCATCTCTCTACTTTTTAATCTGTTCACTTGTCTTCCCGAACCTGCGTTCACGACTCTGATAGTCGACGATTGCCTCATACAAGTCCTCTTTTGAGAAATCGGGCCAGTATTTCTTTGTGAAATACAGTTCTGAGTAAGCTATCTGCCACAGCAGATAATTGCTTATTCTCTCCTCCCCGCTCGTGCGGATAAGGAGGTCCGGGTCGGGCATTCCTGCTGTTGCCAGATGATTGTTAATCAATGCCTCATCTACTTGTTCCGGGGCGATCTTTCCCTGTTTAACCTCTGTTGCGATATCCTTCACCATCTTTGTCAATTCCCAGCGGCTTGAGTAGCTAAGGCATAGTGTCAGCGTCATGCGGGTATTGTTTTTGGTGTTATCTATGGCGTACATCAGAGCGTCGTATTGCGATTTAGGAAGACGTTTCAGATCACCTATTGCATTAAGACGTATATTATTGTCGTTCAGTGTTTTAAGCTCGTTTTTCAAAGCGGTGGTGAGCAATGACATCAGTGCGTCGACCTCCAAAGAAGAGCGGTTCCAGTTTTCTGTTGAGAAAGCGTAAAGTGTAAGATATTTGACGCCAAGTTCGGCGCAAGCTTCTGTGGTGTTACGCACAGCGTCGACGCCATGCTGATGACCGAAGATGCGCATTTTCCCTTGTTGCTTTGCCCAACGGCCATTGCCGTCCATGATGACAGCAATATGTTCGGGCAGGCGTTCGATCAAAATCTTGTCTTTCAGGCTTTCCATCATCAATAATTTTTATATTTGTCTCTTGCGTTACAGTCAGTGCCACCTGGCAAAACGAACTTATACACCAACGAGAAATTCAGGTATCCATACCAATCTTTGTCGTATTTGTTACCTCTTTGGATATATTGTCTTACATTCGTTCCAGGATGATCAGGATCATCAGTAAATCCAGTAGGATCGCTGTATTGTACGTATGGATTGTTTTTATTATCGTATGTCGGATAATAAGCGTGGCAGTCGTCGAGCCAGTCGGTGAAGGCGTAATCCCAGCGCCATTCGATAGCTGCGCCGATTCTCTTTCCGAGACTGTATTTCACGCCAATGCCGAATGGTATGGAAACGGCGACCTTGCTGTATTTGTCAGTGCCGTCGTCTATATTGTTTGTTGGTGTGCCGTTTTCTTGGTTATAGCCGCTGACATCGGTAAGCACGTTGCACAATGCTTTACCGTCGTCGGCTTTCGGGTTAAAATTCAGCACCGAGAGACCTCCGAAAAGATAAGGCGACAATCCATGACGCTTGCTTCCGGTGAAATAATCGAGGAAGTTAAACTCTGCGATGAGAGCCACATCATGGACGTTGGTATTAAACGACAATCCGCGTTCAGGGCGATAGCCTGAGGATTTGTCGCTGCCGTTTAGCTGGAGGTTGGAGTAAGCGAGGCGGAAAGCCCATCTGGTATCATTATAAAACCTTACGAGTGCGCCCCATCCCAACTGACTTTGGTTGAATGGCTTGCTTGGGTTTATATCACCCATATAATACGACAGTCCCACCGAGCCGCCGACCTCAATAATCTGGGAATGCGCGGCTTTAGGAGCAAGAAATTGTCCAAATGCGAGGACAATCAACGCAACTAAAAAATGTTTTTTACAATTCTTCATCCGTTTAAATTTTCTTACCTGTTGATAGACAGTCGTTTAAACTTTTTGCCAATAAACTGACAAATTTACAATTTTTTTTGATAACGTTCGTCAAAAAATTTTAATTTCTCACATCATTGCCCCAGAGCAGTTTTTTTCTTATTGCTTCGAAGAAATCTTTTTCTGGCAGTTTAACCATATTAAAGGAGAAGCCAGCTTTCTTGACTTCAAGTTGTAAACCTTTGTCCACCAATTTAGTACGTGAGTCAAGGCTCAAGTCGTAGGCATCGCAGCGGCCGTCGACCTTGATTTTCACGACGCTTTTGTCAGATATAACGACAGGACGTACGCTTAAATTGTGTGCGGAAATAGGAGTTATCAAAAAACTGTCATTATTGGGTGCCACGATAGGTCCGCCGGCGCTCAGCGAGTAGGCTGTCGAGCCTGTAGGTGTTGCCAAAATAAGGCCGTCTGCCCAATAAGTGTTAAGCAGTTTGTCGTCGACGAAGACTTGTATCACGATGAGGCTGCTGCCGTCTTTACGCATGAGGCTCAATTCATTAAGGGCATAGTTGATGCCTTTGAAGCGTTGTTCCTCGCCTACCAGTTCGAGCAGCGAGCGTTTCTCTACCTCAAAATCGCCTTTCAGGATTTTTTTGACTGCATCGATTGTCTCATTTGATGACACGCTTGACAGAAATCCGAGTCGGCCCATGTTTATTCCGAGCACTGGGATGGCTGTGTCGCGGACATATTCAACAGAATCGAGCATGGTGCCGTCGCCTCCAAACGAGAACAGCACATCAGCCTTATCCTTCAGCTGTTCGTATGTGTTAAATGTCTGATAATCAGCGTTTTCAGCGTCACATCTCATTATATCATTCATAAGAGACGTGTATACTATCGTTTTTGTGCCGGCGTCGCGCAAAACGCGCAGGACTTCTTTCATAAGTCCGTCATAATCAGGGCCGAAGCCTCTACCATATAATGCTATTCTCATAACAAAACAGTTTTCATATTAGATTGGAGCCACGAGATGTACGAAGAAACCGAACTCTCCCAGCCCGTTCACACCATATTCCAACCGCAAAACCTTATCGTAATATGTAACAAAGTCTATTCCCACGCCTGTTCCATATATCCATTGGTTTGCGATTCGTGTTGTTGAACCTTCCGGAATGACCACGCCCCAAGTATATGCGAAGTCAAAGAACAAGTTGGCGTAAAATGCCAGATGTATCTTCCCAAACTTGTCATTTTTAATACCTGGTATGTGTTTTGTTACCGGTTTCAATATCTCGAACTTCAAGTTATTCTTACATATTGTGTAATTGAGCGCATCGACGACGTAGAGGTCATAAGTCCTCACATAATCATTCTTATATCCGAAGCCCTGCGACAAAAAATAAGGGGCGGTATTGCTGTCGGACAACTTTGCTGTGACATTAGAAGCCCAGTAAAACCTGCCTTTTATCGGTGTATACCAGTCAGCAGTGATTTTACCATAGAAAAGGTCCGGCGCATAATCCATAACACCCAAACCGATTTTTGTCAGCTCAAGTTCCAAATAATGTCCGTCAAGAGGATAGTTATGGTCATCACGATAGTCGTTTTTAAACACTGCTGACAACGTAAAGTACTGAAAGCGTGTGCCTTCCGGATTACCGAAATCCTTATTCAAGCTCGGCAGGCTGTCATTAAACACCCTGTTGTCATATCTCATCTTAAAATACAATCTGTTGCGATATCCAAATCTGTAATAAGGCATCACATAAGCGTAAAACGACTCATGAGCATACTCATCTTCTCCTTTGAAATACTTGACTCTGTCATCCCACGTTATATATGCCACTTCTCTGTCGCGTGTTAACCCAGACGACACGGTCATTCCAAGTCTTTGTTTACGAGTAAGATACGGGATGTCATACGTCAAGCCAAAATTCTGGTTATATCCGCCTATTATCGTAAGGTCGAGTTCATGCTTCAAACCCCATAAGTTTCTGTAAACCAAGTCGATACCATAGCTCAGTCGCGAAAGATCATTCGCTTCAAACCATGATTTCAGATTTCTGTCGGCATAAGCCAGATATGGTATTGGCCACAGATACCAACGTTCCACCACACTGATTGTCAATGACTTACAATTCTCTTTTACGGTATCGTCAGTCCAATAGAAGTCAACAAAGTTAAACAACGCCGTATTGACAAGGTTTTCGCGGCTTTCTTTGACAGCCTCATCGGAGCAAACGGTATCTCCTTCATGAAAAAGCATCTCCCTGTTGATGGTAGACATTTTTGTCACATTGTTGCCTGTCACATTAATTTTAGAGACCACAAAGCAGTCTGTATCCTGTTGAGCCGACGCCGCTACAGAACATATAAGCATCAATATGACCAGCAGCTTTCTCATACTCAATCGTCCATCATATTACAATAGTTTTCGTAGCGCCAGTCAGCGATAACGCCTTGTTCCACTGCGTCTTTAATTGCGCAATGCGGTTCATGCAGATGTGTGCAGTTGTTAAAATGGCAATCATGCATCAATGCTCTCATTTCAGGGAAACGTTGAGCCAATGTCTCTTTCTCCATATCGTAGAGAGCGAACTCTTTAATGCCAGGGGTGTCGATTATATAGCCGCCGAAACAGAGCTCATACATCTGTGCAAACGTCGTCGTATGCTTACCTTTTTCGTGAACTTCCGAGATTTCTCCGACTCTTATGTCAAGATTTGGGTCCATTCTATTTACCAGTGCCGATTTACCCACTCCAGAATGTCCCGAAAACATACTGATTTTATCTTTCATGACGCTCTCGAGCCTATCACAATTGTATCCTGTCTTGGCAGAAACCATAAACGCTTGATATCCGATATCATTATACACTCGCATCAGCTCTTCAGCGGCAGCAATCTGTTCCTCGTTATAGATGTCGCATTTGTTGAACACTATTATAGTGGGAATATGGTAAGCTTCGGCTGTCACTGTAAACCTATCGATAAAACCCGTTGAGGTCCTTGGCTGTGCAATTGTAGCCACAAGAATAGCCTGGTCGACATTTGCCGCAATTATATGTGACTCTTTCGACAGATTCACCGATTTACGTACAATAACATTTGTGCGAGGCAGTATCTTGTCAATTACACAAGTTTCCTTGTCACGTTCCTTCTCAAAATTCACCAAATCGCCGACAGCCACTGGATTTGTCGTGCGCAGTCCATCAAGACGAATCTTGCCTCTCAAACGGCATGAAACGACCATTCCGGCATCATCTCTGACATCGTACCAGCTTCCTGTTGATTTAATAACTCTACCTATCGGCATCTTTGCAATAAAAAAACGATGCAAAGGTACAGATTTTTATTGAATTATGCTACAACTTTTGATAACGTTTTCCTGGCAGTGCTGTCAAAACACCGTCAAACTCCAATGAAAGCAGTATTGACGCTATTTTTGAAGGCGACAAATCCGTGCCAATAATAATGTCATCAATATGAACGACATTGTTTTTTGCGAAGACATCCATCACTTTTTTCTCATCTTCACTGAAGTCACGGAACAGACGCATTTGTTTTGCGACGACCTTGGTGTCGACATCCCAACGCATCACATATCTGATGTCCGCTACATTAACCAGGAGATTCGCTTTATTTGTCTTTATCAGTTGGTTGCATCCCTCGCTATAAATATCGCCTACTCTTCCTGGCATAGCGAACACCTCGCGGTCGTATGAATTGGCGATTTCGGCTGTTATCATGGCGCCGCCCTTCAGTGCACTTTCGATGACCACAAGACAATCGACCATTCCTGCCACTATTCTGTTGCGTTTCGGAAAATTCTCCCTGTCCGGTTGCGTCCCACTGACAAACTCTGTCAATATACCTCCTTTCTCAATCATGTTTGTTGATAATTTCCTGTTTTCTGCCGGATAAATAGTTTGCATCCCGTGTCCCAGCACGCCCACGGTAGCAAGGTCATATTTTAAAGCAGCCCTGTGCGCTGCAGTATCAACGCCATACGCCAAACCACTGACAATCATCACATTATCAGGCACTAATTCTTCAATTAGTTTCTCCGCGACATATCTTCCATAATCAGTAATGTTTCGAGTGCCGACAATGCCAACAGCTTTACTTGCATTCAAATCGGCATTACCTTTATAATATAGCATTATCGGGCTGTCGTGACAGTGCTGAAGTCGTTTCGGATATTCCTTGTCAAGATAAAACAACGGCTTTATGCCATTCTTCTCAATGAACATCATTTCTTCCTCGGCTCGAATCATAACATCTTTGGAATCAATGCCTTTGATAATGTTTTCGTGTATTCCGCTTATCTGCCTCAAAGCGTTTTTATTCTCACAAAACACCGCCTCGGCGCCTCCGCAGTAGGCGACCAACTTCTTACCATTTACAACTCCAATATAAGGAATAAGAGTAAGAGCGATTTCGTATAGTTTTTGTTCCGTCATGTCGCAAAATTACAAACATTTTCAATAGGTTCGCCACCTTTTTTCTGCAATTTATGTTAATTCTTTTTAACAATTGTTAAAAAAATTTAACATTTCAAAATATACTTGTCAATCAATAATATCGTTATATTTGCAAAAAATTATCGTTTTGGGAAAGAAAATTCTTATATGTCCGTTGAATTGGGGGCTAGGTCACGCAACTCGCTGTGTACCAATAATTAAGGCTTTGCAAAAACAAGGTCACAGGGTTATTATCGCAGCTGACAAAGGGCCTCTCGCGTTCCTACAGAGGGCTTTCCCTGACTTGAAATTCATCGAGTTTCCCGGATTTGACCCGAAGTACAGCAAATCAAACTCGCAGGTTCTCAAGATGTTAGCCTCGTTCCCTGGCGCATTGAAAGATTTCAGAAGAGATCACAAAACCATTGAGACTATTGTTAAAAACCGCAATATCGACATTGTGATTTCCGACAATCGCTTTGGTTGCTGGAGCAAACATGTTCATTCGGTATTCATTACACACCAGTTGCATATCCGGACACCAAAAATCTGGCGGTGGGCCTCCCCTATTATTAATTTCTTCAACAACAGCTACATCAAGAAATATGATGAAGTATGGGTCCCCGATAACGAAAATGCCCCTGCATTGGGTGGCAGACTGTCACATCCGGCTATCAAACACTCTAAAAGCTCATATTTAGGTGTTCTAAGCCGATTCAACTCTGACAATCAACACGACACAGAAAAACCAAACAAATATCTCGTGATTCTTTCCGGCCCCGAACCACAACGCACGATGTTTGAAGACATCGTTTTAAAACAGGCAAAAGAAATCAAAGATAACGTATTGATTCTCAGAGCAAAACCAGAATCAAACGACCTTGTGCGCGACGTCTCTCCCAATGTAAGCGTGTTTAACCACGTTGACGACGAGATGTTTGTAAAACTTGCAAACAGTTCGGAACATATCATTTGCCGAGGCGGGTATTCGTCGTTGATGGACCTTGTGAGACTCGACAGAACCGCTTACCTCGTTCCCACACCTGGGCAGACAGAACAAGAGTATCTCGCCTACCATCTTGGAAAAGAAGGTTATTTCAACTGGTGCAAACAATCTGATTTTCAATTAGATAAGGTCACAACACCAAAGATTTCTCTAAAAGAAAAATTTAACGACAACGAAGACAGTATTGATATTTTCATACAAAATTGGATAAAAAATTTGGATTAAAATGACAGCAAACTACATTGTTTGGGATGTAAACCCGTATATTTTAACGTTCCCTGACGGTTTCCCGCTCCTCGGCGGACGCCCGATTGCTTGGTACGGACTGCTTTGGGCGATGGTCTTCATCGTCGGTTATTATATCATGCGCAAAGTGTACCGAAAAGAGAAACTCAGCGATGAACTTTTGGACAAGCTCACCATCAACATGCTTGTTTTCACTATCGTCGGAGCGCGTTTGGGGCACTGTCTTTTCTATGAACCGGAGTATTATTTTGCCGAGCCGATACGTTTTCTCTACATCTGGGAAGGTGGTCTGGCCAGTCACGGAGGCGCCATCGGCATCCTCATCGGACTGTTTATTTATTCAAGAAAAATAAAGAAACCGTATATCTGGATTTTGGACAGGATTGTGATTCCCGTCTCCATCGGCGGTGCTTTCATACGCATCGGAAACCTCATGAATTCTGAGATTTACGGATACGAGACAACGTTGCCTTGGGGATTTAAGTTCGTGCGCGACTGGGCTCCGGGCACTCCTATCGACGCCATCCCGGCATGCCACCCGACACAGATCTACGAAGCGCTGATTTGCATTATAGTATTTGTGATACTAATGTATCTGTTTTTCAAGAAAGACACTGTCAACAAACGACCGGGATTTTTCTTCGGATTCTTCTGCACCGTGATTTTCGGCTCAAGAATCCTGATTGAATTCATAAAGCAGCCACAAGTGGAATTTGAGAATTCGATGACGCTTGACATGGGGCAATGGCTGAGCATCCCGTTTGTGATTGCAGGAATTTATTTTATGTGTAGAAAACAAAAAACATCAAGATGACGAGGATGTAGCCGTTGTCTTCTCACTGGCAATAGTTTCCGACATCGCTGAAATAAGAAAATTTATCAGAACCAAAAACACCAAAGAAGCCGCAAACAAATATATTGACAATCACAGTGTTCCACACTGAAGGCAAAAAGGTAATTGTTGATAAGATTATTCCATCGAAGATGATGACGGGCTAAACAAGACGTTAAGCCGCGCCTGCGGCGCGGCTTAACCAATTAACCAATTAACCTATAACAATATATAAAAAATATTGCTATTTCGTGTTTTAAAAATATTAACACAATCTCTTTGGAAGTGTTCTCTAAAAAACTAACGAACGAGACGCACAGAGCGTCCAAAGTAAAGTCTGTAGCTGTACTCTGGATTGACC
Source organism: uncultured Bacteroidales bacterium (assembly GCA_900315175.1). Taxonomy (GTDB): domain Bacteria; phylum Bacteroidota; class Bacteroidia; order Bacteroidales; family F082; genus Limimorpha. The sequence goes on from OMYA01000002.1 coordinate 202,542, forward strand.
ATGTCTGATGTGAAGTTCAGGTAGTACCCGTCGGTGTAATTAAGGTCACTACTCGACCAGTATTGCCCTTGGGAACCCGGATTGAAGATGCTAGTTCCATCGCGACCACCAGCGGCAGGGAGGAACACACAACCCGCGTTTTCGAGAGCATTCCAGCCTGCAGTTGTACATTTTGTACCCCATTCGCTTGCACCGTCGTTGATGGTTCCCCATGTCACACCTTCAGGAGTGGCACCGATGCTTTGGTCAGGAAACAGGATTATACCATTAACACCTGTACCGTCAGTGTTGATGGTAGCTTTGGTATATCTTGCGTTTTGGGTGGAGTTGATATTATTTTCTGTTGTACGTGTGTTGAACAAATACACCCACTCGCCTCTGGTGAGGGTGCGCCAAGTGCTATAGCCGCCAATGGAACCTTGGAAGTCAGTGTTCCACTGGTAGCCGCTGTAATCTTCTGTTGATGTATTCAACGGGTCTCTGTCTTCGCCCCATGTGCCAAAGCCGAAGCGGTCAACCCAGTTGGAAGTGTTCCATTCATTAATATAGTCGTACTGGTTCTGAGCAAAACGCCACCCCTCGCCATTTTTGTACTGAAGGTTGCCTTGAGAAAAATGCACAAAACCGTACAACATAGCACTAATTGTAAAAGTATAGTTTTTGTAAGGTACGTTAATGGCGTTTTCATCTGCGAAATAATCGTTTATTTCAATTTGCGGAAGGATTACATTGTAATTCCAACCATTGATTTCAACTTTGGTAGGCGTTTCCGAAGCGATAGGAAGAAGAATGGCCCATTTTGCTGTTCCACTTTCGGAATTAAGAGTTATTGCACCTGTTTTTTCTGTTGGAATAATGCCTGGTGTTTTAAAATCAATACATGCTTCGGTTTTCATACCACCCACTTTGACGCTAGTGCTTGTGCTTGAATTGAGGATAAATTTAACCAAAGCGCACTTGTTCTCAAGAGTGCAGCCGTAGGTGGCTGAACTTGTTGTGTAAGGGCTTGAAGACCTACCTAATGAGAGAACAGGAAGCTTGCTGCTCTGGTTGGCGATGCTAACAGTGAAATCTGTTGTTGTTCCAGCCTCTGGAGTGGCACTTGGAGTAAGTCCGCCGAGGAAGTAGAAATAGAGGTAGTCGTCCACTGCAGGCTCGGTGATATCGCCGCTGAACGCGCCGCTGCCGTATGTCAAAGTACCGAGATATTTCGAACCGTCACCGACATAAATCTTGTCGCCATCTGTGTAAACGACTGCGCCGGTGTTTGGAAACACATCGTGTTTGTCGCCGCCAACGTTAACTGTGATGTGAACTGTCTTGCCGAGGTCGCTCGGGGTTGCTATTGTGTCGACTTTCTTTTTGCACTGGGATAAACCTAATACCAATGCGAATGCTATTATTAATAATGTGCTGAGTTTTTTCATTTTTTTGTTGATTTTGTTTAATTTAATAATTTGTTTACTTTTGTCATTTCGAGCGAAACGAAGTGGAGTCGAGAAATCCTTTTTAGTAGATAGCATTGTATTTTAACTTTTTCATTTGTTTAGGTCAAATAAGGATTTCTCCACTACGCCTATCGGCTCCGGTCGAAATGACAGGAGGGACTATCGGCTCCGGTCGAAATGACAGGAGGGACTATCGGCTCCGGTCGAAATGACGTTTGCGGCGCACTGCGGCGTAGCCGGCACCGACGGCGGTGAGGAGGCGGTGAGGATTAGTAATCCGCTGCCCAATGGAGCGGGCTCGTTGCCGAATGTCTGGTTGTTGAGATTGAAACCTCCGTTACCAAATGAGGAGTTGTAAAGTGCCCAGTTTGTGGCAAAACCGTCTCGCCCGACATCATTGTTGTCGAACTGCAGCAGGTTGTCGTTGCCACCTTGCGCGAGCACCGTTGCAGGCGACAACATACCCAATGCCATCGCCAGGGAAAGCACAAAGACTTTCAGTTTGGTTGTTTTTTCCATCTGATTAGTTATAATTAGTAATTATAAATCCTTTGCGCGGTTCCCAAACGCAATAATTTTTGTTAATAGTAGTAGTGAAAACATATAAAAAAGAAGCGCGGGAATCTGACCACTTGCCTATCCCGCTCTTAAGGCTCTAGCATGCCCATCAACTGAGGATAAGCAATGCCGAAGCCCACGCTGAAATGCGATATATTATTAAGTGTCAGGGAGACACCCTAATATACACAATTCCCATGGACGCCGCCTATTGCTTTATCGTGCAGTTGATTATGAATTTGCTAGATTCTAAGAGCCGCAGATAAAACGTTAGATCAACGTCTTTTTCAATATGTCTGTCATCCACCCAACCCCGTCTTACAGAGCTTCGGTGGTTGACGCTGCAAAAATACAAAGAAAATCAATACGATAGAAAAAATTTTTAAAAAAATTTAAAAAAATTAGCCATTAGCCGTTAGAAAAAAACTAACAACTAATGGCTAACTGCTAATGGCTATTAGCTAATGGCTAATAACAGATTACAGCAAGTGGCATGTGACTGTCAAGCCTGCCATCACGATTGAAACCATCGACATCAGCTTGATGAGGATGTTCAGTGATGGGCCTGATGTGTCTTTGAACGGGTCACCGACGGTGTCGCCGACCACTGTAGCCTTATGATTTTCAGAGCCTTTGCCTCCGAAGTTACCTTCTTCAACATATTTCTTTGCGTTATCCCAAGCACCGCCTGAGTTAGCCATGAAGACGGCCAACACGAAACCAGTTGAGAGGCCTCCAATCAACAGACCGAGGACACCCGGGACACCGAGGATCAAGCCAGTGAGGATAGGCACCAGGATAGCGAGGATTGAAGGGACGAGCATCTCTTGCTGAGCACCTTTTGTGGAGATAGCCACGCAGCGTTCATAGTCAGGTTCTGCCTTGCCTTCAAGGATACCCTTGATGGTGCTGAACTGACGGCGCACCTCTTCGACCATCTTCTGGGCGGCGCGACCGACAGCGTTCATTGTCATTCCGCAGAACACGAATGCCATCATGGCACCGATGAACACACCGACCAACACGACCGGGTTCATGAGGTTGACGTTGTAAGCCTCCATGAAGTCGACCAATGTGGCTTTTGCTGTCTCAACGCCATTAGGAAGTGTCTCGCCGATTCTCACAAGGGCGATTTTAATCTCTTCGACGTATGAGGCGAGGAGTGCGAGAGCTGTCAAAGCAGCTGAGCCGATAGCGAAGCCCTTACCTGTTGCAGCTGTGGTGTTTCCGAGAGCGTCGAGTGCATCGGTACGTTTACGCACTTCTGGTTCGAGGCCGCTCATTTCGGCGTTACCACCGGCGTTGTCGGCGATAGGACCGTAAGCGTCGGTTGCGAGGGTGATGCCAAGTGTTGAGAGCATACCGACAGCGGCGATGCCGATTCCGTAAAGTCCCATTGAGAGGTTGGCTGCGTTAAATTCAATATTAAAGCCGTTTGCGCAGAGGTATGCCAAGACTATGGCGACACCCACTGTCACGACAGGGATAGCCGTTGAGAGCATACCGAGGCCGAGACCTGAGATGATAACTGTTGCAGGACCTGTCTTAGAGCTTTCAGCGACTTTCTGAGTTGGTGTGTAGCTCTGTGATGTGTAGTATTCTGTGGATTTTCCGATAATCACACCGGCGAGCAGACCTACCACCACTGACAGTGACACCTGCCACCACTGGTTGGTCTCTGTGCCGAACAGCCATGCGAAGATACCGAAAGTGGCGACAGCGATAAGCACTGCTGCAGTGTTGGTGCCGCGGCTCAAAGCTCCGAGAAGCTGTTTCATGCCAGCGCCTTCTTTTGTCTTAACCATGAAGATACCGAACAATGAGAGCAACACGCCTGCTGCTGCGATAATCATAGGGGCGAACACGGCTTTAAGCTGCATTTCGTAGCAACCTGCGCCGAATGCGGCTGCGCCGAGAGCTGCTGTCGCGAGGATTGAACCTGCATACGACTCATAAAGGTCAGCGCCCATACCAGCGACGTCACCGACGTTGTCACCGACGTTATCTGCAATTGTTGCAGGGTTACGCGGGTCATCCTCAGGGATGTTGTACTCTGTCTTTCCGACGAGGTCAGCGCCGACGTCAGCAGCTTTGGTGTAGATACCTCCACCGACACGGGCGAACAATGCCTGTGTCGAAGCACCCATACCGAATGTCAGCATAGTTGTTGTGATAATGATAAGGTGATTTGCCTCTTCAATGAAATAGTCGAGGACAAGGAACCACACGCTGATGTCGAGCAGTGCGAGACCCACGACCACGAGACCCATAACGGCACCTGAACGGAAGGCCACCTGCAAGCCGCTGTTCAACGACTTACGAGCTGCGTTGGCTGTACGTGCAGAAGCAAAGGTTGCGGTCTTCATACCGAAGAAACCCGCCAAACCCGAGAAGAAACCTCCTGTGAGGAACGCGAACCAAACCCATTCATTCTGGAGTCCGAACAAGCTCATAACAAAGAACAATGCCGCCAACACGACAAACACAATGATGACGACCTTGTACTGCTGTTTCAGATACGCCATAGCACCTCTTCTGACGTGCGAAGCAATTTTTTTCATCAAATCTGTTCCCTCGTCTTCCTTCATCATGCTCTTAAAGAAATAAAAAGCGAATGACAAAGCCAAAACTGACGCTGCGAGAACCAAATAAATTACCCAATTCATACGCAATTTTTTTAATTAATAATTATTTTTACTTTTCTTTACTTTTTTCCAATGTTTTCAATCTGCAAAGTTCCGAATAATATTTTTTTTATCAAAGAAAAAAATTTAATTTTATTAAAAATTATTTTTAGCATTGTCCGTCAAATATTTTTTCGTACTTTTGTAGAATGAATAAGATTGTGCTTGAAGAGATCGGATTGACATATACGTCGTCGCAAAGTGGCGCGTATGCTTTGCTTTTGAGCGAAAAAGGCTCAAAGCTTAAGATGCCTATCATCATCGGAAGTGCTGAGGCTCAATCGATTGCACTCGCCGCTGAAAATCACAAGGGCAAGCGTCCCCTCACCCACGACCTTTTCAAAGCTTTCGCCGATGTGTACCTTATTAATATAAAGGAGGTATGTATCGACCGTTACCTCGATGGAGTTTTCTATGCGGAACTGGTGTGTGAAAAAGACGGTTTGACCACCGTTATCGACGCCCGAGCCTCCGATGCCATCGCTTTGGCGCTGCGTTTCAGGTGCCCGATTTACGCCAATAAGGACGTGATGACCGAGACCGGCATTGTGATTGAAGACAGCGATATTGAAGAAGCGAAGGACGGTGATGAAAACGGGGGCAAGAAGGGCGAAGTTACACTCAAACAGCTTCAGGAACAACTCGATGAGGCAGTTGAAAACGAGGATTTCGAGAAGGCTGTCATCCTCCGCGACGCGATTTTTGAGATAAAACGTGTTGAAACGGATGAAAACCCATCGAAACAATCATGAAACAACAAAAAATCATTAAAATATGAAAGGGATTAAGTTTCGTTTGATTGTGATGAACTTCCTTATCTTTGCAGTATGGGGAGCTTATTTGTGTTCGCTTGGCGTATATCTCGACAACATAGATCTTGACGCCAAAATCGGTTCATTTTTCGCCATCCAAGGCATCGTATCACTGTTTATGCCAGCCTTGATGGGTATCGTCGCCGACCGCTGGATCCCGGCACAGAAACTGCTTGGAATATGCCATTTTCTGGCAGCCATCTTCATGGCTATGGCAGGTTATATGGGAATGCAATACGGCAGTGACATCAGATTCGGACAGATTTTCCCATATTATGCCATCAGTGTGGCGTTTTTCATGCCTACGATAGCACTGGGTAACTCAGTGTCGTACAACGCCTTGTCGAAAGCAGGCTTGGATATCGTCAAGAGTTTCCCTCCTATCCGCGTGTTCGGCACCATCGGATTCATCGCCTCGATGTGGATCGTCAACTTTACAGGATACAAGGACAGCTATATGCAGCTGTACCTCTCGGCAGCGTGGAGCGTCATATTAGGTTTTTATGCTTTCACATTACCAGCATGTCCTGTGAACAAAAATGTCCAGAAAGGCTCTGTCGTCGATGCTCTCGGTCTCCGCGCCTTCGCATTGTTCAAAGAGAAAAAGATGTGTATCTTCTTCATTTTCTCATTCCTTCTCGGCATGTGCCTGCAGGTTACCAACGGCTTCGCCACTACTTACCTGGATGATTTCGGATTCAATCCGGATTATGCCAACGCATTCATCGTGAAGCACAACGTTTTCCTTTCATCAATCTCACAGATTTCAGAGACATTGTGCATCCTGCTAATCCCATTCTTCCTCCGCAGATATGGCATTAAGAAAGTGATGATTATCTCATTTATGGCATGGTTCCTTCGCTTCGCCTTCCTTGGAGCGGGTGGTCCGGAAGGCTTCGGCCTCGTGCTGCTCATCCTCTCGATGATAGTTTACGGCGTCGCTTTCGATTTCTTCAACATCAGCGGTTCCTTGTTTGTCGACCAGAACACTGACGTGAGCATCAGAAACAGTGCACAGGGTGTGTTTATGATGATGACCAACGGTTTCGGCGCGACCATTGGCGCCTACGCAGCCGGTTGGGTGGTAAAACACTTCATTGGAGGCATCGACGGCATTAAAAACTTCAGCGAGCTGATATTAGGATGGTCAAATGCCTGGTACACATTCGCAGTCTTCGCATTGGTAGTGGGAATATTGTTCGCAATAGTGTTTAAAGAAAATTATAATACCAAATTGGTAAAATGAGACAATACTTAGACCTACTTCAACGGATTCTCGACGAGGGCGTTCAGAAAGGCGACCGCACAGGCACCGGAACTATCAGTATTTTCGGGCATCAGATGAGGTTTAACCTCTCGGAAGGCTTTCCGCTCGTGACCACGAAAAAGGTTCACTTGAAATCGATAATCTACGAGTTGCTATGGCTCATCGCCGGCGACACGAACATAAAATATCTTCATGACCACAAAGTCTCTATTTGGGACGAATGGGCCAACGCCGACGGCGACCTTGGTCCGGTGTATGGCGCTCAATGGCGTAACTGGAACAATGAAGGCATCGACCAAATCCAACAGGTCATCGACAGCATCAAAAACAACCCGAACAGCCGCCGTCACATTGTGACAGCATGGAACCCAAGCGTCCTGCCGGATGAGCATGAGAAAGACTTCGCCAAAAACGTGGCTGCAGGTAAGGCGGCACTGCCACCATGCCACGCCTTCTTCCAGTTTTATGTGGCAAACAACAAACTGTCATGCCAGCTCTACCAACGCTCAGCCGACGTGTTCCTCGGCGTGCCGTTCAACATCGCATCATATTCACTGTTGACAATGATGATGGCTCAGGTATGCGGCCTCGAACCCGGCGATTTCGTCCACACATTCGGCGATGTGCATATCTACAACAACCACATGGAACAGGTGAAACTGCAACTTTCACGTGAGCCGCGACCACTTCCGACAATGAAGCTGAACCCTGAAATCAAAAGTTTGTTCGATTTCAAATACGAAGATTTCACGTTGGAAAATTATAATCCATATGACGCAATAAAAGCGGAAGTATCAATATAATTAATCAGTTAGGAGTTAGAAGTTATGAAGACAAAGATTTCGATAATAGTGGCAATGGCAAAGAATCGCGCCATAGGAAAGGGAGGTGACTTGATATGGCATCTGTCGAACGACCTGAAACATTTCAAAGAAGTGACATCAGGACATACCGTGATAATGGGTTACAAAACCTATATGTCGCTGCCCAATCAAAAGCCTCTGCCAAAGCGCCGCAATATCATCATCTCAAGCAGATTAAACGAGGCTCCAGAAGGTTTCGAATTGGCAAATTCTGTTTTGGATGCCATGAAAATGGTGTTTAACGAAGAGGAGGTCTTCATCATCGGCGGCGGCATGATTTACGAACAGTTTCTGCAGATGGCCGATAAACTTTATCTCACCCGCATCGACAAAGACTATGACGCCGACACCTTCTTCCCCATCATAAATTTCAACAATTACGACCTCATCGACTTGAAGGTCATTGACGAAGACCCGCAGATTGACTGCAGTTACAGATTCGAGACGTGGGAACGCAAACAATAAAAAAAATCGGGATTCACTTCAAAATCCCGATTTTCTTTTATCTCATCACTGAAACTTTCCTGATAATTTCATGACCATCAGCAACCATTCGAACCAAATAAATCCCTGATTCAAAATCGTTAGTATTGACTGTCACCTCATTAGCCACGCGATTCTGCTCAAACATTTTCTGTCCAATCGAGTTATAAATCGCGACACTGACAAGATTTTCCGCCTTGATAGTCAACATATCCTTTGCAGGATTCGGATAAATCTCAATTCTTTGAGTTCCAATCTCATCAACATTATCGGGAGAATAGTACTTTTTCACGAAATATTCGTTGTTATACCTTGCCTGAGCCGGAATTGAGTAACAATCGCTATCCTGATAGAATGCTATAACTTTGTAATAATACCAGTTGCCATATTCAAGAGGCGCAGTCTCTTTATATTCAAATTTGTTAGCAGCCACAATCTTCACTCGCTGGTAAGTGCCATTTTCATTGCATTTTCTGAAGATGAAAAATGCGCTGAGATTTTCAGTGTTTACAGGAGCATCCCATGTGATAACAGGTTTTCCGTTATTTTGAATATAATACCAAACGTTTCTTGCCGGATTGCAAGCGTCGCCAATGCTGACACAGGTCATTTCTGACAACTCGGACTCGCCGCTTTCGCAAAGGACGCTCACATTGTAGCAATGTCCAAGTCCATCTGTATTTTGGTCAACGTAAGGTTGGGAATTATCTGTAACCATCTGATAGATAACGTCGTCGCGATAGATGCAGAAAGTGTAGGCATCAGTCAATGAGCCATTCCATTCGAGGATGACATCTTCACCATCAGCGGTGCCTTCCAAATCAGTTGGGGCGCCACAAACGCCAGTATTACCGCATCCGTTATTGACCTCGAGGAACACACCTTCGGTCAGGTCTGCTGTCGAGCCAGAGAACGAGAACAGACTGACGTTCTGTGAGTTATAGATATTAAATGAGATATTGTCGATGGTGTCGTTTGATGCGGCCCAGCCGAATTTGACGCGTCCAACCGGCACATCGACATGAGCTGCTTGCGGTGTCGATGAGGTGATGGTCATCTGAGCAATTTCGGTGTTAGCCATGTTGTAAATTGAGATATGGTTGCCTTTCCAGCCATAATAATCTGTTGATGTCATCACGATTCTCCAGTCGCATGTCGGTCCGAAAGCGACATCTCTCTGCAAAACCTGTTTGCCGTTACGTCCGTTGCTGACAGCGAAAACTTTATATTCGTAGTTGTCGTAATATGGCACGTGGTCGGTGATGGTCATCTGTTGTCCGGCGACGATGCCCTCTGTGATTTCGTGGCAGACCTTGCTATTACGCATGACGACGATTTTTTCGATATCGGACATTGGTGTGCCGTCGAGATATGTCGTAGGGTTTGTCCAGGTCAATGTTGCATCGAACGAGGTGTCAGATGTTGTTGTCACTACCAGGTTTGTAGGGGCGCTTGGGGTGGCGTCGTAGACCACTTGAGGCACGAAGTTGAACATAGCGTCGGCAGGATGAGTGTACGGGGCGTCATCGATGAGGTACCATCCGTCGGAACTGCCGCCCCAGCCAAGGTTGAAGTGGAACATGTCATAGTCGTCGTAGCCGTCGCAGACGAAGGCATGACATCCGTCATCTTCGCAGCCGCCGTAATACATTGGCCAGCCCATGTCGAACTGTTCGCGCACCATGCTTTTCCATATTTCAGTCTCGTAGTCATCGCGTCGACGTTGGACGTTGGCATCGCTATAGTTGTAATATTGATGGAGGGCTGCCGGTATGCCACCAGAGCCGCCGCCGCTACCGTCAGGACCGTAGCCCATGTCAATCATGACACCACAATGGAAGCTAATCAACGCAACGGCCTGAATCTCCTCTATTGGTGAGTTTTCATTGATTTTGTTTGCCATATGATCCCAGTCATAATAGGTGTTTTCGAAGTCGGCGCAGATTTCGCCATAGTCTTCGTGTATATAGCAATGGCTGCCGTTGCCGTGTTCAGGATACTTCCAGAACGCCACCAGCTGTGCCATCGCGGTGGCGAGACAGCCGACATAGGTATGACCATGTGAGCCGTCAGGATCTTCCGGACAGTAATAGTTGTATGGATAGCTCTGGTTCCATTGTGTCTGCACAAGATAGTCGATACCTCTGCCACCATGTCTTGAGACCAGACGTCCGTTCTTTTCGAGCATCTGCCAGTCCGCGGCGACGTCAGGAGCCGCGGCATTCATCGTCGGATGGTTTCTCATACCCCTAACCTCAACGATACCATCAAGATAATCGCGCAACGCAGGCGGGATGTTATTGTAGTCGAAACTGCCGTTCTCTGAATATCCTATAATCGGACGATAAAAGTCATCAGCCGACAGGATTATAAATCCCTGATTTCCGACATTAAAGACATAAAAACAAGCCTCACTTCTGTCAGAAAAAGCAGTATACGCCAGCGTCACGTCAAGATTTCTGCTCTGAATCTCAAAATGAGATGCGACGAATTTCCGGACAAGGCCCTGAGCTTTGTCAACATCGACGGGATTAGCTGTCAGAGTGTTAAGTGCCAACAAAGCGGTGATTATCAATAAGATTCTTTTCATGGTTAATATTTTAAAGAAAAAGAGCGCTAAGCAAATCTTACCGTCGCCTCGCGCTCTTTAAACTGTAAACCGTAAACCGTAAACTATTTAACAACTGAGATCTTACGTGTCACCTCGTTGCCGTTGGCAATGATGCGAACCATATAGATACCAGCTTCGAAGTTGCTTGTGCTGATTGTTGTCTCTTCAGCGTCGACATTCTGTTCAAACACTTTCTGTCCAACTGAGTTGTAGACAATCACATTGCTAAGGCCTTCAGCTTTCACAGTAAGGATGTCCTTCACTGGGTTAGGATACATCTCGATACCCTGAGCCATGCTCTCGTCAACACCATCTGGACTGTAGTAAATCTTCACGAAATATTCGTTGTTATACATTGATTTTGCTGGTGCTGAATAGCATTCGATAGCTTTATAGTAGGCGACCACTCTGTAATAATACCAGTTACCATACTCAAGAGATTTGGTCTCTTTGTATTCTGTCTTGTTTGGAGCAACGATCTTGATACGTTCGTATTCGCCGTCTTCATTAACTTTTCTGTAGATGAAGTAAGCTTCCAAACCTTCAGTATTATCTGGGGCTTCCCATGTGATACATGGTTTGCCGTTTGATTGGATGTAGTACCATTCATTCTTTGCAGCGTCGCAGCCTTCGCCAGCTGTGCCGCAGACCTCGTTTGAAGGTTCTGACTCGCCGCCGTTGCCGAGGACGCAGACCTGATAGCAGTGACCGCCGATTGATGGAGCTTCATCGATGAATTCGTTAGAATGTGAGAGTTCGCAAAGCAAACCGTCACGATAGATGTTGAAGCCGAAGTTATCTTTTGCAGTGCCTTCCCAGGTGAGGATGATGTTGTTGCCGCTTGTTGTCGCGTGCAAATTTGCAGGAACTGATGTTGGAGCAGCATTGCCGCAGCCGTTGTTGCCCGAATAGAAGGTTCCTTCCGGAATATCAGATGAGTTTCCTTCATACTGGCAAACGATATTTCCTGTTGAATCCTTGATCTTGTATGTGAGTGACACATTGTCTGAGCCGGCTTTCCATCCGAAGTACACTTTACCAAGTGTCATCTGGATGCTATAAGTTGTAGGGTTGCTGCTTGTCATGGTGAATCTGTCGATTTCATTGCCAGCGCCATCGTAAGCCACGATGTAACCACTCTTCCATCCCTGCATATTTGATGATGTGGCGACGATCTTCCATTCGCATGTTGGACCGAATGACTCTGTAGCTGTACCGAAAACGCCGTTCACGCCGTCCTTAACTGCGTACACTCTATATTCAAATGTGCTGTAGCAAGGAACGTGTTCATCAACGAAGCTCAGGTTTGCACCTGGTGTTGGGTTATCAACGGTGTAGATGACTTTGTCTTCTCTTGTCACAACAATCTGGTCGATAGATGTGAGAGTCTGGTTGTTCATGGTCTTGGTTGGGTTTGTCCAAGTAATTACCGCCTCCTGTGCCAATTCGCTAGTCTTTGTTGCTGTAACATTGGTTGGAGCCTGGACTGTGTTCTGATAGACAGCTGTTGGAACATAGTTGAAGATGGCTGCTGCGCCCTGGTTGTAATCGATAGCGTCGACTGCATACCAGTCGTCGTCAGAGCCGCTCCATCCGAAGTTGAAGCTGATGAAGTCATCCTCATTATAGCCGTCAGCGACGAAAGCGTGGCCGCCTTCTGAGCTATGTCCTGAATAGTAAACAGGACGACCGAGGTCGAATTCAGCCTTAAGCAAGTTAATCCAGCTGGCGAGAGAGTGTGAACTTCTTTGTTTCTGGACGCAGTAGTCATAATCGAAGTAGTCTGCCATGGCACCTGGAACATCTTGTGAGTATGCGCCGCTGCCATCAGGAGCGAAGCTCATATCAACTGCAACGCCGCAGTGATACATGAGTGTTGCAACAGCCTCAATCTGTTCCTGTGATGCGCCACTCAATGATCTTGGCATAAGATCCCATTGATATGTGGTGGCGCCGAAGTTTGCTGACTGCTGACCATAACCTGGGCAGTAGTATGAGTGGCTGCCTTCGCCCTGGATAGGATGATTCCAGTATTTCATAACCTGGCTCATGGCTGTTGCGACGCAACCTGCATAGCAACGTCCACCAGGAGCACCCTGTGCTGATGATTGTGGAGCATAAAGGTTATAAGGGCTGTTCTGATTCCACTTGGTCTGAACGAGTGGTCCAACAGTCTTAGCTCTCTTGTTACTCAACTTGCCGCTGTTGCGCAATGATTCCCATTGACCTGCGATTTCAGGAGTAGCGTTAATGTCTTTCTCGATAGCATAGCTGATACTGTTTTTGTAAGTCTCAAGCATGAACATAGCGCCGTTGTAAGGGTTGCTTGCATCAAATGGACCGTTCTCTGAATAAGCGAGAATAGGACGCACATTGTCAGATGCAGCTACCATAACGAAACCTTCGTTACCGATGTTAAAAACGTAGACACAAGGTTGACCGTTGTCTGACGTAACTGTGTAATACAGCTCAAGATCAGCTCTCATTGTCTTTTCAAAAGTCGCCTGGACAAACATCTGTCCTAACGATTTAGCTGTAGTAACATCAACAGGATTTGCAAATAATGCGCTCATCCCGAGGACTACAGCAATCACTAATGTTAATAATTTTTTCATCTTTGATTAAAATTAAATTAATAAAATGTTTGTTAATTCTTATTCTATTACTGATATTTTCTGTGTTGTTGAGCCTGTGGCTGTCATGATTTTCACCATGTAGATGCCTGTTCCGAACTCGCGCATGTCGATAACGCACTCATCACCATTGACGATTATTTCGACGACTTTCTGACCGACGAGGTTAAACACCATCACGGTATTCAGGTTCTCGGCTTCAATCTTCACGCTGTTTGTTGTAGGGTTAGGATAGACTCTTGCATTGATTGAGTTCTCTGCCACTGCAGCCACCAAGACTGTCACATAGTCAACATTATCTGGTGTCAGGGCTGGATTTGACTCGCATGCTGAGCTGTAGGCTGTCACCTTATAATAATAGGTGCCATTTTCAATAGCGTCGAAATATTCATGAACGTCGCCTTCGACATTGCCGACTTCGACATATTCAGTGCCGTTTTCGCTTCTGTAAATCTTGAATTTTGAAGGGGCATAATCGCAATTCCATGAGAGGAGTGAGCCACATGTGCCTTCTTGATATGTGAATTCACCAGCGAATCCTGTAGGTGCGGTGCAGTTCGGGCAGTCATTGTTGCCTGAGAAGATTGTTCCGTTGAGCTGTGATGAAGAGCCTGTAAATGTGTAGGCTGTCTGGTTGGCTGAGTTTTTCAAAGTGATTGTGATTGATGACACTGTTGATGCAGGAGCCACCCAGTTCAATGAGAAGTCGCCTTCCGGGAACACCACTTTTTCGCTTAATGGTGATGATGATGTCATCGTGATTTCTTTAAATATAGTGCCATTCCCACCAACGACCTGCACTTTGCCTTCGTTCCAGCCTTGGAAACTTGTGGTCTGGCACACGAATTTCCATGTGCAGCTTGGACCTGCTATAACACTTTGTGAGAACGTCTCACCTTCATAGTCATTGTTGATACCAACGATTGAATAGGTATATGCGCCATATTCGGCAAGTTCGTCATTATATGTGACGATGTCGCCTGGCTGAGGATTGCTGTAGGTCTGAATTGTCTCGCCGTTGCGTTTCAGCACAATCTGTTGGATAGATGTGAGGTTGGCACCTGAAACAGATGTTGTTGGGACCTGCCAGCTCACTTCAACATTCTTGGTGACTGCGTCTGCCACTTCTGCTGTCAAAGTCTCGATAGCCGGAAGCATGGCGTCATAGACATAATCAGGCATGATATCAAACACGGCTCTCTGATATAAATTGAAGGAGCCGTTGCCTGTATTCAAAGCGTCGATTTGATAATAGTTGTTGTATTGACCGCTCCAGCCCCAGTTGAAGTGGAACATGCGGTTGTTGTTGTAGCCGTCGCAGTTGAAGGCATGGCCACCGTCAGTGTCGGAGCCGGCATAGACGAATGGGATGCCGCGGTCCAATTGTGCCATAAGCATGTCTTCCCATTTCGCTTTTGAATATGAGTCACGGCTTTTCATATTAGCGCATTCGCCATATCTGAAGTATTCGCTCAATGCGGTAGGGACATCACCTGTCTGAGCACCGCTACCCTGAGGTGTGAAGTCCATATTGACAGAGACGCCGCAGTGATACATCAAAAGAGCCACAGCCTGAGCTGCTTCATTAGCCTGCGAGCCAAGCTGGTTAGGCATAATCGACCAGTTGTAGGTGGTCTCACCGAAGTTTGCCGACAAAGCAGCACCGCCACCAGGATAAGTGCTGGTGTTGTAAGAATGCTCGCCAACACCTGTCTCAGGCCAGTTCCAGAACTTCATCACCTGGCTCATAGCCGTAGCCACACAACCGGCATAGCAGTGATTGCCCAACCAATAGCTGGTGCAAGACGGAGCATAATAGTTATAAGGATAATCCTGATTCCAAGTTGTTGAAAGAAGCGGATTCACAGATTTTTCCATTCTTGTCTTCATAGTGACACCTTCCTTGCGGAGAAGCTCCCATTGCGCAGCCACCTCCTCGTCAGCAGTCCATTCATTATCAATGGCATACTGAAGCTGACGGCCATAAAAACCGAGGTAATAACGCAAGCCGTCAGGGATGTTGTTAACATCGAAAACGCCCTCGCCATAACCCAAGATAGGATAAGCGCGGTCGTCAGCGGCGACAATCACGAAACCATTCTCATGGTTAAAAACGTAGAGATAAGGCACATCATCATCACTGCTTAAAGTATAAACAAGCTGTGCATCGGCAATATCTTTAGCCGACAAAACATTGTTTTTCAAATACTTAACTCCAAGTTCTTTTGCCGTATTGACATCAACTGGAGCAGCAAAAATCTGTCCTGCTAAAACCACAAGGGCAGCAACCAACGTAAATAGTTTCTTCATTTTTTAATATTTTTTATTATCTTTATTTTCGTTTAAAAATTGTCAAAAACCGTAAATCATTGTTAATGAATCATTTAAAATGGTCAATCACAATTTCTCATTTAATACACCTTTATTATTTTTAAAGTCTGTAAAAATACAAAAATTTTTCATACGACGCTCATTTTTTTCGTATTTTTGCACTTCAAAAATGAAAAATCCCTGAAATGGAGCATAAATACTATGATTTTTACATGCGTTTTCCTAGTGAGGATGACGCGCTGAAAGCGAAAGATTTTTACTACAAAAAACATCGTCCGCGCATTGGCGGCGAGTTTAAAATCAACGACAACGGCGTGTGTTCGCTGTCGCTTCAGGACGAATGCGAGCTCATCACCGACCTCTACCCTTTCGGTCTGAGGCGTTACATCGTCGCCGACAACTTCCACGGAGTGCGCCGCGAACACGGAAAAGACATCTTCGATTTTTTCACCGACAGTGACCAATATTTCTGCTGGGATTTGAACGACCAAGTTTTCGAAAAGCTCAACAATTTCTTGAAAAACGAGATTCATAATGACGGTTTCAAACCAGAAGAAGGCAAGCACGCCCCATTCGTACAACGCGAACTCGACAACATGGGAATCGACGACCTCTACAACATGCTGAACGTCGACGCACCAGGACTTGACATTTAGTTAGAAGTTTAAACAGTAAACGGTAAACAGTAAACAATAAACAATAACCTATAACCTATAAACATTCTCCTTAATCTCTATTTTCGCCATTTTCTGCACCTCGATGCTGGGGTGACCGAACTCCTCGACTATTTTACCAAGCATAAGATAGATGCCGTCATCTTGGAACGGATACATTTTCAGCACGTTAGGGAAAATTGTGGCATCGAAAACGTCGCCATTGGCATCCAAAAAATTGGCAAAATGCATCAGTTCGCCCTTCGAGGTCTTCACATATTTCAAACTGACCAGCTTCCCAAGCATACGGTATTGTTTTCCAACGTTTTGCAACATGTTTTTTGCAAACACTTCTCCCCGGAAGCGCGTTTTCAACATGTCGAACCATGTCAGCGTGACCGGAAAGCCAAACAATTCCATTTCATCGTAAGCGTCTTCAAGTGGTTGGGTGTTCATTACAGGCAACTGATAATCATGGTTTTGCGTGCCGAAAGTATCATGTGAAAACCTGAACTGAGTCTCTTGGACAAGGCCTCGCATCCCATGGAATTTGTTACGGTAAGACGACATCTTTCCGTTGTAGGCATGGACTTCCCAAAGCAGTGTAGGCTTGCTTTTTCCAGTAAACATGAAAGCGCCGCTGCGAATCAGAATCGTCATCTGTTCCATTTTCGGATGCTGACGCTCCATAAAGTCGGCCAAATCGCGATATTTTCCATTTGTAATACGTTCATTGACAATGCTTTGTGCGAATTCAGACTCAAGTCCTTGAAGATGCACGAAGCCGATGTACGCCACCTTGCCATGAAGCGAGGTCAGATACTCGCTCATGTTGACGCATGGCAGATGGACAACGCCTCCTTGACGACGTAACTCATTGAAATACACCCATGTAGGATAAAATCCACCGAAATTATTTATCACCGCCACCTGAAACTCGAGTGGGAAATACGCCTTCAGAAACAAGCTTTGGAAGCTCTCCACAGCATACGATGCCGAATGAGCCTTTGAGAACGAATAGCCGGCAAACGACTCGATCTGTCGCCACACCTCGCGAGTCACCTTGTCGCTGTAGCCTCTTGACTTACAGTTATCAAAAAATTTCTTTGTCAGTTCCGTCATTTCTTCTTTGCGACGGCTCTTATGGTTCATCATACGGCGCAGGACATCGGCATCACCAAGGTCGAGACCCGCGAAATGGTGGCACACCTTCAGAACGTCTTCCTGATACACCATCACGCCATATGTCTCTTTCAGTTGTTCTTTCAGCACAGGATGCAGATAATCAATGTGTTGCGGGTCATGAAAACGTTGTATATACTGCCTCATCATGCCTGATTTCGCCACCCCGGGACGTATGATGGAACTCGCTGCCACAAGCGTCTTATAGTCATCACAGCGCAACTTTCGAAGCAGTCCGCGCATGGCAGGGCTCTCGATGTAGAAGCATCCATTGGTCTCGGCGTTGCGTAACAGATTTTGCACTTTTTCGTCTTTCTTGAAATCCTCAACACGATGAATGTCAATGTTCACGCCACGGTTTCTCCGTATCATCTCAGCCGCGTCCTTGATATGTCCGATGCCTCGTTGGCTAAGGATGTCAAGTTTCTCAACCCGCAGACGCTCAGCGACATACATATCCCACTGCGTGGTCAGGAAGCCCTTCGGAGGCATATCGAGGGCGGAGTAACAAGTTATCGGTTCCTCGGTTATCAAAACACCACCGGCATGAATGGAACGAATATTAGGGAAATCCAGTATTTGCTGGGCAATACCAATGATTGGCTGTGGAAGACTTTCGTTTTTTGAAAAACCATGCACCTTCCCAATCTCCAGCAATACTGAGCGGTCGCGGAATGTGGTGGTGGCTCCCAACAATGCCACATGCCTGTCTTCATAACGATTGAAGATATAACGGTGTATCTCGTCGCGGTCCTTCCATGAGTAGTCGATGTCGAAATCAGGCGGACTGCTGCGTTTCGGATTCAGGAAACGTTCAAAATAAAGGTCGAGGCTTATAGGGTCGACATCGGTGATCCTCAAGCAGTAAGCCACGATGCTGTTGGCGCCGCTGCCTCGTCCCACATGATAGATGCCCTTCGACATGGAATACCGTATTATGTCGGCGGCAATCAGGAAATACGAGGCGAAGCCCATATTTTCGATGATGTCGAGTTCCTTCTCAATACGGCGATACGCCTCTTTGTTGCGGTCGCCATAACGATATCGCATGCCATCAAACGCCATCCTGCGCAAAAGCTCAATGTCATCGTAAACGCTTCCCGTAAACGTTTTTTTATTCTTAGGCGTATCAAAATCAAAATCTATACCACATTGATTTACAATATCTTGTGTCGTCTTTATCATCTCAGGAAAGAGCGCATAGGCAGCCTTCAGTTTCTCGGGTGGAATCAGCATCTCATCTGCGGAAGCGTAGTTCTCAAGCCTCGAAATCAAGATGTTTTTGTCGATGGCACGGAGGTTTTTATGTACCTCAAACGACTTCTCATCCAAAAATGTGACAGGTTGTGCTATCACCAGCTTGTCCTGATGATTCCGCAGATCGGATGTCAGAAGCCGCGACACCTGAGACAATCGCACTCCGATAAATTCATTATCAGCAAGTTGTGAAATTTTTCGTTTTCCGAAAGGGTAAATCACCACGACATTGTTCCATTGCGGCGCATTAATGTTATAAGGTGTTTTGCTGACATTATGCAGCGTCAGCGTCTCGTTGATCTCACGGAAACCCTCGTTATTCCTGGCTATGGTGATGTAAAGCAGCTCGTCGCCGTTACGGAATTCGCAGCCCGCAATAGGTTTTATGCCGTATTTTTTGCATTCGAAGACAAAATCGATAATGCCGGCAGTGTTGTTGATATCGGTCAGCGCCATCGCCGGGACATGCAAACGGCAGGCCTGCTCCACCAGATTCTCGATGGAGATGGTGCCGAAGCACAGACTGTAATATGATCTGACATTCAAATACACGAGATACACTCACTCTGACAAGATATTCCTCATTTTTTAAAGACAGGATTTACAAGATTAACAGGATTTGTTTTCCCTCATTATTCTTCCACAATTTCTCCTTTACTATAATTTCTAAACTTTCTTTTAACTTCAACTTTATCTCCAAAATTAATTAGAAGACCTGTATCATTTTTAGTGGCATTTAAATAATTAACCAATTGAACTTCATGCACTTTAGCTAAATTTTCAACAGCTTTCAATTCAACAATAATTTCATCTTCAACAACTAAATCAGCATAATAACCTCCAACTTTATGGCCTTTATAAAACACTTCCAAGGGCATCTCTTTATCAACAGACAAACCCATATCTAAAAGTTCAATAAACATTGCATTTTGATATACTTTTTCCATAAAACCCTTACCCAAAACATTATAAACTTTATAAGCCGCCTTAATAATCTGTCCAGTTAAATCATCATAATCCATAACAACCTCCGTTTCTTTATTTTAGTTTTTAACTCTTAAAAATCTTGTAAATCCTGTTAATCCCGTTAATCCTGTCTAATTTTATCTTGTTAATCCTGTAAATCCTGTCTAATTTTATCTTGTTAATCCTGTAAATCTTGTAAATCCCGTCTAATTTTATCTTGTTAATCCTGTAAATCTTGTAAATCCTGTCTAATTTTATCCTGTAAATCCTGTAAATCCTGTCTAATTTTATCCTGTAAATCTTGTTAATCCTGTCTAATATTATATCTTATCGAAGCTTTAAAGATTGCATTTTTTCCAAACCTTTTCCTTATCCTGTCTAAAGCGCCGTAAAGGTCTGTCATCTCCGTCTTGTCGTCGAACAAATCAAGTTGTTGCGTGCCGCCTACAAGGCTGCTGAAGCGCACTCCGATGAGCCTTATCAGCAGACGGCGGTCGTAAAGCTTGTCGAAGATATCGTACACTGTTTTTAACAAAAGGTGGTCGAAGGAGGTGTACGGTATCTGTCGCTGCATGCTGTGCGTGTCGAAATCGGAGTAGCGTATCTTCACCGTAACACAGCCTGTCAGCTTGGTCTGCGACCGCATCTCGAACGCCAGCCTTTCCACCATCCGCGCCAGCACGCTCTTCAGCAACACAATGTCGATGGTGTCGGTCTCGAAAGTGTGTTCCTTGCTCAGCGATTTCTGCTCCTCGTAAGGCTGCACCGGTGTGGTGTCGATGCCGTTAGCTTTCTTCCATATCTCGATTCCTGTCTTTCCAAGTGCCTGACTGACGACGACATCAGGCATCTGACGGAAGTCACCGATGGTGGCGATGCCCATCGAGCGCAGCAACTGATATGTCTTCACCCCCACCATTGGGATTTTGCCTATCGACAGCGGGTCGAGGAAAGGATGCACCTGCTGATGCGACACCTGCAGTTCACCGTTTGGTTTTGCCTCATCGGTGGCTATCTTCGAGATGGTCTTATTCTCAGAAAGTCCGAAAGATATTGGCAGTCCGGAGTTCTTCATTATCGTCTCACGCAACTCGTGTGCCCATTTATAACACCCGAAAAACCTGTCCATTCCCGTGACGTCGATGTAATGCTCGTCGATGCTGGTCTTCTCGAAGACGGGGGCACGGTCGGCAATAATTTCAGTCACGAGGCGCGAGTAACGGCTGTAGAGTTCCATGTCACCGCCGATGAACACTGCCTGCGGGCACAATTGTTTTGCCAGCCGCATCGGTTGAGCCGAATGCACGCCGAAACGCCTCGCCTCGTAACTGCAGGTGGAGACGACACCCCTGTCCGACATGCCTCCGACAATCACAGGACGCCCCTCCAACGCCGGGTTGATCAGGCGCTCCACCGACACGAAAAACGTGTCCAAATCAAGATGTAAAACTGTTCGCTCCATATTCTTTGTCTCTCGCAGATTACGCGAAATGCACTGTGGAAGGATTCCGTGTTTTCAGCGTAATCTGCGAGAGGTTTAAAAAAAAATCATTTTTTTCTTGTCATTTCAAAAATTATTTGTAATTTTGCCATGTTTTTAATCAAAAATTGCGACGAAAAATTAGTCATTATTTTAATACGTGTCAAGAAAAATTTTAAAATTTTTGCTATGTTATTCAGTACCAATATAAAATTTTTGCGTAAGCGCCGTTCGAAGACGCAGGATGACGTCGCCACGGCGCTCAACATGAAGCGTTCGACGCTCAGCGGATACGAAAATGAGGTGTCGGAGCCCAACATTGAGGCGCTCGTCTCGCTGTCGAAATACTTCAACGTCGCCATCGACACATTAATAAAGGTGGACCTTACAAAGATTGGCGAGTTCCAGCTCAGCCAGCTCGAGCGTGGCTACGACGTGCATCTCAAAGGCAGCAACATCAGGGTGCTTGCCACCACCGTCGACAGCGGCAACCGCGAGAACATAGAGCTCGTGTCAGAACGCGCAAAGGCAGGATACACAACAGGTTACGCAGACCCCGACTACATACGCGTGCTCCCTACATTCCAGCTACCGTTCCTGTCAAAAGAGAGAAAATACCGCACTTTCCAAATCAGCGGCGACTCCATGCTGCCCATCCCCGACAAGTCGTACGTCACGGGCGAATACATCCTCGACTGGCACAACATCCACGACAAACAGGCGTATATCATCCTCACCATCGACGACGGCATCGTATTCAAAATCGTTGAAAATCATATCGCTGACGGCTATCTGAGGCTTCATTCGCTGAATCCGATGTACGAGCCGTTCGAGATTCCGCTCAACGAGATAAAAGAGGTATGGAAATTCGTTCATTATATCAGCTCGGAGATGCCCGAAAGCATGAACCAGCCACGCGAACAGCAGCTCATCGACACAATAAACGACCTGAAAAAACAAGTTCAAGCCATACAACTGAAGCTGAATCTTTAAAATTTTTCAGATTTTTCCAGCTTTATTAAAAAAAATGCCTAATTTTGCAATGTCATTAGCATTCCTTGATTTTTTTTAAACATTTAGCAATATGAAAAAAGTATTCTTCTCATTGATGCTCATCGCAGCATTTGCAGCAGGATTCACCAGCTGTAAAAAAGACGAAAACGACACAAACAGCCACTCACAGACATTCTCTTTAGGAGGAACATCGTATGATGTCAACAACGCCCTCACCATTACAAATATCAGATATGAAGGCAATGAGATCTACAACGCAATCGTGTTATCCAACGGAAGCCTCACCAACAATAACGGAGCCGAAAGCCGTGGCATAATCATTGCTTTCAAAGGCGACATCACCTCTGGAACATACACTTTATCGGGAGACGCAACAGCTTATCCTAAATATGCATTCTCAAGCCTCAACATCGCCGATATCGCAAGCTTCGACATCGAAAACTTCTTTGACAACGGCAATGCCTATGTCGGCACAACAGGCTCATTCACCCTCGAAGTTGATGGCGGCACTTACACAATCACAACAGAAGGCATCGAGGTTGAAAATGTATTGGATCCATCGATTATCGAGACTTCATCTGTCGACTACGAAGGTGCTTCAATAGTTTACGAGCTTGCAACAGTCATCAATGGCAACCTCAACAATGATGTAATCGCGACAGCAGGCAGAACAAAATACAACCTGATGTTCATTGAGACCCAAATCGCAGCTTTCATCACCTATAGCGGCAACATGATTGGACTCACGTCAAGATCATCATTCACAGATGGTCTTCCTGTAGGAGAATTCACAAACAGCGACTTCCCTATCATTTATCTGGAAGGCATGAACATCAACGCACCTAAATTCGCCACGAGCGGCAACATCGTGATTGCAAAAGACGGTGACACTTACACAATCGACATCACCAACGCCACCATCAACGGCGACAATTACGAAATGCACTACGAGGGCACCCTCCCATTCTTCGACTTCCCATTCTAAATAAGAACTTGAGACATAAAAAAGGCGTCACGCTTAAGCGTGACGCCTTTTTTTAAATAAACGGTAAACAGTAAACTATAAACTATTTCCCCCAATACTCGAAAGTCTCAAGTTCCTTCAGCAGCTCATCCACTGCGGCTTCCAGCTGTTCATCAATGCCTTGAGCAAGCTTCTCAGGAGTGTTTTTAACCTTGATATCGGGCTCCAGCTGGCTGTTTTCCAGATAGTTGCCTTCTTCGGTGCGATAGCCTATGACCGGCAATCCGAAATAAAGGGTGTTGTCCTGCAAGGTCTCCCACGTGACGCTGCTCATGGTGCCAGGCACAGGCATTCCAACGAGTTTACCCATATTTTTGTGTTTGTAAACCCATGGTGTGCCGTGTGCGTTGCTATAATTAGCCTCGCCAATTATCATAATCGATGGTTTCACATAGCGACGCGACGGCATGATGCACGACACGCTGTCGCGGATAACTTGCTCGAGATATTTCTCACCGGAGAACAAGACCTCAATATCCTCATGCAGACGACCGCCGCCGTTGAAACGGGTGTCGATGACGATACCTTTACGGAGATTGTATTTCCCTAAAATATCAGCGTAAACATCACGATAGCTGGCATCGCCCATGCTCTTGATATGAACGTAACCGAGACGACCTTCCGACATGCTGTCGACAATATGAGCATTGTGTTTTATCCAACGTTTGTAAAGCAAATCGTTCTGAGCGCTGCGCGAAATAGGCTTCACCACCTCATCCCAACGCTTCTTCGACTTCGGGCTGTAGATTGAAACGAGAACGGTCTTCCCCGACTTTTTGTTCAGAAGCGGGAAATAATCCATATCTTTCGTAATTGCGACGCCATCAATCTTTTCAATGATGTCACCGGCCTTCACTTCTGATGTTTTCTTGTCAAATGGACCGTATTCCAAGACTTCTTCAATACGAAGGCCGTCTTTGTCGTAATCCCAGTCGAAAAGCAGACCCAGCTGGGCTGTAGCATCACCGTTAGAAGCGTTGCGATAGCCTGAGCCCGAGTGTGAGACGTTAAGTTCGCCCAGCACCTCGCTCAACAGCTCTGCAAAGTCATAATTATTATTTATATGTGCAAGGAACGGATAGAAATCCACCTTAATTTGCTCGAAATCAGCGCCGTTATGGTCGCGGCGGAACAGACGCTTGCCTTCCTGCAGGAACACGTGGTTGTACATGTATTCACGTTCGGCAGCGTGGTCGAGTTCCATCGTCGCATCATATTTAATGGATGTGGCCTTGCCTCCTTTGGTGTCGATTTTCTGAAGATTTCCGCCAGAAAGCACATATATGTTGTCACCTTTTTTATTCAATACAAGTTGAGCGCCACCGGCATCAAGTTTTTTCAAAATCTTCGTCGATTTCTCGCGAACATCAAGTTCCCAAAGGTCATAGCCCTTCTCAAAAGCACTCAAGAAGTACAATTTGTCGCCGTCTTTCGACAAAACAGCGCCCGACAATCTCGACGACATCGGGGTGAGGCGAACGACACGCTCATCAAGCCTATCCAATTCAATATCAATAGTCTTCGCTTCTTCCTTCTTATCTTTTTTATCCTTTTTATCGTCTTTTTTATCCTTCTTATCCTTATCATCCCCCTTATCCTTTATCTTTTCATTTTCCTTCTTAAAAATCTCGTATTCTTCCTTCGAAAGATTGAACTTATCGAGGGCATCCTGGTTCATGAAGCATATGAAAGCGTCGTTTTGGCTGCCCCATGAGGCGTGCGAGCGCATTCCGTAACGATTTGAGTAGAAGGTGATTGCGTTACCATCCAAAGCCCAACGCGGACCACCGGTAATGTAGCCGTCATTTGTGATGTTATAAATCTTCATATCGCCGTCAGCCGAAACGATTCCCACATCGTTATATGGCTGGCGCATATTTGTGACGAGTGTCAGAGCGAACCATTTTCCATCTGGAGACCATTGATAATCAAATGGATTTGCGTCAGTGTCATAATGCTGGGTCCCATCAGTGATTTGACGCACCTTCTTTGTGTCCAAGTTTATGACTTTCAAGAATTTACGGTTTTCGATGTATGCTATTTCCTTGCCGTCTGGTGAAAACTGCGGAGCTGAGCGCTCGATGCCGTCGTCACCAAACAAGCACTCTTCTTCAATCAGGGTGGCGTATGCGAAGTTAAGGTCTTCCTTGCGTGTCATCTTTGCAAGATAAAGGTTGTAATAGCCATCGCGTTCCGAGGTGTAAACCAATGTCTTGCCGTCAGGCGAGAACGACGGATCGTATTCAGCCTCAGGTGTATGCGTAATCTGCTTGGTGGTCTGGTACTCGTCGGAAGTGACGAACACCTCACCGCGCGACACGAATGCGATGAGGTTACCCTCCGGAGTTACGGTGAGGTCGGTAGCTCCGCCGAATTTGCCACGTTCCACAACGTTCTCCTGATCGTTGACAATCTGAATATCAACCTTCTTGGGCTCTTCGCCTATCTTTTGGGTATAAATCTCACCCTGATAGCCGTAGCACAAGGTCCCATCATTGGCGACGCTCAAAAAACGCACCGGATAAGTCTTGAAATTTGAAACTTGTACTGGCTCAAATTTAGCCGGCCACTGCATCATATAAACATTCTGGCTGTTACGTCCAGCCGGCTCGCTGAGATATACAAACGACCTATGGTCAGGCATAAACACAGGCTCGCGATCCTCCCCGATGTTGGTTGTCAATATCTTATGAGTCTTTTCCTTAGCATTGTAATAAACGATATCGCGTGCCACCGACGACACCTGATGCTTGCGCCAGATGTTCTCGCTGCCCTTGCGGTCGTAGTAGAGGAACGACTCACCGTCGCTGTCGAATGAGACCGAACAAACAGTGGCTGCAGTGACTTGCTTCGGGCGTCCGCCTTCTACTGGCACCTTATATAACTCTGTGAGCCAACCCGAGGCAAACTGTGCGTCTTTGGCATCTTTTTGAATCATGGCACTGTAGTAAATCTCACTGTCGTCAGGTGAAAACGCCAATGGAGTCTCATTGGCTGAGTTTGTAGTGACACGTTTTGGCGCGCCACCATTCACCGGCATGGTATAGATGTCAAAATTCCCATTACGGTCGGTTGCGAAAGCGATAGTATTGCCATCGTGCGACCAAATCGGGCTGTAGTCGTATGCCGCGGAAGTGGTCAGTTGATGTGCTGTACCGCCTTTAGAATCAACGACATAGATATCGCCTTTATAGGTGAAAGCGATTTTGTCGCCATTTGGTGAAATCTGGTTGTAACGCATCCATAACGGTTGCTGCGCCAACGAAGTCATTGCAAGAAATGACGTGATTACTGCAAGGAATAATTTTTTCATATAATAATAAATTTACTCGTTTCCGTCATTTCAACTAGAGCGTTGTGGAAATATCCAACTCGAAATGACGTCACAAAAATAAAAAAAATTTTTTAGTTAAAGAAAAAAATTGTAATTTTACATTTTAAATTTTTGACAAAATTATGGAATTGAATTTGAAGCGTCCGATAGCGTTTTTTGATTTGGAAACCACGGGGTTGAACATAACACACGACCGTATTGTGGAGGTTAGTGTATTGAGAATCAATGTAAACGGCACCCAGGAGCAGCGCACCTGGCGCATCAACCCCGGCATCCCGATTCCGCCCGAGACGACGGCAATACACGGCATCAGCGACGCCGATGTGGCACACGAAAAGACGTTCAAACAGGCCGCGCCGGAGATTTCAAAGTTTTTCGGGAATTGCGACCTCGCAGGATATAACATTCTGAAGTTCGACCTCCCGATGCTCGTCGAGGAGTTCATCCGCGCAGGCGTCAACTTCGATCCGAAAGACCGTCAGCTCATCGACGTGATGAACATTTTCATGAAAATGGAGCCAAGGACATTGAAGGGCGCCTACCGTTTCTTCCTCAACAAAGAACTCGACAACGCGCACTCAGCCAACGCCGACACCTTGGCCACTTACGAGGTTCTCACAGCCATGCTCGACCGCTACAAGGATACCGAATACACTGATTTTAAAGGCGTTACATCGAAACCTATAGTGAACGACATGACTGAACTGGCGCAGTTTTCATCGCATCATCAAAACGCCGACCTCATGGGGCAAATCGTTTACGACGAGCAAGGCAAAGCCGTCTTTAAATTCGGGAAACATAAGGACGAACGCGTGGAAGACGTCTTCCGTAAAGAGCCGCAATACTACGACTGGATTATGAAAAGTGACTTTCCGGAATACACCAAGCGCGTTGTGACGAAGTTGCGTTATCCTGACAGAAATATCAGTTTTTAGAATATTGTGCCGGCGTCTCGCCTGTGATGTCGTGAAACACTCTCTGGAAGTGTGAGCGGCTGATGCCACAGTGGTCGGCGACCGCTTCGACAGACCATTCCGGATGCTGCTTGATGGCATGTTTCGCCTCCTCCACGCGAAGCTCGGTGATCCATCGTGAATACGAAGCATAACCTTTGTTTCTTATCCATGCAGAAAGCATATACAATGGCAGTTGCATCTCTGTGGCTGCCATCGGTTTTGTGACACCGCTCTTCAGATACGAGCCATTTCCGACCCATTTGGCGACCGCCTCATCAGCCTTCTCCATTGTGTTATCGTTGACATCATCGTCTTTCTGTCCGGCATATTGTTCAGCCTCCTCCACATGTTGTGAAGCGCCTGTAATGACATATCGCACAAAGCAGAACCACATATAAAAAATACCGACAAAAAGCGACAATGCGAAGCAAGCGAGGAGCCATCCGCCGCTGAAGATGACAAGCGGCACCAGCACTGTCGTGAGCGACATCATCACTATCGTAAACTTCATCCATCTGAGGAGTCCGCTACGGTCCTGATCGTAATAATCGGCAAGCACCAGCTCCATTCGCGACACCTCGCGGAGGTGAAGCCAGCTATAGTATATTTGCATCACGCTGTATGCGGAACTTGCAAGTATCTCGGAATAAAGCAACTGTCTTGAGTCTATGCCACCCAATATTCCATACGTCAAAAGAGCCAACGCCAGCAGCCATGTCGGGATGCCGGCCAGCCATTCGAAGCGGCTGATGCGACCTTGACGTTCGAGATTAAGGATGTTGAGCGACATCAACGCCGCGGCAGGAATAAAAAACACCAGATTTATCAGCACAGCCTGTTCCATACTCGTCGAACGGCTCCCGCTGACATACTGAATCAGGAACTGCACGCCCATCAGCAAGAGGCCGCCTGTCATGAGCCAACGCGAACGGTTCGCCACACGGTTGTCACTCACCCTCCGAGGCAGAAACACCATGAGCGCCAACGCCATCAGCGTCATCAACAGCACAGCCGAAAACTGCATTTCCTTCATTGCACCTATTAATAAAATTAGGGCGCAAAAATACAAAAAATAACTAAAAATAATTTAAAAAAACACATTACAATATCAAAAAAACGATTATCTTTGCATCGAATTCTTTAACATCAAAATAGACAGAATATGGAAGAAAATGAAAAGATGAACAATCGTGAGGAATTGTTTTCGAGACCGGTACGTGCAGGTAAACGCACATATTTTTTCGATGTGAAAGCAACAAGAGGCGATGAGAAATACATCACCATCACAGAAAGCAAGCGCCGTTTCAGCAATGAGCAGAACCGCTTCTTCTATGAGAAACACAAAATTTTCCTTTACAAGGAAGACTTCGAGAAATTCGCCAACGCCCTTAAGGAAACCCTTAATTTCATTGAGACAGGCGAATATCCGGAAGGCTATTTCGACGAGCCTAAAGTTTATGACGAACCAAATGACGGCGAAATGAAAGACGATGTCGAAGACTGGTTCAACGATATGGACAAGAAATAATGTTTACGGTTTACCGTTCATAGTATTTGGTTAATTTTAAGTGGTGTTAAGATCCTGGTAACGTTGAGGTTATCGGGATTTTTTCATTGTTTATAATTTATTTAAAAATAAAATAAGTATTCCAAAAATTTTCCGTATCTTTGTACGTTTAAATATAACACATATTTTTAGCAATGGGAAAGATTATCGCGATAGCAAATCAGAAGGGCGGTGTAGGCAAAACGACCACCGCGATAAACCTGGCGGCGAGTCTGGCAGTGTTGGAGCACAAGACATTACTCATTGACGCTGACCCGCAGGCTAACGCCACATCGGGCGTGGGCTTCGACCCGAAGACCATCGACGCGAGCATATACGAATGCATCATCGACCACATCGACCCGCGTACGATAATTAAGGAAACGGAGACTCCTAACCTGTACCTTCTGCCGGCACACATCGACCTTGTGGGCGCCGAGATAGAAATCATCAACGTGCCTCAACGCGAACAGATGATGCGTAACTGCCTCGCCCCTATCAGAGACGAATACGACTTCATCATCATCGACTGTTCACCGTCGCTAGGCCTCATCACCGTCAACTCGCTGACTGCCGCCGACTCGGTGATAATCCCAGTGCAATGCCAATATTTCGCACTCGAAGGTCTCGGCAAACTGCTCAACACCATCAAGATAGTGCAGTCGCGATTCAACCAAGACCTCGACATTGAAGGCATTCTGCTGACAATGTTCGACAGCCGCACACGTATCTCAAAGCAAGTTGTTGACGAAGTCAAGACACACTTCCAGACCATGGTGTTCGACACCATCATCAACGTGAACACACGTCTCAGCGAGGCACCGAGCTTCGGACAACCCATCATCATGCATGACGCGGCAAGCAGCGGAGCCATCAACTACATCAACCTCGCACGCGAGATCATAGAACGTAACATTTAAGGAAAATGACAACACCAAATAAAAAAAGAGGACTCGGTCGCGGCCTCGACGCCATACTCCAAAGCCCGGAAACTGACATCACATCTGCAGACATCTCGGGCAACTATGTGGCAGGCGCCATAGCACAGATTGATATTGACAAGATCGAGACGAACCCGTTCCAGCCAAGAACCGACTTCGACGAGACGGCACTCAACGAACTCGCTGAATCGATAAAAAACCAAGGCGTTATCCAACCTGTGACAGTGCGCAAAATGGGCTACGACAAATACCAGCTCATCTCCGGCGAACGCCGTCTGCGCGCATCAAAAATGGCAGGGCTTAAGACAATCCCCGTGTTCATCCGCGTGGCCGACGACGAGCAAATGCTCGAAATGGCTCTCATCGAGAATATACACCGCGAGAACCTCAACGCCATTGAAGTGGCAATCTCTTATCAAAGACTGCTCGAAGAATGCAAACTCACCCAAGACCAGCTTTCCGAAAAAGTCGGTAAAGACCGCTCAACAGTAGCGAACTTCCTGAGATTGCTTAAACTCCCCGCAGAAATCCAAATCGCCATCCGCGACGGATATATCACTATGGGACACGCCAAGGCCTTGATCAACATCAACGACAGGTCAAAGCAACTCATCATCTTGAAACGCATCATCGACGAAGACCTGAGCGTGCGCCAAGTGGAAATGCTGGCCCGCGAACAAGCACCGGCAAAGAAACAAAAAGACGTGCTCCCTGAAAGCTATAAAATTCAAGCAGAAACATTGTCAAAAGCCCTCAAGATGGGCGTGAAAGTAAGTCGCAACAGCAAAGGCAAAGGCTCTTTGATAATCAACTTCAAAAACGACGAGGAGTTTGAAAAACTCATCGACTTCATAAACAAAGGCAACTGATAATGAAACGGTTAGGACTGTTACTGATACTACTTACACTTGCATGGCAAGGCATCAAAGCTCAAGACACCATTATCTTGACACAGGATGACCCTGTCCAGACCGCAAACATCAAAAACAGCCACAGCCCGAAAAAAGCCACACTGCTCGCCCTCATACCAGGCGCCGGACAGGCTTACAACCATAAATACTGGAAGATGCCCATAGTTTATGCAGGATTCGGCGTGACGACATATTTCGCCATCACAAACGGCAAAGACTATCGTCTTTACAGAGACGCCTACGACTACAAGATGGGCATCAAAACCGACGTCAGCCAAGACGCCATCGACGAGTCGGCAAAATATACCGAAGACAACCTCATCACACTGCGCGACTACTACCGCAGCAACATGGAGCTAAGCTGGATCATCACAGCGGCGTGGTACATACTCCAAATAATCGACGCCAACGTCGACGCACACTTCTTCTATTATGACGTCGGCGATGACCTGACATTACACGTAGAACCGCAGTTCAACCCGATAAATGAGGTTAATTTCGGACAAGTGAACACTTTAGGATTAACATTGAAACTTAATTTTTAAATGAAAATAGTAATACTTGGATATGGCAAGATGGGCCACGAAGTGGAGCAGATAGCTCTACAGCGCGGGCATGAGGTGGTATACCGCATCGACACCGAACAGGACTGGTACTACAACATCGACGGCATCGCCGATTGCGACGTGGTAATAGAGTTCAGCACACCCGCCACCGCCATCGCTAACATCGAGAAATGCTTCGAACTCGACATCCCGATGGTCGTCGGCACAACAGGATGGTACGAGCACCTCGACGAAATCAGCAACCGCTGCAAGAATGAAGGACACACGCTGTTTTATGCCCCTAACTTCAGCATCGGAATGAATTTTGTCTTTAAATTAAACAAAGAGATGGCAAAATTCGCTCAAAAATATGACTATCAGTTAGACATCACCGAGACGCATCATATCCACAAACTCGACAAGCCTAGCGGAACAGCGATAAAACTTGCCGAGGACATCATCGACAACAACGAAAATTACGAATATTGGATGCTTGACGACGAAGACGCACCTTTGAACGACGATGCCAAGATGCTGAGAGTCAATGCCATCAGGGAAGGTGAAGTGTTCGGCATCCACGAAATCAAGGCACTGTCCGACTGCGACGAGATAACACTGCGCCACGAAGCGTTCAGCCGCAAAGGATTCGCCACCGGCGCCGTCATCGCCGCTGAGTTTATACAGAATAAAAAAGGAATTTATACAATGGAAGAGCTGATAGAGAGTTAAGAGTTAAGAGTTAAAAGATAAAAGTTTAGAATTATGGAAATGTTAATGACAATACTGTTGCTGCCACTGTTTTTTTCAATTTGTGCTGCGTTCTGCTACAAATTCTACGAAGGCGCCGGATATAACAGAAACACCGCTTTCATCCCTTATTACAACCTTTATGTCTTATCAAAAATTATAAGATGGAACAAATGGTGGTGCTATTTTTTGCTGATATTCCCATATATCAACACTTTCATGGCATTTCTGATGTTCATCGAGTTGGCTAAATGCTACAACAGATTCAGCTTCGGCGAAATCGTGGCTGCGGGCTTCTTCCCTTACGTCTATTTCCCGATTTTGAGCAAGAAAAACGTGACATATCACGATCCGAGAACGACGGTGCGTCCACCTAAAGGCTGGGTGCGCGACTGGCTCGACGCCATCCTCTGGGCAGTGTTCGCCGCATTGATTATCAGGACTTTCCTCTTCGAGATGTACACTATCCCGTCGTCAAGTATGGAGGGCACCCTCATGACCGGCGACTACCTCCTCGTGAGTAAGATAGGCTACGGTCCGCGTTTCCCCAACACGCCGATAAGCTTCCCGTTTGTGCACCACACCATGCCTTGGTCAAAGACAATGAAATCGTACATCGAATGGCCACAATGCGGTTATTGGCGTCTGCCTGGCTTCAGCAGCATCAAACGCAACGACCCGATAGTGTTCAACTTCCCTGCCGGTGACACAGTAAGCGAAGTCTACCAGAGCAATGTCACTTATTATCAGTTAGTTAGAAGATACGGCAGAGAACGCGTCAACAACGACAAAGCCAACTTCGGCAGAATCATCACCCGACCGGTTGACAAACGCGAAAACTATGTGAAACGCCTCATCGCCATGCCGGGCGACACCCTCCAAATCATCGACGGCGTGGTGTATATCAACGGTGAGATGGGATACCAGCCTACTTTCATGCAACATAACTATCTCGTAAAAATCAACGGCAGCAGCCTGAACCCCAAGATTTTGGAAAAATTCGGCATCTATGAGGGATACAGGACACCTGTCGCTAACGAGTTCATCCTGAATATGAACGCCACGACAGCTCAAGAGTTTGCCAAACAGTCGTTCGTAACCGAGGTGACTAAGGTCGTAGCACCCGCCGGCACTGAGGTCTCACAAGAGATATTCCCTAACGACACCCTGCATTTCAGATGGAACGTCGACAACTTCGGACCTATCGTGATTCCGCAGGAAGGCGTCACCGTAAAAATCACCCCGAAAAACATCGCACTTTATGAACGCTGCATCACGGCATACGAACACAATACATTGAAAATCAAGGACAACAAAATCTATATAAATGGAATTGAAACTGACGAATATACTTTCGGAATGGACTATTACTGGATGATGGGCGACAACCGCCACAACTCTCAAGACTCACGCTTCTGGGGTTATGTGCCTGTCGACCATATCGTCGGAAAACCGCTATTTGTCTGGTTCTCAAAGGACAACACCTACGGTAAGATTCGTTGGAACAGATTTTTCAAATTTCCAAAATAGTGTAAAGACGAATGATAGTCCGTCTCATTAAAAACCCAAACGATGACAGAAAACAAGAATAGACTTAGAGTTCAACCAACCACTGCTGTTTTTCAGGATGAGGTGGCGAAAACCGTAAAAAAGGCCAAAGAAAAGTCTGAAAAATCGGTTGAGAAACCTGTAAAACTCAAGGCATCGAAAAAACCTGAAAGCAAAGTCGCCAAACGCCGCAAAGAACATAACGGCCGTGGCAGAATATGTTTTGGCATTTTGATATTGCTGATAAGTGTATTCCTGCTCATCGCCTTCGTCAACCCTTATCTTGGTCATACGCCTAAAGGCAAGTGGCTCAACTATTTAGGGGAAGAAATGAGTCTTAATATGTTCGGCCTCGGAACCGCTTATATCATTTTCCTCATCGGATTGCTCGGCGTCAGCATGATATGCAACAAATCATTCATCAAAGGCTGGACTCTTTGGAAATACGGACTGATTTGCATCCTCTGGATACCGATTTTCCTCGCCCTTATTCTTGACAACGGAGTCATCAGCAACTGGAAATTTTACGGCCTCATCGGTTATAAATGTTTTGCTTACACGCAGATGTATATAGGCACAGTAGGTGTCATTTTGTTGCTTATATTCACAGCTTTTCTCTATGTTTTCTTCACTTTCAACATAAAATTTGATTTCTTAAAGAAAAAGGAAAACAACGACATTCCTGCAAATGAAGACACAGCATACGAAGAAGAGCCGGAGCCTGTCATCAATAAGCCTCTCAATCTGCCAATAAATCAGGAAAAACCTAATGAAATTGATCTCACCGATGGTTTTGATGACGAAAAAGACAACGAGGAGGAAGATGAGGAGGAAGTAGAGATAACTGTCATCAAAAAGCATCATGAGGATGAGGGACCCGTTGAGGTCGAGCCTGAAGAGATATCAGAAAAATCTGATGAAGTGGAGATGGAAATCACCGAGCAGACCGAGGAGAAACAGGTCAAGGAAAATGGTGAGCATTTCGGTCTTGACACTTCTTACGACCCGAAACTCGAGCTTTCCGACTTCAAGCTTCCGCCTCTCGATCTGCTGAAGGACTATGGCGATGAAGACAACGGCGTTGACCGTGAGGAACTTGAAGCCAACAAGAAACGTATTGTCGACACCCTCGCCAACTATTCCATTGAAATCGACAAGATTAAGGCCACCATCGGTCCTACCGTCACTTTGTATGAGATAGTGCCTGCTGCAGGTGTCAGAATCTCCAAGATCAAGGGACTTCAGGACGACATCGCGCTCAGCCTTGCCGCGTTGGGAATTCGTATCATTGCTCCTATCCCGGGCAAGGGCACCGTCGGTATCGAGGTTCCGAACAAGAAGCCGCAGACCGTGTCGATGCGCACCATCATAGGCTCAGAGAAGTTCCAGAAAAGTGGCTTTGCATTGCCATTCGGCATTGGAAAAACCATCCAGAACGAGAGCTACGTCGCCGACCTCGCCAAAATGCCGCATATCCTGATGGCTGGTGCCACCGGACAAGGTAAGTCAGTGGGACTCAACGCCATTATAGCATCTTTGCTGTACAGCAAACACCCTGCCGAGCTGAAGTTCATCCTCGTCGACCCGAAAAAGGTTGAGTTAAGCCTTTACCGTAAGATTGAGCGCCATTATCTTGCCAAGTTGCCGGATGCCGAAGACGCCATCATCACCGACGTGAGAAAGGTGGTGCGCACGCTCAACTCCTTATGCATCGAGATGGACAACCGTTACGAGCTCATGAAAGACGCCGGCGTGCGTAATATCAAGGAATACAACGAAAAATTTGTCAGCCGCCGCCTCAACCCGAACGACGGTCATCACTTCATGCCATATATCGTGCTCGTCGTCGATGAGTTCGCAGACCTCATCATGACGGCAGGCCGCGAAGTGGAAGGCCCTATCGCACGTCTGGCACAGCTGGCGCGTGCTATCGGAATCCACCTCATCATCGCAACGCAGCGTCCTTCAGTGAAGATCATCACAGGTACCATCAAGGCTAACTTCCCTGCACGTATCGCATTCCGCGTCATCTCGCGTGTCGACTCGGCCACCATCTTGGATAGCAACGGCGCCGAACAGCTCGTCGGACGCGGTGATATGCTTATGTCGACAGGCCAAGACCTGGTGCGTCTGCAGTGTCCGTTCATCGACACGCCTGAAGTCGAGGCGATATGCGACTACATCGGTGAGCAACGAGGCTATGAAGACGCCTACCTCCTCCCCGACTGCCCCGACGAACAGGAAGAAAGCAGCTCAAAAGATGCTATGGACCCGAACGAACGCGACCCTCTCTTCGAAGACGCAGCACGCATCGTGGTGCAGACCCAACAAGGCTCAACATCAATGCTGCAGCGTAAGCTGAAACTCGGCTACAACCGCGCGGGACGTATCATCGACCAACTCGAAAAAGCCGGCATCGTAGGCCCATTCGCAGGAAGTAAACAACGTGAAGTGAAAGTGGCTACAGAATTCGCCCTCGAACAGTTCCTCAAAGACCTCGATTTAGACAACGACATTAAAAACAACGAATTTATTTAATTGACATGAAAAGATATTTTTTACTTATTATCAGCATTTTAACATTGAGTTTTAGCCTTAAGGCACAAGATGCGGAATCTATGTTCAAAGCCGCAGTCGACAAGCTGAAATCATACGACAACATCGAAATCGCCTTCAATTACAGCATGATTAACACAGAAGCAGGCATCTATGAGACCATGGAAGGCTCTGGCTTCCTGCAGGACAAGGCTTTCAAATTGCATATCATGGGCCAGGACATCATCTGCGACGGCCGCATCACTTGGACTTATAACGCTGATGCTGAAGAGGTTATGATTAGCGAAGTCGACTCAGATGGAGGCAACTCACCTATTGCCATCATCAACTCTTACTATGACAATATCACTGCAAAATTCCTCGAAAACGACAATGGAAACACCAAAAAAATCGAAGTAAAACCTTTGTCCGGTGATGAGAATATAGAAAAAATTATTGTAACCATCGATGAAAAAACATTGGAAATCAAAGACTTGCATGTCTTCGACAACAATAACAACGAATTCGTTTACGATATAACAAAATTCGTCACCAATCAGAAACTGCCTGACGGGTTCTTCACATTCAATGAAACCGACTACCCTGACGTAGAAATCATCGACATGAGATAGTGGACAACGAGCGCAGACATATCGTTTTTCTGGCGCGCTGGTATCCCCACCGCTACGACCCTATGCTAGGACTCTTCGTACAGCGTCATGCCGAAGCAGCAGCGTTATTCAACGACATATCTGTCGTGTATGTCCATCCTGATAATCAATATGATATCGTTGACGAGACCACAAACAACGTCCGCACGATTCGTGTTTATTACAAAAAGTCAAAATCTAAAATTCTTTCGTTATTAAGATTTTTTGGAGCTAACCGGAAGGCATTGAAACGTCTGCCGAAACCGGATATTATTCACGTTCACGTTCTAACTCGTCTCGGACTGATAGCTTGGTGGCACAAAACCATTCACGGCACACCTTATATTATTACTGAGCATTGGTCACGTTACCTTCCAGGCAACGATTTCAGCGGATTTCTCAGAAAAAAACTGACAAAAACCGTTGTAAAACATGCCTCTGCCGTCACCACGGTCACCGATATCCTCGCCAAAGCGATGCAAAACCACGGACTTCATAACAAGAATTACGTTATCGTGCCTAATGTTGTGGATGTCAATGTGTTCAAGCCACAGCAGCATCACAATGCGACACCGAAAATCATTCATATCAGCTGTTTTGAGAACAAATCCAAGAACATCACAGGTTTGATTGATGCTTTGAAGATTCTTGAAAGCAAGAATGTCAGTTTTGAATGTGTTTTCATCGGCGACGGCATCGATTTTAGCATGACAAAATATTATGCCTTGCAATTGAAGCATCAGGAAAACATAAGATTTACTGGTGTTTTGGAAGGCCAGCAACTGATTGATGAATTAGCTTCCGGTGATTTCCTTGTGCTTTCGAGCAACTACGAGACCCAGGGGGTCGTCCTGCTTGAGGCCTTTGCCTGCGGGCTGCCTGTCGTAAGCACCAATGTCGGCGGGATACCTGAGATTGTTAACGAAAGCAACGGTATCCTCGTTCCGCCTCAAAATCCTGAAAAGCTTGCTGATGCGATGGGGACCATGCTGCAGACATATCAAAACTACGATGCCACAGACCTTCGCGAGGGTGTAATAAAAAAGTTTTCCAACGAAACCGTCGGAAAACTTTTAGATTCCTTATACTCCACCACACTATCACGTTAGGCGAAGCCTACAAATTTCGCGCCGCGGCACATTCAGCCGCATGCTGCACATTTTAAAGTCCCATTTTCTTCACGATAAGCTTCACAAACTCGGTGTTTGCGAAGTGTCCCGGTTTGTATGCCGTCACCTTTCCGATGATTGGCATTCCGAGAAGTGTGAGGTCGCCGACGATGTCGAGCAGTTTGTGACGTGCCGGCTCGTTGTCGAAGTACAATGTCACATTGTTGAGGATACCGCCTTCGTGCACTGCCACCGATTCTTTGTGGAACAGCTTGGCAACACGTTTCAGGTCTTCTTCAGATACCTGTTTCTCTATGAAAACGATAGCATTCGAGAGGTCGCCACCTTTGATGAGGTTGTGAGCGAGCAGCATCTCGAGCTCCTGGAAAAACACAAATGTCCTGCACATGGCGAAGTCTGTCTCAAACTCGCTGATATCATGCATATGTGCCTCCTGTACGTTGAGAACTCCTGATTTGTAATCGACTTTCACGTCGATGCTGAACTTGTCAGCTGGTTCAACCATGATTTCGCAACCGACTTTTGGATGGGTATAAACTATCTTCTTAGTGATTTTCAAGCATTTACGCTCAGCATCCTGTTCCTCGATGCCCGCTTCTTTCAAAGCTTCCAGCACTATTCTCGAGCTTCCGTCCAGGATTGGTGGCTCCTCGCAGTTCAAATCGATAAGCACATTGTCGATATTCATGGCTCTCAAAGCTGCCATGATATGTTCGACGGTGTAAACCTTCACTCCATTTTGTGCGATGGTTGTGCCTCGCGAGGTGTCAACCACATTGTAAACACGCGCTTCCACTATAGGCTGGCCGAACAGGTCAACTCTTCTAAACTTAATACCTTGATTGATATCGGCAGGATGGAATGTCAGCGTGCCACTTTGACCAGTATGCAATCCCGTTCCGCTAATGCTGACGCTCTTTTTTATTGTATGTTGTTTTTCCACCATTATAATCTGAATCGAAAATATGATGCAAAATTACAAAAATATGTATTACTTTGACAATATTTCTTCAAGTTTTTTCTCCAGCTCAACGATTTTTTCTTCAATTTTTTCTATATTGCGTTGTCTAACAATATCTTTCATATATTTGGCATAATCGTATGCCGGAGCACCCATTATCGATTTTCCTGGTTCTTTCACTCCCTTTGTCAAACCTGACTGTGGCCCGATTATGGTTCTGTCGGCTACCGTCAAATGTCCTGAGATACCCACCTGACCGGCAATGATGCAGTTCTTACCGACATGTGCCGAGCCTGCTATACCCGATTGCGCAGCCATTGCAGTATTTTCTCCGACTTCCACATTATGGGCGATTTGGATAAGATTGTCGAGTTTCACTCCGTTATGAATTTTCGTCGACTCCATTGTTGAGCGGTCGATGGTGGTGTTTGCGCCGATTTCCACATTGTCGCCAATCAAAACATTGCCGATTTGAGGTACCTTCTTGTATGTACCGTCAGGTTGTGGCACAAAGCCGAAGCCGTCGGCTCCGAGCACCGCGCCTGAATGAATGATGCATCCCTTGCCAATATGCGTCATCGAATAAAGCTTCACGCCGGAATAAAGCACTGTGTTGTCGCCAATCACGACATCATCGCCCACATAACACTGAGGATAGATCTTCACGTTATTGCCTATCTTCACTCTCTCGCCGACGTAGGCAAATTCACCGATATAGCAGCTTTCGCCATATTCCGCGTCTGTTGAGATGTAAGCCAAATCAGAAATGCCGACTTTATTATTTGTGTATTCCTGATATATTCCCAAAAGCTGTGCAAACGATTCGTAAGCGTTGGCCACTCTAATCATTGTGGTTTTCACCGGTTCTGTAGGCTCAAAATCGGCATTAACCAAAACTATTGTCGACTCTGTATTATAAAGGTAATGAATATATTTCGGATTAGCCAGAAAACTCAACATTCCAGGTGCGCCGTCCTCAATACGTGCCACATTCCAAACCTTAGCTTCCGGGTCACCTTCCACTTTTCCGCCTAAAAGCGCTGCAATCTGAGCAGCTGTAAACTCAACTTTCATAACAAACAGTATTAAATTCTTTCTTAATTGCAATGACAGCCTTGTCTATCAATGAGTTATCCATCGATGCAATAATTTGGGCCATCATTGCGGCATCCGTATTGGCATTTTCATCAAAAGCCGCGTTGATGCTCTTCAAAACTTCATCTCTAACGATGATTATGTTAAACCAAGTAGGCTCGCTGACGTAAAGACGTTGCGCCAAATTGTGTTCCAACTCGTCCTGAACGTTTTGAATCAGGGCAAACTGCAGGTCGGTGCGTGACATTCCGGGCATAAAAACCCTTTTAACCAGCACCGTATACCTGATTCTTTCCAGATACAAAACGAGCCTTTCATAAGCCTGGATTTTCAATGGAGTGACAACATCGCTATGTCTTTTCTTGCCCGTACCCGATTGATTATCATTCTTGTTGTTAAATAAAAAGAAAAAACCGATAATCGTCATCACCACAATCAACCCGATCAATATCCAATTTATTGGCGTCATTTTCTGCTTTTTTAGAGTGCAAATATAGTGATTTTTTCAATTTCTAACAAAATTTTCAAACAAAAGTTTTCTTATCATAAAAATCCGTACCTTTGCAGTCTCAAACGGTCAATAATCAATTTAAAAATATAGATATGGGTACATTATCACAGAGAGTCATCAACATGGCGGAATCAGCCACATTGAAAATGACGCAGAAGAGCCGCGAACTCAAGGCTCAAGGTATCGACATCATCTCATTGAGCATCGGTGAGCCTGACTTCAACACACCTATCAGTGCAAAACAGGCGGGTATTGATGCCATCAACAACAACGACACGCACTATCCACCGGTTCCTGGAACTCCGGCATTGCGCAAAGCCATCGCCGAGAAGCTCCGTCGCGACAACGGTTTGGATTACAAAGACACTGACATCATCGTGTCAAACGGTGCAAAGCAAGCCATCACGACTACGTTTTTCGCCATCCTCGACAAGGGTGACGAAGTCATCATCCCTGCCCCATTCTGGGTGTCATATCCTGAGATGGTGAAGCTCGCCGACGGCACTCCGGTGTTCATCAACACAACACCTGAGCAGCACTTCAAGATCACTGCAAAACAGCTTGAAGACGCCATCACGCCAAAGACAAAGGCTTTCATTTTCAGCACACCATGCAACCCAAGCGGTTCTGTATATACCAAAGACGAACTCAAAGCATTGGTCGAAGTGTTCAAGAAACACCCGGAAATCATTATCATTTCTGATGAGATTTACGAGTTCATCCAATACGAGCACAAGCACGAGTCAATGGGTCAGTTCACAGAGTTGAAAGACCGTCTCGTCATCGTCAACGGTGTTGCCAAGGGTTATGCCATGACAGGTTGGAGAATCGGTTACATTGCAGCTCCTATGGCTATCGTCAACGCCTGCAACAAGATTCAGGGACAGTACACATCAGGTATCTGCACCATTTCACAAGCTGCTTCAGTGGCGGCAATGCAGCTCTCACCAGAGAATTCAGAAGAGGTTCAGAACATGTGCAAGGCCTTCAGAGCACGTCGCGACATGTTCTATAAGCTCCTTATGGAGATTCCGGACATCAAGTTGAGTTTGCCAGCTGGTGCATTCTACATGTTCCCTGATGTCTCAGCATATTACGGCAAGTCAGACGGTGCGACAGTCATCAAGAACAGCGATGATTTGTGCATGTACTTGCTTTACAACGCACACGTGGCATGCGTGGCTGGCGGTGCTTTCGGCAACGACAACTGCATCCGTCTGTCATACGCCACATCCGACGACAAGCTCCGCGAAGCAGCACGCCGTCTCAAAGAAGCTTTTGCAAAACTTAAATAATATTCACAATGCCAAGAGAAGACATCAAAACGCTTTTTGAGTCCTTCAACGACAAGCGAATACTCATTATAGGTGATGTTATGCTCGACCTTTACCTTAACGGTAAGGTCGAGCGCATCTCGCCTGAGGCTCCGGTGCCTATCGTAGCGGTAGGCAACCGTTTTGCGCGTCTCGGAGGTGCTGCCAACGTAGCGCAAAACATCAAGGCACTCGGTGCCGAGCCCGTTTTATGCTCCATCATCGGTGACGACTCAAAGTCGCACGATTTCTTCGACTTGCTAAAGGAGCACAAGATGCCAAACAACGGCATCGTCAAGAGCAAGGAACGCCGTACCACCACAAAATACCGCATCATCGGCAACAACATGCAGATGCTTCGCGTCGACGATGAGGACACTTTCAACCTCACCGAGAAAGAGTTCGCGGCATTGCGTGAGAAAATCGACACCATACTCTATCGCGAACGTATCGACGGCATCATACTCCAAGATTATAATAAAGGTGTGCTCACCGAGGAACTCATACGCCACACCATCGCCGTCGCCAACGAGAAAAACATACCTGTCGGCGTCGACCCAAAGAAAAACAACTTCCTCGCCTACGAGAAATGCACACTTTTCAAGCCCAACCTGAAAGAACTCAAAGAAGGCATCACCGTTGAGTTCCCGACAGACACTATTGACGGTATCTTAATGGGTGTCAATGCGTTACAAGACAGATTAAACTGCCGTTTTGTGATGAACACCTTGTCGGAACGCGGTGTCTTGATTCAGGAAGTGGTCGACGGCGTCAAAAATCATCATTATATTCCGGCTCATCTTCGCAAAATCGCTGATGTGTCAGGTGCTGGCGACACAGTTCTTGGCGTTGCTATGCTTTGTCTGGTTTGCGGCCTCGACGCTTATCATATCGCTGCAATATCCAATCTCGCCGGCGGTCTCGTCTGCGAAGAAATAGGAGCAGTGCCTATTAATAAGGAAAGGCTTTTAAAAGAAACGGAAAAAATATAATAATAAGGTATTTTTTGCGTTAATAGGTCTATGAAGTTAACAATATCATCATTTAAAAAGGTGCTATTTGCCATCGGGATTATGCTCGTCGTGATTCCGCAGAGTCTTATGGCCCAAAGCGAAAAACCTAAAAATCTTATGTTGTACGACAACCAGCCGTACCATTTCGGATTTATCCTGGGATACAACCAGATGTCGTATGCCATAAAGTTTAACGAAGGCTATCAGCTGATACCACATTCGGCATCAGAGTATCCAAACACCGACTCATATGCCTCTCCAGACGCGACCTATTACGTCCGCAGCATCACCCCTGTTCCCGAGCACGGCTTTGTTGTCGGCGTCGTAGGCAACCTTCGTCTTGGAAAATATTTCGACCTGCGTTTAATACCTTCGCTCAGCTTCGGCTCAAGGACATTGGAGTACCAGTTTTATCGTGAATTTAACGACGGCACTGCCGACGACACCCCATATTTCGGCAAGAAAAAGTCGATTTTCTCCACTTTC
Organism: uncultured Bacteroidales bacterium; assembly: GCA_900315175.1. Lineage (GTDB taxonomy): Bacteria > Bacteroidota > Bacteroidia > Bacteroidales > F082 > Limimorpha. The sequence goes on from OMYA01000002.1 coordinate 246,030, forward strand.
GTGGAATTTCCTTTACAGGTAAAATACAGGTCAAAACGACTCAATAACATCGCAGCTTACGTTATCGCTGGTGGAAACTTCAAAATTGACCTTGCTTCGCAAAAGAAATCACGGGTAGACATTTATGATGCTCAAGGAGAGCTCATCTCGGTAACCGACAACATCAGGGTGAAGCGCACCGACCTTGCTGCAGAAGTCGGCGCAGGCTTCGATTTCTACAACGGTCATTTCAAATTCGGCATCGAGGCAAAGATGAGTTTCGGACTGTTCAACATCCTTGATTCACAGAATTTGATTTACGATTCGAGTATAAAAAGCATCCAAAACAGGACTTTCCAAATATCTCTGACATTCGAATAATTCTGTTTTTGCATTTTTTAGTGTTGATTTTCAGCATCTTAGCTAATTTTTTAAAAAATAAATATTTTTCGTGTTTGTAACGAAAAAAGTTGTATCTTTGCAGCGCAAAAGTCGGTCTCTTCGTCTAGTCTGGTTAGGACGTCAGGTTTTCATCCTGGTAACTCGGGTTCAAATCCCGGAGAGACTACTAAGCTTAGTTAAAAGATAAGAGTTAAAAGTTAAAGGAAACTAGAACTCTTTTTACTTTACTCTTTAAACTTTTGACTAAAATCGGTCTCTTCGTCTAGTCTGGTTAGGACGTCAGGTTTTCATCCTGGTAACTCGGGTTCAAATCCCGGAGAGACTACAAATTGAAAACGAAGTCAGAAAGCAGGGGCGCACAAGACAATGACCTGTAATCTGGCTTTTTCAGTTTTATGCTTAATGATATGAAAAGAAGCCTCTTAAATAACAAAAAAAGACTTCCATCAAAAATTATGACATTTTTGTTGGCGGTCTTGTTTTTTTTATTGGCAAGCGGAGGCTCTCTGAAAGCGCAAGACCGCGATTATCATATTGGCGTGCGCGGAGGTTTCGGCATGACGACACTCAGCGGATTCCAGAACAACGGACTGAGATTGGGCCTTGTCGCGGGTGTCTACGGCAGATATATCTTTTCAGGAAACAGCAGCGTCATTGCCGACATCAATTATTCAACAGGCGGACAGCAGTCAGAACGTTGGATTTCAGGTGAGATCGGAGAGGTCAAGGTGTACAGCAAATACAGTCTTCAATATATCAACACACCTATACTCTACCAGTATTATTTCACCGACATTCTCGGAATTGAAGCCGGTATGAATTTCCGCTACCGCATCGCCAGCAGCCTCAAATCAAAAGTCGGCAACGAAGACTGGCACAAGACACATCTTGACAGCAACGGCTTTGACTGCGGCCTGATTTTCGGTGTCTATACCGACAATCTCATCCCGCACGAGAACTGTTTTGTTAGCTTGAGAGCATATTTCGGCTTCCTCGATGTGGTGAAAGAGGCGGGGGCTAATAAAAATGTAAGCATCCAGGTCACCGTTGGATATATGATTTTCTAAAATGAAACCAAGAATTCAATTAATTATCGGCAGTCAATACAATCCGCATCTGAATCTTGCGGTTGAGAGTTCACTTCTGGACGAAGGCGATTCTGAAGTGGTGACTATGTTTTTGTGGAAGAACCAGCAGACGGTGGTGTATGGTTACAACCAGAACCCGTTCACTGAATGTAATGTGGATCTGCTCCTCGCCGAGGGTGGTCACGCCGCCCGCCGCCGTACCGGCGGCGGCGCTGTATATCACGATTTGGGAAACCTCAACTTCTCATTCGTGGCTCATAAAAAACACTACGACGTCACCAAACAGATGAACGTCATCAAGACAGCTTTGAGATATTTCGGCCTGGAGACAGAAGTCTCGGGCAGAAACGACATCCTTTTCGAGGGCCGTAAATTCTCCGGAAACGCCTTTGGAATATACAAAGACAGACGACTGCACCACGGCACGATTCTTATTAAGACCGACGGCGAAAAACTGGCAAAATATCTTAAGGTAAACCCTGCCAAACTACAGAAACACGGCGTGAAATCAGTGGCAAGCAGAATCATAAATCTTTCAGAAGTTGCAGATATAACTTCAGATTCGATCATGCCTTATCTCTCAAGGGCTTTCGAAGAAGTTTACGACGCAAAAGCAGAAGTTGTGGAATTCAAAGATCTGCTTACCGACAAAGTGTTGAAAACCAGAGACTTATTCGCTTCAGACGAATACCTTTTCGGCAAATGGCGCAACTTCCATGCAAAGAAAAGCGCCCAGTTCCCTTGGGGTTTGGTGGAACTCGACATGCATGTCAACGAAGAAAAAGGCATCATCGAAAGCATTTCAATCGCATCTGACGGTCTCGAGCCCGACCTGATTGACGAAACCGAACGATTATTAACAGGTGCTAGTATCAAAAAAGCCCCTGATTACGGTCAAAACGAGGTCGCAAAAGATATTGTCAGTCTTATTTATTAAATATTCATAAACATTAATTGTCGTTAATTGACCATATAATTTTCATTAATTTTACTAATCATTTTTTAATTTATGGAAATTAACGTCCGATTATATGGTAATTCATGTTAAAAAAGTTGAATAATGCTATTCTTTCCCAATATTTTGAATTTGATTGCGGAATATTATGTAATTTTGCAGCCAAATTATAAGAGATGAAGTATTTTTTATTGCCATTAGGCTGTCAGATGAACCGAAGCGACACAGAACGCGTGCGCACTGTGCTGCACGGCATGGGATTTACAGAGACTGACAAGGAAGAGGAAGCCAATATCTTAGGTGTGATAGCGTGCTCGGTGCGCCAAAAAGGCATCGACAAGGTATATTCACGCATTCTGAAATGGAACGATATGAAGCAGAGCCACAACTGCCTGACCTTCGTGTCGGGCTGCATACTCCCTGCCGACCGCGAGCGTTTCGTGAAGCTGTTTGACCTCGTCTTCACCATGAACGAACTGCCGGATCTGCCTGATATGATTCAACAATACGGTGCTTTCCATACACCTATTAATAGAAATGTGAATCCTTCAGCCAACATGGACCGTTTCTGGGTCATCGACCCCGACCATCTCTCTGATTTTGAGGCGTTTATCCCTATTCAGAACGGCTGCAACAAGTTCTGCACCTACTGCGCCGTACCTTACACCCGCGGACGCGAAGTGTCAAGGAAATCTGAAGATATCATCAATGAGCTGAAGGAATTGGTTGACAAAGGATACAAATCGATAACCTTACTCGGGCAGAACGTCAATTCATACGGTTTAGATAAGAAAGGCGAAGAGATAAATTTCGCTGAACTGCTAAGAAGAATAGGCGCTTACGGCGATGCCAGCGGCAAAGAGTTCTGGGTTTACTTCACCTCACCGCATCCGCGCGACATGAGCGACGAAGTGATTGAAGTCATCTCGCAATACAAATGCCTCGGCAAGCAGATTCACCTGCCGATACAGTCGGGCGACGACAACATGCTGCAGCGCATGAACCGCAGGCACACACTGGACGACTATCGTCATATCATTCACACTATCAGACGGTTACTGCCTGAAGCGACGATTTTCACAGATATTATCGTGGGCTTCACTGGCGAGACAGAGGAAGAGTTCGAAAATTCTCGCAAAGCGATGGAGGAATTCAAATACAACATGGCTTACATCGCGCAATACAGCGTGCGTCCGGGCGCAGTCGCCGCATCATGGGCCGACGACGTGCCGAAAGCCAAGAAACGCGAACGCTATCACATCCTCACCGACGAGCTGATGAAACACTCTCTCGTTTATAACCAAGGACTTATCGGCAAGACACAAAAGGTCTTGGTAAACGGCTATGACCGCAAAAACGGCTACCTGACAGGCCACACCGAAGGGAAAATCGTGATAAGGTTTCAATCAAGAGACAAGAGCCTGATAGGCCAAATCGTGACGGTGAAAGTGACAAGTGCCACGGCACTTTCTATCGAAGGGGAATTAATTTGACAAGAATAACAAAACGAAGTAAGACAGGATTAACAAGATTTACAGGATTATATTTCAACTATAAACTTTTTAACAAGATTTACAGGATTATATTTCAACTATAAACTTTTTAACAAGACTTACAGGATTATCTTTCAACTATAAACTCTAAACTTAAAAACTACACTAAACTCCAAACTATCAACTCTAAACTAAAATGCGAATAGCGTTCAAGACATTGGGTTGCCGCGTTAACCTCTACGAGACGGACGCCTTAGCGTCGCAGTTCAAGGAGGCGGGTTACGACGTGGTGGGAAACGACGCAGACGCTGATATCTACGTCGTCAACACCTGCACTGTGACCAACCAGAGCGACCAGAAATGCCGGCAGGCCATCAACCAAATCAGGCGCTCCCACCCCACCGCCATCATCGCGGCGATGGGTTGCTTGGTTAACCACAGGAAACAAGAGATGCTCGACAGCGGCGTCATCGACTACGCCATTGACAACGAGAGGAAATACGCGCTTTTCAGCATCATCGACAGCCATTTCAAAGGCGAAGCCGTTGACCCTGAAGGCTTCGACAAGGACTTGTTCAGCTACCGTCCGGCATACAGCACCTTCCACACCAGGAGTTTGATAAAGATACACGACGGGTGCAACAATTTCTGTTCCTACTGCATCATCCCTAACGTGCGAGGCAGAGCCACAAGCCGTCCGGCCGATGAGATTTACGACAACATCAGAAATGTGGTGGCTCACGGTTTCAAAGAGGTAGTTCTGACAGGCGTCAACATGGGGCGTTACCAGTATCAAGATGTTGATTTTGAGCATCTTATCGAAAACATTTTAAAGATAGAAGGTGATTACAGGGTCAGGATTTCATCGATAGAGCCCGACAACTTCAGCGACAGGTTTTTGGGGCTGTTCGAGAATCCGAAGCTTGCCCCGCACATGCATATATGCCTTCAGAGCGGTGCCGAAAACACACTTAAATCGATGCACCGTCACTACACAGCAGCACAGTTTAAAGACATGTGCGACCGTATAAAATCAGCCATTCCGAATTTCAATATAACAACTGATGTCATCGTCGGCTTCCCAGGCGAGACGGAATCAGATTTCGCGGAAAGCGCTGAAATGTGCAAGCATGTCGGTTTCAGCCACATACACACCTTCAAATACTCCATCAGGACTGGCACGAAGGCTGCGACAATGCCAAATCAAATTCCTGAATCAGTGAAGACCGAACGCAGTGCCATCATCAGACAGATTTCAGCGGAAAACAAGCTGAAGTATTTCAACCAGATGCTTGGCAAGCCTCAGAAAATGCTCATCGAACGCGTAATGGCAGACGGGACGGCCCGGGGCTACGGCGAAAATTACATTCCGTTAAGGCTAAAAGGTAAAGGTTTTGAGAAAAACACTTTCGTTGATGTGGTCCTGAGCGAAATTATTGATAAAGGTGACAATTCGGAGATGACTGCGGCACCCTGTCATTTCGACCGAAGCAAATCGTAGTGGAGAAATCCTTTTTGACACAAAGTCTTCGTTTTTAGAAGATTTCTCGACTACATTTCACTTCGTTACGTTCCGCTCGAAATGACAACTAAAAATTTTTTAAAAATTTTGTTTTCCGTATTAAAAAATGTTGTAATTTTGCAGTCCGAAAAATTGATTAAGAGAAAAAAAATAAAATTTAGATAATAAAATGGCAAATCACAAGTCATCATTAAAGAGAATCCGTCAGACAGAAAACAGACGTTTACACAACCGCTTCTATGCTAGAGCGATGCGTTCGGCCGTTAGAAGCTTCAGAGCTTTAACAGACAAGAGCGAAGCTGAATCAAAGCTTTCAGAAATGTACAAAACTATTGACCGTGTGGCAAAACGTGGTATCATCCACCGCAACAAAGCCGCTAACTTGAAGTCAAAGCTTGCACATTTCACAGCTAAATTAGCATAATTTTATCAGAAAATATCGACGAAGTTCTTCCTGTCCGCAGGGAGAACTTTTGTCGTATAAACCAAAAGACATGAAGCCAAACACAATCCAGTCGATAAAAAACTGGGCGACAGAAGACCGCCCACGCGAGAAAATGCTCGAGAAGGGACGCGAAGCCCTTTCCGATGCAGAACTTATTGCCATATTGATCGGTTCCGGCAACAACAAAGAGTCGGCAGTTGACCTGTCGAGACGAATAATGAGAGATGTTGACGACAATCTGGTTCAACTTTCACAATTGACTATCAATGATTTAACAAGATATAACGGTATTGGGGAAGCTAAAGCCGTGAGTATATTGGCAGCGTTGGAGTTAGGAAGGCGAAGACGTTTTGCAGAAGCATCGACACAGGCATTCATCAAGAACAGCAAAGACGCATTCGAGTATTTCTACATGCGGATGGCCGACATCGAGCACGAACAGCTTTGGGTGATGCTGCTCAACCCGGCAAACAAAGTCATCAAAATGACAAAAGTCAGCGACGGAGGTGTAAACGGCACATCAGCCGACCCGAAGCGCATATTCAAGATTGCCCTTGAAAACAACGCCACCGCGATAATGCTATGCCATAATCACCCTTCCGGGAACGTGTTGCCAAGCGAAAGCGACAAAACCCTAACTCGCAACATTATCAACGGCGGGAAACTGCTCGAAATAAAAATTTTGGATCATATTATCATTGGTATCGATAAATATTTTAGTTTTGCAGATTCAGGATTGATATGAAAATAGTAACGGTAATAGGGGCAAGACCCCAGATAATCAAGGCGGCGGCACTGAGTCGCGCGATAAAGGAGCACTTCGCAAAAGAAGTGAACGAAGTGATTGTGCACACTGGTCAGCACTACGACGACAACATGTCGCAGGTGTTTTTCGACGAATTGGGCATACCTGCACCTAATTACAATTTAGGCGTCGGTTCGGCATCGCATGGCACGCAGACAGCGAAGATGATAGAAGGCATCGAGGAGATTCTGTTGAAGGAACAGCCAGATTATATTGTGCTTTACGGCGACACCAACTCCACTTTGGCAGGCGCTGTGGCGGCTTCGAAGATCCATGTCCCGATAGTGCACATCGAGGCGGGCCTGCGCTCATTCAACAAATCGATGCCGGAGGAAATCAACCGGATTTGCTGCGACCACTGCTCCACCCTACTCTTCTCCCCGACAGCCACCGGGTTTAAAAACCTGATTCATGAGGGTTTTAACCCAGACAACAAACGCAAATTCACCATCGACAATCCGGGGATATACCATTGCGGCGACGTGATGTACGACAACAGCAAACATTTTGCCAATATAGCCGATAAAAAGTCCCAAATTCTTGATAAAGAAGGACTTAGGGGCACAGATTACGTGCTTTGCACCATTCATCGCGACAACAACACCGACCAACCGGAGAGATTGAATGCCATTTTCAAGGCTTTGTTGAAGATTTCAGAAAGCAGGATGGCAGTTCTACCGTTGCATCCAAGGACATCCAAGTTGTTGAATGTCAACCTTGAAAAGTCATTGTTCGAAAAGATTACAAACAATCCGAATATTAAGATTCTGCCGCCGGCATCGTTTTTGGACATGATAGTGCTGGAGCGTCACGCTCGGATGGTTATCACCGATTCGGGCGGTGTTCAGAAGGAGGCGTTTTTCTTCCAGAAGCCGTGCCTCATTTTGAGGAGTGAGACCGAGTGGAAAGAGATTGTGGAATGCGGAGCAGCAGTAATCACTGACGCAGACGAAGAGCGAATCGTAAAATCTTTCAACAATTTTACGGATAATCCGCCGTATAAATTCCCTGAAATTTTCGGTGATGGCAACGCAGCGGAATTCATTTGCAAAGAAATGTTGGAAAATTTTTAAAAAAGTGTTGGATGTATTGAAAATTTTAGTATTTTTGCAGACTTAAAAGTAAACAACATTAAGTTTAACGTAATTGTTTAATAATCAACAAATTAAATTATGAATCAGTACGAAACCGTTTTCATTTTAACTCCCGTTTTGTCTGAAGAACAGATGAAGGAAGCGGTAGCAAAATTCGAGAACCTGCTCACAAAGAACGGAGCAGAGATCGTTTTCAAGGATTTCTGGGGCATGCGTAAGCTCGCCTATCCTATTCAGAAGAAATCTTCAGGATTCTATCAGTTGATGGAGTACAAAGCTGAAGGTAATGTTATCGAGACATTGGAAACAGAGTTGAAGCGTGACGAGCGCGTCATCCGTTTCCTGACAGTGAAACTTGACAAACACGCTGTGGCTTACAACGAGAAGAAACGTCGTAAAGCAGCAGAAGCAGCAGAACAAGCCAACTAATTGTTTAACATTTAAATTTTGAATGATATGGCACAACCTAACACAGATATCAAATATTTGACTCCTATAGCAGTCGATACAAAGAAGAAGAAATATTGCCGTTTCAAGAAGAACCGCATCAAATACATCGATTATAAAGATGCAGATTTCTTGTTGAGATTCGTGAACGAGCAGGGTAAGATTTTGCCACGCCGCATCACAGGCACATCAACAAAATACCAGAGAAAGGTCGCTCAGGCTGTCAAGAGAGCCCGCCACCTTGCTTTGATGCCGTACTTAGCTGATTGTTTGAAATAATAAGAGGAGGACAGACACATGGAAATTATTCTTATACAAGACGTTAAAAATTTGGGATACAAGAACGACATCGTCAACGTTAAACCAGGTTACGCACGTAACTTCCTCATCCCACAAGGAATGGCTATCCTCGCAACAGAGTCAGCACGCAAAGTCTTAGCCGAGAACATGCGCCAGCAGGCCTACAAACAGGAGAAGATTAAGAAAGAAGCCCAGGAACTCGCAGCAGTTCTCGAAGGTCTTTCACTCCGCATCCCTGCAAAAGCAGCTCAGTCAGGCAAGATTTACGGCTCTGTCAACAACGTTCAGATTGCTAACGCCATCAAAGAAGCTAAAGGCCTCGAGATCGACCGCAAGCACATCCTCGTTGATGACGACACTATCAAAGAAGTCGGCAACTACAAAGCAAAAATCCGTCTCCACAAAGACGTTACAGTTGAAATCAGCTTTGAAGTTTTCGCTGAATAAGACAAGATAAACAAGTTTATAATGAGCCGAGGAAACACGATTTCTTCGGCTTTTTTTGACAGAAATGACAAGATGTTTTTTAATTAGACATGATCAACAGGATTTACAAGATAATTAGTCGTCCAAATCCTGTTAATCTTGTTAATACTGTCTAAAAAAACAAAAATCCTGTAGTATGACTAAAAATGATGTCAAAGAAATCCAGTCGCTAAAGCAAGCAAAAGGCCGCAAGGAACGCGGAATCTTCGCTGTCGAAGGCAACAAACTCGTCGAAGAACTGCTGAACTCAAAGTTCAGAGTCAACAACATCTTTGCAACAGAAGCTTGGGCCGAGAAAAATCCTGTCTTGGCGAAGAAAATCGCCGACTACGAAATCGTCTCACCCAAACAGATGGAGCAAATCAGCAATTTCGTGACGCCTCCCGGTATCTTTGCCACTGCGATGATGCCGAGATACAAAATCGAGCCAAAAGACACTGAAAACCAGCTGGTTCTGCTTCTCGACGGCATCAACGACCCGGGCAACCTCGGGACCATCATCCGCACCGCCGACTGGTTCGGAATCAAGAAAATTGTCATTTCTGAAGACACCTGCGACCCATGGCAGCCTAAGGTCATACAATCGACAATGGGCTCCATTTTCAGGATGCAAATCGTTGAGACTGATGTCGTTAAGTTCTTAAAAGAAGTCAAAACTCCTGTATTTGGCGCTTTAATGCAGGGGAAAAATGTTTATCACACGCAAATCAAAGACAATCAAGGGGTTATCATCATAGGCAGCGAATCGCATGGCATCAGGGGAAACGTGATGCCGTTTGTAAGCTGCCCTATCAACATTCCAAGAGCCGAAGGCAGCCTCACCGAATCGCTGAACGCATCGGTGGCTGCTGGAATTATCATCTCAGAGGTTTTCAGAAAAAACCATTGAGGCACTATACAGATTTTAGTGCGTCGTAATTTATAAGCACAAAAATAGTGCCTGCGACAACAATCAGTAGGATTATAACCGCATAATAAACCACGCACATCAGCAAGGTCCTCCACACGGTCTTCACGATGCTGAAACCGAGCATTTTCTTGAAACAAGCTGTGAATGCGACCAAAAACACCACCCAGACCCAATTATCCAAAAAGTCGTAGAGTTTGTCGGATATTGCGAATATAATGCTTAGCAAACAGCGATACAAAAAAACCAAGATGGTTGCATAGACCACTGGTATACAATACTCGCCCCAGTTGTATCTTTTTCGGTTATTTCTTCCGTAACTAATCCTCGACGCGAACAAATATAAAGGTATTGTTAAGACCATCACAGTTGCATAATGGTTTTTGTACAAATTGTTAAAAACAATTACATAACTTATAACTTTGTCTCTCAATATGTTATCATTGTTATTTTCCTGATTTTCTGTTGTCACCTCCACTTTATCCAAATCACCAACACTAAAGTCATCATCCTTACTTCCTGTAAAGGCAAAAATGATGACATACAAGCTCAATGTAAGGAAAAGCATGGGGAACGGAGAGAAATAGCTTTTTCGTTTGCCGTTGATGATATCAATCATCATCTGACCCGGGCGAGTGAACAGGTTTTTCAGTGTAAACCACACGCCGCCGTCGTTGCTAAGTATTCCCTGCAGAAAATTTGTAAATATGAAACTGACGGTAAATCTGCCGGTATCTGCACGCTGGCCGCATTCCGGGCAGAATTTGCCTTCGAATTCTGTCTCGCAGTTAAGACATTTTGTCGTTTTAGGCTTATTTTCTTCCATATGTGAGGGACAAAAGTACAATAATTATTGAAATACTATTCTCGGGAAACTGAAAAAATTTAAAACGAATATCTCAGCTCTTCCGTTTTCGCACAAGAGCATACCCTGCGCCGAGAACCGTCAGCACAGCAAGTCCGCTGCCAAGTGGAGCTGCAGGTTGGTCCAAGTCAAAAAAGCCCACGCCCCAGAGAGGCAATACCGGCAAGACGGCATCGCGGGTGATATTGTCGTCAAATTCCGACGGTGCGAAGAAATTATCAGTACGCTGTGCCTTTGCGGCAAAAGCAATGGTCAAAACTATAACAAAAACTAATATCTTTTTCATTTTCATATCCAATCTTCAAAAGTCTCGCATTCCGTACAGCGACAAATTATCTAATTACTATTTTCTGTGTCTTATCATTCAATTTTAATATGTAAACGCCTGTCTGAGACGGTTTTTCAACCGTCTGTACGCCATTCACACGTTGGTATGCAATCATGCGACCCATCATGTCGAACACCAGCAGTTCGCCGTCGCCGTTCACGATGATGTCGTCACCGTTCTGGTAGGCGAATGTTGCGTCGCCAGCACCATCCGACAGACTCAGGCGAACCTCAAACCTGTCATTTCGGTCGAATGATGACCCTATGAAGCTGTATTCCTTTTCGCTGAGCAAGTCGATGTCTTTCCCTTCCACTTTGTCGATGAGGTGCAGATAGCTGAACCCGCCGTTGACATTGCAGCTCAATGTGTAACGCCCAGTTGTCTTGGTCTCGAAATTGAGTTTGAGTAACTTGGCATTCTCGCCCAAATCAACTGAAGCGAAGTCTTCGCCGTCCTGACTGATATAGAGCATCGGGATGTTCTCATTCTGGTGCACCATCTTATTCAATCCGCGACCTTCACGAAATTCGACGCATGCCTTGTCTTCAAACTCGCCGTTAGCGACGGTGAACCAGATGTTTCTGTCGTCAGCGTTTCTCGATGGAGCGACATAACCTTCCGTTGAGTTTTTCATTGTCAAATCCCCCGAATGTTTGGCCTGGACGAGGATTCCCGTCATCGGAGGAATCGGGCTGCCGTCAGATGTGAGCACCCATCCGCCTGTTTCAGGGTCAAGCACATAGTAATTGCTTTCAAGCAGCTCCCCGTTAGGAATCGCCGAGTCTGCCGAACCTTTATATATTGTGTGCGAATACGGGTTTCCTATCAGGTTAAAGCCTTTCAAAACGTTGTCATTTCCACTTGGTGCGGTTGTCGCATTATATGAAAGACCATAGGTGACATCAGAAACGTTAAGCGTTCCGCTGATATTTAAGGTATGGTCATATTCATTACGATAAATGTAGCTGCGACCATTCTGAAGAGTGGTGAAATCAGCATGACCGGCTTTATAGTTTTCCCATTGCGAATCAGAAGCCTCATTGAAGCGGTAAAAGTCATATTCTGCATTTGTCTCTATCAGATTCGATGCCCCTGTTATACTCGGATTAGCCACCGGTGATGAGATGAGATACCATCCGTTCTCGTCGGCTGTCGATCCGTCGACTGTATTTTTCACCTCAGCATTCACCGACGATGCGCTACCTGTGACAACCTGTCCGCCTTCTTCTATGATGAGCATGCCTATTCCCGTCGTGATGCTGTTTGCGCTGACAACAGTGTTCTCTGGAATTGTCACAACGGCGTTGATAGTATAGTTGTCGTCATCGTCTTTAGTGATGCCGTCAAGATTTGGCCATCCTGTCTCTCCCCATGCATAATAATTCCGCAGATTTGCCTCTCCTTCGTTGAGCATCACCCATCTGGATTCGCTGTCGCTGATGAAGTTGTAAGCCGTTCCATAGCTGCCCAGCCCCGATGTGATAGCGCCCAATCCGCTTCTTGAAACACCGACGGCGGCACCTGAGATATCACCAACAACCCGTATAACTCCGTCGCTTTTGGCCAGGTACACATTATTGGTTCCGTCCGTCGTACTGACGTTTCCCACAATATGGGTCTCACCCAGAATCTCTATGTCAGCACCGCTGTAGACATACACTCCTCCACCTTGATTCGTGCTCCTGTTTCCATTAATACTACAGCCATTTATGATGACTTTGCCATGCTTGTTGCTACCGCCATGATATACACTTACAGCACCGCCAAGACTTCCCGATACGTTATCGGCAAGATAACAACCCTGTACTGAAACAATGCCTTGACCGACATAAATTGCGCCACCTTCTTGGCTAACGCTGTTAACACAAATTATGCCGCCATTAACATTCAGTGTTGCATTATTATTGGTCGCTTCATAATATATGCCGCCTCCCTTTGACTGTGGATGTGGTTCTGCTCCTGATACGTTTTTGGTTATAGTACAATTATTTATATAAGTTTGTATGTTACCAGTACTCAAGCGAATACCACCACCCTTGCTTACTGTTGAGTTCTCGATCACCGTAACATTGTTCATTTCGAATGCCGTCACCGACTCAGCATGTATTCCGCCACCTCCGGCTTTACTGCCGTCATGGGTATTATGGTTATTTATTATGGCACCGCCTGTCATATTAAAACTGCCGCCATTGCAATAAACGCCTCCACCCAATGCATGGCACTTGTTATTTGTGACAGACACACCGCTAAGCGTCAGCGTTCCTTCATTGTATATACCGCCCCCGGACCCATTGTTCCAGCCACCGGTAATAGTGCCATTAATAATTGTGAGGTTTGCTTCTTTTTCTACCTTAACCACATAGCCGTCAGTTTCTTCACTTTCTCTTTTGCGATCAATTGTGTGTCCGTTCAAATTCAAAACTATTGTATGGCCCTTACTCACTACCAAAGCACCGACATTTGAATCATCGCTTAAGTCATGATAAATGGTAACCGTTCCGCTTTCGGCTGTTAATTCTTCTTTAAGAATCGACCACGTATTAATATCAATAACATGGATGCTATAATCTATTGAACCTCCATAATTATTAATGCCAGTAATGGTCATAATATAATAACCTGCTTCTTGTATCTTCGTTACTGGTGTATAATCGCCTGTTTCTGTTTCACAATATGTCAATCCAATAGCATAATCTGTATCTTCGACCAGCGTCCAGCCGTAATAAGTAACTGTCGGAGCCAAATCGATTTCTTCGCCTGAATATGAGAACGTTGTATTCTCCATTCCTGAGATTATTCCGCCCTGCACATAGTAATCATTAGCAGAAAAAGTGTATTTTCTGTATATACCGTCAGTAGGGGCAGCCGCGCTGCTTGTTATTTCTGTTCCTTGAATATAATCATAAACCAATGATTCTGAGTTGATATAATACGCTCTCAAGAAACTGCTTAAGTCTGCATTTTTGCGTTGGTAAGTACCTATATCGCCCTTAACAGAAATTGTTCCGGCCATGGTACAGTCTTCATAATAAACTCTTGCACCGCGCCAACTCATAAAACCAGCACACTTTTCAGTATCAGCACCAATTATACTGCCTTCAAAGGCACAGTTTTTAAATCTGATGACACCTGATTGAAGTTGACCTACAAATCCGGCATGCGAGCCGTCACCGACTACACTACTAATAATATTTACAGCGCTGATGCAGTTTGTGATATGCGTCTCGTTGGAGCTTTTGTTTTCAACCCATGCCACGATACCGCCGGCGTATTTGGCACTCGTTGTGATAGTTCCTGCAACTTTAAGATTTTCAATAGTCGCACCGTCAATCACGCCAAACGGAGCCGCATAATTTTCTGTACGGTCGATGTTGACTGTAAGCGTATGCCAGCCGCCGTCAAAATGGCCACTAAACGGATGCTCTGTGGTACCAACTAAAACATTGACAGGTGTGCCCTTGCCAATTGTTATATCCTTTGCGAGTTTGTAGTAGGAATCAACACCAGTACCATAATTAACCTTGTTAGTAAGAACGGTCCAATCGTGGGCATCTTCAATAAGATATGGATCTTCCGCTGTACCCCCACCCTCAAGGTGACCATCGATAACCGTGAAAGTCTGTGATATAGAACCGTAGTATTTATTAGAATTATTACCGCTAAGCGTCAGTGTATATTCACCCATTTCCAATACTGGTGAAGGTGAAAATGAAGCTGTATAGTCTGATGTTTCAGTCAATGTGGTCCCGTCAAATGTCATGCCGTACGTTACTGAAATGACGTCGCCTGTATAATCATATCCTTCAGGCAAATTTATGATCGTTGCATTGCCTTCTGCGTAGTAATAATTGCCGTCAATAAGCTTTTTGTATTGAGTAAAGGCAGCAGGTTCCGACGTATATGCTCTAGTACCTTGTGACAATATACTTGATTCAGGATTAGGTGAAAGCGTATAATAGCTATCTGTTATTATAACATTTTTATTATTGACAAAATTACCGCTCCTTGAGTAAATCTCACTTCCTTCTGTCGGAGCGCACAAACAGTTATCGATAATGGTCTTAACATTCCCATTAGAGCTAAAACCGCCACAGTTTCTTCCGATATTCAGCTTACCATTATAGATGCAATTGGTAAATGTCACACCTCTGGCATCGTCGGCAAATCCACCACAATAATACTTATAACCTGAAATATTTACGCTGACAGTACAATTTGTAATATAAGACTTGCTGCCATCGCTAATATCATTCACACAAAAAAGTCCACCGGCATCGTTTCTGTCCATATTGATATCTCCAGTCACTTTCAAATCCTTGATTGTTGCGCCGCTAATATAACGGAACGGAGCCACATGGTCCAATCGTTCTCCTTTTGGCAGTTCAGAAAAGTCATAATGAAATGTCAAAGTTTTGTTGTTACCGTCAAAAGTTCCCTTGAAGGAATAATAAACTGTATTAACAAGGTTTCCCACCATTGTCGTGACAGGCGTTTCGGCTGTACCAATGTCTGATGTGAGTTTTACAAACTCTCCGACATAGCTGTATCCGCCAATAACATCATTTGCAAATGCATTCCAATCATTTATTGATGCGATCAGGTATGGGTCTTCTTTTATTCCGCTACCAGAAGTAAGTGACGGAGCAAATTGAGCCCATGAAATTTCGGCTACCAATACCAAAATAATTGTAAAAATACTTTTCACAATAAACTCTAATGCTTTCATTATCTTTGACTTACCTAGTGACTTTATGTTTTAAATTGTGAGGTGCAAAAGTACCTTTTTTTTCAATACGTTTTACATTTATTTACAATTATTTTTTATTGGTAAAAATAATTATTCTGTACACAAAATAAATACTGGCTTTTTAGTTTAAAAGTTTACAGTTTACCGTTTACAGTTTAATTTTTTCTCTTAGCTAAACGGTAAACGGTAAACAGTAAACGGTAAACAAAAAAAGGAGCCATTGTGGCTCC
>OMYA01000006.1:0-19590 GCA_900315175.1 uncultured Bacteroidales bacterium
CCCCAAAAAGCACCAAGGCTTTTAATCTGATTGTTTTTTTCACTTGATTTGTTATAATTAATAAGTTAAAACACCTTTGCGCGATTCCCTGACGCAAAAATTGTCATTAAACTTACTAACTAAACATATAAAAAAGAAACGCGGGAATCTGCTTAACGCTTATCCCGCACACTAGACTCTGGTACGTCCATCTTCCGAGAATTAGCAATAACGACTCCCACGCAGAATTGTATATAGGTGCCATAAGACACCTATATATTACAAGTCTCTTGGCGTCATTTATTGCATTATCGCGCGGAAGATTTAAATTTACCAGATTTAGTGTGCCGCTGATAATGTTAGAACAACGTCTTTTTCATTATGTCTGTCAATCATCCGACCACGCATTAGTGGACTTCCGTGATTGACGGTGCAAAGATACAAAAAAAATCATTTGTGCAGCCATAATTTTTTAAAAAAATGTCTTATTTTCATAAAGATGGCTGCATTTAGGCCTTTATCGGCAGTGATGTTGTTAAGTGATTTAGGTGTATTTTTTAAGAAAATCCTCGCCGAAAATCAGCGGCATAAGGTTTTCCATTCGTTCGCTGATGACGATTGGGCCATCCTCACCCTGCATGATTAGGCGCAGTGGGGTGTTGTGACGATTTTCAGCCTCCACCATCGCCTGACGGCAGCTGCCACATGGCGGGACGGGCTGCAATATCTTTCTGCCTGAGCCTATAGCGGTCACTGCCAACGCCACGACAGGCTGGTCGGGATAGTTGGCCTGAGCGCTGAACAACGCAACCCGCTCAGCACACAAACCGACAGGAAAAACTGCGTTTTCCTGATTTGAGCCGATGATTATCATCCCGTTAGCGAGACGTGCCGCCGCCCCGACTTTGAATTTCGAATAAGGTGCATAGGCGTTTTTCGCAGCATCCTTCGCCTTTAACAGTAAAGTACGGTCGTCGTCATTCAGTTCATCAATCGAGTTAAATTCTAAGAAAGAGAGTGTAAGTTCATGTTTCTTCATATTATTTATTTTGTGCCTTTCAGAATATTGTTGTATTCCTCCTGGTTTAATATCACCTCAAACGCCTTGTCAAGCTCAGGGTCGTTGTCCAAAGCAGCAATAATCCTACCCTTCTGGTAATAATAACGGCTCACAATCTCCGTCTCGAGCATCTCCTCAATCTCTTTTCTGTTGTCGATGAGGTCTTTGGTCTTCTCCACCTCTATCGTCGCAACCACCTGATCCAGACCAGGTTGTATCTCTTCAAGATAGCCTTCTGCTTTTGCTATTTTCTCAAGATTCTTAATCGCGTTTTCGCTTTCCGATGTAAATGTAAACCCTTCATCCTTAACGAATTGCATGAAATCCTCATAAATAGCGTCGGTAATTTTGAATTCTTTCGGCGATTTTATCGACTTATGCTCTCTGTAAAACTTGTTGGCATATTTGAAGAACAGGTTCTTAGCGTAAAGATGCATGGTTATGGTCGAAGCCATTGTCGGTTCTATCTTCACATCTGGCTGGATGCCGTGGCCTTCATAGACGACACGTCCGTTGGCGGTATGGAATGCTTTGCCCAGAGTGTCAGCTATTTCTAACGTGTCCGCGACATTTCCCTTTTTCTTTTTTGAATAATCGATTTCCTGGATGCAACGGTTGCTCGGCAGATAATAATGTGCCACCGTCACCTTGATCTGAGTGTTGTAGCTCATCGGGAAGATGTTTTGCACCAGGCCCTTGCCGAATGTGCGCTGTCCCACGATGACACCGCGGTCGAAGTCCTGAATGGAGCCCGACACGATTTCCGATGCCGACGCGCTGCCTTCGTTCACAAGAATCACCAGCGGGATGTCGAGGTCGAGAGGCTCATGCTGGGTGTAGTGGTTATAGTTGTTCTCTCTAACCTTACCTTTTTGATACACAACGAGTT
This sequence comes from uncultured Bacteroidales bacterium, assembly GCA_900315175.1. Lineage (GTDB taxonomy): Bacteria > Bacteroidota > Bacteroidia > Bacteroidales > F082 > Limimorpha. Next base: position 1,929 of record OMYA01000006.1, read on the forward strand.
TGTTTTTTGGAACGAACATGTTCACGATGTCGACAGCTTCGTTGAGCAAGCCGCCGCCGTTGCCTCTCAAGTCAAGGATGAAGCCTTTGAGCTCATGTTTTTTCTTCATGTCGATGATGACTTCCTTCAATTCGCGGGCACAATCTTTGGTAAACTGCGACAAAATGGCGTATCCGATGCCGTTTTCAAACACTGTGGAATATGGGATGTTGTCGATTTTTATCTTCTCACGCTTGAGTTCCTTCACGTAAGGCTCCTTCTCACCTGGACGTTGCATCTTGAGTTTCACTGTGGTGCCCGGAGTGCCTTTCAGGAGCTCGCTTATCTCGTTTGAATTTTTATTTGAGACATCTATATCGTTGATTTCCAAGAAGATATCGCCAGGAATCAAACCTGCCTTGGCTGCCGGGAAGCCTTCGTAAGGCTCAGAAATCTGTGTCTTGCCTTCGAAATACTGTATCAGCGAGCCGATGCCGCCGTATTCGCCTGTCGTCATGAGCTTCACGTCTTCAATCTGCGACTCGGTGATGAACACTGTATAAGGGTCGAGACCTTCAAGCATGGCGTTGATAGCCGACTCGTTAAGCTCTGCCGGGTCGATTTCATCGACATAGTACATGTTGAGCTGCCTCAACACATTATTATATATATCTATGCTCTTTGAAATCTCGAAATTGTTCTTTTTAGTCTGGCCTACCGCTGTCGTTGCAGTCAGAACCAATAAAATCAGCAAAGTCTTTAAATGTTTCATATTGTTAATTTATTTATTATCGGGTCGCCTTACGGCTAAAAATCTTTTTAAAAATCTTAATCTCTTTTAACTTAATTGGTCGCCTTCGGCTCAAAATCTTTCAAAATCTTTTTAAAAATCATTCAAAATTTTCTTCCCAAATAATCCTAAAATCTCTCTCTTATCTTTTAACTCTTAACTCTTCACTCTCAACTCTCCACTCTCAACTCTCCACTCTCAACTCTCCACTCTTAACTTTAACTATTACGGCACCGGGTCGTATCCTGAGCCGCCCCAAGGGTTACACGATGCCACTCTTTTTATTGTCAGCCAGCCGCCCTTGATGGCGCCGTATTTGCGTATTGCCTCGATGCCATAGTTGGAGCATGTCGGCGTATAGCGGCAGTTGCGCCCTATGAAAGGCGAGAGCGTGTACTGATAGATTTTTATCAGCAGTATCAGGAAGTTTGCCGGTAGTTTTATGATGAATTTCAACATAGTTTTTCAACCAAACGTTCAACCACGATCTTCATTTTAGCCTCAATCTCCTCATATTTCAGAATGACTGTGGCGTTATAAACCAACGCAACATCGAGTGTTTTGTTGTTCGATTGGCATAATTTCATCAGTTCGGCCTTGTTTTTGCGCCAGCTTTCGCGGATCAGGCGCTTGACACGGTTGCGTTTTATGGCGTGATGAAATCTTTTTTTGGAAACGGACACGAGGATTCTTGGAAGTGCATCTTCCTGATTCTCAGCGTCATACAGATGTACAATCACTCTGAAAGGATACAACGAAAACCCTTTGCCTTCTTCAAATAAAGTTTGTACAGCTTTTTTCAGATAGATGCGCTGCGATTTCGGTAGTCCTTCCTTGAGTTCCAATTATCTTTTCTTTGCTTTTTTGATTTCAGCGTCAAGATATTCCTCGATAGCCATTGTGATTGACGGGGCTGTCTTGGTTGGTGCGCTGAGGCTGAGGTTGAATCCGGCGTCGGTGACGGCTTTGGCTGTTGACGAGCCGAGGGCACCTATTGCGACTTCTCCCTGAACGAAATTCGGGAAGTTGATTTTCAGCGAGTCGATACCGGCAGGGCTGAAAAACACAAGCATATCGTACTTAGTGATGTCGAGTTCGTGCAAATCTGAAGGCACGGTGCGGAACAGCAACGATTTCTTGAAGTTGAGCTTCGCCTCAGTCATCATTCCGACATAATCTTCGCTTGTCACGATGTTTGAAGTCGGCAGGAAATAAGTCTCCTCACGATGTTTCTTCATTATCTCGACAAGGTCGGCAAACGTCTGGTTTCCGAAGAAAATCTTACGTTTGCGGAATTGGATATAATGCTGGAGATATAATGCTGTCGACTCGTTTACGCAGAAATATTTGAGGTCATCCGGCACGGTGTAGCGCATTTCCTTGGCAATGCGGAAGAAATGGTCGACTGCGTTGCGGCTCGTCAGGATGATGGCCGTGTAATCGGTGAGTTTAACGTGATCCTGCCTCAACTCCGACGCCTCTGCGCCCTCAATCTTAATAAATTTCTCAAAATCAATCTTTACGTTATATTTTTTGATGATACTCTCAAAATGAGTTTTGGAAATATCAACCGGCTTGGGTTGTGAAACGAGAATGTTTTTAATCTTCATTTTACAAAAACACGTTTTATATAAACCTATAATACACAATCACTTGCGACCAATCTGCACACCATCGTGATGGCTACCGAAATAGGTGCAATTTCGAGTGTGCAAAAATACAAAAAATTATTCAATAAATTCATCTTTGACAGCATTCGGAATTCAAAAAAAGTTTTAATAATCCGAATTGCCATGATTATCAATATGATAGACACTGTTATTATCAAAATTAATTTTGTCGGATAAAAAATCAGGATGAGTCCGAATATTATCATCACGATGTTGAGAATCGTCATGGTGGAGAGATGCGTCACTTCCTGATGCGTGGTGGCGGCTTCGATGCGGAAAAGCCAGCCGTAGAGCGACACCACGAGGTATTGGAAGATACAAATCATGGCGATGAAGGTGCAGATGTCGAGATAGAAGCCGAAATTGTTGTAAAGTATAGTGTTTCCTGAATAAACCACTACGATTTTTTGCACAATCAAGGCAAGCAGTGCGATGTACGACACGAACACCGTGAAGCCGTTAAGACTCACGATAGGATTCCATTCACGCATAATCTTTTCGCTGTCATGCGACTGTGTCAGAACCGACAGCATCATGTGGAAACGCATGTTATAAAGCTGCTTGTTGAGCACCATAAACAGCATTGCCATGAAAACGACAATGAAATTCCATGAGGGCGAAATATACTCCACCACACGCAGGCTTGGTTCGAGCGTCGAGGCGATGTTTTCAGTAACTAATTGAAAATCAGTAATTTCTACCATCGATTTTTTTAATATTTTTATTGTGCAAAAATATATAAAAAATTTGGATTTTAATGAGAAGATTTGTATTTTTGCGAAATAATTTTTGGAGAGTTTTTAAATTTATAAATAATTGAGTAATGGGACTTATTGAAGAAATTATCGCTAATGCGCAAGCCAACAAACAGCGCATCGTGCTCCCTGAGGGAGATGAACCAAGAACATTGAAGGCAGCCGACCGCATCATTGCCGACGGCATCGCCGATGTCATTTTGATCGGACCAGCCCAGAAGATCGCCGACATGACGACCGAGTTTGGGCTCAAAAACATCAGCAAGGCCCGTGTCATTGACCCGCAGACCAACCCTGAACGTCAGAAATACGCCGACCTTCTCTTCGAACTCCGCAAGAGCAAGGGCATGACACCTGAGCAGGCTTACGACCTCGCAGGCAACTTCATGTATCTCGGCATCTTGATGGTGAAAGCCGGTGAAGCCGACGGTCTCGTCAGCGGCGCCCGCTCAACCACAGGCGACATGCTCCGCCCTGCATTGCAGATCATCAAGACAGTGCCAGGCGTGACATGCGTTTCAGGTGCTTTCACAATGTTCTTACCAGAAGGATGCCCTTACGGCACCAACGGACGTATGGTGTTCGCCGACTGCGCAGTGACACCTATGCCGACAGCCGAACAGCTTGCAGAAATCGCCATCTGCACTGCCGACACTGCCAAGGCTATCGCCAAAATCGACCCTGTGACAGCTATCTTGAGCTTCTCGACAAAAGGCTCGGCGAAACATGAAGTCGTCGACAAAGTCATCGAGGCAACACGCATCGCACAGGAACGCCGTCCTGACCTCGTCCTCGACGGTGAGCTCCAGGCTGACGCCGCCATCGTGCCATCAGTCGGCTCAAGCAAGGCTCCAGGCAGCCCAGTGGCAGGAAAAGCCAACACATTGGTATTCCCATGCCTCGAGGTTGGTAACATCGCTTATAAACTCGTGCAGCGTCTCGCCGGCGCCGAAGCAGTGGGCCCAGTGCTCCAAGGCTTGGCAAAACCTTGCAACGACCTCAGCCGCGGCTGCTCAATCGACGATGTCTATAAACTCGTCGCCATCACCTGCAACCAGGCTATCGCACAGAAGAAATAATATGAGATTCCTCCCTTCGGTCGGAATGACAGTGGCTTACGGTTAGCAAAGACCATTGTCATTCCGAGCACGAAGCGGGAGGAAAATAAAAAAAGTTAAAAGATTAAAGATTAAAGTTAAAAGAGATGAAGATATTAGTTTTAAATTGCGGTTCGTCATCAATTAAGTATCAGTTGATTGAGATGGACGAGAAGAACCACTCGGTATTAGCCAAGGGTTTGTTGGAGCGCATCGGCCTCGAGATGGGCGAGTTCACTCACAAATGGAACGGTCAGAAGCACTATGAGCAGCTTCCTATCCCAAACCATACAGAAGGCATCAAGATTGTGCTTCAGGCACTTACGAATAAGGAATACGGTGTCATCAGCGACCTGAAAGAAATCAAGGCAGTGGGTCACCGTGTGGCACACGGCGGAGAGAAGTTCACCCACAGCGTCCGCATCGACGACAACGTCATCAGCATGATCAAGGATCTCTGCGACCTTGCTCCATTGCACAACCCAGGCGCTCTGCAGGGCATCGCCGCTATGCAGGCAGTGCTTCCGGGCATCCCGATGGCAGCAGTGTTCGACACATCATTCCACGCCACCATGCCACCAGAGGCATATCTCTATGCAATTCCTTACGAATACTACGACAAATACCGTGTACGTCGCTACGGATTCCACGGCACCAGCCACAAATACGTCGCTGAGAAAGCCGCTGAATACGTCGGAAGAGACTGGAAAAACACCAAGATCGTCACATGCCACCTTGGCAGCGGCGCATCTATCGCAGCAGTCGAAAACGGCAAGTCAGTGGAGACATCAATGGGCTTCACCCCTGTTGAAGGCCTCGTGATGGGCAGCCGCACCGGCGACCTCGACCTCGGCGCTTTCATGTACATCATGGACAAGGAAGGATATAACACCAAGGAGATGAACACATTGGTGAACAAGAAGTCAGGACTCATCGGCATCACCGGCAACTCACAGGACATGCGTGACGTGCGCGCTGGCCGTGACGCCGGCGACGAACGCTGCACCTACGCCTTCAACATGTTCGCTCACCGCGTGAAGAAATACATCGGCGCCTACGCAGCCATCATGAACGGCATGGACGTCCTCGTGATGACAGGCGGCATCGGCGAAAACGCTTGGTTCATGCGCGAAGCCATCCTCGAAAACATGGAGTTCTTCGGCATCAAACTCGACAAGAAGCTGAACGAGACCATCATGGGCGACGCAGCAGTCATCTCAACACCCGACTCAAAGGTGAAGGTGGTCGTATATCCTACAGACGAGGAATATATGATTGCTAAGGACACATTTGACCTTGTCAAATAGCATTAGCCATTAGCCATTAGCTGTTGGCTAATGGCTAATTTACCCTCTATCATAATGTGGCATCTCCTCGGGGATAATCATCGATAACTCCACAAGGCCTTTCACTTCGCCGTTTTCATACCAAGGCGTCTGGTAAATAAGTTTCTTTTTTCCTTTTTTAGAAATAGTGTAAACGTTGGTTGCTGCATGTTCGAGCATGTGACGAATGATCTGCTGCGAGCGTTCGTTATGGCAGCCCATCATGTTCTTGCCGCGCACGTCGCCGTTGACATCGCACGAGCTATCGTTCTGATACACAACATTTCCATCCTTGTCACTAACTGTGACAGCCACATTAATTCCTTTGAAAAAATCTTCAATCATATTCTTAATTTTTAAAATTTTTGCAAATTTACATATTTTTATATAAAAATTGAAAATTATACGTTATATTTGCAGTTTATTTGAAGTGATTTGAAAAAGCTAAATATTTATATTATCAAACAGTATATTGGAACGTTTATTTTTACGTTTGTCATTGCTGTTTTTATTCTTTTGATGAATTTTTTGTGGACGTGGGTCGACGAGCTGATTGGCAAAGGCGTTGAGTTTTCCGTGATGTTCAAGCTGCTTTTCTACACCTCCGTCACCTTTGTGCCGATGGCGCTTCCGCTGGCTATCCTGCTTTCTTCGCTGATGTGTTTCGGCAATCTCGGCGAATACTACGAGCTTGTCGCGATGAAGGCGAGCGGCATCTCCACCTGGAAAGTGATGCGTCCTCTCCTCTATTTCTCGATGACGATGAGCCTCTTAGGCTTTTTCTTTTCAAATGATGTGATGCCTGTCGCCAACCTGAAGATGCAGTCGACACTGTACGACGTGACCCATAAAAAGATGACGCTGGAGATCCCTGAAGGCGTATTTTACCGCGGTCTCGACAAATATGTCATCAAGGTGGCGAAAAAAAGCAAGGACGACAACTGGATGTACGACATCATGATTTACGACCACAGCGACGGGAAAGGCAACGTGAAAGTCACGGTGGCCGACTCCGGCTATCTGGCAATGACGCCGAGCCAGCGTGACATGATTTTCACTCTTTACGACGGCTACAACTACTCTGAGATGGTTGAAGACAAAGACTATCGCGCACGCCGCCCGTTCCAAAAGATGTCGTTCAAGCGCCAGCTGGTGACGTTCGACATGTCGCAGTTCGACATGAAACACATGAGTGAAGACGCGTTCAAAAAGCACCAGACGATGCTGAACATCAAACAGTTGAACGTGGCGATAGACTCATTAAACGTTGCTTACGACGAAAAAGTGGAGCGAAACAACGAGGCTTTAATTAACAGGTTTCAATATCTCAACCTCAACAAGGAGAATTTTGCTAAAGCCGACAGCAAACTCAAGAAGAAACAGGGTGATGCGCTGGTGGAAGACACCATTAAGGTGTTCAACTGGCCGTTGTTGAGCAACTTTCCTGAGAAAGAGCAGCAGCATGTGTTGGGCATAGCCGCGACGAGCACCACCAACATGAAAGAGAACATCAGCATCACCAACAACAACATGAAACGCGACCGTATCAACATCAAGAAACACGAGCAGGTGCTGAATCAGAAGTTCACTCTGAGTGTGGCCTGTCTCCTCTTTTTCTTCATAGGTGCGCCGTTGGGAGCAATCATTCGCAAAGGAGGTCTCGGCATGCCGGTGGTCACCAGCGTGGTGTTCTTCGTCATCTATTACGTCATCACCATCATAGGCGAGCGTGTGGCGGTAAACGGCGACATGTCGGTGTTTCTCGGCGCATGGATTTCGTCGATAGTGCTCTTCCCCGTCGGCATATTCCTCACTTTCAAAGCTACCACCGACGCCGCATTGCTCGACGCCGAGTCATGGAAAAAACTATTCACAAAACGTAAAAAAAGTCAGACGATATGAATATCCTTCTGTTATGCAACAAATCACCGTTTCCGCCCAGTGAAGGCGGCCCAATGGCCATGAACAGCATAGTGACAGGTCTTCTCGATGCGGGTCACACGGTGAAAGTGATGGCGTTCAACAGCGACAAATATCATGTCGACATCAACAGCATACCGGAAGACTATCGTAAGAAGACGAGGATAGAGTTTATCGATATCGACCTGAGTATCAAGCCTTTAGAAGCGTTTAAAAACCTTTTCTCGGACGAGTCGTATCATGTTAAAAGATTCATCTCCGACAAGTTTAAGGAAAGACTCGTCAAGGTTTTGAAAAAAGAGCGTTTCGACATAGTGCAACTTGAGATGATTTATATGGCGCCGTACATCGACACCATCAGGGAGAACTCAAAAGCGACGATAGTGCTGCGCGCACATAACGTGGAGCATAAGATTTGGGAGCGCATGGCAAAGAAGACGTTTTTCTTCGCCAAACGCTGGTATATCCGCCATTTGGTGCGCACGCTGCGCAATTACGAGATGAGCGTGCTCGACAAAGTCGACGGCATAGCGGCAATCACCATCACCGATGCCAACTATTTCCGACGCGTGACGGCGACACCGGTGATAGACCTGCCTTTCGGCGTAGACATCGACAAATTCGACCCGGTATTTGAAGTCGGCGACGCCCCGACATTCTATCATATCGGCTCGATGAACTGGATGCCTAACGAGGAAGGAATAAAATGGTTCTTGAATAACGTGTGGGACAAGGTATTGAAACGTGTCCCCGACGCCAAGTTATATCTCGCGGGTCGCAACATGCCTAAATGGCTCATAAAAACAAGAAAAAAGAACGTCTTCGTGGTAGGTGAAGTGCCAGATGCACATCAGTTTGTCGACGAGCACAACATCGCCATCGTCCCATTATTCTCGGGCAGCGGCATGCGTATAAAAATCATCGAGTCGATGGCGTTGGGCAAGGCAGTCATCACCACGATGGTGGGCGCTGAAGGCATACAATACTCGGAGTTTGACGACATCATCATCGCCGACAACGAGCCTAAAATGGTTGAAAACATCTGCCGGTTGTATAAACACCCGGAAGAAGCGGAAGCCATCGGACTCAACGCGCGCCGCCTGATAGAGGAAGTATACGACAACAAGAAGATTATCAACAGACTGCTGATTTTCTACAACGAATTAAAGTCAAACAGAAAGATAACAATATTGAATTAATGAAGATATTTGTGCTATTACCAAGAATCCCGTGGCCGCTTGAAAAAGGCGACAAGCTGAGGGCTTACAACCAAATCAAACAGCTCGCGAAGAACAACGAGATCATTCTCTGCGCCCTGAACGACGACAAGAAAGTCGACAAGCAAGCAGCTTTTCAGGCAATGCAGCCTTATTGCAGCTCGGTAAACTTCATCGACCTTCCGAAAATGGGGATTCTGTTCAACATTTTCAGGTCGTATCTTCTCGGTTTGCCGATACAATGCGGATATTTCTACAGCTCGAAGGCAAAACATAAGGTACATCAGCTCATCGAACAACACAAACCTGACATGCTTTTCGGACAGCTGTTGCGTGTAGCGCCATATCTTCATAAAGTCAATATTCCTAAGACCATTGACTATCAAGACGTATTCTCGATGGGAATGAAACGTCGCGCCGAGATAGCAGGCGTTTTCACAAAGCCGTTTTTCGAGATGGAATACAACCGTCTGCGTCATTATGAACGTCGTGTTTTCGACGAGTTTAATGTAAAAACCATCATCAGCGAGCCTGACAGGGCGAATATCGACCATCCCGACAGAAACAAAATCCTCATCGTGCCAAACGGCGTGGACCATGAGTATTACAAGCCGCAGGAGCGCGAAAAACTTTACGACATCGTGTTTACCGGCAATATGGGATATGCTCCTAACGTCAACGCGGTGGAGTTTCTGGCTTACGAAATCATGCCGAAAGTGTGGGAAAAACTGCCTAACGCAAAGCTTTACATCGCTGGAGCGCAGCCCGACCCTAAGGTGAAGAAGGTGGCTTGTGAGAACATCATCGTGAGTGGCTGGATCGACGACATGCGCGACGCTTATGCCCAAAGCCGCATCTTCATCGCCCCGATGCGCATCGGAACAGGTCTTCAGAACAAGCTTCTGGAAGCAATGTCAATGAAGATACCATGCATCACAACGGCATTGGCAAACGGCTCGTTGCACGCTGTCAATGGAAAAGAAATCTTAGTCGACAACAGCTCATCAGAGCTCGCAGCCGACATAGTGTTCCTGCTTAAGCGTCCCGACAAAGCCGCAGAACTCGCCGAAGAAGGCTACAACTTCGTAAACCGCGTCTACGACTGGGGAGCCGCAACAAAGATTATGGAAGACGCGATGATAACAGTATTACAGAGTTAAGAGTTAAGAGTTAGAAGTTAAAATCGGAATTTTGACAACTGCTAACTAAAAAAAAGAGTTATGGCAAATAACAACGACGATAAGAAGATAATTTTCTCGATGGTAGGCGTGAGTAAAATCATCCCGCCGTCACGACAGATTTTGAAAGACATCTACCTCTCGTTTTATTACGGAGCGAAGATAGGCATCATCGGCTTAAACGGAGCCGGAAAATCGACACTTTTGCGAATAATCGCCGGCAAGGAGAAGTCATATAACGGCGAGGTGGTGTTCTCACCAGGCTATTCGGTTGGCATGCTCGACCAGGAGCCGCAGCTCGACGACAACAAGACCGTGCTCGAAGTCGTGCAGGAAGGCGCACAGGAAGTCGTGGACATGCTCAAGGAATACGAGGAAATAAGCAATAAATTCGCCGAGCCTGACGCGGATTTCGACAAACTGATTGAACGTCAGGGCGAGCTCACCGAGCTCATCGAGCAGCACGACGGATGGAACCTCGACAGCAAGCTCGAGCGCGCCATGGACGCCTTGAACTGCCCCGATGGCGACACGCCGGTGAAGAACCTCTCGGGAGGCGAGAGACGTCGCGTGGCTTTAGTGCGTCTGTTATTACAAGAACCCGACATCCTCCTCCTCGACGAGCCCACCAACCATCTCGACGCCGAGGCTATCCAATGGCTGGAGAGCCATCTGCAACAATACAAAGGCACCGTCATCGCCGTGACGCACGATCGTTACTTCCTTGACCACGTCGCCGGCTGGATACTCGAACTCGACCGCGGCGAAGGCATCCCGTGGAAAGGCAACTACTCGTCGTGGCTCGATCAGAAGACCGCTCGCATGGCGATGGAAGAGAAGACAGAGAGCAAACGTCGCAAGACCCTCGAACGCGAGCTCGAATGGGTGCGCATGGCACCAAAGGCACGTCACGCCAAAGGCAAGGCTCGTCTCGAATCTTATGAGAAGATGCTCAACGAAGACGTGAAAGAGAAAGAAGAGAAACTCGAGATATACATCCCTAACGGCGACCGCCTCGGCAACAAAGTCATCGAGGCTAAAAACGTCACAAAGGCATTTGGAGATAAGGTTCTGTTCGAAAACCTCAGTTTCAGCCTGCCGCCAGCGGGCATCGTAGGCGTCATCGGACCTAACGGCGCCGGCAAGACCACCCTCTTCCGTATGATAATGGGTCTCGAAAAACCCGACGCAGGCACCTTCGAAGTCGGCGAGACAGTGAAGATAGGCTACGTCGACCAGCAACATGCCGAGATAGACCCGGAGAAGACCGTCTGGGAAGTCATCTCAGGCGGCAACGAGCTCATTCAGCTTGGCAAACGCACCATGCCATCACGCGCTTATGTCTCTCGTTTCAACTTCGGCGGTGACTCACAGCAAAAGAAGGCTGGCGTGCTCTCAGGTGGTGAACGCAACCGTATGCACCTTGCATTGACACTGAAACAGGAAGCCAACGTACTGCTTCTCGACGAGCCTACTAACGACATCGACGTCAACACCTTACGTGCTTTGGAGGAAGGTCTGGAGAACTTCGCAGGTTGCGCCGTCATTATCTCACACGACAGATGGTTCTTAGACCGTATTGCGACACACATCTTAGCATTCGAAGGCGACTCGCAGGTCTATTTCTTCGAGGGAAGCTATTCGGAATACGAGGAAAACAAGATCAAACGTCTTGGAAATCAACAGCCTAAGAAGTTCAGATACAAAAAACTGATGTAATGAGCGACGAACATCCAACAAGATTACAAATCCACAGATGGTACAGACGTGGCAAGAGAGCCTTCCGCGGCAATTTCAAAAACCATTATGAGGTTGCCGTTGAGTGGTATCGCAAAGCCGCCGAGGCAGGTCACAAAGACGCGCAATACGAACTCGGGATGTGCTATCTCCGAGGCGAAGGCGTGCCAAAAGACGACTACACAGCCTACTGCTGGTTCAAAGAATCAGGACACAACGGTCATGCCGACGGGCAATATCTCGCCGATGATATGTTAAGAGTTCACGAAATGATGCTATAACCAACCGTCATTTCGACCGAAGCGAAGCGTAGTGGAGACCTGAGCGAAGCGAAAGCATTCACCTCTGATGAATAAATCTCAAACAAAAAAATAAATAAACATGAAGAAAATTTTTACCTTACTAACAGCTATTTTATTAACAATCAATGCATTTGCACTTGACGTCTGGGACGGCAGCTCGTCGCCTTGGACCAAGGGCAGCGGCACCTCAAGTGACCCGTATCTCATCGAGACTGCGGCAAATCTGGCATATCTTGCCGAAAAAGTCAACGAAGGCTATCAGGCACAAGGCATGGAGGTCTTCGCCTACACATACTTCCAGATGACCGACGACTTAGACCTGAACAACATCAACTGGACGCCTATCGGGAATGTGGATTATATCGGCGGAGCATTGTCTGGCTATTATTTTGCAGGATATTTCGACGGGTGGTATCACAATATAGACCATCTGAAGATTCAGACCAGCGATAACTTGACAGGCTTGTTCGCAGGCCTGGGTGGCACACAGGCTCCGCCTCCTGGTGGTGGCGGCGGCATGATTATGCATCTCTCAGTGACCAACGGCAACATCATCTCCACTGGCTTCGGCGCAGGAGGCATAGTGGGAGCCATCGGCGGCGACTCGCAGGTTTATCAGTGCAGCTTCTCTGGCACCATACAGATCAGCAACAGCGATGAATTCTGCGGTGCGGGCGGCATCGTGGGAGCAGTGGCCGAAAACGGCGGCGTCAGCGAATGCAGCTTCCATGGAAGCATTAACGCAACAAATAACAGCTTCATGGGTGCAGCAGGAGCCGGCGGCATAGCAGGCATGGCGATAAACCAAGCAAGCATCAGCGGATGCTACAACACCGGCACCATCACCTCAAATGCATTGATGTTCGCTGTGTCGGCAGGCATCTTGGGTGCCACCGTGGACAACGCCAATGTCAGCATCTACGACAGCTACAACGTCGGAACACTCAACGGCAACACCAAAGGCGGCATCTTCGGCATGATAAGCCCAATAAACCCGTTCAAAGGCGAGGCGGAAATCAATGTAAGCAACAGCTACTATCTGAACACCTGCGGCGGCACCACCAACTACGGCACCAGCATGACATCTGCCGAGATGCAGACCGAACAGTTTAAGAATCAGATTGACATGAGCGCAATAAAATACGTGATGGACAACGGCACCAACAACGGTTATCCTATCCATTCACTCAAAGGTGTGAAGCTTTACGATGCATCTGACATAACAGCACATTCAGCCAAGTTAACAGCCGATTTGCATCCAGGAAACATAACATTTTCAAGCGTCATTATAACTTGCGTCGACATCAACGAGACCGATTATCACGAAGTTGAAATGGGTACCGAGGGATTTGTCGAAGTTATAATAGATGACCTCTTAGACAACACTTACTATATGTTTTCGATGAATGTTGAGATGGAAGAGGGCGGTTTTATTTCTTCAGGTCCGCACTGGTTTACAACCGAGTTCGACGGCATCACTGAGCTTAATAATTCTACTGTTCTCATTTATCCTAACCCGACATCAGATTTCATCTATATCGAAAACGCTGAGCCGCAAACAATTACAATCTATACCCTTGACGGAAAACTTATTAAAACAGTTGAAAGCGCCAATATTATTGATGTAAGAGATTTGGATGAAGGTCTATACCTTATTAATATAGGCGGCAAAGTTGGCAAGGTGATTATAGAAAGATAATGAAAAACAGTATTCTCAAATGGATTATATGCGTAGCACTGGCAGCAATTGTCAGTGTTACCGCTATTCTTTTGATAATATCTGTATCTAAAAACGATTATCCCACTGAAGGTGAAGTCTTTATCGTCGTCTCAAAGCAGGATTTGAAGCTTTATGTCTATCAGCGTTTAGACGGCGAAAACATCCGACTGGCTGAGTATCCAGTATGCATCTCGCAAAAAATAGGAGCCAAGCAACGTAACGGCGACAGCAAGACTCCGGAAACCACCTGGAAACGACCTATCTACATCACAGAAATCGTGGATGTCACATCATGGGTATACGATTTTCAAGACGGACGAGGCCTGATCTTAGCTTACGGAGATTGGTTTCTCCGATTCTCCAAACCTTACAATAGCGTTGGAATACACGGCAGCACCAACAATGAAGAGACAGTGCCGGGTCGATATAGCCACGGCTGTATCAGAATGCATGACGATGATTTAATAGAACTCACAGAGGACTACGTCTTCGAGGGTATGAAGGTTTACATCATGCGCGAAGACGAAGAGTTGTGCAGCTTCGATAATACAATTTATTGATTCAATTCTTCCATCACTTTTCCCGCCAGTCTACTCGTTCCGACGCGGAAATAATTCTTGTTGAGCCATTTCTCGCCAAGAACGTCTTTTACTATATAATAATAGGTGAGCGCGTCTTCTATTGTCGACATGCCGCCGGCTGGCTTGAAGCCTATCATTTGTCCTGTCGTCTCAAAATATTCCTTGATGGTGTCGCACATGATGAGAGCCGCCATCGGGGTTGCGTTGACCGCGATTTTTCCTGTAGAAGTCTTGATGAAATCAGCTCCAGCTAAGATAGCTAACTCGCTGGCTTTACGGATGTTAGCGACGGTTATGAGTTCACCAGTCTCAAGGATAACCTTCAGATGGACAGGCACCTTGCAGATTTCGCGAATCGCCTGAATTTCGTTGTAAACCTCATCGTAATTTCCTGAAAGGAACGTGCCGCGTGAGATGACCATATCGACCTCGGCGGCGCCTTGCTCGACGCAATATTGAACCTCTTTTTTCTTCAATTCGAACGGCATCTGACCTGAAGGGAAGCAGCAAGCCACCGTCGCCACCTTGATGCCACTGCCTTTCAAGAGGCCTTTCGCCTGCTTCACAAACGGGCTGTAGATGCAGATGGCAGGAACTGAGATTCCCATGCTATTCTTCTGGAAATCAATGGCTTTAGCACAAAAATCCTCAATCTTCCTGGCATTGTCAGACGCCTCCAAAGTGGTGAAATCGATGCTCTGGAAAATAGTCTTAAGCGCTTCTCTCCTATCACTGCTTCTGCCTTGTTCTTCAATGATTTGTGCGATTCTTCCCTGAAGATCTTCCTCAGTATAATTATAAGGTCCGAAACTCATGATTTATTATTTTTAATGATTTGCAAAGATAGGAAAAAATTTCATAATTTTGCAGCGAAATTTTATACATAAAATCTCACAGATTTTACAGACTTACACAGAGCTGTTCTTTAGATGAATTTAGTACGCAAACGAACAGAATACACAGATATGGGTTCCAGTGATAGAAGTTAAAATCTGCGAGGAAAACGAAATGATTTATATGAAAAAGTGTTTTTTAGTTTTAGTTTTTGCTCTGTTAGTGTCGCCAGTTTTTTCCCAGACCATGTCCAAGGAAAACGACTACGGCATCAACGCTTTGAAGTTTGAAGTCAGAGGTGATTTCGACTGCCTCAACCAGCACGACAGCACTTGGTCAGGTTTTACAGGCAAATACCTTAACTTCATCATGAAAGGTGACCTGAATGAGAATTTTTACTACGCATATCGTCAGCGCCTGAACAAAATCAACAGCATCAGCAATTTTTTTAATGCCACCGATTATCTTTATCTTGGCTGGCGTATCACGAAGAACATTTCATGGACGGCAGGAAAGGAAGTGGTGGCAATGGGTGGCATTGAGTACGACCTCGCCCCTATCGATGTGTATTTCGCTTCTATCTCGTGGAATCTCAGCTGCTATCAGTTTGGAACAAATCTCCAATACACCACCAATGACGGCAATCACACATTTACCTTACAGTTCACCAATTCGCCTTTTAGCGAAGGACTTTACAGCGGATTGTATAACTACAGCGTACATTGGCGCGGCAATTTCAAGCACTTCAGCCCGGTTTGTTCAGTCAACATGTATGAATACCACAAAGGCCAGTTTCTCAATGTCGTAGCTCTTGGAACAACATTTCAGTTCGGTCCGGTTGACGGTCATATAGATTTCTTCAACCGCACCTCTGAACAGCACGATCATCTCATTGGTGACGATATCTCTTTCGTTGGTCAAATCGGAGTTAATTTCTTGGAAAACAGGATTCATCTCTTCTTGAAAGCAACCTACGACGTCAACGAAATGGACCTCGGATTGGAAAATTCACCAAAGACATACAACACATATGTTCTCCCTGGCACAGACGTGAAAGCTTACGGTGGCGGAGTTGAGTTTTTCCCTCTTAAAGGCAAAAACGACATACGTATCCACACTTTCTTCGCAGTCAACGACACCAAAGGCGAAGATACGCTTTATCAAGCCAGCGTAGGTCTGACATGGAGATTGAATTTCATCGACAAATAATACTTTATTATGAAAATAGGACAATGGCAATTTTTAAGTAAGCGTCGTCTTGAGGCGGGTATCTTCCTCCTCATCTTCGTTCTCTTTTTCGGATTCCTCGGCACTCGCATGGGCACAGCCAACATGCTGAACACCATCATGCAGACCGCATATCATCTTCTTTTGGAGACCGTCTTTTTCCTGATGGCGGTGTGTGTGGTTTCAGGCGCTCTCGGCAAGCTTCTGGTAGAGTTCGGCGTGGTGCGACTCATCGAATACGTGCTGCGTCCTCTGATGAAGCCTATCTACAACCTTCCCGGTGTGGCGGCTCTCGGCGGAATCCTCACGTTTTTGTCGGATAACCCAGCTATCATCACCCTTTCGAAAGACAAGTATTTTGCGCATTATTTCAAGAAATACCAGCTTGCCTCTCTGACCAATTTCGGCACTGCTTTCGGCATGGGTCTGGTGGTGATTTTCTATATGCTCGGTCTCGGTTTCTTGAAAGGGGCCTTGGTAGGCTTGCTCGGTGCCATCATCGGCAGCATCGTCTCCACGAGGCTGATGCAGCGTTTCACCCTGAAGTCATATCCAGAGCTCGACGTTGACGAGAATCCTGTCGGCGGCGATGAGCAGAAGATTTCGTTCAAGTCGGAAGGCAACGTGTTTCTCCGTTTCCTTGACGCCATCCTCGACGGTGGCAAGGAAGGCGTGGCGATCGGTCTTGCCATCATCCCGGGCGTGCTCATCATCTCCACCGTGGTCATGATGCTGACTTTCGGACCGGCAACGGGTGCAGAATACACTGGCGTGGCTTATGAGGGCGTGCCTGTGCTGCCTTATCTCGCCGGAAAGATTGACTTCGTGTTCGACTGGCTCTTCGGTTTCAAAAACCCGGAACTCGTGGCGTTCCCTATCACCTCATTAGGTGCTGTCGGCGCCGCCCTCGGTCTGCTGCCTAAGTTCATCGCAGAAGGCATCGTCAACAACAACGCCATCGCAGTGTGCACCGCCATCGGAATGTGCTGGAGCGGCTTCCTCAGCACACACACCGCCATGCTCGACTCACTCGGTCACCGCGAACTCATCCCTAAGGCCATCGGCGCCCACACCATCGGCGGCCTGGTCGCTGGAGTGTCGGCCCACTGGATCTACGTTTTATTGGCATTTATATTCTAAAAAAACATAAATTACCATTAGTTTAACATTAATTACCGTTAATTTACCGTTAATTAACCATTAATTATTTTTTATAACAAAATTTAATTGATGAAAGATTTGCGGTCAATTAATGGTAATTAGTGTTTTTATAAAAAATAGAATTAATGAAAAATTAATGTCCAATTGATGATAATTAACGTTTTTAAAA
>OMYA01000006.1:19598-198179 GCA_900315175.1 uncultured Bacteroidales bacterium
TAATGGTAATTAGTGTTTTTATAAAAAATAGAATTAATGAAAAATTAATGTCCAATTGATGATAATTAACGTTTTTAAAAACAAACATGATTATTGAAAAATTTATGGCCAATTGATGGTAATTAATGTTTTTATAACAAAAAATAATCCCTATCTTTGTGACGTTATTTTGAAAATTAGGATTTCGTCATGATAAATCGTGTTTATAAGTTCGGTGGAGCATCGGTGAAAGACGCCGGCGCCGTCAGGAATCTCAAGCATATCATTGAAAATGAAGAACGTAGCGACCTGATGCTCGTCATCTCGGCAATGGGAAAGACCACCAACGGCATCGAGAAAGCGCTCAAGGAATTTCGCGATGCCGACGGTCATCTGCCGATAGGCGCATTGAAAGACCTCATGGAATACCACGAGAAAATCATGCTCGAGCTTTTCGACAACAACGCCGAACATCCTGTGTTTGAAGCCGTTACAAATCTTTTCTTGGACTTGTATCTCAACCTTCAAGAGACAGGCTACGACTACGATTATCAGTACGACCAGACCATCAGCTTCGGCGAGATGCTGTCGACGACGATAATCTCGGCTTATCTGAACGAAAACGGCATCAAAAACCAGCTTCTCGATGCACGCAATTACATCATCACCGACCACACCTTCCGCTCAGCCAACGTCGACTTCGACGAGAGCCGCCTGAGGATTCAGAAGCTGCAGGAGGAACACGACGGCACGATGTACATCACGCAGGGTTTCATAGGCTCTTCAACCAAGCCTGTGGTGACGACGACCCTCGGCCGAGAAGGCTCCGACTACACTGGTGCTATCTTTGCCAACCTCTTGGACGCCAAGGAGTTATCAGTATGGAAAGACGTCGACGGAGTGCGCAACGCCGACCCGAAACGTTTCGAGCACACCGAGAAAATCCCGCACCTCTCCTACTCTGAAGCCACCGAGCTGACATTTTACGGCGCTTCAGTCTTACACCCGAAAACGACCAAACCGCTGCAAAACAAGAACATCCCGCTGAAGGTCCGCTGTTTCCTCGACGCCTCGCTTGAGCCTACCGTCGTCGACGGCAGCGACGAGTTCATCAAATACATCCCGTCGTTCATAGTGAAAGACAACCAGACACTTGTGACGATACGTCCGCGCGACTATTCCTTCATGAACGAACAGAACCTCGGCATCCTCTTCGCGATGCTCAACGAGCTGAACATCCACGCCAACATGATTCAGACCTCGGCATTGAACCTCTCCATCTGCTTCGACGAGAACGAACGCAAGCTCACCCAGCTCATAGCCTCCCTCGAACAGTCGTTCATCATCAGATACAACAACGGTCTGCAATTATTTACAATCCGACATTACAAAAACGGCATCGAGAAAGATTTCATCAAAGACAAACAGGTCTTCGTGGAACAAAGAAGTAGAAGCACGCTGCAATTGGTGATTAACTAATAATCAACCTCGCAGCCTTTAATCCATTTGATTAATGACTTGAAGGGTCAAGTTTTTCATAAACTACTGAATCCTCATTAACTGTGTGCTCACAATAGCCAGCATCGGCAAACATTCCCTCAAAACTTAAATCTTCATCAATTTGAGGCCAATAGATGCCAAGATATGTTAATTGGAAATCTTCACGTTGCGCCTTGGTAGCATTAGCAAGGCGAGGCCATCTTGAAAAAGCATAGCTTGCCACGAGACCATCCTTTGTCTCGACATAAACGTTCTTATCGTCCACCCAAACTTTTTTAACATTTTTATTCATAACCTCATTTTTTAAAATATGATTTCCATTTCTCAATTATCACATCTTTCTTTTCAGCAACAATTTCCTCTATTTCTTTAATCTCTTGCTTTTTAAAACCTTTGCAATTCACCTGTTCAATTGGTTCTACATTATATTTTGCAATACAATTGTCCTTTTCAACATGTACATGAATCGGTTCATGATCATCCGAATAAAACATGAAACGATAACCTTTTATATAAAAAACGGTTGGCTTAATTAATTTTTAGTCCCTATTACAACTGCAAAAATAATAAAACTTTTTGTAAATAGAAACTTTATTGTAAAAAAAATTGGGACGCCGCCCGCGACGTCCCTACAAATATCTTGTAAATCATGTTTATCCTGTCTGAATAACAATCCTGTCAGAGAATTATTCCGCCCAGTTCAGAATCTTCCTGAAATCGTATTCTTCAGGGTTTTCAACGAATTTCTTCGCTCCTTCGTAGTCGGCTGGGGTGATGTACTGCATGCAGTGGTTGAACACCAGTTTCGCCTTCTCGCCCTGCATGTTCACGAGACGTGGTTTCACCTTGCCGTTCTCGTCTTCCACATCTTTCAGATACAGCGGGCTGACTTGGCCCTTAGGGTCAGCGGTGACCATGGCGCCTGTGATGCCTTGGTCGAACAGCTTCTTCACACCATAGCCGAGAATTGAACAATATTGAAGGTCGAAAGCACATGGGTCGACACAGCGGATTTCATAGCCTACTTCCACCGGACGGCTCTTGATACCAAGACCCAACATTATCAGACGCTGCTGCAGCAACATATTGAAAATGTGAGCCTTGCTGACGTTGCCGAGTTCCGGATGTCCGTGTTCATCGTAGGTGAAGTTCACGCCCGAGTTGTGAATCTCCTCATCAGTCATGAAGTGGAACACACCTTCCGAAACGCTCGCCACACCATAATTGATGCCCAGCATCTTACGTTTGATCATAGAGCTGATGATAAGCCTCATAATCTTGTCGAATGTGACCTCTGTCTTATAGAACATCTCCGGGATGATAATCATCGGGTAATGGCAGGCATAGCCCATGCCGAATGCGAGGTGACCTGCTTCACGGCCCATGGCTGACACCACAAACCAGTTGCCGCTGGTGCGAGCGTCCTCGTAAACGGTCTGTAAAATCTTCACACCAGCTTCCTTAGCTGAATAATATCCGAATGTAGGGCTGCCTTCAGGCAACGGAAGGTCGTTGTCGATGGTCTTCGGCACATGGATGTTCTGAACGTGTACATTGTTTTTCATCAAGAACTTGGAGATGCGGTTCGCAGTCGAGGCGGTGTCATCGCCACCTATTGTCACCAGGAGGTTCACATCATTTTTCACGAAGAAATCAACGTTAAACTCCTCGTCTTTCGGTTTATAACGGCTCATCTGCAGTGCCGAGCCACCCATTTTCATGATTTGGTCGGCGTAAATAAAGTCAATATCGACCGTCCTCGGATTAGGTTTGAACAGGTTTTTATAACCCTCATGGAGTCCTATCACGCGGAACCCGTCGTTTAAAAATGTTTTCGCCACAGTGGCCACCACCGTGTTGATGCCTGGTGCCGGACCACCGCCGGCGAGAATAACGATTGATTTCATATTCACTTAATTTGATAATTCAATATTTAAAGATTCAAAATTCTATTTTTAGTTTCCTCGCACTATGTGCTCGAAATGACAATGGAGGAATCTTATTTTAATCTTTGCAAAGTTACAAAAATACTTTTAAAAACAAACAAAAAATATTCCTTTTTCGTACCGAAATTTTTATTATTTTTGCAAGTTATTAAGATAATGAGTAATATTTGACATGTATAGTTTCATTTCGGGAACCGTTGTTGAGAAGAATCCTACTTACGTAGTGCTTGATAATCAAGGAATTGGATATTTTATTAACATCACCTTGAACACTTTCACTGCGATTGGCGAGCAGCAGCACGTGAAGTTGTTTGTGCATCTCGCTATACGTGAAGACGCACATACTCTGTACGGATTCTACACCGAGAGCGAACGGGAGCTGTTCCTCCAGCTCATCACGGTGTCGGGAGTGGGATGCAACACCGCCCGCCTCATATTGTCGTCGATGACAGTGAGCGAGGCAGTGGACGCCATCGCCACCAACAATATCCGGATGATTCAGGGAGTGAAAGGCATTGGCGCGAAGACAGCACAACGCATCGTCGTCGACCTCCACGACAAGGTCGGCAAGCTCGAGGCGGGCGGTGACGAAATTTCACAGGTCGGACACAATACATTGAAAGATGAAGCGTTATCTGCATTAATGGTCTTAGGCTTCAACAAGACGAGTATCGAGAAAACCCTCGACAAACTCCTCAAACAGATGGACAACCCGTCGGTGGAGGATCTCATCAAGGAATCACTTAGACTTTTGTAATTAAAATAGTATGATTATCAGGAAGTTAATATACATTCTAACATTATTACTGGTCTGCCTCAGCTACAACGCCAACGCGCAGAGCAACGACGACCCTTTTGGACAGGGCGAGCAAACTGGCATACAGCTTAAAGATCCTGATAACATCACCCGCACCATAGAATATGACCCGATAACCGGACAATATGTCTTCGTCAGCAAAATAGGCGACTTCACCTACCGCGAGCCGTATATCATGACGCAAGACCAGTATTCCGATTTCGTACAGAAAAAAGCCATTAATGATTACTGGAAAGACCGTCGTGAGTCGGCAATGGGCAGCAGCAACGGCAACTCGCTGATACCTCCCATCTATGTGGGCGGCAAGGTCTTCGACAAGATTTTCGGCAGCAACACCATCGACATCAAGCTGCAAGGTTCCGCTGACGTGACATTCGGCGTTAAATACCAACGCCGACGCGACCCATCACTCACCGTGGCACAACAGAGAACCACAAACTTCGACTTCACAGAGAACATACAGCTCAGCGCCTCCGCAAAAATCGGCGAGAAAATCCAGTTTAAGATGAGCTACAACACCAAGACACAGTTCTCTTTTGAAAACAAGTTCACCCTGAAATACGAAGGCGACGAAGACGACATCCTGCAACTCATCGAGGCTGGTAACGTCAGCATGCCTCTGCAAAGCACCTTGATCACCGGCACCCAATCGCTTTTCGGTTTTAAAACCAAACTGAAATTCGGTAAAACGACTGTCACCGCCATTGCCTCATATCAGGACAGCGAGACACAAAACATCGCTGTGAGCGGCGGCGCACTGACACAGGACTTCTCTCTCGAGGCCATCGACTACGAAGAGAACCGCCACTTCTTCCTCAGCCAGTATTTCCGCGATAACTATGAAGCGGCACTCGCAACACTGCCGACAGTGACATCCGACATCAACATCACCAAGATAGAGGTGTGGGTCACAAACACCAACTCAAACTTCGACGACTGCCGTAACATAGTGGCATTCACCGACTTAGGCGAAGGCTCTGAAGAATGGATTTACAACGACGACAAGGTACATCCGAACATATATTCAGGTCCCCTATACCCCGACAACTCAGCCAACGACCTTGTCCAAAACATGGACACGACACAAATCCGCAACCTCAACACAGTGACATCATACCTCACCGGAATGGGTTACACCTCCGGTCGTGACTTCGAAAAAATTCAGAAAGCGAGAAAACTGAGCGCCAACGAATACACCGTGAACCGCAAACTGGGTTTCATCACGCTGAATATCACGCTCAACTCAAACCAGACTCTTGCCGTCGCCTACCAATACACCGTCATCGGTCAAGACGGTGTGTTCCAAGTCGGTGAATTCTCCGACCAAGGCATCCAGGAGCCTAACCTCTTGACGGCCAAGATGTTGAAGAGTACCACCGTCAACACCAAGATGCCAATGTGGGACCTTATGATGAAGAACGTCTACAACATCCGCGCCTATCAGGTTGCTTCGACAAACTTCATGATGAACATCCTCTATCTCGGCAATGAAAACGGCGTCGCGACAGGTTACTTTGCCGACGCACCAGACAACATTCGTGAGTACTCATTGTTGAACCTCATGGGCATGGACCGTTTGAACAGTCAAAACAACCCTATCGAAGGCGGTGATGGCATGTTCGACTTTGTGAACGGTGCTGCCACCAACGGAGGTACTATCAACGCGTCGACGGGACGCATCTATTTCACTGTGCTGGAGCCTTTCGGAAGCCAGATCAGAGAAAAGATTTTCCCGCATAACCCGGAGTTAGCCGAGAAATACGCCTACGACTCTTTGTATACTATGACGAAAGTCATGGCGCAGCAATATACCGACAAGAACAAATACCGTTTGGAAGGACGCTACACCTCATCGTCGGGCAGCGAGATCAACCTCAACGCGCTCAACGTGCAGCCCGGTTCTGTCCGTGTGACGGCAGGCGGCATCCCATTGGTGGAAAACGTCGATTACACCGTTGACTACACTCTCGGACGCGTGACGATTCTTAATGAGGCTCTCCTCAATTCGGGAACCACAATCAACGTGTCACTCGAGAACAACACGGCGTTGTCGACGATTAGGAAGACGTTTCTCGGGGCGCGTGTGGAACATGAGATCAACCCGACATTCATCGTAGGTGGTACCATCCTCCATCTGAGCGAACGCGCTTACACCACGAAAGTGAATTACAACGATGAGCCTATCTCCAACACCATCTACGGATTCGACATCAACTATCAGACTGAGTCACAATGGCTTACCGACGTGCTCGACAAGTTGCCTCTTTACGAGACGAAGACCATGTCGCGTGTGACGGTGTCGGGAGAGTTCGCGCGTTTCATCCAGGGCATCAACAAGAGCAGCCAGCAGACCGGGACATCGTACATCGACGACTTCGAGGGAGCGAAATCGACCATCGACATGCACCAGTGGAACTTCTGGCATCTCGCCAGCACCCCTCAAAACCAAAGCCACCTCTTCCCTGAAGGAAGCTCAAGCGGCCTCGACAACGGCAAAAACCGCGCAAAACTCGCATGGTACACCATCGACCAGTCGGTGTTCTACGACAGATACGGCAACCTCCTGCCACCAAACATCACTAACGAAGAGCTGTCAGACAACCGCGTGCGTCAGGTGTTGCTCACCGAAGTTTATCCTAACAAAGACATCCAGGCAGGTACCTCAACCAACATGTCGGTACTCAACCTCGCATATTACCCGAAAGACCGTGGCCCTTACAACTACGACACCGACAATCTTAACGAAGACGGCACCTTCACCAACCCTGAAGACAGATGGGGCGGTATCATGCGCGCTATCGAGTCGTCGGACTTCAACTCCACTAACGTGGAATATATAGAGTTCTGGATGATGGACCCCTTCTATGAAGGTCAGGACCAGACGAATATCGGTCAGCTGTATTTCAACCTCGGCGACATCTCCGAAGATATCCTTCGCGACGGACGTAAATCGTATGAGCACGGATTGCCGACCACCTCTACCGTAGAGAACGTCGACACCACCGTTTGGGGCCGTGTGCCATCGCTGCAAGCCCTCGTCAATGCATTCAACTCTGACCCCGATTCACGTAAATACCAGGATATCGGTTACGACGGTTTGCAAGACGACGACGAGCGCTCGTTCTACTCTGACTTCCTTCAGACAATGAGAACCAAGGTCAATGCGGCAGCTTACAGCAAACTCAGCGACGACCCGTCATCCGATAATTACCATTATTTCCGCGGAAGCGACTACGACAGCGACCCTGTTTATTCAAGCATCCTCGAACGTTATAAGAGATATAACGGCAACGAAGGCAACTCCCCTTCCGAGACAGAATATACCGAAGACTACACCACAAACAACAGCACACTTCCTGACCAGGAAGATATCAACGGCGACAACACTCTTAGCGAGTCGGAAAACTACTACCAGTATGTCATCGAACTCGACCCGAGCAAGATGCGCACATCCGGACAGAACTTCATCTCCGACATCCGTGAGGCTGTTGTTCAGGTCGCCAACGGGACGACACAGAGGGTGAAATGGTATCAGTTCCGCATCCCTGTGCGCGAGCCAAGTCGCGTGATAGGCAACATCGAAGGCTTCAGCTCCATCCGTTTCATGCGTATGTTCATGAAAGGCTTCAAGAGCGACATCGTGTTGCGTTTCGCCACCCTCGACCTCGTGAGAGGCGAATGGCGCACCTATACCAATGCCATCCAAGCCCCAGGCGAATACCAGCCCGGTGACCAGACCAACCACACCGTGTTCGAGATGTCGGCTGTCAATGTGGAAGAAAACAGCGGCCGCCGTCCTGTACCTTACTGCATCCCTCCAGGAATCGAACAGGAAGTTTACACCGGCGCCACATCAACAGTGCGTCAGAATGAGCAGGCACTGCAACTCACAGTTAAGAACCTCGTCGACGGCGACGCCCGAGGCGTTTATAAGACCACCGAATTCGACTTCCGCTTCTATAAGAAACTGAAGATGTTCGTACACGCCGAGAGCTTCTCCGACACCGACCCGGTACTCGACAACGAAGTAACGGCATTCATCCGATTCGGCTCCGACCTCACCGACAACTACTACGAATATGAGGTGCCTCTGAAGATGACACCATGGGGCACGTCGATAACCGACGAATACGGCATCTGGCCTGAATCAAACAACTTTGAGATCGAATTCGAAAAGGTGGTGAACGTAAAATCCAACCGTAACACCGCTATCGCCAACGGCAACACCGAGATAAAAGTCAACAGACTTTACGTCGAACATGACGGCAAGAACATCATAAAAGTGCTGGGTAACCCTACTATCAGCGAGGTGCGCTCCATGATGATCGGTATCAGAAACCCGAAAGTTGATGGCGAAGTGCCACAAGACAAGAGCGTCGTGGTTTGGGTCAACGAGCTACGTATGACAGACCTCACCAGCGACGGAGGTTACGCTGCCACAGGACGTGTCGAGGCATACCTTGCAGACCTCGGCCGCGTGACGGTGGCTGGTTCATACAAATCGTCAGGATACGGCTCACTCGAGACCAAAATCACACAAAACGACCTTCGCTCACAACGTTATTACAGCGTGGCTGCCGACCTTGACCTCGGCAAGTTCATGGCTCCGGAAAAAAGCGGCATGACCGTGCCTGTCCACATCGACCATAACAACACCACCATCACCCCCGAATACAATCCTCTCGACCCTGATGTGAAACTCAAGAGGTCGCTGCAAGACCTCGACAGTCACGGAAAAGACTCGCTCAACGCCCTGGCACGCGACGTGACGACACAGACCAACTTCAACGTCACCAACATGCACAAAAACCGCGTCGGCTCGAAGAAACCGCATTTCTGGGATGTTGAGAACCTTAACGCCTCATACGCATACACCAACCAAGAGCAGTCAACACCTGACTTGGAATACAACCGCCAGAAATCACATCGCGGCGGTATAGGATACACTTACACCACCAGCGCGAAACCATGGACCCCGTTCGCAAAGAAGAAATGGGCATCATCGTCGTACATGCAGCTGTTCAAGGACTTCAACCTCTATTATCTGCCAAAGAGCTTCTCGTTCAATACCGAGATGTTCCGACAAACCCACACTCAAAAGATGCGTAACAAGTCAACAGGATTGGTACTCCTGAAAGAAACGACAGCCAAGACATGGGACTGGACTCGTAACTACGACTTCCGTTATGATATCACGAAGAACCTCAACTTCACATACAACGCCTCCACACAGGCTTACATCTATGAGCCTGCCGGCAACCCGGAGCGTGACAGCGACGAATGGAAGGCTAACAGAGACACGGTGCGTGACGAGCTCATGAGATTCGGTTCCATCTCCCGCTTCAACCAGACAGTGAAATTGAACTACACCATACCTATTAATAAACTGCCATTCTGCGACTGGCTCGGTTCGACAATCAACTACACAGGCAACTACCGATGGATCGCCAATTCGCGTTACACTCAGGTGCGTCAGGGTAATACCATCGAAAACGATAACAACGTCCAGTTTACAGTATCTGCCGACATGACAAAACTGTATAACCGTTCGACATATCTCAAAAACCTCCTGTCGCCTCGTCGTGCCCCGAACAACAAAGGCAGAAGCAGGGAACAGAGCAACGACTCCGTCCAGAAGAAAGAATCGGTAAATATCGGCAAAGCCATAGCCGACAACACCTTACGTATCTTATTCAGCGTGAAAAAGATAACATTCACCTACGCCAAGAATAATGGTGTCAGCTTGCCGGGCTTCATGACCGAGCCTAGCATGCTCGGTATGGACTATGCATGGGCACCTGGATTAGGCTTCGTCGTAGGACAAAACGACCATATACTCAACACCGCCATCAACAAGGGATGGCTCACATCCGACTCAACGTTCAACAGGCCTTACACCGAACGCATGAGCGAGACATATAACTACAAGGTGATAGTGGAGCCGTTCACCGACTTGAAGATTGAAGTCAGCGGTAACCGCGCCTACGCCGAGAACTTCTCCGAGTATTTTCGCGCCGATGAGATGGGAATATTCCAGTTCTACACCCCGACCACTGGCGGTAACTACAGCATCTCATACCTCATGACAGCCACCTCGTTCACTGACGGCGACAAGCTCTTCAACGACCTTCGTGAATACCGGCAAGAGATTGCTAACCGACTCGCGCACGAAAACGGCGCCTGGGTCAATATGGGTGAGCCATATATTCAGGATGAGAGCACCGGTGACATCTATCCATACGGTTACACATCGAACTCACAGGAAGTGCTCACTTACGCCTTCCTCGCGGCATACAGCGGCAAGAGCCCGAGTAAAGTCTCATTCGGACTGTTCCAAAAAGTGGCATTGCCTAACTGGAGCGTCAACTTCACAGGACTCTCCAAAATTCCTGCCTTGAAAAAATATTTCAAGACAATCACTCTGACACACGCTTATAAATCGACATTCTCGATCTCAGCATGGGCAAACAACATCAATTACGATGCCAGCAACAATATGGCTGTGTATGCAGGTACCAACACCAGAGTCTCGCAGTACGACATGTCGCAGATCCTCGTCAGCGAGCAGTATGCCCCGTTGATAGGCGTCAATCTGGCGTTCAACAACAGCCTCACCCCTTCCATAGAATACAAGAAGACAAGGACAGTGACGTTGGGATTCAGTAACAACCAAATCACCGAGGTTAACGGCCGTGAAATCGTCATCGGATGCGGCTACACCTTCAAAGACCTCGGATTCAGCATGTCGCTGTTCGACGGAAGCGGCTCGAGAAAGGTGAGCAACGACCTCAAACTGAAACTTGACATCGGATTCAGAAGAGACATGACCAAGTTGAGAAGCATCGACGAAGGCAACAGCCAGATCTCATCAGGCCAAGACAAAATCAATATTTATCTCACCGGAGACTACACTCTGAGCCAGCGTCTCGGCATGCAGGTGTTCTTCAAATACGACATGACAAATCCGTTTATCGCCAATGCCTACAAGACAACCAACGTGTTTGCAGGTATCACGGCACGCTTCAGTTTGTCACAATAAAAAAATATTTTTACAAATATGAATCATGATAAAAAAATGTCGTATTTTTGTGGCGGAAATTATTAAGTAAAAATTTATATTAAATAACAGATATGAACATTCCAACAAACTTAAAGTACACTAAGGATCACGAATGGATCCGTTTAGAAGGAGACAACGCATACATCGGTATCACTGACTATGCACAACACGAACTTGGCGACATCGTTTTTGTTGACGTCGACACACTTGACGAGACACTCGAAGCTGAAGAGACATTCGGCACAATCGAGGCTGTTAAGACATCTTCAGAGATGTTTATGCCAGTAGGCGGCAAGGTCATCGAATTCAACGAAGAACTCGCTGACGCTCCAGAAAAAGTCAACAGCGACCCATACGGCGAAGGCTGGATCATCAAAGTTGAAGTCACCAACGCAGCTGAGATGGACAACCTCCTCGATGCTGAAGGTTATAAAGCCCTCATCGGATAATCTTTGGCACGTCTGACAAGACATATCTACCCCGGCCTGTTCTGCGGTATCATAATCATGGTAATCTGCGGCCTGCCGGGGTCTTATTTTCCTCACGTCAGGAATTTCTGGGAATGGTTAGGCCCCGACAAACTAATCCATACACTGATGTTTGCCATCCTATCCTTCTCAATTATTTTTGGCTATAGGGAAGAATATTGCCAACGCGAAAAACCGTATCGCATTAAGCTTCAACTGATTACGCTGTTGATTTCAGCAACCTACGGTGCCGTCACCGAGATGATGCAAGCCTACATCTTCAAAGGAAGATACGGCAGCGCCTACGATTTTCTCGCCGACGTAATCGGTTGTGTATTAGGCATTTTCATATTTAAAATCATTTTCCGAAAAAAAATGATAAAAAAATAGCTCGATATTCAATAATTTTTGCTAACTTCGCAGCGTTTTTCAACAAGAATAAAATTTAATATTATGGAAATAAAAAAATCAGCAAAAGCGAATCTTGACGACAAGAAGTTAACATTCACACTCATCGGATTGGTCGTTGCATTGTTTATTGTCTGGCGTGTCTTCGAATACAGAAGCTACGACAAGCAGGAATATGAGGCCTTCACAAGAACAGTGGAAGTTATGGATGAGGAAATGGAAATCACAAAACAGGAACAGCCAAAACCTCAGGTCCAAGCTCCAAAACCACAGGTCACACAAATCCAAGTGGTGGAAGACGACACTGAAGTCGAAGACATCGATATCAACGCTGAAGTCGACCAGGACGAGGTCATCGAGGATTACACTTACGAAGCTCCTGAAATCGAAGAAGAAGAAATCGTCGAAGAGGAAGTGTTCCTTTCTGTTGAGGAAAACCCTGAATTCCCTGGCGGTCCTGCAAAACTTCTCGAATATATCCAGAAAAACCTCAAATACCCTATGATGGCACGCGAAAGCGACATCCAAGGTAGAGTGTTCGTGGGATTCGTCGTCGAAAAAGACGGCTCTATCTCCAACGTGAAAGTGCTCCGTGGCATCGGCGGCGGCTGCGACGAAGAAGCAGTACGCGTGGTGCAGAGCCTGCCTAAATTCAAACCCGGCAAACAACGCGGTAACCCAGTGCGTGTTCAGTACACACTGCCTATCGTGTTCAAACTTCAGTAGTGGATACAACAAAGTATAAACTGAAAATATTCGGCAACAAGGAGCTGCCAAGCTACTTGTTGGAAACAAACAACGTGGTGAGGATGATACTCTTCACCACTGTTTATTCTTTGGTGTTCATAAACATCTTCCGACCATTTAACTCCGAAACATGGATTCACAACACCAACAGCACCAACTACTTCATGTACTCGTCACTAATGGTGCTGTTAGGCATGGTCGTAGTGTCTCTGAGCCGAGTCATAATGAACCTCGTGGTGAAAAAAATACAACTCACCTTCCCCGACTACCTCATCTGGCTCGTAAGCGACGCCGTGTTACTCTCCATATTGTACACCTTCATGGCATATAAAGTGGGTTTTATCGATAATTTCCTCAACGACAACCCCGAAATGACCACTTGGGAAGCCATCTACTCCATCTTCTGGAAATCTACAGCCAACACGGTCTGGATGCTGCTCATCCCCTACACCATCTCACTCCTTTTCCTTGATAATCAATATCTTAAAAACAGAATAAAAGACATCGGCTCAAGAATACCCGAAAGCAACATCGTGCATCTTAAAGACGAAAAAGGCGAAATACGCCTGTCTATCAACATTGAGAACATCCTTTATGCCGAAGCTGCCGATAACTACGTGATTATCAAATACATAAACAACGACAAAATCGTCGACTTCCTCCTGAGAACCAACCTCAAGAAACTGTCCGACGACCTCCGCGACACCCCTTTACAACGGTGCCACCGTTCGTTTATGATCAACCTGCTGCATGTCACATCGTTAAAAAAAGACGTGACAGAGTTCATCATACAGTTCGACACCACAAGCATCAAAGACATCACAGTGTCGAAGACCTATCAGGAAGCTATCATGGACGCGTTCATGAAATACCAGAAATAACCTTGAAAAAGCTCGTCGTCATATTGTTTTTTCTCCTCGTTTCCTTGACGGAAATGTGCGCGCAGATAAACCATAAGCACTACATCCTTATGGGCAAGGTGGAGCTTTCGAAGGAGAACTATACCGAGGCGATACACAATTTCAACATAGCCACCATCGCAAAACCCAACGATTTCGAGGCTTATTTCCTCCGCGGAATAGCAAAATTCAGCCTTGGTGACTACAGCGGCGCCGTTGAGGACTTCACACGGACCCTCGAGATACATCCGCTATATGTGCGAGCCTACCATTATCGTGGCGTCGCCAACGACAGGCTCTCTAACTACGCCGATGCCATGACCGACTATAAACAAGCCATCAGCCTCGACCCGTTCAGCGAAGAGCTGCACATCGCCTCAGGCTCTACACTGATGCATCTCAACGACTATCAAAACGCTGTGGCTGAATTCGACACAGCATTGATAATCAATCCGGAAAACGCCAACGCATACATATCACGAGGCATCGCAAAACGCTACCTCAACGACCTCGACGGAGCTTTGATTGACATGAACAACGCCGTCTATTACGACTATTTCAACATCGAAGCCGTGGTAAGAAAAGGCATGATAGAACTCGAACGCGAGGAATATCAGGATGCGATGGCCGACTTCAACAACGCGCTGCGCATGGATAAGGACAACCCTCTCATCTATTTCAACAGAGCCATAGCTTACCTTAACCTCGGCGACACCACGGCGGCATTGAAAGACTATGAGAAGGTGAACAACCTCGACCAACGCAACGCCCTCACCTACTTCAACCGCGCCATCATTTATTCCATCCGCGAAGAATACGACGTGGCACTGGCTCTATACAATAAGGTGATTGAGATAAATCCGCAAAACATATACGGATACTTCAACCGAGGCATCCTTTTCTATAAGATGAAGGATTGGGACGCCGCCGAAGACGACTTCACCACAGTCATCGAACTCTTTCCCGACTTCATCGATGCGTGGATAAACAGAGCGGTGGTGAAATTTGAGAAAAACGACATCCAAGGGGCGGAACAAGACCAATGGCATGCCAAACAAATCATGGCGTTCGTGAGCGAAGACCAAGCCAACGTCGACTCCCTCTTCGCACACTACTCCAAGATGGATTACAACAAAATCATCAACTTCGAGTCTGACTTCGTCGACGGCAACCGCCAAAAGACCCTCATACAGTTTGCCGACATCGATATCAGACCTCGCGGAAGCCTCATCGTAAACATCACAGGAAACGAAAACTACTATATCGACGCCACGCTCAGCCAGATTTCGCAAACCAACAACCTCGACGGGAAACTGGCATTTGTAGTGAACGATTTGTTTAATCCCAACCATCAATCCTATATCAACGATTCTATCATAGAATCAATTGACAATCAGAATCTTAGAGAGTTTGTCAACGGCATTTACAACTTCGAGATTTTCAATTACCAAAGAGGCGAGACGATTTTCAAATCGCTGCTCGACGACCCTGTTTGGGGCACCTATGCTGGTATCAACCTGTCGGCATTGCAAAACGCCAAAGCAGAGCTGATTGTCAACGACAAGAGTTACGACAACTCCATCTACATCACGCAGAAAAAAACAACGGAGAGTTTCACGCAGCCACAAGAAAAGCCTGATTATCAACAATCTCTGATTACGATTACCAACGTCCTGAATAAAAACAGAAAAAACCCTTACGTTTGGTACAACCTTGGCAACATCCATCTGCAGATGCAGGAGTTCGAAAAGGCTATTGAAGACTACACCAAAGCAATCCAATTTGAGAAAAACCTCGCCGAAGCGTATTACAACCGTGCGTTGACGCTTCTTTATCTTAACAATAAAGCACAGGCTATCAAGGACTTGAGCAAAGCCGGTGAGCTCGGCATCCAAGAGGCTTACGTGGTGATGAAGAGGTTTAATTAATCAGTTCCTCATCGACTTTTGAGAATTTGTGGTTCACCCCAAAATCGTCATCGTATTCCATAACATCAAGTTCAAGAACCTTCAAGTTATAGATTTTCGGAATCACACCGCCGATTTCCATTTTATAATAATGGGTGAAGATATTGTGCTCAAGAGACCAATCGAGTTTAGTACCCTCATCTTCAAGGACATCGTCGGAAAGATCCCAGGTGACGGCTGTACCGTCGTCGTTGTAGCGATAATACAGTTCTTCTTCCTTCCACACGCCAATCAGCAGGTCGGCATCAAACTCAATGTCATGAAAAACAGGCGGTTCCACCACTTCTGGCTGGTAATATTTTTTATGGTCGGAAAACCAGATGTAATAAACTGCAAAAGCGACACCTGCCGCCGCCAAAACAATCAAAATCGTAATCCAAAGCTTTTTTTTCATAACATATTCTTTTAATTTGTCATTTCTTCAGTTTAATCACTTTCGGTGTTTTATTCTTATACTGCGGCATTGTCATGCCAATGGATGCGTTGATGTACGTCGGGTCGCAGACGTAATATTTCTTGCCGCCGTACATGAAGCCGTCGCCTTTGACCTCGGCGTCGTCACCGAACCAGACAGCCGTCGCCACGTGCCCTTCGTATTGTAGTCCAATAACCTTGGCGTTGGTGTATTTCTGCACCAGCCAGGCGAACATTGCCGAACGGTCTTCGCAGTCGCAGTAAGGATAGCCTATCACCTCTTCCGGATAGAAATATTTCTCATAGCCGAACTGTTCCTCGTCGGTCTTATAGTCGAAGCCTGTCTGCACGAAATGGAGCAGCATTGCGATGAACTGTGTGGGCGTGTAATCATTTTTCATCTCGTTGAATTTCTTCTGCAACACCTGCTGCGCCTCGATGGCCACCGGACTCTGGAAATATATCGGGAACACCGTCATCGGGACATCGTCGAGATATGCCATGTGCGCTTTGTTGTACGGCAATGTGATGTTGTCGGTTTTCGTGAGTTTCACGGTTCTCTTCACATCACATTGGCCCATGTTAAGGTTGTTGTTGAAGTCGAGGCACATCTGTCGTTTCTCGGCGTCTTGTTTGCAGTAATCGTAGGAATACACGGCCTCGCTGGCTTTTCCGCCGCCGTACACTGTGTAATATTTCACTTGGGTCTTGCCAGAATCGTCGTCATTGAAGCGGAAATAAGTGTAGGAATACACCTGTTTGCTGTTGTCGAGTGCAATGAGGAGCGTCAGTGCTCCCGACTCCTGACCGCGTGCCAGACGAGTCTTGAAACCGCCTTCATTTCTAAGCATATAGAAGCAGAAAAGCACTCTGTCGTTCACATTTGCGAACATCCTCTCCGAGAGGGTGCGCAGGAGGCAGAAATAGCCCCATTCGTTCAGCCCGAACTCATTGACAACGTTGTCGATTTCACCCCACAAGGCATGCGTCTCATCCTGGCATTTCGATATGTTCGTGAAATAATTGGCAACCTGTTTCTCCTCGATTCCGGTGCTTGTCATCTTCAATTTCGGGTCAACATGAACGGTTACCTGACGACCATAAAAATTAAGCAAAATATTAGCGCTGTTGTCGATATTCAATCTCTTCGACTTGTCGAAATCCTTTGTCGGCAGCTCGACAGGTCCCTCAGCGCCGAGGCGGCTTTTCAGCTCGTAGTTATTGTCGTCATCATCCTCATACGCCACAGCAATCGAATGTGTCACTTTGGGCAGTTCCTCTTCCTTGTTAAACCTGATTTCCGATGACTTTATAACGATGTCTTCACCTGTATTTTCAGCCACTGGCATCTTTTCCATCTTAGGTTGCGACATAGCGAGTCTGTCTTTCGCGAAATCGTTGAAAAGCTCCCATTGCTTCGCCACGAAATCGGCAAACTCCTTATTCTGTTTTTCAATATATTCCTGCATTTCCTTGTTCTTATCAGCCACACCTTTCTGATAAGCAGCCTGCTTTTCCTGCAGCTGTTTGTTTCTTTGCTGTATAAACTTCTGATACTCATCATCTTGCGAAAACGAAGCAAAAGCGGCAACGATAAAAGTCAGGGTAAAAATCAGTTTTTTCATGTGCGTTTCCATTTTAACTCTGCAAAAATAATAAAATTGTTGATAATTGTTCTAACACAAGTATTATTTTTCAGAAAAAAACTATATCTTTGCAAAAAATTTTGACAGATGGATTTTAAGGATTTTTTAAAAAAATTTTCCAACAAATATGTCATCGCGACGTTGATATTCGCCGCTGTCATCATTTTTATCGACCAATATAATGTTTTTGAGCAGGGTAAGAGCTACAGAAAATTGAGGAAAGTGAAGAAGCAGGTCGAGTATTACGACCACGAAATTGAGAAGCAGGAGCAGACGCTGCACGATTTGAAGAAGGACTCGGCATTGCTTGAGAAAGTGGCGCGCGAGCAGCATCTCATGAAACGTGACGACGAAGTGATTTACATTTTGGATAAAAAAGAATAACATAACAATCATAAAATTTACAGATATGAAAAAGTACTTATTAGCAATCGGTCTCGTGGCATTTTTGATGACATCATGCTGCGAAAAACAAGGAAACAACACAAACTGCGAAAAGCAGTGCAAAGACAAACAGGAACAGTGCGACAAGCATCAGCATGAAGGTGAATGCAAAGAGCATAAATGCGAAGGCAAACATGAAAGCTGCAATCATCAGCACGAAGGCGAATGCAAAGAGCACAAAGGTGACTGCAAAGAGCACAAAGGCGAATGCAAGCATGAAGAAGGCAAAAAGTGTGACGGCAAGAAGTGCGAAGGCAAGAAATGTGAAGGTAATCACGAAGGTTGCCAGCATCAGCACGAAGGTTGCGACCACAATGATAGATAATTGAAATCAAATTTTTAACTAAAAAGAAATATGGCAGAGAAAAAGTTTATGACATGCGATGGTAACCAGGCTGCGGCCCATGTTGCCTACATGTTCAGTGAAGTTGCCGCCATTTATCCTATCACCCCGTCATCACCGATGGCTGAGTATATCGACGAATGGGCAGCAAAAGGTCAGAAAAATATCTTCGGCGACACAGTGAAGGTCGTTGAGATGCAGTCAGAGGCTGGTGCTGCAGGTGCAGTGCACGGCTCATTGCAGGCTGGTGCTTTGACCACCACCTACACAGCATCACAGGGCTTATTGCTGATGATCCCTAACATGTACAAAATCGCCGGTGAGTTGCTTCCAGGCGTGTTCCACGTCTCAGCACGTGCTCTCGCAGCACAGGCATTGTCAATCTTCGGCGACCACGCCGACGTGATGAGTGCCCGCCAGACAGGTTTCGCAATGTTGGCAACAAGCTCAGTGCAGGAAATCATGGACCTCGCCCCTGTTGCGCACCTCGCAGCAATCGAAGGCCGCGTCCCGTTCCTCCACTTCTTCGACGGATTCCGCACATCACACGAGATCCAGAAAGTTGAAGCAGCCGATATGGAGAAACTCCGCAAGCTCGTCAACTACAAGGCTTTGAAGGCTTATCGCGACAGAGCTCTCAACCCAGAACACCCTGTAACACGCGGTACAGCTCAGAACCCCGACATCTACTTCCAGACAAGAGAGTTGCAGAACAAATACTACGACGCTCTTCCTGACATCGTAGCAAAATATATGAAACAGCTGAGCAAGATCACTGGTCGTGAATATGCTCCATTCGTATACTACGGCGCAAAAGACGCAACAGACGTCATCATCGCTATGGGTTCAGTCAACGACGTCATCAAGACCGTCATCGACAAGGAGAACAAAGCAGGCAAGAAACTCGGTCTCGTGACAGTTCACCTCTATCGTCCATTCAGCGTGAAACACCTCATGGCAGTCATGCCAAAGAGCGTGAAACGTATCTGCGTGCTCGACCGTACAAAAGAACCGGGTGCAAACGGTGATCCTCTGTACCTCGACATCGTCGAAGCATTCAAAGACGCAGCTAAGAGACCAGTCATCATCGGCGGTCGCTACGGCTTGTCATCAAAAGACACCACACCAGCTCAGATTTTGGCAGTTTACAAGAACCTCGCTTCAGACAAACCTATGAACCAGTTCACCGTCGGTATCAAAGACGACGTGACACACCGTTCACTCAAAGTCGGTAAGGAAATCTCTATCCTTCCAAAGGGCACATTCGAAGCTAAGTTCTACGGCCTCGGCGCTGACGGTACTGTGGGTGCTAACAAGAACTCTATCAAGATCATCGGCGACAACACCAACAAGTACAGCCAGGCTTACTTCGACTACGACTCAAAGAAATCAGGCGGCTACACCTGCTCACACCTCCGCTTCGGCGACCAGCCAATCTTGGCTCCATATCTCGTCGGAACACCTGACTTCGTGGCAGTGCACGTCCCGTCATATCTTAAGAAATACGACTGCCTACGCGGTTTGAAGAAGAACGGAACATTCCTCTACAACTCACCATGGAGCGTTGCTGAGACAAA
This sequence comes from uncultured Bacteroidales bacterium, assembly GCA_900315175.1. Classification (GTDB taxonomy): domain Bacteria; phylum Bacteroidota; class Bacteroidia; order Bacteroidales; family F082; genus Limimorpha. Next base: position 39,813 of record OMYA01000006.1, read on the forward strand.
GAAACATCTTCCAGATTTCGTGAAGAAGTATCTCGCTCTCAACAATATTAATATGTACATCATCGACGCTACCAAGATCGCTAACGAGATCGGTTTGGGCAACCGTACCAACACCATCCTCCAGAGCGCATTCTTCAAGATTTCAGGCGTTATCCCTTACGACCTCGCAGTGCAGCAGATGAAGAAGTTCATCGTGAAGAGCTACGGCAAGAAGGGTGAAGACATCGTCAACATGAACTACGCAGCTGTCGACCGCGGCGGTGAAATCACAAAGGTTGAAATTCCAGCCGAATGGGCAAAACTCGACTGCACAACAGACTTCGTGTTCGAGCACAATGCCGACGATCCTGAGTTCATCAACAAGGTGATGCGTCCGATGGTCGCCCAGTGCGGCAACGACCTCCCAGTGAGCGCATTCAAAGACATCGTCGACGGTACATTCCCGGCAGGTACAACAGCCTACGAGAAACGTGGCGTCGCCACCGTCGTTCCTGAGTGGAACCCAGCCAACTGTATCCAGTGCAACCAGTGCGCCTTGGTCTGCCCTCACGCAGCAATCCGCCCAGTCGTCATGACAGATGCCGAGATGAAGAAGGCTCCAAAGGGTATGGCAACAGTCGACGTGAAGATGCCAAAAGAATTGGCAGGCATGCACTTCAGAATGCAGGTTTCAGTGTTAGACTGTACAGGCTGCGGTAACTGCGCCGACGTCTGCCCTGCTAAGGAGAAAGCTTTGGTGATGAAACCGTTGGAGAGCCAGCTCGACGAAGCCAAGAACTGGGAATACGGACAGAAGAAAGTCACCTACAAAGACAACCTCATCGACAAATACGCCAACACCAAGAACAGCCAGTTCGCACAGCCGTTGTTCGAGTTCTCGGGCGCCTGCGCAGGCTGCGGCGAGACACCTTATATCAAGACCATCACACAGCTCTTCGGTGAGAGAATGCTCGTCGCCAACGCAACAGGTTGCTCGTCAATCTACGGCGGTTCGGCACCTGCGACACCTTACTGCAAGAACAACCGTTCAGGCAAGGGCGTGGCATGGGCTAACTCATTGTTCGAAGACAACGCTGAGTTCGGTCTCGGTATGGCAACAGCCACACGTAAGCTCCGCGACCGCATCGAGCTCATCATGAAAGACGCCATCGCCAACTGCAAGTGCTGCAGCGACGACCTCAAGAAGCTCTTCCAGGAGTGGATCGACAACCGTGAGAACGGCATCAAGACAGCCGAGTTGGCTGACAAGATCGTTGCCGGTTGCGAGAAGTGCGGCTGCGACAAGTGCATGCAGATCATCGACCTCAAAGACCACCTCGTGAAGAAGTCACAGTGGATCTTCGGTGGTGACGGTTGGGCATACGATATCGGATTCGGCGGCCTCGACCACGTGCTCGCATCAGGCGAAGACGTCAACGTCCTCGTCCTCGATACTGAGGTTTACTCGAACACAGGTGGTCAGTCATCAAAGGCTACACCAGCCGGCGCCGTCGCCAAGTTCGCCGCATCAGGTAAGAAGGTGCGTAAGAAAGACCTCGGCATGATCGCCAAGAGCTACGGCTACGTCTACGTGGCACAGGTGGCAATGGGTTCATCACAGGCACAGTACTTCAAGGCCATCAAGGAAGCTGAAGCATATCCGGGACCATCACTGGTCATCTGCTACGCTCCATGTATCAACCACGGCATTAAGATTGGCATGGGCCACTCACAGCAAGAAGAGAAGCTCGCCGTCGACTGCGGTTACTGGCACCTCTGGCGCTTCAACCCAGCTGAGGAAGAAGCAGGTCAGAACGGTTTCCACCTCGACTCAAAAGAGCCTGACTGGAGCAAGTTCCAGAGCTTCATCATGGGTGAAGTCCGTTACAACTCATTGCTGAAGACCTTCCCAGAGGAAGCAAAAGAATTGTTCGCCAAGACCGAGCAGTTTGCTAAACTTCGCTATGAAGGTTATAAGAAACTCAGCGAAGGGAAGTAATTAGGCCCGATAATGACATTTGTAGAGACGCCATAATTATGACGTCTCTACATTTTTTTACAATCTCATGCAGCAAATTCCCTATCCTTGCGTTCTCAAATAAATTAACATCACTTAACCATGAAAAAAACTTACTCCATTATCAGAAGCATTCTTGCCATAATCGGCGGAATCACTATTATTGCTGCAATTATTGTTTGGATTGAATCACCAAAATATGATTGGTATTTAGACAAAAACAACTACGGTTTGCTCGACGAACGCCTTGATTTGCTGCGCACTTCAGGCGAATATGCCGCCGACACCAATGTGTTTGAGATGAGAATCGTTCAGGATGAGGCAAGAGCACAGGAGATTCGCGAGTATTTCCAACTTGACACCCTCTACCCTGCCGACGCCACCACTTGGGAGAAAGCCGTCGCAATCGGCAAGTTCGTGTCATCGAACGTCCCGCACGCCAACCAAAAGATTTGGCCTGACCATATCAATGCAATTGGACTTTGGGAATATACAAAGGATGTCGCACCGGCGTTCAATTGCCGTCTGCATAGCATTTTAACATTTGAGCTGATGCTTGCCGCAGATATCCAGGCGAGATATATCACCTGCATGCCACAAGATAAGGACGATATGGATTGCCACGTCGTAAACGAGGTGTGGCTGCCGGAACTCAACAAATGGGCTATGGTCGACACCGACATGGGCGGACATTATGTTACCGATGCAAATGGCACGCCTCTGTCGCTCAAAGAGATGCGTGAGCATTACATCTCAGGCGAGAAGATGATTATTCATCCTGCCTTCGGAAAAGCTCAAAAAGATAACGATTACTACGCCTATATGGCGAAAAACACCTATTGGTTCTCCTGCTGGGGAACTCTTTCGTATTACCAGGAAGAATATGAAGTGAAAGGTGTAGACCGCAACAGCTACGTCAACCTTGTTCCATCAGGATTTGAGCCATTCGACATCGGCGGCGGAAATACCATCACCACCAATGCTGAAAAGTTCTGGAATATTGCTTATTGATTGTATTTCTCGTTCAGCTCCTCCACCTTCATCCCCGCCTGCTGCAATTCATCATAATAGTCGGAGATGACGAAAACATGACCAAACAAGCCTAAGGTAAGCGGATAAGCCTCGCCTTCGTATGTGAACTTTCCAACGTTACATACAAAGTAATCATCAAGGAAAAGCATGTTCTCCACCATGTATCTGATAACAGGTTTATATACCTCTTCATGCGACAGGAACTTCATGACCTCCTCCTTGTCGACATACTCCCCAATAATCTCATCAAACTCATTACCTTTGATGACTTTTTCTTCGACAAAACTTGCAAGTTGCTTTGACGCGACTTCATAATGCTTCTCAATCGGCGGCACAGTGAATTTCATAGCCACTACCAATGCCACTAACACAATGATGAAAATAAACGATTTTTTCATAGCTATACTTTTTTGCAAAGATAATAATTTTTCTTAAAAACTTAAAAATATCTGAATAATTTGTAACTTTGCGAAAATTTTAAAGATATGGCATTAGCAATATTATACGTAGTCGGCGTCATCCTCGGGGTGGTGGCAGTACTTGAAATTTTAGGTCAACCTATCAACCTTCTTGCTAAAATTTTAGTTATCGCATTTGTCCTTTTCACCAGCTGGATCGGCTTGGCGATTTATTACCTTGCCTTAAGAGGCAACCTAACAAGGTGGTTTAGATAACAGGAGATTTCTCCACTCCCTACGGTCGGTCGAAATGACGTTTTCAAATAATGGACAAGAAAGAATTAAGAAATATCATTAAAACTCTTAAGAAACAGCACACCAAAGAGCAGCTTCTTGAGCAGTCAGAAATCATTTTGTCAAAATTAGAACAGCATCCGGCTTTTCAGAAAGCGCATATAGTGATGATTTACAGCGCTTTACCTGACGAGGTGCAGACTCAGGCCTTCCTCGAGAAATGGCGTCATAAAAAGAAAATAATCCTACCAACAGTTGTTGGAGACGATATAATTCCAGTTGAACTTGCAGAGAACACCGGCTTTGCCGTCGGCGATTTCAATATTCTCGAACCTCAAAACGAGCCTTATACCGGCGATTACGACCTCATCGTGGTGCCAGGTGTCGCCTTCGACCGCAATGGCAACCGCATCGGCCGTGGCCGTGGCTATTACGACAGGTTTTTATGCAAGCACATGAATGTCAAGCGCATCGGAATTTGCTTCGATTTCCAACTTGTTGACGAAGTGCCGACCGAACCGAATGACATCAAAATGGATGAAGTGATTTCTCTCTGACAGAATTTTGTTTTTTCAGACAGGATTAACAAGATTAACAGGATTTGGAGGACAAAAAACTTGTAAATCTTGTTAATCCTGTCTAAACAAAAAAAAACAGGACTGACTTATATCTGTCAATCCTGTTTTTCTTGTCTAATCAGTTCGTCTTACCAAGCGAAGAGTGGATACTCTGCCATCATGGCGTTGACTTTCTCCTTCACAGCCTCGAGCTTCTTGGTGTCGTCGATGTGGCTGATGACGTCGTCAATCATGTCGACGATTGGTTCCATCATGTCTTCCTTCAGACCACGTGTGGTGATAGCTGGAGTACCGACGCGGAGACCTGAGGTTTGGAATGGTGAACGGCTGTCGAACGGAACCATGTTCTTGTTGACTGTGATGTCAGCCTGAACTAGGGTGTTCTCAACCATTTTACCTGTAATCTCTGGGAACTTCGAGCGGAGGTCGATGAGCATCAAGTGGTTGTCTGTGCCACCGCTGATGATGTTGTAACCTCTGTCGCTGAATGCCTTTGCCATAGCTGCTGCATTCTTCTTTACCTGGAGGATGTACTCGAAGTATTCGTCTGTCAAAGCCTCGCCGAAAGCGACTGCCTTTGATGCGATGACGTGCTCGAGTGGTCCGCCCTGGACGCCTGGGAACACTGCGCTGTTGAGCAATGCCGACATCATCTTCACCTCGCCCTTAGGTGTTGTCAAACCCCATGGGTTAGGGAAGTCTTCACGCATCATGATCATACCGCCACGTGGTCCGCGGAGGGTCTTGTGTGTGGTTGTTGTCACGATATGGCAGTATTCCAACGGGTCGTTGAGGATGCCGCGGGCGATGAGACCTGCCGGGTGTGAGATGTCAGCCATCAAGATAGCACCGACTGAGTCTGCTGCCTTACGCATACGTGCGTAGTCCCAGTCACGTGAATATGCTGAAGCACCTGCGATGATGAGTTTCGGCTTGTACTGAGCGACCTTCTTCTCCATGTCGTCGTAGTCGACCATACCGGTTTCCTTGTTCACCTCGTATGCTACCGGGTTGTAAAGGATACCTGATGAGTTGACCGGTGAACCGTGTGAAAGGTGTCCGCCGTGTGAGAGGTCGAGGCCCATGAATGTGTCGCCTGGTTTCAAGCAAGCGAGAAGCACTGCCATGTTAGCCTGTGCACCTGAGTGTGGCTGCACGTTCACGAATTTTGCCTGGAAGAGTTCACCAGCACGGTCGATAGCAATCTGCTCTGTCTGGTCAACAATCTGGCAACCGCCATAGTAACGCTTCCCAGGATAACCTTCTGCATATTTGTTTGTCATCACCGAACCCATGGCCTTCAAAACCTGGTCGCTGACGAAATTTTCAGAAGCGATAAGCTCGATGCCGTGCATCTGACGCTCTTTTTCCTTACGGATAAGGTTAAAAACCTTTGTGTCTTTTTTCATGTCAAAAACTATTTAATTGATATTCAATTGCTTGCAAAATTTTTCTAAAATTATTTCAATCTTCAAAATTATAAATTTTTATTGACATAACAAAATTTTTAATTATTTTTGCACTTTAAAACAAATGACAACTCTCGACGACATAAAATTAACCGTTTCCAAAGAGCTCGCACAGTTCGAGGATTTTTACAAAGACGCGCTGCATTCCGATAATTATTTATTGGACAGGATAGGTCGTTATACCTTGAAACACAAGGGCAAACAGATGCGTCCTCTGTTTGTCTTCCTCGCTGCGAGATGCTTTGGCGACATCACCGAGAGCTCTTTCAGAGCCGCAACTTTTATCGAGCTTCTGCATTCAGCCACGCTCATTCACGATGACGTCGTCGACGATGCAGCCGAACGCCGCGGTTTCGCCTCTATAAACGCCCTCTACAAAAATAAAATTGCCGTTCTCGCCGGCGACTACCTCCTCTCAAAAGGCATGATGATTGCCCTCGAAAACCGTGATTATCAGCTGCTAGACATGATTTCGGAAACGGTGAGAAACATGAGCGAAGGCGAGATTTTCCAACTCGAGAAAGCCAAAAATTTCGATATCTCTGAAAATGATTATTACGAAATCATCGAGAAAAAAACCGCCTCGCTGATTGCCTCCTGCTGTGCTATCGGCGCCGCTTCCGCTGGTGCTGCTCCAGAACATGTCGAAGCACTGAAAAAATTCGGTGCCAACGCTGGCATTGCTTTCCAGATCCGCGACGATATATTTGATTATCAACCATTTAACCATTCCGGCAAGGGCTATGGCAACGACATTCGCGAGCATAAGATGACATTGCCGCTCATACATCTCCTGAAGGAGAGCACCCCTATCGAAAGAACCTTGATACTCACCAAAATCCGCCTTTCAGGAAAGAAAAGAAACACCATCAACGACATTATAAACAAAGTTAACGACAAAAACAGCCTGCAATACTGCGAAGACAAAATGAATTTCTTCATCCAACAGGCTGAAAATCAATTAGATATCATAAAGGACTGCGAAGCAAAAAATGCTTTGAGAAACCTTTTGTATTACTGCATAAAACGAGAAAAATGAAAAGTACCGTCATTTCAACCGACCATAGGGAGCGGAGAAATCTCCGACATATTATCAAGCGTTTATTTGTCGACGTAAGATTTTGGGCGTTATCGTTTTTGCTGTTTATTTGTGCCACCGCTAACTCCCAGGCGTTTTTCGGCGGTCTCGCCCTCGGCGGCGTCACCTCGCAAGTTGAAGGAGACGACCGCGCAGGATGGGACAAAATCGGGTTCACCGCTGGTGCCTTCGTCGGACTGCCCATGAATAACACTTTTTCAGCCTTGATGGAGTTGAAATATGTCCAAAAAGGCTCACATTCCGATGCCGATAATTTTGTCCCGGGCGATCCGTATTCCCTGAAACTGGATTATGTCGAGCTGCCAATACTGATCTCAGCTAACCTCAGCGCTTTGAATATAAATGGAAGACCTTGCAAATGGCTGGCACTCGAGCTTGGAGCAAGCCTCGATGTTCTTGTCAGACATAAAGAAAGTGTCAACGGAGCATCCGACGGCATCTACAACTATTGGAACCGCCTTTCATGCAGCGGTATCGCCGGAGTGAAAATAACTTTAAAAGAGAAGTATTCGCTGGCGTTTCGCACGGAATTCTCAATAACGTCAGTGTATAAAGGAAACCTCAGCAATGAAAACTGCGTGCGTTTTGGACGACACGGAGCCTTCAATGATGTGCTTGAGCTCGTCGCCTATTACCGCTTCTAACTTTGTATACGGACTGCCAGGTGATTATAATTCACAACTGTCTGTCAATGGAATCTTTATGAATTATCTCGAAAATCTCCTTCACCGACTCCCCATTTAAGCCAAGATTCACACCTCTATTAATATGATGTTCAAGAATTTGCTTCCAGCGCCCCATTTGAAGCACTGTCAATTTATGTTGTTTTTTGAAATCACCGATTTTTTCTGAAATATTCATTCGTTTCGCGATGAGGTTCAGCATTTCGTCATCGATATCGTCGATTTCCTTACGGAGGTTTTGTAAAACCATCTCATCTGCATCGATTATTTTCTTTCTGAGCACCAATCCGCTAAAAGCTTTTTTCAGGCTATCGGGGGTTATCTGTTGTTTTGCATCAGTCAAAGCATGACTCGGGTCGTTATGTGTCTCTATCATGAAGCCTAAAGTGCCCAGGTCGAGGGCTTTTTGTGCCACTTCCTGCAACAATTCGCGGCAGCCGCATATATGGCTGACATCAGTAATTATTGGCACATCGGGACGCAGACGCAGCAACTCAATCGGGATTTCCCATAGTGGTGCGTTGCGGTACGACGTTTCTTCTATTGACGAAAAACCGCGATGGATGGCACCGATATTTCTCAGCCCGGCGCCTTCGAGCCGTTCGATAGCACCAAGCCACAGTTTCACATCGGGAGCAATGGGATTCTTTACAAACACAGGGACATCGCAGCCTTTGAGGCATTCGGCAAGTTCCTGGACAGAGAATGGATTCACTACAGTTCTCGCGCCTATCCACAAAACGTCGGTGTCATATTTCAAGGCAAGTTCAACATGTTCAGGCACTGCGACCTCGGTCATCGTCAAAAAACCATAGCGCTGTTTGGCTTCTTGCATCCACCGAAGTCCCACTTCTCCTATTCCTTCAAAGGCTTCAGGTCGGGTGCGGGGCTTCCATATGCCACCTCTAAGCACCTTGACTCTGTCGATTTTACTCAGACCTTCCGCCGTCGCAAGCAGCTGCTCGCGGCTCTCCACACTGCACGGTCCACTGATGACCAGCAAATCATTAGGATTCAGAAACCACTCTCTTATGTCATAGATCTCGCCCATCTCACATATTTTTTGCAAATATAAAAATAATATATGATATTCAGCAAAAATTTGTAATTTTGTAGTTTGAAATTTTAAAAAATAAAAATCGTGAAACGTACAGAAATTAAAGCTGCTCTCGCAATGCAAGAGCTTGATAATGAGATAAATGTGAAAGGCTGGGTGCGCAACAAACGCGGCAGCAAAAACGTCGCCTTCATCGCTTTGAACGATGGCTCGACCATCAACAACCTGCAATTGGTCATCGATTTGGAGAAGATTCCGGAGGAAAACCTCGCCCTCATGCATGCCGGCGCATCGGTTTCTGCTATCGGAAAACTCGTGAAATCAGCAGGAAGCGGACAAAACGTGGAGCTTTCAGTAAGTTCTATCGAGCTGCTCGGCCCGGCAAACCCTGACTTCTACCCGCTTCAGCCTAAAAAACACTCATTGGAGTTCCTGCGCGACATAGCTCATCTGCGTTTCCGTACAAACACCTTCGGAGCGGTGTTCCGCATCCGTCACGCTATGGTGTTCGCCATTCATAACTTCTTCAACAGCAAGGGATTCTACAATATTCACACCCCGCTTATCACAGCATCCGACGCTGAAGGCGCAGGCGAAATGTTCCAGGTGACAACCCTCGACCTCAATAACCTGCCAAGAACAGAAGAAGGCAAAATCGACTACAGCCAGGATTTCTTCGGAAAATCAACCAACCTCACCGTTTCAGGCCAGCTCGAAGGCGAACTCGCAGCAACAGCATTGTCGAAAATTTATACCTTCGGTCCTACTTTCCGCGCCGAAAACTCAAATACCACCCGTCACCTCGCAGAGTTCTGGATGATCGAACCAGAAATGGCTTTCTACGACATCCACGACAATATGGAACTCGCCGAAGAGATGCTTAAGTATCTGATTCAGTACGCATTAGACAACTGCATGGACGACCTCCTCTTCCTCAGCAAACGCCTCCAGGAAGAAGAAAAAAACAAGAAAGAAGAAGAAAAATCAATGGAACTCATCGAGAAACTGCACTTCGTTCTCGAACACCCATTCCAAGTTTTGACATATACCGAGGCCATCGACATCCTCAAAAACTGCAACTATAACAAAAAAGGCAAGTTCCAGTATCCTATCACAGGCTGGGGCATCGACCTGCAGTCTGAACATGAACGCTACCTCGTCGAGAAACACTTCAAGAAACCTGTGATTTTGACCGACTACCCGATGGAAATCAAGGCTTTCTACATGAAACAGAACGAAGACGGCAAGACCGTCCGCGCTATGGACGTCCTCTTCCCTGGCATCGGCGAAATCATCGGCGGCTCAGAACGTGAGACCGACATGGAGAAACTGCTCAAACGTATGCACGAAGTAGGCATCCCAGAAGAATCAATGAACTGGTACCTCGACTCACGCCGCTTCGGCTCAGTGCCTCACTCAGGCTACGGTCTCGGCTTCGAACGCCTGCTGCTCTTCGTCACCGGCATGAGCAACATCCGCGACGTCATACCGTTCCCTCGTACACCTAAGAACTGCCTGTACTAGTTTTAAATTATGGGCTCGCAGAGACTTACTCAAACGCAAAAGCTGCTCCAGAAGCTGTCACCACAGCAGATTCTCATCATGAAACTGCTGCAGATCCCGACTATGGAGCTAAGCACCCGCATCAAAGAGGAAATCATGCAGAACCCCGCCCTCGAAGAAGGCGAAAACCCTGATTATGAGGACGATATCAACGGAGAAAGCATCAACGAAAACGACGATGTCGACACTTTCGACGACAATCAAAGCGACGACGACCACTACGACCCACTCGACGACTTCGACGACTATCTGAAAGATGACGACGAGGACGATGCGGCATATAAATATGTCGCCAACAACAGCAGTCCCGACGACAAACACTACGAAACCCCGATAACCAACGAGACATCGTTCCAAGACACACTCATGGAACAGCTCGGCTTCCGTAAACTCGACGAGAAGAAACGTAAAATCGGAGCATATATCATTGGCAACCTCGACGATGCCGGCTATCTGTCACGACCGATTACAGGCATCGCCGACGACCTGCTTTTCACCCAAAACCTCGATGTCACCGAAGACGAGGTGCGCGAAGTCCTGGAAATAATCCAAGATTTCGACCCTGCAGGTGTCGGAGCAGCAAACCTACAAGAATGCCTGCTCATCCAACTGCACCGGCTAAATCACGAAAACCCCAGTAACGACTGCGAAAACGCGATAAAAATCATAGAGGATTACTTCGAAGAGTTTACAAAAAAACACTACGACAAAATTGTCTCGCGCTCTAATATGTCAGAAGAAGACTTCAAAAAAGCCCTCGACATAGTCCTCACACTAAACCCGAAACCAGGCGGCTCAATGGGATCGGTCAGCCAAAACAGCAACTACATCATCCCCGATTTCACCATAATCAACAACGACGGCGAACTCGAGCTCCAGCTTAACAACCGCAACACACCAGAACTGCATGTAAGCAAAGACTTCCTGAATATGCTGAAAGAGTATGCCGCAGGCAAAGACAGCCCCGACAAACGCGAAGCCGTAAGTTTCATAAAAAACAAAATCGACTCGGCAAACTGGTTTATCGACGCCATCAAACAACGCCAGGATACACTTTATGTGACTATGAGAGCCATCATGGAATACCAGAAAGAGTTTTTCCTCACCGGCGATGAAGGCAAGCTCAAACCAATGATTCTCAAGGATATATCCGATATGGTCGGCCTCGATGTCTCAACAATCTCGCGCGTTGCCAACAGCAAATACGTTCAGACAGCATACGGCACCTTCCAACTCAAATATTTCTTCAGCGAAGGCCTCCTTAATGATGAAGGCGAAGAAGTCTCAACCCGCGAAGTGAAGAAAATCGTCCGCGAAAGCGTTGAAAATGAAGACAAAGCCAACCCGTTAACCGATGATGAGTTGACGGCCATTCTAAAAGAAAAAGGCTATACCATAGCACGCCGTACCGTCGCAAAATACCGCGAACAACTGGGCATCCCCGTCGCCCGCCTCCGCAAAGTGATATGAAAACAGCAAAAATCATATCCATATTAGGACACCCTATCTTCCATCCCACATGGATGATGATAATCTTGTTGCTCTCGGGACTCACACGTTTCACCCCAGGCAACGATTTTACATTCCTAACCATCACATTGTCAATGACATGCATCGTGCCAGCCCTGATTATTGTGATGATGAAAAAATGGCATGTCATCGACTCGTTCGAGATGGAAGACCGCGACGACCGACTGGGGCCATTGTTCATTATGATATTGTTTCTTTACGCCACACTAAGGTTTTTCAGTAAGGTACAGCTATTATCAGTATTCAATTTCTATCTCACGACAGCCATTGTAGTGACTGTCTTGGCCTTCTTTATCACCTTTTTCTGGAAAATAAGCCTTCACACTCTAGGCTGGGGCTGCTTCTCAGCATGTCTATTCATTATGGCAACAGCATACATGCGCATGTATCTGCCTTGTTTTATTGGGAGTATCATCATTTCTGGCATCGTCGCCTCAGCCCGATTGAAACTCAAATCCCACAGCAACGCCCAAATATTTTCAGGCTTCGCCATGGGATTCCTAACAGTTATTATAACCTACTTCGTTTCCTTGTTTTAATAAGCTCTGATGCCAATACCGATTGAGAATGGCATAATCTGAGGGCCTCTGTCTTCTTTGAATGAACTGCGCACCTGATAACCCACATACAAGTTCACGCATCTGTAGCCGACTCTCGCAAACAACCCGTAAACAATGCTTTCCAACGCATTGACTTCGTTGTATCTTATCTCCCATTTATGACCGTCACCATAGACATCTCCAATAACTTTCGACTTGCTGCCCAACAGAAAACTGCCTTTTGCACCAAATGAAATCTTGAATTTGTCAGCAATACGGAAATTCAACTCAATCGGGATGTCAAAATAATTGATGTTTACTTTGCTTTTTTTCACCGCCTCGTTTGGCTCAAATGTTATTGTAGAATTGTAAGGCTCTGATAACCAAGCATTTTTCATGTAATAATTATGGCAAGACACACCAGCTCCGAGCGATACCGTGTGTTTCGACTCGCCCATCGGCAAATTGTATGTGATATACGTGCCAAAACCCTGATTTATAGCACGCAAATCGAAATTTTCATACCTGTTGCCCGTGTTTATGTCGGTGTATAAATCAAAACCGATGGTAATCAGACCATTGGTGCGGTCTTTTATAAGCTGCGCATTCGCCATAAACGAAAGCAACATCAACACCATTAAAACCCCAAAACTCTTTCTCATATCTTTTATCTTTAAACTATTAAGCTATTAAACTATTAAGCTATTAAACTAATAAACTGTAAACTTTTAAACACTTAAACCACCAATCAACCTCTGTCTCTTATCCAGCAAACTATCCATCTCTTCGTCAGTCAGATCCGGATTTTTCAGCTGGGAGTCGATGGCATCAATGAGTGACTGGTAGTTCTCACCGGTTTGCAGCGATTCAAACGCTTTCTCCTTAATTTCCACGTCTTTAATATGGTCTTCCTTCACTTCGTCGATGTCGGCATCCTCGCCAAGTTGTTCCCTTAGCCTATTCGTCAGCATCGAAATGAACTGACGAGCCATCCCATTGTCCATCATGCCAAACATCTCAACCGAAAACTGATCCTTAATCGCATCATACTGAGTGAGATACGCCTTCAATTGCTCCATCTGGGCCTTATCCATGCCAGGCACGTCATCAAAAGGATATTTCTCCATCACCTTTTTGAAAAGCCTAAAAAGCTCGTCTATCTGTTTTTTTAAATCATCGTTTTCCATAAGATATGATTTTATTCATCATAGAAAATGTCATCGTCAATCCCATTGATAGAATCATTGTACATCAGACTGTCAAGCAACAGCGTATCAATGATATAAACATCCTCTTCCACAAACATTTTCTCTCTAAGTTCTTCTTTTTTAATGGTTTTCCAATCAATGACATTTGAACAAAGTGCTATATACGGCAAATTAATTCTGTCGGCGGTCACGAAGGCGTTTTTATAACTTTTCTTCACCATCTGATACATGCGCTCCGCTTCCAGACGTGTGCGGAAATCTCCAATACGCAAGCGGTAATACGGCTGTCCGAATATCAGATATACCGGTACATCAGGATAATTTTTAGAGAATACCTGCTTCACACTGTCGGCATGACGCAGCGCATCGTTGCCAAGTTCCATAAAAATCTGCACTCTGAAGCCGTCAATAGTGCTGTCATTGACATGAATCTGACGCTGTTTCAATATCAAAGTGTCTATTTTGGTGCTTTGATTCAAAACCAAAACACCCTTCTGTGCGACACAACTTATTGATAATAAGCATGTTATGATAAAAAACAAAAACTTCTTCTTCAAAACACAAAATTTTTTGTAAAATTACGCAAAACTTTTCAAATTAGTATGCGATTTTTTGTAATTTTGTGAATAATTTTTAGATATGAATGAAAATCTCGACGCATACGGCACTTCGATGAGCAAGGCTGAGAAAGAAATTGAGCAGGTTTTAAGGCCTGACGCTTTCGCCAGTTTTGCGGGACAGGAGCAGGTTGTGGCAAATCTCAGGGTATTTGTGCAGGCGGCTGCCCAGCGCGGCGAGTCGTTGGACCATGTGTTGCTACACGGCCCTCCTGGACTGGGCAAGACCACTTTATCGCACATCATCGCCAATGAGCTCGGCGTGAATATGAAGATGACCTCCGGTCCGGTACTCGACAAACCCGGGAACCTCGCCGGATTGCTCACAAGCCTCGAGAAAAACGACGTGCTGTTTATCGACGAGATACACCGATTGAGCCCTGTAGTGGAAGAGTATCTCTACTCTGCCATGGAGGATTTTCGCATCGACATCATGATTGAGACTGGTCCTAACGCCCGCAGCGTGCAGATACAGCTCAACCCGTTCACTTTAATCGGCGCCACGACACGCTCAGGACTGCTTACAGCACCACTGCGCTCGCGTTTCGGCATCAATATGCGCCTCGAATACTACGATTCAAAAACACTATCCAACATCATAAAGCGCTCAGCGTCAATACTTAGAGTCCCTATTGATGACGAAGCCGCCTTCGAAATCGCCAGACGTAGCCGCGGCACCCCTCGTATCGCCAACTTACTGCTGCGCCGCGTCCGTGACTTCGCACAAATCAAAGGCGACGGCAGAATCACCATCGACATCGCAAAAATTGGCCTGAAAGCCCTCAACGTCGACCAACACGGCCTCGACGACATGGACAACCGCATCCTGCTTACTATCATCGAAAAATTCAAAGGCGGGCCTGTAGGCGTCAACACCATAGCCACAGCAGTCGGCGAAGAAGCAGGCACCATCGAAGAGGTCTGCGAACCATTCCTCATCCAGGAAGGCTATCTCATGCGCACACCTCGAGGACGTGTCGCCACCGACCTCGCCCACAAACACCTCGGACTATTCAAAGGCGCCGACCAAGGATCTTTATTTTAGGATGTCCTTCGGACAGAAATCTTAAAACTATTCTTCCAAGGGTTTTCTTTTTTTGAATGTCCTTCGGACAGAAATCTAAAAAAAATCTTAAAACAAAATCTTAAAAGAAAATCTTAAAAGAAATTTTGAGGAAGAATTCTAAGGAAAATTTTTATTAGATTTTTAATTAAATTTTTTTAAGATTTTGAGCCGTCAGGCGACCCCCCAAAAACATCAGGCCTCATAAAAAAGAAACAGCTTCCTGGGGAGGGAAGCCGTTTCCAAATTAACCATTTAAAACTTAATCCTATGAAAATCAAAGCTTTACTCTCTCTTGCTTTGTTTTTTTCTTGTTACTCGCCCACAGACCGTAAACCTCGCTGACGTTGCCGGCCGTAATGAACGCGTTTATATCGTTGACGTTGATGTGATTCATCAACTTGGCGAATTCATCTTTTGTGAGAAGGGCTTCAAGCTCGACCTTCTTCTGATTGCTGTAACCTCCAGTCACATCATACATTGTAACACCACGCTGAAGATCATTGATAATGAAGTCCTGAATGTGCTTGTACTGTGGACTGATGATGCAGACACGTTTTCTGTTGTTCAAACCCGCTGTGAAATAATCGACCACAATACCATTGATCCATGTACCTATCAAGCCGATTACCACAATGTTGAATGGGTTGATGGCAAAAGCTGTCAAACAGATAATGGTGCCTGCCACTGTCACTGATGCGCCGATGTCGAAGTGCATGTACTTGTTGACAATCTTCGCAAGGATATCCAAACCGCCTGTAGATGCATTAATCTTAAACAAGGTGGCTTGAGCGAAACTGAGGATGAGCACGAAGCAGACCAAATCAAACCAAGGGTCGCCCATCAACGATGAGACTCCTTCCTTAACTGCCTCTGGTGACCAGCCACTCGCTGCCGATGCGTCGAAGAAGGCACTCTTTTCACCATACAACTTGGTGATGACCATCTGATATGGCAGGTACTTCTCAAACAATGCTGTGAAAGGTCCTAATATCAAAGCTGTGTAAACCGTCTTGATACCGAACTCTTTACCTATTAAAAAGTATGCCAAAACAAGCAATATGGCATTGATGACGAAAATCATCACTGACACTTCCAGATGCACACCGAACAATGACTCCGAAACTGTCGCCAAAACAATTGAAAGACCGGAGATCGTACCGATGATGAGCTTGCTTGGAACTAAGAAATAGTGAACACAGATGGCTGTTAAAATCATGCCAAACGTCATAATAAGGAATTCAACCCAGAATTTCTTGGTTGCTACATAATTCCATATCTGATTTGTACTTACCATTTCTAATCTTAACTTTTTATCATCTGTTTCGGGGTGCAAAAGTACTCATATTTTTTCACACTTCAACATTTTTTTCAAAATATTTTTATTTTTTTTGTTTATCGTTGATTATCAATTTTTTAAAAGATATTTTTCATTATTATAATTATCAAGTTTTGTGAAAAAAAGTCGAATTTTTATCAACATTTTACGCTTTTGGGGGAAATTTTTTATGCAATTTTACGCCAAATATCCCTCAATGACATTTTAAGCAATATTATAACTGCAAATTTCACATATTATTATATATTTTTTTGAAAAAAATCTTGACGATAAAAAATTGTGTTATCTTTGCAGCCTGAAAACGAGTTATTAATGAAAAGAGTAGTTACCCTTATCACTTTTATATTTGCTATATTGTTGTCATTCAATGTATTAGCAGATACAGCAAAGCCATTTAACATAACAGGAAAAGTCGCCGACAACGACACTGGTGAGTCTTTGGAATATGCCACCGTAAGCCTTTTCAACAGCGCCGACTCCACATTTGTTGCGGGAATCATAACAAACGCCATAGGTGTTTTTAATCTTGAAGCCGGCGAAGGCAGTTATTATCTGACGATACAATTCATTGGTTATCAGACGAAAACGCTGGATGTTACTGTTAAGAAGGAGACAGGCGACGTCAATCTCGGAAAGATATTCCTCTACCCTGACTCCGCTCTTCTCGACGAGGTGGAGGTCGTGGCTGAAAGGAGCACCCTGTCGATGACTCTCGACAAACGTGTTTTCAACGTCGGGAAAGACCTTTCAAGCACTGCGGGCAACGCCATAGAGGTTCTGGAAAACATCCCGTCAGTTACAGTGGACGTTGAAGGAAACGTAAGTCTGCGCGGTGATGACGGAGTGCAGATTCTCGTCGACGGCAAGGTGTCGGGACTCATCGGGCTGAGTACACAAGACGCCTTGCGCAACCTGCAGGCCGACATGATTGAGCGCATCGAGGTGGTGACAAACCCTTCGGTGAGATACGATGCAGAAGGTAGCGCCGGAATCATCAATATCGTCTTGAAAAAAGACAAACGCAAAGGCTTCAACGGAAGCGTCGATGTGCGCGGCGGCTTCCCTTTCGAATGGGGCGAGGCACAACCAAGCCCATTCCCGTTCCAGGCAGGCATCGGAACCAACCTCAACTACCGTCTCAGACGCTTCAACTTCTTCGCGAGCTACAATTTCAACTATCGTGACGACATCAGCGACGGATATACCAAAACCGAATATTTCAACGGTGACACACCATACGACCCGGCACTGAAAAACCACGACGACGCCACCCAAGTCTCCGAACAAACCACAATTCGCCAGCGCCACATGCAAGGCAACACCATACGCGGCGGACTCGACTACTATATCACCGACAACGATATCATCTCATTTTCAACGATGTACCGCCAAGGTGAAGGCCACAACACCCCTACCGTGACTTACATAGACAAATTCCCGTTCGGAGGCGACCCGCAATACAAAAAACGCTCAGAAGACTGGCACAACACCCGACCAATGAACGAATTTACCCTCGATTACGACAAGTATTTCGTGACAAAAGACAACTTCCTCAAAGCTTCAATGCGTTATTTCCAAAATCAGAATAACGAGTGGTCGGACATCTACGACAGACATTACGCCTCGCAGGAAGACATGGACAACGACATCGTTATTGACACTTCCGTGATACGCCAATACACCAAAACCACCGAGACGCACCGACGTTTCCAAGGCATGGTGGATTTTGCATATCATCTTGGTTTGCACAGCATCGAGGCAGGCGCGAAATACACCAACGGCATGCCGAGTAACGACGCCATCGTGATGCAAAACGGCGAATATCTCACCGACTACTGCCACGAGTTCGATTACAACCAGCAAGTCGCAGCTCTCTATGCGAGCTACGGCACCGAGTTCGGACTATTCTCTTTCCTCGTCGGCGCGCGCTACGAATACACCTACACTATGGCAAACTACAAAAACAAACCCGACGGCAAACACACTCAAAATTACAACGATTTGTTCCCAAGCGGTCACGTCAATTTCAAACTGACCGAGAACGACCAGTTGCAGGTCAGCTACTCACGCCGCATCCGCCGACCGGGATACTGGCAGATGGCCCCTTACCGCTCTTTCAACGACGACCGCAATTTCCGTGTGGGTAATCCCGACCTGAAGCCTGTATATACCGACAGCTACGAGCTTACATTTTTAAAATTCTGGGAAGGCGGCAACTTCAACCTCACTGGTTATTATCGCCACAACACCGACGTGATACGCTATTTCACAGAAGTTACAGGCGACATCTCTGTCGGAATGCCGCATAACTTCGGCATCGCCGATGATTACGGACTTGAACTCGTCGGTTCAGTGAAGATTTTCAAATGGTGGAGTCTCAACGGTAACATCAATGCCTTCAGGTCATCAGTGGTAGGTGACTACACATCTACAACAACAGGAATAACGAACCATTATACCACCGACTCATACAATCTGTACGGACGTTTTGTTACAAAATTCGAACTCAAGAAAATCTGTAACATGCAGCTTACGGGGCATTTCTCAACCCCTCGCGACGAACCTCTCGGCTATCGCGAAGCACATTACTGGTTCGACTTTGCCGCCTCACGCGACGTACTCAAAGGCAACGGCACCGTCTCGTTGAACCTCAGAGACATCTTCGGCACACACTCACACGGTGGCGAGTCATGGGGCAGCAACTTCTGGCAATATAGCAAAGGCTCCTGGAGCAAGACCACCATCACGCTCAACTTCAACTACCGCATCAACCAGCAGGCCAAGAAGCAAAAAGAAGAAGAGCACAACCACGATGATGGCGACGACGGAGACGAAAGCTAAAACCTACTCGACGACAACTTCGTCGCAGAACAGCCACGACTTCTCACCTGCTCCCACATGCCAGTCCGGGCAGAGGCCTGGGCTTGTCGCAACCATGCGGACATAGCGGGCACTCAGCTTCTTCCTTATATCAAGTTCCTGGATGACAGCGTCTTCGGCTTCTTGGTCAATCTCATTCTCAACAACCCCTACCGACTTGAAGTTATTGCCGTCGTCAGACACAAAGAACTCCACCTTCTCAGGCATGAAAATCCACGACTTCTGATCCTGCAGGAAACTTCCGGCAAGACGGCTGATATCCATCTTCTCACCCAAGTCAATGGTCACATCGATATCAACGCCGTAATAGCCCTGCCACATTCCAACGCGGAAATTGTCGTTGCCTCGCTGCAAGTCGATGAGAGCGATGTCTCCACCAGCCTCATATTGGTTGCTGTATGGATGTTTTATCTTGATCTTACGTCCTTCCTTGATTTTCTTGAAAGAACCTGTTGCCACTGTCGACACGCATGACTGCTCTTCACCACATCCAACGACAGCCACAGCGTTAACTTCGGTGCTTGCTTTGATTACAAACGGTCCTTTGTATTCCGAAGCGCTGCAAACAGTGCCTGCCGACGGGTCAGAGGTGTCGAAAGAATAGTAAATCTTAGCATTCTTGTCAGGATGCGTGATGTTAACCACCAAGCTGTCGTAGAAAACGTATCTGTCGACATTGATTATGGGGGCCGTCACTATCAAATTTCTGTCGATGCGCATCACCGGGCAGTCTTTCTCATCGGTGGCCCAAGTGGTGTTGCGGTCGCTAGTCATAATAAACTCAAGCTTTCCGCCTTTCAGCACCTCATCGCAATACAAATAACTGCGATTCAATTTCTTGCCGTTCAGCTTCACAGATTCGATATATCTGTTTTCTCTCGAGAGATTCTTCGCAATCACCTTGAAATTCTTGCCATTTTCAAAGTTTATCGTCATCTCTTCGAAATGAGGCACACCTATGATGAACATGCCGCTTGCAGGTGTCACAGGATAAAATCCCATAGCGCTCATCACGTACCAAGCCGACATCTGGCCGCAGTCCTCGTTGCCGCAGAGACCATCAGGCTGGTCGGTGTACAGCTCATTCATGATTTGGTTGACAATTTTCTGTGTTTTGACAGGTTTTCCAACAAAATTGAACAGATAAGCCATGTGATGCGAAGGCTCGTTGCCGTGTGCATACTGGCCGATAAGACCTGTAATATCAACCTGTTCGCGCCCGGTAAGACCGGATGATGTATTAAACAACTGGCTCAGCATGTTCTCGTATTCCTCTTTGCCGCCCATCATGTCGATGTGAGTGTTAACATCTTGAGGCACAAAGAAATTATACTGCCATGTGTTGGCTTCTGTCAGCATGAAATTAACCTGACGCGGGTCGAATGGTGAAACAAAACCGCCATTTTTGCGTCCGCGGAAGAACTTTGTCTCCGGATCATAAAGATTCTTGTAATATTGGGCACGTTGATAAAACTCGGCGGCGATATCGTCTTTGCCCATCTTCTCTGCCATTCTCGCGATACACCAGTCGTCGTAAGCGTATTCAAGTGTCGTTGAGACCGATTCGCCAGCCATGTCAGCCGGAATATAACCATATTTTTTGTAAAATTCAAGACCCCACATATCTTCATTCGCTCTCGCTACCATCGCATTCAAGGCTTTCTCGGCATCAAAACCTTTGACACCGTTGATATAAGCGTCGGCCATAACCGGAATTGAGTGATAGCCAATCATGCAATGAGTCTCATTGGCAGCGAGTTCCCATGTTGGGAGCAATCCGCCTGTCTCGTAATTGTCGATGAATGTGTTGATGATATCCACTGCACGCTCAGTTTGCACCATGTCGAGCAGAGGATTCTCCGTACGGAAAGTGTCCCACTGCGAGAAAACAGTGTATCTCGGGCGATCCGACTGATGCACCTTCAGGTCATGGGCACGATAACGCCCGTCGACATCAGAATAAATGTTTGGAACTATAAATGAGTGATACAGAGCGGTGTAGAACACCTTCTTATCTTTTTCATTAACGCTGTTCACCACTATGCGGTTCAGTTCCTCATTCCATGAGTTATATGTCTTTGCCGCCAAAGCCTCCAAGTCGAAGTCGGTGATTTCCGATTCGAGGTTTTTCTTTGCGCCTTCCACATCGACTGCTGAAATGCCGATTCGCATCACAAGAGGCTCGCCATCGTTTTCGAAATCAAAGGCATATACGAGGCCTTCATCATCACTTTCCTGACCTTTTATCGGCTTGGAAAACTCAGCGTAGAAATAAATATACTGGTCTCTCGCCCAATAGCCTGAACGACGGAAACCGCTGATGGCGTTGTCGTTTTCAACTTTTGCCCATGCCTCATAAATCTTCTCGGCCGACAGCGTCGACTCCTTCAGGTCGAGGATTACGGTGGCGTTTGTGCCTTGTGGGAAAGTATAGCGATGCATAGCGGCACGGACTCCGGCGGCAAGTTCCACCTTAATATTGTAGTCGTCCAAAACCACGCTATAGAAACCCGGACACGCCACCTCCGTCTCATGACGGAAAGCCGAACGGTAATCATCTGATTTATAATGTTTTTCACCAACAATCGGCATAAAACGGAAGTCACCATAATCGTTGCAGCCTGTTCCGCTCAAATGCGTATGGCTGAATCCGAGGATATGATTATCGGAGATATGATAGCCTGAGCAGCCATCCCAGTCGTCCATTCTGGTATCCGGACTGAGTTGCACCATTCCGAATGGCGCCGTAGCACCAGGATATGTGTGCCCGTGACCACCTGTTCCAATAAACGTATCAACATAATTTACAACGTTTTGCGGCTCTTCTTTACCGCATGACACTAGCAAAAATGCAATGGCAATTAAGTAAGTTACTCTTTTCATTTCAGTTAATTTTTCAAGGCATAAAATTACACTATTTTTCAATATCTGTTTCAAAAAAAAATTAAAACTTTTTTAAAAAAAATTATACACCTATTATAATAATATGTATCTTTGCATCCAACTTTTGAAGTAATTTTGGATTAAATATTTTTAACAAAAAAAATTAACAACCATGAAAAAAGTATTTTTACTTTCTTTAGGCCTTGTTTTAGGCTTAGGTGCATTCGCACAAAACAGAGTCATGAAAAATGACGCACAAAAAGCTGTTGCTAATGGCAAAATCGTTGCTGTCGGCACAGAAATGACAACAGAAGCTTCAACTTACGCTCCTCAGGCAGCTAAGAGCGTTGTCATCAGCAGATATGATGACCTTGAAGATGCTGAAGCAATGTACACATACTATGACCTCCAGTCAAACCAGTATGTAGCAAACCGTATGTATCAGTTACCTAACGGCAATGTTGCTATTACAGCCACAATGTCACACGAAGCTAACCAGTCAGCTAATGACCGTGGTACAGGTTACAACTTCTACAACGGTGAATGGAATGACATGCCAGAAACACGCGTTGAGCCTTACAAGACAGGTTGGCCATCAATCGCTCGTTGGGGCGCTAACGGTGAGATCCTTCTCTGCCACGGCAACGGTCACATGCAGTGCTTCACAAGAGAAATCGCTGGTGAAGGTGAATGGCAGGAAATGGGTGCTCTTCCGGATTACCCAGAAGGATATCCTTACACAACAGAATACGGAACATGGCCAAGAGTGGTCACTTGCGGTGAAAACAACAACATCATCGTCGCTGTGGCAGCTCTCCAGCACTCTTTCGCACCAGCAATCGACTCAACAGATGTCCGCACAGTTATGTATCGTTCAGAAGACGCTACAAACTGGACTATCAGCTACGGCCCACTCGCTGACCTTCCAACACCATATCACATTGGAAACTTCTCAGCTGACGACTACGCTCTCGCAGCTAACGGCAACACAGTGGCCCTCCTCTACTCAGGCTGCTTGACAAACAGCGTCTGGATGTTCAAATCAGAAGACTGCGGTTTGACATGGAACACAACAAGAATCTGGGAACACCCATTCGAAGGCGTTGACCTCACCGAACCAGGTTTGGACTACGGCGACACTCTGTTCATGCCTATGAACGGTTCTATCACTATCGACAACAACGGCGTAGCACATGTCGCTCTCAACACATTCGAGATGGCTCACTTGGCTGACGATGACCCAGGTTACTACACATACTGGAACGGTCGTCCTGTTGACGGTATCCTCTACTGGAATGACACACAGGATCCTATCCACGACACAGATCACCCAGAATATATCGGTACATCATTAGAGAGCCACTTCGCAACTGCAAACCCATTCCACGCTGCACGTCTCTGGTGGCCAATCCCAGAGGATCCAGGTTACGTCCACATGGTTTCAGATTCAACAAAATGGATCGGTTACATCCCTATGTACGAAGGCTATGATTGGGACAACGGTAGCTACTTCATGAGCCAGACAGAATATGTCAGCAAGCTCTACGGTGCTTCAGGTCACCCAGCACTCTCATGCGACCCAGACGGCAACCTCGCTTGCGCATTCTCATCACCTAACGTCACACGTGACAATGGTTCATATTATTTAAGAAGCATCTATGTCAGCTATCGCTGCGCTGACAACGGTTACTGGGAGCAGGTTGAAGACGACATCACAGAAGATGTCATGCTCATGTACTCAGAGTGCCTCTTCACAATATCAGTTCCTAACACAGTTAACAGTGGCGAGTTCTGGTTCGGATACCAGGCTGACGACCAGCTCGGCTTCTACTGGGGCAACAACGCATCACAGACTTCAGCATCAGAAAACTTCATCCACGCTTCTAAAGTTATCAGACCTTGCGGAGATGGCGTCGAAGAAGGTGCTCAGGATGTTGTCTATAACATCTATCCTAACCCAGCAAAAGACTATGTCGTAGTGAACTCAGCAATGGATGCAGACGCAACTATCACCTTCGTCAACCTCGCAGGTCAGACAGTGAAGAGCTTCAACAAAGCCCTCACAACAGGTGAGAACACAATCAGCATCGACCTCGAAAGCGGCATCTACTTCTGCACAGTCAATGCTAACGGTTTCAACAAGACAGTTAAAGTCATCGTTAAGTAATCACGTTAAAAGATTATAATTAAAAGAGCGCGATGCGGATCAAAATCCCCTCGCGCTCTTCTTTTATCTTAACTCTTTACTCTTTTAACTAATTAAAACCACCATTTGCGGTGACGGAACAAGAGCGTCAATCCAACTCCCATAACCGCCATCACTCCAACAATAATCCATATTGCAGTTGTGGAACCTTCAGGAATGAATGGGAACACCACATTCATACCGAAAATACCCGTGATAAACGTCAAAGGAAGTATAATGGACGAAATCAGGGTGAGAATCTTCATGATTTCGTTCGTCTTGTTAGTCTGCATTGAATCAAACGTCTTCGAAAGGCCTTCAATCAAGTCCTCATAGTCCTCGGTCATATCCCATACCTTCTGGTAGTAGTCGAGGATATTGCCCCAGTAGTCTTCCATGTACTCCAAATCACCGAAACCTCGGATCTGACCTGTTTCGAAGGAGTGGAACACCCTCAGCTGAGGTTTGAAGATAGTGTTCACCGTGATGATATTCTTTCTCGTGACACTGATTCTCTCAATAATCTTAACCTGTTTAGTACCGAAAAGCTCGCGGTTTATCAACTCCAGGTCGAGTCCCACCTTTTTTAATAAATAGAGTGACTCCATCATCAGCTTTTCGAAGATGCGATACAGCAAGATATCCGAAGTCTTGAGGTTTTTCTCAAGTTCGTCTATGTCGCGCTCCTGATATTCGTTGAAAAGCTGGCTCACATACCAAGGCGATTTCTCGATGGTTATGATATAATCCTTGCCCCAGAAGAACTTCACCTCCTTGGTCTTGATGAACTTATTCTGACGGTCGAAATTAGGATACTGAAGAATCAGGAAGTAATAATCGTCGTAGATATCTATTTTCGGGCGTTGGTTGACTGACTTGCAGTCTTCAATGTCCAGGGGGTGGAAATGGAATTTTTCCTTCAAAAATTTAAAGTCTTCATCCGCCGGATTTGTCACATGACGCCATTTCAGCGAGCCGATTGTCAAAGTCTCAATCATGCTGTCCCCCTTTCTTTTATGATAAAAATTCTACATTCGATCAATGTTTTACGATAAAAACGTGCAAAAATACAATTTTTTTCAAAAAAACCGGTGATTTTTTTTTAAAAATCATTTCTCTTTCCTCAGAAACATTCCAGGCAGCACTTTACAACTGCCTTTAAACTGCGTCTCGGTGATACGGAAGCCGTCCTTGTCGCGCTTTTTGAGCGTCACATTAGCCGTTTGTCCCTGCGGCAGTCTATTTGAATTGGCGTTGTAATAATAGTTATCCCAAACCTTGCCTTTTGCGACCTTCACAGACCCCACTTTATTGAGGCTTTGTTTTGTCGCATCATATTGATACACAACGTATTTGTCACCTTCTTCGACACCCTCTTTTGTGCCGATTCTTGCCGCGATACGCATCTTCTTTGGCGGTTTCGGGTTCGACAGAACCAAGCCGGTGCGCGCGTTTTTCAGTTTTACACCTTTGAATGTGGTGCAAGTAACTGGTTTTCCTTTCTTATCAACTTGAGGCTCATAAAACTCCTGGGCGTCACCGTCATTTTCATTGCCATTATCCCAGACTTTGCCTTTCTGGGCTATCGCATAACCGTAAAAGTTGCCATCTTCGTCATAAACTGAGAACTGCTCGCCACCGCGAAGGCCTTCTTTTGTCCCGATTTTTGCCGTAATCACCTTACCGTCAACGGTTATTGGCGCCTCGAGACGCGGGCTGACGAGGCTGTAAAAGTCGAGAAGCGGAGTCCACACCTTGAAGACATCATTGCGGTTCTGCAACTCTACGAACACCTTGTTCAGATTTCGCACCATAGTCAGATTGATGATTTGCTCAAAACTTCTTGTAGCAGAAACAATAACCGTGCTACTATTTGACTGGCAATCAACGTATTCCATCTTAAACACGTCGCTGGTTTCAAGAAGCTGCGGGTTTTCAACCACCTTATTATTAAAGTAAAGTTGGGTGTTCTCGTCCCAAACGAGTTTGTAAAGCCATGTGTTCGACTTCAAAGTATAGCCGTCTTTCGTCGAGTTATATACGACATTTGCCGCTGAAACAGCGACATCGCGCCAAAAACCAGCTGTTTTCTTGTCTGTTCCGTCTTTCACCGCTTTTTCATATGCGGCATTAGCTGTAATGACAGCAGCGTCACGCACAGCTCTCGCGACAGGTTCATTTTCATAAAATTCAAACTTGGTGAAAGTCATGAAAGTGAATGGAACAAGCTTCATCGACAATTCCTTGATCTGAATGTCCCTATCACGTTTAAGTGCCGACATCGAAAGGTTCTCATCGCCAGCATTTACAGTATAATAGCCTCTGTCGAAGATGGTCTGCATGTTAATCATAGCTTCTGGATTCTCCGGATAATCGACATCGTATGGGATTTTCCCGCCCTTGTTATAATTAAACCATCTCATTATCAGCCTGTTAGCAACTTTATTTCTATTGATGTAGTTCAGGATAAGACTTGCCATCTCATCATCCGACACCTTACTGTTGCCTCCCAATGGCACCACGCCTATCTCAGCGCCGTGCTTGTTATACTGGTTCGGGAAGTTTTTTTGAGGATCCATATAATCGTTCCACGAGTTGTCAACAATTTCCTTATTCGGGAAATATTCTGAATCGAGATATACCATCTCAAGCGAGCTGCGCATATAGAAATAGGTGCCGTCTTCGTCTTGGGAAATCATTCCTGTATAATGTTGTGTCTGCGACAAACCATTGACTGTCAGTAACATTACACAAATCAAAAGAGCATAAAGTTTCTTCATATCATTAAATTATTTCCATTCAAGAGTATTTATAAGATGTCTCACATCATCGGTTATGAAGTCGATGACGGGCTGAAGCGAGTCGTTGTTAGGATAGGTGTTGAAATACAGCGAACCGCGCATAAAATGCCTGGTGCTGTCGGTCAGGTAAAACTGCAATGGCGATGCAACTCCTTCACCATCAAGGAAATAGACAAGACCAAAAACATTTTTATCTTTATTTGTCACGACGCTGTCGCGGATGCCAGTTGCCTTCGTTATGTGTTTGGTAATCATGCGATAAGCGTCTTCAATGTATTCCGGAAGGTTGTTTTCAACATTTTTGTAAGAGATATGCACTGTGCCTTTAAACGACGGGAACACAACGTTTGCCCAGTCTTTCTCATTCAGCGAATAATAATCGGGAGTGATGGTGGCATAAACCGGGTATTCGAAGGCATAACGAGGCATCGTATCGAGTGTAACATATTGTTTTTCAGGCAAATCGATACGAAAATAGCCACGAGGCTTCGGTTGCGGCTTGTTATCTCCGCAAGCCGTTGCAACCACAAGGATTAGCAGTACTGCCAGACTATTGGTCAATTTGCTCATTGTATATGACTTTTATCTCGATAATCCTACGTTTGTCGGCTTTGACAATTTGAAACACGAATTCCTTATATGATGTTGAGAATCCTGCCCTTGGGATGCGTCCTTCTTTTTCGAGGATGAGACCGGCGAGCGTGTCGGATTCGCCTTTTATATCTTCAAAGTATAACTCATTGATTTCAAACACCTTACAAAAATCAACGAGACTTGTCTGTGCTTGGAATATATAAGTTTTGTCATCGATTTTCTTATAATTCTGATTTTCGGCCACCACATCGAATTCGTCGCTGATGTCGCCGACAATCTCTTCAAGCACGTCCTCCATGGTAACGAGGCCTGAGGTGCCGCCATATTCATCGACAACGATGGCAATATGAATTTTTTTGGCACGGAAATCCTGGAAAAGGTCGTTGATTTTCTTGTTTTCCGGCACAAAAAACGCCGGACGGAGCAGATTCTGCCATCTGAAGTCGGGTTCTTCGAGGTGAGGCAGCAGGTCTTTGACGTACAAAATACCTTTTATCTCGTCGAGAGTCTCTTCATATACTGGTATTCTGGAGAATCCATTCTCAATAATCATCTCCAATAGGTTGTCAAATTTTGTAGTGTTTTTCACTGCGAACAGTTGCACGCGAGGTCTCATAATATCGCTCACCTCTTTCTCTCCGAAAGTGGCGATGCCTTGCAACATTGAACGTTCTTCGCTCGGTGTCTCTTCCGCCGTGGTGATGTCCACTGCCGTAGTCAAATCTTTGATTGACAAGGTGTTAGCATTTTTCTTTGCCATACGTTTGTCGATAATCATAGTTGATTTTATCAACAGATTGCTAAGAGGTTTGAAGATGACCACGAGCACGCTTATCGTTGGGGCGAGGGCTCTTGCCAACTGGCGGGCACGTTTCGCCGCCGTGATTTTCGGAATCATTTCACCGAAAATGAGGAGCAAGGATGTGACAACGACCACATTAATTATGAATGCCCATACTGGATTGGCCGCCATATTAAACATTCTCGCCATGATATACGTCGAGAAAATCGTGATGGTAACATTCACTAAATTATTGGTAATCAATATGGTGGCGAGAAAACGTTTGGGGTTGTTCCTAAGTTCGAGCACTAATTTGTCGGAGCGTTGTTCGGAGTTCTCCATTTCGTTGATATCGTTGGGGAGAAGCGAGAAAAACGCCGTCTCGCTTGCTGATGCGAGCGCCGAGCAAAGGAGAAGCACCAAAAGGATGAGTAGACACACTACCGTCACCCATGTTATGCCGAGAAAAAACGGAGTTTCAACCATAATTTAGAACGGGAGGTCGTCGCCATTATAATCTTGACTTGGCATCTGAGCCTCAACAGGCTGTTGGTACTGCGGCTGAGGCTGCTGGTATTGTTGCTGGGGCTGCTGATTGCCGTATGCGTTATATGAAGCGTTAGGGTTTTGTTGTTGTTGCTGACGGTTACCGCTAAGGCTCATCATCTTATCGACGACGATTTCCGTAATATGTCGTGTAACATTCTGGTTATCAACATATTGACGTGATTTTATCCTTCCTTCGACATACATCTGGTCACCTTTTACATAATTACGACGTTTGTCGGCTATATCTTGGGCGAGGTTGCCCCAGCTGACGAGGTTATGCCATTCGGTTTGCTCCTGCCAGTTGCCGTCACGGTCACGGTAACGCTCTGTGGTTGCGAGAGATACGGTCATTTTCTTTGTTCCGTTGTCGAAAGAAATCACTTCCGGGTCCTTACCCAAATTGCCGATTAAAATCACTTTATTCAGACTTGCCATAGCACTAAAATTTTGCACAAAATACACATAAATTAATATTGCAAAAATAAGAAAAAAAACGTATGTGTAAGAAAATGAACGAAAAAAATTATTTTTTTGTGCACGATAAAGAAAATCTTATTATTTTTGCAGCCGAAAAGGAAGTAATCATAACAATTAAAATATTAAAGACATGACAAAAGCTGAAATCGTAGCAAAAATCGCTGAAAAAACAGGTGTTGAGAAAGGCAACGCCCAGGCAGTAGTTGAGTCTTTCATGGAAATCGTGAAAGAAGCTGTTAAGAATAACGAGGACGTGTATCTCAGAGGCTTTGGTAGCTTCAAGAGCAAACAAAGAGCAGCTAAGAAGGGTAGAAATATCCGCGCTAACGGTGGCAAGGGTGCAACAATCGTTATCCCAGCTCACAAAGTACCTGCTTTCAAGCCAGCTAAATCATTTATCAACGACCTCAAGTAATTTGGTTTTATAAACTTTTATATTATGCCAAACGGTAAAAAACACAAAAGACACAAAATGTCTACCCACAAGCGCAAAAAACGCCTCAGAAAGGATAGACATAAAAAGAAATAATCTATAAGATTGATTTCTTACGGTAAACATAACACAGCATTGCCAATACCGATGTTGTGTTATTGTTTTTACAATGAATTTCAAACCTTTGTAATATTATGGACAACACAACTACAGTTTCGACAGTCAACAGAGAGCTTGTCATCAGTTCTGATGTTTCAGAGGTTAATATTGTTTTGTTGGAAGACAAGCAGCTTGTTGAACTCCACAAAGAGCAAATCAACAGTAATTTCGCTGTAGGCGACGTTTATTATGGCAGGGTGAGAAAGATTTTACCGGGCTTGAACGCTGCTTTTGTCGATATCGGCAACCAGAAAGACGCTTTTCTTCACTATCTGGATTTAGGTCCGCAGATCAATTCGTTGCTTCAGTTCTCGAAGCTGGCGCACGAAGGCAAGACGGCGCAGGCGGTGATGAGCAAGTTCAAACTGAGTCCCGACATTGACAAGACGGGAAAGATCTCGGATTTCATCCAGGCTGGCGACCAGATTCCGGTACAAATCGCGAAAGAGCCAATAAACACTAAGGGTCCGCGCATCTCAGCAGAGATCTCGTTTGCGGGACGTTACATAGTGTTGGTGCCATTCTCGAACCGTGTGTCGGTGTCGCAAAAGATTCGCAGCGGCGAAGAACGCAGTCGTCTTAAAAAACTCATTCAGAGCATCCGTCCGAACAATTTCGGCGTCATCATCCGCACAGTGGCGGAAGGAAAGAAAGTCGAAGAACTCGACGCCGACATGAAGTACCTGCTCGACAAATGGGAGCAGGTCACCGAGTCGTTATACGGAAGCAAGGCTCCGGCAAAACTCGTGAGCGAACTTGACCGTACCTCGGCGATGCTGAGAGACATCCTCAACGAGTCTTTTAACACGATAACTGTTGATAATCAGGCACTTTTTGACGAAGTCAAGAGCTACATCGCCACCATCGCCCCACAGAAAGCCGACATCGTGAAACTCTACAAAGGCAAAGAGCCTATCTTTGAGCATTACGGTGTGGCTCGTCAAGTAAAGGGGTCGTTTGGTAGGATTGTCACTATCAGAAATGGTGTTTACCTCATCATTGAACACACCGAGGCAATGCACGTCATCGACGTCAACAGCGGCCATCGGTTGAACAAAGAAGCATCTCAGGAAGAGAATGCATTGGCTGTCAATCTGGAATCGGCAGTGGAGATAGCACGACAAGTGCGCCTCCGTGACTTGGGCGGCATCATCATCGTGGACTTCATCGACATGCACGAAGCGAAACATCGCAAAGAGCTGTTCGAGAAACTACAAGAAGAAATGGCGAAAGACCGCGCCAAACACACCATCCTCCCTGCCACAAAATTCGGGCTCATCCAGATCACACGCCAGCGTGTGCGCCCGGCAACGGAAGTCACCGTACAGGAAAAATGCCCGGCATGCGACGGCACGGGCAAAATAAAACCGTCGCTGGTGTACATCGACGAGATAGAAAGCAGCCTCAAGTACCTGCTCCTCGACCAAAACGAAAAAGAAGTGACACTTCAGGTGCATCCTTTCATCTTCGCCTATCTGACAAAAGGATTCTTCTCCATCGCAAGAAAATGGAGATGGAAGTATCACAAAAAGATACACGTCCAGGAAATCAAGTCTTTCCACGTCCTTCAGTACACCTTCCTGAATAAAAACGGAGACGAGATTACTTTTTAGTTAAAAGTTAAAAGAGTAAAGTTAAAAGAGCGCGAAGCGGCCACAAACGTTTTACGCTCTTTTCTTTTAACTTTTAACTTTTATCTTTTAACAAATACATTTTTTTAGTATTTTTGCATTTTAAATGTACTTCTTATGAAAGAAATCGTATTAAGCGGCATCAGGCCAACAGGTAACTTACATCTCGGGAACTATTTCGGCGCAGTGAAAAACTTCATCCGCCTCCAAGATAACTATAACTGTTATTTCTTTATCGCTGATTATCATTCACTTACAACACATCCGCATCCAGACGACCTTCACGGAAGAGTGCGCCAGATTCTGGTGGAATACCTCGCCGCAGGCGTCGACCCGGAAAAAGCCACATTGTACGTGCAAAGCGACGTTCCGGAAGTCGTGGAGTTGTATCTGTTCCTCAATATGAATGCATATATCGGTGAACTTGAGCGTGTTACCACATTCAAGGAGAAGGTGCGTAAGCAGCCTGACAACGTCAACGCAGGACTCCTCACCTACCCCACACTGATGGCAGCTGACATCTTGATTCATAAGTCACAATATGTGCCAGTAGGCAAAGACCAGGAGCAAAACCTTGAGAAAGCACGCGATTTTGCTGCGCGTTTCAACAATATCTACGGTGTGGAATACTTCCCCATCCCACAGGCGTTTAACTTTGGAAATCAATTAGTTAAGGTGCCAGGACTCGACGGCAACGGCAAGATGGGCAAAAGCGAGGGGGAAGGCAACGCCATCTTCTTGGCTGAAGACGATGCCTCTATCCGCAAGAAAGTGATGCGCGCCAAAACCGACAGCGGTCCTACCGAGATGAACCAGGAAAAGCCGGAGCCTATAGCGAACCTCTTCCAGCTGATGAGTATAGTGTCGAAACCAGAAACGGTGCAGTTCTTCGACGATGCATACAACAACATGACCATCCGCTACGGCGACATGAAGAAACAACTCGCCGAAGACATGATTCAGTTTGTGACGCCAATCCGTGAAAAGATTCGCGAAATCGACGCAAACGACGAATATATTAATAAGGTGGCTCGCATGGGAGCTGAAAAAGCACGCGAAAGCGCAAGAAAGACTATCAAAGAGGTAAGGGAAATTATAGGATTTAAACCGTTTTAACCCCATGTAGGGGATAAAGCATGCCTTATCCCAACGGGTGATAACGCCTTATCCCAATATCCAAGCAGAAAGTAAAATAATCCCTTCGGGATTTTTAATATATGATTGATCACGAGAAGAAACAAGAGAGAGCGGTTTTGGTGGCCGTGAGCACCTATGAGCAGAACCGCGAGCGCACGGAGGAATACCTCGATGAGCTGGAGTTCCTTTTGGAGACAGCGGGAGGCATCGCCGTGGGACGTTTCGTGCAGCCGCTGGAACGCCCAAACAGCGTGACGTATCTGGGAACAGGAAAACTCGAAGAGCTGAAGCAATACATCAAAGCCGAAGAAATCGACATGGCGATTTTCGACGATGAGCTCAGCGCCACACAGATCCGCAACCTTGAGAAAGAATTGGAATGCCGCATCCTTGACCGGACCAACCTCATCCTCGATATTTTTGCCAAAAACGCAAAGACAGCCTACGCCAAGACTCAGGTGGAACTCGCCCAGTATCAATATATGTTGCCACGTCTGACCAGGATGTGGACGCACTTGGAGCGCCAACGAGGCGGTATCGGAATGAGAGGCCCTGGCGAGACACAGATCGAGACCGACCGTAAAATCATCCGCAACAAAATAGCTTCTCTGAAAGAGAAACTCGAAGAGATTGACATGCAGAAGTCAGTGCAGCGTAAAAACCGCCAGCAGATGGTGCGCGTGGCTCTCGTGGGATACACCAACGTCGGCAAGTCCACGATAATGAACATGTTAAGCAAGAGCGACGTGTTTGCCGAAAACAAGCTTTTCGCCACTTTAGACACCACAGTTAGAAAAGTCGTGATCGAAAACCTGCCGTTTTTGCTGTCAGACACCGTGGGGTTTATCCGCAAACTGCCGACACAGCTGGTGGAATCGTTCAAGTCGACCCTCGACGAGGTGAGAGAATCGGATATTTTGCTGCATGTGGTCGACATCTCGCATCCTGATTTCGAGTCACAAATCGAGACGGTGAACCAGACCCTGACCGACATCGGGGCTGGCGACAAGAAAGTCATCATGGTGTTCAACAAGATTGACGCTTACACATTTGAGGAAAAAGACGCCGACGATTTGACGCCGATTACCAAGAAAAACTACACTTTAGACGACTGGAAGAAAACCTGGATGGCAAAAGGCAAGCCGTGCATCTTCATCTCAGCAGCGGAAAAGACTCATTATCAAGAGTTTAGAGACTTGCTCTACAAGGAAATCCGCGACATGCACGCCATCAGATACCCATACGACAATTTCCTTTATTAAAACGTAACACGATGATTATCAACACACATAGCCACATCTACGACGAAGCTTTCGACGCTGACCGCGAAGAGGTGTTCAAACGCGCGATGGAGGCTGGTGTGGAGATGCTGCTTTTACCGAATTGCGATGAGAAAACCATCAAGCCGATGATGGAGTTTTATGAAAAACATCCTGATAATGTGAGGGTTATGATGGGGCTGCATCCTGAGGAGGTGAAAGAAGGGTATATCGGGAAGTTGAGGATAACTGAGAATGAAGTTTCTCGCCTGACGGCTCGAAATGACAGCGGTGTTATGGTTAGTAGAGACATAATGGTTGGCATCGGTGAGATAGGTCTTGATTTCTATTGGGATGACACTTTCAAAAAGGAGCAGATTGAGGTTTTGAGTGAGCAGCTGCATTGGGCGAAGGAGCTGGGACTTCCAGTATCCATTCACACTCGCAATGCTTTTCATGACATGTTTAAGGTCCTTGACCATGAGCAGGATGGCCGCCTCGCTGGCGTGATGCATTGTTTCAATGGCACTTTCGATGAGGCGCAGACCGCGTTATCCTACGGCTTCCACCTGGGGCTCGGCGGTGTTATCACATACAAAAACTGCAATGTCAAAGAGTTTCTTGCCAACATCCCGATGGATAAAATCGTTCTCGAGACCGACGACCCGTACCTGCCACCCGTCCCGTTTCGCGGACAGCGCAACGAGCCGGCATACATCGTAAAAACAGCAGAGAAAGTGGCGGAGATCTGTGGTGTGACGACTGAAGACATTTGTAAAATAACAACAGAAAACGCAAAGAGATTATTCAAATTATGAATACAACACGTCATTTCTCCACTCCCTACGGCCGGTTGAAATGACGATAAGATAATAAATATGAGAAAACCTTCAATTTTAGTGCTTTACACAGGTGGCACGATAGGAATGATGAAAGATCCGAAAACGGGCAGTCTGGTGCCTTTTGACTTCGGCAATATCTATGAGCACATGCCGGTGCTTCGTAACCTCGATTACGTCATCGATTTCTACTCGTTTGAGAACCTCATCGACTCATCGAACATGACACCTGAGTTTTGGATAGAGCTCGCAGAGAAAATCGAGCAAAACTATGAGAACTATGACGGGTTCGTGGTCTTGCATGGCAGCGACACTATGGCATACAGTGCCTCGGCATTGAGTTTCATGCTTGAAAACCTTGCGAAACCGGTTGTTTTCACAGGCTCACAGCTTCCGATGGGCATGGTGAGAAGCGACGGACGCGAGAATTTCGTCACCTCGATTGAGATTGCAGCCTCGAAAATCAATGGCATGCCTTGCGCTCCAGAAGTATGTATATTCTTTGAAAATCAATTACTTAGAGGCAACAGGTCGACTAAATTCAACGCCGAGAACTTCAACGCCTTCTCGTCGGGCAACTACCCTACTTTGGCTGATGTCGGCATCAAAATCAAGTACAACAGGGAGTTTATTGCGAAGCCGAAAGAAGGTAAGCTCATAGTACACAAGAAGTTCGACAGGAACGTAGGCATTTTGAAGCTATTCCCAGGTATCACCCATGCTTTCGTAAAGCACGCTTTGAGCACGCCGGGGTTGAAGGGTGTCATAATGGAGACATACGGTTCGGGCAACGCCCCCACTGCCGAGTGGTTTTTGGATGACCTCGCCGACGCCATCAGAAAAGGACTCATAATATACAACGTGACACAGTGCAAGTCAGGTTCAGTGGAGATGGGACGCTACGAAACCAGCCTGACTCTCGATAAAATCGGTGTCATAAGCGGCTACGACATCACCACAGAATCAGCATTGGCGAAGATGATGTATCTTTTGGGCGAAGGATTCAGCAGAAGTAAAATCAAAAAGTATCTACAGGAATCATTGAGAGGTGAAATGACGGTCTAATCATCATTTCGACTGCACTCGAAATGACGTATAATAATCCGTTGATAATAAACATCTTATTCCTTTTTTTCAAAAAAAGTGTAATAAAGTTTAAAAAATATTGTTTGGTGAAAAGAAAAAATTTGTAATTTTGACACGATTTTTGTGGAGTGGAAAATCCCTGGGAGAGATGTCCGAGTGGTTTAAGGAGCACGCCTGGAAAGTGTGTGTACTTCAAAAGGGTACCGCGGGTTCGAATCCCGCTCTCTCCGCAATAAAATTTAGAATTTGGAGTTTAATGTTTAGAGTAGTATGAAGTTGAGGGTTTTAAGTTTTTAAGTTTTTAAGTTGAAGTTTAAATAGAATCAA
Source organism: uncultured Bacteroidales bacterium (assembly GCA_900315175.1). Taxonomy (GTDB): domain Bacteria; phylum Bacteroidota; class Bacteroidia; order Bacteroidales; family F082; genus Limimorpha. The sequence goes on from OMYA01000006.1 coordinate 76,299, forward strand.
TTAAATATTAACAAATTAAAAAGTAGTAATTCAAAATTCAAATCATGAAAAAGTTAATTGCTTTACTGACAGTTGCGGGATTTTTGACATTCGGAATCAGCAACGCACTTCTTGCACAAGAAGAAAATCAATCAGCACAGCCAGCTCAGACAGAGCAGGTGGTTGAGACTGTACAGACAAACCCATTGGCAGCACCTGCAACAGATGCTACATTCCACGAGGTTTTGAAGAAACAATTCATCGATGGTGGCTGGGAATTCATGAGCATTATCTTGTTAATCTTGGTCCTCGGTCTCGCAGTATCAATTGAAAGAATCATTTATTTGACATTAAGCACAACAAACACCAAGAAGCTTCTTGCTCAGTTAGAAGAGACATTGAACAAGGGTGGCATTGAAAAAGCTAAAGACCTCTGCCGTGACACACGCGGTCCTGTCGCAAGCATTTTCTACCAAGGTTTGATGCGTTACAACGAAGGTCTTGAAGAAGTCGAGAAAGCAGTCGTTTCATACGGTTCAGTTATGACAGGTAACCTCGAGAGCGGCGCAAGCTGGATTTCATTGTTCATCGCTTTGGGACCTATGTTGGGATTTATGGGTACTGTTATCGGTATGATCGCTGCATTCGACGCTATCGCAGCAGCAGGTGACATCAGCCCAACAGTTGTTGCAGGCGGTATGAAGGTCGCTTTGTTGACAACCGTGTTCGGTCTTATCGTCGCTGTTATCCTCCAGATCTGCTACAACTTCATCCTTAACAAGATCGAAGGTATCGTTAACGATATGGAAGATTCATCAATCACATTCATGGACATGCTCCACGCTTATTCAAAGAAAAACTAATCTAACAAAAGAAAAATCATGGTCGACAAATTAACAAAATATTGCAAATATCTGCTTATTGCCTTGATGGTGTTCAACGTCGTCTTTGGAATCATCACAATTGTGAGTGGTGAAGCCGGCGTCGGAACATTCATGGGATTTGCATATTGCATGCTTGGATTGACTGTGGTTGCGATTTTGTTTGCACCTATCTATGGAATTATCATCAATCCAAAGAGCGTGAAAACTCTTGGCTTGGTATTAGTCATCGTAGCAGTGATCGCACTTGTTGCAATGCTGCTCTCAAAAGGCGCTACATTGTCAGCAGAATACCTTGAATCTATGGGAGTTACAGCAGGTACAGAGTCCTTCGTTGACTTCTTCATGGTGTTCACTTACATCGTCGCCGGTGCTACAATCGCGGCTGTAATCTATTCAGCAGTATCAAAACTCATTAATAAATAATAAGGAAGGAAATTATCATGGCCCGTAAGAAAAAGAAAGTACCGGAAATCAACGCCAGTTCAATGGCTGATATCTCTTTCTTGCTGTTGATATTCTTCCTCGTTACCACTACGATGGACACTGACAGCGGTATCACCCGTCGTCTGCCCCCACCAGTAGAAAACCCAGACATGGATGTCAAAGTGAAAGAAAGAAACATTTTGAACGTCATGATCAACAAGTACGACAAACTTATGGTTAACGGTAAAGCATGCGATATCTCTGAACTTAAAGACAAGACAAGAGACTTCATCACTCCTAAACCGAATGACGAAAAAGCTCCTGAAGTCGAAGTCAAAGAAATCGAACTCATTGGCAACTTCATGACCAATAAAGGTGTCGTGTCACTTAAGAATGACCGCGGTACTTCATACCAGATGTACATCGCAGTTCAAAATGAATTAGCAAAAGCTTTCAATGAACTCAAAGAGGAAGTCTCTATGACATACTTCAAACAGCATTTCAACGACTTGACCGACAAAGACAAAGTCGAAGCAGTCAACAAAGCTGTCCCTGTACGTATCTCAGAGGCTGAACCTGAAGAAATCAAATAATAGGAGAGAAAATTATGGCAAAGTTTAGAAAAGGTGGACAAAAAGAAGTCCCAGCAATCTCAACCGGTTCAATGCCTGACATTATCTTCATGTTGATTTTCTTCTTCATGGTTACAACCTCAATGCGTGAGACCACATTGAAAGTCAAGATGAAATTACCGGCAGCGACGGAAGTCCAGAAACTCGAGAAGAAATCTCTCGTGAGTTTCATCTACATCGGACCTCCGACGAACACTAAACTCTATGGTACAGAAGCCCGTCTGCAGCTTAACGACCAGTATGCACGTGTAGAAGACGTCATCCCGTTCATCGAACAGGAACGTCTCGACCGTCCAGAAGCTGACCGTCCTCTTCTCACAACATCACTCAAAATCGATGAAAACGTGAGAATGGGTCTCGTCACCGACGTGAAGCAGGAATTACGTAAATGCGGTGCATTCCGTATTAACTACTCTGTACGAAAAGGAGAATAAGACTTTAGTCTTTAGACTTTAGACTCTAGTGGAGACGCCATAACATGGCGTCTCCACTGTTTTTATATCGGGTCGACGTCGACGGAGACGTTGACAGATTTATAGTCGTTATTTCGTTTGAAAGATTCCAACTTGGATTTTATGATTTCCTTAATCCTCATTGAGTTGTCATTTCTGTCGAACTTGATGAGAATCTGTTTTATGTATTGATTCTTAATCCTTGAAACGACAGGATATTCCGGTCCCAAGAGATTATGCTTGAAAACTGGACGCAGCTGCTTTGCGAAAAACTCGGCAGCGACATTGAGCTTGTTGGAGTCGGTGTGTCGTAACTTTATCATTATCAAGCGATAATACGGTGGATAGCAGAATTGTCTTCGTATCGGCATCTGCTCTTCGAAAAAGCGTACATAATCATGGTTGACCACATTCAGTATGACCGGATGTGTCGGCTGGTAGGTCTGGATGATGACCTTGCCCTTCTCCCCTTTCCTTCCGGCGCGTCCGCTGACCTGTTCCATGAGCTGGAAACTACGTTCAAACGCCCTAAAATCGGGGAACGAGAGCATATTATCGGCGTCGAGGATGCCGACGGTCTTCACATGGTCGAAGTCGAGGCCTTTTGTTACCATCTGGGTGCCGACGAGTATGTCGGTATCGCGGTTTTTAAACTGGTCGAGTATGAATTGATATGAGTTTTTCGAGCGCGTGGTGTCGAGGTCGAGGCGAGCGCAGCGAGCCTCGGGAACGACGGCAGAGAGGTCCTCCTCCACACGCTCAGTGCCGAAACCATGCATCTTCAAGTCGGTGCTGTGACATGACGGGCACTCAGAAGGCACCGACATAGTGTAACCACAATAATGGCATTTCATGATGTTCTGAGCCTTGTGGTAGGTCATCGAGACATCGCAGTTGACGCACTGCGGCACCCAATGACAGACCCCGCATTCGAGACGGAGCGAGAACCCGCGGCGGTTTTGGAACAGAATCACCTGATTTTTGTCGTTCAAAGTGTCGCGCATCGCATCGACGAGCACGCTGCCGAAGTTGGCCTGCATGAGTTTGCGACGGCGTTCCACACGCATGTCGTCGACAATGATTTCAGGCATTTCCACACCTCCGAAGCGTTCCGTGAGCGCAACGAGATGATAACGTTGCTGCCGGGCGTTGTAGTAGCTCTCAAACGACGGCGTAGCCGAGCCGAGGACTACATCGGCACCATGGAAGCGTGCCAGTATCATGCTGAGGTCGCGGGCATTATAGCGCGGAGCAGGGTCAATCTGCTTGAACGAGCTGTCGTGCTCCTCGTCGACAATGATGAGCCCGAGATCAGAAAACGGAAGCAAAATAGATGAACGGGAGCCTATAATCACCTGATACTTAGAGCTTTTCGAACGCTCGAAGTCAAGGACCTGCTCCCAAATCTCAACACGCTCCATGTCGCTGTAACGCGAATGATACACACCCACCCTGTCACCGAAATATTTCTTTAAACGATTGATAATCTGCTCGGTAAGAGCTATCTCCGGCAACAGATAAAGCACCTGCTTGCCTCTGTCGAGAGCCTCCTGTATCAGTTTGATGTAGATCTCGGTCTTTCCCGAAGAGGTGACACCATGAAGCAACACCGGTTTCTTATCAGCAAAGCCTTGATGTATCTCATCAAATGCAACTCGTTGTTTATCAGTAAGTTTTATAGTATCTACATCTGTCAGGGCATTAAAGCTTTTAAGACGGCTGACACGTTTTTCATAAGACTTGAATACACCTTTGTTAACAAGAGACTTCAGGACGGTGCTGTTTGCATTTGCTTTTTGCAGAAGCTCGGATGCGAGGACATCGTTTTCGGCATTTCCGCCAAGGACAAAAAACGACATCACCACTTCGAGCTGTTTGTAGGCGCGTTTTGTGAGCTCGTCCATCAGCTCGTGCATCTTCTCATCACTATGATATTCAGGCGCAAGAGCCACAAAACGCTCGTATTTCGCCTTGAATTTTGCGTCAAGCTCCTCCTCCATCACCACGATTTTGCGCTCAATCATCGTCTTGATGAGCGGCATCACCTTCTTATAGCCGATAATCTTACTCACCTCGCTGATTGTGAGCTTCGGCTGAACTTGCAACGCCTCCACAATAAGATATTCAAAGTCATTGAGTGTCAATGCGTCGAGCTCAAATTCCTCGGAAAGCTTAATCTTCGACTCACTCGAGAGCTTCATGGCTGAAGGCAGTGCAGCCTGCATCACCTCGCCTTCATAACAGAGGTAATAGTCACAAATCCATTGCCATAATTTCAGCTGGACAGCGTTAACTACAGGATTCTCGTCAAGGATGTCAAGAATATATTTAACTTGTTCATAATCAGGGACTTGCTCCGTTATCTCGCTTATCAGACCCGACATAATCTTCGTCTTGCCGAACTGCACCACGGCGCGCTGTCCGACACGCACGCTGCCGTTGAGGTCATAAGGCACGCGATAAGTGAACGTGCCCGGAACCGGAATCGGCAAAATGACGTTGACGAAGAATGTTTTCCTTTCCATATTACTACTCTCAAAGACTCTCGCAGATTGCTCAAAACTCGCTGAATCAATCTACGATAATATCCGCATAATCTGCATTATCTGCGAGAGACAATTGAAAAACAAAATTAATACTTTTTTTGAAAATTTTTATTAATTTTGGAAAATTAAATTTAATAATACTATGAGATTTAAGTTATTGATAGTTATACTGTTGGCTTTTTCAACCAACATTTTTGCGCAAAAATACATGTCATGTTCCGACATGAATTACCGTAATGAGGTGCAAACAGTGCTACTACACCCGACCGATTACGAATACGACAAACCGGTTATCTATCTCAATCACATGAAGGAGCAGCTGCATCTGCAGTTTGACCTGCTTTTAGACGATGCACCTTTTATGTATTATACCTTCATCCACTGCAGCAATGACTGGCAACCCACTGATATTCAAAAGAGTGAGTATATTGTCGGCTTTTTCCAGGACGACATCGACAACTTCAGTTTCTCACTAAACACTTACGTGAATTATGTGCATTACGACCTCGTTTTTCCTACAGAGGAAATGATGCCGAAGCTTTCGGGCAACTATCTTCTCGTGGTCACAGGCGAGAATCCTGACGATGTGTATTTCACCCGCAGGTTTTATGTCGTCGACGAGCAAGCTGTCATCGCCACAAAAATGCCACGTTATCCTTACGACTTGAATCTCGGTCAGAATAAGCAGGAAATCGACCTCGACATTGTGTATCCCGATCTGTTCAACAGTCGCGCCGACCAGTATTCCAACGTCACCATTCAGCAAAACGGACGCTGGGACAATGCTGTCTTTGGCTTGAAACCGACGTATATCTTACCCGAAAAATTATCATATATTAACAACGAAAAATTAGTGTTTGAGTCTGGAAATCAATATCTTAGAATCAACACCAGTAATTTCGACAACCGCCCTGAGAGGACAAAAAGCGTTTATCTTGAAGACAACGGCTATGTCGTGACACTGCATGACGACGAGCAACGTAACGTCAACAACTATATCTTTGACGAAGATTTGTTTGGTGAGAAACACATTTATCTCGAGAAAGACAATCTCGACGCCACCATTGAAGCTGATTATTCGCCAGTGAATTTCTTCCTTAAATGGCCTCAATACATGATTGGCAAAGACGTGTATATCATCGGAGCTATCACCGACTGGCGCATGGAAGACAACGCCAAGATGGAATACGACCCTGAACGACGCGGATATAAGAACACTTTGTTTTTAAAACAAGGCTATTACGACTACATGTACGCCGTGAAGGACAACGCCAGCGGAATAACATCGGTGGCACCTGTCAATGGCGATTTCTGGGAGACGAAAAACATGTACCACATTTTCGTCTATCTGTTCGAGCCGACACAGAATTATGACCAACTTATCGGGTATAAGGTGATAAGATCTCATTAGTTAAGAGTTAAGAGTTAAGAGTTAAGAGTTAAAAGTTGAGAAGGGTATTGGTTATATTAACAATTTTAATGGTTTTTGCGTCTTGTGTGAGGCAACCGCAGAAGATCAGCTATTCAGGCATCACGCAGGGATCGTACTTCTCAATTACATATTATGATGAGGGCGGCAGGACTTTTGAAGATGAAATCGACTCGATTTTTAAAGAGGTCGACAATTCAGTGTCACTTTGGAACGAAAACTCCATCATCAGGAAGGTGAATCGCAACGAAGATGTCGTTGTAAATCAGATATTTAAGGATAATTTCGAGTGGGCTCGCAAGGCCTCGGAGTTTTCTGACGGTGCCTTCGATGCCACCATAGGTCCGCTGGTTTCAGCATGGGGCTTCCATTATAAAAAACAGCTTGAGATGACATCGGAAATGGTTGATTCAATACGTCAACTTGTTGACTATCACAAGATTGAGATTATAGATAATAAAGTTGTGAAAGCCAATCCCCACATGACCCTCGATTTCAATGCAGTGGCGCAGGGATATACCACGGATTTGATTGGAAGGTTTTTAGAATCACGAGATATAAAAAATTATCTGGTTGATGTCGGAGGTGAGATTTTGGCGCGTGGGACAAAGCCGAATGGCGAATTATGGACCATCGGCATTGAGAAACCTGCCGAGAATTACGATTCGGAACGCTCCGTGCAAATCAAAATAAACCTCAAAGACAAAGGTATCGTAACCTCTGGAAATTACAGGAAATACATTGAAAAAGACGGCATCCGCTATTCGCACAGCATCGACCCGAAGACAGGGTATCCTGTCGAGCATAACCTCTTGAGCGCCACAATAATCGCTGACAACGCTTCGTGGGCCGACTGCCTCGCCACCATCTGCATGCTCACAGGCAAAGAAAAAGCCTCGAAACTGCTTGAAGGTCAAGGCGTCGAGGCGTATTTTATATTTGTTGAAGACGGTGCCATTCATTCAGAATGGTGGGGACATTGAGTTTCGTCACCACCGCAGACGCATTTCGCATCGGGGTCGAGCGAATGGGCGCATTTCCGTTCGAATTTGCCGTTTTTTTTCACAATAGCCTTGATTCCTATCGCAGCAAACGCCAACAGGACGAGAAACAACGTAGGAACCAAGAATGCCCAGTACATTATGCGCAAACGATTAAATAATAGTTCTTCTTGCCTTTCTGCACAAGGATATATTTACCGTTAAGCAGATCATCGGTGCCGACGGTCTTCTGCTCGGTGACTTTGTCTTTGTTAATCGACACACCGTTGCCCTGAACCATCTTACGTGCCTCGCCTTTCGACGGGAAAACACCAGTCTGCACGAGGAAGTCGACGATGCCGACACCTGCTCCGAGAGCGTCTTTTGAGAAGTTAGCCTGCGGCACGCCGTCGAAGATGCTCAACAATGTGTTTTCATCGAACTTATGCAACGCTTCGGCTGTACCTTTTCCAAACAGAATCTGTGTGGCTTCTTCAGCCATCTCGAGGTCTTCCTTTGAGTGGACGACTAATGTCAGCTCGCGTGCCAGTGTGCGCTGAAGCTCGCGGAGATGCGGCTCTGCTGTATGTCTGGCTATCAAAGCATCGATTTCATCTTTCTTCAGCAAGGTAAAAATCTTGATGTAACGGGCAGCGTCCTCATCGGTGCAGTTCATCCAGAACTGGTAGAATGCGTATGGTGAGGTCTTCTCAGGGTCGAGCCAGATGTTGCCTTTCTCGGTCTTGCCGAACTTGCCGCCGTCAGCTTTGGTGATGAGGTTGCATGTGAGTGCAAAAGCCTCTTTGTCGGCGCCGAGTTTGCGGCGGATAAGCTCTGTACCAGTTGTGATGTTACCCCACTGGTCGGAGCCGCCCATCTGCAGCTTGCAGTTCTTATGCTCGAAGAGATACAGGAAATCGTAGCCCTGAACAAGCTGGTAGCTGAACTCTGTGAACGACATGCCTTCGCCTTCGCCGTTGAAACGTTTCTTCACGGAATCCTTTGCCATCATGTAGTTGACGGTGATGTGCTTGCCAATGTCGCGGATGAAATGAAGGAAAGTGTAATCCTTCATCCAGTCGTAGTTGTTGACGAGCTCAGCGCGGTTCGGGGCGTCGCTGTCAAAATCAAGGAACTTGGCGAGCTGCTTCTTGATGCAGGCCTGGTTATGCTGCAACGTCTCATCGTTCAACAGGTTACGCTCAGCTGACTTTCCTGACGGGTCGCCGATCATACCAGTTGCGCCACCAAGCAATGCCAACGGTTTATGGCCGGCAGCCTGAAAATGACGCAGCATCATGATGCCGCAAAGGTGCCCGATATGCAACGAGTCGGCGGTCGGGTCAATGCCGAGGTAAGCCGTGGTCATTTCTTTCTTCAATTGTTCTTCTGTGCCTGGGGTCATGTTGTTCAACATACCGCGCCAGCGCAATTCTTCTACGAAATCTTCCTTCATATTTTGATGTTGTTGTTTGCTTTGATAAATGTGATTTCTCCACTACCATCTCACTCCCTTCGGTCGAGGTTCGAACGAAATGTCGAAAAGAAAATCATGCAAAAATACGAAAAATTAAGGTATCAATGATAATTTTTGATATTTTTGCAAAAAATTAAAAGCGTGCTCTTCAACTCTATAGAATATGTGATTTTTCTGCCTATTGTGGTGATGCTGTTCTACTTGCTGCCACACAGGTTCCGCTGGATGATGCTCCTCGTCGCCAGCTGCACATTCTATATGTGGTTCGTCCCGAAGTACATCCTGATACTTCTCATCACGATAATCGTCGATTATTCGGCAGGTATTTTGATGGAGAAATACGCTGACAATCATAAACTTAAGAAGCGGTTTTTGGTGATAAGCATCGTCTCGACATGTCTTGTGCTTTTCATCTTCAAATACTTGGGATTTGTCAACGACAACCTTGTGGCGTTGTGCCAATCGTTGAATATCAACCTCAACACCACCGTCGACCTGATTCTGCCGATAGGCTTGTCGTTCCACACTTTCCAGAGCATGAGTTATGTGATTGAGGTGTACCGCGGCAACCAGAAAGCCGAGCGAAACTTCGGGATTTACTCACTTTACGTGATGTTTTTCCCACAGCTCGTGACGGGTCCTATCGAGCGTCCGGGCAACCTTCTGCGCCAGCTTCGTGAAGAGAAAAAATACGAATACGACAATATCTCCAAGGGTTTCCGACTGATAATCTTCGGACTTTTCATCAAGATGGTGGTTGCCGACAACGTCGGTGCCTATGTCGATATGATTTATGCAGATCCCAGCAAATACAACTCTTGGGACATCATACTCGGAATGTTTTTCTATTCGTTCCAGATTTACGGTGACTTCTTCGGTTATTCGACGATTGCGTTGGGCAGTGCCAAATTGATGGGTTTCGACATCACCGACAACTTCAACACGCCATATCTCGCAAAGAGCATCGCTGAGTTTTGGCACCGCTGGCATATCTCGCTTTCGACATGGTTCCGCGACTATGTCTATTTCCCGTTAGGCGGCAGCCGCGTGAAGTTCGGCCGTTGGGCGTTCAACATCATGGTGGTGTTTGTTTTGAGCGGCATCTGGCATGGCGCAGCTTGGAACTTCCTCATCTGGGGCGCCGCACACGGACTTTTGCATATCATCGAGAAAGCCATCCTCAACCATCTTCCTGAAAAGAACAGAGGAAAACTTGAAAAAATCATCGTCGATGCCTTCAAAATCGCCAAGACTTTCATACTCGTGACGCTGTTCTGGTCGCTGTTCCGCGCAACCAGCTTCGCAAATATAAGCGATTTGTTCACCTCGTTGGTCAACAACTTCAACACAGGCGAGCATCTCAACGTTGAAAACAGCATCTGGATTTACCTCGGACTGTTTATCCTGTTGGACGTTTTGCTGTTCAACAGCCGTTTCGACAAATGGTGCGACAACCGTCCTGCCGCAATCCGTTGGGCAATCTATTTCGTGCTGGTTTTCATGATAATAGCATGCTCAAGTGTCAACAATTTCCCATTTATCTATTTCCAATTCTGACGCCATGAAGAAACTGATATATAAATTCGCCCTGCTCGCCGCTCTTCTGGTTCTTATGAATTGGATTTACGGGAAGTTTTTCTTCAAAGACGACCTTTTGAAGCATTCCGACGAGGTTGAGTTGGCATGGCAGGTAACCAACGACAGCTGCGTGGTGATTTACACCGGCGAGTCGTCGAACCACACTTATTCGTGGAAAGACAAAGACCAACGGAAAATCAGTGATTTCATTTTCGACCATTTCCCCGGCTTGAGATGCGGTGACATGACAAAAGCCGCGTCACATGCCGAAGTTTATTATTACCTTTTGGAAAACATCCCTGAAAATGCGCCTGTCGAAACCGTGATTGTCACGATGAATATACGCTCTTTCGGCTACGACTGGATTGAATCAGACCTTGAGACTGCCATCCAAAAACAGCTGGTGCTATTGAAACCCTACCCACCATTTTATAATCGTTTCAAGCTGGCATTCAAGGCCTATGATATTAAGACCGAGAGCGAAAGAGGTGATGCAAGAGGTTATCACCGGCGCCATGACAAACTCGTTTTCCCTTATCAGTTTGATTTCCACAATACCGCCGACTGGGATTACGCCAAGGCACATCAGGGTGTTATCCTTGATGGAAAATGGAACCAACCGCTGACAGAACTCGCTTGCCATTACATCAAGACGTATGGATTCCAGATTCACGAAAACAACCCGCGAATCAAGGATTTCGACAATATCGTCAAGCTTGCGAAAGAACGCGGCTGGCATCTCATTTTCAATCTTTTGGCAGAGAATGTTGACCGTGCCAACGAGCTTGTCGGGAGCGATATCCTTTATATTATCAGACAAAATCGCGATTATCTGTTGAACAGATACGGAAATATTGAAAATGTCACCGTTGTAGACAATATTGGCGATGTAAGAAACAACCTGTATATTGACCAAAATTGGACAACGGAGCATTATTCCGAGATGGGACGACGCACAGTAGCGAACCACGTGGCGCAAGCTGTCAGCAATTATTATCCTGACATTTATGTGGAAAAAATTGCTTACGACATCCCTAAAAACCATTACAGAATCGACCTCGGTTTTGACTCGTTGACAGTGTGTCCTGCAATGCCTTACGGACTGACCATCAAGGGCAGACCTGCCGATATCGACAGTAATTGCGAAAAGGTTTATATCTCATCGAGGATTTGGAAGGAAGAAAACTCGGCCGCGTCCGCGATAGTTATGGAGCTGTACAAAAACGGTGTGAAGACACATTTCAGCAATCTGCCGTTGAACGACATGACTGATGCGACCGGCAAGTGGGACTTCACCACGACGGTGCTGCCTGTCGACTCCACCTTCTTCGATGCCGATGAGTTCAGGATTTTCCTCTACAATCCGGCTGATTCGCCGATTCACATCAAATCGTTGGACGTGTCGTTTGAATATGATGAGTATGCAAGGTCGAGGTAATTATTTTTTCGGGAGTCCTTCAACCTCAATTTTCAAGTTTTTATACTCAATATCAAAATTAACTTTCGAGAACATGTTAATTTTAAAAACAGCATCTTTTATATCATAACCGGCAAGGAAAAACGTCGTTTTTACCTTGCAATGCATTGATCCATCATCGTTTGGAGTCGACAGATTCGATAATTTATAGCCTCTAAAGAAATCGACGGTATTGCCTTTAACTCTAAACTCGGTGAAAATGTTGTCCGAATCAGCGTTATTGCAGTTTTTGTAATCAAACTCCATTTCAAGATAAATTTTCTCAAAATTCTGTTTGAAATGATATGGTTTCATGATGTCGGAATACTCCCCTTCTATAAAACTCATTGAAATTGGCCCATCGATTCTTTCAGAATAAATCTCTATCACATCCGGGCTCTTTTTCCAAAGATAATCATTCTGTGTGACGTACCAGTCGACGTTTTTAAAACAGCGAAGGCAGTTGGCTAGGCTATCGCGAATTGCATCGTCAAAAATCTCACAAATTTCAAGGGAATCAGATACTTTAAACAAACGGTCGCGATCAAGTAGATAGTCGCCATGCATATATTCAATTTCTTCACGGCTATTGCGCATGAATGCCACCGACTGCTTGCATCTGTATTCGGCAGTTGTGTCGAGCGAGGTACCAAGCCAATGGCATTTATCAGCCGAAGTATAATCATAATTCTTTGAAAGATATGCCGTTACGGTTGGTGCTATATCGTGATGTGTCACCACGGCTTTGTATGTTTTCGGAGTCTTTATAAGTGGCGAATAAACAATCAACGGCACATTATATTTCAGCAATGGGCTCGCATTGACATAAACGCGCCCCATTCGATGGTCACCGACTATGACAAAGATGGTATTGTCAAACTCAGGCTGGCTTTTGTAATAATCGACAAGCATCCTTACGCAGTCATCCATGTAAAGGAAACTGGCGAATGTTTTTTTGTTGTTGAGTACGGTGTTTTTTTCCGATGGACCGAAAGATTTGGTGTTAGCCACCATATCCTCCACCTTTTTCACATAAACTTCATTCCCTTCGAAACACCAAGGTTCATGTGTTGATAAGGTGATATAAACATCAGTAAACTGGCGGTTTCTGGCCGACGTGTCACGATGACGGATTGCGGCATTGAACATATCTTTGTCGTACATACCCCAGCTGTGTTCCTGCATCATCTGCTCTTTTTTCTCCTGATCGAAATCGGCTTCTGATGGCTTCATAATATAGCCCACGCCATTGCCTCGCATATACTCATCCTGTCCATCGAACGATGCATTACCGCCATAATAAAACGACAATGTATATCCGTTGAGCGACATCTCTTTCAAAATTGAATTATGGTCTGGAATTGGGAACCATGTTCGTGCAAAACCAGTTTTGTCATATGGTGCAGAAGAGAAGATATTCGGAAGAGCGCCGAAGGTTCTTTCTGCCAATGCCAAGCAATTCGGCCAATATAATGACTCTTTCTTCAGACTGTCAAGAAAAGGCGTGAACGACATCTTCGGTTGATCTGACGATAACCTTTGTCCCAGGCTCTCAACAATTATGAACACGAAACTCGGAGCCTTACCGTCAGTCGTTGGATTCATTAAATCACCAAACACATCTGCATCATCGGCTTCACGCATGAAAGGATAGTGTATGTCAACATATTTGAAGTCAGGGAAGAGACGCTGAAAACTCTCAGCATCTTCAAGCACATTCTCATCATATGAAGTGAAATCCTCAGCTTTTTCACGTTCATTCATGTAATCGTTGAAATCGTTGAATGTATATGCAAGCTGATTTGCTGCAAGGCAATAGTCTCGATATGATTTATAACATTTATCATTGGCAATCAATGATTTAAAATTAAAAAAAATCACAAAGACAAGAGTCACTATGAGAAAAGCGGCCGATAATCCGTACGGAACTTTGACTCTTTTATTCCAAAAACCAATTAAAAGCGAGTAAAGCGCTATCAAGACCAAAACACCGAGAAGTGGCACAACTGAAAACTTAACCGAAGACACGATTATATTATACATCTCCCCGAGGCCGTAGACGAAAAACACGCGGTCAAGCGGCAGGTTCACATTCGAGAAATACCCAATGAGACCACCATAAACCACTACATAAAAAGTAATGAAAAAGATATATAAAATTTTCGTCAGTTTGGGTAAAAACCAATTGACAATCAATGTGGGTATAAGCAATACCGAGCTCACCTCAAGCACAACGGCAATGTCAAAATAAATACCGGAAAGTATGGTAAGGAATTTGTCTGTTTCAATTAAACCTGCCGTCAGCATGACAAAAAAGAAGCCAACACGAAGTATGAGTGCGAGCAGCAACCATAACAGGGCATATTTTGTCCAAACACTCAGCCCATTCCAAATTTTATTTATATCAAAACTTCTCATTTCCCAAGCATTTCCAATTTTATTACACCCATGTCGGCAAATATCACAGCTTTATTGAACTCATCTTCCTTAAAATCAAACAGTTTGTTCTCTTCTTTCAGAAACTTTCCAAACGACACCATGCTCGACTTGATGTTTCTGTCTGGCAAATCAGTAAAATCACTATTTGCTCCATTGGCATCGTGATATTTCAGATACATGTCAAAACGTTTGGTATCATAGCCTGGTGCAGATATGGCAAAATGCACACATTCGTCGTTACTGTAAAGATTAAAGACGCCATTCTCATCAGTGAAGGTGTTCAGGCCTGTTCTCCAAGTATTATTCCAGCCCCTAATAACAGCCCCTTCAATAGGCTCACCTTTATAATCCACAATTCGACCTGTTATTTTGGCATTATGATAGCCAAAATTGTTATAATAATTGACAGCCTTTTCAGGCTCACCTTTTTTCAACGATTTAAGTCCGGCGAAAGAATATGCTACAGGTTTCAATGTTCCTTGTATGACATACCCATTTTGTGTCGTCATAGTCCCTTCATGATTCAAAACACCAGAATAGATACCTTCATAGTTAATGTCATTAGACTGGGAAAAATCCTGGAAAGCCCACCAGCCGAAGCCAATACCGCCACAATCTATTGTGTATTGGTAGGCTTGTTCAGCAAAAAAGCATTGTTGTTCATAGCTCACCGAGTCGTCGTCAGCTGGCAAAGAAGTCTCCCCTATCATCCAAGGTTTTTTGACATAATGACTATACCACCATATTTCATTGGGGATACTCAAAGGATTGTATGTATGAATCTCGATGAAATCAACGGGCATTATAGACGGATCCCAAGAAAAAACCTCTATCGGCTCGGCGAAACCTATTGTAAATAAATGATTGGGCGCATCTGTTTTAGCTTTATCGACCCATTTTCCGACCAAATCTACTGCATCAGCCTTCAAACGGTCTTTCACTTCGTCAAAATAAAGCGGTTCATTCATAAGGTCATAAGCAAAAACCGTCTTTTCATTGGATAAACGCTTCATCAGGGCTGAATTAAATTTGGCCAGTTCAGCATCCCATGAAGGCTTTAACAACAACATCACCTTCATATTATGTGAAGCCACTATGGAAACCATTTCCTCCACAGCATCAAGGATTTGATCGGTTTTATCTTTCAAATAAACCACACCACTCTGTACCGAAAAATAACGTCCTTTATCATTTGCAGATATCACATTCAAACACAATCTAACGGTATTAAAACCAAGATCCTCGACAATTTGCATGTGACTGGAGAACTGATCTAATGCCTCTTGCTTTGTTGTAGGCTCATATATTTCCGGATTATCATAATATTTTACAGCTCCTAACACCAAATCATCGCCAAAAGTCATCATATCCACCTTATAATTAAGCATCAATGGAAAAAATTGCTCACCATCAACCTTAAAGACACCATCTTCAATATAAACGAAACCTTCTTTAGCACCGTGATTACCAGTGCACCCCGTCACAATAACGACAGCAACTGTCATTATAATAACAAACAATACTTTTTCAATTACTTTTTTCACCATAATTATGCAAAGATATATATTTTTACCTTATAATGAATAAAATTTCTTATTTTTGCCACCAAATAAACATAACATGACTTACAAAACTTCTATAGCTTCATTTACTAAAGATCAAACTTCCATCATAAAAGGCATTGCTATTTTAATGATAATATTCCACAATTTTTTTCACTGGATTGAGCCTGTTGACAGTATGGAAAATGAGTTTTTCTTTAAAACAGACCATGTCAAAGTGTTTTTGCAGTCTTTTGCCGACTCTCCTTGGGAATTCATAAACATACTTTTCAGCTATCTAGGTCATTATGGTGTCGAAATATTCATTTTTATCAGCGGCTATGGACTTGCCAAATCATTTTTAAGCAAAGAAAAATCTTGGGGCAGGTTTATGATTGATCGTCTAAAAAAACTCTATCCGCTGCTGCTTATCGGATTGGTGGTTTTCATCTTATTCAAGATCACCATGACCTATGCTATTCCAACAGCTGCAGAATGGAGAAGCATATTGTATAAACTGCTTTTCATTAATCTTTTTATTCCTGGAGAAACTATGGTGCTTTGCGGCCCTTGGTGGTTTTTCGGTTTGATAATTCAACTTTACATTTTCTTCCCATTACTTTATAAATTGATATCAAAATATGGTTTTAAAGCCTTTGCTTTAATATCAATCACATCATATCTGTTTGTATATTATGCGCTTAACAACTGGCATCTTACCGGAGGTCTTACCGTGATGCAACATTGCGTCGCACATTTCCCCGAGTTCTGTCTCGGTATTTATCTTGGCAAAAAGGAAAATATCACCGCAAATATATGGGTTTTCTTAATTGCTCTGACAGTGTTCATATTGGGTAACTTTTATGAAGCATTTTTCCCAATAACATTCTTAAGTGTAACGTATGTTTTATTGTTTATATTTGTAAAAGTGATAAGTTGGAATCCAAAACCAAACATGATTCGCCGCATTATTGTTTATTTTGGTAATATTTCAATGATGCTTTTTGTCATTCACGGAATGTTCAGATGGCAGTTTGTCTGTCTTGCAAAGCATTATAACAATCCCGGAATAACTATTATTTTCGCACTTTTATACTTCCTTGAAGTATTCTTTTTGTCACTTTCCGCAAAGGTTGTTTACGATTGGATTCAACAACTACTCAAAAAAACAAAACCCGAAGAATAATCCTCGGGTTTGTCTATTATCATTATTCAATTCTACTTAAACGCATTCTCACTCAAGCCTTTACCTGTAATCTTCAGGTCTTCCATGTAACCTGGAACCGGCTTGCCGAGATATTTGTCAACATAAATCTTAGCCAGATACTGACCGAGCATGAAGCCGTGGCCACGCAGACCTGTCAACAGACCGACCTCCGGGTCGACGATGTAACGCGGTTCGGTGTAACGGCCAGCCCAACATGCCAGGAAGCTCACCTCACCGAGGTTAGGGATCCACTCGGCGAAGACCTCTGAGACGATCTCCAAGAACTCCTTGCTGTTGTACTTGATGTTCTGACGTGCCTCATAAGCGTCGGTGTCAGGGCTTGCGCAGCCGATAATCTGACCTGTATGCGCCCACTGCTGTCCATAAACAGCGCTGAAACCTTTGTAATGACGACGGTCGATAATCATGTCCAACGGACCTCCGTTTGGTCCCATCATAGGCAGACGGCGTGTGATGAACGCCTGATGCTTGACAGGATACAAGCCTGTGTCCAAACCGAGCATGTCGTTGAACTTCTCAGCGCCCCAGCCCATCGCATTGACAAAGTGGTCGCAGGTGTATTCAACGTAGGCGCCTTCATGCGTGCGCACCAATGTCACATAATGTCCGCCGACCTTCTGGACGTGAAGCAACTCGCAGTCCTCGAAATAACGGCCGCCATTTTGCACACCGATACCTCTGATGTAGTCAATGACGCGGCCAGGTGTCGCCTGCCAGCAGTCACGCGTGATCAAAGCATGGCTGTAGGTGTCTTTTTTGTCGTCCCATAACGGCGAAATCTCTTTCTTGAAGTCTTTGCGGTCAATCATATAAGCATCGCTCCATGCGCGTGAGGCGTCGAGCGACTTGTAGGTAGCCTCATCATGCACCAAGTTGACGTAATGTGTCAGGTGGTAGTTGATGTTGTGCTCCTTCTGCATGTTCTTAAAAATCTCATGGTTATGCACAGCGATATCGGCGATGTCCGGATTCGAGAACGCCGGACGACCGCCTCCGATGCATCTCCACGAAGCACCACGGCTGTAGTTGATCATCACCGGCTTCTTCCCGGCTTCCGAGAAGTAACGGAACAAAGCACTGCCAGCGATTCCGCCACCGGCGATGAACACCTCGACCTTCTCTTTCTTAACGTCGTTCATCTTCGGGAAGATAAACGTTTCCTTGGTCTTCGGGTTGTATAAGTCATCCAGGCTCACCTGATTTGAAAGAGGAGCACGTGGAGTGGCGTCGCCAACCAACTCGATGCCGTATGAACGCAAAATCTGGCGTGCGCGAGGGATACATCTCTTGCCACGGCACGGACCCATACCCATACGTGTGATATGTTTCAGCTCGTCAACAGAAATGGTCTTGCGGTCACCGATGACACTCAACACCTTGTCAAGCTTGATATCTTCGCAATGGCAGACGTATGTCTCTGATTCCACATCCTTCAACGGCTTAAAGTCTATCGGTTTCGGATAGTTTTCTTTCACTATGAATCCACGTGCCTCTGTCAGCTTATCTAATGCCACATCCTTTGCAATAACGCGAGCCACGTTGGTCTTGTTGTTCTTCTTGAGGACCTTCTCAACGACGCCCTCGCCCACTTTCTTGCCGTTGTCGTCAACGAGGAACACCTCGACGCCTTCGTTTACTTCATATTCAACAGGCAGGAACAGCGTGTTCTTCTTCATGTCATAGCCGAAGATTGCCAAGCCCGGGCAGTGGTTCACGCAGTTCATACATCCGATGCACTTGTCGTAATCGATGACAGGCACGGTGTTGGTGCTCGACTTCGTGATAGCGCCCTGCGGACATGAGAACGAGCACGGGTTGCAAGCGAATCCGTAAACACAGTCAGCGATGACGAAAGGTTTCGCCACCATTCTTTCAGCTGTCGGCTTGTTAGGCTCTTTCAACACTCTTACAGGGTGCTGCTGTGACTCTATATACTGCTTTGAAATCTCAAGATATTCGTCATAATTGAATCTCATTCCCATGTTCTGTGCCACCTCAAAAGCTACCTGCTTGCCGCGCAAGACAGCGCTTGTGCCCTCTCCAATGCGGATGGCATCACCTGCACCGTACGTGTTCAAGCCAAACACCTCGCGACCTTTCACTAACAACTGGCTGTCGGGAATCAAACCTGTGCAGATGTTGATGATATCGATGTCGTCAATCACCTTTTCCGTTCCCGGAATAGGCTTGAAGTTCTCGCATTTAGCGATGACAGCGCCCACGATGCCGGTGTGGTCTTTGTTCGGTATGGCCTTCAACAGGATATGCGATGTCATAATCGGGATGCCGAGTCTGCGTACGCGGTTAGCCTGCACCGGGAAGCCGCCTTCATGGTCCATACCCTCGATGATGGCTTTGATTGTTGCGCCAGCCTGCATTCCTTGGTATGATGTCAGATAACCGATGTTTCCTGCGCCCACCGTCAGCACCTTCTTGCCAAGCAACGTATGCTCCTGGTTCATCATCTTCTGGAACACTGCAGCGGTATACACGCCAGGGAGGTCATCGTTTTCAAATGCAGGCATGAACGGCACTGCACCTGTAGCGACGACAAGATGTTCTGCGTCGATGTACGCCATCTCCTGTGTCTCTATGTTCTTGATAGCAATGCGTTTGCCTTCGAGCAAGTCCCAAACAACATAATTCAGCAGTATGCCTTCGTGGTTGTCGCCAGCCAGAGTCTTCGCGATGTCAAAGCCACGCATGCCACCGAATTTCTGCTCCTTCTCGAAGAAGAAAAACTGGTGTGTCTGCATATTGAACTGACCGCCGATACGTGCATTATTATCGACAACGACGTTGCTGATGCCGAGTTTATTAAGCTGTTCGCGGCAAGCCAATCCTGCAGGGCCGGCACCGATGATGGCGACCTGTGTTTTGTAGACCTTCACCTCACGCGGTTGCAGTTCTTTAGCCTCCGGGAGCACGTTAGCCTCATTGTTGATAGGCTTCACTTCCCTCACTCCGTCAACCAAAGTGATGCAGATACGGCGGATCTTGCCGTCGACAAGCATCTCGCAGGCACCGCACTTTCCGATACCGCAGTTAAGGCTTCGGTTGCGACCGTCGAGGCTGTGGCTATGAACAGGAAAACCAGCCTGATGCAAAGCGGCAGCGATGGTGTAGCCCTTCTTGCCAACCACTTTCTTTCCGTCATAAATAAACTCTACTGACTCGCCCTCGGCGATGTCTAAAATAGGATGTTTGGTTATTTTGTACATACTTTTCAATTTTGCTAATAAGAATTGCAAAGTTAAAAAGCGATTTTTAGAAATGCAAGAAAAAAAATTAAAAAATTATTTCTCACAGATTTCACAGATTCTCACGGATTATTTTCCTATCTATTCTGTGTTCATCTGTGC
The DNA here is from genome assembly GCA_900315175.1 of uncultured Bacteroidales bacterium. Classification (GTDB taxonomy): domain Bacteria; phylum Bacteroidota; class Bacteroidia; order Bacteroidales; family F082; genus Limimorpha. The sequence goes on from OMYA01000006.1 coordinate 96,705, forward strand.
AATCTGCGAGAGTTTTTTGTCTTTATATGACCCTTCAAAAATCTCAAACTTCTCAAACTTACATTCCAGCGGTCCGTTATAAATATCAATTTTCTTTGATGGTTTCAGTCCTATAAGCTTCAGCGCATCCTTGTTAGAGCTGATAATCCAAGCCTCGAAGCCCTTGAAGTTCTTTTTCAAAGCGTCGCCGATGCCTTTATATAGATTTATAAGGTCTTTTTCTTCCAATCTCTCACCGTATGGCGGGTTGATAATCATGATTCCGCCGCCCTCCGGTGGCACCATGGCGAACATGTCTTGTTTGCTCAGCTTGATGTCATACTGCAGATGCGCGTTTGTGATGTTTGCCTTTGCGATCTCCACAGCTTTCGCTGAATGGTCTGATGCAAGTATCTCATAATCAAATTCTTCCATTGTGGCGCCGGCCTCCATCACTACGTTCTGCCACAGCTCCTTGTCGAAGTCGTGCCATGTCATAAAGCCCCATTTCTTTCTGAAGAATCCAGCGGGGATGCCCAGAGCCATCATTGCAGCCTCAATCGGGATGGTGCCCGAGCCGCACATGCAGTCGACGAAGTTGCAGTCGTATTTCCAGCCGGTAAGTTTAATCAAGCCTGCTGCCAGGACTTCGCTCATCGGAGCCTTGTCGACGGCTTTTCTGTATCCTCGTTTATGCAACGACTCGCCAGAGCTGTCGAACGAAAGCGTAACCTTCTCATTCTCAATGTGTACGTTGATTCTCAAATCAGGGTCATCGACATCCACCGAAGGACGCGCTCCGAAATGTTCGCGGAACTCGTCAGCGATGGCGTCTTTTACTTTCAATGCCGCATATTGAGAGTGAGTGAAATAGTTGCCACTTGTGACCGCATCAATCGCAAAGGTCTCGTTGATGTTGAAAATCTCATGCCATTGGATTTTGAAGATGTTGTTGTACAATGCCAACTCATTACGTGCCACGAAACTCGTCATCGGCTTCAGGATGCGCAACGCTGTACGGCAGCAGTAGTTTGCTCTGTACATCATTGCCTTGTCGCCCTCGAAGCTCACGGCACGGTTCAAAATCTGCACATTTTCAGCACCTAAGGATGTCAATTCCTCGGCAAGGACGTTTTCCAGCCCTGCCATGGTCTTGGCAACCATTTTAAAAGTGTTTTCCATCTTACAGATTCTCGACGATTTTCTTCTGCCACTCTTTGAACTGTTCTTCTGTAGGGTGCATCTTCTCGCGCTTGAAGTCGATATCACCTTCTTTCTGCATCGGCACGAGGTGGATGTGTGCGTGAGGCACTTCAAGACCGATAACAGCCACGCCTACTTTTTTGCATGGGATGGCTTTCTTTATCGCGACAGCAATCTTCTTTGTGAAGACCATCATCTCGGCGAGGTCAGCGTCAGAAATGTCAAAGATATAATCCTCTTCTTTCTTAGGAATCACCAGAGTGTGACCCGGTGCGAGCGGGCTGATGTCGAAAAACGCGAAAAACTTGTCGTTTTCTGCGATTTTGTAGCAAGGGATCTCACCTGCGACTATTCTTGAAAATATTGAAGCCATAATTATTCTCTTGTTATTTCAACGATTTCAAACAAAAGCTTTCCTGCTGGCACCTGAATCTCCACTTCTTCGCCCACAGCTTTACCGAGAAGGCCTTTCGCGATAGGTGATGTAATGGATATCTTTCCTGCCTTAAGGTTCGCCTCTTTCTCAGGAACGATGGTATATGACATCATCTGTTTTGTCTTCACGTTTTTGATTTTCACTGTCGAGAGAATCAAAACCTTCGATGTGTCCATCTTCGATTCATCGATGATTCGTGCGTTAGCAATGGTAAGCTGGAGCTTCACAATCTTCATCTCGAGAAGTTGCTGAGCTTCTTTAGCTGCGTCATATTCAGCGTTTTCCGACAAGTCACCCTTATCGCGAGCCTCTGCTATTGCTGCTGCAATCTTCGGACGTTCGTTAACACAAAGATTCTCCAGTTCGTCCTTCAGCTTCTGTAATCCAGCTTGTGTAAAGTATTCTACTTCTGCCATATCTTTAGTTTTTAAATTGTAAAAAAGAGACCCTTACCGAAATAAGGGCCCTTTTTTCCGTAAAATTGTATGCAAAGATACAACTTTTTTTTCAAATGCAAGTTTTTTTTAGAATAAAATTCTTGCACCGACTGAATGTGTACCTTTCCAGTGTGCTGTGTCGCGGTATGAATAGTCGAGACAGACCTTCAAACCCTTCTTGTTAAGAGGGGCCTGGACTGTGGCACCGAGTGACAAACCTCTGTTGACGTTTGTGCAGTCGGCTTCCTCGATACTCTTTGTGACACCGCTCTCGAATGTGTAACCACCACGGAGCATGAGGATGTCGCGGAACGAACCCTCAACACCGAAAATGAACTGGTCTTTCGAGAAAGCGTTTGAGTTGAAGTTGAAAGCGAGTGTCAAACGGCTTGCGTTTTCAAAGTTGAAATCGTATGCCGCAGCGATATTCAGCTGTGTAGGAAGCTCAAACTCGTCGGCGCGCTGCACCACTGTAAGGTCTGAACTCATGTCAGCCATAGCCACTTTGAATGAAAGACCGTCGCCGCTGTACTTCATGGTAGGTCCAATGTTCTTCAAGGCGATACCGAAGTGGATGTTATCGGTAACACCTGTCACATACTGGATACCTGCGTCCAAAGCGACACCTGTACCTTTCATATCTGTGATTGACTCGCTAATGATCTTCAATACAAAACCGCCGTGGATACTGTTTGAGAACGACTTCGCAATAGCGATGTTGATGTTCATCAAACTTGGCTTATAAGTACCAATACCACCGTCCGGGTTTTCTGTAGTTGTTCTCTGAATCTCACCGAAATTCATTGACATGACTGACAAACCAGCGACCACTGATTCTGAAACGCGTGCCAGAAAACCGAATGACACAACACTTGTTCCTGAACCGGCAAGCCAGTTGGTATATGAGAAGTCAAGATCCATTGTATTCGTGAAAGAGATACCTGCCACGTTACTCCAAATAGCATCAACACCTTTGACGCTTGCCATACCGGCATTGCCCCATCCCGATGATGCTGCCCATGGGTTAACCAGCAATTCGTTTGCACCTGCTTGACCTGCTCTATCCTTATTACCTGCGAATGCTTCTGTGCTCGTAAATCCAATAATGATTGTCAAGCTTAATGTTACGATAGTTCTAAATAACTTTTTCATGATCGTGTACTTTTAATTTGTTCGCAAAATAATTAGAATGTATTTAAGTCAACCTGACGCATTGCGCAATAGAACTTAACAGTATGTTCGCCACCGTTAACGTTATCTTTCACGTGGATGATGTAGATACCGCTCGCGATAGGTGTGTTAGCATGGTTGGTCAAATCCCAATCTATTGACGTCACTGGTGAGTCTTTCTTGAACTGACGAATCTTTGTTCCGTTTACACTGTAAATCGTAACAACGCACTGGTCAGGAAGGTTGGCGATCTTAACTCTGTGGATAAGAGCGTTAGACTCATAGTTAGCGTATGCATAGTATGGGTTTGGAACTACCTGGATGAGGTCAAGGTCTGATTTGCCCTTAACTGCATCCTTGTAAGTCGGACCATATCCCTTGGTTGAGAATGTGTAGTATGGGAAGTAACCTTTGTGGTTAACTGTGTCAACAAGTTCTTCTGACTCAACTTGCAATGGCATGGTGCTATAACCTAATTGATAAGGTTTGCTGATACGGACTGAAATCTTGACAGGATTACCTTCTGGCAACCATTGTCTGCCTTCAATTGCCATTGGCATACCAGCCCAAATTGGCTGACCCCAGAATGCAGTCTTATAAACTCTGCTCTGTGAAGCTGTTTCAATAAGGGTCATCTTATCAATCAAATACTTACCACCGTCATATGCAGGGCATGTGAAGTCATTACCTTGCATCACAGCACCTTTATGCATTGGGAAGATGTAGACATAGTGTTTACCACCAAATACTGGAGTGCCGTCGACCTGGTCAAAAACGACAGGGTCTAAGAGCTGATAATCAGCAGGACCGTCAGCAGTTCTCTGCATCAACGCTGGTGGGTTCAACAACATATCACGTCCGTTGAGATCCGGATAGAATGAGTCTTCACCGAAACCGATGTTGAAACGAGTACCTGTTTCAATATCTATTGCATAACCTGGGAACCACCCCATACCGTATGCACTGATGTAATTGGCGTCGTTCTCATTGTCGCTGGCATCCATATTCAACGCTTCCTGATATGAAGCTGCTGCTGGATTACCGTTCTTGTCGACTGACGGAGCTCTACGGATACTGAATGGCTGAGCATTGTTCTCTGACATGCTTGCATTCAAACACATCTCAAACACAGGGCAACGAGTCCATTTTGACTTATCGGCTGTCAGCACGATATCGATTGATCCTGTCTTCACAAAGATAGTGTCCTTATGGCTGGTCAATTCATACATAGGGCCAGGGTTATTAGCACCTGAGTTACCAGACCAGTTAACGAGCAAGTATGGTGCCCATGTACCGTTAGCAATCTTTTCGTAGTTTGCATCCGGGTCATAAGGTTTTGATGTCTTTGTTGACTCTGACTCAACACTATAGTCGTTGTTCTGTTTGTTATCCTGGTCAGCATAATTACCGGCACGGATCCAGTTCAAAGCGTTAGATGCGATAGCATCGCTATCTTTGATACCGCCAAGCCAACGGTTAGAACTGTCAGCGTATGTCACTGATGATGTTATGAGACCATTGTTTGGTGACAATATTGAGAACACCTGTTTTGCGTCACTGCTACCTGGAGCGCCGCCGGTAGTACCTACCTTATAAGGACCGATATTCCAGCACTGCTGAATGTCAATTGAGATACCTCTGTCAAGGAACAGCTTCTCACTTGAGAGCTCGGTTGTTGTGTCTGATTCAAACACTTCACCTGTCTCAAGGTCTTTCAAAGACCACATGAAAACTTTCATATCCTGGCTATCACCTGAGATACCGGTATTTCCAGTAACATGCTGAACAGTGACTGTTCTGAAATCATGGAACCAAAGAGCATAATCTGTAGGTCTTACGTTCAATGGGTCAACAATCTTAACATTGACAGGACCGTAGCCTCTCTTGTATGTTGGGTGATAGATAACTGGATAGTCAGGATCACCGAACTTGTTGGTTTCGCTTGCGATAGGACGTGAGAGCAGCTCTTCGACGTCAGCGTCTGACATCTCGAGGTGGTTGCCGCCGTTTCCGATACCAGTCCAACGGTTGATGACTGGCTGGTCGCCGTATGATGAGTTGATGACTGTACCATTCACAATCTTATGTGGAACAGCTGAATACAACTTGATGTTCTTACGACCTGCGAGGTAAGGAAGTTTCTGTCCCTGACCTTGTGTTGTCTCAGGATCGTATTCTCTATAGTTGTTGTAAGCGTAAGCTATTGCCATGAAATAATATGTGTGGTGGTTCACCAATGTAGGGTCGTTGTTCTTTGTGAATGCGTCTTGTGTAACAACGAATGAGTGTTGGATACCATTGTCAGCGCCTTCAACCATGACTGTTGGGACACTGTATCCGATGTAGTCATCATAGATGAAGTTTACAAGTCTGCTGACATTGTTCTTAATATCGCACTGGTAGATCAAACGAGCTTTTGTCTCATCTGTCAATTCGTCAACACTGACTTCCTGGTTGGCGAGCTGATAGATCTGATAACCTTCGAAATGGAAGTACTTGTCGAATTCGACATATTTGCCATTGATAGTGTCTCCATCAGGAATGTTAGGATCTAGTTCTTCATAGTCTTCGTTAGCGTTATTTGATGATTCTGAATTTGACAGATAGATGATGAGTTGTCTGTCGAGTTCACGGATTGTCAAATCAGGGGCGTTAGGTCCGTCGAGGACTTTGAAGCAGTTATCGAACATTGACTGGCACTTATCGTCGACTTTACGGAGGAGTTCGACTGAAGCCCAAGCAGTACCTGTGGTAGCGCGTGCCCACGGCACACCGAATGTGATGTAGTTAACAGCGCCTGCCTTCAATGTGAAAGGACCAGCTGACTGCATGAAACGACGGTCCTCAGGTGGGTTAGGTCCACCGTTGTTACCTGTCTCTTCGCTCCAGTATTTGCCGTTTTGGTTGAAGCCGCCGTTAGGCACCAAACCGCCAGTACCCCAGTTGCAAGGGTCTGAATCGAATGGGAACATGAAGTCGCAAGCTGGGCCGACTGTACCGGCAGCGCCTGGGACAGCTGTACCACCATACTGCATCTTAGCACCATTTTTCCAGATACCTCTAAGGAGGAGGTAGTATTCAGCAGCGACATCAGGGTCACCATAAACTGAGTTGTTTGAGTTGTTGTGATACACGAAACGGCGCATACCGAAACGTTCGTCATCGATGATGCCGTTGCCGAAGTTCACACCATTGATACTCTCATCGCAGAGTTGGTTGCCATCAGCGTCATACTTAGGGTTGTCAAGTCCATCAGGATCGAGGTAAGGACCTTGGAAGAAGTCGACGCCGACCGCTGGAGGGTTTGGACCGTAAGCTTCTGTCTGACCATTACCATCGATAGGAGCGCCGTTGTAACCATAACCGAGACCACGAGAAACGTCGCAACCGATGTAGTCGTCCTTAGCATAACCAAGGTCAACGTCTGTCCATGGTGAGAAGTAGGTGTTGGTCAAAGTATAGGTTGAACGGTTGATAATCTCGTAGCTATAGAATGTCATGTTGTTGATCTCATCATTTGTCGAGAAGGCAAATGCTTGAGCTCTGATTTCCATACCGATAGCTGAGCCGCCGGTTTCTGTGTGAGCGTTACCTTTATCGTTGAACACCCACCAGAGGGTCTGGTCACCTTTGATGACTTGGTCGGCGAGGATAGATCCGTGAACTGTACCTTCATTAACCTCTTCCATTGTAGGGACTTGTGTGTGGCAGAGTTCATTGGTGATATCGTAGTATGGATAGTCACCTTGTGATGGGTCATAAGTACCATCTTCGTCTCTATCATAGAAAGGAGCGAGGTAGTAGCTCATGCCTCTTGCCGGGTCGCCATGGGCAGGCCAGTTCAAAATGTTGGTTGGAATTTCGTATCCTGGGAGAGGAATACCGTTTTCATCACAATTCTGGAGGAAGTCATCGACTTCGGCGCGTGTGATGTTGTACATTTTATCGTACTCCATACATGTTGCAGCGTCGATAGATGCAGTTCCATCAACTGTAAGAGGACCAGTCCAGAAGTCGTTACCGATCTGACGGAAACGGATAGCGGCGCACTTCAACTGGTTGTTGATGTCCATACCTGCGATCCAAAGTGATCCTGCATACAATGAAGTTGCTGAACCGTTAGCTGGGATGTAGTACTTAGATCCTGAACCACCCGGAAGATCCCACCACATATCACCGCCGGCGTTGACACGCACTCTGGCGTTGTTGATGTTCAACCAAGCGTAGGTCGAAGATGGTGTACATCCAGCAGTGGTTTGTTTCAGATTCCGAGTTTGTGGGCCATTCATCTTGACCTTCTCGGCTCTTACTTCAGTTACACTTGCAATAAGAAATGCAACAGTTAATAAACGAATTATAGTCTTCATATTATCAGTATTTATTTTTCTGTTTAGAAGTTAAAGATCATACCAATTCTAATCTGACGTGGTGAGGAGTAATGGTACATATTGTCTACATACAATCTGTACAATTCTGAATACGAATCAGCATTTGTCTGGTTTGCGATTTCACGCTGCCATTCAGGAGCTGAGAGGTAACCATCGTCATCAGGATTACCGGTTGATGAATAGACATCAACGATATTCTTTGAATTAAGTACGTTGAGCACTTGGAGATAAACGTTCAGATAAGCTGGACGTCTTTCACCTTCTTTCTTGCCGAGTTTAAGGTCGATATCCTTGTCGAGTTTCATATCGAAGCGGAATGCCCATGGTAGGCGTGATCCGTAGTATGAACCTTTCAAGAGTTTAGTACCTTGGGTGATAGGTGAGTTGATGTTGCTCTGAGCTGTGTAAGGAGTACCTGAACCACCGTTCATTGTGACGGCGAGACCAGTGTTGGCGAGCCATTGGATAGGTTTCTTGCCTGATTTCTCGCGTTTTGACACAGGGCCGTTGTAGTCCTTGCCGCTTGCGAAACGGTAATCCAATGAGATGTTGAACTGGTGACGACGGTCCCAAGGCATAGCGAATGTTGAACGCAAGTTAGGAACACCAGCTGCGATCAAAGCTTCCATTGTGGTTGATGAAGCACCAGTAGCGTTGGAATACTGCAGTGTGTAAGAGGCACGCAGACGGACGTTCTTGGTTCTACGCAAGTCGTATGATGCTGTGAGACCTTTCACAGTACCGAAGTCCAAGTTGCTGTATGATGAGTAATCCTTAGGATAAGCACCTGTGTAACGGTACATCTGAATCATGTTACGGAACTCCTTATAGTAAGCAGTGATTGTCATTGATGACGTGTTGGTCAGCTTTTGGGTGAAACCGAGCTCATAGTCGATTGTCTGTGAAGGTTTCAAAGCTGGGTTGTTGATAGTACTGCTGTTCTGCTCGAAGTAGTAATAATCATAGATGTTGGTCTGGATGTTTGTAGGGCGCTGTGTCAACACGTCATAGTGAGCGAAGAACAGAGCGTCGTCTGAAATCGGGAATGAGAAGGAGATACGAGGCATCACTGTCCACTGTGGGTTGTAATCCTTGAATGACTTAGCGTCAACGTGAGACTGGTCTTTATCCTTCACCCATGCTGTGACACCGTTACCGGCGTTCAAAGTTGTAGGGTCGCTGATTTCAGCACCTTCTGCATTGTACCAAGTGTTATCGATACGATAACCCATGACTTGAGTAATATCCTTAATATTATTAACATACACTGCGTAGTCGCTGCCGATGTTATCCGGGACGTCAACTGAAGTACCGTTAGGAAGGATGAGTTTACCGTTGTTCATCTTATCGCCTACTGTATAGTAATCATAGAGGATATATGGGTCTTTCAAGACTTTCTGGTTAGCGTCGAAGCGGTCGACACGGACACCGATGTTGAAGATAAGGTCTTTGAAAGCGAACTTATCCTGGAGGTAACCTGCCATGTAGATAGGTCTGTATGAGCCTACCGGACGTGTATAGTTACCGTTTTCATCTGTTTCTGTGAAGAAGTCATCGAAGCTTGGCTGTTTCTTAAGTTTCTTGCCGAGGTAGTCATAACCTGTGTATGACACGTATGAGTTACCGTCCTGGGTCAACTCGTCTGGTGTGAACATGCTGATGTCGAAGCCGTCCTGGAGGTAAGCTTTGTGCATGACACCGTCTCTGTCGTAGTATTCAATTGAGTTGTCGTTGAAATCGTATGAGTCAGTATTGATCCAGTCGACGCCTGTTGTGCTAAGGCCGAGGGCTGAACGGAGGTTCTTGTCGAACTGATACTGGTCGGCAGCGTTGTACATTCTGTAGAATTTCACTGTATCAACGAAGCCGTTGTAGCTGACGATTTCAGGGTTATTGACATCCAACTGATCGATATGGAAGTTGGCAAGGTTTCTCATGAGGTACCACAAGTTACGGCCATTAACGTTCCATGATCTGTTGTTACGCTGTTCGTACTGGAGACCGAATTTGATTTCATGGTTGCCAATTGTCATAGCTGTTGCAAGGTTCACTGCGAACTGGTCGCTTTCAGCATAGCCGTAGTTTGCCTGGATTGTACCAGGAGCAGCATACAAGCCATAGAAAGGTGATGGTGAACCTGAGTTGAGAAGACCCTGGCTGAGCTGGATATCGTCGAAGTTTGTATAGTGTCCTGTAGGATCATCATATAAGTCATAAATCATAGAGGTGTATTTGGCGAGCAATGGGTTGTAGTCTGATGGTGCGAAAGTGACCAATGTATCATAATCCCATGATGCTGTGTGCCAAACGTTTGTATAAGTATGACCGTTCACTGTGATGGCTGTATCCATTGTGTAAGAAGGGGTCTTATAGATGGAATACTTACCGAGGTAACCATATCTCCAGATATCTTTCTTATGGTCTGGGTCATAGTTTGAACGATTCACTCTTGAGTAGTCGACCTGCAAGCTATAGTAGAAGTTCTTGATAAGAGATGTGCTTTCAGCTGACGTTGGGAATCTCTGGGTGAAACGGCCATAGACGCTCCAGTTCTGATAGTCATCGATATAGTTCTTATCGTAGTTAAAGTACTCCTGACTACGTTGGAATACGTTAGATTTCTGTTTCATGTAGCTACCGCCAACAGTGAGGTTGATGGTTTCGGTGGTACGGATACTCACGTTACCTCTGGTGTTGATTGACCAGTTTGATGTGTTCTGTGAGTTCTTCACATACTCCATTGAGCCCATTCTTGTGAACTCACCGTTAGGATAGACACCTTGTCCGTCGCTAGCGAGGCGGAGAGGATGTTCCTTGATATAATCCAACCATTCGTCGCTTGCTTTATGGTGACCAATTGCAGAGATCGCGCCATCTTTGTTACGGGTGAACTCACCAGCGATGAAGAATCCTAAGAGAGCTGTCTCAGATTTCTTACCTTTGATGAGAGGACCTTGGGCGTTGACGCCGACTCTGGTGTGGCCATAGCCGTCAATTGACTGTTCGACTTCCAAACCTGCGCCGAATGTTCTAGAAGGGCCTTTAGTTGTCATGTTGATAATACCGCCGGTGACGTCGCCGTACATAGCAGGGGTACCTGAAAGCATGACCTCGACTTGGTCGATGGCTGACTGAGGCACCGAGTGGCTACCGATGACGCGGACACCGTCGATGTAATAAACTGTACCTTCAGAACGTGCACCACGCATGTTACCGACTTCACCGTCTGACGAGAACACGCCACCGACGGTAGCAGCAACAGCTTCTGCCGAACGGTTAGGCATCTTCGCGATTTCCTCGGCGGTGATGGTAGCACCCGCTGAAGTCTGGTCCTTTGAAATCAAAGGCACTTTGTAGTCGACAATCTCGACAGCATCAAGCACTTCCGACTGCATGCTCATCTTGATGTCTTGGAAGGTAATCTTGTTACCTGGGATAACAACGCCTGTCATAACGACAGTGTTGTAGCCAACGAATGTTGCTCTCAGGTCGTAAGTTCCCGGAGGAATAGGGTTGATGTCATAGTTACCGTCAAAGTCCGTACTGGCACCACCCACCTGCGTACCGCCGTTTTCCAAAACGACATTGGCAAATGCGATAGGCTCTCCGGTATCCTTGTCAGTAATGACGCCCTTGAGACGACCTTGTTGTGCAAGTGCCAACGACCACGACGTCAGCACGATGCAGAGTAAAAATAGTAATTTTTTTAACATACCTTGAATTTTTATGTTATACTATCAAATAATTTCCATTTTTCAGGACACATTTTTAGGGTTCAAAATTACAACAAATTTTTCATACCGACAATCAATTAATTGCAATTTAGGAAAAATATTTTTCAACATTTTCAGTTAAAACATTGTAACACGTTAGAAATAAACATTTTATAATTGGAGAATTTATATGAAATTTTTTGATAAAAATTAAATTTTAGGGTTTTAGGAAAGATTTTTAATCCACATTTTGGCCTCTTTTTGTCAAAAAAAATATTAATTTTGCACCAAAATAATTTTGAAATGAGACGTTTTTTGAAAACTTCGATGATTTTTTTTGTCGCTTTAATGGCAATTTTTGCCGTTTCGTGCAACAGCAGACCTGATAATCCTAACACGCCAGAGATAAGCCTTAACTTTGTGATATACCCTAACACCATTGAGTTTCAGGAACTTAACGCTGTAGGTGGTTGGATGTATATCACTGCTCCATTGCCAAGCTATGGTATTATTATATATAGGTATCATGTTGACGAGTTCAGAGCATACGAGCGCATGGCGCCCAACGATCCTTATGCCTGTCCCAACAACCGTTTGATTGTGGAGATGCCTTTTGTTGTCGACACCTGCCTAAATTATAAATATTCTATTCTTGATGGGAGCATCATCGAAGGCACTGGCTATCCTTTGACGCAGTATTTCACGCAGTATGACGGCACTGCGCTGAGGGTTTACAATTAAAAAAAACGGCGTTTGAAGACGCCGTTTTTTTATTTAATATCTGTAGATATCTGATTTGAATGGCCCGTTGATTGGGACGCCGATGTAATCGGCTTGTTTTGGGGTCAGTTTGGTGAGTTTCACACCTATTTTCTCGAGATGTAAGCGAGCCACTTCCTCGTCGAGATATTTTGGCAGGCAGTACACGTCGATAGGATATGTTCCGCGTTTTTCCCAGAGGTCCATCTGTGCCAGGGTCTGGTTGGTGAACGAGTTACTCATCACGAAGCTGGCGTGGCCTGTGGCGCAGCCGAGGTTCACGAGGCGGCCTTCAGCCAGGATAAAGATGGCCTTTCCGTCAGGTTTCACGAACTTGTCGACTTGCGGTTTGATATTGATTTTCTTGACGCCTTTATAGTTTTCCAGTGCGTTGACCTGGATTTCGTTGTCGAAGTGGCCGATGTTGCAGACGATGGCTTGGTCTTTCATCTGGAGCATGTGTTCGAGTGTGATGACGTCGCAGTTGCCGGTGCAAGTGACGAAGATGTTGCCTTCCTTCACTGCTTCTTCCATTGTGGTGACTTCGTAGCCTTCCATTGCGGCCTGCAGTGCGCAAATCGGGTCGATTTCTGTCACGAGGACGCGGGCGCCGTAAGAGCGCATCGACTGAGCGCAGCCTTTACCGACGTCGCCGTAGCCTAGCACCACGATGACTTTACCGGCGAGCATTACGTCGGTGGCACGTTTGATGCCGTCGGCCAATGACTCGCGGCAGCCGTACAAGTTATCGAACTTGCTCTTTGTGACGCTGTCGTTGACGTTGATAGCAGGGACGAGAAGTTTGCCTGCTTCTTTCATCTGATAGAGACGGTGTACGCCTGTTGTTGTCTCTTCCGACACGCCTTTCCAGTTGGCGACCACTTTGTGCCAGTGTTGAGGGTCCATTTTATAAGTCTCTTTGATGACCCCCATCAAGGCTTTTTCTTCGGCGTTTGCGGGTTCCACTTCGAGGAGTTTGGGGTTGTTTTCGCATTCGTAGCCTTTGTGAATCAACAAAGTGGCGTCGCCGCCGTCGTCGACGATGAGGTCAGGGCCGTTGCCGTCGGGGAATGTGAGGGCGCGCATGGTGCACCACCAGTAGTCGTCTAGGGTCTCGCCTTTCCAAGCAAACACTGGTGTTCCGCCTGCCACGATGCCTGCTGCGGCATGGTCTTGTGTCGAGAATATGTTGCAGCTTGCCCAGCGCACCTCGGCGCCGAGAGCTTTCAACGTTTCGATGAGACAAGCGGTTTGGATGGTCATGTGGAGCGAGCCGCTGATGCGTGCGCCTTTGAGAGGCTTGCTCTCGCCGTATTTCTTACGGAGTGCCATCAATCCAGGCATCTCGTGTTCAGAAATTTCAATGTCTTTTCTTCCCCACTCTGCCAGACTTGGGTCGGCGATGAGGTAAGGAAGGTCCATTCTCTTGAGTTCTTCTTTCATATTTCAATTTTATTTTAATTCAAAAACGACGGCGTGTTCGAGTTTGACATCGCCATTAATATTAATAAGGTATCCGTCAGCGGTCTTTGTGAGCTTGGCTTTTGCCTTGCTGCCGAGGATTTTCACCTTGTTTTTATTCAGTTCTGCATTGATTTTGATTGAGTTAGGCATCGTTTCGCCTTCGTCAAGCATATAAATCGCGTAAATCTTGCCGTTTTTCTGAGTGAAACGCACTTTCCCGTCGCAATAAGGATAGAACGGACGTGTGCCGTATATGGCTTCGCCGTTGATTTTCATCCAGTTACCTATTTCGTGCATACGCTCGACAGCTGTTGGAGGCAGCTCGCCTTCAGGTGACGGGCCTACGTTGAGGAGGTAGTTGCCGCCTTTAGCCACGATATCGACCAAAAGATGCACTATCTTATTGGTACTCTTGTAGTTATCTGTTTCGACATACGACCATGAGTCACCCATCGACATGCATGTCTCCCAAGGGAAGGGAAGCAAGGTGTCTGGCACCTGTTGTTCAGGGGTCTGGTAGTTCTCGTATTTTCCGTGTACTGTGCGGTCGACGATGATGAGGTCGGGGTTGTTTTCGCGAGCCATAGCTGCTATTTTGGGCATGTCGATGTCCTGGATATAGCCTTTGCAGCCGAGCCAAGAGCGGTATTCGTCGTTGAGGCTGTACTCCGGACGCACCCAGCCGCCGTCGAGCCAAAGGATGTCGATGTCGCCGTAGTTGTGTGTCAGCTCATGAATCTGGTTGTAGGTGAAATCGCAGAAACTCTGCCAACGTTCAGGATATCTCTGAGGATCGTAGTTCACGTTTCTATCTGGAGTCGCCCACTGTTCAGCCCAGTAATTGGGATGATGCCAGTCGGCTTTAGAGAAGTAGAGACCTGTCCAAAAGCCTTGATTTCTGAAGGCTTCCACGATAGCACCAGTGATGTCGGCTTTCTCATTTTCTGAAAAAGGACACGATGGGTCGACGGTTGAATATGTTGTCTCCTTGGTGTCGTACATGCAGAATCCGTCGTGATGCTTGGTGGTGAAGACCACATATTTCATTCCAGCTTCTTTAGCGAGCTTAGCCCACTCTTCGGGATTGAATTTTATTGGATTGAATGTAGTGTTAAGTGCTTGATAATCAGCTTTATACTGAATATAGTTAGCACCATTGCGGTTAATCCAGTCTTCGTTGCAGATAGACCACGACTCTACCACGCCCCATTGGGCATACATGCCCCAGTGCATCATGAAGCCGAACTTCAGGTCCTGCCATTCCGCGATGCGGTTGGTGATGACGGGATCATTTTCCGGCTCCTGAAGATTTTGGGCGGAGGCGGTGACACCTATCAATAATAATGCTATGGCGAATATCCTTTTCATATTTCAAGCAGACAGACGTGGGCTGTCCTACGGTTATCCGACAACGATGTTAATAATTTTCTTCGGGATGAAGATGACTTTGCGGATGGTGACGCCTTCCAACCATTTCTTGGCTTCTGGGGCGTTGACCACTGCATTTTGCACTTCGTCCTGTTTGATATCGAGAGGCAGTTCGAGGTCGAAACGTTTCTTTCCGTTGAACGACACTGGATAGAGGAATGTGTTCTCGACCACATTCGATGCATCGAATTCAGGGAAACGCTGGTTGACGACGCTGTCGTTGTGACCCATTTGATGCCACAGTTCTTCGGCGATATGCGGTGCGTAAGGTGAAATCATGATTGCGAGAGGCTCGAGGATTGCACGTTTGTTGCACTTCATGTCGGTGAGTTCGTTGACGCAAATCATGAAAGCTGAGACGACGGTGTTGAACGAGATACGTTCGATGTCTTCTTCTTCTTTCTTGATGAGTTTGTGCAGAACCTTAAGTTCTTCTTTTGTTGCGGGCTCGTCGCTAACTTCCGAGTAGAGTTTCCAGAATTTCTTCAGGAAGCGTGATGTGCCTTCAATTCCTTGGGTATCCCAAGGTTTTGACTGTTCGAGAGGTCCGAGGAACATCTCGTAGAGACGCAGGGTGTCGGCGCCGTATTTCACCACGAGGTCGTCAGGGTTTTGTACGTTGAATTTGGACTTTGACATCTTCTCGATGAGCCAGTCGCATACGAACATTTTGTTGCCTTCTTTATCTTTTTCGAAGAAGAAACGGGCGTTTTTGAGGTCGTCGCGCCATTCGCGGAAGGCGTGGATGTCGAGGATGTCGTTGTGTACGATATTGATATCGACGAGCATTGGGTCGGTAAACTGTTCGATGTCGGGCAGGTTCTTCGATGCGAATATTGGTCCGCCGCTGTATTCTTCGCCTTGGATGAATGAAGGGACGTCGTTGCCGAGGCAGAACTCGCGCATACGCTGGCGCACGTAGTCGGTGCCTTGTTCGAAGTCGTTGATGATGTCGACTAAAGGTATCAGCAGCAGTCGGTAGCCGTGTTCGTCGGCGTATTTACGCCAAGGTTCAGCCACACGTTCGAGGTTGCCCATTCTATTGATTTCGATGATAAGGCCTTTTTCGGGGCAGAAGAAGTCGAAGCGACGGCGTCCTTCCTTGTAATCGCGCACGAATTTAAGTCCTAACTTATTCTCTTTCAGTCGTTTCCAGACGGCATATTCGCATATTTTCTCGAGGTTGACACGGTAGGCGATGCTGGAGCGGCCTTGTATCATTCCCTGGTTGACCATTTTCTGGAAAGGCTCGTCTTTGCATGCAAGTCCGAGGTCGAACAGGAACTTGTTCCAGAAGCGGCTATATATGAGGTGACCTGTGGCATGTTCAGCGCCACCGATGTAGAGGTCGACGTTCTGCCAGTAGTCGTTGGCTTCGCGGCTGAAGTATTCCTTGTCGTTATGCGGGTCCATATAGCGGAGGTAATATCCGCTTGAGCCTGCAAAGCCAGGCATTGTGTTTGTTTCGATAGGATAACCCTCCTCGGTGACCCAGTTTTTGGCTCTTGCTAAAGGTGGCTCACCTGTCTCTGTCGGTTTGTAGGCGTCGATAGAAGGCAGTTCGAGAGGTAACTTATTGACATCCATAGCGTAAGGCATGCCATCCTTATAATAAATTGGGAATGGTTCGCCCCAGTATCGCTGGCGGCTGAAGATGGCGTCGCGCAGACGGTAGTTGGTTTTTCCTTTGCCGATGCCGAGTTTCTCAAGTTCTTCAATCATGCGGAGGATAGCCTGTTTCACTGTGAGTCCGTTGAGGAACTCAGAGTTTATGAGCACACCTTCTTTTGCGTCGAATGACTCCGTCCATGTGGCGGGGTCTGACGGTTCCTCGCCTGGTTTGGCGACGACTTGGATTATTGGGAGGTTGAAGTGTCGTGCGAAGGCGAAGTCGCGGCTGTCGTGAGCCGGCACTGCCATGATGGCGCCGGTGCCGTAGCCCATGAGGACATAATCTGAGACCCAGATCGGGATTTTTGTTCCGTTGAACGGGTTGACGGCGTAAGAGCCTGTGAACACGCCGCTCACCTTCTTCACTTCTGACATACGTTCGCGTTCGGAGCGGTTTTTTGCCCAGGTGACATATTCTTCGACGGTGGCGCGTTGTTCTTTGGTAGTAAGCTGTTTTATCATCTCGTGTTCAGGTGCGAGCACCATGAAGGTGACGCCGAACAGGGTGTCGGCGCGGGTGGTGAACACTTCGAAATCAATGTCTTTATCGGCGACTTTGAAGAAGACGGAGGCGCCCATTGACTTGCCTATCCAGTTGCGTTGCACGTCTTTTATTGACTCGGTCCAGTCGAGGGTCTCGAGGCCTTCGAGGAGGCGTTCGGCGTATGCGGTGATACGCAGCAGCCACTGTTTCATCGACTTACGGATGACAGGATATCCGCCGCGCACCGAGAGTCCGTCCTGGACCTCATCGTTGGCGAGCACCGTCCCGAGTTCCGGACACCAGTTCACCATGGTGTCGGCAAGGTAAGCGAGGCGGTAGTTCATCAGTGTTTCCTGCTGTTCACGCTCGCTCATCATCTTCCACTGCGCGGCGGTGAAGCTCATCGGCTTGGTGCAGGCAATGTCGAGTCCGCTGGTGCCGTTTTTCTTGAAATAGTCGACAAGGTCGGAGATAGGCTTGGCTTTCTTGCATTTGTTGCAATAGAACGAGTTGAACAGCTGGATGAATGTCCACTGTGTCCATTTATAATAATGTGGGTCGCTGGTGCGCACCTCGCGGTCCCAGTCGTAGCAGAAACCGATTTTATCCATCTGTTCACGGTAGCGGTTGATGTTTTTCTCCGTGGTGACAGCCGGATGTGTACCTGTTTGGATGGCATACTGTTCAGCCGGGAGTCCGTAGGCATCGTAGCCCATCGGGTGAAGCACGTTGAAACCCTTCAAGCGTTTATAGCGAGCGTAAATATCCGATGCGATGTATCCAAGAGGATGTCCCACATGAAGACCCGCGCCCGACGGATAAGGAAACATGTCCAGCACATAAAACTTCGGCTTATTGTGGTCAATATCAACATGATAGGTCTTGTTTTCACGCCAATATTCCTGCCATTTTTTCTCGATTTCTTCAAAATTATATTCCATAATATTTTAAAAATTTTCGCGTTTGAAAAAACGTGTAAAATTACAACATTTTTCGCTACACACCTTATATTATTTAAAATTTTTGTATTTTTGTGGAATGAAAACTAACATTTACATTCAGAAGAGATGGTGGAATCTGGCGCTCTCGGTGCTGGCGGTCATCATAATAAGCATTTCGACACAGTACACGAGCCGTCTGGTGAAGCGTTTTGCGGCGCAGGAGACGAAGCAGATTGAGATGTGGGCGGAGGCGGTGCAGAGCCATGCTGAGCTGATGAACTACACCAAAGTCTTCTTCAACGAAGTGAGCGAACAGGAGCAGAAACGCGTGCAGTTGCTGGCGAAGGCGTACGAGAGCTTCCTCGAAGCCAGTCCGGAGGAAAACACTTCGATATATCTCGACATCATACAGAGCAACATCAGCATTCCGGTAGTGATTACTGACAATTCCGCAAAGATAGACCTCTCAATCAACCTGCCTGAACATCTTAAAGACAAGACGAAGTTCGACGAGGAGATGATGACGGAGTTCAGCGTTTATCAGCCGATAAAGATTGACCTTTTCGGAAAGACAAAGTGGCTTTTTTACAATGAATCGTTGATTTATACTGAGTTGAAAGGTGTTTTGGATGACTTATTCAAGCTTTTCATCAACGACGTGACCGACAATGCCGTCGGTGCGCCAGTTATCATCATGGACAGCATCGACAATACGGTTTTGGCATTCGGAAACCTCGACTCCATCAAGATGAAGGACCCGCAATACGTTGAGAATCAGATTCGTACGATGCAGGAGGAGAACTATCCCATCAAGGTTAATTATCTTGACGACAACAAGGCATACATTTATTACAGACGGTCGGACTTGCTTTTGCAGATGCGTTATTTCCCGATGGTGCAGATGCTTATTTTCGGTTTGTTTGTGCTTCTTGCATATCTTTTGTTCAGCTATGTGCGCCGCTCGGAGCAAAACCAGGTGTGGGCGGGCATGGCGAAGGAGACCGCACATCAAATCGGCACGCCTCTGAGCTCGCTGATTGGCTGGATAGAGCTGATGAAGCTGGAGGAGCATCCGTTTTACGGGACGGCAGAGATGGAGCACGACCTGAAAAGGCTCGACACCATAACGAAACGTTTCTCGAAAATAGGCTCCATCCCGACTTTGGAGGACACCGACGTGGTGGCGTCTGTCGACAAGACCATGAAATACATGCAGCGCAGGTCGTCGTCGAAGATCGAGTTCGCAATATTGCTGCCTAACAGAGAGATAGTGATACCGATGAACGCCCCATTGTTCAGCTGGGTTTTGGAGAACCTCACCAAGAACGCCATCGACGCTATGGGAGACAAAGGCAAAATCACCATCGAGCTCACCGAAGACGACAGTAACGTGTTTATCGACATCAGCGACACCGGCAAGGGCCTGCCACGCTCCATGTACAAGCAGATTTTCAAGCCCGGCTACACCTCCAAGAAACGCGGCTGGGGTCTCGGACTTTCGCTGGCAAAGCGTATCATCGAAGATTACCACAAAGGAAAAATCTTCGTTAAGAACAGCGTGACTGGACAAGGAACCACTTTCAGAATCATTTTGAAAAAATAATGGCTGAATAGCGCTGGGATTCAATAAAAAGTTGTAATTTCGTGGATTAAAATTTTATTATGGCAATATACGACAAATTTCAAGATAAGACACGCAAAAAGCTTGCCGTTCTTGTCGATCCCGACAAGCCTACCGACGAGCAGATTCTATCTATCGTTGACAAGGCCAACGCTGCCGACGTGGATTTCTTCTTCGTGGGCGGCAGCCTGCTCGTCACCGACAGCCTCGACCACTGTATCAAACTCATCAAGGAACACTCGAAGATTCCGGTGCTGATTTTCCCTGGCAACTCATTGCAAATCAGCAAGTACTGCGACGGATTTCTGTTGCTCTCGCTCATCTCCGGAAGGAACCCTGAGATGCTGATAGGAAGGCATGTCATAGCGGCGCCGTATCTTAAGCTCTACGGCAACGAGATAATCCCGACAGGTTATATGCTCATCGACAGCGGCAAGGCCACATCGGTGACTTATATGAGCGACACCACCCCTATCCCGCATGACAAGGACGACATCGCGATGTGCACCGCCATCGCAGGCGAGATGCTGGGCCTGAAGCTGATATACCTCGAGGCAGGCTCAGGCGCATTGATGCCGGTGTCGACAAGCATGATATCGAAGGTGAGCCAGATGATTAACATACCGTTGATAGTGGGAGGCGGCATCAAGACACCGGAGATGGCAGCAGACGCTGTGAAAGCCGGCGCCGATGTCATCGTGATTGGAACAGCGTTTGAGAAGGAGCCGGATATGCTGAAGAAGTTCGCCGACGCGATACACGGAGCTTGATAAGCCTTGAAAGCGGCAGCCTTAAAGGCTTTAATGCCATTAATGCCGTTAAGGTCATTAAGGGAGCCGCTTAAGGGTGATAAGGAATAAACTAAAATATTACAATATGAAAAAATTATTATTTACAATCATTGCATTGATGTTTGTTTTCACATCATTTGCACAGGAAAAGAAAATGTTAACGCCGGTGGATGCATCGTACAACAATTACGACGTGTATCCTAAAGGCAAGAGTTTCAAATGGTTAGGCGACAGCAACAAATACGTCTTCAGCGAAGGTGACGAGCTGAGATACCAGAACCCTGGGGAGAAATCATCGCACACGCTGCTGAGCCTCGACATGTTCAACGGCATCGCCAAAAACAACGGCATCGAGGTCTTCAAGAGACTTCCAAACATCACATGGCAGAGCGAAAACGACGGCTATTTCTACAGAAGAGGCGACGACGGCAGTCTCACCCTCAACACATTGAGTGTCAGCGGAAATTCCGTAAAGGAAGTTAACACCTTGCCAGCCAACGCCGAAAACGTGACTCTCAACGAGAAGACTTTCAGAATAGCTTACACCATCGACAACGACCTTTACATCGCCGATGGCGGCAAGCAGATTCGTTTGACTGAAAACCCTGAGCATGTGATTGCCGGACAGTCGGTGCACCGCAACGAGTTCGCCATTGACGGCGGCATTTTCTGGTCACCTGACGGCAACAAGCTCGCCTATTATCTCATGGACGAGAGCATGGTGACAGACTATCCGCTTGTCGACATCACCACGCGTATTGCTGAGGCAAAACCGATAAAATATCCTATGGCAGGAATGACTTCACACATAGTGAAACTGCATGTTTACGACATCGCAGCGGGCACTGATGTGGTGATGCAGACTGGCGAGCCTGAGGAGCATTATCTCACCGCCATAACATGGAACAACGACAACGAGAAGATTTACATCGGCATCTTGAACCGCGGTCAGGACACGTTGAACTTCAACGAATACAACGCTTTGAGCGGCGAATTCTGCCAGACCATCTTCCATGATGAAGATGAGCAGTATGTTGAGCCTCAGGGACCAGCACACTTCCTGCCGGGCAGCACCACCGAATTTGTATGGCTCGCCCAACGTGACGGCTATTATCATCTCTGGCTGCACAACACCAAGACCTTGAAGGCAAAACAGATTGAGAAAGGCAACTACGTTGTCACCTCATTCGACGGCTTCGACGGCAAAGGCAACGCATACTATACCTCGACTGAAGTCAGCCCGCTGCAGCGTCATTTCTACAAAGTGAATATCAAAAACGGCAAGAAGGTACGCATCACTCAGAAACACGGCACACACAGCGTGGTTCCGAGCAAGAGCGGCGATTACTTCATCGACAACTACAGCAGCACCGACGTGCCGAGAGCCGTTTGCATCCAGGATGAAAAAGGAAGATTCTTCGCACCGCTTTATGAGGCTGAAAATCCTTTAAAAGACTATAACCTCGGCGTGACAGAGATCGACTCTATCAAGGCGGAAGACGGACAGCTTCTTTACACTCGTATCATTAAGCCTTACAACTTCGACGAAAACGTGAAATACCCTGTTATCGTTTACGTTTACGGCGGTCCTCACGCTCAGCTCATCACCGACACATGGTTGGCTGGAGCAGGCATCTACCTTAACTATCTGGCACAGGAGGGATTCATAGTGTTTACTGTCGACAACAGAGGTTCTGCCGACCGTGGCGAGGCTTTCGAACAAGTGATTCACCGTCAGTGCGGACAGATGGAGATGCACGATCAGATGACAGGCATCGAGTACCTCAAGACCAAGCCGTATATCGACCCGGAGCGTATCGGTTCAGACGGCTGGAGCTATGGCGGCTTCATGTCTACATCATTGAAAATCAATTATCCTGAGACATTCAAGGTGAGTGTGGCCGGCGGTCCGGTCATCAACTGGAAATACTACGAGATCATGTATGGCGAGCGTTACATGGACACCCCTCAGGAGAATCCTGAAGGTTATGAGTTGACAGCTCTTGACAACAAGACCGACAAGCTTGAAGGCAAGCTTCTTATAATCCACTGCTCCACCGACCCTACCGTGGTATGGCAGAACAGCCTAAGCTTCCTGGAGAACGCCATCCACAACCAGAAACAGATGGATTATTTCGTGTATCCTGGCCACGACCACAATGTGTATGGCATGGATAGGGCGCATTTGATTGAGAAGATTACGGAGTATTTTAGAGAGAATTTGTGATTAGCTGGTAGATTAGTAGCTTAATAGCTTAATAGCTTAATAGCTTAGTAGCTTATTAGTAGTTTAAAAGTTGGCAATTGGTGGGACCAATTGCCAACTTTTTTTATTATTTTGCAGCATTGTAAAGACGGCACGGCCGTGCGTCTCTGCAAACGACCATCAACGTTGAAAATCTCAACGCCGGGGTTTATATCTTGAAACTGAGAATGGCGGATGGTTCTGAGTTCTCGGAGAAAGATAACGAAAAAAAAATTATTTTCTCACTCCGTCTTCGAATTTCACCACGAAAGCGCCGTCGTAGCCTTGTTTTACGACCTCTTTGAGGTAGGCGTCGGCTTCGGATTTGGTGGCAAAACAGCCGGCCGTGTATTTGTACATGCCGTTATGCTCATAATAATCGACATCTCGCAGGTTTTTATAAACAGACGAAGGGTTGTCGACAGGGCGGTTTTTGGTGGTGAACTGCACCTTGTAGACAATGCCGACGTTTTTGTCGACAGCTGGTTTTTCGGGCTGTTTCGGTGTCTCCGACACTTCCTGCTGAAGCTCAACGGAATCTTTCTCATAGTTGGTCTTGTAGGTGCAGAAGGCGCGGTATATTGCCGACGCGAGGACATCCTGGCCGTCTTTCGACATCATATAAGCCTCCTCGGTGGGATTTGAGATGAAGCCGAGCTCCACCAGGATGGACGGCATCGCGGTTTTGTAAAGCACCAGAAATCCTGCCTGCTGCACTCCCCTATCGTGCCGTTTTGCCCTGTTAACCATCTCACTCTGAACGAGTTCGGCGAGTTTGAGCGAATGCTGTTTGAACTCACTCTGGATGAAGCTGAAGGCTATATAAGCCTCGGTGCTGTTCGGGTCAAAGCCACCGTAGTTCTCCTCCACGTTGCTTTCGTAGAGAATAGAGGCGTTTTCGCGTTTAGCGACAGCGAGGTTGGCACTGTTGCGGTGGTCACCCATGATAAAGGTCTCCACGCCGCCTGTTTTAGGCGAGTTAGCTACTGAGTTACAATGTATTGAGATAAAAACGTCGGCATTGTTGCGGTTGGCGATGCGGGCACGTTCCATCAGCTCGACAAAGACATCGGAGGTGCGCGTGTAGATGACCTTCACATCAGGGTATTTCTTCTTGATATATTCGCCCGTTTTCTTAGCTACTGCGAGGGTTATCTCCTTCTCTTTCGACTTCTTCCCGACAGCTCCGGCATCCTTCCCACCATGCCCGGCATCAATCACAACAGTCTGAATCTTAACATTTTGAGCCTCAAGCACTGGCGTGAAAAGCAAAAATCCTACTAATATAATAAAAAATATAAGTTTGCTGTTCATAAAAAATCGTATCTTTGCGGTTTGAATTGATTTGAATTTTTTACAAAATTAGATAAAAATCTTGTACACAAGGTCAACATATCGTTTTTTTGTTGTTTTTTTCTTCTGCATGATGGTTTTTTCGCTTATCGGCAGGGGTCAGAGCAAGATTGACGCCCAGATCGAACGCAGCTGTAACGACTCCACCATCCAGGATTTCAAGAACAACAAGATTTACTATTATGGCGGTGCGGTAATCAAATACGACGACATCGAGATTCAGGCCGACTATATCGAGTTTAACTTCGAGAAACACTCTGTTTATGCGAAGGGAATGCCTGATTCCACAGGGAAAATCGTCGGGAAGCCTATCTTCACGCAAGCCGGTCAGAAATATTATTCCGACGAGATGGAGTTTAATTTCGACACGAAGAAAGGTGTCATCAGAAAGGTGTTCACCGAAGACAACCAGAACTATCTTCACGGCGACAAGATTAAGAAGATGGACGACGGGAAGATCAACATCAGGTCGGGCTCGTTCACCACGTGCAGCAACCGCGAGCATCCGCATTACGAGTTCCATTTCAACAAGGCTATCGTCATCCCTGACGACAAGATTGTGGCTAAGGTGCTTTACGCGAAGATAGAAGAGACGCCAATACCCATTGCGATTCCTTTTGCTTTCATTCCAAACAGCAAGGGGCAGCGTTCGGGCATCATCATACCGTCGTTCGGTAACTCGGCAAACCGCGGTTATTACCTTGAAAACGGAGGTTATTACTGGGCTATCAACCCGCACATGGACCTGCAGGTTCTCGGCGACATCTACACCCGAGGCAGCTGGGCGGTGAAACCTACGTTCAGATACGTCAGCAGATACAAGTTCAATGGCTCGCTCTCTGGAAGTTACGCCATCAACAAGGTGGGTGTCGAAGGCTCTGCCGACTACACCGAAAGCACCGACTACAAAATCAGATGGGTGCACAAACAAGACCCGAAAGCCAGGCCGAAATCGTCGTTCTCAGCCGATGTCTACATCGTGAGCAGCAACTACAACAAATACAACGCCATCTCAACGACAGAGTATCTGAGCAACACCTTCCAGTCGAGCATCGCCTATCAGACGAGCTTCGCCAACCTGTTCTATCTCACCGTGAACGGCAGCCACAGCCAGAACACCCTGACACATCAGATGACCATCACCCTGCCGGAACTCACCTTCACGATGAACCGCATCTATCCTTTGAAAAACATCGGGAAAGCAGGCAAGAAACACTGGTACAGCGAGTTGAACCTCAGCTATACCGCCAACACCAAGAACTACATCAGCATGCCCGACAGCCTGTTCTTCAAGGACGGCTGGCTCGACAATATGCAAAACGGCATGCAGCACCGTGTGCCTGTCAACCTGCCTATCAAGCTCATGAAATACTTCACATGGACCACGTCACTGAATCTCACCGATAAGATGTACCTCCAATATTATAAGAAAGACTGGGTATGGGACACCATCGGCAGCGGGCATGTAAGCACCGACACCATTCCGCATTTCAGCAACATCTTCACATACGACGTGTCGAGTAACTTAACCACCAAGATTTACGGAATGCTCACCTTTAAGAAAGGCCCGGTGAGAGCCATCAGGCATGTGTTCACGCCTACAGTGGGATTCTCCTACAACCCCGACTACAGCAACAGCTTCTGGGGATATTATTCGTCATACGTCGACGGCAACGGCGTGGAGCAGAAATACGCCTACAACCAAGGCAGCATCTATGGCACAGCGCCCGGACAACGTTCAGGAAGACTGACATACAGCTTCAGCAACAACATCGAGATAAAAGTGCCTTCAAGAAAAGACACGGTGACAGGCCTGAAGAAAATCGTCCTCATAGACAACCTCACATTGTCGGGCAACTACGACATCGCAAAAGACTCCCTAAACTGGTCGTATCTCAACATCAGCGGACGCACCACGCTCTTCAAGAACTTCACGATACAGTATGCGAGCGTGTGGGACCCTTACGTCTTGGACTCGACAGGCACCAAACAGCTCAACAAATACGAGTGGGACGTCAACAAGAGACTTTTCAGAAAGAAGAGCGTGGCATGGAACTTCAGCGCAAGTTACACCATCAACGACAAGACATTCGGAAAGAAAAAGAACAAAAACAAAGAAGCTGACGACCGGCCTCTGATATCATCACCCAACGCCTCCGAGGAAGAGCTTAACGACATCCGAAACAACCCCGACGGATATGTCGACTGGTCGACAAGCTGGTCGCTGTCGCTGAGCTATAACCTGCGACTGACAAACAATTTATCGTATATAAACTGGATCTTGAACGACAACAGGACAACGGTGCAGACGCTTGGACTTAGCGGAGAGATAACGCTTTCGCCTAAATGGAAGGTGTCGGCGCAGACAGGTTGGGACTTCGAGTCGCATAAGATAACATACACCTCGTTCACCGTCTATCGCGACCTGCACTGCTGGGAGATGCGATTCAACGTCATCCCTTACGGAACGTATAAGTCGTGGAACTTCCAGATTAACGTGAAAGCATCCGTGCTGCAGGATTTGAAGTTGACGAAGAAGAAGGATTATAGGGATAATTATTAAAAAGTTAATAGTTTATTGGTTATTGGTTATTGATTATTGATTGAAGGGGTATTTAAGTTTAATAGCTTAGTAGTTTAATAGTTTAGAAGCTTAGTAGCTTAATAGCTTAATAGTTTAATGGATTGAGAGTGGGGTTAAATTTTTAGGGTAAAAGTTTTGGTTTTTTTGAAAAAAGTGTTAATTTTGCGGAAATTAATCTTTAAGATATGAAAAAATTATTACTAATTGCGTTGGTTTTCTGTTGCTGCGGATGCTTCGCCCAGGTTGAGACAGAGTACGAGAAATATGTGCGCGAGCAGAATGAGAAGATGCAGCAGATGAAGAAAAACCAGGACGAGGGCATCGCCAGGATGCAGAAAGAATACGAAGACTACGTGAAGGCCGAGCAGGCCGCCTACGCCAAATTTGTCAAGGAAAGAGCCGAGAAATGGGGCAAAGGCAACGTGAAGGAGAGCACGCAAAAAGACTGGGTGGAATATTCCGACGACGGCAAGTCGAGAAGCACCGTCGACTTTGAAAGCGGCGAGGCCACCATCGAGATAATACAGGAAAAAGGCGAAAAGGTAGATAACAAAGAGATTGAGAAGAAACTAAAGTTTTTGTTGACAAACAAAGGAAAGACCAAAGACTACGACTCTGAAGTCGAGAAGGCGAAGCCTCTGCAGGAGAAGCCGGTGCTCGAAAACCAGGTGGTGACACCCAAAGGCGAGGTGGTGACAGAGAAAAACCTCGACGAAGACGTGAAAGAGATAGTGGAGAACGTGAAGCCTGAGGTGAAGACCATCAAAGGCGACGACAACGTCGAACGTCAGGTGGTGACCATCAAACTGGAGCTCGCCCCCGACCACATCCGCACACGCGCAGAACAATACAAGCAAGAAATCCAGAAATACTGTCAGAAATGGGATGTCGACCCGGCGTTGGCGTATGCCATCATGCAGACCGAGTCGTCGTTCAACCCGAAGGCAAAGTCATACGTGCCAGCCTACGGCCTGATGCAGATCGTGCCTCGCACAGCAGGCGCCGACTGCGCTCAAAGCCTCAAGAAACCGTTCTCAGCACCGACAGGCAACTACCTCTATGAGCCGGAAAACAACATCGAGATGGGCGTGCATTACCTCTATCTCCTGAAAAAAAGATATTTCACCGACGTCAACAGCGTGGAGAAGCAGAACCTGTGCGTCATCGCATCGTACAACACAGGAGCAGGCAACCTGGCAAAGGCACTGAGAGGCGACACCAAGATAGGCAAGGCGATACCGCAAATCAACGCGATGTCGTACGACCAATACTTCAAATACCTCGAGAAAAACCTCCTGCCGGAGACACAGAACTACATCAGAAAAGTAACAGAAAGAATGAATAATTTTAAAAATTGGTTAAAATGAAAAAAGCTATTGCAACAAACAACGCACCAGGCGCAATCGGACCTTACAGCCAGGCCATTGCCGCTAACGGATTCTTATTCATCTCAGGTCAGATGCCGGTAAACCCGGCGACAGGCAACGTCGTCGACGGCGGCATCACCGAGCAGACAGAACAAGTCATGAAAAACCTCGAAGCCATCCTCAAAGAGGCAGGATGCACCTTCGACAACGTGGTGAAATCGACTTGCTACCTCAGCGACATCGCCAACTTCGGCGCCATGAACGCCGTCTATGGCAAATATTTCAAGCAGGACCCTCCAGCGAGAGCAGCTTTCGCAGTGCGCACACTGCCTAAAGAGGTGATGGTGGAGATCGAGATGATTGCGGCGATGTAGTTTATTGTTTACTGTTTACTGTTTAAAAGTTTAAAGAGATGAAAAAATTAGCATTATTATTAGTGGCAGCGTTTATCGTGACATTGTTCACGGTATCGTGCTCAAAGAAAAAAGACGACAACGCTGCGTCTTCAAAGACTTATTCCGAGCTTATCGTAGGCCGTTGGAAGACAGTCGATGGCGGTCATTATGAGGTCTACGAAGCCAACGGGACAGGCCACATGTGGGACCCGGCCGACGATGTCCAGGAAGACGAAGCCGACACCTTCACATGGAGCATCGACTCAAACAACAAGCTCACCCAAATCGTAACATATCAATCAGGAGCCGGCGTGATACCCCAATACTGCAACATCCTGATTCTGAATGAAACGACATTGAAATACAACAATAACGGTTGGAGAGCTGAATACACATTGACAAGAGTTAATTAGTTATATGAAAAAAGCATACAAGGTCACATGGATAAGCCTCGCCTCAATACTGGGCGTGATTATCATAGCGCTGATCATAGCGCTTTATCTGGTGCTGAGCCCGAAACGCCTGACCTCACTGGTCAACAAATACGCGTCGAAGGTCATCACCTGCGAGTATAATATCGGCAAGGTGGACCTCACCTTGTTCAAGACATTCCCTGACGTGGGGCTTGAAATCAAAGACCTTGTGCTCATCAACCCTACTAACGGCTGGACCACCGACACCCTCGCCGCCATCGACGAGTGCCTGCTGTCGGTGAACCTGAAAAAAATCTTGTTTGAAGACGAGATAATCGTGAACAGCTGCTATCTCAACGGCGGTGATGTCAATGCGTTCTTCGACAAGGAAGGGAACACCAACTTCGACATCTTCCCGCCGAGTGAGGCGGAGCCGAACGAGGCGGATAACGATGAGAGCTCTTATGCTATCAACCTCGACAAACTGAGACTCAGCAACATCAACATCAGCTACACCGACCTGGGCGCCAACACCATCGCCAACATCGACGGACTGGGACTGAAAGCCAAAGGCAACGTGAAAGACGAACTCATCACAGGCGACATCAACCTTACCATCAATGACTTAAGAGCGATGATAAACGACGACACCACCAACATGGATGCCTCCGCCAAGAATATCGTCCTCAACGGAAAAATAAAGATGACTGGCGACGACATCAACGCCAACGTCAACCTGACCTCAGGAGCATTGGCGTTTCTCATGCATGGCGACGACAACATCATGGCTAACCTCAACAGCCTCGGCGTAAGCTATAACGGCGACATCTACAACTACGAGCATCTCAAAGGCAACGTCAACCTCATCGTCAATGACGCGACAGCTTTGATGGACGGCGACAAATATGCCGACAACGCCGACATCAGCCTTAACATCCCTCTCGATTTCGATATGAATCAAAATTATGCAAAATTTGAGAAATCGGAGTTAAAGCTCAACGATATCAAAGTCGAATTCATCGGTGACGCCATGATGAACGACGACATCAAGCTCAACATGGACCTTCGCACCAACACGATGATTATCAACGACCTGATCCGTCTTATCCCGGAAAAGATGAGAGAAGACCTGCTCAGCGGCATCAAAGTCAACGGCAAGCTGATTCTCGGCACACACGTGGAAGGCACCTACAGCGAGAACCAGATGCCGTCGATAAAAGCCAACGTGACGCTCACCGACGGTTACTTCGAGATGCCCGAAGAGCTGCCCTACCCTATCACCGGCTTGAACACCACTCTTCACACCGACCTCAACCTCAACGGGAAATCACACGTCGACATCAAGTCGTTCCAAGCAAGGATGAACAACACCGCAGTGGCCGCCAACGGCAGCATCAGAGACGTGCTCGACAAGATGCTCTGCAACCTCAACATCAAGGCGGACGTGGACTTCGACGATGTGAAGTCGTTCCTGCCTGAAGAACTCATCGCTCAAGGCGTGATGAATGCCGACATCAATGTGAAAGGCAGCGTCGACCAGTTTG
This sequence comes from uncultured Bacteroidales bacterium, assembly GCA_900315175.1. GTDB lineage: Bacteria > Bacteroidota > Bacteroidia > Bacteroidales > F082 > Limimorpha. The sequence goes on from OMYA01000006.1 coordinate 127,091, forward strand.
CCGAGCTCGACCTGATGAACACCAAACTGAACGGTAACATCAAGTTCAACGGGATGGACATTCAGTATGCCGACACTATAAACCTCAAGTCATCCGACCTGAACATCAATTTCGTGTTGCCTAACCCGACGTCCAACACTTTGCGCGACGGTCTGGCTTATGTCAGGCTCAGCGGCACCGACATCAATGCCGACATCACCAACATGATGACAGCATCGCTTGCCGATTTCAACATCAACGCGCAGGTGTCGAACGTCCTCGACAGCACCGCCATCATGGCTGCTATTGCCGACTTCGACTTCAGCAATGCCGACCTCGTTTATGAAGACATGGCGATACGTTCTAACAACGCCTTAGGAAGCGCTTACATGCTGCCATCAGCCAACGACGGCAAGACATCATACGCGGCGGTGTACAGCAGCGACTCGCTCGTCTTCGCCATGGGCGACGAGATGTTTTTCGCGACAGAGGGGCTGGCACTCAACGCCAATGCAGATTACGACGAAACCGAGGAAGACATATTCGTGCAATGGGATCCTAATCTCGACCTCGACCTTAGCAACGCCGTCTTCGCCATGCAAGACCTCAGCGAGCAGGTGTTCATACCTACCATCGACCTGAACTATACCGACGAAGGTCTGAATGTCAACAACAGCCGCATTCAACTCGGCAACTCCGATTTCAGCCTTGACGGCACGCTGACCAACCTCTACGAGCATTTTAAAAACGACGAGCTACTCAGAGGTGAGTTCAACTTCACGTCAGATTACTCCGACGTGAACCAGCTCATGGACATCTTCAACGGCATGGGCAGCGAAGAAGAGACGCAAGAAACGGCTTCCGCCGAAGGTGACGCAGAAGGCGCTGAAGACAACCCGTTCATGGTGCCTTACGGCGTCGACATCATACTGCACACTACAATAAACAACGCCATAGCAGGCGACATGAGCATTCGTAACGTGGGAGGCGACATCACCATAAAAGACGGCGTCCTCGTGTTACAGGAGATGGGCTTCACCAGCGACGCTGCCGAGATGCAGCTCACAGCACTGTACAAATCGAAACGCAAAAACCATCTCTACGCTGGCTTCGACTTCCATCTGCTCAACATCGACATCGCCGAGATGATAAAGATGATTCCTGACCTCGACACCATCGTGCCGATGCTGAAATCGTTCGCAGGCAACGCAGAGTTCCACTTCGCAGCCGAGACGAACCTGAAATCCGACTATACGCCGAAATATTCCACACTTAAAGCCGCCTGCAGCATAGAAGGCTCCGACCTCGTGGTGCTCGACAGCGAGACTTTCGATAAAATCAAACGACTGCTCATGTTCAGCAAGAAAACCGACAACAAAATCGACAGCCTCGACGTGCAGTTTACAGTGTTTAAAAACGAAATCGACGTCTATCCTTTCGCCGTCTCGATGGACAAATACTCCGCCATGCTTTACGGACGCCATAACCTCGACATGAGCTACGACTACAACATCGCGGTGCTCAGCCCGCCTATCCTCAGCCGACTCGGCGTCGAGATAAAAGGCCCTGACTTCGACAACATGAAGTTCAAAGTCAGAAGAAGCAGACACAGAAACATGTTCAAACCTGAAAAGCGCGACTACAAGGAGGAAAAGATCGCCGAGATAAAGAAGATTATTTCCAACTCCTTGAAAGAAAATGTCAGACAGTAGCTTTTCAAATATCTCAAGACTCACGATACGGCTGTTGCTCGGTGTGTTTTTCATCGGCACAGCCGTATTGAAATTATTGTCGATAGACAACTTTGAGGTGTACATATACAGCTTCGGGCTTTTCAGCTACACCTGGACGACGTTCTTCTCGCGCCTGTTGATTTTCATCGAATTGATGATAGGCCTAGGCCTGATTCTTAAGATTTATTTCAAGCAAATCTGGTGGCTCACCATGCTGATGATGGTCGGATTTACGCTATTTCTGGTTTACGCCGCCATCTTCCGAAACGACAGCAACTGCCATTGTTTCGGAGATTTAATCGAACTAAACCCGACGCAGTCTATTTTTAAGAACATCTTCACGATAGCACTGCTTTTATTTATCAGAAAAGAAAGAAGCTACGATTATAAACCCCTTTTAAAAAAATGGCTTGTCGCTTCAACTATAGTGGTTTCGCTGGTTGTATCTTTCGTTTTACTCCCGATGGACGTGATTTACAACAGGATTTATTCTGAAAAGGACAATGTGAACACGGTGGCGTTTTACGAAAGTCTGGGCGACTCGACATTTGTTGACCTCCAGCAAGGCCGACACCTTATTAATTATGTGCTTGCAGGATGCAAATATTGCCGTATCGGGGCTGAGAAGGTTACGATGATGATGGGCAGGCACGGCATCAGCCACGACAAGCTGAAGTTCATCATCGGAGGCAGCGATGAGGCTATTGCCAAATTCGTTGAGGCTACTGGAACTTCCGATTATCAGCATTGGAAGATTCCTGCTCCGCAGTTCATGGCGATAACCTTCGGGAAGTTCCCTTTATATGTTTTGATTGAAGATGGCAAAGTCATTAAAGCCGGGGATTTCAGGATTTTGGATGACAATATGATTTTATCATTGCAATAAAAAAACCGCTTGATAATCAAGCGGTTTGTGGAGCATAGGAGAATCGAACTCCTGACCTTTTGAATGCCATTCAAACGCTCTACCAACTGAGCTAATACCCCTTAGTTTTGCGCTGCAAAAATACAAAAAAATTTATTATCGTAACAATTTTTTAAAAATTATTTCCGGCGCCCTCTTCTGCGGCCTTTTCCAGTGTCATTTTCCGTCTTTTTCGCCTTGCGGAAGATGTCGTCAGGGCCGGTCGGCCGCAGCTCGTCGAGCCATTCGAAGCCCTTCAGAATCTCAATGCCGGGCTTCATCTTTTCCTTCGGATACAAGGTCTCATTGGTCTTTTTGAAATATTTGATTCTGACGATCTGGTTTTTCTCTATCTTGATATCCATCGCAACGCTCTGCGACACGTTCACGCCTATCATGGTGCCGTCTTCCTCACGCAGCCAGTACACCGTCTCAGCATTGCCGTCGTCGTACACATGGTCGAGCTCATTGTTCTTGAAATAGGCAATCATCGTTTTACCTTTAATCTGGTTGAAGCCCTCGATGGTGTCTTTCTGGATGATAAACCCATTAGGATAAAGCAGCACCGTATCAATCGACTTTTTAGCAATCACAATGTTGATGGAGTCACCGCGCAGCTGGCTGTTGTCGGCCCAAACGATAGGGTCTATTCGCATCTTGGCACATGAATCCGCAACGTAATAGTTCAACGAATCGCATTTTCCCTGGATGTCACGACGATAGAAACGCACGTTGTAATACGCCAGCATCTGCTTGGCTTTCTGCTCTACCGTATCCATAAAGACAAACAAGGTGTCGGAATGCAGATACAGCGTGTCTTTATCAGCAAAATAACGTGCTCGCACGCTGTCGGTGATGAAACTCTTACCCAGTTTCTTCCACAACTCGGCATAATTGCCCTCCACAATCGCCTTGTTGACCGTATCCTCGATATAGACGTTGCTCATCGCCTTCGCAAAATCGGCTTTACGACTGTAAAACATTGAGTCAGAAGTGATTGAATAACCCTGATTACTCAACGACGCACCTTTGTCGAGATATGCGACATCGTGTTTGGCATCGTACCAACCATAGTTTCCGACAAGGACATTATCTTCATAATAAATGGTAGTCGGGCCATAGAAATACATTTTCTCTTCCTTGATACGATACTCCAAAGTATCAGTAATCATTCGGCTTTTAGGCGTTGTCACCACCACATTCTTACGGAAATAAGCCACCTGGATGTCATCGCGGTAATAACCCTTTCGGGAAATGAGCTTTTTGTCGTTTCTGGTAATCGATCCATGACGCGGATATGTGGCAAGATGTTTGTTGCGGTCGTATGTCATGTAATTGGTTTTCAACGTGGTAGAGTCATCTTTGAGGATGACATCGTCGAAAAGCTCAGCCATCTTGACGTCGCCCGAATACTTACATTTTTTGCTGAAGATGTCGGTTGAGTCATTCACTTTGATATGAATGTTGCCGAATCCGTCGAAATAACGTGTTTTCTCGTTGAAATGCGCACTGTCGCTGTAAAAATACGCCGAGTCCTGACGCAGTACGACGTTGCCGATGAGACGTTCGATGTCTTTGCCAAACGACTCCTCGTACACCTGATAGTCGGCGTGCATGATATGGACAAACGTCTTGCCGTTCTGCTGGGCGGAAAGGGTCCAACAGAAACAGACAAACAATGTCAGGATTATGGTTTTAATAATACGCATCTGCAACTGCAACGGATACGCCGCTGTAGGGACGCCATAATATGACGTCTCTACAACACGTACCAATTAATGATTATTGTCAATCAAAATAATTATTCGTATTTCTTGTTTTCAGCCTTGCCGTCGAGCACCATGATGCCGTTGAGGGCGAGGGCGAGCATCTCGTCTTCACCCGGATAACGGTATACTGGCGCGATCTTCTTGACATGTTCCTCAATGATGCCACAGAAAGTCTTGTCGTATGCCATACCGCCTGTGATGAAGATAGCGTCGACGTTCATGTCGAGGGCTGCTGCTGCCACGCCGCCGATTTCCTTGGCGATCTGGTATGCCATGGCGCGATACACTTTCTCCCATTCCTTGTTGCCGGCTTTCACTGCGTTTTCAACCTCGAGGGCGTCGTTGGTTCCGAGATATGCCACGAAGCCACCCTGGCCTTTAAGCATGAGGTCAACGTCTTTCTTGGTGTATTTGCCGCTGAAGCAGGCTTTCATCAATGGTCCTGACGGGAGAGCGCCTGAACGTTCCGGTGTGAATGGGCCGTCGCCGTTCAAAGCGTTGTTGACGTCCACCACGCGACCTTTCTTATGTGCCGCCACCGAGATGCCACCGCCGAGGTGCACACCGATGAGGTTGAGGTCTTCGTATTTCTTGCCTACCGCCTCAGCATGCTGACGGGCTATCATCTTCTGGTTGAGGGCGTGGAAGATAGAGATACGCGGGAACAGCGGGTGACCCGAGAAACGTGCCAGCTCTTCCATCTCGTCGACCACGACAGGGTCAGCGATGAATGCCTTCACACCGTATTCCTTGGCGATGTCGTTGGCGATGAGACCACCGAGGTTGCAGGCGTGCTCGCCGTATGTTGCAGCCTTGAGGTCACGCATCATAGGTTCGTTCACCTCGTAAACACCTGATGTGAGCGGATGAAGCAGACCGCCGCGGCCTACCACAGCGCTGAGACCGTTGATGTCAACGCCTTCGTTTTTCAACTCATTGAGAATCACTTCTTTACGGTAAGAGAACTGGTCAGCAATCTTATCGAATTTAGCCAAGTCTTCAACAGAATGTTTGATATTCTTCTTGAAAACCTGTTCCTTGTCATTGAAAACAGCAACCTTCGTTGATGTCGAGCCTGGATTGACGATTAAAAGTTTATACATGATTTCCTGTTTTATGTTATTATTCTTATGCGATCAAAGCTGCGAGAGCTATTGAATAGAGTTTTGTGAGCGATGTGTCGCCGCGTGATGAGAGGACGCAAGGGACCTTGGCGCCCATGAGCATTGCTCCGATTTCCGATTTGTTGAATTTCGAGCAGCATTTGTAGAACACGTTCGATGCTTCGAGGTTAGGGAACACGAGGCAGTCGGCGTCGCCGGCCACTGGGCTGTTCATGCCTTTGATCTGTGCTGTCTCAGCGTCGCAAGCGAGGTCGAGAGAGATAGGGCCTTCCACGAGGCATCCTTTGATCTGGCCGCGTTCAGCCATCTTAGAGATGATAGCTGCGTCGACGCATGCCGGGATGCCAGCGCTCATCTGCTCGGTAGCTGTCACGAGAGCCACTTTCGGGGTCTTCACGCCGAGAGCCTTCGACACTGTGGTGACATATTTCAAGATGGTCTGTTTCTGCTTGAGGTCCGGCAACGGGATGATAGCGCAGTCAGAAGCCACGAGGAGCTTGTGGTAAGCCGGGTTCTGTATCACTGCGACGTGTGCCAAGGTGACGTTAGGTGGGCAGAGACCGCGTTCCTTGTTGAGGATGGCACGCATGTATTTGTCAGTCGGGAGAAGACCTTTCATGAGGATGTCGCCTTCGCCGCGGTTGATGAGGTCACATGCCAATGCAGCTGCCTTCACGTCGTCTTTTTCCTCAACGATCTTGAACTTGTTGATGTCTATCTTCTCTTCCTTACAGATCTCAGCGATACGGGCAGGGTCACCGATGAGGGTGGCGTCGATGAGACCGTTTTCAACAGCGTCGTTGACAGCGCAGACAGTGTGGTCATCCATAGCGTAAGCTGCTACGAGACGTTTCTTTGGACGGCTCTTCAGCACGTCGAACATTTGATTTAATTTGGTGATTTCCATTTGTTTATGTTTTTATATTATGATTTTAATTTAAATTCCTTAACTACCTTTGCGGCATCCTTAACGCCTTTAAAGCCATTAATGGCATTAACGCCCTTAAGGCATCAGCATCCTATATACCTTGAGATAACCAACTTCAATATCTCGCTCGTTCCCTCTCCTATCTGGAGGATGCGCTGGTCGCGGTAGAAGCGTTCCATATTGAAGTCCTTCAGCAGACCGTGGCCTCCCATCACTTGGACGGCCTTGTCGCAGACCTCAGCGGCGACCTGTGAGCAGTACAGCTTCGCCATCGCGGCTTGTTTTCCGTAAGGGAGATGAGCGTCTTTCATGCGGCAGGCCTTGTAAAGCAGCTCGCGTGCCGCTTCGATCTTCATCGCCATCTCGGCAAGCATGAAACTGACAGCCTGGAACTTACATACCGGCTTGCCGAACTGCTCGCGCTGTTTCGAGTATTCGAGAGCCATCTCGAAGGCACCTTGAGCGCAGCCGAGACCCATAGCTCCGATGGAGAGACGTCCGCCGTCGAGGGTCGCAAGCATGATATGCGAGCCGTCGCCCGGTTTTCCGAGGATGTTCTCATCGTTGAGTTTCACGTCGTTGAACTTCAGCTCGCCAGTGTTAGAGGCACGCCACATCATCTTGCGGTCCATCGGACGCTGTGTGAAGCCCGGCATGTCGTTTTCTATCAGAAACGCCGTAAACTCAGGCTTTCCGTTGCTCTCACCGCTGATGACCTGTATGGTGCTGCCCAACGTCATCGGAGTGGCACTGTTGGTGATGAATATCTTCGTTCCGTTGACAACCCATTGATTGTCAACCTTCTTCGCAGTCGATTTTGTCCCTCTCGAGTCGCTGCCAGCCGTCTCTTCTGTCAAGCCGAAGCCCCAGAGATGGTCTTTGCACAGACGCGGGAGATATTTCTCTTTCTGTTCTTTCGTTCCATAGTCTTTGATAGGGCCGATACCCAACGAGTTGTCAGCCGCTATTGTCGCTGCTGTAGAGCCGTCGATACGTGCAAGTTCTTCAACAGCAATGATATACGACAATGTATCGAGGCCTTGTCCGCCGTATTCCTGCGGCACGCACATGCCAAGAAGCCCGAGTTGTCCCATTTTCTTGGTCAGCTCGACGTCGAATTTTTCGTGCTCGTCGTTGAACGCTGCCACTGGCTTCACCTCTTTCTCAGCAAAATCGCGCACCTTAGCACGCAATTCAATCTGTTTTTCAGTCAATCCGAAATTCATATTCCAAGTTCAATTAAAACTGTTTTCGTATCTACTTTTTCGCCTTCTTTAACATTGATTTTCAGCACCTTGGCATCGCCTTTCGCCACGATGTTGTTTTCCATCTTCATTGCCTCCACGATGCAGAGTATGGTGCCATAATGCACCTCGTCGCCTTCTTTCACGTTGATTTTCATCACGTTACCTGGCATTGGCGAGAAGAATTTCATGTCGTCGCCAGCCACGTCGGTATGCGAATAGTCTTTCATGTCGTTGAGCTGGTCGTCGCGACGGCAGATGAAATCCAAGCCGCGCAGATGCACGCAGTAGTCGTGATGCGGGGTCTGCGACACAAAGACAGGCTCGGTGCGGCCGTTGATAATAACCTTCTGCACGTCGCCATTCTGCGAAAGCATTACAGAATAAGGCTTTTCGTTGATGACGCACTCGAGGTCCTTACCCGAGAGATGGTTTATCTGCACCTTCATCGACTGCCCTTCCACGGTTACGTTCAGCGACATCTGAAAACGCCAGTAACCTATTGAGTTCCAGACATCTGCAGTATTCTGACGGTTGTTGAAGTCATGAAAGAGGAACAATGCTGCCACATCTTCTTTTTTGATGTTTTCGCGTGTCTGACGCATGGTTTCGACGAGCTCATCCTGATGCTTCCCGCAATATGAAGTGTCGATTTTATTATTTGTAAAATCTTGATTATCAATGATACTTTGCAGATAAGGGATATTTGTCTTGTCTGTCTGTACGATATATTCCTTCAACGCTCTGCGTGTTATCTCGATGGCCTCTTCGCGGGTCTTGCCGAAGCATATCAATTTGGCGATCATCGGGTCGTAGCTGTCGCTGATGGTGCATGGACCGTCGATGCTGCTGTCGATACGCACGCCGCGCATCTGAGGCTCGTGATAGAGCGTGACCTCGCCGGCAGCCGGGAGGAAGTTGTTTTCCGCATCCTCAGCGTACACACGGCATTCGATGGCATGGCCCTTGTCTTGTATCATATCCTGTGTCCACCCCATCTCCTTGCCACGGGCTATGCGAATCTGTTCCTCTACGATGTCGATGCCTGTGCGTTGCTCTGTGACCGGATGCTCCACCTGGATGCGGGTGTTCATCTCAAGGAAATAGAAATTGAGGTCGTTGTCGACGAGAAACTCTACGGTGCCTGCATTTTTATAACCCACTGCTTTACAGAGGTTTACGGCAGTCTCGCATATTGCCTGACGTTTCTCGGGAGTGAGTGTCGGCGACGGCGATTCTTCTATTATTTTCTGGTAACGACGCTGCACCGAGCATTCGCGTTCATAGAGATGAATCACGTGACCGTAGTGGTCGGCGAGCACCTGCACCTCGATATGGCGTGGGTTTTCCACATATTTCTCGACGTATACCTCGCCGTCGCCGAAGTATTTCTGTGCCTCGCGTGACGCTTTCTCGAGCTCGTCACGCAGGTCAGCTTTACTTCTTACGATGTGCATGCCTTTTCCGCCGCCGCCTGCCGCTGCTTTTATGAGCACAGGATACGGGAGAGTGTCGGCCTGACGCATGATGTCGTCCATAGTGCCGGTAACGCCTGTCGTCACAGGTATTCCGTGAGACTTCGCGAACTCGCGTGCGGCTATCTTGTTACCCATGAGACGCATGGTGTCGGCATCGGGACCGATGAAGATGATATTATTGTTAGCGCAAGCCTCGGCGAGTTCAGGGCTTTCCGACAAAAATCCGTAGCCGGGATGTATTGCGTCGGCTCCTGTGTCAAGGGCTGCGTCGACAATCTTCTGAATATTGAGATAAGTATCTTTGAGTGTGCCGTTTCCAAGCGGTCGTGCCTCGTCAGCCATACGGCGGTGCAACGCGTCGGCGTCGTTGTCGGCATAGATGGCTACCGAGTTGACACTCAGCTTCTTAAGCGTACGCATCACCCTCACGGCAATCTCGCCGCGGCCAGCTATAAGCACTTTATGTATCTTTCTTGATGGCATAGTGTATAATTCGTTGCAAAGTTACGATATTTTATCATATCTGCAAACGAATTACGAATTAATATTTATCGCATGATGCAATCAGCTTTGTGCTGTTTTTTCTTTTTCAGCAATCTGTCGAAAATGGCTGCTCCGATGATGATGCCACCCGCTATGGCGATGGTGGCTCTTAGAGCGCCGGTGCCCGCTTCAAAAGCAAGTCGCAAGCGACTGGTCAGCATATAATAAAGTGTCCAGAAGAGACTGCCTCCTGGCACAAGCGGTATGATGCCGCAGATAATGAAGATGGTGACGGGACAACGTCGGATCACGGCGAAAACATGGCTCATCACAGCTATGATAAGGCTTGCGACCAGGATGGAATCTGTGAATATATACGCCATCCAGCCAATCATTCCGACGAATCCGCAGGCGATGTAATAGCGTCGAGGTGCTCCGAAAAGTGCCGAAAACCCTAACGTTCCCACAAACGCAGCTATCAGCTGGATATACCAAACGGAGGTTTTCATGTCGTAGACAGGCATCCCTATAGCCTCGATATCGCCGAAGACCAAATCATCAAGATAAAACACCGCAATCACGCCGAGGGCGATGCAGAAAAACACTATCAAAGCGTCGAGCAGGCGTGTGAAGCCGGCGATGTAGTCCTCGTTGGCAAGATCGCGGATGCCATTGGTGAAAGGCACTCCGGGCACCAAAGCGATGATATTTCCTATGATGATATTCGGGAGGTTGAGATGTATGCCGAAGCCGCCGAAGATACGATATGCCACGATGCACAGCAACGCACCGAAGAACCCGCAGATGAAGCTGTTGAAGAACCGTGAGATATGTCTCCCGGCGAAGGTGATGAAGGCACCGAGCAGCAGTCCCGTAAACAGCGACGCGAACACGTCAATAATGCTGCAGCCGAATATTATGCTGAAACCCATAATGCCCATGGTGATGCAAGGAAGCATCTCCCACCACGGCTTGGGCTTGTCATTTCGGATATCATCCAGACGTTTTTCGAGCTCGTCGAGGGTGCATCCGCCTTTTGTCACATCGCGGCTGATCTGGTTCACCTCCACTATCTTGCTCAGCTGCATCCCTCTGATTGGGATGAACTTGGCGTCAGCGTAGCCGTCGCCGGTAGCGATGATGCCGTTGCTGAGCACAAAAAAGCCCGGATCCTCAACGCCATAAGCCGCTGAGATGCGCTCCATGGTGTCTTCAACACGTGTGATTTCCGCGCCGTTTTCAAGCAGGATATGCCCCGCTTTGGTGGCAAGCCGCAGCGCCCGATCTTTATCGTTATCCATAAATCTGGAGTTTATTAATATTTTTTGCAAAAGTAATGATTTTTTTATAATTTTGTGACTTCAAATTCAATTAAAGTCAAACTAAAAAAGTTACACTATGAAAAAAACTAAACTTTGGCTCGCCATTACCGGCGCCCTTTTGGTGCTTCTTGGTGTTTTATGCATCATCAAACCAATTTCAATACTTATGGCTGTTGCATGGTTGGTAGGTCTTATCACACTATGCTCAGGTATCTCAAAATTCATTTTCGCCTTGCAGACAAGATACATGTTGCCTAACACTGGCGGCAGACTCCTCTCAGCATTGATTCAGGTGATGATCGGCGTGTTATTCCTCTGCAACAGTTTCTTTGCCATCGATGTTTTGGCAATCGTCTTCGCGATGTGGATTCTTATGGAGAGCATACTCCTCACCGTACAGAGCTTTGACTATAAAAAAGCCGGTTACAGCGGCTGGTGGCTCATGTTGATCTTTGGCATTGCAGGCATAGTGCTCGGCATCTTCGGCCTCCGCGCACCTATCATCACTGCAGGCTCATTGTCAGTGGTTATCGGCATCGCCATCATCGACATCGGCATCGCTCATTTCTTCGGATTTGCCGGTATCAAGAAATTCGAGAAAGATGTTGAAAACTAAAAATAAACTGATTTAGAAAAAAAAATCCGCAGCCCATTTTTGAGTTGCGGATTTTTATTATTCCATTTTAGTTGAAAAAACCTTCGTGACTTCCTTCCCGCGTTTTGCGATATAGAACCCAGATGGCAAATCATTGATATTCAGATTATTATCATCTATACAAGCGGTTTTAACAAGTTCGCCAAAGAAATTGTAAATATAAACGACCGAGCCGTCGTCTGCCTTTATCTCCTCAACGGCAAGAGGGCTTGGGCGGACCCAGACGTCATAAAAAGCGCAGTCATCCAACGAATATAACTGCACTCCATCCTTAAAAATTATACCACGGCCCAAATGATCCCAGCCGACGTAATAAAGACTCTGCTCGAAATATTGGCAAGCAGTAAAGGCGGCATCTCCCCCAAACGGATGAAGATAGATACAATCGGCATTTCTCCACACCAGACAATTGATAAAACCCAGGAAGCCTGCCGTATACACATCATTATCAGCCACTATTATGGCGTCCACATCACTACAGGAGCCGCCATAATTCTGCAATTCATAAAGCTCTTCTCCAGATTTGTAAACCGATGTGGTGCATTCATCCAACAAATAATAAATATCTCCATCATGATAAGTGATGCCAGAGACTTTGCTGTTGGGATACATCGCGTAAAGGTCGCCATTAACCCAGACGCATCCGTAAGTCAGGCCTTCCTCGTAGTAGCCGCAGGCATATACCACGCCATCGACGACATCAATACCCAGGACCTCACTCGAATGTTTATCGGCACAATAGGTGTAAAGCGGGGTGGTTTCGCCATTTTTCCACACTGCGGCAACCGACTCATAAATATCGTTCATATAGCCGGCAGAATATATGTCATCACCGTCAAAAGAGATGTCATTGATGCAGGTCCCAATCACATTATCCAGCAAAATCTCATCGTTTTTCATCACATAACCGCAGCCCTCGGAGATGGAGTTCTGAGGAAACGCGTTAGCCGACCAATAGACATCACCGCTCAGCGTATCAATAGCGATTGCAGATGAATAAAAATCTTTCCCAAGCTGTTTCTGGCTGTAGAACGCCACACCGTTTCTGAACACCGCAGCCACTTGGGGCCCGTCGTCAACAGTGAAATACCCGGCGGTGTAGATGTCTTGGGACTTTGCAGCAATGCATGCCGATATTGCCAATATGGCAAATAGCAAGTTTTTCATTTAAAAGTAATTTTGTGGCAAAGATATGGATTTTTGCCGAATTGATAAGTTTTTTTTGAAAAAGAGGTTGACAATTCAAAAATTATATATACCTTTGCAACTGAGAAATAGTTGCTATTAAGATGAGTAAGAAAGAGAAGTTGGTTCAAAGATTGTTAATGCTGCCGAAAGATTTTACATTTGCAGAACTGGAGTCGCTGCTAATTCAGTTGGGATTTGAGATTGACAATAAAGGGAAAACATCGAGATCGAGAATAAGGTTTTATAATCGAGAAAAGCAGTTGCAATATTTGGCTCACAAGCCTCATCCGACTTCAATTATAAAACCTAATGCATTGAAAGACATCGTAATATACCTACAAAATAATAACCTAATCTAAGATGGAAACATTAAAATACAAAGGATTTATCGGAAGCATCGAAGCTGAGCTTGAGGAAAACACCCTTTACGGAAAAGTTCTTGGGCTTGAAAAAGGTGTTTTGATAACCTATGAGGGACAGACATTGTCAGAACTTAAAACTGATTTTGTTAATGCTGTCGATGATTACATCGAGCATTGCAAAGCAAACGGAATTGAACTTCACAAATCATACAGTGGAAGTTTCAATGTGAGAATTCCCGTTGAACTGCACGCTAAAGTAGCAGCAATGGCACAGGCTGAAGGTATTTCGCTTAACGCTTTTGTGAAAGAAAGCTTGATGAGAGCCGTGATGTAGTTTTCTATATCTCCCCTAACCTTTTCTCATCCAGCCTGTATATCGTCCAGTCTTCCATCGGCTTGGCACCCAATGACTTATAAAAGTCGATTGAAGGCTGGTTCCAGTCGAGGCATACCCACTCCATGCGGCCGCAGTGGCGCTCCTTGGCAAGATGAGCGAGATGCAATAACAATGCCTTGCCGTAGCCTAAACCGCGTTTCTCAGGGATGACAAAGAGGTCTTCGAGATACAAGCCTTTGCGACCGACAAAGGTGCTGAAGTTATGGAAAAACAAGGCAAAACCGACAGGAACACCGTCTTCACAGCCGAATACGACCTCGGCATCGTGCTTCACGAACAACGAGTCGTAAATGGTGGCTTCAGTGGCTTCGACTTCGTCTATCATCTTTTCATAAACCGCGAGCTTCTTGATGAATTCCAACACCAGTCCCGCTTCGTTTTCTGTTGCTGGTCTTATTTCAAATTTAGGCATTTTTATATTGTTTGTTGTAAATTATTTATCAGATAACGACCGAACCGCCTTCATCACGAGCGACTCCATTGTAAGATAGGTGTTAGGATTCGGATGACATCCATCGTCGCTGAGATTCTTAGGCAGACCGAGATTTTTGTCAGCAAGGGCAGTATGATAATCAACATAAACGATGCCGTTGTTTTCAGCATACGTTTTCAAGCTTTTGTTGATATTGACTATGGTCTGACCCGGATTTTCAATCTCTTGCCGCCAAGGAAAACCTGAGCATGGTGGTATTGAGCTTATTATCGGGATAATGCCGTTGGCTTTAGCAATATCACACATGGCGATGATATTTTCAACAACTTTTTCCGGCTCAACATAATAATCATTGTGCGCCACATCGTTTGTCCCTGCCATAATAACCACAGCTTTAGGATGAAGCTCCACTACATCGGCTGTGAATCGGACAAGCATCTGCGACGAGGTCTGCCCGCTTATTCCCCTTCCGCAGAAGTTATTGTCGCTGAAGAAGTTAGGATGATAATACGCCCAATACTCAGTTATGGAATTGCCCATAAAGACGACCTCAGGATAATTGCCGCTCGCCTTGATTCGTTCATTGTCATCCTTGTATCTGTTGAAACCGAACCAATCTTGTGAAAAACCCCAAAACGACATTGTCATTAAAACTGTGATTAATAGTGTTTTTTTCATATTTTTCAAATTTACAGCCCGTTTTAGCCATTAGCTATTAGGTTTTGATGGTTTATTTTTCAATGAATTTTTTCATTCTCTCCTGAGCATCTTTTCCCATCCTTTCGTTTGCGATGAGCGATGATGTCATCTCGAAAACCGTGCTGTATGGGTCGTCATGGCCGCAGACTGAGCGGATGAGCTGTTTGCAGTCGCGTATTGCCGATGGCGACGCCGCGAGATAGTTCTCTGTATAGAAATCCAAGCGTTTGTTGAGCTCCTCCATCGTGCCAACATAGTTCACGAGGTTGAATCTCAAAGCTTCCTGAGCTGTGAACTTACGTCCGCTCAGCATGGTGTCGCGAGCCATCGCCTCGCCGCATTTTGCAATGATGAAAGGCGATATCGTTGCCGGTGTGATGCCGAGTTTCACCTCGCTGAAGGCGAAGACGGTGTCGTTTTCAGCCAACACCACGTCGCAAGCTGCTATGATGCCGTTGCCGCCTCCTATAACGTGACCGTGCACCAGGGCGATAATCGGAGTGTTGCAGAAATAGATGGTCTGAAACAGCTTCGAAAGCCTTCTCGCATCCTCGAGATTCTGGATATATCCGTTGTTGGCGATGTCTTTCATGTAGTTGAGGTCGGCGCCGGCACAGAAACTCTTGCCATTGCCGCAAATCTCGATGACATGGATGTCGTCGCGAGCATCGAGCCAGTCGACGGCTTCAGTGAGTTCCTTTATCATCGTGACATTCAACGCATTACGAACCTCGGGACGGTTCAGCGCGATGCGAGCGACGTTTTTCTCGATTCCTATCTGAAGTGTTGTGAATTCCATAGCTTACATTCTAAATACTCCGAACTGTTGTGGCGGGAACTTCTGGTTGAGCGATGCTGCGATGCCCATGGCGAGGATTCTTCGAGTGTCAACGGGGTCGATGATGCCGTCGTCCCACAGACGTGCAGTGCTGTAAAACGCCGAGCCTTCGTAGTCGTATTTGGCAAGAATCTCGCGTTTCAAAGCCTTGATTTCTTCTTCAGGCACTGGCATTCCCTTATAGTGATACTGGTCTTCCTTGACGGTTGCGAGCACGTTGGCAGCCTGTGTGCCTCCCATGACCGAAATCTTGGCGTTAGGCCACATGAAGAGCAGTCTCGGGCTGTAGGCTCTACCTGCCATGCCGTAGTTGCCTGCGCCGAACGAGCCTCCAAAGATGATTGTGAACTTCGGCACGTTGGCGTTGCTCACCGCATGCACCATCTTGGCGCCGTCCTTGGCGATGCCGCCGCATTCGTATTGTTTTCCGACCATGAAGCCGGTGACGTTCTGCAAGAACACCAACGGGATGTTACGTTGGCAGCATAATTCTATAAAATGTGTCGCCTTCAATGCCGACTCGCTGAACAGCACGCCGTAGTTGGCGATGATGCCCACCGGGAAGCCCATCAGATGAGCGAAGCCGCAGACGATAGTCGTTGCATATCTCTCTTTGAACTCCTGGAAGCGGCTGCCGTCGACGATACGCATGATGACCTCGCGCGGGTCGACGACTTTTCTTAAATCCACTGGTGCGATGCCGTAAAGCTCCGTCGGGTCGTAGAGAGGCTCTTCAACAGGAAGCATGTCGAGCAGCTGTTTTTTCGGCTTCTCCAGTGTTTTAAAGATGTTACGGCATATCTGCATGGCGTGGCTGTCGTTCTCCGCAAGGTGGTCGGCGACACCGGAGACAGAGGTGTGCATCTCAGCTCCGCCAAGTTCTTCAGCAGTGACGATTTCACCTGTTGCCGCCTTCACCAGCGGAGGTCCGCCGAGGTAGATGGTGCCTTGTTTCTTCACTATGATGGTCTCGTCGCTCATGGCAGGCACGTAGGCGCCGCCCGCGGTACACATTCCCATCACGATGGCGATTTGAGGGATGCCCATTGCCGACATCCTCGCCTGGTTGTAGAAGAAACGGCCGAAATGCTCCTTGTCGGGGAACACGGTGTCCTGCTCAGGCAGGAAGGCGCCGCCGCTGTCGACCATATACACACACGGCAGATGGTTCTCCATCGCTATCTCCTGTGCGCGCAGGTGTTTCTTGACGGTGTACTGCATATATGTGCCGCCTTTCACCGTGGCGTCGTTGGCTACGATGACAGCCTCGCGGCCTTGAATCATGCCGATACCGGTGATGATGCCCGCCGACGGGAAGTCGTTGTTATACGTGTCGTACGCCGCCATCGGCGAAAGCTCCAAAAACGGAGTGTTCTTGTCAATGAGCAGGTCGATGCGTTCGCGTGCCAAGAGTTTGTTACGTTTCTTATGCTTGGCGATAGCCGCCTCGCCGCCGCCGTGCATGCTGGCGTCCATGGCGTCGTGGTACTTCGCCATCAGCTCCATGAAAGCCTTGCGGTTCTCCTGAAACTCAGCGCTTGCAGGAGATATTTGTGATTTTAATGTCTGCACTTTGATATAATTTTTGGCAAAGATACAAAAAAGTTTGGAGTGTGGAGTTTTTTACAAACGATTTAATATTTCCTCTTTCGAAAAATGTAATTTTGAAAAGCCGAACATTTTCTTTCCCATATCTTTTAATGATGCTCCTATGAGATAAATATCATCATCGATAATAAGAAATCTGTCATGAGATTTATTATAAACCTCAACTTTTATTGGTTGATATTGCGAGTTATGCTTTTCTAAATCAAGTTTTAATCTATTAGGAAAATTTGCCGTATAAACTGTGGCAGACACTCCTACTTCACGTCTATCTAACATTATAAAGACTGTTTCATCAATATAATTATCAATCAAAACTATCGAAGACTTTGCTTTTCTTATTAAATCTATGACAAAAACATAAGCATCAAAAATCTGACCTTCCGAAAATATACCTTGACTAACCTCTGTATTGTTTTTCTCCATCAACTTCATCACATCATCTATCTTTTTTTCATTGTTCAAAATATGTAAATCCGAATCAATCTGATGTTTTTTAATGGATTCGATTTCCATAAATATATTTGCATTATTCATAAGGTATCTACGCATAGCTACAAATGCTTCTATAATCCGTATACTCATTTTTATAGCAGTATCGCTATGAAGCACAGAAGCAAGCATTGCTACCCCTTGTTCCGTAAAAGCATAAGAAGGTTTTCTATTACCACCTTTGTTTGATGTCGCAATTTGCGATATCAAAGGATCCGAGTTTTTGTCAATCGTAAGAATATTGTCTCTAAACGTTTCATAATTTTCCTGTTCTTCTTTTGTTAGTTGAAACATAAAATGCTCGGGAAAACGTTCTTTATTACGCTTAACCTGTTCGTTCAGACGTCTTGTCTCAACACCATACAATTCAGCCAAGTCTCTATCAATCATGACTTGACAATTACGAATAAGGATTATTCTTCTCTCAATTTCATTTGTATTTATTACACCTGAATCATCCATTTTTTAAGACTTTAAGAGGTTACTAAATTATGATTTGCTACCTGACTGCAAATATACAAAAAAAAGTTAGAAGTTAGGAGTTTGAATTCTTTTATTTTTTCGTCGATAATTCAAGAAAACTTAAAAAATCTTATTAAAATCTTTAAAAATCATCTGATATGATATGATTCCGAACAAAAACTGCGCATAAGCTCATAAAAATGTAGTAATTGGGATTTATTCCCTCATAAAAATGTGCCAGATGACATTCGTTGCTCCATGAAGCCATACAAAGAGCAGGATTGGATGACAAATATCCCGTTATACGGAATAGAGGGGTATTTTAAGAGTTAAGCCACAAACGGCAGAATTTTCGGAATTTATTGCAAATTCGCAGACAACTCGGGATGGAATACGACGAAGGAATTCCATTCCTATTTTAAGTATTGAGGTTAATCATCTATCTGTCGCACTTTGCCATTGACAAAATAAATTCGCGTTTTATAGTTATAGCACCAAACTTCTGTAACACTTCCTGCCGTGGTTGTTCTGTATTTATTCATAGGATAGCCCCATGCATCCATGCACATGTCTTGTGTCATACCGATTGACACTTGATGTTTAGCAATTAACTTACCGTTTTCGATACCATATTTAGCAATCATCCGTTGTTCAAATTCATTTTCGAGCCGCTCTTTTTCCCTTTTCCATTCAAGGTTTTGCGATTCTATCTCTTTTTGCCTTTGTTCTTCCCTTTTTTGATTGAGTAGTTTCCTCTCTTCATCGCGCTTCTTGTCCATTGCCAACACCAAATTGTAATCTTCCGGAGTATACATTACCAAAACATCGTATATGTACTCGTAGTATGAGCTTGAAAATGAAATACCATATGGTATATAAGATTGGGTTCCGATAGGATTTTCTTCATCTCCTGAATAATAAAATAAATATTCCATCGGAATTGAAAACTTACCAGAAGCATTTCCTTCTAAAATGCAATACACGTGATACTCTGATTTTCCTTTTTTATTCAAAACCAAATCTTTTACCACAAACAAACTATCTGCAACTTTAAACTTCTCTCCTCTAAGTGCATCTTGGATAATATCTCCGTTTTTAATCTTTTTACCTTGGTTATATGCCTTTTTTTGGAATGGGTCTCTTTTGTCCAATCTATCGGAATAGTTTTTTAGAAACACTTCCTTTCCTAAATAGTGTTTTATAAATTCATTATAAAATCCAACCCTAAACGGCTTGATGTCAGTAATATCTCTACAGTAATAAACATAATCATGACCATCAATCTTATCAACAGATGAAAGTTTGATATAATCGTATTTAATACAATTATTGTATTCACGTTTCGCTTCAGCCAAACATTCTTTTACTCTTTTTAAATAATCCTCATCAGTATAATAACCGCTTCCTCGACGTAGTTGATAGTCTGAAATGTATCTTTTCCCATTGATATTGATATAGTATTCAGATAAACTTGTACTTGAACTGATTTTTTCAAGATATGGATCCTTTTGTATTTTCCAATATTTATTAAAAACAGAATTGCCTTCACAGAAAACATATCCTGTTATAACATAGTATCCTTTCGGCAGAGTGTCAACACGCGTCTCAGAATCCCCATCTACTTGAATAGCAAATGATTCGCTATAATTGTAGGCTGTATATTGGACAATCTCTTGCAATTCTTGGTCATAACCGCGGCTTGGTATATCATCAACAAAACAAATGTTATCAGGAATATACACAGTATCGCCCATCATATTATATCGGTTCCATTCAATCTGATATGATAAATATCTGTCATATTCTATCCATGCATCTTGATGTCCGACACCTTTCATAAAATTGGTTTTTGGAAAAATCGTATCAAAAGAAATGTCGTGGTCATAATACTGCTTAGAACCAGTCATTTGTTCTGCGTAATCATCTCCAACAACTTTGATTTGTCCATAACCAGAATTTACAACAAAGATTACCATCATTAATAATATTGCAAGCTTCATTATCACGTTTGTTTTCATATTATATTGGTTTAAATGTTATATATTCTATTGATTATCAATTCAACAATTTGACGTTTAACCTCTATCATCTGGGAATAATCATCGGCAAATTCTGTCCAAAATTCATTTTCTGATTTAATTAAATCTTTGTATTTTTCGGTAAGCATTCGATAAGATGAACCCACTCTGTCATAAGCGCGAGCGCAAACCACCACAATATCAGGGCGGTAATCGTATATCAAACTCTCCATCAGTTCAGCCAATCGGTCGTCATCGTCACCTTCTGAAATTATAACAATACGTTTCTTGCCAATGTCAAGTACTGATTGAAAATCGACCATCCAATTTCCTACCGAAAGATAATTTCCGTTTGTGTGAAGCAGTTTTACTTTTGCCCCATGTTCAAGGAGCTGATTGTGTAAAAACGTGGCAGTTGTTGTCTTGCCATCGTCTTGACGACCTCTGATAATAATTAGTTCCATGTTGTAAACTATTAATTATGCCTACTCTTTGATGCAGTTTCCGGCTTCCCTGCTTTGAGTCGGCGGTCGTTGTTCAGAAAACAAGTAGCATGAAAAAAGGCGCAGACCTTTCCGCTTATTTTCAGTGCAGGTGTCTGGAAGGACCTTGAAGTAAATAAGTTGGAAATAGCCCACGCCTAAACGCGTGAACTTCCGCATACTTATTCCCACTTCTTGCATATGTTTTCCAGACGTTAGCACTGAGAGAACAAGAGCGTCAGCTCAATATGTATTTTTATCTATTTCTTCGTTTTATATCATGTGTTTGTTTTTAATTTCACAGCGCAAAGATAGATATTATTCGGCATATTTCCAAAAAATATTTCACATGGTTTCACTACACTACATTTTTATACCCTTTCGGATATAATTCATCAAAAATTTACTATTTTATACCTTATCGGGTATATTTTATCAAAATTTATATTTTTTATACCCGAAACGATATAATATGTGAAAATAATTTTGTATTTTTGCAAAAAAATATTGGTTATGGCTGAAAAAAGCAGATTGTCACAACAGGTTAAGGCTCTGCGAAAGCAATATGGACTGACGCAGGAAGATTTGTCGTACAAATCGGGCGTGGGACTTCGTTTCGTGAGAGATTTGGAGCAGGGGAAAAAGACCTTGAGGATGGATAAAACAAATGCCATCTTGGCACTTTTCGGCAAAGAATTGGGCGTTGTCGAACAGCAGAGAGGAGATTCTGAGTTATGAGAAAAGCTGACGTTTTTTATAGGGAGACGAAGGTCGGACAACTCGTTGAAGACGAAAACGGCTATTCATTTTGCTACGACGAGGATTATTTGTTATCAGGAAATGCCGAACCAATAAGTTTAACTTTGCCGTTGACGAGCAAGCCTTATCAGTCGTCAACCATGTTCCCATTTTTCGATGGTCTCATTCCAGAAGGATGGTTGCTAGACGTGGCCTCAAAAAATTGGAAACTCAACCCCAACGACAGAATGGGATTGCTTATGACTTGTTGCAAAGACTGTATCGGCGCCATCGGAATAATAGGATTGGAGGAGGCTGAATAGTATGTGTAAATGTCTGTATTGCTATAAAGAACTGGAAGAAGGACAAAAGGACTATCATCCGGGATGTGCCAAGAAATTCTTTGGAAAAACCGAAGCACCAGTCCTTCCATATTCACGAGATAATATCAATGATTTGGCTAAAGAATCAGTTCTAAACAGGATTGCCGTCACTGGCGTGCAATCGAAACTGTCGATGGACGTAATCAAGGGAGGGAAAGGCGAACCCGACCGCATGACTATAGTCGGACTTTGGGGCAAATATATTTTGAAACCGAAATCTGACGATTTCCCTTGGCTTCCGGAAGTCGAAGACCTCACAATGCACCTTGCCGAAATAGCCAAAATTGCCGTTGTTCCACACACATTGATTCGTTTCAGTGATGGCGAAACGACATATCTGACACGAAGAATAGACCGCGACAACCACGGCAAAAAATATTTGATGGAAGACCTTTGCCAGATAAGCGAACGTATTACTGCCGACAAATACAAATCGTCATACGAAAATATCGCCAAGATGATCAAACATTATTCTTCCGCCCCAATGCTGGATTTGGTTAATTTCTGGGAAGTAGTGGTGTTTTCTTGGATTGTGGGCAATTCGGACATGCATCTCAAAAACTTTTCGCTCATAAGTAAGATGCCAGGGAATTATGTGCTTTCACAAGCTTACGACCTTCTTAACGTTCATTTGATTTATCCTAAAGACAAAGAAGAACTGGCATTAACACTCGACGGACGAAAGAAAAAAATCAATCGTCAGAATTTCATGCGGGCAATGTCATTATCAGGATTAGAAGAAAAAGTTATCGAAAACATTTTTAACAAGTTTATAACAGTCGCCCCTAAATGGCATGATTTTATCGACATAAGTTTTCTTCCGGTGGAACTGAAAGAAGCGTACAAAGAAGAGATTGACAAAAACCTGGCTAAGCTTATATAAAACGAAATCGTTTTAAACTCTCTTTGTCGACAGCAACCCGCAGGCGGCGTCGATATCCTGTCCTCTTGAAGCCCTTATCGTTGCTATAATTCCTTTGTCGTTGAGTTTATCGCGGAAGCGGACCATGTCTTCCATTGAAGGACTTTGCAAGTCGATGTTTGGAATTGCATGGAAACGAATTAAGTTCACGCGGCAACGGAGGCTGCCAAGTTGTTTTGCGAGCTCGTTGATATGTTTCGGAGTGTCGTTAAGGCCTTTAAACACTATATATTCGAACGACACACGGCGCTGGCCGCTCCAGTCGTGCTGGCGGATGGCATGTATGACCTCATTGATAGGATACGACTTCTCGACAGGCATGATTTTCGCGCGTTCGTCGTGGAACGGGCTGTGCAGACTGACGGCAAGGTTGCATTTCGACTCGTTGATGAAGCGTTTCATGTTAGGGATGACGCCCGCTGTCGACACTGTGATACGTGTCGGGCTCATCGCCAGGCCCCAGTCGGAGGTCATGATTTCGAGCACCCGCATGATGTTGTCGTAGTTGTCCATCGGCTCGCCCATGCCCATGAAGACGAAGTTTGTCAACGTCTCGTATTCCGGGAGGTTAAGTATCTGGTTTATGATGTCGCCAGCCGAGAGGTTGCCTTGGAAGCCTTGTTTTCCGGTCTGGCAGAATAGGCAGTTCATCTTGCATCCCACCTGGCACGACACGCATAGCGTAGCGCGTTCGCGTTCAGGGATATACGCCGTCTCGACGAAGCCGTTTTCAGCCGGAAACAGGTATTTCTTGGTGCCGTCTTTCGACTCCTGCACATCGGCGAAGGCGCGGTAACCCGTCTCGTAGTTTTCAGCCAAGACCTGACGTGTCTGTTTCGACAGGTTGGTCATCTCATCGAAGGTGGCGACGCGTTTGCGATAAAGCCAATCGACAAGTTGTTTGGCGGTAAACTTTGGCATATTATGTTGAGCCACAATGTCTTGCAGCTCCTGAAGCGACATTCCAAGAAGTGATTTCATGATGTTGTAAATTTTTTGCAAAATTACAACTATTTCACAATGAATTTAGTCGTTTCAAGGAATTTTTCACCTTTGATTTGCAAAACATAGAGTCCTTTTTCAAATTCGGCAACGGAAATCTTTCCATTTAAAGTACCGGCACCCACCTTTTGTCCCATAACATTGAATACTGCGTATTCTGCTTCTTTGCAAGGAAGATTGTCTATGTAAAGAACGTCGGAAGCCGGATTCGGATAAACCTCAAGTGAGTGGCTTAAGACCTTCTGGACAGCATCATTTGTAGGAATGATATCCAAGATTATGCCTTCCACTTTTGTCATTCCATAAGCAAAATTAGGGTCTGGGATGTCATACCAGTCATCATTAGGACCACCCCAGCCAAAGTTGATATGGAACTTGCCATCCGTTTCGCGATAGCCGTCAACCACGACATTATGTCCTATCGTTCCCTCCGGATTTTCAACAGCCAGATGGGCAGGATAGCCGTCTTCCAGGTTGGAAATCAGAATCTCGTACATCTCGTCGGTCGGGTCACGGAACAGCTTACAGTCAGTGAAGCCGAAACGCTTATATGCTGCAAACGCCTGATCCACAAAGAAAGTACCAGAGCCCATATCAGAAGTATAGATCTGTGTACATGCCGTGCCGCAAGCAAAAATCACAGCAGCCTTCAATGTGTCGCTGAGTTCATCGCCACGTTCGAAAGTGGCATCGACAGAATCCAGCATAACGTTCAGCATTGGGAATGACGGGAATTGCAATCTTTCCCAATCGTCATCAATATTATATGTTCTACCTACGTAATCATGGAGATAGTCATCGCCATCGTCAAAGCGAGTGTTTTGTGTTGTCCTTAAATAATTAATAATCTGCCCCATGGCAACAGCTGGACAACCGGCAGCGCAATACGCATAACCGTTAAACGGATCTCTTGGGCAGAGCATGTTGTAAGGATAGCCTTGTTCCCATTCTGATTTAAGAAGAGGTTGCTGTGCGAAGTTTGTCAAAGCGCAAAGCAGAAACAATACAGTAAATACTTTTTTCATCTTGTTTAAATTATAGGATTAATGGGCGCAAAAGTACAATAATTTTTTGAAATATTGCACAATTATTAAATAAAATAGGAATATCATTCATTTCAAGCTCAAAAAAAGAAAAATCCCTTGGCAGTCTGTTACGATTACCAAGGGATTTGCTTTTAAAATCCGTACCCAGGGCCGGGATCGAACCGGCACGAGTGTTACCTCATCGGTTTTTGAGACCGACGCGTCTACCAATTCCGCCACCTAGGCTCATTTTTTTCAATGAACTTTTTCGGCTGCAAAATTAATACATTTTTTGTTACACGCAACATTTTTTTTTATATTTTTGCACCCGAAAAATTAAACAGACAAATTTTGAATTATGCAAGAGCCCATTGTATCAATCTTTTCAGGCAGAGCCACGAAATATTTGGCAGATCAAATCGCCAAATATTATGGCAATCCACTCGGAACATGTAACGTAACAGTGTTCTCTGACGGAGAATTTCAGCCAAGTTTTGAGGAAAATTTACGCGGAAGAGACGTATTTTTGATTCAGTCTACCTTCCCACCTACAGAAAATCTCATGGAACTTTTGATGATGGTTGACGCTGCCAAACGCGCATCAGCACGCCGCATCATCGCTGTCATCCCATACTTCGGATTCGCCCGTCAGGACAGAAAAGACCGTCCGCGTATCAGCATCGCTGCCAAGTTGGTCGCCAACCTCCTCCAGGTCGCCGGTGTAACACGCGTCATCACAATGGATATCCACGCTGACCAGATTCAGGGTTTCTTCGACATCCCTGTCGACAACCTCTACGCATCGAAGATTTTCGTACCTTATATACAAAGTCTGAATCTGCATGACCCTATCATGGCATCGCCAGACGCCGGTGGCACACGTCGCGCCTCATCGTATGCCAAGATGCTCGGCACAGTGTTCTGCATCTGCCACAAACAGCGTTCGAAACCGAATGAGATCGAGAAGATGCTCCTCATCGGCGACGTTCAGGACCGTGACGTCATCCTCATCGACGACATCATCGACACGGCAGGCACCATCACCAGAGCCGGCCAGTTGCTGAAAGACAACGGCGCTCGCAGCGTCCGCGCCTTCGCAACACACCCGATTTTCTCTGGCGCAGCAATGGAAAAAATCGATAACTCAGTATTCGACGAAGTGGTCGTAACAGACACCATCCCGCTGAAGAACCCAAGCAAGAAGATTCACGTGCTCTCAACAGCCGAACTCTTCGCCGAGGTCATCAAAAAGGTGGAAAATTACGAGTCATTAAGCGAATTCTTCAACGCTAAATAGTAAAGACGCACGGCCGTGCGTCTCAACAGTATAATTATTGTATAACATTAAAAACAAACAAAATGAATTCAGTATCATTGAGCGGTTCTCTTCGCGAGAACGTAGGGAAAAAAGATGCTAAAGCATTGCGCGCAAAAGGCCTCGTACCTTGCGTCATTTACGGTAACAACATCGAACAGGTGAAATTTGCAATGGATGCAAGAAACTTCAAGAAGATTCTTTACACTCCTGAGACATTGATCATCGACCTCGACATCAACGGTAAAGTTTACCACACAATTCTTCAAGACATTCAGTATCATCCTGTTACTGACGAAGTCCTTCACGCCGACTTCCTCGATGTGAATGAAGACAACCCAATCACCGTCATGCTTCCAGTGCGCACTGAGGGTACATGCCCAGGCGTTATGCGTGGTGGCCGTCTCATCATGAACCTGCCTAAGATGAAAGTCCGTGGTTATGTCAACGACCTTCCGGATAACATCATCGTCAACGTGTCACAGCTTCAGATGAACCAGGCTATCAAGGTGAAAGACCTCAACCTCCAGAAGATGACTGTCCTCGTCGCCGAGAACACCATCGTGGTCGACGTCAAAGCTCCACGTAACGCAGCAACTGAAGAAGAGACTGAAGAAGCTCCAGCAGCAGAAGCAGCTCCGGCAGCAGAAGCAAAATAATGTAAATTTTAAGAAATTTATATTGGAAAAGCCTTCGTTTGAAGGCTTTTTTTTATTTTTGCAGCATGAAATACTTGATAGCTTGTCTGGGAAATATCGGAGCCGAGTACGCCAACACGCGGCACAACATCGGTTTCATGGTCGCCGACCATCTGGCGAAAAACCTCGAATGCACCTTCACCACCAGCCGCTTGGCAATGGTGTCGGAGATGAAATACAAAGGCCGTCAGATGATTGTGATAAAACCCACTACTTATATGAACCTCTCCGGAAAATCCGTGAAATACTGGGCCACACAGGAAAAAATCCCGATGGAAAACATCTTGGTTGTCTGCGACGACCTCGCTCTTCCTGTCGGCACCCTCAGAATGCGTAAAAAAGGCAGCGACGGAGGTCATAACGGTCTGAAAAACATCATAGAATCACTCGGAAGCAGCGACTTCTGCCGCCTCCGCTTCGGCATAGGCAACGACTTCGCTAAAGGGAAACAAGTCGACTTCGTCATCGGCGAATGGAAAAAACAGGAAATCGACGAGATCCAGCCTCGTCTCGACGTCGCCGTGGAATTCGTCAAAAGCTTCGTCGCCATCGGACCCGATCTGACAATGAATCAGTTTAACAACAAGTAACATGAAAAAATTAGTAATCCTCTCAGGAGCAGGCATCAGCGCAGAAAGCGGCATCAGCACTTTCAGAGACGCAGGCGGATTGTGGGACAAATATCCTGTGATGCAGGTCGCCTCTATCGAAGGCTATGAGGCTAACCCGGAATTGGTTATCAACTTCTACAACGAACGCCGCAAACAGCTGCTCGACGTGAAACCAAACCAAGGACATATTCTTTGTGCCGAACTTGAAAAATATTTCGACGTGACTGTTGTGACGCAAAACGTTGACAATCTTCACGAACGAGCCGGCAGCCATCACATAATTCATCTTCATGGCGAACTGACAAAGGTTTGTTCGAGCTATAATCCCAACGACCCTCGTTATATCAAAGAGCTGAAACCCGAAGAGTTTGAGGTGAAAATGGGCGACAAAGCCGGTGACGGAAGCCAGTTGAGACCCTTCATCGTTTGGTTCGGCGAGGCAGTACCGGAAATCGAGACGGCAGTAAGATACGTGGAACAGGCCGACATCTTCGTCATCATAGGAACCTCGATGAACGTGTATCCGGCAGCAAGCCTGCTGTATTATGTCCCTTCCGATGCCGATGTCTATCTTATTGACCCTAAAGACGTTAACATCAATACACGCCGTCCTATAACCCATATCAAAAAAGGTGCTTCGGAAGGAATGAAGGAGCTTTTACAGTCGCTAGTCACTAGTCTTTAGTCGTTAGTCATTAGTTCAGATTACTAAAGACTAAAAACTAAAGACTTCTTTTCATTTCATTAAGCACTATCCTCAGTTCTCCCCAAGAGTACTCCTCGCCGAGCACGTCTTTCGCCGCTCCAAGCGATGAATCCCGTGTTTCGGTGAAGTATTCCACGATGTTTTCGTAATGCTCTTTGCTCATGAAATCTTTGGCGTCGGCGTAGCCTCTCAACACAAGCTCCGCGGCATGCTGCTCAATCGTTGACCGTGCCATGCCGCGTTGTTCGGCGATTTCATCTATCGAAAGCCCCTCCTCTATCAGCTCCTTCGTGCGCAGAACCGACGAGCTGAGTTCAAGCTCTTCCTTCGACTCCTCATCGTCGAATTCTTTCCTGGTAAATCCTTGATGTTCAAGCACTATGTTCAAAATATCGGCTCCATAACGCTGCAAACGTGTAGTCCCTATCTTCGACAGCGACTTAAGCTCTTTCACCGACATCGGCTTCTTCTCTGCGATAGCGGTCAAGGCTGTCGTCGGAATGACCTTTGTCTCTTCAACTTCAAGAGCGTCAGCCACTTGCGCACGCCATACCACCAAAGCTTTGAACAGTTTGTTATCGTCTCTCGACAACTGCTTTCTTGACAACTTAGCTTTCTTGGACTTGTTAAGTTCCTCAGCCTCAACGATTTTCTTATTTTTAACATTGAGATATTTCTTCATCTCATAGCCGCCCAAGCAGCACTCAAGGCATGCTTTTTTCACGAAGAAATCGGTGTTGAAAGCATCCAACTCCTTCTTTATCTGGTCGTTAACGGCTTTGTTGTCGGTCTCAAACGGCAAACCGGCAATATCTTCCAAATCCGACAGCTTGTCCAAGAAGTACGAACAACCTTTTTTGACACGTTCTTGAAGCTGTAAATTGTTGTCAATCTGCAAGTTATCTTTCAAAATACCACCAATCTGGCGTTTGAATCTTTCAGACACCTCAACCACTTCTTCATGGAACTTCTGTCCTTTGGGAGCTATTTTTTCGCTTACCGAAGCGTCGAAACTGCCTTTGTTGGCGAAAACCACCTTTCTGATGCCGTTCAAATCGCTCTCAATGTCAATAAAATCTATCAATTCGAAGAGCATCTGTGACTCGTAGAGTTTCTTGTTATATTCGAACTGCTCCTCATTGGGCTCTTTTGAAGGCAGTCCGGTTACAAACTGATTGATTGTCAAGTCGTTAAACAGCCCGCTTTGTGATAATTTCGCCTTTAGGACCAGTCCTTCGAGCGAGGTGCATCGGCTCAGTGCCACATAAACCTGGCCATGTGCGAAAGCCAGACTCGCATCCAGAATCAGTTTGTCGAACGTCAGTCCTTGGCTCTTGTGGATGGTTATTGCCCATGCCAGTTTCAGCGGGATCTGCGTGAAGCTTCCGACCTCTTTCTCTTCGATATCCTTGGTTTCCTCGTTGATTCGGTACTCGAAATTCGACCATGTGACGGGTTTCACTTCAATCACCTCATCGCCGCAGCGCACTTCGAGTCCGCTTTTCTCGTCATAGCTGACGATTCTGCCGATTTTGCCGTTGAAATACATCTTCTCAGCCGAAGGGTCGTTTTTCACGAACATCACCTGAGATCCGATTTTCAGCTCGAGTTCTGCTTTGGTAGGATACGATGTCTCCGGGAAGTTGCCGAATATCTTTGCCTCAAACTTCAACGATTTGGTTTTCAATGCGTTAAGCTTACTTTCATTAATCTCATCCACCTGACGGTTATGCGTCATCAAGGTGATGTAGCCCGCATCTTCATCAGGCTCGAAGTCGGGATGATAGTGACTGTTTAAAACTTTAAGGCTTTCTGCATCGAGGCAGTTGTTTCGCACCTTATTTAATATATCAATAAACTGTCGGTCCTCTTGTCGATAGATATGCTCCAGCTCGATGCAGCAGTACGGTGTCTTCGTAAGCACGTGACTATCAAAGAAATACACTGATTTGTAATAATCACGGAGCAGGGCCCATTCTTCTTCTTTTGCCACTGGAGCGAGCTGGTGGATGTCGCCAATCATCAGCACTTGAAGGCCTCCAAAGGGTTTTTCTTTACGACGCACACGCCTCAAAACAGCATCCACGGCATCAAGGAGGTCGGCGCGCACCATCGAAATCTCATCAATGACAAGGAGTTCCAGCGAGCGGATGATTTTCAGCTTGGCTGCCGAAAACTTCTGATACTGCACTGCGGAACGACGCATAACGTCGGAACTGCCAGAAATTGCAGCACCTTCTGGAATCTGAGGCCCGAATTCCAATTGGAAGAACGAATGTATGGTCTGGCCTCCTGCGTTGATGGCTGCAACACCTGTCGGAGCAAGAATCACCATTCGTTTCGTAGGATTCTCATACAGACCGCGCAGAAACGTCGTCTTTCCCGTGCCAGCCTTACCGGTCAGGAAGATGTTCATATTGGTGTAACGGACGAACTTGTCGACCATCTCCAACTTCGCGTTCTCAATCATCTGCGTCTGCATACAAATGGCTTAAAATGATTATTGTTTTGGCAGCATTATCTCGCAACGGTCAATGATATCATTTGCAAGGCGAAAACCCAAATCACAAATATCTTTCGACTGAACGCCATCATAATTCATTGACAAATGCAATACTTTGTACCCATCATCCACCAAACTTAATAGTTTTCTGTCCCTTTTGCCAATGGTTTCCAAATAATTATTTACGTTAACTCTTGTACGATGATCTGTTCTGACATCAAATACGGCATCAAGTGCTTTCAGTACGCCAAGCCAAAGATAATTACCTGCTGCACGTACATATTTATCGTCTTGATAAGCTCTTAATTCGACATCGAGCTCACCTTTTTCCTTCAATGTCTCTTTGGCGTTTTCAACGTAACGTCTCGCTTCCGCTATAGGATCTTTACGTTTCATATATTTATTTTTAATTCTGAAATGTTATCACTCGGCAAAATTATACAAAAATTTTGAATGCTGTGCAAACTTTTTTCTTAAAAATTTTTAAGATTTCTTGCAAAAAAATGAAATCAACATGTCATTTCGACTGAAGTGAAGCGGAATGGAAAAATCTCATACAAACAATTCCGCTGCGATGCCGTCAGCGAAGAGCATTCCGTTGTCGTTTAAGATGAATTTTTTGTCTTTTTGAAACATTTTTCCTGAAGAAATGTGATTTTTTACGCTTTTTTCGAACTTTTTGGCATATTTTTCACCAAAATTTTGCCTGATAAATTCAACATCACAGCCCCCACATGTGCGAAGCGAGGTCATCACATATTCATTGTAGCGGTCGTCGAGCGTAAGTATTTCTTTTTCAAACGAATAGCTGTCGCAATAATCTTTCACGCCTGCCACATTCCACTGTCGTGAAACGCCATCAAACGAATGTGCCGATGGCCCTAATCCAAGATATTTCTCACCTTTCCAGTAAATTGTGTTATGTTTTGAATAATGTCCTGGGCGTGCGAAATTACTTATCTCATAATGCTCAAACCCTTGATTATCAGTCATTTTGCAAAGAATCTCGTATTGATGAACAGTAGCATCCTCATCAACCGGTGCAGCCACACCTTTATTAATACGTTGTCCCAATGCCGTCTTCTCCTCCACCGTCAAAGCATAAGCGGAGAGGTGATTAATGCCTTTCGAGAAGAAAATCTCAAGATTCTTTTGCCATTTCTCGTCTGTAAGAGTCGGGATGCCGTAAATCAAATCCATCGTAACTTCCTGAAAACCAACTTCTTGGGCCCAGTCAAGCACTTGCAAAGCATGCTTCGAATCGTGTTTGCGGCTGAGATATTGCAAATCGTCATCAAAAAAGCTCTGAATCCCGATACTTAAACGATTGATTCCCAATTTATTATACTCAATTAGCGATTCTTTTGAAACGGTATCCGGATTGGCTTCAAGAGTTATTTCAGGGTTTTCAACAATAGGATAATTTTTATTTAAAACATCTAAAATCTCGGAAATCTCGGAAGGCTTCAGCAAGCTCGGCGTGCCTCCGCCAAAATAAACCGTACGCACTTCTTCGCCACCCAAATAATCTTTCCGGTTAACGGCTTCTTTCTTCAAAGCCTCAAGAAAATCAGCACGTTGCCTATCGGAGACGACAGAAAAGAAGTTGCAGTAAGCGCACTTCGACTTGCAAAACGGAATATGGAGATATAATCCTGCCATGACGCAAAAATACATTTTTTTCTCAAAGATTTCACAGATTACACGGATTTTTATCATACATTTGTTTTCCACAATGATTTATTCGCTGAAGCGAACAGATTACACAGATTTCGCATATTTTTTTGTTTTTCTTAAAATATTTTTATAATTTTGCGAGTGATAATTTTAAAACAGCTTCACTATGAAAGACAACAGACTGATAATCACCATCAACCGCGAATACGGCTCGGGAGGAAGAGAGATAGCATATAAGCTTGGCGCTTTGCTCGACATCAAGGTTTACGACAAGAATGTGCTTGAGGAAATCGAGCAGGAATTTGACGTCGCCAACGAACTGCCTGACGACATTTATGCCATCCAAAAGAAGATTTTGCTCAACATTGCTGCCAAAGAATCGTGTATCATCGTGGGACGAACAGGTTTCGACATCTTCAAAAACCATCCGAATGTGGTGCGCGTGCTACTCATCGCCGATTACGACGCCAGAGTGAAACACGTCAGTGAGAAACACGGAATCACCAAGGTTGCCGCGAGAAAACGCATCAAGGAAATCGACAGAGAACGTGAGGAATACACGGTCAGACACACCGGTGTGTCACGCTACGACGCGCGCAACTACGATTTTGTGCTCAACGTCACCAACATCCCAGGCTATCATGTCGCGGCTTTCCTCGCACAAAATGTCAGGATGAAGTTTATGAATAACTGATAATTTTTTCTTGCCTTTCCAAAAAATTTTGTAATTTTGTAGCTTGATTTAATAATATAATTATGGCTACACGTTTACAAAATCTTAAGAAATTTGCGGTTTTAGCTATCGCAACAATCGCTATCTCATTGAGTGTCAGCGCTCAAACATGGTATATTTATGGCGTTTACACATGGAGTGCTCCGCATCCTGTAGGCTCATTTTACGAATATCACCATCAAGGTGAGGCCGTGAATATTGGCGGTCTTGAATACAACACCATCTACATTCAGAATCCTTCAACAGGAAATCAGCTCGATGGCGCTTTCCGCAACGACGGAAATCAGGTTTATTATTGCAAATGGAACGGCTCCTCATACGATGACGAGGTGCTTCTCTATGACTATGACCTCGAGGAAGGCGACTTCTTCCACGATGACGACGAACACGCGATGCAAGTCACGGAAGTCACAACAATCATTGACAACGACGGTGTCTCAAGAAAGAAAATATCGTTCAGTTTCATCGGTCTTCCTGATGCGACGGAATTTTGGGTGGAAGGCATCGGCAGCAGCAGAGGCTTCATGAATGTCGGCATGTACGAGCCTGCCCACGACAGCGACGGAGAGATGTACCACATGCTTTGCTATCATGTTGAAGACGATGTGATTTACGTCAATCCGGAATATAACGAATGCGACGTCGACAATATCGATGAAAGCACAGCCGGAAACAACGTCAGCATCTATCCAAATCCTGCAAAAGACGTTATTAAAATATTGAACGACAACAACTTAAACATCACAAACGTCGAGATTTTGGATCTGACTGGCCGCACCGTTTTGAGCACAGAGAAGACTTCTGACATCAACATCTCAGAACTCCCTGAAGGTCAGTATTTTGTGAAGATTTACGGCGAAACGACGCTGGTGAAGAAACTGTTCATCGCAAAATAACAAAACATGCAGAAACTCTGGCGTTTCATAACATCGCTGCTGTTCATAATCACCCTGACAATCGCTGGGTTGGAGTTTTTCAGATGTGCTCAGAGCATCTATAACTCATTCAGCACCAATCAATATCAAGGTTATCTATGGCTTTGTGTCGGTATGATGTCATTTGTCCTGATTGCAATCATTTTCTTCAGGAAAAACCTCGACATCATGCAGACCATGACGCATGAAGGCGCCCACATGCTCGTCGGCGGGCTGTTTCTTCGCAAGAAAATCTACGAGTTTAACGCGAAGTCATCTGAGACGCTGAAGCAAAACGACAACACTCTCGGCTATGTCTCGTCAAACGCTCAGAGTGCCAATATTTTCTCGACATTGGCACCTTATATGTTGCCATACATCACCTTCGCGATGGTGTTTTTCCGCCTGATGATTAAAAACGAGTGTCTCCCGATAATCGACTTCATCATCGGTTTCACCCTGATGTTTCATTTCTCATGCTGGAAAAAAGACATGCGTTTCGACCAAAGCGACATACAGCGTTGCGGAGTGTTCCGCTCATATCTCTTCATCTGGACATTCATTTTCTTCAACCTTGCGATAATTTTTTATTCGCTCGGCGGCGGAATGACCGAGCCTGTCAACATCATACAAGCCAACGTAGAATGGTTCAGCAAGGCTTGGACAGATATAAAATGGTTAGTATCTTTAATTTAGAATAAATTTATAACGATATGAAATTCAAAACATTAACAATGGCATTAGCTATCACGGCAGCGCTTTTCAGCTGTGGCGAAAAGAAAAATGAGGAATCATGCTGCAAAGAGAATTACGAAGCCCTTGCAAACCAGTATGCCAAGGTGACTTTGACCACCGACATCAGCCATCTTTCAGACAATGAGGTGGAAATGCTCGGATTGCTTTTCGAGGCGGGCAAACTCATGGACGACATCTATTGGCATGAGAACCTTGGCGGTTGCAAACACAAGTTTTTAGAAGGCATCAAAGACCCTAACGCACGCAAATACGCGGAGATCAACTATGGTCCGTGGGATCAGCTCGACAACCGTCGTGTCTTCATCCCTGGATACGGTCCAAAGCCTGAAGGCGCAGGTTTTTATCCTACCGACATGACAAAAGAAGAGTTTGAGGCTTGGGAAAACCCTGACAAGACCAGTCAGTACGCTTTGGTGTGCCGCGACGAGCAGGGCAATCTCCAGACCGTTTGGTATCACGACGCTTTTGCCAATAAGATCAACAAGGCAGCCGATTTGCTCAAGAAGGCATCCACACTCGCAGCAGACAAAGAGTTTGCAGAGTACTTGGAACTCAGAGCACAGGCTCTTCTCACCGACGATTATTACTATTCGGACATGGCTTGGATGGATGTCCGCAACAACAACGTCGACTTCGTGGTTGGACCTATCGAGAACTACACCGACGGTCTTTTCGGCTACAAAGCCGCTCACGAGTCGTTCATCCTCATCAAGGACCAGGAATGGACGAAGAAGCTGTCGCGTTATGTGGCATTGTTGCCTGAGCTTCAGACGAAACTGCCTGTTGAAGACAAGTACAAACAGGAGAAACCGGGTAGCGACGCTGACCTCGCGGCATACGACGTGGTTTATTACGGTGGCGACTGCAACATGGCATCGAAGACCATCGCCATCAATCTGCCTAACGACGAGAGAGTGCAGCTGCAGAAAGGCACCCGCAAGCTACAGCTGAAGAACGCCATGGCGGCAAAATTCGACAAGATTGTCGTCCCGATTTCTAATGTCTTGGTCGCTCCAGAGGCACGTCAGAACGTGAAATTCGACGCGTTCTTTGCCAACGTGATGTTCCATGAGGTGGCTCACGGTCTGGGCATCAAGAACACCTTGGATGGCAGCGGCACAGTGCGTCACGCATTGAAAGAGCAGTATTCAGCCATCGAAGAGGCTAAGGCCGACATCCTCGGTCTGTTCCTCGTCACCAAACTCAGCGAGATGGGCGAATACACCAACACCACTATGGAAGAGAACTACACCACCTTCATGGCCGGCATCTTCCGTTCGGTGCGTTTCGGCGCCGCCTCAGCTCACGGCAAGGCTAACATGATAGAATTCAACTACCTGGCTAAAGAAGGTGCTTTCACACGCGATGCCAACGGCTTGTACAATATCGACTTCCCGAAGATGAAGCTCGCAGTCGAGAAACTCGGCGGCGCCATCCTCAAGGCACAGGGCGACGGCGACTATGAGTTCGTGAAGAACTGGATCGCCACCGACGGCGTCATCAAACCTGAGCTCCAGGCCGACCTCGACAAGCTCGCCGGAAGCGGCATCCCGAAGGATATATGGTATGAAATGGGAATGGAATACCTAACAAGATGAGATTCCTCACTCCGTTCGGAATGACAAGGATGTTGCTCCGCAAAAACTGTTGTCATTCCGAGCACGAAGTGCGAGGAAACTCATAAATTGATTACAAATCATTAAATTAACTATAAACATTAAAAAATGAAAAAATTATCAGTTTTCTTTGCCATCATCTTTGGTATGATGGGCATCGTGCGCGCTGACGAAGGCATGTGGTTGCCAATGTTCGTTGAGCGTTTGAATTACGTTGACATGCAGAAAATGGGTCTCCAGCTGACACCTGAGGAGCTCTACAGCATCAACAACAGCAGCTTGAAAGACGCCATCGTCGGCCTTTCAAACGGTGCCAAACCACGCGGTTTCTTCTGCACAGGTGAAATCGTTTCCAAAAACAGTTTGCTCTTCACCAACCATCACTGCGGCTACAGCTCAATCGCAGCCCTCTCGACAGTGGAGCATGACTATCTCAACGAAGGCTTCGCAGCTAAAAATTTCAGCGAAGAGCTTCCTGCTGAAGGCGTTTCAGCATCATTCCTCGTAAGAATGGAAGATGTGACAGACGACATCCTTGGCGTTGTTACCGACGACATGGATTACATGGCAAGACAGAAAGCCATCAATGCTAAAATCAAAGAGTTAGAGGAAGCAGCATCAGAAGACGGCAAACTCAACCCAGTCATCAAAGGTTTCTTTGAGGGTAACGAGTATTACATGTTCGTTTACAAGACCTACACCGACGTGCGTCTCGTGTTCACAGCAGCACAGTCAATCGGCAAGTTCGGCGGCGACACCGACAACTGGATGTGGCCTCGTCATACTGGTGACTTCAGCGTGTTCCGCGTCTATGCTGACGAAAACGGCGAACCGGCTGAGTATTCAGAGAACAACAAGCCTCTCACTCCTAAGCACAACCTCCCTGTAAGCCTCGACGGCGTACAGCCAGACGACTTCACAATGATTTGGGGCTTCCCAGGCTCAACAGAGCGTTACATGACATCATTCGGCATCAACTACAATGTCGACACATTCTATCCAATCGTTTATGAGGTTTTCAAAGCCGAAACAGACGTTATGGACGAATTTATGAAGGTTGACAAGGCTGTCAATATCGCTTACGCTGACAACAAAGCAGGTTTGGCAAACACATGGAAGAACTTCGAGGGCCAAATCACAATGCTCCGCAAGAATAAAGTCGCTGAGCGCAAGGCCGAACTCGAGAAGAACTTCACAGAATGGGTCAACGCCGATGAAGACCGCAAGGCTGAATACGGTGAGGTGCTTGAGACCATCGAGGTGATGTACGCACAGATGGGCGAAGCAGCAAGAACATTGTTCTACCCTAACTTCACAGCACAGCTCAACCCGATAGCGACAGCATCGGAGTTTATGCAGTATGTCGAGGTTTCAACAAGCAAAGAATCTACAAAAGACGACAAGAAGGCAGCTGTTGAATCACTCAAGGAAATCGATGTCGATGCAATGTTCAAAGACCTCGACCCACGCGTCGAGAAAGGCATGCTCGTGGCAGTCATGAACATCTACGGCAGCAAGTTCACCACAGAAGAGCTTCCAGAGTCATTACAGAAGCTCCTGAAGAAAGCCCAAGGCGACTGGACAGTGTTGGCAAACTACATCTATGACAACTCTATCTTCAGCACTCCTGAGTCAGTGAAGGCATTCATCGAGAAGCCAAACGCAAAGAAGGTTGAAAAAGACCCTGCTTACATCACATACAAGGCTATGTTTGAGCAGATCATGTCAGTTGCACAGGTCTACAGAATGGCCAACATGGCTATCGCAGAGGCTGACCACGAGTTCGTTAAGGGGCTCCGTGAGTTCTACGCTGAGACACAGCCTGAGAAGGTCCTCTATCCAGATGCAAACTCAACAATGAGAATGAGCTACGGCTCGGTGAAAGACTACAGCCCGGCTGATGCTATCACTTACGACTATGTCTGCACCGCCAACGGCATCCTCGAGAAATACATCCCTGGTGACTTCGAGTTCGACGCTCCACAGCGCCTCCTCGACCTCATCGAGGCAAGAGACTTCGGTCAGTATGCCGACGACAACGGCGAGCTCATCACCTGCTTCTTGTCGACCAACGACATCACAGGCGGTAACTCAGGCAGCCCTATCATGAACGGCAAGGGCGAACTCATCGGTCTCGCTTTCGACGGCAACTGGGAAGCTATGAGCGGCGACGTCAACTTCGAGCCTAAACTCCAGCGCACAATCAACGTCGACATCCGTTACGTGCTCTTCATCATCGACAAGGTGTACGGAGCAACCAACCTCATCGACGAGCTCGACATCGTCAAGGCAATGCCGGAGCCGATAAGAGTTGAAGAAGAATAATTCCTCACCCCTCACGGGGTTCGGAATAACAAGTGGCGGCCGCCCTAAGGGCTTTAATGGCATTAATGGCGTTAAGGCCCTTAAGGTGGCCGCTGCTATTTTTTATCAAAATTTTGATGAAATCATAAAAAATTCATATATTTGCAGTTTAAATTCATTCTGAAAATGAAGAAATTAACTGCAATATTTTTTCTTTTGTTCTTTTCGTTCAACGCGATGGCGTGATTTTCAGAGCCTACGGTCCGATAAATGTAAAGATTGGCGGTGGTGGTTGGTGTTGTAAAGGTTGTGCCGTCCGTCTCGTTCACGATGCGGAATAAAACGTCGTAGATATGTGTAGAGACGGATGAAAATCCGTCTCAAACGTCGGAATGTCGATGACGACAAAACATGCCATCACAAATTATTCATAAACATTATGCTGCCTCATTGACATTCGGCAGCATTGAGACGGATTTTCACCCGTCTCTACACAGGACATTCGCAGGATTAATCCCAAAAACAATCTGATTTCCAATTGATTACATTGTTTTCAATATATTGGAATATATAATTGTATTCTTTGCTATTTCTTATGATATGGTCATGAAAACGTGTCTGCCAACCAAAATAAATGTCATTATTGTTGGCATATCTCGTAATTGCCGACTTTATTGAGCCAACAATAACAGACAATTTACCCTTTCTTAATGCTATTTCTTTCATTTTTTGGTTGATTCCCAAATCATCATCAGAATCAGATGCACCATTTTGATTTTCATTGTCATAATTCACATAAATAATCAAATGAATGTGATTGGGCATCACAACAAATGCTTCTATGCCACAACCAGGATGTAAATCTGGAGTTTTGTTGATAACATCACATGCATATACTCCTATCTTCGACAAATGCATTTCATGGTTTATGATTTCACCAAGAAAATGTTCTCTCTCTTTCGTGCAAAATGTCACGAAAAAATAACCAATATTGTAATCACTTCTGAGATATCTCGCCGTCTCTATGCGGTATTTATTTTGAAATAAGGTCGCCATAACTTATGATTTTCAGACATGCAAAAATAATAAAAAAAATATAATGAAGAATTATTTTCGTCGGCAAGGTCGTAGAGACGGATGAAAATCCGTCTCAATTGTCAAAATGACAATACACATCCAACAATTATTCCTTACAATTTTTACTGCCTCATTGACATTCGGCAGCATTGAGACGGATTTTCACCCGTCTCTACACATATCTACCGCAAATTTTTCTCTCCAAATTTTGCATCTCCACGATTTTTTCATATCTTTGCACGATTTATATTTAGAAATATGAAAAAAATCCTAATTATTGTCCTTATTTTCACGACATTGTTCGCTTACGCCCAGACTCCGGGCGAGAATTTCGATGTCACGCATTATGAAATTCATTTGAATAACTTCGATTTCACAAATCACACGGTCCAGGCACAGACCATTGTGACGTTGACTGCAGTCAATTCAACAAACGCCATAGCCTTGGAGCTTAAATCATTGACCGTCAGCGCAGTGACAGCGACAGGCGCAAATGTCAGCAATTTCTCACAAAATGGTGATATTCTGACAATTAACTTGGCATCAGCAATGGCAGCAGGGGCAACAGCATCATTTACAATAACTTACGGTGGCAACACCTTCAACGAGAGCTGGGGCGGTGTCATGTGGAGCGGCAACTATGTCTGCAACATGGGCGTCGGCTTCGAGTCGATACCGCACAACCTCGGCAAATGCTGGTTCCCATGCGTCGACAACTTCACCGACAAAGCCACATACGATGTCTACGTCACCGTGTCGACAGCGATGACTGCCGTTTGCGGCGGCAACCTCGTAAACACCGTCGATAACGGCAACGGCACCAAGACAGTGCATTATAATGTGCCTCAGGAAATTGCGACATATCACATCTCGTTTGCTGTCGGCGACTACGTCGAGTGGACCGACACCTACAACGGCATCGAACGCGACATCCCGATAACGGTTTATGTCAAGCCGAGCCAAATTAACAACGTGCCAGGCACTTTCGTACATGTTAAAGACATCGCAAGCTTTTTTGAAAACAGCTTCGGGCCATATCCTTTCAACAGAATCGGATATGTCGTGACCAGCGTTGGCTGCATGGAACATGTGGATAACATCGGCATCACGAGCGGTGTGGTGACGGGAAATACCTCGCAGGAGGAGTATGTAGCACATGAGCTCTCGCACATGTATTTCGGCAATAAGGTGACCTGCGCCACTGCCGAACAGATGTGGCTCAACGAAGGCTTCGCCCAGTTCTGCGGAGTGTTTTACCGTTCAGATGTTTACGGTGAAGACGACTTCCAGCAGGCCATGAGCTCCAAAACCAACAACATTACAACCTGGTGCAAGAGCGAAAGCAACTGGATTCCGCTTAACAACGTGCCACAGACCATGACTTACGACAACAGTGCTGTCTACAACCGCGGTGCCGTCGTCGTCAACACCATGATGCATTACATGGGAAGAGAAACATTTCTGGAAGGCTTGCGCAGCTATCTCAACAGCTACAACTACAGTGCCGCCTCGTCGGAACAGCTCCGCGACGCACTCACCACAGCCACAGGCATCGACATGAACGGATTCTTCGACACTTACGTGTTCACCGCAGGCATGCCGCATTACGGCGTCGACCTTCTGAACGTGACATCTAACGGAAACCAGTATGATGCCACAGTCAAAATGACTTACCAGCACTATGGTCCTGAACACGTCGGTCAAAACAACCGCGTGGAGGTGACATTCGTCGACAACGAAGGCCATCTGCAAACAGAATTGGTCAACTGGGATGGCTCGGAAGAGAACAAGACCGTCACTCTCGACATCAACCCTATCGCAGCTTTTGCAGACTATTACAACCATTTCCTTGACGCCAAATACGACAACAACCTGACAGCTACCTCACCAGGTAACTTGGGAATAAACCAGCAGTTGTCAATCACTGTGAACAGCGTCAGCAACTCGGTGATGCTCCGCGGTGAAGAACACTATGTGGCACCCGACAACGACCCTAACATTCCTGGGCTGACACTCTCCACCAAGCATTATTGGAATGTTTTGCGACTGGACTTTGGCGATTCTGATGTCTCAGGAAAATTCACCTTCTCCAACGGTGCCAACATGGACGGCGACATCATCCACAGTGAAAACGACTCGGCGGTTCTGCTGTATCGTGCCAACATCCACGAGGCTTGGCACACCATCCCATACGCTCAGCAAGGCAACTGGAAAATAGGCTTTTTCACAGTGAGCGATCTTCAATCCGGGCAGTACACCATCGGTGTCATCGACAAGACACAGCTCGGTCTTGGAGAAAACAGTTCCGACACAAAGAAAATGTTGCTCACGCCAAATCCGACAGAAAACCACGTAAAAATCAGTACAAATTACAACAATTCCAAGATATTGATTGTTAACAGCTTAGGGCAATTGGTCGATTCGTTTACAATTTCTGAAAATGAAACAACCATATCCGTCGAGGATTTTCCGGCAGGTGTTTATTATGTAAATCTTCTTGACGAGAAGAAAAATATCATTTCGACAGAAAAATTGGTCAAGAGATAAGTTTTTTTCGTAATTTTGCACTCGAATTCGAGTTTATTTTTTATTTATAAATAACGTTATTTTATCATGAATCCAACTCATATTGAACACATTGGAATTGCTGTCACAAGCTTGGACGAGTCGATTCCTGTTTTCGAGAAAATGCTCGGAACGAAATGCTACGCCATCGAAGAAGTTAAAGATCAGAAGGTGAAGACTGCATTCTTTAAAGTCGGTCAGACCAAGATAGAGCTTCTCGAGCCGACATCACCTGAGAGCACCATTGCCGCTTTCATTGAGAAGAACAACGGCAAGGGCGGTATGCACCACATCGCATTCGCGGTGGAAGGCATTGAGAATCAGTTAGCTGATGCCAAGGCTGCAGGTTTCCGTCTCATCGACGAGACTCCACGCGGCGGTGCTGAAGGCCTGACAATCGCTTTCCTGCACCCGAAATCAACAGGCGGTGTCCTCACAGAACTTTGCGAAAATAAAAACAAATAATAAAAATCATAGAAAATGTTAATCGAACAGAAAATTCAGGAATTGTTGGACAAGCGCGCTCTCGCACGTCTCGGTGGCGGTGAGAAAGGTATCGCTAAACAACATGAAAAGGGAAAGTACACCGCTCGTGAGCGCATCGCCATGTTGCTTGACGAAGGTAGCTTTGAAGAATTCGACATGTTCCTCACACACCGCACCACAGACTTCGGTCTTGAGAAGCAGGTGTATCTTGGTGACGGCGTCGTGACAGGCTACGGCACCATCGACGGACGTCTCGTTTACGTGTATTCACAGGACTTCACAGTGCTCGGCGGTTCATTGTCAGAGACCATGTCAAAGAAGATATGCAAGGTGATGGACCAGGCCATGAAGGTCGGTGCTCCTATCATCGGCATCAACGACTCTGGCGGTGCCCGTATTCAGGAAGGTTCACGCTCATTGGCAGGTTTCGCTGAGATTTTCCAGCGTAACATCAACGCATCAGGCGTGGTGCCACAGATCAGCGCTATCTTTGGCCCTTGCGCAGGCGGCGCAGTGTATTCACCGGCATTGACAGACTTCATCCTCATGACCGAGCAGAACAGCTACATGTTCCTCACAGGTCCTAAGGTAGTGAAGACAGTGACGGGTGAAGACGTCAGCGTTGACCAGCTCGGTGGAGCTTTGGTGCACAACGAGAAATCAGGTGTGAGCCAGTTCATGGCAAAAACAGAAGAAGAAGGTCTCGCATTGATTCGCGACCTCATCTCATACTTGCCACAGAACAACCTCGAAGAGGCTCCGCGCATCGAATGCAACGACCCTATTGACCGTAAGGAAGACGCTCTCAACGCCATCATCCCTGACAACCCTAACAAGCCATACGACATGAAGCAGATCATCCACGCCATAGTGGATAACGGCGAGTTCCTCGAGGTTGCAAAAGACTTCGCAAAGAACCTCATCGTCGGTTTCGCACGTTTCGACGGCAAACCTGTCGGTATAGTGGCAAACAACCCTGCTTTCTTGGCTGGTGTTCTCGACATCAACTCATCACGTAAGGGTGCCCGTTTCGTCCGCTTCTGCGACGCCTTCAACATCCCTATCGTGACATTGGTCGACGTCCCTGGCTTCTTGCCTGGCACAGTGCAGGAATACGGCGGTGTCATCACCCACGGTGCCAAGATGCTGTTCGCTTACGGCGAGGCTACAGTGCCAAAGGTCACCATCACAATCCGCAAGTCATACGGCGGCTCGCACCTCGTTATGGGTTGCAAGCAGCTCCGCGCTGACATCAACTACGCATGGCCGACAGCAGAAATCGCCGTCATGGGTCCTTCAGGCGCTGTCGAAATCCTCAACGGTAAAGAAATCGCAGGCATCGAAAACGCTGAAGAAAAAACTGAGTTCATCACCAAGAAAGAAAAGGAATACCGCGACAAGTTCGCAAATCCTTACGACTCAGCGAAATACGGCTACATCGACGATGTCATCGAGCCACGCAACACACGTTTCCGCGTCATCAGAGCTCTGCAGGCACTTGAGACAAAGAAAGACGTCAACCCACCTAAGAAACATTGCAATATTCCACTCTAAGAGAATTGAGAATTGAGAATTGAGAATTAAATTGAAATTTGAATAGAATATGAATATGTTAGCAATAATATTATCGGCTGTAAGGGAGCCTATTGCGACTCACGACTGGGTTGTCACCATTGGTGGTTTTCTCATCGTGATTACGGCATTGGTCGTTCTTTTCTGCATCTTCACGGGGTTCTCGAAGCTCGTCAACCACGACTTCAAGAAGGCCAAGAAGGAGAAGAAAGCCAATGTGGCTCCGAACACTTCAACAGCAGCGGGCTGGAAGGTCGACGAAGACCTCGCAGTGGTCATCGGACTTGCTCTGGCATTGTCGAAAGACGTGCACGACGAGGAGTCAGGCCTTGTGACCATCAA
Organism: uncultured Bacteroidales bacterium; assembly: GCA_900315175.1. Lineage (GTDB taxonomy): Bacteria > Bacteroidota > Bacteroidia > Bacteroidales > F082 > Limimorpha. The sequence goes on from OMYA01000006.1 coordinate 171,631, forward strand.
GAGAGTCGAGCGCCGCTATTCACCATGGAGCTCGAAGATTTACGGATTAAATGGTTTAATTAGAAAGAATTACTAAGCAATGAAGAAATTTAAATTCACAGTCAACGGAAAAGAGTACGAAGTCGAGGTGAAGAACTACGAAGGCGAGAACGCCGAGGTCATCGTCGACGGCACTCAATACAAAGTAACAGTCCAGCGTGAAGAGGAAGAGGTCCCGACCTTTGTCGCTCCTAAGCGTCAGGCTCCGAAGCCGGCAGCTGCCCCTAAGCAGGAGGCTGCTCCAGCCACAACGGCACCTGCCGACGGCTACAAGTCATTGGCACCGCTTCCAGGCACCGTCATGCAGATCTACGTCAACGTGGGCGACGTCGTGAAACGCGGCGACAAACTCATGATGTACGAAGCCATGAAGATGGAAAACAACTTCCTCGCTGAAATTGACGGAACAATCAAAGAAATTAAAGTCAGAGTGGGCGACAATATCCTGCAAGGCGCTGTTTTATTTGTAATTGGCTAATTATGAAAAAGAGATTCAACGTTAAAAAGAAAGCTCTGCTCATTTTCGCGTTGATCGCCATCCTGTTCGTTCTTCACGGCATCATGACATCAAGCCCTGCGATGGCTGAACACGTGTTCAGCGCATCACAGGATGTGACTACAGAGCTCGTGGCAAATCCTGACGCCGAACAGTCATTGTCGGCAGGAGAAGCTGTCAGCGAAGGCATGTACTCCTTCTGGCAGTTCACCGGATTCCGTAACTGCACACGAGGCAACCTCATCATGATTCTGGTCGCCTTCGTGTTCATCTTCCTCGCAGTCAAATACGACTTCGAGCCTATGTTGCTCATCCCTATCGGAGTGGGTATCATAGTGGGTAACATCCCATTCATCCAAGACTCGTATACCTATGATTTACAAGGTGCTTTGGCAGCACTCTCGAAGATTGAGATTCAAGGCAACTCGACTTTTGACCTCACTGAAGCTCAGAAGTTCTTCGTAGGGTTGTTTGCCGGACAAGGCGAGATGAACTGCCAGCAGGCTCTGGAGCACTTCCACAGCATGACACCTGAGCAACTCTCAGCGTTCCTGCCAGCCGGCATGGACCCGACAGCACCTAACACAGCCAAGTTCTTCGACAGCCTCATCAGCCAGGTGTTCAACATGAACATCCAGACCGGTGTCTATCAGAAAGGCTCAGTGTTGAACTATCTGTATTTCGGTGTGCGTCAGGGTATCTATCCTCCATTGATTTTCTTGGGTATCGGTGCTATGACCGACTTCTCATCGTTGATATCACAGCCAAGATTGATGATTTTAGGTGCCGCCGCCCAGCTCGGCGTGTTCATCACCTTCATCAGTGCGCGCGCTCTCGGCTTCGACCCACATGAGGCGGCGGCTATCGGTATCATCGGTGGTGCTGACGGTCCTACCGCTATCTTCATCTCGACAAAGATGGCTCCACACCTCCTCGGTGCAATCGCTATCGCGGCATATTCTTACATGGCCTTGGTGCCTGTCATCCAGCCGCCTATCATGCGTTTGCTCACCACCAAGGAAGAGCGTCTCATCAAGATGAGAGAGCCTCGTACAGTGGGTAAGACTGAAAAGGTCATCTTCCCTATCGTCGGTCTGTTGCTCACCACCTTCATCAGCCCTTCAGCACTTCCACTTCTGGGTATGCTGTTCTTCGGTAACCTGTTGAAGGAAAGCGGAGTGACCAAACGTCTCGCCAACACTGCAGCCAACCCGCTCATCGACATCGTGACCATCTTGTTGGGTCTCACCGTCGGTGCTTCCACACAGGCTGACGTGTTCCTGACCACCGACTCACTCATCATCTTCGCATTGGGTGCCTGCTCATTCGCTGTCGCTACATTCGGTGGCGTGTGCGGCGCCAAGTTGATGAACGTCTTCTGCAAAGAAGGCAACAAGATCAACCCTCTCATCGGTAACGCTGGCGTGTCGGCAGTGCCTGACGCAGCACGTGTTTCCGAAGTCGAAGGTCAGAAATACGACCCATCGAACCACCTCCTCATGCATGCCATGGCACCAAACGTAGCAGGTGTTATCGGCTCGGCAGTGGCAGCTGGTATCCTTATGAGCTTTATAGGTATATAAAACGTGGACAAGGCATGCCTTGTCCTTACGGGATTATAAAACAACCCGTTGGGACAACGCATGCGTTGTCCTTTTAATTTAAAAATAAAATCATGTTATTAATCGGTATCGCCGGCGGCTCGGGTTCCGGCAAGACGACAGTGGTGAAGAAACTGATTGAGGCGCTTCCTGAGGACTCCATCAGCGTGGTGTCGCAGGATGCCTATTACTGGGACAATGGCAGTCTTTCGCCTGAGGCGAAGAAAGAAATCAACTTCGACCACCCGGACGCCATCGAATGGGATTTGCTGGTGAAGCATCTCGACATGCTGAAGGAAGGCAAAACCATCCCGATGCCTATCTACACCTACGTGACATGTGCCCGTTCGCAGGAGGTCATCCCTGTGAAGCCGACGGAGGTCGTCATTGTGGAAGGCATCCTCATCATGACTTGTCCTGAGCTGGTGAAACGGTTAGATATCAGAATATTCGTCGACACCGACGGCGACGACCGCCTGATGCGCATCATCAGACGCGACATCGAAGAACGCGGCAGGACCGTGTCGGATGTCTTGAGACATTATGAAACCTATGTGAAACCCATGCACAACCAATTCATTGAGCCTACAAAACGTTTGGCAGACATCATCATCCCACAAGGGGGCAGCAACCAAGTCGCTATCGACGTGATGGCGAGCAGGATTAGGATGCAGCTGAATCAGATGAAGAGATAGATTATTAGCTTAATAGCTTAATAGTTTAATAGTTTAAAAGTTAGCAGTTGGTGGGGACCTGTTGTTAACTTTTTTTTGTTTTTTATTTCGACAGACTCGCCTTGCGATATCCGAATAAGGATGATATTCTTTATAAAAAATAGTTTGTATCTTTGCACAAAATTAGCATTAATGCAACCTATGAAAAAATTAAAAACAGTTTTAACTGCGCTATTTGTTGCATTTTCGCTGTTGCTGAAAGGGGGAGCTTACAAACACGCCACAATGGAGTCAGATTCAATAAAAAAACCATTTCTTGACAAGAACATGTTTTGAAATATGTTTGGATATTTTAAAAAAAAGTTTGGATAGCCCAAATCACATCTTATTATAAATCAATATATTACAAAATTTTCGCCAACAATTTTTTTGGATGGCAGTTTGGATTTTGCTTTGTTTGGATACTTTTGCCATCGGATTTTCAAAAATGATTTCAAATAATTAAAAGTATTACAAAATGGCAAAAAAACTATTATCTTTGCAAAATAAATTATAATCCTATGAAGAAGCTATTATCGTTATTGACAATTGCTCTTATTGCTTTTGTCATAAAAGTATCACACGCATCTGGTACTGAAATTGAGACAACCTCTATTTATACTCCATTTGGAGTTATCGTGTGCATCCCCGAAACTGAAAGTTATGTTGTAACATCTGCTATGCAAGATAAGGGTGAATATTGTATGGAATTTGAAAAGGAAATAATATAATTTAGTATAGTTATGAAAAAATCTGTATTCCTACTCTGTTTGTCATTATACTTGATGCCTGCAGTTAGTATTAAAGCTCAAATTAATCCATTTATTGTTTTCAATTATGATCATAATGGTAATCGAACATCTATGTATTATATATTTACGCGAGTTGATGAAAATGATCTCCCCAAGGATACAACTGCTTTTTATAGAAATATCTTATCAGATGAATTATCGCCAAATGACATTTCTGACGGATATAATATGAACTTGTCAATATATCCAAATCCAACCACTGGCCATTTAGTGTTGGCATCTGACACTGACAGCAGTAACCAGGTCATAATAGCGAAATTAATCTCTGCTCAAGGGAACTTAATTGAGGAAAGAAGGCTTGTTTCCAACCACACGGAATTTGATTTAACACAAGCACCAGCTGGTGTTTACTTCTTGTATATCGAGCGCATTGGTGAAAAACAATTATGGAAAATTATAAAACAATGAGAAGGTTTATTTTAATTATTTTGGTTCTTTGTCCTTTATTGTTTGTAGGACAGGGTGTTGACGGCGGCAGCAAGACATTTGGAGTTATCGAAGGCACATTAAATGTGAGCACATACGGTGGGGCGACATATTATCTCCCCATTGACATTCCTCAAGGTGTTAATGGGATGCAGCCCGACCTTGGAATAGTGTATAACAGTCAAAGTGGCAATGGGTTGCTCGGATACGGATGGAATATCAATGGCATCTCCGCAATAAACCGCACTGGTTCAACGTTGTTCCATAACACAAAACAGACTGCCGCCAATTTAAGCGACGATGATTGTTTCTTGCTTGACGGTCAACGTCTTATATTGGTTGGAAGCAATAGTAACAGCAATGAGTACAAAACTGAAAATGACGAGTTTTCAAAAATTGTATTTTATAAAGAAAACGGATATTTGTCTAAATGTGAGGTAAGATTGGAAAACGGGAATATCATAAAATACGGATACACCAGTGATTCCAAACTTATGGCTAGCGACGGCAACAATGTCATAAAGTGGATGGTTAGCAGTATTGCAGATAGGAATGGCAATACTATTTCCTACATTTATGAAACAACTGGGAACAATGACGATGTCTACATAAAGCAAATTGCATACACATCTAACGAACAGGCAAATCTAACATCTAAATATTTAGTGACGTTCACCTATTTAAATAATAGATTTGACGATTACCATTATTATATTGCAGGTAATAAGGTTAACTCTGACAGGATTATGAGCAGCATAGATGTGTCGTTTAGTGGGGAGTCGTTAGCATCTTATGACTTTTCGTATGATGGCAATACAAACAGAATGTACAATTTGTTGACTGGAATAACCTATTCACGGGGAGGCTACTCTCTTGATCCTATTGTAATCCAATGGAATACCGATAATAGCGATGTGCAGAACAATATGTTGTCATCACAAGAGATTAACTCTTCTATTCTGAACGAGTTTACTTTTGTAGGTGACTTCAACGGTGACGGATATTCGGATTTGCTTACAGTCCCCTACAAACCGCTATATGGATATTCAAATGATATAACTGCTAAGATTTATCTGAACAACCAACATGGTTATTTTGACTCAATACCAGACAACACGTTAACCCTTTCACCATTTTTGGAATGGATACATGTGCTGGATTTAAATGGTGACGGTTACGATGACATTATAGCTCAAACACTTTCTGCCTCATACAACGGCAATAACACGACATACAATACAGGATTTGTTGTTTATGCATCACAATCCGGTAATGGATTCAGCAATGTGTATAACACCAATCTCGAAGGCCGTTATCATGTCAGCACAGGAGATTTTCTTGGAGAAAGCAGAGGCAGCTTACTTTTGTTAGATCTATATGCGACTGATGACAATAACGACACTTACATTATTATGGGTTATCCGTCAATAATTCACTATGATAACGGGTATTTGGTTAATACGTTCAGTGACGACATCCTTGATATAGGTGCCGTTGTCGCTGGTGATTTTAATGGAGATGCGAAGACAGAAATAGTCGTTTTTGATGGTTCTTATTACGGCTTTTACTCATTCTATAAACAACATGACACATATAGGGTAGCTTCAACACGCGAAAGTTTTGAAAACGGCGTTGGAGCGGCCTATTATAGCGGCGATTTTAACAACGATGGCAAAGCGGATATATTTTTTAATGGTGTTAATGGCATAAACATAGCCTTGTCCACGGGTTCTGGGTTTAGTGATTGGATATGTCTTGACAATGCTGCCATTAACAATATGGTTCTGCCAAGCATGCAAACGTACAAACACTCTTTAAACAACGTTTCTCCAGACACATCTTACGGTGTCAATTTTTCAGACATCGACGGCGACGGGAAAACTGATATTGTGTTTTACAACGGAGACAACCGACCAGTGTTCTTCAGGGATTTCCATTTGACCAACACAACAACAAATATAGGCGTTTTCAAAATAGAACATCAGGCGAATAACAGCGATATCAATTTTAAAAACCAATATTTCACTATTGGCAACTTCCTTGGTGAGGACCATGTCTCTTTTATAGCTGTTGACCCACAAAACCAGACATTGACAACCGATGATTTGGTTAAGGTTTTCTCTCTGCCGTCAACAAACGAGAGGTTTTCTGTAAGTTCAATCACTGACGGATTCGGTAAAACAACAACTATCGAATATGATTATCTAATGCCTGGGCAGTCTGATTTTTATTGTTTTGAGGACAGACCTTATACAAACAATGTAAAACCATGCCCAATGCCTATGATGGCACTGAAAAGTTATACACAGCATATCGGTTCTGACAGTTACACGACCAAATTCAAATATGGCAATGCTCTCTTGCATAGAACAGGAAGAGGCTTTGTAAACTTTGAAAATGTCGAAAAAACCAACTTAATCAACAATGTTCCCGTCATAATTGAAAAATGCAGCTATGAAACAGCCACTATGGGAGTGAATGCATTAGCTTTGCCACAATGTGACTCAACGTTTGTAATTAGCAACGGCAACAGAATACTTTCAGAGACGAACACTTATACTTTTCAGAATGTCCGTTGCAACCGGCAGCAAATGTCAACGGGACTACGGCATATTGCACGACCAGCCATGATTTCCCAAAAAACCATGCATTTCAATCCTGATATGCCAGGACAGCTTCTGTCGGTGGAGATATCTGAATATACCTATAATTATAATCCGACCAGTGGCTCATATTCAAATTCCTACGGATGTACCCACATTGAAACAGGAATAAATGGCACCGACTGCAACAGCGTGGCCAACTGCGGATACCGGAACAGCACACAAATATCTTTTAATAGTGACAATTATTCAAATTGGATAATAAACAGAAAGTCCGAAGAGATTTCGACAACAGAATATTTGTCAAAACCCACGATTACAAGACGAACAGAATACGAATATTCGACAGACAATCCGTATCTGCTAATTCAAAAGACCATTATCCCTGGCTCTAATGCGCTTAATCCTCTCACCGTCAGAAACTCGTATCAATATGACGTATGTGGTAATGTAACCACAGAAACTATCAGTGCCCCATACGGAACTCAAAACGAAGCGCCTGTTGTAACAAGCTACACCTATGACAACTATCGTCTTGTGACAAGCAAAACCACAGATCCTTCAGGTTTGGCATATCAGGAATGTTTCACCTACGACAAATATGACAGGGTAACAAAACAGCTGGGCAGTAACGGTTTGATGACCACATACAATTATTCCGACCCATTCAATACTATTGTAACAAAAACAGCTCCAGACAACACAACAACGACAGAGATGACGGCGTGGGCGTCAAGCATAAATCCGTCACCAGCCGGTGCCGTATATTACAAATACATGCAAACAACAGGAGGCCCTACCACAAGCGTTTTCTACGACGCAATGGGCAACGCTATCCGTACAACAACTTGGGATTTCGCATCAAATCAGGTTATTGTTGACACATATTTTGATGAGCGGCAACGCTTGGTGCAGCAGTCGTATCCTTATTTTTATGGCGACACCCCACAATGGACCAAATATGAATATGACGATTTGGGAAGAATCACAACGACAACATATCCTGACAACACCGGAGTAACTGTACATTATGACGGCCTCACGACCAACACAACAACATTTGCAGGATTCATGACCCGCTCAGCCGAACAAACAACAAACTATCTCGGCTGGGTGACAAGTAACACTGACGCAAGTAATACTGCGGTTTATTACGATTATAATTCTGATGGTCAAATTGCATCAATGACAACTTCGGAGGGCACCGTCTCGGTTGAAATGGGATATGACGATGCAGGTAACCGTGTCTTGCTCAACGACCCCGATTATGGCAGGACAACATATAAATATGATGCGTTCGGACGACTGAAAATGCAGACAACACCAAAAAGTAACCGCGTTCTCTACAGCTATGACGTATTGGGGCGTGTAACACAGAAAGACGTGCTTGATGAAGCCACAACACAGTACCAATATAATGAAACCTCTCATAAAGGCACACTGGCTTCAATAACACACACCGGACAGACATTGAATTACACTTATGATCAATATGACCGCCTTGTTTGTAAGGATGACATACGCAATGACACATCGTATTCGACAACATACGCTTACGGAAGCAACTCCAAGCTTCTTACAGTGTGCCATCCCTCTGGATACGAGGTGCGTTATGAATACTACCCCAACGGTACTCTTTACAAAATAAAAGACGTTCGGGGTAACACACTGTGGCAAACCGATGACCTGAATGCGTGCGGGCAGTTGCTACAAGCCACAACAGGCAATGGAGCAATAACAACAAATAAATTCGATGCGACGACTAACAGGCTTATTGGTTCTGCAACAACTAACAGTCATGTTCATTCTGTGACACACAAAAACATACAAAGTTTCGCCTACACATTCGATGGATTCGGCAACCTGACAAGCCGCACCGACAGCATTGGTGTGCTGAAAACCGAATCATTCTCTTATGACAACCTCGACAGACTGACAAGCATCACACACAACAATGTGGGCAGCACGATGGTTTACGACAGTTATGGACGAATGACAGACAAACAAAAAGATGGCAATACCGTATTCAGCCAAGCGACATTTGTCAGCCAGAAACCACACGCCACAGCTGGCGCAAGCACGGGTGTGACGATGTTTGCATGCGACCAGACGGTCGAATATAATGCTTTGGACAAGGTTACTATGATATCCCAAGACACTAAAACAGCAAGATTCACTTACGGTTATGACAACCAACGTATCAGAATGACTATTACAGACACCCTCACTGGCCGTACAAAAACGAAAAATTATGTTGGCAGTTGTGAGTTTGTCGATGACAACGGCAGCAAGAAGGTTTACACCTATCTTTCTGGCCCTTATGGCGTTTTTGCAGCTGTTGTAAACTCTGGTGGCGTTGACAATGTCAACTACATCTACAAAGACCATCTCGGCAGCTGGACCACTATCACCGACTCTGTATGCAGGATTGTGGAACGACGCAGTTTCGATGCTTGGGGTAACTTGCGCGACCCTCAGTCATGGAGTAGCTCGCTTTCTCGTCCTCCGAAGTTCGACCGAGGGTTCACCGGACACGAGCACCTTTATGATTTCAATCTCATTAACATGAACGGCCGAATGTACGACCCTATGATGTCCGCCTTCCTCTCGCCCGACAACTACATGCAGGACCCAACAACCCAGCAGGGCTTCAACCGCTATGCCTACTGCATGTACAACCCGTTGAAGTATGTCGACCCGAGCGGGGAACTGTATTTGGGGTGGAATGGAAACTCGAGTTATTTTGATGAACAAGCTGCAAGATTGGTAATGAGCCATCGTTATAATATGTATCTTGAAAGCATGCGAGGTACATGGGAGCGCATTGATGATTTTTCAAACAGCTTGTGGTCACAAGGCGATTCATGGGGTGGCACTATAGGCGGAAACGGTTGCCATGGTGGCGGATCTAAGGAGTTGGATAGTAAAATAAAAGAATTTTATAAACAACATGGTATTGAACCAGGTAAACCTATTCCAGAGAAATCACGTACAGACAAGTTTTTAAAAGAATTTCAGGAAACGTTTTTCCCTGATATGCCAATGGATCACATTAAATTATTATCCATAAATGGATATACTTTTGGCAAAGGTGATTTAGGTATTACAAAAGCAGAAGAGAGTAATGGCCTAATATCTGGAAATTCGAGCATATTTTTAAATGGAGACTCTGTATTTGATAGCCCAGAAAGTTTGTTTTATGCTATGGGTCATGAATTTGTTCATGCATCACAGAACATTGCATTAATGGGTGAAAATTATTCACTACTATTAGAAAATGATTGTATTGGTGAAGCCAAAGAATTTTTTGCATATTCTTGGGAGCACTATATGGGAAATTCTCATTATAATGGATTCAATATAAAATCATGTGAAGATTTTACTTATTATATCAATAGATTAAATTATATGAATTATAGTTGGTTAACTAATATTATTCATCCATAACAGATTCAATTATGAAAAAGAAAACAATAATTTATTGTGTGATTTTTTTATTAACATTCATACACGTTAAGAACCTCCACTCCCAGGACATCTCCGTCAACCTATCAATCCGGTGGAGCGAAGGGCCCTATATCCTGAAAACTGATTCTATCGTGCATTACCCTGAATTAGTTATTTCTTATACTAATAATTCGAATGAGAATCTTTATTTCAGAAAATTTTCGTATTACAGAGGAGGTATTCCTGATTTTATGTGGTCTGTATGCATCAATATGAAATTTGATCCGAAAATGCTTGAGGTCGGTTTTGTGGAGTATTTTAAAATGCATAGAGATTACATCAACGAAATAAATAAGATGATAAAAAACAAACAATACACAAACGATCGTTTTGTTGTAGCGATTGATTTGCCGTATTCCAACTATGCCAACTGGCTCATTGACGATGAGGAATCGTTGTATGATAATCCGGAAATAATCAATAAAGATCTTCAATATATTAACGATTATCTCAGCGATACGGTTTATGGGAACAAAGATGAAAGGAAAGATTATAGAGCACCTTTCAAAGCTAAAGATATCGCAAAACGTGCCATTAAAACCAACACGACACATCAATTCATGTTCTTAAAAGCCGGTGAAACGAAAGAAGACGTTTATAATCTGACATGTTTTGATTTGGTGAAAGGCACTTACACGTTTATTTTAAAAAACGGGGAGTTTAGCGATCAGGTTTTAACCGAATGGAAAATAGGAGAACCCAATGAGTTTCTTCCTCTTCCTAAAAAAGTCGGCCGATATAAGCTTTATTCCGGAAAATTCACATCAAACAGTGTAACTATAACGTTTGAGTAAAAAAACAGATGCAGCAGCAAATCATTACATATAATATTAACATGAACAGCCGAATGTACGACCCTGATTTGACTGAATATAATTCATGTCACTCTAATATGTTTTGGTTCGATGATTATACAAGATTTATAGAAGATAATGACGTGAGCGGTTATAAACCCATATTTAATGCTATACGAATTATTAAAACATTACTGATATTAAAACCATGAAGACAAAACACATTATATTATTATTCCTCCTATTGACGCACGTTTTGTTAAACGCACAAAATATAAAAAATGGAATGTATAAAAACTCTTATGCCAACAGCACTTATGCTGATTATATATGTATAAACAATGACACTATAACCATTTGTTTTTTCAACTACAAATCGTGTTTCAAAGGATCATATCAATTAAAAGACAATCAGATTTACTTATCAGAAAACGCACTTCTCGGAAGAAATGCAAATATAATAAAAGAAAAATGCTCGCCAGATAGCATAGAAATAAGGCTGGTCACAAAACACAAGCATTATCTTATTGGAATGCCTTCCAATGACACTAACATTTATGAATATGAATCCGATCTATACACAATGCTCATCAATAACACGCCATTAATATCAATAGACACTTCTGGTATATATATTGCAAAAGGACAATTCTCGGATCAGATACTCTCAAGTGGTTTTTTACTTGACGACTCTGGAGCGGGTTTCACAGATTATTTCAATATTCCTCTTGAATATGGTACTCGATATATTATTAAACAAAAGTATTATAATTTTAGACCATCTGTTATAAATAACGAATATACCCCATCGTTTATATATTTATATGATGATAATAGAATTATCGTCAAAAGTTTTAATGATATTAATTTTATAATTTATGAAAATGCCAGTACAAACTGCGACTCCTGCTTCAACGAACTGAAAAACAGGTTTCCATTGTTGTTTGAATAAAACGTTTAGACCATGAAAACTCTAAAACACTTGGTAATCCTACTCCTTCTCCTTGGCTCTGTATCCCTCCACTCCCAGGACATCTCCATCAACCTATCAATCCGGTGGAGCGAAGGGCCATATATCCTGAAAACTGATTCTATCGTAAAATATCCCGAATTGGTGGTTTCTTATACTAACAATTCAGAAGATAATTTGTATTTCAGGAAATTTTCATATTATCGCAATGGTTTTTCTGATTTCCAGTATTATGAAATTCCTGATTTTAATTTCTACAATCCCACAGAAGATGAAGATCATGACTATCGGGAATATTGCAAGAAACACACTAATTATCGGGAAACAATTAGGAAAGTTATTGACAATGGGCAATATAAGGATGAAAAATATTATGTGATAATACGTTTACCCTATGTTAATTATCAAGATTGGGAAGCCATTAATGATAATGTATGGGATGATGATGAGATAGAAACAGATTTTATCAATAAGAAACTGATGATTATAAATGACTATCTCAGTGATTCGATTTATGGAATTATTGATGACAGAAAACAACACAAGGACTATTTTTCGGAATCAGATATCACTGAGGATGCCATTATGGATAAAACAAATGACCAATTTATGTTTTTAAAAGCAAGTGAATCAAAAGAAGATATTTATAACATCACTTGCTTTGATATTGTTAAAGGAACATATACTTTTGTGCTTGATGGCAAAAAATTCAAAGACAGTATTTTTACAGGATGGTGTAATGGTGAGCACCTTCCTCTTCCTAAAAAAGTCGGAAAATACAAACTCTATTCAGGTGAGTTTAAGGCAAACAGTGTAACTATAACGTTTGAGTAAAAAACAAATGCAGCAGCGAGTTCTCACATATAGCATCAATATGAACGGCCGAATGTACGACCCGAGCGGGGAAAACGGCAATAAAAATCCCAGCCTGAAAAACATTGTCTTCAGGCTGTTTTTCGTATGACTGTCTGTTGCTGAGCCGCTAAACTATGGCGTAGGCGAACCCTCTGCCCTGATATTTTATCTTCTTCAAGTCATAACGGCGACCTGACAGCTTCACAAGGCACTGGTTAATCTTCGCCTTCATCTTCGCCTCATCCATCGCAAGACCCCTCTCTTTCGCCAAAACCATGGTTTTGGCGTATATCTCCTTACTCGTGGTAGGCTTACCATTCTCCTTTATAACATCGATGATAAGCATATCCCACCGCGAAAGCGGATATGGCTTGCGTGTTTTCTCAACCTGACTCATGACACCTCCTGACGGAGCATCGCCTAAAAGCATCGTGAGCTCCTCTATCTTCGCATTATAAATATCATTCTTAGCCAGATTCTTTCTAACTTCAGATTTGAATTCATTAATCAAATCTATGATTTCTTCTTTTGACAATTCTCTTATCTCCATTTCTAAAAAACAGTTTAAATAAGTTATAAAAAAGCCTTGCAAAGATAGCATTATTTTTTAAATAATTCACTACATTTGCAAAAAATTTAAAAAAATCATGAAAGATATTATAAATTTCCTCAACCTCATCGTTGAAAACAACAACAGGCCTTGGTTTCAGCAGCATAAAGATTTGTATGTCAACGCCCAAAACAAATTCAATGCCATCGCGGAAAAGATATTGCTGGGTGTGCAGAAATTCGACCCGCTGACACGCGGGCTGACCCTGAAAGACTGCACCTACCGCTTCTACCGCGACACGCGTTTCTCGCCCGACAAGAGCCCTTACAAGCGTCATTTCGGCTTGTTTGTCTGCCCGAACGGCAAAAAATCGGGCTTGGCGGGCTATTATTTCCACATCGAAGGCGAAGGAGCCGAATATCTCGGGCATCACGGGCTGTACCCCGGCATGTACCAGTGCGAGCCGTACATCACCAAGAGCGTGCGCGAGGACATCAGCACCAAAGGCGACGAGTTTGTGAAGGCCCTGAAGAAAGCCAAAAACTTCGACCTCAGCTTAGCCGCGGCACTGAAAAAGGTGCCGAAAGACTACCCAGCCGACCATCCTTACGCAGAATATCTGAAACTGAAGGATTACTGCCTCTTTGAGCCTGTCTCCAACGACATGATTTATTCCGACCGCCTGGTGGAATGGGTCGTCGACGAGTTCCGCAGCTGCTACGACTTCAACTCGTTTTTGAACCGCGCAGCGCTTTTCGCGATGGAAAACAAATAATTTTCATTTTTGATGCAGCAAAACCGTCTTCCTTTCGTTAGGAAGATGTAAAACGAACGAAATGTTAGGATTCAACATTATCTTGGAAAGGGCAAGAAAAGGCAAGCAAGACTCGCTGATGAGGCTTTATGACCTCGGCCGCAACGCTGTCTTCAACGCTTCCTACCGTATAGTGCTGAATGCCCAGGACGCCGAGGAAATCACACAGGACGCATTCCTGAAAACGTTCTCCACCCTCGACAGTTTCGAAGGCTCTGAGCGCGATTTCGTGGCTTATGTAAAGACCATCGCCATCAACAGGAGCATCGACTTGTTCAGAAGACATTCCAAAGAACCGTTTTACGAGGAAATCGACAACACCGCCGACCAGATTGAGGACGACACCGATTTTGAGGATTTCCCGATTGAGAAGATAAAAGAGGCGCTCAACAACCTGCCCGACGGCTACCGCCTGACAATAACGCTGCGCCTTCTCGACGGGATGGAATTCAGCGAGATAGCGGAACGAATGGGAATCAAGGAGTCGACAGTGAGGTCGCAGTACGCCAGAGGACTTGAGAAGCTGAGGAGGGAGAGCTTAAAGTTGAGAGTTGAGAGTTAAGAGTTGAGTGTTGAGAGTTGAGAGTTAAGAGTTAAGAGTTAAGAGATAAAAGTTAAAAGAGAGGTTTTAGGATTATTGAGGAAGAATATTTTGTAAGATTTTTGATTAGATTTTGAAAGATTTTGAGCTGTAAGGCGACCAATTAAGTTAAAAGAGATTAAGATTTTTAAAAAGATTTTGAGCCGTAAGGCGACCTAAAATAAAAACCATGAATATAGAACAAAAAATAAGAGACAACGCTGCATCATTCGATGACGTAAAAATGCCGGAAGGCAGCCGCGAGCGATTCGAAGCGAGGCTTAACGGAATCGCCAAGCACTATGAGGTTCCTCGCTACGCCCGGAATGACAAGAGGTTGCGCTTCATGACCTGGACCTCGGTGGCAGCAGCGGCAGTGACCATCATCATGGTGATTACAGGCATGATTACAGACGGCCAAAAGGCAGCCACACATATACCACAGACAGCAACCGCCGACAGCAAACTGGTTGAAATGCGCCAGATGTACGACGCAAGGATGGACGAGGCAATCATCAACCTCGAAAACGTGATGCAAAACGTCGACGACTCGACAAAACTGCAAATCAGTGCAGTGATCGACGGACTCCTCAACACAGGCGACGTGTTTGCCGAACTGGCACCGCTCCCGGAAGAAAAACAAATGGCTATAGCAGAACAAATTTACGATAACAAACTGAGAACAATTGAATTATTAACCGACAAATTAAACAAGTAATATTATGAAAAGGTATTTGGTTTTAACAGCATTGTTTTTAATGGCATCATTTGCTTTCGCCAACAAATGGGGCGACAACAACCATTACAACTACAAATTTGAAGAGACGAAGACTATCGAAAAGACTTTCGACGTGGACGCTCTGCCCAACCTTGTGATGGAAGGGGTCTACAGCGACTTCAACATCACCTCATGGGACCAGCCACAGATTGATTTCAAGGTAAAAATCACTGTGAAAAGCGATAAGGAGAAGACCGTAAAAAGCCTCATAGGAATCATTGATGTTGAACTTAGCCAATCATCCAACACAGTGGACGCAAAGACCATTTTCAACAACACGTCAAACAAATCGTATAATGCCTCTATTTCCATCAAATATAACGTGAGAGTCCCGAAAGACGTGCTGATGAACCTGACAACACGTTATGGCGACATCACTATCGACGAGGTGCGCGAAAAGCTGAAAGTCCATCTCAAATATGGCGATTTGAAAGTTGACAACATCCTGATTGACGATATCGTAAACAACTCCATCGAGGTGAAATACGGGAATATCAACATCGACAACGTCAAGCAAATGGGCTTGTGGCTGGATTACGGCGACGCCAAAATCAACACCTGTGACTATATCGACGGAACGCTGAAATACAGCAAGATTTTCATCACCGATTTGAATCACTGCATGTTGGAACTCAAATATTCTGATGCAAGAATCGAGAAGGCAGACAAAGTCTTATTTGTCAACACCGCCTATTCCGACATGAAAGTGAGAAACGTCACCGGCAGACTGTCTGTCGACATGAGATATTCCGATTTGACTGCCACAGCAACATCGTTGACGCCGGACATCGAAATCGACGGCGCATATTCCGACGCTAATCTGTACCTCAACGAGGATGCATCATTCAACTACAGCCTTCGTTCGTCGTACGGCGACATCACCTTCAAGGGTTTCTTCGACACGAGTAGCATCGGCGGGCATGGCCATTACGGCGATGGCGAACGCGGCAGCCTTAACATAACAACGAAATATGGTGACGTTGATATCCGTAAAAATAAATAATCTTTTTTTCATACTTTGAATTTTTTATGCCGAATTTATTTGTTCGGCATAATTTTTTGTAATTTTGTAACGTTAAATGACTACGTCATTTCGACTGGAGCGGAGCGAGATGGAAAAATCTCATTCAATTGTTTGAGATTTATTCACCAAAGGTGAATGCTTTCGCTCGAAATGACAAAAGAAAAATATCATTTAAAATGAAACGAGCAATAATACTATTAGCGGCTATATTGTTGAACATCAACATGTTATTAGCTCAGCACACTATTTCAGGCACTTTGGTCGACAATGCCACGGGCGAGCCTCTGGTTTTTGTCAATGTGGGCTTGATTCGGGCGGCCGACACGGTATATGTCAGCGGAGTAGCATCCAACGACAAAGGATTCTTCAAGTTGGAAAATATCCGAAACGGCCAGTATATTCTGCAGATTACGGCAATCGGGTATGAGAACTACAAAAACGTTTTGGATGTCACTGAAGACGTTGACTTGGGTGTCATCAGGATGAATGAGGGCGCGGTGCGGCTCGATGAGGTCGTCATCACTGAGAAGAAGCCGCTTTTTGCCAACGACGGCGAAAAAACGCTTTATAATGTGAGTGAGGACCCGTCGATTCAGACAGGTACCGCATCCGACGCTCTTCAGAACGCACCGGGCGTGGAGGTCGACGTGGAAGGCAACATCACGCTTCGTGGAGTCTCATCGGTGGAGATCTGGATCAACGGGAAGCCCTCGCATCTCAACGAGGAGAACCTGAAGACATACATACAGCAGCTGCCCGCCAATGCCATCAAGACCATCGAGGTCATCACCAACCCGGGCGCACGTTACGCCTCGAAGAGCGACGGCGGCATCATCAACATCGTGACAAACGCCAAAGTGCAGAAAAACCAGTTCGTGAGCTTCGGCGCCAACGCCTCGACACGCCCCGACGTGTCACCTTGGGTGTCGTACGTCTACGCCAACGACAAGATTTCGTTCAACCTCTATCTCAACGGACGTTATTCAAACAACAAAATAAACACCAACGGCTACAGCTACTCGTTCAAAGACAGCGACTTAAACCCAGGCGTGCTTGACACCACCACCACGACACGTTACGACGGCAAGACCAAACAAAACAGCTACGGCGGCGGTTTTTTCATGAGTCTCCAATACAACATCGACACCATGAACAACGTCTCGGTGTGGATGGGCGGCTGGCCTAACTGGAGCAGCGGCAGCAGCTGGCAAGATTATTACCGCAACGAATACCGCCCAGGCGGCATCGAATATAACCATTACTACACCAACACCGACACCGACGGTAACTTCATGGGTTTCCATGGCGGCGCCGAATACCAGCATCTGTTTAACAACGACGGGCATAACATCACCTTCAGCTTCGACGCAGGCTATTGGGGCGGTCACGACAACAGCTTTAACGAAAGAGTCTATTTCAACCCCGACGGCAGCGTGCAGCGACTCAGCGGCTACCGCAACAACAACCATTACAACGACTTCAGCTACGACGCCCTCCTCGACTATAACCTGCCTTACATCAAAGGCGGCGAGATAGGCTTGGGCGTGGCGTTTATGCACGACCCCGACACCTATCATATCGATTACGACACCTTGATAAACGCCTCGACGTTCGTCAACGACAACCTGCGCACCTACGACCGTGTGAGCTGGTCTGATGAATTCGACGCCTACCTCACAGTGCAGCAACGATTCGGCAACTTCGTGATAAAACCCGGCATAAGAATGGAATTCTCCAACGTGCATTGCAATATGGACGGCTATATGACCGACCATGAGTCGAAACAGTACCTCAACTGGCGTCCTTCAATCCACATGTCGTACAGGACAAAGTCGATGCACAACTTCAAGCTTAATTACACGAGAAGCATCTCCAACCCTAATGCACGTTATCTCACCAATTTCATCGAATACGAACAGGAGAGCCTCGATTTGGGCAATATCGACCTGAAATCTGTTTACACCAACTCCATCGAAGCTGGCTGGACGAAATATTTTGAGAAGTTCGGAAGCGTCGGATTATCAGCATATTACAGAGACTCAGACGGTGCCATCAACTTGGTGACGGAGAACGTCTACGACAGTGTGCTGTTTCATCGTTGGGTGCGCGCTGCAAAGCCTTACAACGTCGACAACTCATATAATCTAGGCTTTGAGGCAAGCGTCATGTACCGCCCGACAGGCTTTTTCAACATGCGATTCTATGCCAACGTCTACGACTCGTATTATTCGACCTTGTTCAACGGCCAAAAAGTGGCGAGTGAGATGTGGTCGTACAGCCTCCGTCTGAATGTCTGGGCGAAAGTATGGAACAAACTCGAAGTACATGCTTCGGGCTACTACCGCTCGGCGACGCAGACACTTTATGCGGAACAACGACCGTCGTACGCCATCAACTGCGGCCTGCGTGCCGATTTCTTCGACAAGAAAATGTCGGTTTTTGTCAACGTGAACGACATCTTCAATTGGAACAAATGGGACAACAACACATACAACCCGTATTACATCTCCTATAGCTCTTACAAGTTCAACAGCCGTTCCATCAGTGCCGGCGTGACATTCAGATTCGGAAAGATGGAGCTTGAGAACAGGGCAAGAGAAGGCGGCGCTGAGGGCGGAGAGCCGAGTATGGGAAGCGGGAAGTAACACTCACCCGTCATTTCGACTGGAGCGAAGCGGAATGGAGAAATCCTTGTTTATCGAAATCATTCGATTGTTTACGTTAAAAAAGGATTTCTCGACTACACTTCACTTCGTTACGTTTCGCTCGAAATGACGAATTAAATGAAATTTTTGAAATATGAAAAAGATATTTTTATTATTAGGGATTGTGATCGCATTCATTTCTTGCGATAATAACGGCAAGCAGCCACAGCAGCAGTCGCAGGCGACACCGAAGAAGAACGTAAGCGTTCCGAAGTTTGTCGGTGACTCGGCGTATTATTTTGTGAAAGCGCAATGTGATTTCGGGCCGCGTGTGCCGGGCAGTGTGGCGCATCAGCAGTGCGCGCAGTGGATGATTGCGACGCTCAACGGTTATTGCGACACCGTTTATGTCCAGGATTTCAAGACACGTGTCTACGACGGGAAGGTCTTGGATGGCAAGAACATCATCGGCACATTCAACCCTGACGCGCGGAAACGACTCGTCATTGCAGCGCATTGGGACTCAAGACCATATGCCGACAACGACCCTGACGAGGCTAACTGGAAGAAGCCTATTGACGGTGCCAACGACGGCGCGTCAGGCTGCGGCATCATGATGGAGATGGCTCGTGTGATGAAGAATCACCGCATCGACGACAACATAGGCATCGACTTCGTTTTCTTCGACTTGGAAGACTACGGCTCACCGAAATGGATGGACGACAGCCAGCGCGACGACCTCTCCTGGGGTCTCGGCTCGCAATATTGGTCGAAGAAGCCGCATATCGAGGATTACACCGCATATTACGGCATATTGCTCGACATGGTGGGTGCTGCCAATCCACGTTTCCCGAAGGAATATTACTCGCAAGGCAACTCGGCATGGGTGCTCAACAAGGTGTGGCGAATCGCACGCGACATGGGTTACGACGAGGCGTTCACCAACGAACTCGGCGACCCTATCAACGACGACCACATCTACATGATTCACTACGCCGGCATCCCGACAATCGACATCATACACCTCGTCGGTGACGAAGACCGCACATCATGCTTCTTCCCGCATTGGCACACGGTTAACGACAACATCGAAAATATCGATGTGAAGACGTTGCAGATGGTAGGGAACGTGATGATGAAGGTTATATATTCAGAATAATTTGCTGCCTACGGCAGAATGTGTTGAAATGTGCCGCTTCGCGGAATGTGTGGGCTTCGCCCATTGGCCAAAGGCCACACATTCTAACACATTTTGCGTAGCAACGCTTTCCGCGAAGCGGCAAATTATTTAATGTATTTTATACCATTCAGGATATAAACTCCTTTATAGTTTTCAGGCAGTTTTGCACCGAGACAACGGCCTTCCAAGGTATAATAAAGGTTGTCTTTCGACAGGTTTTCTGCCGAAATCTCATCGATTCCTTCGCTGCCGACGTAAGGATAAAACGTCACGAGACCGAAGCTCGGGTCGTCGATTTGGTCGACGATATGATCAGCTATCTCTTCCTCTATGACAGTGCCCCAATTGTTGCCTACAGCCATAATGTCGCAAGCCGAGTTGTTGTACAGGTCGTAAACTTCGCCAGCGTTGCCGTTGTCGTGAATCTCGTTATAGCCCCAATCGTCTTCTGTTCCAAGGTCGATGTCGTGCATGTAAATCGCGGTGATGCCCCAGAGGTTGCCGGTAATCACATTGTTACGCAAGACAGCTTTATTGTTGGCCGTTGTGCCATAAATCGAGATGCCGCTGCCGCCGTTCATCGGGTTGTCCTCGTGGCTGTTGTTGAGGAACTGGTTGCCGACGATAACCGACGAGATGGTCTGTCCCTGCTGGTTATAGCCGTAGCGGCCTTCCCTGATGATGTTGTCTTTCAGAAGCACCTTCGTAGAGCCTGTTCCCATGAGATCGGCGACGGAAACGCCTCCGACATACCATTGGGCCATAATAGTGTAGACCTCATTGCCGACGATGCGGATGGTGTCGTTGCCACCAGGTCCGAGGTTGATTTGCGGGCTGTTGACGTTGTCTGTGACGTTGGTGTCGAAGTCGCAGTTCAGAATCTGCGGCGATGCCTGTCCGTTGGCCGGCGAGCTGATTGCAGCACCGTGATTCAGCATGAAGTAACAGTCTTTGATGGTCGGGTCGCAGTTGAAGACATCGATGACGGCATTGCAGTAATCTCTTGTGAAATAAACGAATTTCACGTCATCGAAGGTCACATCCGAATCGATGACTTTGATGCCTGCGCCGTCGGAGAAATACATCTTCTTGATGTTGCAGTCTGTAGCATTCTCGAAGCGCATGCTGAAATGCTGCGTCTCGTTAAGGCCATAAAACTTGACTCTGTCTGTATTTGTGCAAACCATTGAGCCATTGATGGTTACTAGTATCTCTGCCGCATCGATACGCTCCACCTGGTCGTCGATTTTAAGGATATCGTTGGCGGAAATGGTTAGGTCGGCATTGATGACGAAGCCGTTCTCACCGACAGTGACCACTCCTTCGGTAACGTCTACGAGGTCAGGCAGGGTGTAAGTGGTGCCGTTGCCCGGGCTAACCCATTGGGCGTCAAGGGTAAGCACCATCATGAAGGTGGTGATTAAAAACAATAATTTCTTTTTCATCGTAATGTGATTTAAAGCCATTAGCCGTTAGCTTTAGCCATTAGCAAAAAAACACTTAAAACTAATGGCTAATGGCTGAAAAATTATTTCTTAATTGCTGCTATACCTGGCAATTCTTTTCCTTCTATAGCTTCGAGCAGTGCGCCGCCGCCTGTTGAGACGTATGACACCTGGTCGGCGAGGTTGAACTTGTTGATGCAAGCCACTGAGTCACCGCCGCCGATGAGTGAGAAGGCGCCGTCTTTTGTAGCGTCAGCGATTGCCATTGCGATAGCCTTTGAGCCTTCAGCGAATTTGTCGAACTCGAACACGCCGCAAGGGCCGTTCCAGAGTATGGTCTTCGAGCCTTTGATGACCTTTGCGAACATCTCGCGAGTCTTCGGGCCTATGTCCATGCCTTCCCAGCCGTCAGGGATGTTCATCGGGTCAACTATCTGAGTGTCAGCGTCGTTTGAGAACGCGTTGCCGGCCATAGTGTCGATTGAGAGCACGAGGTTGACGCCTTTTTCCTTGGCTTTTGCGATGATATTGAGAGCGAGGTCGAGCTTGTCGTCTTCGCATATTGAGTTACCTATCTTGCCTCCGAGAGCTTTCTTGAAGGTGTATGTCATGCCACCGCAAAGGATGAGGTTGTCGACCTTGGTGAGCAGGTTTTCGATGATGTCGATCTTTGTGGAGACCTTCGAGCCGCCCATGATAGCGGTGAACGGATGTTTGATGTCGTTCATCACTTTGTCGACGGCAGCCACTTCCTTGCCCATGAGGTAGCCGTACATCTTATGGTCAGCGTCGAAATAGTCGGCAATGAGAGCTGTCGAAGCGTGAGCGCGGTGTGCTGTTCCGAAAGCGTCGTTGATGTAATAGTCGGCGTATGAAGCGAGGGTCTTGGTGAACTCTTTCTGAGCTGCCTTGATCTCTTTCTTTGCCTCGTCGTAGCCAGGCTCGCCCTTCTCCACTCCGCGTGGCTTGCCCTCTTCCTCGGCGTAGAAACGGAGGTTTTCGAGAAGCATCACCTCGCCTGCCTTCATGGCATTGATAGGCTCTGCAGCCTTCATGCAGTCGTCGACGAAGATGACAGGTTTGCCGATGAGTTCCTCGAGGTGTTTCAAGAGCGGTTTGACCGAAAACTTCGGGTCGGGGTTCTTCTTCGGACGGCCGAGGTGCGACATGATGATGAGCTTGCCGTTGTCGTCCAACACCTTTTTCAATGTTGGCATTGCCGCGCGCATACGGGTGTCGTCGGTGATGTTGAAATTATCATCCAACGGAACATTGAAATCAACGCGCACGATGACGCGTTTTCCAGAGAAATTAACTTGATTGATGTTTGTCATAACTATAATTTTTTATATTGTTAAAAATTCCTATCCTTTAATCTATTAACCTATTAAGCTACTAAGCTAATAAGCTATTAAGCTACTAATCTACTAATCTAATTCCCGAAACACGCAAAAACCCTCTTAATCAGCTGTCTGATACTGTTAGGTTTAGGCAGTTTCTCCTCCTCCACTTCCGTGAAATCGGTGTCGCCGCGGTGCAGATACTGCTGGGTGAATGTGCCGGAGCTGATGCCCCATTTGAGTTGGAACATCTTCTTGCCTTTGTTTTTGCGCATTCTCTTGGTGGATTTGCTTCCGAAATGATACACGAGGCTGTTGCCTACGCCAATGAAATCGCGCACTCCGGCGTGCCAGAGCTTACGTGAGATGTCGGGGTCGGAGTACCAGCCCGGGTGGAATTCTATGCTCATGCCGCCGACGAGGTCCCAGCAATCCAACGGCATCACGTTGGGTGGCCAGGTGCTTCCACGCCAGTCGCTGCGGGCGAGACCGGCATAATCATTAAGCAGGTCTGCCTCACGGAACGACTCTATATCGGTGCCGTAGTCTTTGACAATCACGCAAGGATTGTTTCCTGTTGGCTCGATGAGGGTGCCGGAAATCATGAAATATTTATGCGTATCACGCTGATTGTCAGTCAGTTTATTGATTCGTTCGAGAATCGGCACGTCCCAATTGGGCAGGAAATACATGTCGTCGTTGGCATAAAACACGAATTTGGTGTCGATGAGGCTGCGGCAGGCGTTCAAGGCGTAGCAGATGCCTATGTTTTCTTTGGCATAGATATAGTCAAGTTGCTGATTTTCGACCCACTGAAGCGTACCGTCCACGCCTTCGTTGATGGCGACTATGATTTGATGTTCGTAAGCCGAGTTACGGCGGATGCTGTTCACGCAGAGCTCAAGATATTTGAGATTATTCCAGGTAGGAATAATGAAGGTGAAGCAGTAGTCCTTCTTTTCGGCACGTTTATGTTTCTCGAAACTAATCATAACTTCTTGTCTGTCAATTCTTTAAGTGTCTGATACTTCAGTCTCGTGGCTTTTGCTGTGATGCGGCAGATATGTAAGCCGTCGCGGCCGTCGAGGAAGCCCAGTTGGAAGATATAATGCTGTATGAAGCTAAAAACGGGCGACACCGCCATATAAAATGAGACGTGTTTTTTGCCTTTCATAAAGTAATGTTGTCCGCGCATCTTGGCGAACTTAAACTGCTGATTCTCATAGTCTTCAGGTGTTGCGAAAGAGTGATGCAGCAGGTCGCCTTTGAGTGTTGTCTCTTTTGTTTCCGTTGAGAACTCTATCGTCTCGTGAATCTCGCCTTGCCAATGTCCGACGTTACGGTTCCAGATGCGGATTTTTCTATCCGGGTACCAGCCGCAGTGGTGTATCCAGTGGCCGCAGTAGTTGGTTAGGCGGTTCATGCTGAACACTTCGTCGTCGGAGAGGCGTTGGTTTGTAAGCTCAGAAATTGAGTTTTTCAGTTCTTCTGACAGTTCTTCGTCGGCGTCGATGCTGAGGATCCAGTCGTTGGCGGCGAGGTTGTTGGCGAAGTTTTTCTGTTCGGAATAGCCCAGCCAGTCTTGTTTTACAAACTTGACGTTGAACGACTTACAGATTTCTTCGGTGCGGTCGGTTGAGCCTGAGTCGACCACAACGATTTCATTCGCGACATCTTTTATTGATTCGAGACATCGGGCTATGTTACGTTCTTCGTTATGAGTGATTATGACAGCTGTGAGCAGCATTACGCAATTTTTTGCAAATTTAATAATTATTTTCTCACAGATTTAACAGATGGTGCAGAATTTTTAATTATTTCAATAATGTTTTCAATGCTCTTTGTCTTTGGGCTTTTTATGATTATAGGAATACATTTCTCTAATTCTCGATGACCAAACGCACGGACAGCCCTGTGTACTTAAACTTATTGTCATTCAGTTGAATATATCCAGTGCTTAATTGTGCGTAGTGAGCGCTCTCAACATAGCTGTTAGAACTTGACCAGTATAACCCGTTGGTACCCTCCATGCTGATTCCAGTACCACTCCGTTGACCAGCAGCCGGAAGAAACCGTCACTTTGGGCAGTCGTCGTCGTTGGCGACAGCATTCCTAATGCCATCGCCATGGAAAGCACTAAAGCTTTCCGCTTTGTGGTTCTTTTCATTTGAAAAATTAGAATTAAGTTACGTTTCTTTTACGCGATTCCCAAACGCAAAAGAATGGTTATTACTTTTTATAAAAAAATAAAAAAGAAACGCGGGAATCTGACCATCTGCCTATCCCGTCACTCTAGGACAAACACCAGATCAACGTCTCTTTTTAATATGCCCGTCAGACACCTCACCCAACCTCGATTGGATTTCGGCGATTGACGGCGCGAAAATACGAGAAAAAACCGATTGGTTGACAAAAATCTATAAAAAAACGAGATTCTTCGCTTTTGCTCGGAATGGCAAGTCTAAATTATCACTCACTATGGCCAGGTATATAAACGAACTATATGACGAGAACTTGACCAATAGGATTTGATTGTTCTTTTCATTTTTTTGTTGATTATGTTTGTTGTTTTTTTGTTATCAGTGTAGGAGATTTCTCCATTTCATTTCACCTAACCATATAACCAAAAAAGAAAACTATATAATTTTCAAAATATAAAACATTATCTCGCGGGCAAAAGACAAATTCCTCAAAAAAGCTATCGCACGAGGCGAACAGAGTTGCCGGCGCGGCGATCGAGTTCGCTTTGGCTTATGATGTAGCCGGCGGTGAAGAACAACTGCCATGCGCCGAAATCGCCGGCAAACGTGGTAGACCAATAGCTGCCGCGGCTGCCAACAAAGTGCATATTCGTACCGCCGCGGCTGCCAGCTGCAGGCAAGAAAACCGCGCCGGCTTCTTCCATGGTTGCCCACTGTGAAGCATCATAAGTATTGTTGTTCCAACCGTTCATGCCTGAATTGAACGAACTACCTGAAGGTAATGTCCAGTTGTCAGGAAGAACAATGATTCCGTTTGCGCCAGCAACTGTTGCAGAACCATTAAGGTTACTTGCATTTGTGCGAATGTTTAACAAGTACCGCCATTCTTCATTTTCTAGTGTATACCAGTCGTTATGGCCATTGAGAGTGCCCTGGAAGTCAGTGCTCCACGTGTAGTCTTCAGCATCGGTTGATGTGTTCAACGGATTCTTGCCTTCGCCCCATGTACCAAAACCGAAGAGGTCAACCCAGTCGGATGTGTCCCATGCACCAACATAGTCGTACTGGTTCGGAGCGAAACGCCACCCCTCGCCTTCTTTGTACTGAAGGTTGCCGGGAGAAAAACGCACAGTCTTGGTGTCGCTCACCGAAAACACATAACTCGGCGCAGGAACA
>OMYA01000007.1 GCA_900315175.1 uncultured Bacteroidales bacterium
TATAGGTGCCATAAGACACCTATATATAATACAAGACTCTTGGCGTCATCATTGCATTATCGCGCGGAAGATTTAAATTTACCAGATTTAGTGTGCCGCTGATAATTTTAGAACAACGTCTTTTTCATTATGTCTGTCAATCATCCAACCACGTCTTAGTGGACTTCGACAATTGACAGTGCAAAAATACAAAAAAAATCAATTGGTTAACAAAATCTATTAAAAATTAGATTTCTCGCATCCGCTCGGAACGACAAGTCATAATCATTAATCACTGTGGCGCGGCGTGCTATGGCTTACTGATTTGTATGAACCGTCAAGCCGCGCCATGATAATCCCTCTTTTATTCTTGTCATTACGAACCCCGAAGGTGGTGAGGAACCTCATTGCAATTCCCATTTTTTCATCACTTTATAAACAGCGCCGTCGGGTCTCAAGATGCTTTGGAACAATATTATTTCTTTCACTTCCTGGTGGATGTAGGTCTTCTGTTCTATGGCTTGCACCACCTTCTGGAAATACTGTTTCTCGCAGAGGTCTTTGATTCTCCCTAAAGTCAGATGAGGTACGAAATTCTGTCTGTCGCGAAGGTATCCGATGCCATCGAAGGCTTTCAGGACGGATTCTTCGAGGCTCAACAACTCTTCTGGCGTCTGCTGCATGCCGAGCCATAGCACACGCGGTGCGTAGCGGGCTCCAAAAATGCCGGTGCGGTTGAAGTCCATGGTGAAACTCTTCTGGTTTTCAATGACTTTCGACACTGCCTCGATGATTCTCGGCTCGTCCTGAGGGGGCGTCTCGCCGATGAACTTCAAGGTGAGATGTATATTCGTCGGCCGCACCCAATTTATCATTTTCTCATGCGACAAACTACGGCGTAAGCCATCAAGCAGCGGCACGAAGCCGTTGTTTTCGGTATTTATCGGAATTGCTAAAAATAATCGCTTCATATTTCTTTTATTTATCTCTCGCAGATTACGCTGATATAGCAGATTTTTCAATTCTTCCGAAACTAATCTGCGGAATTGCTCGCTTCGCGAGCTGGCAGATCTCGCGGATAGTATTGCGGAAGAATTCCGTGTTATCTGTGTAATCTGCGAGAGCCTTTTACTCCATTTGTTTGTAGTCCTCAGCGAGGCCTCCTTCGGAGGTTTCACGATAGAGATATGGGATGTCGCGACCGGTTTTATTCATGGTGACCACCACTTTGTCGAATGAGACTCGGTGTCTGCCATCGCTGAATGTCGAGTAGATGTTGGCATCCAGAGCGCGTGCGGCGGCGAAGGCGTTACGTTCGATGCATGGTATCTGGACGAGACCGCACACAGGGTCGCATGTCATGCCGAGATGATGTTCGAGAGCCATCTCGCAAGCATATTCTATCTGTGCCACGCTGCCGCCAAATATCTGGCATGCTGCACCGGCAGCCATCGCACATGCCACTCCTACCTCACCCTGGCAGCCGACTTCGGCACCGGAGATGGAAGCGTTGGTCTTCACGATATCGCCAATAAGACCTGCGGTTATCAGCGCACGAAGGATACGCATCTCGTCAAACTCATAGCTCTTTGAGATATGATAAAGCACCGCAGGCAGCACTCCACAAGAGCCGCATGTAGGCGCAGTGACGATGAGTCCGCCCGAAGCGTTCTCCTCAGCGACAGCGAGGGCATACGAGAACACCAGACCACGGTTACGCAAGGTGTGATGCTGATAGCCCTTGGCCTTGATATGATATTGTGTGGCTTTTCTGGCCAGATTCAGCGGTCCAGGCAGACGGCCTTCGGTGGCGAGACCACGCTCCACAGCCTCTTTCATGGCAGCCCAGACGTTTTTCAGATGGTCGATGAGAGTCTCATCATTCTCATTGTCAAGCACATACTCCCAAAAAGTCTTACCCTGTTCCTCGCACCATTTCATGATGTCGGTCATCTTCGTCAGCGGGTAGATATCAGGCAGCACCGACGGCTTGCCTTCCTCTTCGAGAGCGCCGCCGCCAACGCTGTAAACAGTCCATTCTTCAAGGACTTTATTATCTTTATCAAAAGCCTTGAATGTCATGCCGTTAGGATGATAAGGCAGGAATATCTTCGGCTGCCATACTATGTTCACCGGTGCATGAGGCTGCAGCACCTCGAGGATGGCGACATCGGTGAAGTGGCCTTTGCCGGTGGCGGCGAGGCTTCCGTAGAGTGTGACCTCAAACGAGGCTGCGTCAGGATGACGCTCAAGGAACTGCTCAGCAGCGAAACGAGGAGCCATAGTGTGACTTGAAGATGGTCCATGACCTATTCTGTAAATTTCTTTAATTGTTTGCATAATTAACTTATTTGTTCCCGTCATTCCGACTGGAGCGGAGCGGAATGGAGGAATCCTTGTTTTTCGTTAATCATTTGTTTGTTTCCGTTAACAGAGGATTTCTCGACTACGCTCGAAATGACGGATGGTATTGCGTTTATCAATTTCTTTGTATACTCATTTTTCGGGTTGTTGAAAATCTCATCGGCGTTGCCGAGTTCCACTGGGCGGCCGTTGTACATCACGAGGATGCGGTCAGACATGAAGCGGACGACGCTGAGGTCGTGCGAGATGAAGATATAGGTGAAGCCGAAGTCTTTCTTCAGGCGGTTCAACAGGTTCAGCACCTGAGCCTGCACCGACACGTCGAGAGCCGACACCGACTCGTCGCAGATGATAAGTTTCGGACGCACCGCCAGTGCCCTCGCGATGCATATACGTTGCCTCTGACCGCCTGAGAACTCATGCGGATAACGCTGATAATGCTCAGGTTGCAGTCCTACTTCAGTGAGCAGCTCGCACACTTTGTCGCGACGTTTCTTGGCGTCGGGTTCGAGTCCGTGCACCAACATCGGCTCCGCTATCGCGTCGCCGATGCGCATCTTCGGGTTCAGCGACGAATAAGGGTCCTGAAACACTATCTGCGCATGCTTGCGGTATTCACGTAAGTCGTTGCCACTCAACGACATCACATCTTTAGCTTCAAAAATGATTTTGCCTTCGGAAGGCTCCACGAGACGTAATATCGAACGCCCGAGGGTCGTCTTTCCGCATCCCGACTCGCCCACAAGACCGAGCGTCTCGCCAGGATAAACGTCCAGACTGACGTCATCGACGGCTTTCACATGGTCGTAGACACGGTTGAAGATGCCTTTCTTGAGCGGAAACCACGTCTTCAGATGTTCCACCTTCAGCAATGGCTCGTGGCTGTATATCTCTTTCAGATGACTCTCTCTTTCTTCTTGAGTGACAATGAGTTTTTGCTTGAAATCAGCGTCATCGCTCCAGGTGCCGTCGAGGAACTCTTTCACTATCGGAAGTCGTTTCAGTCGGAAATCCATTGGCGGACGGCATGCGAGGAGGCCTTTTGTGTATGGGTCTTTCGGATTGTTGAGGATTTCTTGGGCTTCGCCGTATTCGACGACGTTGCCGTTGTGCATCACCGCGATGTAATCGGACACCTCAGAGACGACGCCGAGGTCGTGCGAGATGAAAATCATCGAGAGGTTATCGCTCTTTTGCAGCTTTTGCATCAGCTTCAAAATCTCTTTCTGCACTGTGACATCGAGAGCTGTGGTAGGCTCGTCGGCAATCAGGACCTCAGGGTTGCATGCCAGTGCCATGGCAATCATCACACGCTGTTTCTGACCGCCCGAGAGCTCGTGAGGATAGCTTTTATAGATGGCTTCGGGGCGTGGCAGAAGCACCTTTTTGAACAGAGTTATGACGCGTGACTTCGCTTCTTCTTCGGTCACGTCTTCGTGGGCAAGGATGGCTTCGGTAACCTGAAAACCGCACTGGAACACGGGGTTGAGCGAGGTCATCGGCTCCTGAAATATCATGGCAATGCGCTTGCCTCGGACGTCGTGCATCTCGTTTTCCGAGAGATGCAGAAGGTCTTTCCCGTCGAGGGTTATCTCATCGGCGGTTATCTTCGACTGTTTCTCGTTGAGAAGCCGCATCACCGCAAGGTTGCTCACCGATTTCCCGGAGCCCGACTCGCCAACGATTCCCAGCGTCTTCCCTTTCGGCACCTCGAAACTGACACCATGCACCGCCTCGTTCCATTCGCCGTCGCGAAGGAAGCTCACTTTCAGATTCTTTATTTGAAGCATTGCACTCATAACCGTCATTTCGAGCCTGTCGAAACATCTCATATATTTCTGCAAAGATAGTATTTTTTTATTTATCTCTCGCAGATATCGCAGATCTAGCAAATTTTTACCTATCTTCCGAAAATCATCTCCCAGATGCTCGCGACGCGAGCTGCAGATTTCGCGGATTTTTAACGTAATATATATCTGTGTAATCTGCGTAATCTGCGAGAACCTTTATAAATTATTGGCAATTCTTATAATCCCTAAATTAATATTCTCAATATTGAAATTAACCAAAAGTCCCAGGTGTAGTCCAGTAATTTTCAGATATGTCAATAATTGTTTTTTATGAACATTAGTAATAACATCAACAGATTTTAATTCAACAATCACTTTGTCTTCAACAAGTAAGTCCAATCTATATGATACAGGCAGTATTTTCCCATCATAAACAATATCAATTGGTACTTGCGATTCTACTTTAACGCCATCTTTTTTCAATTGATAAATCAGGGCTGCTTCATAAACAGATTCTAATAAACCAGGGCCTAGACTATTGTAAACGCGATAAATAGCCCCTCTAATCTTGTAAGATATTTCGTTCTCTTTCATAAATAATGATTTTGTTAAAATAACTTTTGCAAAGATAATATTTTTTCATTTTATCTCTCGCAGATCTCACAGATTTAGCAGATTTTTCTGTTTTTCCGCAAATCTGCGAAATCTGCAGCTCGCTTTAGCGAGCATCTGGGAGATAAATATTTCGGAAGAATTATCTGTGTAATCTGCGTGATCTGCGAGAGAATAAATGGCGGTCGAAATGACGTCAGAACCCCTCAAGTGTCATTAAAACCGTTGGAATCAGCAATATTCCTCCAATTATAATCATCATCAGGATAAACTTCCACACCCATTTGAACCATTTCTGGTACGGGATCTTCGCCACGCCGAGGGCTCCTATCAGCACTCCCGACGTCGGCGTTAT
The DNA here is from genome assembly GCA_900315175.1 of uncultured Bacteroidales bacterium. Classification (GTDB taxonomy): domain Bacteria; phylum Bacteroidota; class Bacteroidia; order Bacteroidales; family F082; genus Limimorpha. The sequence continues at coordinate 5,101 of OMYA01000007.1, forward strand.
CATGTTGGTGAATCCGTCGCCGAACTGGAACGCCATCACGGTGGCTTGACGGCACACCCCGATGAGGTCGCTGAACGGCGCCATGATAGGCATCGTTATCGCCGCCTTCGCCGAGCCCGACGGTATGATGATGTTTATGAGTGTCTGTATGCCATACATTATCTCCACCGATGCCACCTTGCCGAAGTCGGACATCGATTTCGACAATCCGTAAAGAATAGTGTCGATGATGCCGCCGTCTTGTAGGATTATCACTATGCCGCCTGCCAATCCGACGACCACCGCAGCCGATAGGATATCACCCATCCCTTCGATGAAAAGCCGCGCTATGTCGCTGGCGCTCTTACCGATAGCCACACCGCTGCAGATGCCCATGGCAAGGAACAACGACGCTATCTCCATCACATACCAGCCGTAGCCCATCACACCGATTATCAGATAAACAATGGTGTAAAGCAACAGCAGCAAGATGAAGCTGTGCACCGTTTTCCGTAAGGAAAAGAAGCCTAAAATGGCAAATATGCCCGTCAAAATCGGGATAATCGGCATAGTGAACGCACTCGAACCTATCTTTAAGGTCGTTTCAGGATTTAAAACCGAGAAAACCACCATCGCGACAAGCAGGAAAGCATACACAAACCAAGCCTGTCGTGGCACATAACGCTCAAACTCCTGTCCTTGCGCCTCAGCGTGCTGCCGCCAGAAAGCGTCATCATCATACATGATTGAAATCTTCGGATCTCTCTTCACTTTGTGGGCGTAATGCAGCACGAAAGCGATGCCGAAGATGTTGATGACAACCCAGCAGAAGATGCGGTAGCCTATGCCCGAAAACAGCGGCACGCCCGCGATTCCCTGCGCGATACCTATTGTAAACGGGTTCAGAATGGCCCCCGCAAAGCCTATATGCGCCGCCACATACACCATACATAGTCCTACTATGCTGTCGTAACCCATTGATATTGCTAATGGTATGACGATAATCACAAAGGCGATACACTCCTCGCTCATGCCGAAGACAGCCCCGAAGAGGCTGAAGAGCAGCATTATCAGCACAATGATGATGTTGTCGATGCCCAAAAACCTTATAAACTTATGATTTTCAAGTCGTTGCGTGAATCGCAAAAATGAGAATATTCCCATGTCGATGGCACGGCTTTTGTTCATAATCCAGAACGCTCCGCCAATCATCAGGATGAAGATGATGATTTTCGACTGCTGCACGAAGCCGTTGAAAAGTGCCGAAAACACCTGCCATGTCTGTGCCTCAGGATGGAAAGACTCCTGATATTCAACAGGCAGCTGCTCTTCATAATAAAAATGTCCGTCGACATACATCCCTGGCTTGATGAACCATGTCAGGATGGCGGCGACCACTATTATGCAGAAAACGATGACGTAGGTATGCGGTACTTTTCGCTGAGCCATAAAATATTTTTTGCAAAGATAAAAATTTCTCCCGCAGACACCACAAATTGGCGAAGATAATTTTTTCATGTCAGATTCAAAAAAGATTCGTATCTTTGCAGCCTGGTTAATATGCAAATGACACGGTCATTTATATACTTTTTTACTTTACGCAATAAGGTGTTGTTTTTGTTGTTGATGTTAGTGACAATGCTTACAAGCTGCACCAAGGATCGTATTATCCTGCCGAACCCCGACGAGGAGCAGGCAAGCGGTGCGCCATTGGTCATTGTCATCTATGGTCCCAACTCATTGGGCGACCGTTCCTATTGCGATTTGATTTACACAGGAGTTGAGAGGGCTGCACAGCGCTACGGTCTGCGTACCCTGCAGTTTTCGCCGGAGAGCGACGAGGAAGGCCTCGCCTATCTGGAGACCATCATCAGCGAGATGGAGATGGCTTCCGACACAGTGCGACGGCTTCTCATCACGCCTGGCGTGGGCTTCGACTCATACATACGCGCCAACAGCCACCGCCTGGAGTCCAACCCATGCGCCGACCTGCTCTATATGGAGACAGCCACGCCGCTTGAAGGCAAGGGCTCGACGCTTTATCTCACCTACTATGGGGCGATGTATATGGGCGGATGCATGATACACTATACCGCAGAAAACCTGGTGTCGCTGGTCTTGGCCAACCCTTACACTTTGACAGTGCGCGAGGCAGGCGAAGGCTTCCTGGCAGGCTTTAACGACTCGCAAAAACCAGACTCACTGGCACTGCATGTACGCTACCTTAGTCAGGAGCCGGCGACAGGATTCACGCTGAGCGACACTGCCGCCATGCGTATCATAGGCGAAGAAAGCACCTGGCTGAGCGCAGAACCCACCGATTTCACCATGCTGCCAATATGCGGCGGCTCCATGCACAGCCTGATACGCTCAATACGCGGCACACAGCTGTTCGCAAATAACCAATACATCGGCATCGACGGCAACATGAATGCCGACACCTATTTCTGCCCATTCTCAATAGTGAAACATATCGACAGGGTGATGGAAGACTACATCGCCATGTGGCTCAACGGCAGGATGCCTAAACACCAGACACTCGGTCTCGCCGACGGTGCCACAGGCGTGATAGTCGGCAACCCATATACCCCCAACAACCTGCATCTCATTGATTTAGACAGCCTGTGGCAGGTGGCTGTCGGAAAGGAGGCAGAGAGATGTGTAGAATAAACCGCTACGGAGCATTACTGTTCTTGTTGGTCATACTGCTGTCAGGCTGCCACAAGAAAAAAGAATACATCTATCAGGACACTCGGCAATGGGTTGAGAAGACAGTAGCCTTGGTGGCGCCACTCTCCGACCCCATCATGAATGCCCGACTGCAACGCACCGCCGACTGGATGTTGCAGAATATACATAAGGCGCAGTTGCACGACAACATCTGCATCTCGTTGAAGTTGGAATGGCACGACGAGCTCAGCGAGGACATGGCCGTATTAGGCGAGACGCTGTCAACACGCGACGATGTCATGGCTATCATCGGTCCTTTTGACAACGACCGTGCCAACCGTCTTGCACCATATTGTCAACGCACAGGCAAGCCGCTCATCCTGCCCACCGCCACCAGCGAGTCGCTCATACGCCGTTTCGCCATCACCAGCACCGGCAACGGTCAACAGCCATTTTTATGGTCGCTCACCGAGACAGACATCTCTTTGTCGGAGGTGACGCTGAGCCTCTATGCCACATTCATTCAGCAATATCCCGGCAACGTCATCAATGAGATGGCTTCACACTCCGCCCTTTTCACGCCCGACAACATCTACGGGCAGACTTTCTTCGACTGGGCACCGTTCCAAGCCACCGAGATGGGCATCAGCTTCAGCATCAGCGAGAAATACACGCAGAACACCTCGCTCTACGAGCGGCTGCAAAGCTATTACAACGAGATAGACAACGGTCCTAACGGGCTTTTCATACCATCTTTCATCGTAGCTGAAAACATCGGACAGCTATACCAGATTGCCCGTCTTCGCAGCCGGCATTGGGGCATCGACCCCGACGACCCTGCCGGAGACATAGGAGAAGGCGCTTACATGCGCGTGGCTTGGGCTCCCGTCTGTTACGCTTTGTCGAACGTCACCGATGAGGCCATCGCCTCTCTCGGTCCGCGTGGCGTGGCGCTGACCAGCGGATATCAAGGCTTTTCGCCTTATGCCGACCCCACCACAGGCTTCGAGATGAGCTATGAAAGCCGTTTCGGCGTGAAGCCAACCTTCGCAGAATGCAAGTTCTACGACGCCCTGCTGCTCTCCGCCTTCGCGGCAAGCTATATGGAGCATCACTATACCGATAATCTGAACAATGCCATCATAGCCATCACCACCACCGACAACATCCTCAACGGCGCCGCTTGGAGCGAGATGGGCATGGAATTATACCTGGCAAGCCTCGAACGTGGCAAGCTGATCGGCTTCAAAGGGGCTTGCGGCGCAGTGCAGTTCGACAAGGATTGCTACACCGCAGCACTCAACACCACATACGTCAACTGGATCATCAAAGATGGACATGTTTTGCATAACAGCTACTATAGCTCCGCCGGCGGCCCGCAGACCAGCGAGGCATTAGCTTCGTGGAACTGGCTCGTCAACAATGCCGACGCCACCTTCGACTCACAATACAGCGGCTCGTCCAGCATCACATATCCTGCCATGACCGACCAATACGCAGTGTTGGTGCAGGGCAGCCATGGATGGAGCGACTACCGTCATGAGGCCGACGTGCTCAGCGTGTATCAGATGCTGAAGGCTGGCGGCTACGATGACGACCATATCATACTTATCATGGCCGACGACGTGGCGACAGCGCCCGAGAACAGCGACTACGGCGCCGTGCGCACCGACGCTGGAGGCCCTAACCTGCGTGACGGCGCCGTCATCGACTACCGTAACGCCGACCTCATGCCGCAAGACATCGTCAACATTTTGCAAGGCACCCCCACAAGCAACACTCCTGTGGTGTTGCCTGGCGACCAGGGGCACAACGTCTTCCTCTTCTGGAGCGGACACGGACGCAGCACAGCCACCTCCGGTGTCAACGAGATGGCATGGCGCGACCAGCCGGCAGGCAACGGCATGACCGCCAGCCTCCTCGCGCAAACCCTCCAGCAGGCCGCCTCACAAGGACGCTTCCGCCAGATGCTCGTATGCCTGGAGCCTTGCTATTCGTCAAACATCGGCAGCGCCCTCGAAGGCATCCCGGGACTGCTGGCAATATGCGCCGCAGGACCTTACGAACAGTCGTTCGCCGACTCGTGGAGCAACGAGCTGGGCGTATGGATGTGCGACCGCTTCAGCCGTAACCTGGTGGGCCACGCCACCAACCACCCATACGGCACTTACCGCGACCTCTACATCTACTGCGCACAACACACCCTCGGCTCACATGTCAGCATATTCAATCATACAAACTTCGGTAATTTATATACTTTACAGACACGCGATTTTTTCATAAAAGAATAAACAACAATTTAACTACATTATTAACTAAACAACTATTTATTAATTAAAACATCAAAAAAATGAAACGTAACATTTTATTCGTCTTGGCCGCATTTCTGGTTTGCGGTCTCGCAGTGACTCTGCTCACTCAATGTAAAAAAGACAAAAGCACAAACGATGTCATCGTGAAAAGACCTGCAGTGACAATGAGATACTACGTCGAGGTGAGCCCCGACGTGCTCAACGTGGCTGACATTGAAATCAATTATATCGATGCAGCCGGTGCCAAACAGAAAGAAATCATGACCAGCACCGTTTGGAACAAACCATTGACAGCCAACAGCTTGCCACTCACCGAGGGCGTATGGGCCAAGCTCACTCCGAAAGCTTCCATCGCAGAAGGCGATTATCAGCTGCAAATAAAGACAGCGGCATCATACATTGCCAAACTGGCAGACGGCACAGAGGCATACGAGGCTTGGGGCAACGACTTTGACGAAGTCATCCCAGCAGAAAACGCCGACGAAGTGGCAGCATGGTGCGCCAAAAGCCCTACCGTGGCTATCACCCTCAATGAGGCTGGCAACGCACAATTGACAACTGTTGACTTTGGCGGAAACGCCGGCTCGGATGGGGGCGGAGTACTGCTTTGCGAATTATTCTGCTGGATTTGGGATTTAGACCCAGCCGTTTATTGCGCCAAGTAATGACAATCACCGACAAAGAAAGGTCGCAACCTGACGGTTGCGACCTTTTTTCATAAATGACGGAAGTGTAAACTTTTTTATCAAAATATTGTGGATATAAATGAAAAGTTGTAATTTTGCAGTGAGGTTCCTCATTTGATTGATGAGGTTCCTCGCTTTGCTCGGAATGACAACCGCAACTGTCATTTCGAGTGTAGCGAAGCGGAATCGAGAAATCTCAAACAAATTGAATGAGGTTCCTCGCTTTGCTCGGAATGACAAGTATTAAAAGTTTTTATATTATGGTAAACTACAAAAATTTAGGATTGGTGAACACCCGTGAGATGTTTGCCAGAGCTGTGAACGGCGGCTATGCCATCCCGGCTTTCAACTTCAACAATATGGAACAGCTGCAGGCCATCATCATGGCGGCAGTGGAGACGAAATCACCAGTGATTCTTCAGATTTCCAAAGGCGCACGTAACTATGCTAACCAGACTCTTCTCCGTTTTATGGCAGAAGGCGCGGTGGCATACGCCAAAGAACTCGGCTGCGAGCATCCTGAGATTGTGCTCCACCTCGACCACGGCGACTCGTTCGAGCTCTGCAAGAACTGCATCGAGATGGGATTCTCATCGGTGATGATCGACGGCTCGGCACTCCCATACGACGAGAACGCGGCTCTCACACGCAAAGTCGTCGACTACGCTCATCAGCATGACGTCACCGTCGAAGGCGAACTCGGCGTTCTCGCTGGCGTGGAAGACGAGGTCTCCGCAGAGGTCAGCCACTACACCAAACCTGAGGAAGTGGTCGATTTCGTGACCAAGACCGGCGTCGACTCGCTCGCAATCTCCATCGGCACATCACACGGAGCTTATAAGTTCACTCCAGAGCAGTGCACCGTCGACCCGAAGACAGGCCGTCTGTTGCCTCCTCCACTCGCTTTCGACGTGCTTGAGGCTGTCGAGAAGGAGCTCCCTGGCTTCCCTATCGTGCTTCACGGCTCATCGTCGGTGCCGCAGGAAGACGTCGACACCATCAACAAATACGGCGGCGCTCTGAAGGCGGCCGTAGGCATCCCTGAGGAACAGCTCCGCAAGGCAGCCAAGTCGGCAGTGTGCAAGATCAACATCGACTCCGACAGCCGTCTCGCCATGACAGCAGCAATCCGCAAGACCCTCGCCGAGAAACCGGCAGAGTTCGACCCTCGTAAGTACCTCGGACCGGCTCGCGATCACATGAAAGAGCTTTATATGCACAAGATTATCAATGTGTTAGGAAGCAATAACAAACTTGCTGAATAATCATTAATCTCTCGCAGATATCGCAGAAAACGCAGAAATTTTTCTGTTCTTCCACATGGATTTAGTTCGCTAAAGCGAACAGATTACACAGATAGTGGCGGCATTAGAGGCTTTAAGGTCATAAGGTACTTTAAAGACTCTGGTGCCGCTGATCATACCATATCTGCGAAATCTGCAGCTCGCTTTAGCGAGGATCTGGAAGATAATTTTGAGGAAGATAAAGAAAAAATCTGCGTTATCTGCGTTATCTGCGAGAGAATAAAAAAAAATATTATTTTTGCGGCCGAAAAAAAACTATTTAAAATTTATCTTATAAAATGAAAAAATCTTTATTTATCAAAAGGGCTTGTTTATCAATCCTTCTCGTGATGTTTGGTTTTGCTGGAATGGCACAAACGACTTTCACTGTCGATGATTTGAATTATCAAGTTAATCCCGACGGCACTTCGGTGACGCTTACGGGACATGTTAACGGCTACGATGCGACCGGGGAGTTGAATATCCCTGAATCGGTCAATTACGAAGGCACTGACTATGCTGTGACAAACATCGGCAACAGCGCATTTTTGTATTATTTTTACCTGACAAGTCTGACAATCCCGAATTCAGTGACCACAATCGAAGATGGCGCTTTCGCGTATTGCTCAGGTTTTACAGGCGATTTGATTATTCCGAATTCCGTGACCACAATCGAAGATGGCGCTTTCGCGTATTGCTCAGGTTTTACAGGCGATTTGATTATTCCGAATTCCGTGACCACCATCGGTGCAAGTGCATTCTTCACCTGCTACAGCTTTGACGGCGATTTGGTGATTGGAAACTCTGTAACAACCATCGGTGACTATGCTTTTGACGATTGCAACGGCATGCATGGCGTGCTGAACATCCCGAGCAACGTGACATCAATTGGCTTAGATGCTTTCAGATATTGCGCGTTCAGCGGCATGACCGTCGACCCCGAAAATCCAGTTTTCGACTCGAGAGACAACTGCAACGCCGTCATCAGAACAAGCACCAATGAGATAATGATAGGCTGCGTAAACACAGTTATCCCGACCTCAGTCACATCAATCGGACAAAACGCATTTTGCGGTCTTAGCGGCCTGACCTCGATCAATATTCCTGAATCAGTGACAGCCATTGGAGCTGGCGCATTTTCGTTTTGCTTTGGTTTGACCGGCGATTTGACAATTCCTAATTCAGTAGAAACAATCGGAAGCGGCGCATTCTTCCAGTGCGAAGGCTTTGACGGCACGCTAACAATCGGTGAATCCGTCAAATTTATCGGCGACTATGCGTTCAGACAATGCTCTCATTTTACAAAAGCCGTTTCTTTGGCTACCACACCTCCTGAACTTGGCAACGAACCGGGATGGAATTGTGTTGTGTTCGAACAATTTGGCACTCAAGTACTTACCGTTCCTTACGGATGCGCCGAAGCTTATCGCAACTCAAACTGGTATGACGAATTCGGATTGAACGGCTTCTATGAGTTCATCGAAGCTGAGCCGACTGCTGTTTCAAAAGTTGAAAATGTCGTTTTGGCAGTTTATCCTAACCCGACTTGTGGAATTGTGAAAATCGAGGCTAAAGACATCAGAAACATCAGCATCTTCAACATGTTAGGAGAAAAGGTGTTTGAAACCCCAGCCAGCGGCGATTCTTATGAATATGATTTCAGCAACCAGGAAACTGGAGTTTATTTCATCAAAGTTGAAACTACTAATGGAGTAGAGACAAAGAGAGTGACAGTTTTATAAACTCGTCATTTCGACCGACCATAGGGAGTGGAGAAATCTACTCCCTTTTTTGTCTCTCGCAGATCTCACAGATTACACGGATTTTTCTGTTTTTCCGCAAATCTGCGAAATCTGCAGCTCGCTTTAGCGAGCATCTGGGAGATAAATATTTCGGAAGAATTATCTGTGTAATCTGCGAAATCTGCGAGAGATATAATAAATCAATAATTACATCGTTATCCTTGCATGAAAAACTTCTTCCTATTGCTGATTTTGGTTCTTTGTGCGTTTGAAATCAAGGCACAGGAGGATTGTTTTCTGCTGAAAGGAAGGATTTTTTCGGACGACAGCTTGACGGCGATTCCTAACGTCAACATTGTCAGCGAGTTATCGCATTATGGGACTATTACCAATCAGGAGGGATGGTTCTTGATAAAATCCAAAGTGATTGACACTCTGTGGGTGAGCTGCGTGGGGTTTGATAGGCAGAGGGTGCCTGTTTCAGAAGACGAGTTTCTGGATAAAGAATTGATAATCAGGCTGATAAGAAGAGATATCATGCTTGATTCGGTAGAGATATATCCTTATCCGCTTTATGAGGATTTCATTCATGACATAACGAAAATGCCGTCGCGAAGGGTGTTTGTGCCCGGCATTTCAAAACCGACTGACGAGCAGTTTATTTACAAGAAGCCTGTCAGGGAGCCTCCGGCGAGCGTGTTAAACCCCATCTCAGTGATTTACAACAGGTACAATAAAAGAGAGCGTTTCAAGCGAAAGCTGCAGCGAAACCGCAAGAAGTTCAACCGCGAGATGGAGCGAATTGGTGCTGATTCATTAATGATACCATAACACCATACAGGTCTTCACCTTCACCCAGTGCTTTCAGGCACTTCTGTGAATGCACGAAGACGTTGTGATATGAGCTGCCTGTGACCGCGGCAATGTGCTTGTTGTCCAAGCCCAGCAACGTAAGACACAACACCAATTCATCGAAGCTTTTCAGACGTGAATTTTTTCTTATAAGCGCATGCACTTCACCATCCAACTCTTTGTCAAACAGGTTTATAAGATAATTAAACTCCTCGTTGCTTAGCACCAGTTCGTCATATTGCACGGTCGTTTTAATGTTCATTTGTGATATCGCGATAAGCTTTTTACACAACTCGTCGGTCTTGATTATCCGCATTTTCTCTATAAAAGAAACCGGCTCAAAGGACGTATCGGCTTTCTGTGCCACTGGTTGGTTTCCCAGTTTGTCTTCAAGTGTTTTTATGCTTTCTTTTGCTTTTTCGTTTTCAACTTTTGTCTTTTTGATCTTGCCGTGAAGCGTCCCTATATACCAGTTTTTTCTGTTGATTTCGATAAGATGTTTTCTTTTTCGGATGATTGAAACGGCATAAAACACAGCCACGAGTGCGATTATCAGCAATACCAGAACACCCATGATTTTCAGCCACAGATCTATGATTTCTTCCTTGTGTTTGTCCGCCTCATATTGCTCATACATGGCAATAAGTTCGGCTTTCAGCGGTGTGAACTCGAGTTCTTTATGTGTTTCTTCGGCAATAAATGGAGCGTAATATGCGGCTTTTTCATTGTCGCCAATGATTTTGCATATCTCAATTATACGGTTGCCGCAATGCAACATCGTATAATGGTTTCTTGAAAAATCCTTTTCAAAATAATATAGAGCGGAATCGTATTGGCAATCTTTATAAAAAATCTCGCCAAGCTGTGTGTGTCCTAATATTCGCTCTTCTTCGCCATCAGCTTTTGACATATATTGTCTTGCCAATTCCAAAGCTTTTTTGTTGTCATTATCCCTATAAGATGCGAGCAAAGCCCTTTCCATAAGGATTTTTCGCTTGAGCTGGTTGTCTTCAATTTTCAAAACATTGGATATCAATGAATCGGCCATATTCAAGTAATTCTCCTCTTCATCATACAAATCCATTGTTGATAACATTTTTGCAATACACAGATAATTATATGCGATGGGCTGTATACTATTACTTTTTGCAAAGCATTCATTTGCCTTTTTATCAAGACCGATTGACAGATTAAATGCGTCATTGTAGTAATATATACTTGCTAATCTGTTATATATCAATCCATTAAAATAATCAATATTGAAAGTACGGTTATTTTCTTTGATTTGATTTATGGTCTTCAAAGCAATAAGATACTCAGCACATGCATTTTTAATATCATTGTTCTCACTTTCGCCAACAGCTTTGTAATAATGCGCCCTTGATTTTTGTAAAATAACTTCAACATTTTTAGGATATATTTGAGCAAGACTGTCGTAATATCTTACAGCTTCTAAAACAGAGGAATCGTTAGTCTGCATAAGGTCGTTTTTATAAAGAGCCTCCGCTATAAGAATCTGATACTCATAATAATCAAGTTTTGAAAGTTTTGATTCGTCAACAGTATCGGAAACACATATTAATATATCGAGAGCTGCATCGGGGCAACATGCCATCGTATCGGTTATTGTTTTCAGAGCGGAATAATGAAGAGGGGTGTCTTTTTCAGAATACAAAGAAAAGCGTTTGCACGATTGTACCATGAGGCACAAAAGCACCGACAACGTGTAAAATATGGCAATTTTTATATTCATTTTGCAAAAATAACAAGAATTTTAAACGCTCATCCAAGAATTTCGTCACAAAATTCCGAATTTCGTCACAAAAATATTGGAATTTTCATCACAAAACCCCAGTGTTTTCAACTGAACCCGCAAAAACGTGTAATAATTTGTAATAGAAAATTTTGAAAAATTGAAAAATTTTAGCATATTTTTGCAAATGGAAATTTTTAAAATTAAATTATTATCTTTGCAGTCTAATTAGTGATTGTCCTAAAAAGGGGAAGTTTACAAAAAGGGGAAGTTTACACCTGCATCCCAAAACTATAAATTAAACCAACTGTAAATTATGAAAAAACTATTCCTATTTATTGCGTTGACCCAAGCTTGCTTTTTAATTAACGCTCAAGAAACACTTTACGGCATTGAACAAATAGCAGGCACAGAATCTCTGGTGAAAGACCGTCTTACCGAGATGGGAGCGACAGGCGACTATACGTTCTCAGTCTTACTCCCGGTAGGCGGCTGCCCGCGATGCGAAGGTTCCATACCTCTGTTTTTTAATGATACAAAAAAGTATTTCCCTGAAGTTTATAACCTAATTATAGCTCTAAGCGACAATCCTCAAACCGCAGAAAATAATATATCGACAAAAAACTACGGTACAAACAATATCGTTTGTGTTGACAATGACGACCCATTGATGCAAAGCTTCCATTTTAAGACAGGAAGCGCCGGCGTTCCATATATTGTCATAATCAATAACAATACCGGCGATTTTATTAATGCATCACCACTATTAGGCATCTCCTATGATTTGGATTTTTTCCAATCATTGACAGAAAATCTTGAGACTGTAAAAGTCGACAAAATATCAGTAAAAACGAATACCAGCAAATTTCACAGCAGCATATCACCCTCAATAATTAAATTGAAAAGTCTTGAAAATAAATCATACAACATAAATTGCTCTACATTACCGACAGTCTCCAATATTACGTTGTCAAAAGATCTTTCAAAACTGGCCTTGCTTGAATTTGAGACGTCATCAGTACTTTTATCAGAGAAAAAAACTGATCAGTATGTTCTCACAGATACCATTAAGACTACTGAATCGGAATATTATCTTTTTAAAGCTCCAGACGTCCCCGACAGTTTGGTACAGGCTCTGAGATTTTTAAACGTGATGCAAATCATATATCTTGATATTGCTTTTTCAGATAATGCTGAAGAACTTCTTATTTCAGCTTCACTGCCAAAATTATATTGGGAAGACATCGTAACCGAAAAACTCGTCTATACAAACGAAGCTTGTTTGATCAGGTATAACTTAAAGGAAAAATCCAAGACGATAAGCCCGATGCAACTCGACAGCCTATACATCACCTCACATTCGCACTTCTATATTGACGAAGAGAAACAAAGAATCTTCATGGGAATTCTAAAAGGTTGGCCAACGCAAGGAACAACAGCAGAACCGACTTCCACCGACACAGATCCTTTTATTGACAGCTTTTATGATTTCAGTCCTATGATGTCGGTATTGACCTATCCTCAATGCACTTTTTCACAGTATTTGGGCGAACTGCCAAGCTGGCATAAAAAAGAACATACCGGTTATTTCTATTTCTCACCTAAAGTGTGCTTTGACAAAAACCATTACGTTGTTGCCGATACGCATACTGGCGAGATTACCACATTTGACAGGAACAGCCTAAAGCAAATATCAACATTTAATATCAATGACTTATTGCTAAAAAAAGGCTTGTTGGTGAAAAACGATACCATAACCTATTCCCTTCAACCTAATAGCAAATTACAAAGAATTATTGACAAGAAAGAATTACTTTCCAGCAGGATACTTGATGTAGCCTATAACAAAAACACGTATTACGTATTATTAACTGACGAAAAAAACGTGATTTTATATATCTGTTTCCCCGAGATAAACAAGCTCATGTCAACAGACTATATTGCACCGCCTTTTATAGGTGATATAAACAAAATGAAATTGCTTTATCAAAACGGAGAAATAAAAGTCGTATCTATTGTTGACAATTCCGGGAAAGTCAGCTTAAACACGATGACGTTTACTCACTAATGTGAACTCCATCTGTTTCTTGATCAAATCTACCGCTTCGATGCGCACTTTCACAGCGTCGCCGAGGCGGAAGATTTGACATGTCTCCTGCCCGATGACACGGAAATTCTCCTCATCGAGGTAGTAATAATCGTCCTGTAGAGTGTTGTAGCGCACCATGCCCTCGCATTTGCTGTCCTTGAGCTCCACGTAGATGCCCCATTTGCTGATGCCGGAGATGAGTCCGTCGAACACTTTGCCAATCTTATCCTGCAGATACTCAGCCTGTTTGTACTTCACCGACTCACGCTCCATCTCGGCAGCCTTACGCTCCATCTCGGAGGCGTGCTGGCACAAAACTTCGTACTCCTCCTGACTCACACTCGGCTGATTTTCAATCATATAGCGTTCGATGAGCCGATGTACCATCAGGTCGGGATAACGTCTGATAGGCGAGGTGAAATGGGTGTAGAACGGGAACGCCAAGCCATAATGCCCGATGTTGACGGTGCTGTAAAGCGCCTTCGCCATCGTCCGAAGTGCCACAGTCTCAACGAGATTGCGCTCGCCCTTGCCGTCCACCGCATCAAACAAGGCATTGTACGACTTCACAAGATTCTCGCGCGTGCTGATGTTCATCGAATAGCCCAGTTTCGACACCAACGAGATGAAGCTGAACAGCTTCTCAGGGTTAGGCTCGTCGTGCACACGATAAACGAAGGTATATCCATGATATTTCGAGTCTTTCTTGCCTATCGCCTCAGCCACAGTGCGGTTCGCCAGCAACATGAAGTCCTCGATGAGCATGTTAGCCTCGTTCTGCACCTTCACGTAAGTGTCGATAGGATGCATCTTCTCGTCAAGCACAAACTTCACCTCTTCGCTGTGGAAGTTGATGGAGCCTTGAGCCATGCGTTTTTCGCGAAGCTTGGTGGCCAAGTCATTGAGAATCATGATTTCTTCTTTAAAATCGCCTTCCCCACCTTCAATCATTGCCTGCACCTCTTCGTAGGCAAAGCGGCGGTTCGACTTTATCACGGTCTTCCCTATCCATTTGTTGAGGATTTCAGCTTTGTCGTTCATCTCGAAGACAGCCGAAAACGTCAGTTTCTCCTCGTCGGGACGCAGCGAGCACACCATGTTGCAGAGTTTCTCAGGCAGCATCGGGATGGTTCTGTCAACGAGATACACAGAGGTTCCACGTTCCTGTGCCTCGTTGTCGATGGCTGAGCCCGGTTTCACATAATGTGACACGTCGGCGATATGCACTCCCACCTCATGGTTGCCGTTTGGCAGCTTGCGATAAGAGATGGCATCGTCGAAGTCTTTGGCGTCGCGGGGGTCGATGGTGATGGTGAATATATCTCTGAAATCTCTTCTCTTCTTGATTTCCGATGCTGGGATCTTATCCGAAATCTTGTTTGCCTCTTTCTCGACGTCTTTCGGGAACTCCAGCGGATACTCGTATTCCAGGAGTATCGACTGCATCTCGACGTTGTTCTCGCCTGGTGTGCCGAGCACTCTCACCACTTCTCCGAACGGGTTGCGTGAGTTATCGGGCCAGTCGGTGAGCCGCACTATGACTTTCTGTCCGTCGCGGGCGCCTTTGTAGCTACCTCTCGGGATGTAGAAGTTGACAGGCATGGTGGCTCTGTCTGACACCACGAAAGCGTAGCCGTGAGATATTGAGAATATCCCGACGAACTCGGTGCGGGCGCGGCGCAGCACCTCCACAATCTCGCCCTCGGTCTTCTTCGACTTCCTCTTCGGGAACATCGCCACCTTGACTGTGTCGCCGTGGAATGCCTTGCCGGTGTTGTTCGAGGCAATCTGAATGTCTTCGCCGCCGTCATCCGGCACCACATAAGCCTTGCCGGTGCTCTTCATGTCGACCGTCCCCACCACATACTGTGGCTTCGGGCCGTATTCGTTCACCAGCTCAGGGTTCAGGACATAGCTGTAAGGGTGGTTCTCTATCAGCTGGCCGTCGCGAGCCAACGTCTCAAGCACCTGAAATATGACGTCTTTACCCGCAGCATCGCGCACACCCATGATCTTCGCAATCTGCTTATAGTTCATCGGCTTGAACGGATGCTCGCCAAATATCCGCAATATGGTGTTTACAAAGGTGCTGAGGCTGTTAGTTTTCTTTTTTCTACTCATTTCAATTCTTTTTGCAAAGATAATAATTTATTTTTATTCTCTCGCAGATTACACAGATTTACACAGATAAACCATATCTTCCTAAAACTTTATCTCCCAGATGGCTCGCTAAAGCGAGCTGCAGATTACGCAGATAAAGCTGATAATGGTTTTTCAATACCACTATTCTCGTGTAATCAGTGAGTGTCAACGAACTAAATCCCTTCATAAGATTAGAAAATCTGTGCGAATCTGTGTAATCTGCGAGAAACAAAAAAAACTCCTGCAATAGATACGTCTCTATTTGCAGGAGATTTCCCCACTCCCTATAATCATTCGAAATGACAGGTGCGGTTAAACGTTTTTGTTTTTGTTTTCGTTATCGTTATCGTTTTCGTTCCCCCTAAACATCGCCTTCACCTTCGGCATATATCCCTTAGCGAGGACGATGCCGCAGCCGACGATGAATCCGAAGAATGTCCATACGATGAGGGTCTTGGCACGGCTGTTTGACGGCTTCATCGGGATGGTGACTGGCTCGATGATGGCGTATGCCGGAGTATCGCGTTTCACCTGCATCTTAGCCTGCTCAAGCTGCTTCGCCAATTCGTTGAAAATAGCGTTTGAAACAGTGTATTTGGCAAGGATACGGTCTCTCTCGATACGGTCGCGTGAGTTGGTGAGACTCTGGGAACGGTCAGTGATGGTGGCCAACAACTCCTGGTAGACGTCATTTTCTTTCTTAACCTCATCGAAACGAGCCTGGATATACTCCAACTCCTTCTCCGATTTCTCGATACGGTGACGTGTCACCTCATCCTGAAGCAGCTGCTGTGCCTTCAATGCCAGCTCTGCAGTCTGGATAGGCTCCATACCGTTGACAATCAAAGTGATATAACCTTCTTTTTTGTTGACATCGAGCGACACCACCCTGCCAAACACATCAATCATCTTCTGCTCGTTGACAGTCACGATTAACGGACGTGGAGCCGGTTCGCCACCTTCAGTAATACTGTCGTTACCGACATTGTATTCAATTTCAGGCTGCGGGCCACGGATAGCACTGATGATCAAGCCAGGCAGACCGATAGTATATCTTTTGATATACATAAACACAGTCGGCTTGTCGAATCCGCCCAAAATATAGTCGAACATGCTTATCGGATAGTCACATTTCGTGAAATGAAGAGGTGTGTGCATCAGTTCAAGACGATAAGGCACGCTGTTCACGATTTCAGGATAAACAAGCGGTGAGAGGTCGGCGGTGCTTGCCTGCACTCCGAGGTCGACACCCATCAAGGCTGCCAAACTACCCAACGAAGAGTTCTGACGTGAGTTGAGCTGCGGCACCATCACGGTCTTCACCGTGTAAGTGCGTTTCATGGTAATGGCCGCCACAAGACCCAATGCTATGAAGATTCCCAGACAGATGAAGATAGTCTTGCGACCATCCCACAATCTGCGGATGATAGCCATAATGTCAATGCCTTCCTCCTCTTGCTGGACTGGCGTTACATTGTTTCCATTTGTCTCCATAATCGACTATTTAATGTTTTCAACAAGCAAGATGATTGACACCACAGAGGTGAGAGCTGCCAATGAGTTTCTCAACTCGTAACCCCAATCGATCTTCTCCTTCGGTTTCTCTATACGCTCTTTCTTCTTGGTGTCGATACGCAACGAGATAACACCGCCCGGTTCAACTTTCGGATAATGACGGAAGATGAAGCGTGATGTGCCTTCTGCCTGGTTGTTAGGCATTGTCACAGTGACACTGTTCTTGTCGGCAGTCTTGATGAAACCGCCCGCATAGTGCTTGATGTACCATTTTGCGCTGTGACGGCCATCATAAACCAATAGCTTATGGTCTGCTGAGAATCCGTCAACCACATATTGGCTCATGTGTGTACCTGTCTCACGAATCATCACGGTGTTTTCACGACGGACAATGGTGATGACATCACCTTCCAAGAGGTATGGGTCGTCATTAATGCTGTTTTTATGTTTCTTCACCTTACGAAGATCGATGCCGATGCTACCTGTGTTACGGCCTGTGGTACGGAACAAGCGTGCGTATGGGTCGGCATCGCTGAGCAAGCCGCCAGCCTGTTTGATGATTTCCCACAACTGGGTCTTGTCGTCTGTCAGCACATAAACGCCAGGATATTTGACACGTCCGTTCACCTCGACATATCTGCCTTTGGTGTAGTTAGGAGTCATACGCACCACGATATGGTCGTAAGGCTGAAGTTTCAAATCATTGGCGATGACGTTATAATCTTCATCAACTGTAAGTGTAATCTGCTGAAGCTCCACCTGGTTGGTCTTTGAGATGTTCAGGCGGAACACCTCGACACGGTCGTAGGCGGCGCCCACTGTGAAACCGCCGGCCATCCAGAGCAGGTCGTGAATAGTGAGCGATTCATCGTAAGTTGTTCCGAACGGGTTCTTCACAGCACCGTCAACACGTACCTCACCGACGTTGGTATAGGTGGTGTTGTCATAAATATTGAGGCGGTCGCCCGGTTGCAACAGTTTATCGCCGTCTTTTTCAAGATCTACGCGGATATAAGTCATCTTTTCAGGGTTGGTGATGTCCTTACGGAATATATAAGCCACAGGGAAGTTGCTTGGTGTCAATCCGCCTGCGAAGTCGATAGCCTGGCTGATGGTCATGCGGTCGTTGAGGCCGAACTCGCGTGAGAATGGCTTACGCACCTGTCCGTTAACCTCGATGGTGCCCAGGTCGCGATATGTCGACTGTTTCAGCACCGTCACCTTATCGCGTGACTTGAGCTGGAAGTCAGGGTTGCCTTTCACGCCCGGGAATGGCACTGTGATTATCTCAACAGTCTCATCGTCTCTTGTACGCTCCACAAAGAGGTAATCGGTGAGGGCTGTGTAACGAGGTTTTGCGTTGTCGAGCAAGGCTTTGAGCGAGGTGTTCTTGTCAAGCTCGAAACGTCCGTCGTAATAGACATCGCCGCTAATCGACACATAGTTTTCAACAGGCTCGTTAGCGGTCTTGATGCGGACGACATCGCCTGCCTGCAGTTCTACTTTGAGTTTGCCGGAGGTGATATCGCTGAGTTTATAGTCAACATAGATGATCTGACCGTTATCGATACGTTCGATCTGGACATATTCCGGATACACGTTCCATGTCACGCCACCGGCATATTCGATGAGGTCGGCGAGAGTCTCTTTCTCGAGCATCTCATAACGCATCGGGCGGTTGACAGCGCCTTGTACCGTAACGACGCATTTTGCCACCGGGACGAAAATGACGTCGCCGTTCTGAATGTCATAATTTATGTTGACATTAGGTTTTCTCATATATTGATAGAGGTCGAGGGTATGTGTCTTACCTGAGCGTGACAGCTGGATGTTACGCACTGTACCTATCGCTGTAGGGCCGCCGGCTGCCACCAAGGCGTTGAACACGTTGTTCAAGGCACTCAAGGTGAAACCGCCTTGCACTCCCACCTCGCCGTAGATGCTCACCGAAACGGTACGGGCTGTGGTGATTGTGACAGCAATCTGGTCAGGTTTGAATGAGAAGTGATGGCTCAGTTTGCTGCGGATAGCCTCACGGCCTTGAGCCAACGTCATACCTTTCAAGAATATCTTGGCCGAACCGGCAGGCTGGATGCTGCCGTCAGCACCTATGCGCTGATGAATCTCTGTCTGTGACGAGCCGAAGATGGAGATATGCACCTCATCGCCTTCACCGAGGACGTAGGTGTCAGGTGCCAGGGCGCCGTCAGTGGTGCGGAACACGTCGAGGCTTCTGCCTTTGAGGATGGCATGTCCGTAAATGTCGGTGCCTTCAGTAGGCGACACGTTGTTTTCCTCAAGGGCTTTCTCCAGAGCCTCTTCAGCGGCAGCCTCACCCGTCGTGGTCTGAGGTATATCCTCTGTAATGACCACCAAAGTATCACCGCCAGTAGCAGCAACGGCCGGAGTCTCAGTGACAGCATTCTTCTCTGCCACCATCTTGTTAAGGATTTCAGTCACCCTACCTTGGTAGCTGGCAAACTCGCTGGGCGGAATGTTGTCAACATCAATGCCTTCTTCAAGTAAACGTGCACGCACTTCTGTCTCTTCAAGACCGCGTTTTTGCAGCTCGGCTCTCGCCATAGCCATCATGTCGGGAGTCTGCGCCAACATTGTTATCGGCAGCACCGCAAAAAACAGAATCATCAAAAAAAGTTTCTTCATAGTAGTATTTTAATTTGTTTGTATTTGCCTATTTAATCAGTTTACAAAAATACAAAAAATTGGAATATAACAAGAAAAAAATAAACAATAAACATTAATTACCGTTAATTATTCATCAATCCTATCTTCCGCAGAACTAAAACCAATTTAATTAATGGTAAATTAACGGGTAATTTTGATAATTATACGTTTGTTATTCATCAATCCTATCTTCCGCAGAACTAAAACCAATTTAATTAATGGTAAATTAACGGGTAATTTTGATAATTATACGTTTGAATTTTTTTTAAAACGTTAATTATCGTATAATTATTCATTAATTTTTTAAAGATTTTTTATTCCAATAGATATTGGTATTCTACGTCGTCTAAGCGTTCCATTCTACGATTGACAATGTAACATTCATTAGTGGTTTTGTCGTAAGCCCAACGTTCGCTGATGAGGCTGTCTTCACCAAAATTTATTAATAAACCAAGTGGTTTTTTTGTCAACCGAAGATAGTTGCACAATTGAGCTCGATGAGCGGGAACCAGACAGATAACTGATTTTAATTCAACAATGATGTCATCTATAACTATATCCATTCGATATTTCTTATCTAATAGATGATTTTTGTAATAAATCGGCAGTTCTATTTCTCGTTCGTTATCAATACCACGATCAAGTAATTCAAGGTGTAAGGCTTCCTGATAAACAGGCTCCAACAATCCTGATCCTAAAACCGAATGTACAGCCATAGCTGCTCCGATAATCTTGTAAACTTTGTTTGCGTAAGGAAAAAGGTTCATATTAAGTTTTTTTTAATTTTGAGAATTTGTGTTGTTCGAGGTTAAATCAGAAGATTCTTTCCATAAGTTGCCACTTCTCGTCGCTGCGGGCATCTGCGGAACAGCCCTGGAACTGCGAGACGTAGGCTTCCCATTCGGCTTGACGAGGAAGCGTGGCGAGCCGCGCCATGTCGCGTTTCCAGTCAAAGTCATCGACGGTGTCGCATATCATAAACAGCTGACGACCTTTGCGATAAATCTGCATGTCGAGGATGCCGACTTCACGCTGACCGGCAATAATTTCAGGCCAAACATTTTTGTGGACGTCGCAGTATTTCTGGATTAGTTCCTCGTTATCAACTAAAGTTAATGTTTGACAGTATCTTTTCATCTTTTTAACATTAATTGCCGTATAATTATTCATTAATTTTTTTGGCAAAGCCAATTTAATTAATGGTAAATTAACGGGTAATTCGTGATAATTATACGTTTATTTTTCTAGAATGGGAGCCATATATGGCGACCACGATAAAGCATATAAGTGGTAATGCGTAGCTTACGTTGACTGCGGGATGTCCGCAGATTGTGCCGCAGTCGATAATCATGCCTTGCAGCGGAGGCATCAATGCTCCTCCGACGATGGCCATCACGAGGAAAGCAGCGCCAAGCGAGGCATCGTCAAGACTGACTTTTTCCAAAGCGGTACCGTAAATTGTCGGGAACATCAGGCTCATGAAGAAACTGATGCCAATCAGGCAATAAAGACCGGCTTTACCAACAATAAGTATCGCGCCAAGCGAACAGAAGGCTGCAAGGATACCGAAAACTGTTAACAAACGGCGACCGTCGACGTATTTCATCAGCCAAGTACTGAGGAAACGTCCACAGAGAAAGAGACACATCGCAATAATGTTGTAGTTCTGCGCTGTAGCCTTGTCAATGCGAAGATTATCAGCGTATTGGATAATAAATGTCCACACCATAATCTGCGCCGCCACGTAAAACACTTGCGCGAACACTCCTTCGCGATATACTCGGTTGCTCCACAACCTTCGTATAGAGTGTAGAGTTGAGAGTTTAGAGTTTAGAGTAGTGGAAAGTGTAGAGTTTTTAGTGGTTGGAACTTTTACGATGGCAATGATAATCATCATGATTATTACGACAATTCCGAGTGCCACATACGGGTCGCGGATCACCGCCAAATCATGAAGTCTTATATTCGCTTTCTCCGCTTCGGTAAGCATTGGGAAGATGATATTGCCAGCTGCATCGCGCTTGTCGCTCAACAGGTTAGGGAGTACAACCATCGAAGCCACTGCCATCCCCGCCAAAGAACCCATAGGGTTAAAAGCCTGCGCAAGGTTGAGGCGGCGAGTGGCGTTTTCCTTATCGCCCAACGACAGAATAAACGGGTTTGCCGTAGTCTCTAAAAATGCCAGTCCAAAAGTCAGAATATATAAGCTGAAACAGAAAAAAGTGAAGCTTTGCCGTGATGCTGCCGGGATAAACAGCAACGCTCCTATTGCATAGAGTGCCAAGCCAAGAAGTATTCCGCTCTTGTAGCTGTATTTTCTGATGAAAAGTGCAGCAGGGATCGCCATTGTGGCATAGCCACCGTAGAATGCAAACTGAATCAGCGAGGCTTTCGCCGCCGACAGCTCCATCAGGGTCTGAAACGCTGCCACCATCGGATTGGTGATGTCGTTAGCAAAACCCCACAACGCAAAGAGCGCAGTTATCGCTACAAAAGGAACAAGATATTTTTTCTCAACTAACTTCATTTTTTCTTTTTTTTGAACACGGATTGCACGGATTAACACGGATTTTTTCTTCCGAAGGATTTTATCCGTTTGATCCGTTAAATCCGTGTTCTTTAATATTACATCTCACTTCTGCGTATAGTCAACTTTATTGCTTCGACGTATTCTTTCGCAAATGTTTCAGCGTCTTCAACGACGCAGGCGAGGTAGCCTCCACCGCCGGCGCCGGGCATCTTGTAAGCAAGAACCTTATCTTTATATTTGTCGATGTAGCTTTGAACACAGCCTTGTATCATCGCAGGAAACATAGCGGTCTGGGCGTTGAAGCTGTCGCGGTAAGCCTCCGCAAAGGCTTGCAAATCCTTATTCATTATAGCATCCCAGCAACGGTCGGCAGCGGCGGCGAGAGCTTTAACCTTGAGCTCGGTGATATCCTTGCCCTCCACCACCGAGCAGCCTGGCCGACGTGGCTCTATCGGAATCATAACAAGGTGATTCTCAAGCCATTGCAGTATGTCTTCATCATTGCAAGTCTCAATCTTCTCAGGCCAGAAATGGTTGTCGTAATAATGCCGGCACAGTCCCGGCACGCAAATACCTATCGCGTCCTGCGCCCCGCTGACGATGCCGTCCTCCCTCTCAGGATGGTTCTCGAAGCAGAACACCAGTCGCGCCAGCATCTCAGGGTCCATATCAGGTAACTTAAGAGGCCATATTCTCTTAATCATATTTCTGGTGGAGGTCGATAGTCCGCATCTTTCACGCACCTCAAACGTTGGCACCAGACTAACCGTAATGGCCCAGCCAGGAGCAAAACACGAAACGTATGGCTGGTCAATCCATGTTCCCGCCAAATCCAATCGAGTGGGTATGGTGCATATCTGTTCCTTGAGAGACGTGCTGGAATGTGCTTCCAGACCCTCATGCGGGTCGCGTTTCAACACGATGTATTCCATGCCACGCTCCTCGCAGAAACGGCGTTTCTCTTCAGAAGCTCCATCCTCGTTTACAACTAAAATATCCGGTTTCAAGAAATCCACCGTAGGGATAAAGTCCATTATACCACTGCCGGCATTTATATATGCATCCTTCACATATCGTATCGCTTTAACCATAAAAAGACGTTCTTTTTCATTGTAGAGCGTCTTGTGATTTTTATAATGAAGGATAGTCTCATCGGAACCAATGCCAACATACAAATCACCATATTCTGCCGCCTGCCGGAAAAACTCCACATGCCCGCTATGCAGCAAATCATAACACCCCGAAACAAAGACTTTTTTTGCCATCTTCTCTTTTTTTCTAAACATTAATGTCCGTTAATCTGCCATTAATTTTTCATTAATTCTTTCTTTTCTTCCCAATAACTATTTCTTTTCTTCTCAATCTTCGTCATCGTCAAGCAAATATGAATAATCTTCTTTTACACGTTCCATATTGCGGTCAACGAGAAAACATTCATTAGTATTTTTATCATACGCCCAGTTTGGTGATAATTTTAGTCATGAATAAAAATAATTAATGAAAAATTATATGGATAATTGATGATAATTAACGTTTAAAATTATTCTTCCATTTGATCGCGGAGGTGCATTCGACGGACTTTCTTCATGTCATGAGTTACCATGATTCGGACCAGTTCCTCAAATGACGTCTTGCTCGGGTTCCATCCGAGTTGGGTCTTGGCTTTCGTCGGGTCACCGAGGAGTTGGTCGACTTCAGCCGGGCGGAAGTATTTCGGGTCGACTTCGACGAGGGTCTTGCCTGTCTTCACGTCGACACCTTTTTCGTTGGCGCCTTCCCCTTCCCAGCGGAGTTCGATGCCTACTTCCTTAAATGCCAGTGTGCAGAAGTCGCGCACGGTGTGGTACTTACCGGTGGCTATGACGAAGTCATCCGGCTCAGGCTGCTGGAGGATGAGCCACATGCACTCGACGTAGTCTTTGGCATATCCCCAGTCGCGGAGTGCGTTAAGGTTGCCCAGATAGAGCTTGTCTTGGAACCCTTGTGCTATTCTTGCCACTGCCAGGGTGATTTTTCGTGTCACGAAGTTCTCGCCGCGGCGTTCCGACTCGTGGTTGAACAGTATGCCGTTGCAGCAGTACATGCCGTAGCTCTCGCGGTAGTTTTTCATTATCCAGAAGCCGTATTGTTTGGCGACGCCGTATGGCGAGCGCGGATAGAACGGTGTCGTCTCCTTCTGAGGCACCTCCTGCACCTTGCCGTAGAGCTCCGATGTCGAAGCCTGATAAATGCGGCATTTGTCGGTAAGACCCGCTATCCTCACGGCTTCCAGCAGTCGCAGGGTGCCCATGGCATCCACGTCGGCGGTGAACTCAGGCACGTCGAAGCTCACCTTCACATGGCTCTGAGCCGCGAGGTTATAAATCTCGTCGGGTCTTATCTCAGAGATGATGCGTATCAGCGACGAGCTGTCGGTCATATCGCCCCAATGCAGGTTTACCAGACGTTTCTGGTGCATGTCGCGCACCCATTCGTCGAGGTACAGATGTTCGATGCGGCCGGTGTTGAAGCTCGAGCTGCGGCGCAGCACCCCGTGCACCTCATAGCCTTTTTCAATAAGGAACTCCGCCAGAAACGAGCCGTCCTGACCGGTGATTCCGGTGATTAATGCTGTTTTTGCCATAAGCCAATGCTTGAATGATTAACTTGCAAAGATACAAAATGTTTTTAACATTTGAGTAAAAAAGTTTGGAAGAGATAAGGCATAAAAAGGGCCAGACTTCATAGTGGGAATCTGGCCTTTGTATGCATCTATAAAGTTTTTTTTCTTTTTATATCCCATGGCAAATGGATGCCAAAGTAATCATCTCCAGTTGAACACCCGGACTCATTATTTTGCTATGCATTATTTCTTCGAAATATGGTTTATCTTCCGGATGCAAATAACTAACATGCCAATGCAAATCTTCTGGACTATTATTTGCAGCGTTTATGGCTTTAAAATATGGAATATCAACGTTACCCAACGAATGCCCGAGAACATATATGTGCTTTACATCATATAAATCTGAGATGAAATCTTGATGTTGTTTCAAGATATCTTGCACGGGTTTTTCAGATAGTGAAAAGTATTCTTCTACACTTGTCGTCATCATATCCACTTCCGGCAGATGGGATTGGATTCCCTTATAATACTTTTTTGAGTGTTTGCCAGCTTGGCTGTACCATTCGTCGAAAGTATCTCTTCCATCGTGTCCAATTATTGGAGCATGTTTCAAATCAGATGCTTTCCCGTGGATATACAAGATATTTTCACGAGGAATACCATAATGGGTTTCTAAAAATGGTGTATAGTTAAATGTTACAAATCTCGCATAATCATCTATTTGAAGCATTCTTTGGTCCGATTCTCTTTCCCATTTGATAGTTTGCACCCATTTTCTAAACCATTTTACAATATCACTCCACAGATTTTCAGCTTCACCTCTCACATAATCTTGAGCATAATACAATTCTGCGTATGTATCATCTGCCGTCCAACCTTTAGGAAGCATTATTTCTCCCATTCTCAAAAAATAATCGCGATTTACGTCAGCCAATGCTTTTTCAAAATCTTTCCAAAGATAATCAACCTGACAGACGTTCGACAAAGTTTCATACAAGTTTCGATTGTTTTTCTTAAGCCACAACGAAAAATCCCAATAGCTTGATTTTACCTTGTGATGCCGGTCAAAACCATTGCCGATTATGTATAAGACGTTGTCGAAAGGAATACTCATTTTAAAATGTTAACAATAGTCTTTTATCAGAGATCTTATCTTAAGCTATTTTATATCCATTGAGCAATGTTCCTTGATAAACGCCGCAAGTTTGGTGTGCGGTTTCAAAAACTCATCAAATGCTTCCTGAGCATAATTTGCCAACCAGCATTCACTGCCCTCGGGGGGTTCTTCGCCACAATCGCGATAATCCATGTGTGTTGATGCAACCATATATGGACCATTCAAATAGAAAGTAAATGCCATATGCAGCACCATTATCTGGTGTAAGATTATATAAGCATTTTGAAGCTGTTTCTCTCGATTGTCGATGCAAATATCCTGACAGTTGAGTAATATGCTACGATAGCTGCTAGCATGGACGTGATTGTCTAGAAAATCTCTTATCTTTTTCAGGTTCCCATTCCAGCCGAACCAAGGGTAAAGGTCTTTGGTTGATTTAGATTCTTTCAGAACTCTTTGTATTTTTTCAATTTTTGGAATCCAGTACTGCTTCCTAAGCCATTCGTCCATCTCTTTAACTACCAAACTTTTCATCCAATCATAATTATCTTCCCTAACAACATCTAGGTATATGTCCACCAAAACAGTATCAAACAATTTACGAATCAGCACAAAAGCATCCGTAATATGACCAATCTTTAGCAATGATTTTACGCTATCCAATGTGCTTCGAATGGACATATACACGTAAGAAGCATAATTACCAAATGTCAACGTTCCATTGGGCATGAAGCTAAAGCTGGTATCAGCCAAACCATCATAATAGTCCATCATCTTGTCAATAAGTTTAAATACATGATGGTTTTGATAAGACTCTTTATTTATCTCGCTATTTATGACTTCAACCATCTTTCAACCCTTTCTATTGTCAGTTTGGGATAACCTTTTTCATGTAAAAAAGCTAAAATGCTTTCCATGTTATATGCCAACACAAGAGGATCTATCCATTCTGAATGCAATACATCATGTACATAACAAGATATACCATGTACTGCCGTATGGTCTGACAGCCTTTTTGTCACCAGCTCATACTGGAACGGCGTCCATATTCCATATTTCAAATACTCAGGCCATTCATCCAAGAAATCGTTTTCAACAATAAATCTTTTCTTAATGTAAGCTACAAATGATCTGATATTATCGGCGAAGTTGTTTTGAAGATAATTTGTCAATAACAACACCTCATCAACCGTCAGCCCTACCTCCTTTGCTGTTTCCACATATGTCTTCCCTTGCATATATGACACAGCGACCTTGACAAAACTATCTATATTTTTACTTTCTTCCACCAGACCAATTTCTTGTAGTCTTAAAGCAATATAATGCAAAAACACATCTTGCTTTGTTACATCAAACTCACCCAACTGTTCTACATCATCATCTGTTACCTTATCTCCCAATGTCTTATACTTCGCCAGCGAAAGACCTGTTTCCAAAAAAATCTCATAATCACCTTCGGAAGTCATTTCACTTATTCTTAAATAACGTGCCTCAAACACCTTTGTAAGCATTTCTCTGTCGCTAACCGAACCCATTTTATAAGCCAGAGACGTTTTACAGATTTCATCTACATTGACATGCTCGATAGTCACATCGGCGGCGTTTCTAGTAATCATCAAGTCAATACCTTCAACAAGCCCTTCCTTTTCCAGTAAAACATTAATTTGTTCAAGACTAGCCGACTGCCATTTGTGCATACGTAGAAGCGTAATAAGTCGATATAACGTACCATTGATGGGATTTATACCTTCTGATTTTAATGCTTTTCTCACCAATTCTTCCGCATATCCTTTGTCACTTTCAGGCACTATTACCAATCCGTATTTCTGCTGCCCCGCGCGGCCAACCCTACCAACTATGTTTTTTACAGATGATACCTCCATGTATCGTGGTGGATTATAATTCATTGGCGACAACAAGTTATGGAGCACCAGCGTTTTTATTGGCATATTCACTCCTTCGGCCAATGTTGAAGTGCTTATTATCAGCGGCAGTGCTGAGTTGGCATATGCGTTTTCAATAACCTCCCTTATATCCTGCGGCAAATCACCATGATGATAGGCGAAACCATTACCAATATATTCTACTAATGGATAGTCAACACCAAGAAGATATCCCACATACTCCTTCACATCATCAAGAAACTCTGTTTTCTTAGAATAATATTTAGGATTCAATATCTTAATGCCTGATACTATTTCATTCAGTTTGGAACCAACCATCACACACCCAACCTTATTATATTTTGTTGAAGAGTATATCATAACTGGCCCAGCTACCAAAGATTTCAAGGCCGCCATGCAAGTCACACCTGTCTTTCTTGCAATTCTTCCAGCACACAAGTTCTTCCCAACAAACTCAGTTATTGTATAATTAATAGCATCAAGATTACGATTCCAAACCTCCAAGTTTATCGCACCATTTGCTTGTTTCGCTATTCCATATCTCAATTCACAGGGTCTGTATTTGCTTTTACCCACCTCCGATGCTTCACCACCGAGCCATACATTGATATCTTCAATATTGGGGATAATGGCCGACAGGAACAGGAATCTTTTGTCGTTCTGCTGTCTCAATCGGGTAAGCAACAACTCATAGTTTATACCTCGACCTACATCGTCAAGCAACTGCCCTTCGTCACAAATAATCAGGCTGTATTTTCTCAGTTCTTCATCCAAAACACCCTCAAGTGTAATAAATGTTTCGGGCGTTGACACTAGCAATTGGGCATCTTCTAGAGAAGAATCCCCCTCGTCAAGCACATTGCCACCATACTTGCAGGCAAATTTGAAATCAAGTTTTCTGCCCACTTTACGAAAGCGCACTTTCAATTCCCTACTCAACGATCGCAAAGGGGCAAGATATAAAATCTTCGCTTCAGCATTACGCTTCAATTCTTGGTATATCAACAATTCTGTGATGTATGACTTACCACCACTGGTAGCCAGTCCCAGACTGAACGAATGCTCAAAAGTCAACAAACCCCTTCCCAATGCATCACGTTGTGAGGGCAGAAACGATAGGATGTGCTCACTTTTTGAGTAGTCAACATATTCTCTCCAGTCTGTATCTGGGTCAAGGCGCTTTAAATCTGCCCATATATTACACGCTTGAAACTTGTGTAGCACATGTAATAAAATGGTTGAATCAAAAAAGTCTCGCAACGACGAAAAATTTGATGCACCGACTTTCTTTTCATAAAACTCAACAATAAAACCAAAGACCACCTCGTTGCCAGTAATTAAATAATCATCAAAATAACTAAGCAAGTGTGAAAACGTTCTATGTTCATCTTTAGTAGTTCTACATCCTGAGATAATATAAAACATCAGCTTAGCTGCATTTGAAGCATAGTTGCCAATGCGATAGTTCTTCAACAACAACGTTGCTATGGCCTCATAACCGCAAATATAGTAGATAGCAGCCACAAAAAGATGGTTGTTCGTCCTATTAACTCCTTCAAATTCTTCACAGGTATAGGTTTCGGAATAGACAATCAAACCCCTAGCCACTTCTGACAAAGAATGCCGAATCTCCTCTCTTTTCTGAGAATCGGCATTATGCTCCAAGTCATCGAGCAAGTCAAGCAGTTGAGTCAACAGGGTTATATAGAAATCGTCGGCACGTTCTTGGAAGTCAAACGTTGCATCCGTTTCCACATCGTAGGCCCTCATCAACTCGTAAGCTTCAGCTTCAATGATAGCTTTTCTCAATACCTGTTCCATAACCTTTAAGCATTGGGCAATTGTGCAAACACCGCCTGATAAAGTTTCTGCAAGTCTTTTATTGGAACAAAAAACACATTCTTTATCTTTTTGAAAGTCTTTAACAAATCAGATGGTATTTTATCAATCTGCTTGTCTTTAAACGAACTGTCAACTATAGCAACGGCTGAACATTCCTTGACAAATTTAACGGTGCAAAATGGTTTTGTAAACCTTTTTATTTTTTCATATTCATCTTTCAAACCCAAATCTTTACAGCGTGTTCTCAAATACAATATACTTTCTCCAGCCCTTGAGACGTGGTCTTTATATGCATCGACTACAGCATCTATGAAAACACATTGTTTCTTTCCTGCCAAATAGCCCTTTGTAGCAGAATAACTACCATAAGGTGCGCCCGCCCTTAATTTAACTTCATACGTATACATAGCATCTTGCGGAGAAGCACCATTAGGGTCGAGTTTAAAGACAATCACATCAGTATATGGGCTAGCCGCATCCTTTTTGTCTTTAAGCCGCCATTTCATTGGGAAGAAAGTAGCATCGGTGCGAAGCACCTCTTTCGCAAAATAGTATGTCAAAATCTCACCGAAATCACCTGCCACCACGTCTGGTTTCTTTGGCAATCGTTCATCAATCTCATCACGACGTTTGGTTCCAAAGTCTTTTACTATCTGAACCAACTTTTCTTCATTAATGTAAGCTTCACGAAACGGCACTAGGCAATCACTAATAAAATTTGCTCTTTGTGAGTCATCAAACTCATAAGCCACTATTCCCAGAGACGCATATGAAGTTTTATCTTCTATAAAGTATTTTGCGATGAATGGCATATATTATATAGCAACAATATCCAAACTATAGATAAAAATCAATGATAACAATTATTCAAAACAATTCTCCAATATCTTCTTATACAAATCTGCATTGCCAAAAATCCTTTCTTTTTCTTCTTGTTTTTGTTCAGCAACATCATCCATGATTTCTGGTGGTGTATCAATCGGCACATTATATTTATTGGATGCGTATTCCTTTTTATGACCTTTATGTTTTGAGAAATAATCTAGTAAAACATCACTTATCAAATTTTGATGATATGTAATATCATCTTCTTGATAGTAATCAGTCAGCACAGAAGCTTTTACAACACCTTGCAGAGCCGTATCATCACGGAATAACTCGTCGGTATTTGGCTGCGTCATAGTAACAAACCGCTGGAAGTTAAGTATAAGCAACCGCTGTACATTAGACGATGAGCCCAACAATGTACATTCAGAATCGTCTGTTTGACGTTCATGATAAGCTTCACGTTCATAAATATTCACTAGAGCACGAGCCATTCCCTCAAATGAGTAAAACACCTCGTCAAAACTTACATTATTAATTACACGCTCAAACTCAGACTCTGTGTACTGTTTCAACATATTAATCTGAGATTTATTATATGCATAGCACATCAACGCCCGTCTAATTATATCATCATGCGTATTCAAAGCTGGGAGCAATTTTACCACCAACGAGACATAACGTTTTACCGAATTCTCTCCCATTTTATTAGGTTCAAAACTCATCAAGTGTAAGAACAAAGAATTCAATTTACCCTCTTCGCTCCATTTTTCGTACTGAGTCCATAAGTCATCACTTCCAGCTAGGAATTTCCTAACTTCATAAACTGAAATATGCCTGCTTGAAACATCAAGGGCAAAATATAGTGGATAGCTTTCCGAGTTGACCAAATTTTTCGAATCCTTCTTGTCTGACAGTGTAAACAAAGCCTCTAAAATCACTTTTGAAATACCGTCTATTGGCTCTCCATGATACGGTTTTATCCCTGGAATTTCTTTGTCGTCCTTGTTCAAAACACGTTGTTTTAATTTAAAAGGATAAATTCCCCTCCAATCCTCCTTAGAACGGAACATTATTCTATCGGGGTCACGCTCCAAGATAAAATAAAGTGTTGGATCTTTCAAATAAAGAATCTTTAACAGCAATAAATCATCAATAGAAATAATCTGATCAATATTGTGTTTGGAAGCGAAGAACTCTGCATCGTGTATAAAAATCCTAGCGAAACGTTTCACTTGTCTGAAATTGTCAAAAGACCTACATAAAATTCTACGTGTATATCTAGGCATTTTTTCCAAGTAACGCAGCAACATAGGATTCGTTACCATACGCTTCGCTTCGTCAACAAACACATTAAACTGGTAATTATCCTCCATCTTCGGCATTACAAATTCGACTGAAAAGAATTTTTCCAGATAACGTGAAGGATCATTAATATTCCGACTTTCCAATTGTTGCCCCACATAATTCTTATCATAAGTCGCAATATATACAACATTAGGGAAATCCGCTGTATTGCGTATGAGTTTTAAAACATCTGCTATTTCCTGGCTAGTCAGACGGTCCATATCGTCAATGAGTACAGGTATAATTTTTTTGTAATCCACTAAAAACCTACTAATAGATTGTTTTATGGTAGAAAGTGATTTTTCCCGATGTCTGTCAAATAACCCAGCCATATAAACCAAAGATTTTTTTGTATAAACTGCATTTAACAATTCAGCATATTTTAACAATGGTTTCTTGATCGCTGAATAATTAGGTCCTATACTATCAATAAGTGTATTGAAGAAATCTGTTATTATTTGTCCTGTCTTAGAACTATTCCAAGGTTTAAACCATACTATTGAAGCCACTCTTGATGGATTAAGCGTTTTAAAAGAGGATTCAATCGCTTTTAAAAAAGTTGTTTTACCTGTTCCCCATTCTCCTGCTATCCCTACAGAATAAGCTTCCTCTTTTAAATCGGTTCCTAATATTCTTATAACAAGAGCATCTGCGTATGCCTTACGGTTGGCATCAACATGTGGATCGTCTTTATCGTTATCAATTGTAAACTTCTTCCCCGAATGATTATTGTTACCATATTTTCGCGGTTTGACCAAAATGGATAATAAGCATACAGCTATGCATAGTAGAAAAAGATGGGACATTGTAAACCAGCCTACAACTGGAAGATAAGTCCAATGCTCTGTACTGACGATTAGAAGTATTACTGATATAACGAAAAGCATTATTATAGTACGAGAACGATAACAATCTTTCCAGTGATTAACAACAAAAATTGTCGTTAGTAGAATGATTGTCAGTACAAGGCTAACCAACAACCAAGGTCTTGCAAGTAATGTATTGTATATGGTCTGCATTGTATCCCCACATACTTGAGATATTTTTGTGTTTATGATATCACAAACCGAAAAGTATGCGATGACAACAATCACAAATAAGACAGAGTCAATTATAGACTTTTTGGTGGGGAATATCTTTTTTAAGAACATATCAAGAATTGTCAATTTATCAGTCTATATGCCTTTTCTCTCTAATCCATTTAGCAGTATCTCGAAACATACTGTAGTATTCCAACTTCGAGTAGACTGCCACGGTTTGGAACATTGAAATGAGGCGTTCGATACCTATGTATGCAACACAAAGCGCAGGAATGATATGGCTCGAAGATGTATTGCTTGCATAGGCAAGGATATAATAGACCACAAAAGTATATAGTATTACAAACCTGGGCACAAACGAACTTATGAGTTTGGCAGGGTACCACTTTTTGCCGGCATATTTCTCGGGGTTTAAAAATCGCTGAATGGGAATAAGCGATAGCAAACAGGCTATCGCAAGGATAATGACAAAATAAACGCTCTTGGGAATACCACACGTGTTGTTTTCGGCAAACAACAATAAATATGCAAAAAGACCGCCAGTGCAGAGCGTTGTATTGAGAATCATATAGATAGTCCAGCAATTGGTAATACGCTTAACCAACTTAAGACCATAAGGTTTGCAACAAGCTATGAACTGATATACTATCTTGTAAATCTGGAGTATAAATTCTGCGCCAACAAGGACTGCCAATACCCCACTAGGTCCATATTTGGTAGCAGCCAACACAACAAGGGCTGTCATTATCAGAATGAAGACTGAACTTGACAGCCATATAGCCAAAACATCCGAATATTGCTTTAGCTTCATATTACTAATATTCCTACTAATCCACCACAACTTTTATTGAAACTCGATTCTATATGCTATTCGTGTTGGTTTTACCTTTCCAAGGAGACCTTTAACATAGAGATAACCATCGACAAAAACAGAGGCTATTTCATCAGCATATTTTGGGGAATACTTTCCAGCAATATAGTCCGATTTTGTTGGAAAAGAAGATTCTCCAGTAGTATGACATAATTTGTCACCACAATAGAAGTCGATAATGTAGATTGCCATAGTTTTAGTAATTATAAGGTAAGGATATCTTCATCACCTAATGGTTCCCACTCCCCATCCTTCGCTTCCAGCAAAACCGTGCCGCTCTCAAGGCATTTCAGGCTATGCCACTGACCGCGCTCGATGTTGAGAATCGTACCGCCGGGAATCATGTCTATCGTATCGGTAAGATTGCCGTTTTCATCATAAAAGTATTCAACAAAATGCCCGCGGACGCAAACGCAGGTTTCACATCCATTTTATCTATTTTTTAAAGGTTCTACTTTGGTTAAGGTTATGGTTAACGTTAACGTTGAGTTAACGTTACTCCGTCTGCATCCCGTGCATCTTCAGCACCGCCTGGATATTTCTGTTTGGAATGACATTTCTGAACGGGTACAGCAGTCGCACTATCATCCCGAACCACCATTTGTAATGCAGCTTCAGTTTGCAATATGCCTTTCTGAATTTGAAGTTCTGCTCAAGAAATGGCTGGATGTTGGAATGCTCGGTGATGCTGCGCGAGCCATCGGTAACGTATTTGAAACGCTTTTCTCCAAGATAATATTCATTCATCTTATAGAAAAAGCCGTAGTATGGATAGGTCGCGTTATGCTTGTATTCAGGCTGGAATCCTATTATGCCATATTCACACGAGGTGTCGAATACATGAACCGCACAAAAGCCGACCAGTTCCCCTGTTTCTTTATCAAAAGCGCCCCAGTAGTCGTAATTATTTCTTGCACAATGGTCGAGATACTCGTTGAAAACGGTCTCGTTCATCGACCTGTCAGTCACGTGATAATCTTCGAAAGTCACTTTAGCTATCGGGTATGCATGCTTTTTTACTATATCTGAATCCACCAATTTGTATTCAAATGACTGACATGCCCTACGTATTTTATTTCTTTCGTTTGAGGAAAGCTCTTCCATCCCGCCAAATGAATCTTTTATAATACTCCAAAACTGCGTCTCTTCCTCACAATCGAAATCGAAAGTGTTACGGACCATCCAGCCGCCGTTTTTCAGCAATTCCTTACATTGGGAATCCGACAGTTGGGGTTCGCGATCCGGAGCGCCATTGTATCTCCAGGCATGACGATATAAAAAGAAATCCTTATTCAAAAAACACGTTTTTTAACAGCATTGAATGCGTAACAAACAAAATTATATGACGATTGTATGAGATTGAGGTTTTCGCATTCACGATAAACTTTCCATACATCTCTCGCGGCATTGAATTTATTACTTGAAGCCGAATTGCCGGTTATGCGGTATTTTAAAAGAATATCATCCAAAGGATATGCCTTATAACCTTTTCTTAATATGTTAAGCCACGAAGCCATATCGTCGCTGGTGTCATTATTTGGCATACTGATATGACCAACGATTTTTTTATCAAGAACAACCGTTCCGCAACCGATTATTGTATTTTTAAGGTATCTTTTATAGTCAATAATTCCTTGTGTTTTAATCGTCTTGTTTATTGGAACGCCATTACTATCTATAAGTTCATAACTCGCATACGAAAAACCAACTTCATTCTTAAGCATGTAGTTGATTTGTTTCTCCAACTTATCACTAGCCCATATATCATCATTATCAAGAAACGCCACAAAGCGGCCTTTTGAGCGTGACAGCGAGAGGTTTCTTGTCACTGCAATGCCATGATGCTCATCAGGAACCAGAAGGTTAATCCTGTCATCCTGCTGGCAATATTGTTGAACAATCTTAACGCTATTGTCGGTCGAGCAATCATCGGTTATCAGCAGTTCCCAGTTGGTGTAGGTCTGTGCCAATACCGACTCGATGCTTTGGGCGATGTAACGCTCAGCATTGTAGCAGGGCATTATTATGGAAACAAGTGGTGGCATTCGTTATATTCTACTAATTCCAAACATAAATCACAGGAATCATACCCATGTGTAAAAACCATTTTTTAATCTCATCTGACTATTCCTTCTCACATCCGGTTTTTTTACAGCTTCGCCACGTCAGTCACAGATGTGACGACGATTCCTGTTTAAATCTGCTGCAAAATTAAGTTTTAATTTTCTATTTTGCAACACAAAAAAGCAATGTTCAATGTCAAACTTGATTTTCAACACCACCATCTCATTTTATTAACGCATGACAGCTGCAAATTGATGCAGCTGTCATGGTATGATATTGGTTGTTTTTTATTGCTTATTTATCCCTGCTTAAAGTACATTGGGGTGTTGCCTCAAACCCAACCTAATTTTAATCCTTCAAACACCCAATCGGTACCACATACACTCCGTCCTTACGCCTATAAGCGTAAGCACCTGTTCCCGTCAGCACAGCATCACATTCCAATCCATTCTTATCCCTATAGTGATACAGCTCTCCGTCCAACGTGTCTGCGAACACACGCAAATCTCTCACAGCCAAAGTCTCAAAGAACAGCCCGAACGTATTCAAGTCGTTAAAAAAATCCTTCGGTCCAATACCCAGCGCAGCCACGCCTATCGAAGGGTCTGTAAAATAACGCGTATCGCTCGTCCTTATCGCTGTTTTACTGTGCAGATTCGGATTCCAAGCTCGCATATCCTCCACCACAAAGATTTTCTTCAAAGCTTTCACATACGAGGCCACAGTATCATCATTCAGCGAAGAGTTGTCGCTAGTCTTCATATCTGCGCAAATCACGCTGTAGTTCACAGCAGCACCTTGGTGTCTGGCATACGAACGCATCAGCAATTTCACCCTCTCGGGGTCACGATCCACTCCGTCAGCCCTTTGAATATCATAATGGACCACCGAATCAAAATAGTCCCTTGCCTGGTCCAGCGCCATTCGATTCTCCTGATTCCCATAAGCTCATAGGCCTCATCATCAGCCGTCCAATGCGCCCGGTTCCAGTGTGTTCTATTTCGTCCGAATCCACAGGAATGGCAGATCCTGTCAGGATGAACTGCCCCATCAAACTCCTGTCGTCAACTTCCGAACGGACACTGTCCCAAAGAATGGGAATAGTCTGCCATTCATCTATCAGTCGGGGAGTTTCTCCACGAAGCAACAATGCAGGATTCATTTCAGCCAATTGCCTGCTAGACCGTAACACACTCGTCTCGCCAAGTTTCAGTATGCTTTTGGCTAAACGAGATGATGTGGTTGTCTTTCCGCACCACTTGGCGCCTTCCACTAGCACAGCTCCTTTACCTAGCAACTTACGCTCAAGCAAAGCATCGACCACTCTATGTTTATAATTCGCTTCCATACAATAATTTACACCATATATTCGGGAGTTTGGCGCAATTCCGCTCGGGAGTTTGGCTGCAAAATTAACAATTCTCTCTGTATTTTATTGCCTTCCTTATGTGTTATTATTCTTTTTTAAGACATTTCCCCCGCTCCAGGCACAAATGACTTGCAGCCATCAGAGCCTTCCGCTCCGCACACAGAGAGACCGCCCGCCAGGGCGTGCGCCCACCCTGTCTTTCCTGCCCGCACTAAATATGATTAGCCATTACTCAAGAATACGCCTGAAATTGTTCCAAATATCAATATCTGGTTTATACATCTTCAATACGGAACTAATAGACTGAAGCGTCTGAATATGTGAGTTATCAAAATATATAAACGGGCTGTCTGTTTCAAGAAGAATTCTGTTTGATGGAATCAGAGGCAAAAGATTAATAAATCTCTTTGACCTAAGCATTGCACTATTAACTGATATATAGCAGCTTTTATTAATAGCATCAATCAATTCATTTCTACTTCCAGTAAACCAATGAAGTATGACTTTAAAACGGAAGTCATCACCTAACAGTTCCAAGATTTTTCCAGTCGCTTGGCGCGAATGAATGGTAATGATTTTGTTTTGGTCGTATCTACAACGCTCTATTAAACCACTAAAAAATGCAACTTGCTCCTGTTGGTTTGTATTATCAACAAAGTCTAACCCGACCTCACCTATATACCTTGCCTCAGGCAACAACTCCCACATCAAAGAAATCTGATTTTTATACTGATGAATCAATTCGGGGTGAAAACCCAATGCTATGCGAATGTATTTGCTCTTTATTTCTGCAGTCTCTTTCCTGTACAAATCAGGAAGATTAGTAACAGCAATCGTATATATCTGGTTCTCTTCTATATTACGGACGGCTGCAGCACGATCTTTCTGTAAATCCAGATGAAAGTGGGTGTCATACAAATGCTCCATCAGAGAGAATCTATGAAATTCTTTAATTCTTCCATTCCTCTTCTGTAAAGGTCAGCATAGTCTTGATGCCGCTCTGTGATAGGGCCAGACTGCTGAATAGCCATTAAAGGATGCATGGGATGCTCACTATAATTCTTCAGTCCCAAACGATAAGACTTCAAGTTGATGGCATGCTTCGGGTCTTTATATTTTTTATCTCTATACTTGGATTGGTCTGTTATACCTGCAAACTTAATGGCTGCCCGACGGATAGTACAAGGCAGGCAACAACCACAATGAGATGGCTCAGAATCACCTGTATACCTGCCCAAATCAGGATGAGAACAAGACATGGTCCATTTCACATTCCTTTTCAAGAACTGTGGATCAAGACAATCGCGAATCATCTCACCTTTCGTCTTGAACTGGTAAAGATTAACAATTGCTATTGGCAAGCCCAAGTTTGCAATCAACTGCCGCAACAATCCCATAAAACGAGGATGGGTGGTACGGGTGCTGAGACTGCCAGAACGGTGAACAGTCAGCGGTATGTTCAATGAGATGACACCGTTCTCCGGCACATATAGCGTCACAGGGTTACCCATTCCTGATGCCAGCAAGATGGCATGCAAGAAGAACATCAGCGAGCGTGAACGGGTAGTGTCTTCCTTGCCGCTTTTTGGTGCGGCATAGAACTGATAAAATCTGTTCATATCGTAAGCGAAATGCGCACTCAAAAGATCTATCACCTTCTTTTGATAGACACTGACGCCCTTACCGCCATTGTAGTTGCCAACAAATATGGGTTCATGTCCTGAAACCAACAAGTCTGTAGCTCCAATGAATGAATCAAGGCCACCAGACAGCATACAGAACTCAGTAGCAGACAACTTGTCTTTGCTTTTGCTGATTACGTCGCGACGAAGAGTTTCGTATTTATTGAATCCTCTCTCTCGGAACTGAAATTGCCAATGGTCGCCAGTGAGGAAGTCAAGCATTGACTCCAACAGTTGTTTGTTGGCATTCCACTTGTCAAGACAAAGCACGGGCATATAAACCTTGAAACTCCGTGTCCAGGCATCGGGTTGCAAAATGCGTCGTACTTTCCTGTCTGCATAGAACACCATCAAAGAAATATAGAACAAATCTATAGCCTCGGACATGAAGAAGCGGGGAATCATATTCAAATGCCCTTTCCCTCGTGTCCAAAGGGTATAGGAATACTTTTCCTTCGTATGCAGAGGCACAAGGTCTGCCCCCGCTACCTGAAAAGTGTCTTCGCCATTCAGATGGCAATTGAAAACGTAACTCATTCTGCTAAACCCTCCATAACCTTGTAACAATCCTCATAGAGGTTGTCAACAAGTTTGTTTACTTCGCCTGGGGTGATTCCTTCATGCAGGTGATCTGGTACTCTACCGCTCACAAACCCGTCAATGAAGGTCTTCAATTCTTCCTCAATCTTTGCTATGTCCGCATTGCTCTTGTCGCCTGTCAACTCGCCAAACGAAACTTCGTTCAGAAGCTTGTAGTAAATGGAGTTGGCCACAAAGTGAGAAACCATGAATTCCAGCAACTCAGGCTTGAATACATCCAATCCCTGTTCATCCACCAACTCACTCTCAAACAGTTCTGAGAAGGTTTGTGACAGAGCTTTATCTGCCAAAGCGTCTTCGCGCGAGGAAGCCCCTGTACACAGGTGAGAATAAATATCATTGAATACTTCCTGAGTACTGCGACCCTCAAAGACAATCCCAACCTGTTCTAATCGTTGACGTATGGCTTCAGGTGTACCAGAGAAGAAGTTGATAATTCCTCTGGCAACACGCTTGGATGAGCCTGATGTCTTTGCGGCATGTTTATAACCGCCCGAAGCCTTGGTATAGGTCTTGGCAACCCATTTTATATTAGGCTTTGATTTTCCTATCTGACTGGAGAAGGTGCGTTTGGCCTGCGTCCAAGTGACTCTTGGCTGCTCTTCCTGCTGAGGATCCTCTTGTTCAGGGTTTTCCTCTTCTGTGGGCTCGTCGTTTTCCGGCTGTTCCTCCGCCGGGGCTTCGCCTTCCGGTGCAGCTACAGGCTGCTCATCCGGCTCGCCCGTATAGTCAGCAGGAATAAGGGAAGAACCCTTGGGGCCTTTATAGAGATTGGATGTTCCCATATTTTACTATTTGAAAATGGCATTTACAGAAGCATTCAACTTGCTATTGGTTAAGAGGAAACTCTTAAGTGAATCTTTCGTTGAAGCATCAAGTGTTTTGACAAAAGCCGTCATTTGACCTACAAGCCCGGCAGGAATCCTCGCAATAGGAAGCGCTTTTATTCTGGTTACCGCCTCTTTCTGCTGTTTCAACTCCACAGAAAGTTCAAGATAGGACTTGAATTTCTTACTGTCAATCTTTTCTTCCTTGATAATCTCGTCAAACATGGCATTGTCCAACAAAACTTGTTCAGCCGGAGCAAGTTGTTTGGCTGATTCAATAGCTTTGCTTCGTACTGAGTCAGACGCATCCATGAGGTTTTGCAACAATTTCTTAGCCTCGTTGCTTAATATCTCAGCACTGGAAGAGTAGAGCTTTCTACTCTCGCGTGAGAAGTAGAAATAGTCGGACAGGTTATCAACTGCACTCAATCTTGGCTCTCCTACGGCCCATTTTTGCACCCACTCATCGCTGCACCAGTCTTTCAAAGCCGTGAATGCGGCTTCACCGCTTTTGCTTTCCAGTTGTTTCAACTCGTCTTTACTTTCAGGCTTCATCAGGGCTTCAATGAAACTGGGCTTATAGTACTCAGCCAACATCAACTTGGCCAGAATTTTCTTCTGGAGCGTGATGTTTCTTCGGTCTGCTAAGGCAATGCGCATCATCAAGGTATTGAAGAAGCGTTTGCAATGGCGGGGATTACCTTTCATCAAGGTAGCAAGGGCGGAGTATATCTGGTTGGACAGATCAAAGGCTTCTTTGATGCCTTCCGTGACTTCTTTACCAGTAGCCGCCTTTACCGTATCACTGGTCAATTCATCGTTGATGCCCAGTTTGGTAATAGATTCTGCAACTTTCTTGATGTCTATATCCTCATTCTGTAACAAAAGGCAGGTAATGTACTGTTTAACTTCCTGTTCGTTGAGTTGGGGTATCTTGACGGGGTACTGCACAAGTTTTTCCAGATACTCTTTACTGATGTCTATATCGTGACCAGGAATGTCTTTATACTTAGTTTTGACAGCATAGCTGACAAGTCGCTCGTCCGCACCAATGATGAAAGTAGTGCCTGGAACATAGAGGAATAGGCGAATGGCCTCGAATATGTCCAAAACAGTGTCAGGTGTACAGCGGTCAAGTTCATCGATGAACACCACAAGGCGTTCGCCCTTGCAGTCTTCAAAAACTTCTTTGAAGGTCTTACGGAAGTTCTTAATTTCAGTACGTTTAGTTTCTTCCTTCTTAAACGCATCTATTACCTTCTTAATTTCGTCTTCAGATACATCACCTGCTTTCTGCTTTACAGCACTGATTATACCAGTAAGCGTCAGTTCTGTTACCGTTCCAATACCGCTTGTCAGCAGAAAATCAAGACCATATTTGACACCTTTGCTTAAAAGCTTACCACCATCAACTTTTTTGAGAAGCGCTTTTATTTTCTCTTTACCTTTAGCAAATAGGGTTTCATGAGTACGCATCTCATCTAGGATGGTTCCGCAGAGTGCGGTCTTTGCATCCTCATAGCCCTCAAATAGCCAACCGTTGAATTCGACAGTTAACGTATTTTTGTCTGCATCCAGAGACTTTTTGACCATCTTCATCAAGGTAGACTTACCGCTACCCCAATCCCCATATACACCTATAGTGGCAGGGCTGAGATTTTCATCCTTAGATATTTCAACCACTTGTTCTGCAAGATAATTGAAATTCAAGAAGTCAATATCCGCTTCGGAATCTTTCCACATTCGACTCTTCATTTATTCGATATTTAATTATACAATCGACCTTACTTGTATTGATTCACGTGTTTATACTCCTCACACACCCTCATCAACCTCTCAAACAACTCCACCCGTTCCGCCTTCAATTCCCCTCTTCCCATCAGTTTCTGCTGGTGGCGCATCCAGTTCCAGTTATTCCTCTCCTCCATATAATACTTCGATTGCCTCCGATGGTTCTCCGCCATGAAGGCCATTATTTCATTGTACTTGGCTAGCCACCTTTCTTCCTGCGTCATACCGCCTCCTTAATATCATTCAGCCATTCATACAGCCGCACCCTATCCCCACCAGGCTTAGCCACCATAAACAAGTGCTCCTTCGTATCATAATAAATCCAGGGATATTGTTGCAGGTATTCATGGTTCTTCCAGCGCCCGTTGTTGGGCTTGATGGCCAGTATCGCAACGTCCTCTATTCCCTTGTCACAATCCGCAAGCCAATCTCCCAGCCGCACCATACAGATTTCAAAGAATCATTCGTTACTACGTAGATAACCTTCCGGGCTTTCCTAATCCTATCTTTCAAGTCCGCTGCAGTCCTGGCATCCGTCTCATGTTGCATATCCGGGTCTTGCCAATCCACGTATGCACCAATCACCCCCTTGCTGTGCCGTAAGAAGAACTTCAACTTCTTGATAAATTCCACATCGTGGCTAGAATGCGAAATGAAAACCTGATAGTTGCCGATTTCCGGCCACTCCTCCTCAGGCATATCCTCCCTGTAGCCATTCTCAATAGCCAGCTTCTCTATCCGTCGCTTGGTCAGCAACTCCTTCGGCTCCATCATTCCTCAAATCTGCTATAAAAAATCCTGGAACAGTTCATAGAATGCATATCCCTCCTTCAGTCGCTCATCTTCAATCTGGAATTCCTCATATATCGCTTTTGCAGCTCCACCAGTACTGGCAAGCGGAAGGAACCTCGCATCCGGATACATTTCTCTTATCATTCGTGCTTCAACCACTACACCATCCATTCCCCCTATAAACACAGCACAATCGGTTGGGTTGTCCTCAAACATCACGTGCCGCATACGGTCAACGCTTTGGCGGATATCATCGCCTACGGCATCAGTTAAGTGAACATCCTTGAAATGCTCCACTTCTTTGGGAATCCGGTCACCAAAGATCCGTGACTGATAAATCTTTATCGCCGGCTCTTTATCTTCATAATAGTTTTTAGCCACGTTCCACACCAAGGGTGTTATTGCCGGATGCCCACCAAAATAGAAAGGCAGCTTTTTCTCCGCACATACTCTCACGAAAGATATCACCGCCTCCTTAATGGCATAGACATTTTCTGTCCCAAAGAATTCCCTGTCTGGCTGAGGGACACTTGCTGAAAGAAATATCATTTTTCTGGGAATATTAATCGTTAATACTAAACAACTTGACAGGCAGGTGCCGATTAAGCCATTTCAAGTGCCGTTTAATGTCTTCACGGCAATAAGAGCCATTATATATCACCTTCTTGGTGTAGGTAGCAAACAACGGAATACTTTCAAAGAACTCTTCTGTCTGAAAAAGGTCTGTACTCTGAGGAATATGTGTCAGTGGATAAAATATCTCGTGAGTGACATCATTTCTTAAGAATCCTCCCGCTTCTTGAAGCACTAGCCCAAACGTACTAAACTGTTTATTCAAACTGGTGATAACATTCTTTCTCTTAAACAAATAGCTCTGGGCTCGCATTTGCTCAATAGCCAGTGTTATCTTATTAATAAATGCGTCACCGAAGTGTTTTCTAGCAGTTATTGTCTTCCTGCTATCCATCACCTGCGACATGGCCAAGATATCCATTTTCACAGATGGATTGAATTTCACCTGCAATATCGGAATGCGCAACTCATTGGCTATGTTCACTTCTTCTTTGGTAAACTCGCTCTCGTTAAAATGTTCTGTATTCAGCACTACTATCAGTTCTGTATCATTCAATTCGTGACGCAGGTACTGCTGAAAGTCAACTCCAGGCTGAATACTATACGAGTCTAAAAAAGGATGATATTTTAGCTTAGTAAGCGCGTCGAACAATTGGTGAGCCAGTTCCTCACTGTCAACCCTACGATACGAAATAAACACCTTTCGGTTGGTATTCACAATGCCAAAGAACGCAAGAATATAATTCTTCAAAGCATGAACTGCCCTTTCGTCGTTTAGGAAGAAGCCATTCAGATTCCTTATGCTTTTGGGGATATTCTGAGTGAATTCCGGAGCACTGGGCGCAATTGGCAGTATTTGCTTTTGGCGAGCCAATTCTGCTAAATCCAAAGTCCCTTGATAATGAGATGAACCTGCCGTC
The DNA here is from genome assembly GCA_900315175.1 of uncultured Bacteroidales bacterium. Classification (GTDB taxonomy): domain Bacteria; phylum Bacteroidota; class Bacteroidia; order Bacteroidales; family F082; genus Limimorpha. The sequence continues at coordinate 49,508 of OMYA01000007.1, forward strand.
TTTCCATAATATAGATAAAGAACAGGATAATCCTTATCTACATCGCCTACCCTCTTGAACTTAATCTCAGGATATGCCTTACATACCTCAATCAGTTCCTTTTTATAAAACGGCGTTCCTAATGTTACTATCTGGTATATCATTGTCAATTAATTCGATTTTACTCACGCTTCTACTTTGCCAAACAGCACCGTGCCGTCACTATTTATGGTACAGTAGTCAGGTAGCTTTATTCTTTTGTTCTTATAAACTGTCCATAACAGTATTCATTCCCTTCGCATCCAGAATAAGCCTGTAGTCCTTCACGTACGACTTTGAGGTATTCTGATTCTTCGTATATGTTTTTCAGCCTCATTTCTTTTACATTTTTAGGCTTGACGCCTTTATTTATCTCCATCATCCCATCCTTAAAGGCTTCGCAGGGAAATACGTATCCATCGTAACGCACGGTCAGCTTTATGCCGCCTGTGCCGCAAGCGGCTCGTTTAGCAGAAAATGGCAGGCCAAGCCGAATTTTGCCCTGATAGGTTTCTTGGCACTTTGCCATTATCTTTTTCAACTCTTCCTGTTCCTCTACACTCATTTCCACCAATTCTCTGTTTCCCAGGACACGTCCTTGAGGTACAAGGCGCAGGAAACTGACATTGGACACTCCCATTGAATAGAGCTTACTCAACACATCGGGGATCTGACGGAAGTTGCAGTGCATAGGCACCAAGTGGGCCTCAACAGGGATTCCAAGCGCTATGGCACTATTGATGGTCTCATCCAACAATGCCAAGTTTACAGCCTCGGTTCCCATAATGGTGGCATAAAGTTCTGCGTCTATGGCCTCGTAGTTGAAGATAAGCGCATCCAGCTTGCCTTTTACAGCCTCTAACAGCATCGTCGGGATAGATGAATAGCTATCGCCATCGCTATAGACGCCACTGGAATAGAGTCTAACTTTTAGGTCTTTCCCCTGCATGTACTCAACTATTTCCACTATATCTTCTCTGAGGAATGGCTCTCCACCAGAAAGGCTTACAGTCTTTGCACCCAATGCCACGGCATCGTCCACAACTTGGATGATGGTTGAATAGTTCAGGCGCTCTGTTTTTTTCATATCAGAGAGTGAAGAGCAGTAAATACAATGGTTGGGGCACTGCTGGGTTACCTCAATGGTGATTTCGTTCAAGCTCATAGTGCAAATAGCGTCTGCTGGAGGGGTTCGCGCTGGATATGCTCTTCAACGCCCCACTTCTCTGGAAAGTAATAGTCAATGCCTTCCATCGAAGGCTTATAATGCTGTTTGATTCGAACATTACCCACTTTCAGTTCAGGCATCTTGGCTCGCAGGTATTTATCTGTCTCACAGAAACAGTTCTGAAGATCAATCAACTTGGGTTTGCGTCCAGGCAGCGGGCGGAACTCGGTATAGCCGTAACGCTCCTGCAGCTCCTCAAAATGATCGTGAATATAATAGATGGCATCCTCATAATCATTGCCGTAGGATGAGAAGCATTTCTTAATACCCCTCACGGCTCCCACTCCTGCCTTGACAAAGCTATTCTCGTCAAAGTTCAAATAGGGTGAGTAATTGAAATCAACAGTATATTGGTAGGCCAGGAAGTCACCAATCAGCGGATAGTCTCTCAGTTGGTTATACACCTCGGCCATACATTTGGCATTTAGTACTTTTTTCAGTCCCTGACCTTTGATAAACTCGTCCTCTATCATCTGTAGCCAAACCTGATGCTTGGTGTTGATGTCGTGATAGCCGGAATAGCTGCCGGTCATCATATAGGCATTGGAGAAGATGGGATAGTTCTGCTGTCGTATGGTGAGAGCCTTACTCAACTTCTCTACGTTGAATGAGCCAACGGTGATATCATAGAGTCCACTAAGGTAATCCCAAGTCTCTATCTTGTTGAACACCTTGAAAACAAGGATTCTCAGCAGCACATCCTCGGGGCTGTATTTATCTAAGTCTTTATAGATGACATTCCGTATCAAATACTGGCTCACACGATCGCACGCACGATAGACGTTGGTAAATTTATACTCCTTCAGGATAGGGTCATCAGTCAGATGGCTGCTATCCTCACACCGTCTCCAGAAGATGTTCATACGCTCCTGGATGAAGTAGAAGTAATATTTCAACGTAGCATCGTTGGGGACAATGCTACTTGTCTTCTTCATCCTCATACACTTCGTACTTGTCACGTTTGAATTCCTTCCAATTGCAAGGGTCGCCATGGATACCTGTTTCGTAATTAGCGGCAAGCCAATCTACAAAGGCTTGAATCTTGGCGTCATCGAGATCTTTGTATTTAGTCGCCCTCGGGTTCCCTGTGTCAGCTATGTACTCCAATTCCCTAGGCAACTGGATTGAATGGTCGCCAAAATAGTAGAACTTATTGCACACTAGCACATTATGGCCACTGATATCACTCCTCTTATGCTTACCATTGGCATCATTGCTATGAGCACAATGCTCTTGAACAACTTTGCCTTTTACAGTATGATAAACGTTATCGCCATACATCTGCATCAATGTTCCATTGGTGTTGGCTTTCTTAACCTGAAAACGAGGGTCCTTCCAGTAATTGTCAAAAGAGATAATCTCATCTACACAGGCGACATACACCACAGTATCCTCGTTACCCATCGCTTTACTTCCCAAACCAACTATCCAATCGCCTACGGCTAACGAGCGGCTCTTACGAATCTGTGCTTTGCACGTAGCCAAAGTCAAGGTTCCCCAAAACGGATTGGGCGCAAACCCATAGTCATGATCCATTCTATATCTGAAGCAGTGCATAGTAGTCTCTTATTTGCATTTGATGTAAATCATTGGATAGGAAACGGGGCCTGTAACAGGCAACCCATCCGGTTTCTCGTTGACCGTCATTCTACCATTAATGACATCTATCAACTTGTCGGTAGAATTCCAACCAAGCAAAGAACCTCCAAATTCCTTAAAGGCACCTGGCAGTTTCACATTGTCTTTACATCCTTTTTCATAGACACCAACAATGGTCTTACCTTGCTTGATAGCCTGGCGGATTTCATAGTTCACCCACTTGCGTTCGTGAGTGTGCTCACCAATCATCACAATGAAGGTCTTTGCCCAGCGGATGCAGATGCGGAGGTAGCGGGCAATGACGGCATCAGAATGACGCTTGTTGTCATAGTCTTTCTTCTCCACAGAACTGTTGCGGGCATCGCAACCATGATTCTTAAGATTTTGCTTGAGAGAATCCAGTTGTTTCTCGTCCTCGCCGTAATGACTAATAAATACGTTGTGCAGGTCTGCCATATTATTTAATCATAAACCATTATCCATGAACCGTCTTCCTTCCCCATTGCGGCACAAACACATACGAGCAAAAAGCCCAAACCCCTTTTAGGATTGATTTCAACTTTTCACTCTTCATTTTTCACTTTTCACTTCCAGTATCCCTTCCACCTCATGCTCCACAAACTACCCCTCTTTGCATTCAAAGATAACACTCCCTGACTCTAACGACTCCAGCTTATGCCACACATTCTTAGGGATGTCAACACCATAGTTGCCACTCTCTTGACTCAACACCACATCTTATATGATAGAGCCATCATCATTGTGAGTAGTCACCCTAGCCTTACTTCGCAAGATAACGAAAGACTCATCCTTGGTCGGGTGTTTATGGATGGGTGCCACAGACCCTGGCTCCACCGCATTCAAAAATCGATGGCACTTATCCTCCAATGACTGATGGAAGTTATAGTTCATCCGCAGACGGGGAGATGCCTTCGCCTGCTCAGAGACTTTATCAAGAAGATTCTTATCGATAATCATGGAGCCATTTATGCTATATCCAACACTTCGTACTCCGAGTTATTACTCTTATACTCCGGCACTATCTCTTTCATCTTCTTCACGGTAGTCATATTGTCATATCGCTTTGACATATCTACCAGTTCTTCAATATCCTTATTCACCTCATCGTAATCATATTCACGAACGCTGGCTATTCTTATCTTTTCGTGGAATGTGGACTTGGTGCCTTCGAGTTCGTTCAATACTTCCTCATACAACTTCTCACCCTCGCGCAAACCAGTATATTTAATCTCAACATTTTTAGCTCCAGACAATGCAATCATCCTCTTTGCCAAGTCTGCAATCTTCACCGGTTCACCCATATCAAAGACAAAGATTTCTCCACCATTGCCCATCGTGCCGGCTTCGAGCACTAGTTTACAAGCTTCCGGTATCAGCATGAAGAAACGTACAATGCGCTCATCAGTCACTGTCACAGGACCACCATTTTTAATCTGTTGCTTAAATAATGGAATAACAGAACCATTTGAGCCCAATACATTACCAAAGCGTGTTGTCACAAATTGTGTATAATCATTTGATGAAATGCCATTTTTCTGTGCCTCTTTTGCCAGTTTCTTAGCCAAACTCTGTACATAGATTTCACAGATACGCTTTGAGCAACCCATAACATTTGTGGGATTCACAGCCTTATCCGTTGAAATCATGACGAACTTCTTCACATCATATTTCACACTCATATCTGCTATCACCTTCGTACCATAGATATTGTTCATCACAGCCTCACTGGGGTTCTTCTCCATCATTGGCACATGCTTATAGGCAGCTGCATGGAAAACATATTCAGGTCTGAACGTATCAAAGATATAATCCATCCTTGTCCTGCGACTGATACTGGTCACTACCACCTCACAAGGAACTTCGGGATAGTCCTTTGCCATCATCAACTGAATGTTGTGTTGTGGAGTCTCAGCTTGGTCAATCAACATCATGGCTGCAGGCTTAAATTGGGCAACCTGTCTAACCATCTCTGAACCTATAGAACCTGCCGCACCTGTTATCAACACTCTTCTGCCAGTCAGCATGTTCTCGACAGATTTCAAATCCACGCTAATTTCAGCTCTTGGTAGCAGGTCTTCTACGCTTACCTCCCTGAGTTGCATGTTCTCCACCTCTTCATCGCTCAACTCACCATTCTTGATACTGGCTTCTTTTGCCTCCTGAGCCATGAAGATTTTACAGCCTGCACTGATAAAGACATCCTGGAGTTTTTGATTCTTTCGGAATTCTTGAACACGCAGAGGACTTACCAAAACAGCTTGTATCCCTTCTTCTTTTACAACTTTTGCTATGTCATCTTCAAGAGTATAAACCGGTTTTCCCATTAATTGCATATCCCTCATGCGACGGTCATGAGTGATAAAACCGCATAATTTAAAACGTCTTGGACTTTGCGAGCGTATATTCTTAGCCATACCTATACCACCAGACAGAGCACCATAGATAATTGCGTTAATAACTTCGTCTTTTGAATTGGCGGAATCAAATACATCCTTTACTACTATTCTAACACCCCACATCAACAATGTAGCAATCGCAATAGCAGAGATAGTCTCTAATGGGGTTATTGCAGTAAAGGCTTCTACACCTTGCCAATGGCAAATCAGAGAACAACTTATCGCAAGCACCAATGTGATGGCATTTGCATAGGCCACCTTCATCAAGTCCACGAAACTGCTGTAGCGAACAACAGCTGAATAAGTTTTGAATACCCTTGCACCAATCCAACTGAGAGCAGTATATAATAATGCCGTATAGAACACCGCTATGCGATGCTCAAACATCGTTCCCGTTCTGTTGCTTACCCAATATGCAAACAGACTCGACAGAAATACTATTATCGAGTCCAACAGCAGGATACACCAAAATGGCAAAACATTCTTACTGAAGTACATATCTACCAACTTATTAATCGTTCTATCTGCTTTCATATGAATACATTTTCAATTATCATTATCTTCACTTCCTAACAGACCTTTGGATAACCTCCAGAAATACAACCACAATGAAAAAAATGGTTGGAATACTATTTCCTGCGGATAGTGGTTTATCAGATAAGCGTCTCTTCTCAAATTATGTATGAAACGCTTGAAAGCCGTTTTTTGCGAACCCCATTTTCGTGTATCTCCATGCCCCATATTGCCAGTCATCATCACTTCTTGCAAAATGAAACGACCTTCTTTCTCGTTAGGCTCCATCAACAAATATTTATCCTCCATTCCCAATGCATACTGCATCATCCACATAAGACCCGACGCAAAACGATACATGCCGAGTTTTTTATCCAACGAACTGAATCATCTTTCTCAACATCAGAAAAGCCTTGTTTCAAAACATAATAGTAATCCATTATCTGCCTAAAGCCCACCCCACTACTCATCATATGATCATAGCAATGCATCAGGATGAACACCCTATCAAATGCCAAACTAGGCATAGCCTGCCTCATTATCGGATGATGGATAGCACAAAACTGATGGAATCTTCTGTTATGTAAAGGATTACTCAAACATGATGGCCAAATATGGATTTCTAAAGGAATATCATCAAAAAGATGGAAATGTATGTGTTGATAATTCACTCCATACAACTTACCATCTTTATCAAACTTCCTTGCAAAATCATATATTCGCTCTCTCCCACCATCCAGCCACACGTCTATATCACCAGACTGTCTCCTATTAGGATTTGAATAATAGCGACCAACTACCGCCCCCTTCAACAAGGTGCACGCAAAGCCTTTTCCACGGAAATAATCAACAGCCTCAGCACTGGCTTTTATAATCTTGATGGTATTCTGCTCTATAACCTGAACAAAACCTATCCACTGCAACAATATATCTTGTGGGGGCCTTTGTTCATCAGGATGCCGTTCTAAACCATCAAGCATAATACCAAGAATGGATTGCTTCTCGGATTCACTGTATAAATCTAACCATTCTTTTCTATTGGGAACCCGTGACAATTTGTCACGGGTTCCCTAAAGCTATCTGCAATAGTTCAAAAAACAGCATTCCTTCTTGATAGAATCAACGTTACACGATAGCGCTTTTTATTGTATCAACGATATACTTGACATCTTCGTCGCTCACATACGGACCTGCGGGCAAACACATACCTGCCCTGAACACATCCTCTGACACACCATTTACATACGCAGGGGCGTTCTTATAAACTGGCTGTTTGTGCATTGGTTTCCATACAGGACGTGCCTCAATGCCAGCAGCATCCATAAAGACGCGTAAAGCCTCTACATTCTCATTGGGCTGGCAATCTGTTGTTACACTATCTGCTACATGGATAACTCCGGCAGCTCCACCTACAGCCCCATTCACAATGGTCTTGTAAGCATTCTCCTGACCCTTAATCTTCAAAGAAGGATCAAGACATATTGTGCAAAGCCAGTAGTTAGAGTCATACTCGCCAGTCGCGGGCTGGCTGTGAACAGTAATACCCTTCACATCCTTCAGCAGTTCCTCATACAGAGCCTGCACGTGCTTATGGTGTGTAATATGGTCATTTACCACCGTCATCTGTCCACGACCAATACCTGCACAGATATTACTCATACGGTAGTTATACCCTATCTTTTCATGCTGGTAGTACGGATAGCTCTCACGATACTGTGTGGCATACATCATAATCTCACGCCACTCATCCTCATTGGCAGTAATCAAGGCGCCACCACCACTGGTAGTAATCATCTTATTACCATTGAACGACAGCACACCATACTTGCCAAACGTACCGAGAACCTGATCGTTGAAACGAGAACCAAAGCCCTCAGCAGCATCCTCTACAACAGGAATCTCGTACGTATTGGCAATCTCCATAATGCGGTCAATCTGGTACGGCATACCATACAGGGCAACTGGAACAATAGCCTTTGGCTTCTTGCCAGTCTTAGCTATACGGTCTTTGATTGCCTCTTCAAGCAACTCCGGATCCATATTCCAAGTCTCTTTCTCAGAATCAATGAACACTGGAGTAGCTCCAAGATATGTAATTGGATGAGAAGATGCACAGAAAGTAAAGCTCTGTACGCATACCTCATCACCAGGGCCAACGCCACAAGCAAGAAGCCCAAGGTGAACAGCGGCTGTACCGGCCGAGAGGGCCACTACCCTCTTATTCTGACCGCAGAACGCTTCAAGGTCAGCTTCAAAGCCGTTAACATTAGGGCCAAGAGGAACAACCCAGTTAGTATCAAAAGCTTCTTTAATGTACTTTTGTTCAAAACCTGCTTCACTCATGTGAGCTAGACACAAATAGATACGTTTGTTTGCCATATTAACTATATATTTTACTTCATAATGTTATCAATTCTACACTTGCCCTCCTTGGTTCAAAACAACAGCAGGGCCTTAAAGCAACAATCCTCACACCACTGGCTCTTTGTGGGCCAATCTTAGCAAAGGTGGCCAAAACGCCATGTTTACCTCCAAGTCCAAGAGGCCCCACATTCGCTTCATTCACCTTTTCAGTGATACACTTCTCAAAATCGCTTTGCACACCAAAGTCGCCTTTGGCCATAGCCTCCATCATCAGGCTGGTGGCCTCAAACTGGCTGCGACCAATACCTATGGCCAGCGTACAAGGTGAACAACCCAACTGACTGACAGCAGGCTTGGCACGGTTCACAATCTCCTCAATCACCACATCCACACTATGCTTGTGGAACACCCTTTGGGTTATACCACGAATAGCCGGTCCACCTCCAAGCATCAGAACGGTTAAACGAATCACATCTTCATCTACGGGTTTAATCAGGATAGGCGAAGCTTCCAATGCACCACTATCCTCATTCAAACCACCGCTCTGGTCAATACGGGCATAGTCGTCTCCTTTGATAGCCATAGGACGGCCAGGAAGTTTTCTCAGTCCTTGACGTACGCCTTCTTTAATCTCTTCCAGCATTTCTCCTGTCACTGTACGGTTTCCCCCTACTTCAAGGAAAAGATGAGGAATACCAGTATCATCACACAGCGGACTATGGTTCTTCTCTGCCACGAGTGCATTATCTAGCACTTGTTTCATAACCCAGCAAGAACTCTCTATCTGCTCATCTGCAATAGCCCTGCGATATGCATCCTTCTGGTCTTCACGGAAGGTGGAACCAGCACGTACCAAGCAATCAGCTACTTTATCAATAATGCTATTCATAGATGCTCTCTCCTTTCGCTGCGGCAATGATTGCCTGATAATTCTTTACTTTGATTCTGTAGAGTGCCTCCATGCCCAGTTCTGGCCATGCCACACATTCGCGTTCCAACGTCTGGCTTTCCAAGAGGGCTGTCACAGGGGGGATGATTGCAAACACTGCATTATTATCTGCCAGCATCTTCACTGTTTCAGGCTTGATAGCGCCTTTACCTAAATGCATCTTTATACCACCCAACCTTGAAAGCACCTCAAAACTGCCCTCAATCTCCAATTTATTGCTGGAAGTAGGACCAACACCGGCAGGGCTGACTGCGGTATGGAATATCACACCACCTTGCAAGTCAATCCCGCGTTTGTTCCATTTGCCTGTATCAAGCTCCTTGCAGATTCTTGGCAATACGGCATCACGGCCACAGAATATATACCCTGTGATAGAAACCACATCGCCAACACTCAGTTGGCTGATGGCTTCTTCATTAAAGGGTGTTTTTAATTCTATCATATTATATTACTTGCTTAGATTCTCCATCAATTCCTTCTTTACTGCCTTGTGGTCAATGCCCAGTTTAGGCATATCAGAGCGAATACCTTGACGCACATGCACATCAATGAACAGAGGCATATCCTCTATCTTATACTCATGCATAATGCTTTGTAATTCCTCCTTCGTCTCAACCGCATGCCCTGGTGTTCGGTAACCACAAGCTTCAGCAACACCAGTCAAGTTTACTATATAACCTGCAGAAGGCTGTCCGCCAACAGATTCATTCACGCCGTTGTTCAGTACAATATGGATCATATTGCCGGCTTTATAACGGCAGTTGGTAGCCAAAGCTCCCATGTGCATAACAGCGGCCGCATCACCATCAAATACCACAATCTTCTTTTCGGGACAAGCAAGTGCCAGACCAAGTCCAACAGATGAAACATGTCCCATTGAACCAACGTTCTGCCACTCATGACCTATACCAACATTGTGTTGTTTCAACTGTTCATGAACCTCACGCGTTGCACGACCTGTAGTCCCCAAATAGATGGCATCATCACCAAGAATATCTACTACAGCAGCTACTGCTTCTTCACGGTTCATCAATGAGATTTCTGCATAAACTTGTTTTTTCTCCTTTTGTGTAAGGATAGCCTTCTTGGCAATCAGAGCCACAGGTGAAGAAATCTCACGTGCTTTGTCAGCTGCCCAACGGAACTTCTCAATCACAGTATTATCATCATCCAGTATCTCGTATGGGATATCCATATCCTTCATCAATACAGGAGTCAGTTCACCTTGTTTCTTGTGCTGTGCATGATCACTGATAGCAGGATCTCCACGCCAGCCAATCACCAATAGCATGGGAATACCATACACGCAGTCATGGGTTAATGACAATAATGGATTGGTAGCATTTCCAATACCTGAGTTCTGCATATAGACTAACGGAAGTTTGCCGGTAGCCATATAATGACCGGCGGCGATAGCAATGGCATTGCCTTCATTGGCGGCCATCACATGTTTCTCTGCCGTCATATTATTGGTCATATAGAGGCAGAAATCATTCAATAATGAGTCAGGGACTCCAGTGAAGAAGTCCACATCCATTTCATTCAGTGCCTCAAATAATTCTTTCTGATTTACCATCTTTACAGATTTTTGATAAGATCTATAACCTTTACATTGGATTCGTTTACTATTGTATATACCTCGTCATATACGCTCTTTTCAATGCCCGCATAACACATCAAACCGTCATAGCGGGCATGAAATTCTTCTTCACTCAGGGGATTCTCAGGCTCTCCCTTAGGGAAATCCACTCTTTCAGAATAATATTTTCCGCCGGCCTCAATTTGAAGAACGGCTGTCTGTTTCTCTGGGAAGATGCTACTGTATTCATCGTTAGCGACCACCTCAACCTTCTTTGTCAAAGAGGCAACTTCTGGATTATTCAATACATCTTCACCAAACTCCTGCAAACCTGCCTTCCCATAAATCAAGGCAACGGCAGTACTATATGGCGTACTCATCTTGGCAGAATAAGTGCCTTGTATGACCGTATGGTCATGGCCAGAAACAGCCAGATTATAAGTTTCCACCTTTATCTTGTCAACCATTTCTGACGATATACCATATTGGTTTTTCAGATGAATTGCGGCCTCTACAGGAGGGTGCGTATAGCGACAAGAAGCATACGGTTTGGTATAGCTTTTCATAATGGCATAGGTACCATTCAATAATGTAGGCTTAAGTTCTGTATTCTCATCACCCGACATCATCTTCAGGAAACCACGATAGCCTCCAAGCGGATCCGGATGGCCTTTAAAACCAGCTTTCGCAAGTTGAAGGCTGGTCAAAGATAACAAAGCTGTTTTAGCCACATTGAAAGGCTTCAGTTCTGATCCGTCATCCAACACCTTCAACATACCAGATGCTGCCACACAAGCCGCTGCAAAGGCTTGATACCGCTCTTCATCCGTGAATCCAAGCATATAAGCCGCCGCTAATGTTGCACCCAAAATACCGCAAGTACCCGTGGCATGATAGCCCAAAGCCTTGTGCTTAGGCTGGATAGAAACGGCCATCGTATAGGATGCCTCGTACCCAACAATGGCTGCTTTCAGCATTTCTTCTACACCTATTCCATATCGCTGAGACAATGGAATCAGCAGGGAGAAAATCGGAGAGCCCAAATGAATAATACCAGAATTGGTGCCATCATCAAAATCAAGTGCGTGACCATTGAGACCATTCAGGAAAACAGCCTCTTTCAGCACCACTTTCTTTCTTGTACCAATCACAAAGAAAGCGCCAGATTCTGGTTGAGCGAAATCAAAGTAGCCTTTTATCTTATCTTTCTGGAACTGAGCTCCAGCACAAGTCACAGCAAGATAATCTAACAACGACCTCCGCGCCCTTGACAATACATCAGCAGGCACGTCACGCTTTGCTACTTCATTTATACGCTCAAAGAAAACACGGGATATATTCATGCAATATTATCATATAAACTTGAAATAAGCAGGGCTATCAGGTTTGGCCATCTCCCAGGCGTCATCCATTGCATCCAGTATCGATTGCGGCAACTCGCCTTTTTTAGCTGCTAGCATATTTTGTTCCATCTGCGTAATCTTAGAAGCCCCTAACAGAATACCATCACCTTTGCTTGCATCTAAGCAAGAATGATTGCAAAGCCAGCGATAAGCAGCTTCCACCATAGGTATTTCTTTAGCCTCACAAGCCTTACGGATTTCATCCACCGCATCAAAATAACTCCGTTTCCAATAACGGTCTCGGTAGCTCTTCAGGCGGGCAAAACGCCCAGGTTCCGGGGCATCCTCAAAATGCTGGTGTTTACCAGTAAGCATACCACCTGCCAGAGGATTAAAGGCATAGAACCGCATACCTAAAGCACGAATAGCAGGGAACAGTTCAGGCTCCACATTGCGGCAAAGCGCATTATACATTCCTTGGTAAACAGTAGGTTTAGGGCAACCACACTTCTCGCATTTATGCCAGATATCAACTACCTGCCATGCAGGATAGTTACTCAGTCCCAACTCCTTCACCTTGCCCTGCTCATAGAGTTCTGCAATGGTTTCCAGCGCCTCATCAATAGGCGTTTTGCCGTCAGGGAAATGGAAATAGAGCAAGTCTACCTTTTCACGGTTCATGCGCTTCAAGGATTCGTTAAACTCCATCAGGATACATTCCCTGTCCAACTTGCCTGTAATGCGTGGGTGAACCTTGGTGGCCAGATAATAGCCCTCAAGGGAAGGAAGAATCTCACCCAAGTAACGCTCAGTATCGCCATTGTTATACACGTAGGCAGTATCAAGCTCATTGAAGCCGGTCTTCAGGAAGGATTGGGTCATGGTGCGGCTGGCTTCCAAATCCAGCTGCGGTCCGAAATTCATTGTTCCAAGGATTATCTTCATAACGCTTTTATTCTTTGTGTCCAAGCACCAGTCCAAGCACTGAGTCTTCATTCTTTACTACGCCATACACCTGTGCCCTCTTCACAATCTTCTCAGCCCAACGGTGGTGAGGTCCAATCTCATTCATCTTGCCGCCTCCCTCACTCTTGATTACACCACCAGAGGTGTTGAGTATCTGAATAGCATCATTATACTCTTCCTCCACAACGGTGAACATGGCGTTCACAAACTTGGCGTGAGTGGGATGGATAATGGTTTTACCAACAAAACCATTAGCACGGTCAATCATCACCTCTTTCAGCAAACCGTCTATAGCGGGATTCACAATATCCTGACCTTTAATGAGAGCGTTGTGGAAATTGCGCTTAATTACGTCATCAATATCATCATCCTTGTATGCTCGGAAGTACTCCCAAACAACGGCTGAAACGCAGTAATCACAATAGCGGTTGAAGAAGTTCAGGATGTCTGAAAGTGCATCACGCACGGGCATGATGTCAAACACGGTGGAGTTGATGCCACGACGCACACCAAAGAGGGATGACATATCTGTGCCACCCACACGGATGTTCAGAATCAGATCTTTGTAGGGTTCCAGGATGTTTCGCAACAGGAGCAGCTCCTTGTTGCGCAACTCACGGAAAGCCACCTCGGGACCTTCCAGAATAGGCATACCATAAAGAACTACACCCAAGCGACTATTCACCTCAACCAGTGTACGCAATACATTTAGCGCATTGGCACTGTTGAACTTGGGGAAATTAAAACCAGTGAGAACCGATGCCTGTTTTGCTGTAATACTTGCAGCAAAGCTCTTGAATTGTTCAGGATTCCTAACTCGTACAAAAATCAGAGGGATGTCATTATGGGTCAATTTGCCGGTCTCTATTTGGTCAGCAAAATAGTCCATCGTATCAAGGATGTTTTGCTCTGCTGCAGGCAGGTCTTCCTCCTTAATGGCATCTTCACAACACATTACAAAAGAAGTCACATCCAACTTGTGGTTGACAACTTTCTCCCTAATATCTTTCGTACCCGGCATATAAAGCGTAGCACCCAAGCAGTACTGCAGGATGTCACGATCGGTGTACTTGTTAAATTCCATCGGAGCCTTTACAAATGCAAAGTCCGAATTGTAAGCATGGTGTCTCATTAAATCTTAATGAACTATAAATGGGTTATTATTTTGGAGATACTATCGCATCGGGATAGTACTCGTCTATCACTCTCTTTACCAGCATTACCTGTTTGGCACGCTGTTTTGCTTCTTTCTCGGTGGTGTCATAACTATGATTAGCTGCCACACTGCCACCAGTCTTTAAATACACAGGAGCGGCCACACGGATGAAGTCGGGCACCTCATAGTGGCGGATAAAACCACCAGAAGACTTCGGGTTCTCAGTGTGCAGGTCAATGGGCACATCAATGGCAGCACGCATTGAGGCCAGCATCTGGATCTGGATGTCACGCACAGGATTTATGCTGTCTGCACCAAGGGTCTCCAAAACGTGTGCAGAGCAAGGATTACCGTGACCACTGTGGGCACTCACCTTAAAGTGACAATCAGCAGGGATATAGCCCTTTTTGCGAGCTTCACCAAGAGCCCAAAGGAGGCCTTCATCATAAATTAAGAATCCACGAACTCCCAAACGGGCGCCACGACGAATTTCCTCAATACCACGAACAATTTGTTCCTCACCTCGTAAGCGGTAACCCATACGCTGGCCTTCTTCTGTCTTTACAGAAGCTGAGGTATCGGTTGTTGCACGGGGGCCACAAGCCAAAATAAGCTGAACGTCCCATTTCTTTGCATATTCCACCATCTGACGGATTTCGTCATCTGTAAGAAACATAATGCCCTTAGTCTGGGTTACACGGTGAATCTTGATTCCATATTCATCAAGAGCCTCTAAAAGGGCTTTCATTGGGCCGGGGCCTTGAATGCCAGGGACCTCAAAGCGATACTGGCCACCATCTTGGAAGCGTTTTTCAGAAGTGGGCAGGTCGTAGAGATCACCACCCGGCATACCTATGCTCTCTAAGAAGTCACGGGTATCTTTCATTGTGTAATACTTCATATCTCGAATGATTAAAATTATTTCATTTCAGGTAGAAGGTCATGGCGCATAATGTCATTACCTTCCACATCTATAACTTTCACATTTGCATTTATCTTTTCACGTTTTGCATTATACTCTTCTAAAGTATCTGCGATGATGTTCATACCAGCAATTCTATCACTGCTACTTGTTACGCCCTTCATCTGGGTTCCTTTTATGCGAACAGGATGGAATTCGTTTATGATACCTTCTTTCTCTAATTCTTCAAAACCTTCAAAATGATCAAAGATTCCCGGATTACAATATACAAAATCGTTAACCACAATGTTATGTCTCTCGAACTTGGGGCGAAGATCTGGTTTTTTACCTAGAGTTATATCAAGTGTTGCTCCAATCACATCCACACCGCTGGCGTACTTGATGAGAAGATACTTCATATTCCCACCTGTGCGAGCACAGAATTCCAACACAGACACTTCATCATCGTTGGCTAGCAGTTGGACTAGTAAAGGAGAATTAACTAACCCAAAGCCATCCGCAATCTTTTGTGCCACCTCTTCTATTTGACGCATAACAGCTTCGGACACCTTTGCTGGATACCGACCACGGAAAATCACAAAACGATCTTTGTTTTTTACTTTTTCACTATTTGTTACATTAAGAATCGTCGCTTTCCCATCTACCACAAAGGCATCAACGCTGATTTCTTCACCAGAAAAAAATTCTTCAACAATGACACGGCCACTACGACCAATCTTCTGAGCTTCTTCGTAATATTGCTTTAATTCTTTCTCGTTTTCTGCCTTACGTACCCCTTTCGAACTATAGGCATCAACAGGCTTCACGACCAAAGGATACTTCAAATGACTGATTGTACCAAGATCTAAATGATCAGTCTCCACATAGTCTGTAGTTGGAACGCCACTACTTTTGAAGATTCGTTTCATGCGTATTTTGTCTGAAACGTTCTTCCCTGTTTCATAATCAATGTAACAAGGAAGTCTGAGTTCTTCTGACACTTGTGCGACAACAAGAAGTACTTGATCCGCACAAACAGTGATGAGGAAATCAACACATTCCTCTACAGCAATTTTCTTAACGGAATCTATATCAAATACATCAACTGAGAAAAATTTATCACAATATGGTCGTGCAATAGCAGCTGGACTACTGTCAGCCAATAACGCCTCAATTCCGCGTTCTTTTAACTGTTTTATTAATTCTATTTGTGGCAAGCCACCAGCAATAACTAATGCCTTCATCTTTAATATAATGTTAGTTTGTACCGTCAAAACCTATGGATCCAACTTTCCCTGCTCCAGAGTCAATATCTTTACGTAAAATTACACTCATAATAGTCATCCAAAGTATTTTAATATCGAGCCAAAGAGAACAATGATCCACATACCAAACATCTAATTTAAATTTTTCCGTCCATGTAATTGTATTACGACCATTTACCTGTGCCCAACCCGTGATGCCGGGTCTAACCTCATGACGGCGTGCCTGTTCCGAGGAATACAAACTTAAATAGCGGGGCACCAGCGGTCGGGGTCCTACGAGTGACATGTCTCCTTTGAACACATTTACAATCTGAGGGAGTTCATCAATGGACGTTGTTCTAATCAAGCGTCCTATCTTTGTAACGCGCTGTTCACCGGGGAGAAGATTACCTTCTGCATCCCGCTCGTCAGTCATAGACTTAAATTTAATCACCTTGAAAATCTTACCGTCTTTACCAGGTCTCTCTTGCAAAAAGAAAGAACCGGCTCCTTTGTTGGCTATACATAAACAAAGGGCAATGAGGAGGAGAAACCACCCAAAGAGCAGTAAAGCAATAAAAGCAATTATGATATCTAATGCTCTCTTTATAAACTTCTTATACATAAACTCATAATAATTAATAGTTCATAATTATTCTCTAATGTATTGAGACTCAAAACTTTTAATAAAATTCTCTGGACTTTCTTTTACCTTAAAAAAAGCCTTATATTTCAGTAGTTGGGTCTTAAACTTAGGCCATTTACCTTTTTCTACAAACTCTTTTGGTTGTCGTACACATTCAAGTGCCATAGGCTGTAGCAATACTTTCTGTATACGCTCTGAAACAATATCATTATCAGCATGCGCAAGCGCTCTTTCTAGTATTCTATAAGCCTCCTCGATGAATTGATCAGTAAAAGGAGCTTTTGTCGGATCTGAGAAGCAGGTCAAATGCGTATTCTCACTTATAAGAGAACAGCAGAGGTTATAATAATCTAGAACATCTTTACTTGCAGCTCCATAATAGTCGTTAACAAATTGTTTGACCAATGCGTCAGTATTTTGATACGGATTCCACATTAGCTGTGTTAAGACCCAACTCTTCAATTCTTCAAATGCATTTCCTAACGTTCCACTTTGAGCTTCTTCAAAAACTTCTATTACTCCATATTTCGAGAAAGTTTTTAGATTTGGACCTAGTACTTGTATATTTGGAAATGGCGCCATATAATTACTATAATTGACTATGTAATCCCAAATAAAGAGATTGTTTGTGAGATTGCTCCAATCTTTAAGGTCTTTCATAAAAGCCTTATTTTCAGCACAACATTCCGATTCCAAAGAATGTGACAAACAACACTCAATATCACATAGCCTAATTACAACATTATCCTCTGGCTTTATGCCTTTAGGTGCATGCCGCGTATATTGATATGCAAAAGTCCCAATAAACTTGTCGGGATATTCCTTCTTTACTTCACGTGCTACTTGATTAACAAACCAAATCATCAAACCTGAGTGACCACCGTATTCATTTTCCAGTTTAGTACATAACCTACAAGTACAAAACCTTTGATTATCATTTTGTGAAACATCATAAATCTTATAATTCGGATACTTTCTTATCACGGACAATACCTCATCAATAATAATCTTTAATACGTTTGGATTTGAAAGACACAATTGTCCATTTTCTATTCTATGGAAATTTCTATAGGCAAAATACTCGGGATTTGTCTTAAAATACTTGCTCGCTGGTATTAAATCTCCCATTGTATGACACCCCCAATAAATAGCTTCGGCCCCATATATGTTATTAGTACTACGGCTTATGGTGTTCATCATATTATGGGCAAGCCAAGAAATATCCTGCGCACAGAAGAAATCCGTGAATCTATATTTTATTATAGGCTTTTCTGAAAACTCAATATCTCTTAATTCAAATTTTTTAATTGTTGGTATTTTAGTAAAATATGGAGTATACCATTGGATTCCAAAGTATTTTTGAAGGAATCTATATACTCCGTACATCGTGCCTCGCTCTCTTCCCCCATAAATCACCAAATCGTGGCCTATTTTTTTGACAGTAAAACATTCAGAATTATTTGGATATGGCTTTATTTCATTATATATCGAAAATCCTTCTTCATACCCAACGAATATATTACGACTCCCCGGTTTCGATGACAACTCAAAACGTGCACCACTGATTTGTTCTAAATACTCTTTTAATTCTTGAGCTGATGTTCTTTCTGTGATTGAAGCATTTGTAGAAACAACTATACGATAAGAAGTTCTTCCACTTTTGAATAAAAAATCAGATGATTGTGCACTTGCAGGGTTTAACACAAGTGTAAAAAAACTCATTATAAAACAAAAAAACAAACTTCCAAAATGAACGTGCATGATAATACCAAAACTTTAACGTACTCTATTATCAATTTGCAGTGAGTCTATTTCTTTTACGCTCGGATTAAACGACTGCATTACTATATATTGTTCATAGACGATTTGAGATGCAACCCATTTTCAATAACAGCATCACGATGATTAGCTAGGAGGTTAAATAAATGCTTTTGTTCAAAATTATCCTCAACAAACCTTCTCGCCCTATGCCCCATATCAACCCTTTCAGAAGGATGAGCGTAAAAATAGTTCATTGCCTCAATAACTGTGACTGTATCTTTAGCTGACACCTGAAATCCAGTCTCCCCTTCAATAATAGTATCTTTTTGACCTGGGACATTAGTCACAATCGCCGGAAGTCCCATAGCTGCTGCTTCTATTACAACCAATCCAAAACCCTCTCTGTAACTCAAAGAACAAAAAACATCCATAGCTGAATAATACCTTTCTACGTATGGAGTCCAGCCAGTAAAAATGACATTATCAGCATTCTCCGCCCACTGATGTATAGTTTGATCTAGAGTATCTTTATTATCATATTTACCAACCATAATCAAATATGCATTAGAATGATTGGTTTGAAAATCTTTAAAAGAATAGAGAAGTTCATTCACCCCTTTATCTTTTGTTAACCTGCCTGTATATCCATAGACAATCGCTTCTTGAGGAATATTCAATTCTGAACGAATCTGCCTTCTCCATTGTTCTCTATTTGCGATATTTTTAGTGAATAAATCAACACCACAAGCACTACCTTTACCAATAACTGACCCCTTATTACTGTCATAAAGTTCCTCTTTGATACCAAACTCTAGCAAGGAAAAACTCTCGCATTCGACAACGGTAGACTTGCGACATGTAATTTTCTCAAACAATTTAAAGATTGCTCGTCGAATTCCCCCTCCATATCCCATATATCTAATACCCCATTGGGTGTATAACCTGTTATTTATACCCGCTTTTTCAGCAGCTAAAGAAGCATAAAAAGCAGCATTGGGTGTAGCATATTGAACTATATCAAATTGGTTTTCTCTAAAAATGCGCTCTAAACATCTAATGGACTTATAAGCAGAAAGGCTTACTCCTCGCTTCATCGGTACAGCAATGAAATGAAGATGCTCATCCTGCATTGAATCTAATATTTCATCGTATGCACTTACGAATGTAACGTCATAATTACGATTCTCTATAAGGTACTTAGAAAAACCAACCAAGAATGCCCTTATTGTACCGCCAATGGTAGTAACGAAACAAATTTTTTTCATCTTAAATAAATATTTATATTATTGATTCTTTTAAATCTCTTTCAGCACGTTCTTTTTCTTTTGTATCTAATTGTTCTGATGATCGCATTCTAAGCAGCACATCACCCAATCCAATAAAATTGACAATAGAGAAAACTACAATTTTAACATATGCCAACAGTCTGTTTTTTAAGACCTGTGACATGGAGAAACCATAAGAATTACCAAATTTATAAAAATGCTTTATGTGAAGCAGTTGTGTCTGTACATATTTTTTCACCTGCGGGACTCCTTCTTCTCTATAAAAAAACAAACAATCACTCATATTAGCAAAACAAGATATATCTTTTGTTCGCAACCACAATTCTATGTCTTGTGAACGCCTCATAGCTTCATCATATTGATTCCTATTAAACCAACTAGTTTTTGCTATAACCGTAGGATGAATAAAGCCACGCTGGTCATTTTTCACGATTCTCTTACGGAGAACGCTATTTGAACCATTTATAATATAAGCAGAACACCCAAGTACATCAACATTGGGATGTTCTATCAAAAAAGCAACTTGTTTCGCAATCCTATCTTTATGCATAATATCATCTGCATCCATTCTTGCATAATACTCTCCACGTGCCCACTTTATACTCTCATTTAAACGAGCCGGAAGACCTTTATTACAGCCATCAGAGAATATGGTGATTCTACTATCCTTGATTTTACGTATTATCTCTACCGTATTATCTTTGGAGCCATCATCTATAATAAGCAACTCCCAGTTCTGATATGTCTGATTAATCACAGAGCGTACAGCATCTTCAACGAAACGTGAACAATTATAGCACGGTATTGCTATTGAAACCAAAGGCTGATTCATACTTTCTTTTGTGTAAAAAAGTTAAGTATTTGATCATATAACAACTGAATATAATATGAAGCCACAAATAAAAATATCGTAGCAAACAATCCAACAATGGGACTTATGGGACCGGAACTATTCCCACTAAAAACCATACATGCTACACCAAATACGTGTCTATGGAACAAATAGGCCACCATTGATGCTATGCTGACAAATGTAAGAAATGATGTTATATATTTGCTTAAAACCAGTAAACGTGCTAAAGATATTAGCAAAAAAAGCCCAGGAGGAATTATCATCCACTCTAAAGGTAATTGCAGTCCACAAGTCTTAATTGCAACAAATAAAGCGCCCAGCAAGATTATAGATAAACCTGCCCAAATAAGGCTCCATTTCTTGCTAATCTTGAAAACAAATTCAGGTTTAAATAATCCCAGAAAATAAAATGGGAAGTATAGAAATAGCGTGCTATCAACATAGAAATAAAGGTCGTACAAAAAAAGCCCCCCCATTAGTGATAAAAATACCCCAAATCTAACAATCTTATTCTCTGAGAAACATAAAAGCGGCGTGATTAAATAAAAAAACATTATCATGCCGAAATACCATAGTGTATGTGGTATAGGGTCGTAAAAGGAAGATAAACCAACTAGGGAAAGCAAAAATTGTGTATCATTATAAAACCACCCCTTCCCAATAACATACTTTGTTAAGTATAATGTTAAAGCTGCCAGAAAATATAGAACATAAAAACGGCTTAATCTTTTTTTATAAAACTCCCAAACATCACTAATGCTATAGAAGCCATATTTACTAAGACAGAAGCCAGATATAAACGTAAAGCCTCCTAAAGATATAATCGTCAACATCTTTGAAATAACTTCTCCATTTCCCGCAAATTGATATACTTCTGCATAATAGCCATTAAGATGAAAGATTGCAATTATGTAGATTGCACATAGTGCACGTATTATATCTATCTCTTTATTCCTTCCCATATTCTCAAATAAAATAAAGCATTTGGATAGTTGATTAAAAAACTAATGATTATTTCTTAATTTGTTCTCTAATAATATCTAAATAACCTGTTCCGTATTTTAAATCAGGCTCCAAATGATTTCCTTCCCCCCATTCATTCCACGCCTGTATAAAAACTATTTTATGCTGTTGTTGCTTATTTTCTGTGCAATCTATAGCTTTTTCCAAAATTTTCTTAAAAGCTTCTGGTGTGCTATCTGTGTAAATAGTAGCACTCTTTCCTGCACGAGGGCTTCTATCCCAATTGGGGAAGATTGTCGGATAAACATCTTCTGCATAATCATCAGACGTAATAAGATATTTATTTATTTTGTCCTGTCTAAAGGTGTCCAATATATCAAACTTTAAATATTTACTCATAACTCTTTTTGCCACATGATTAATGACACCCTTACACATCAACTCTGCGCGCAATCGCCCTACGGAGTTAACCGCATCAAAACCATAATCTCTAACTGCTTGATAAAAGGCTGACGCTTTATCTGTTCTAGGTAAGGAATAATTATGAGTGCCACGCTGTCCTACTTCAGTATAAGAGGCATTATTTGTTCGTCCAACAAAATGAATTCCCTTTAATCCATTCTTCACAGCCAATAAGCGCCACAAATCAATGAAATGTTTCATGTCGGGGAGGGCATCAGGATCATAAACCACAAAAATAGGACATCCGTCAACTGTCATATATCTTGGGTCTTTAAACGCTGGTAAAAGAGCATAAAAATGAGCAGTGTAGTCATCGTCTCCTAGATACTCTTGCTTCATTAAAATACTCGAAGAAGTTGATCTACCTGTTTTTTGCCACGTTTTATTAGACCATGTATGATTAGCCCAACATAGACAAAAAGGATAATCTGGCTCGCCCAATCTCAAGACCTCATTAAATGGCAACTCCAGCAAACGCCTGCCATTCCCAAACCAGTAATGCCAATAACAAAAACCCTCGATGCCAGCCTGTCTCGCCATTTCTGCCTGTTCTTTTCTTATTTCAGGCATTCTAAGGTCGTAAAAGCCCAAATCAGCTGGAATATGCGGTTGGTAATGCTTCTTAAAAAGAGGTCTAGCTTTAGCAACATTGATCCATTCAGTAAAACCTTTCCCCCACCATTCATCATTCTCTGGAATCGGGTGAAATTGAGGCAGATAGAAAGCAATCAATCTTATTGTATTCATTATAATAATTTAAAAATTCATCCAGTCGATTTCCCAATAGTTAGGGGCATTATAATAGATGTAGAAGAACAAAGCGGCGTATGCTAAAACAGCCACTTTACAAAAAGTTTTATTTTTGAACGAAATCAAAAACCCTATTGGGATGACTATTGGCTCGCACGAAACAAATAATTCCATCATCCGCAAAGCCACCCCAGATAAGCTTGAAAATAAAGGCAAAAAACATAATCCAACAATATAAACCTTCAAAAAGCACACATACCAGGGGTAAACATTTTGTTTGCTATTTAAATTATAAAAGAAGAAAAAAGCCAAAGCAATTCTTACAATTTGAATTAAATTAAATACGTTATTCTCATACGACTCCCTCCCTGCATACCCAGACAATAAACTGGAAATAGAAGAAATAGGGATATATGATATTAAAGAAGACATAGAATACTGTGCAAAATATAATAAATAACTAAATAGCAAAAAGAGAAAGTACTTCCTGGGATTATTTGTAGTTGAAATAAACCAAATAACTATAAACACTATGGAAGAATAATGGAAACTTAATGAAACTAAATAGGTAATTATAAATAATCCAAGTTTTCGTTTATATGAGAAATAGACCAATAAAATCAGCAAAGCAGAAGCTACAGCTGCTCTTATCTGGATTAAATCATGTAATATGTAATAATTTGACAAATAAACTATAATCGTACCCCAAATGAGAGGAGAGAATTTGTTATACAGGAATACCCGCAAAGGTATTGATATGAGAGCAAAAACTATGAACATTAAATAGTAGTTATTACCATCAACTATATTTAACAACTTAACTATTATTCCAAATGCAGGCTCCATACGTTCGTTCTGATCAACACCTTGGAAAAGACGAAAATAAGAATTGTAATCTGCCATGGTCGGTGGTTTGACAACTGCCGCAAAAACCAACAATCCCACCAATAAAAATAGTAATATGTGATTGAACGAAATAAACTTATTACCCCCAATTGCGTCAACTTGTGGTTTTTGAATTGGCGAGAAAACAAACAAGACGCAACTAACACAAAAAAGAGCAAATAGTATTTCTTTAGTTATTAGCAACATAGTTGTCAAATGATTTTATTATCCTAGCAGGATTTCCTACTGCAACAGTATATGAAGGAATGCTTTTAGTAACAACTGTATTTGCCCCGATAATAGAGCCTTTGCCTATACGAACATTGGGACAGATAGTCGCTTTATCTCCAATCCACACATTGTCCTCTATTATCACAGGTCCTTTTGATACTAATATTCTCGTATTAGGATCAGATTCCATTTCATCTAAAGTGACTGAACCATGTGCGTTGTCTGTTATTGTTACATACTTTCCTGTCAAAACGCAATTCCCGATTTCTATTCTATTAATTGCAGTTATATGGCAATTCTGACCGATATTTGTTCCATTACCTACGATTATTTGCGGCTTTTCGTAGAGCTTTGTTCTCCATGTGGTAATAACGGCATTCTTTCCAATATATGAATTTTGGCCTATAGAGATACCTGGTCCCTCGATTCTTATGGAGGGATAACGTATTACAGAGCCGTTACATATGTTTATGCGGACCGAAAGGCAGCCCGTGTATAAATTTTCAACTATACGAGACATATAATTATTACACAACACTCGTATAGGATGAAATACCTTTCCTAATATGAAGAAAAAACGGTAAATGAAATACCTTGAGTTATTTTTTAAAAACATGCTTTATCAAATTTTTGATTTGAGATCTCTCCGCCTTATTAATAGCCAGGAAATATGCTAATAGAGATACTTGTGTTACATTAATCACACAACCCAATAATAACCGTACCCATCCTTCTTTATAAATTGAAGTAAACAGTTGCATCGATACCATCGAGACTATAAATATAAGAATACCTACTATTAAGAAATTCAGTAAATATGACGTTATTGTCAGTTCGCGAACTTCTTTTTCCAAAACTATAAGCCTAAAAATGTGGGCTAATGAAAATATTCCAAAAGTCACCACAAAAGTCGAAACAGGAGGGAAACCTATCTTAAATAAAACATATGTTAATGGCATTGACAGCAAAGTAAGAGTCTCTACTATCAGATGATATTTTTTTATATTCCCAGAAGCCTGCATTACTGTCGTAATCGGAGCGCTAAGAGATAAGATAAATGCATACCATATTGACCATTTTGTAAATAGTATCATGTTCTCTGACACTTCTCCTAACCATACAGTCAATACAAATCGTGTCTCAATTGTTAAAGGGATGCATACCAACAACAAACAATAAAAAATACACTTATTAGATAATAAATACAAAGAGTTTAAATAGGCATAATCCCCTGCTGCATAACATTTCACTATAGGCGGACGAAAAGCCATCGAAAAATTACCCGCAAGCGTCACCAATGCTGAATGAACTTGCAATGAAATGGCTCTAGCCGTATTTACAATAGGGCCAAAGAACATATTCAAAAGAATAGTATTACCTTGATTGTTCATTACACCTGCCAAATGGCCATAGAGGCTCCACCCAGAAAAGGACAATATGTTCTTTAGCATTGGTTTGGAATAACCCTTTTTAATAACGCAGATACTGGGATAAAACTTCTTACAACTAGCCCAATAGCATAAAAAAACAAAGAGCCAGGCAATCATGACAAATATCGAATATACAATGAGTCTATCAAACCCTAGATATTTAAGAGCAATAGACAATAACAAAAGAATCACACTATGGGCGATTGAAATATACGCCCAGATATTCATCCTTTCAAAGGCTATCAACAATGAAGAGTATGGCAAATAAAGGAAGGATGCTATTACGGCAAAAATTGCAAACTGATATACAATATTTGCGGCCCCAATGCGAGCTTCTGGTATAACCAACTGAGTATTTACGAACCAGAGACCAATTGTCTCGCATATTAATAGAAAGACTGCAACTATTACTAGATAACATTTAAAACTCACAGAAAAAACCGTACGCAATTCCTCTTCGTCATTTTTACCTATCGCATATGAGAAAAAACGTTGTGTGGCACTTTGTAGGGCATTGTTGACAAACACTAGAGAGGTCACAAAACCTGATACAACATTGTATATCCCATAGTCCTCTTCCCCTAATGCGTGTAAAACCACTCTTACTGCATATATATTGATCACCATCACTACGACCATTCTTACATACAGTAGAAAAGAGTTTTTTGCGATTCTTTTATTACTGGTTATACTTTGTTGCATAAATAATGTGAATAGAATATTAATACGTATATTGCTGATAGCATTTCAATGCCACAAGTTATTGAGGATTTTCATTTAATGGCCCTATTCAACCATATTAGACAAGCACGTTCGTAGAGAAAAAGTCCAATATGGTATATTGAGTCCAAACGACACTTTAATCTTTGTTTTATCAAGAACACTGAAAAAGGGACGTATCACTTTACTTGGAAATTCGTCGCTATGGCAGGGTTGTATATCACAACCGGTATTGCCAGCATATTCTGCAATCATCTTTGTAAAGTCGTACCAGGAGCAGACACCCTCATTACTAAAATGGTACGTTCCTACATTTTTATATGCAGTGCGCTCACCCACCATCTTATAGATTATTTCCGCCAGATCCCTTGCGTAAGTAGGTGTTCCAACCTGGTCGAAGACTACCTTTAACTGCGGCTTAGTGACGGTTAGATTAAGCATTGTCTTCACAAAGTTCTTCCCAAACTCGCTATAAAGCCAAGCTGTCCTAATAATAACATAGTCACAGCCGACCCTCTCTATTGCCTGTTCTCCATGAAGTTTGGTTAAACCATAAACTCCAGTAGGCGTTCCATTCTGGTCTTCTTTGCAAGGGGTATTGTATGGCTCTTTCCCAAATACATAGTCTGTAGATATATGAATGAGCAAGCCTCCTGCTACTTCCTTCATAGCTATAGCCAAATTTTCCGGGGCTTTTGCATTCAGCAATTCTGCAAGTTGCTCGTTATCTTCTGCTGCATCTACGTTAGTATAAGCAGCACAATTAATGATAATAGACACTTGTTCATCTTTCACCATCTTACGGATGGCATTGAGATCGGTAATATCCAATCGACGCGTACTAATGTCAACATTTGCTCCTCCTATTTTATGGAGCATAGCAATAGACTCCTCAGAAGCATCTGTAACATCGGTAAAGATGTACTTATCGCCAGAAGTGCATTGGCTTGTTACAAGTCTCAGTTCATTGCCAAGTTGTCCATTGGCACCAGTTACAAGGATATTTCTCATTCTGCGTAGTAATCTATATTGTAATCAAAGACCTCTGGACAGTTTGCTAGGGTTGGATGTAGTTTGTCCTTTGCAGAAAGCATTACATCCGCTGCAGGTATTTGCCAATCAATGCCTAAAGCAGGATCATTCCACATAATAGAGCCCTCAGACTGAGGCGCATAAAGATTATCGCACTTATATTGGAAAACGGCTTCCTCGCTCAAAACCACAAAACCGTGGGCAAAACCACGTGGAATGAAGAACTGGCGGTGGTTCTCACCTGTCAGCTCCACCATCACGTGTTTGCCAAATGTAGGGGAACCTTTCCGTATATCAACGGCCACATCAAGTACGCGTCCTTTTAATACACGCACAAGTTTGCTCTGAGCATCTTTACCCTTCTGGAAATGCAATCCTCTCAAGACGCCATAACAGCTCTTACTCTCGTTGTCTTGAACAAATTTTATGGGACGCACCTGCTCATCAAAGTCCTTCTGTGACCAGGTTTCCATGAAATAGCCTCGCTCATCACCAAAGAGTTTTGGCTCAATGATAACTACACCTGGGATTTCAGTCTGTATTACGTTTATCATATTATTCGTTTAGAAATTGTCAATTTTACCTGCTCCATTTTTTTCAAACTCATCTGCCATCTTCATCAGGTACTGGCCATATTGGTTCTTGAGCATAGGCTTCGCCAACTCACGCATCTTTTCTGTTGTAATCCAGCCTTTTCGGAGGGCTATGCCTTCCAAACAAGCAACCTTGAGGCCTTGACGTTTTTCTATAGTTTCAATATAGTTGGTTGCTTCTGTCAGGCTGTCGTGTGTACCAGTATCTAGCCAAGCGAAGCCTCGGCCAAGGGTCTGAACCTTCAGTTCGCCATCTTTCAGAAATTCCTGATTCACTGTGGTGATTTCCAATTCACCTCTTGCGCTGGGCTTGATGTTCTTTGCGACATCAACCACCTTATTGGGGTAGAAATAGAGACCAACAACTGCATAGTTGCTCTTTGGCTCTTTGGGCTTCTCCTCTATGCTCAGGCAGTTCCCTTGCTTATCAAACTCTGCTACTCCATAGCGCTCTGGATCATTTACCCAGTAACCAAACACTGTGGCCTTCTTGTCTTCCTCTGCAGTGCGTACTGACTCTTTGAGGAGAGCACTAAAACCTGCACCGTGGAAGATATTATCTCCAAGCACTAAGCAGGCGCTATCGTTACCTATGAATTCTTCACCAATGATGAAGGCTTGTGCCAGCCCATCGGGAGAGGGTGGTGTAGAAATAATCAAAATATCCCTTATTCCTGCCAACATCAATGCACTGATGGGGTAATAAACCATTGGCTTATCATAAATAGGTAGCAACTGCTTGCTCACACCCTTGGTTATTGGATAAAGACGAGTACCGGAGCCTCCGGCAAGTACGATTCCTTTCATTTCCTATATTATTTATAATTACTTCATTTAAAAGGACTGGCCCGCTGTTATTGAACCTTATTTATGAGAGACAGCGGGTATCCCGCCCTATGGTTGGGGCATCAGGCTGTGCGGAAGACCTTTCTGCCCCATCGCGGCTCCGGCTGCGCGTAAAGACCGGAGCTGTTTAATAATATCTTCTATTGCATTATCACTATATTGTTTTGTTTGCAAGGGCATTGTGAACCGTATGTTGACAGCACCCAAATGCTGCTTCGCAGCCTTTAGCTCTCTATCTTTCTCTTCATCAGCCAAGCTTTATCCAACTTTTCCGATCGTTCTCATACGCACCGGCCACGCATCATTCTGTCGGCGTTATGGCGCAATTTGATGTTAATTGTTAAATGTTAAAAGTATAACGACTGTTTAAAGCACCCTCCTCAATTTCTGGATAATACTAGTCTTTACTTTATTTTCAAAGCCTCTTTTATTGTCTTCTGCGTCCCTGCAAGCATCTCTGCCTCATCTGGTAAATAGACTGGTTTCTGCTCTATGACATCAACTTTGATTTTGAAAATATCAGAGTCATATACACCCAACACGCTAGATGGGATGGATACTGGTTGGCCAGTATTGGAAATAATTCCATAGGATACAAACTTCTGATTCAAGTTTTCTATCTTATCCATCATCTTTGGACCTTCGTTTCCTCCAAAAGTATCACTTCCATAATGGAAAAGGATGACCTGGATATTGCTTTTCACAACACGGCTGACAATTCGATTCCATATACGAGTATCCGTCTTACCAAATGATGTACCATATACGCAAATCAGATGGGCAGCATCTATCGCATTTATCGCCTGTTCTTCGTAACCAGTTCTATAGACGTCGTTAATCGTAGATGTTTTTATGAAACGATTGCGAATGCTATTCTCCTTAATCAGTTGTTTGTTGCTAACTTGGGCCTCGTCATTTACTCCTAGCACAATGCCTTCATCCACAGTACCATGAAGATGAATGGGACGATTAAACTTGAAATTTATCTTGTTATCAGTGCATTGGGACATATTCTCACCTTCTTGAAAGGCAAGACGTTCAAAAGTATCAGTATAGTTTAGCGTAATAGTACTGATAACGTGAGGGGTATTATTCACGTACTTTGATATGTAGTTTGTAATATCACGCTTATCCAAATTCCTACGCAGATGATGAGAGACATTTGCCATATTGGAAAGAATTTGTTCTCTCACCTTTGCATTCGGCTTTACCCGCTCCTGCTCATTCTTCATATAAAGTGACAATTCCTTGACCAAGTCGTCGTGAATGGCAATAGCTCTATCTCTTGAAACCTTTTCATTCAACCACTGCCCAAGACGAGTCTCTAAATCCGTCCATGTATCAATATCCTTCCACACTTCTTTCTTGAATTCCTCAATGAATGGGTCGGTATTAGGCTGATGGTTGTACAAATAATGTTTCAGGAAAGATCCATAACTGGTATTAAGACCAAGTGATAGGTCAAATCCGTTACCGAAAATATACAGTATGTTCATGTCTGAACCGCTATGTCTTTAAATCAGTAATTTAACTATATTCAGAATGCCATTAACCATTAAGTTGATGTCCTCGTCTCTGCTCTCACTCAATCGCAACCTTCAAACTCCCTTCTTTCCTTATTCTTGGCTTAAGCTTACCCATAGTATTCCTTATACCACTCCGCAAACTTCCTCAATCCCTCTCTCAATGTAATCTTCGGCGTAAACCCAAAGTCACGTTCTAATGCTGTTGCATCAGCATACGTTGTCGGCACATCGCCCGGCTGCATCGGAACCAGCTGCTTGTGTGCCTCAAAGTCGTAGTCCTGCGGAAGAACGCCTGCACGAAGCAATTCCTCTTGCAATATATTCACGAAATCCAGCAAATTCTCAGGCTGGCCTCCACCAATGTTATATACAGCATAAGGAGGTATTGGCAAACCGTCTTCGCCGGTCTTCTTCTCAGGAGCTTTATTCATCACACGGACAATACCCTCCACAATGTCATCCACGTAAGTGAAGTCGCGGCGACAGTGGCCGTAGTTGTATATCTGAATGGTCTCACCCTTCAACAGTTTGTTGGTGAAACCAAAGTACGCCATATCAGGTCGCCCTGCAGGACCATAAACGGTGAAGAACCTCAATCCAGTGCTCGGGATGTTGTAAAGCTTACTGTAGCAATGCGCAAAAAGCTCGTTGCTCTTCTTTGTCGCAGCATATAACGACACCGGGTTATCCACCCTGTCATCCGTGCTGAACGGCACCTTCTTGTTGCCACCATACACACTGCTGCTGCTGGCATAAACGAGATGCTCAACAGGATTATGACGGCAGGCTTCAAGAATATTGTAAAAGCCGATAATGTTGCTTTCGATATAAACTCCTGGATTATCTATGGAATAACGCACGCCCGCCTGTGCAGCCAGATTCACTACAATATCAAACTTATGCTCAGCAAAGAGACCATCCACAAGAGGCTTGTCGGCAATGCTCCCTTTGACAAAAGTGTAGTTAATGTCGGCTGGCTTCAGCTCTTCCAGTTCACGGAGCCGATATTCCTTCAACGAAACATCATAGTAGCTGTTGAGATTATCAACCCCCACAATGGTACCCTCCTCCATCTCTTTAAACAATCTCTTCACCAGATTCGCCCCAATGAATCCCGCACTGCCAGTAACAAGTATGCTTTTCATAATATTTACAATGTCCCGTATGTGATGATTAATATCTAAGTTTGGTGTGTTTCAATTTTGTTAGTTTTAAGCCTCGAGAGATTAACTGATTTGAGGATTCTTTTTCAAACTTTATCGCAGTATTTACTGCGTATAAAGACTTATTGGCAACGATTCTTATTCTATCTCCAATGAAATAACCCTCATTGATGTAAGTTCAGATTCTGATTTACCTTTTGCATGAAGAACAATTTTATTCTCCTTGTGACAATAAGGACATCTAACTGTTTGAAATACATTAAAGTCATGAATTGTATTGCCTTCTTCTACTTCTCCAGCATCGTTTAAATGCTCCCACTTTATATCTTCTGTAGCAACATCAAACTCTTTGTGACATTTAACACACCCTATAGTATTTATAATTGTTTTTCCCATAATAATTATACTAGCTTAATAACTTTTTTCCCAAACTTAATGATTTTATCATAATTATCACAGATACTACTTGTTGTATTATGTATTTTATTAACTACCTCCCAAAAATAATCAGGACATTTAATTTCCCACTCTGGAGGAACCGTTTGTGTATCTTGATATTTGCCAGGAAAGGTTTTGGTTGCTATTAAATCTTCAAATTCACAAATGTCAGCCATCAATTTCTTACGCATTTCTTCCAACTTCGGATGAAAAAACTCAAAATTTGGATCATTTAAATGACTATGATAGAAATCATCCAGCTCATCCAACGACGATAGGCGAAAAGAAAAACCAGCAAAATTATTTGTACGTAAGAAATAAATAATACCATCATTACTTAATTCTTTGACAATCATGTCATAAATTGCCTTATCATTACTGTAAGTGTGACTATCATATCTGTATGAGCCATATTTTTCAACTAAACCTTTCAGTATAAAACAAACAACAACTACAAGAACGACTATCCAAAGTTTGATTTCTAAGTTAGCTATCGACTTAAGAACATCTAAAAATCTCTCCTCTCCGAAATAAGAAACAACAGCAGCTCCAATAGATGATAATAAAAACAATATTAAACCACCAATGATTGAGGCACCAACTGGGTCATTCCAAATTCTTTTGAACCAATTTTTCATAATAACATTTGGCTATTTCTCATACTAATTCAACACACAAAATACTTTTAAACTCTGTATTTTTGCTTTCACCAAAAGTAACTTGTATGTTTCCATCATTTCTTGTAGTCAGACAATACCTAGTGCTTGATTCTCTATTCCGATCCCATACTGCCCAACCTCTCGATTTATTAGTATACTTATCAACTGCGCTGGCATCTGACTTAGCTGTATCAGAAATAATAGTAATACTTGGGTTAACCAATGAAATAAAATCATCTTGATAGCCAGATTCACGACCATGATGAGGAGCAACTAGGACATCTGCATTCCTTACAGCATTCTTAAACGAATCGCGGTTCATCAAAACATCAAGCGATTCCTTCTCATTATCACCACAAACCACAAGCTTGCAATCTGAAAGATCAAAAACTGTTATTATACTAAAATTGTTAAAATTGTCTTTACTACACACACTCGTGCTATAAGTGCATATTGAGAGACCACCGTAATTATCAGGATTCGTGGGGTCGGTTGTAGGAGATACAGGTGATGAGTAACGATCGTTTATTTTGCAGTATTTTTCAAACTTATCCCTATCACAATCCCTAACACCATGCATTACTTCATCTTTGGTAATATCACTCGCAAGACGTAAAGTGGTTGGAGCATTTATATCAAATTTCAAAATATCGTCAATATGGTCTAAATGTGGATGGGTAATGACCATATACCCTATATTGTCGTATCGACGTTTAAGAAGTGGACTTTGGTTACCACTCTCATAAGTACCAGTTCCTAAATCGATTATTATATACTTACCGTTAGGTGCTTTAACATGGACTGCAAGTCCTAACTGTACATCATAAACCGTCATTACTGCCTGCCTTGCCATATCACTTGCTTTCTTTATACTTTAAATACTCGTTCAACACCTCTCTTGCATAATAATGGCCACGTACGCGGAAACGATTCCATGCAAGCAATAATGCTGAAACGGAAATGAGCCAAGAATACCAAACATCGTAATACTTGACTTCAATAAGTACTATTGCAAGAATAACTGTTGTAAAGATCACTCTAGACAATGCATAGTGACACTTGAAATCGGGCACACGATTTCCCAAGTTATCATTTACTATCAGCTTAGCATAACCGAACATTTTATCAGGGTTGGCTTTGTCGTCCTTTATATCCTTCTTAAGCAATTCAACAGCCCACTCCGCATAATAGAATTTCACTTTTTTGATACCCGTCCATTCCCGTCCGGAAATAGGGCTCAACAATACGTCAGAAGGTTTGCCGCAGATGATCTTATATAGCACCGGCTCTATAAGGCTACTAAATGCATCAAGGAAATAGCCGACAAGATAACCTGCCGGTATTACAACCCACTCGCTGATTTCCATTTCTGGAAAACACATCTTCCATACGGCATAAAAAACCACCATGCCAATGGTAAGGTTTGATAAAAGGTCGTAATACTTAAAATTCATAATTTTTGAGACCTATGTGATGTTTATGTATGATATTTTGGCTTCCCAAATGACAATCTGCTACTCGAGAGACCACAATTATATTAAATCTCCACCTTCACCACCACCTTCTTTACCATCTCCGGCCCCCCAACACTCAACTGCGGCATATGCCCGTCCTGAGGGAAGAAAATCGCAAAATAGCCACCACCTAACGTCATCTCTATCGGCTGCAGGCTCGACGTAAAGAAAGCTGCGTCCCTCTCTTCGCTGTATGGCACCGTCTCCTTCAGCCTGTCTAAAGGCAGACACGCCACACGCTCCTCGCCTCTCAAAAGATACTGGATGTCGATGTTCTTCCTGTGCGCCTCATAGCCCACCTCATTCTCCACCTTGGTCTCATACTCCGATACAATAGCCTTGACCCGAGGATTAATTTGATATGTGCCAATGGCGATATCAGGAGAGGCTTGCTGCAAGAAGAGCAGACCGGAGTAAATGTCTTGTGAGAGATCTTTGTATGTGGATATGTTGCTGAGGCTGTCGTAGATCATACTGTAAATTTTGATAGACTCGTCAAGTGCAAAATCACCAATAAAAAATTAGTTTAATCCAGTTTCTAAATATAATGTGTCAATAGTTTGAGCTTTTTCAACAGTATATTCAGACATTCTTATTATTTTCATATACTTCCCGGAATCTTTGAAATCAACTTTATTAAGACCCGTTTTGCAGGACATTTGTCCGATATATATCATTGCCATGATCATCGCACATAAAAACATAATCATTTGAATCGATGAAAAAAGACGAACATTGCCGCTATATATAACGCTCTTATTTTCAGATGATTCTGTTTCGGCTTGTTTTTTATTAGGATTTCCCAAATGACCAGCCATTGCCATCAATGTAACAACTCCAAAAATTATAGATATCACAAAAAGACTTAACGAAACTATTAAAGTAATGGAATGTGCATTTGCAGCATTTGAAGAGAAAATATTATCAGTAAATGCTACACATAACGAAATTATTGCTGTTGACAAAGCTATAAGCTGCTTGGTAATATCAGCTGCAAAATCGAACGATTTTATTATTCTTTGGTTATCATCCATAATTCTTAACAAAAAGGCCACAATGGGCAAATACTTAAACGAGCTTCAATAAAAACACGATCACTTATTATTAAATCAGCCTTCTCTTTTAAAGACCCATGGCTCGATTCCCTTCTACTAACTAAAGTCCCATGACCCGGCATCCTTTTACTAACCAAAACAGCTTTACCTTTTGGGGTTCGTTTACACATATCAGCACAAATTAGACGTATATTACGTTGTGCTACAGCAATTTGCGAACCATTATCTCCTTTTTTTAACTCCATTCTACCAACTCCAGCAGTTATCAGTTCTTGTATTTGAACATTTGCCTCCTTTGATAAACGACAATGGTTCTTTTTTAATTCATTATTTGCTTCTCGTTTTAAACTTGTTATTAATTCTGCTCTTGTCATGACAATTATACTTAAACCAGCAAACTATTTCTGCTCCACCCAAATGAGCTTGTTCACATCATATCCTCTTCTCATTGCCTCATTCAACATCGTCTCTTTAACTTTATCTGAAATCTTTGATGTGCGAGCCAATATCCACAGATAACTTTCATCACTGCCACCAACCAAAACCCATTGATAATTTTCGTCTAAGAGCATAATTCGATAGTCACCATAAAATGGACCAAAGAACGAAACTCTCAGAATTCTTGGATTATCTGTAAACTTCGCCTTGCCTTTTGCTTCACTCGGCTTGCCATCTTTAATACCAGTATTTAACACAGCCACCTTGCCGTCTTCACGCAATGAGTAATTTGCCTTGCAAAATTGAATTCCACGCTCGAATTTATGGTCGAAACGAGCTATTTCATACCAATCGCCAAGGTACTTATCGAGATTCAAATCACCTGATACCGAGTTGTCAACCTTGGTTTGGGCATTGCAGACAGCAAAGAAGCAAAGACACATAATTAAAGCTGTTAATAAATTTTTCATAATCTTTATATCTACTTTGCAAATGTCTCCGAATTGATTTCCTCTTTCATCTCATCAATAACCTTCAACAAATACTGTCCATACTGGTTTTTCAGCATCGGCTGAGCCAATTCACGCATTTTTTCCTCTGAAATCCAGCCATTGCGATAGGCAATGCCCTCGAGACATGCTATTTTGAGACCTTGGCGTTTTTCGATAACCTCAACAAATGTTGAAGCTTCAGAAAGGCTATCATGAGTTCCAGTATCAAGCCAAGCGAAACCTCTTCCAAACACCTGAACCTTCAACTCGCCATCGTCTAAAAAACGCTGGTTAACTGTTGTAATTTCAAGTTCACCGCGAGCTGATGGCTTTATATTTTTAGCAACTTCAACAACCTTGTTCGGATAGAAATATAATCCCACAACGGCATAGTTGCTCTTTGGATTCTTTGGTTTTTCCTCAATTGAAAGGCAGTTGCCGTTAATGTCGAATTCAGCAACGCCATATCTTTCCGGATCTGATACCCAATAACCGAAAACAGTGGCTTTCTTATTCTGTTCAGCCTCTTTCACCGCTTCTTTGAGCATCTTAGTGAGACCACTTCCATGGAAGATATTATCGCCTAAAACCAAGCAAGCACTGTCATTTCCAATGAATTTCTCACCGATGATAAACGCCTGCGCCAAACCATCAGGTGAAGGCTGCTCAGCATACTCGAAATGCACTCCGTAGTCGCTGCCATTGCCCAAAAGACGTTTAAATCCCGGCAAATCGTAAGGCGTCGAGATGATAAGAATATCTCTGATGCCTGCCAACATCAACACCGAGATGGGATAATAAACCATCGGCTTGTCATATATCGGCAAGAGTTGCTTGCTTACACCTTTGGTGATTGGATATAAACGAGTTCCTGAACCACCTGCTAACACTATTCCTTTCATACTTAAAAAACTAAGTAAACTTTAGTAAAAAGGATTAAACAATCACTATCACCAATTATCTCCAGATATAGAATTTAACCAATTATACTCCTTATTATTGAAGCCAACAGCCGCCCATTCTCTTTTAAGAGCAACAACAAATAATTTGTCGTTTGAGTCTATATACTTGATTAATTTAGAGCGTATATCTATTGCAGTATCCTTAGACACAATCAACCAAACAGAGTCTGTCTGATGCCACCATATTCCATAAGATTTGATAGCATCATAAAGGTAATTGTAGTCACGACCTGGCTGTTTTAAATCATATGAAATACAATATATCATTTTTACTTTGTTTGATTATCATTATCTTTTATATCACAATCATCTTCACCATTAGATAGTTTTTCATCTTCAGATGACAAACTGTCATTATTGTTTTTTAAATTTACTATACTATTATTGCTTGATGATTTTTTTAAATTATCTTTCAACAAATATGAATCCAATTTATTCAAATAAGAAAACCTATCTGGCTCAGATTCTCCTAATAGTCCCCAATATTTTGAATACAAAGAATTCATTGAAAACTGACCAGGTTCTGAGGTTGCACCTAAAAAATAATCTAAATCTAATATTTCTGATGACTTAACTCCTTCGATTGTTTTTTGTTTAATAGAAACACCACCTTTTTTCTTATTCTTAGCATATGATAGAAAACGTTCTGTAGTATAAAATCCTATCAAGTGATCATTAACACTATTGCGAAATTCTATAATCAATTCATGTCTGGGCCCTAAAATATTACCTTTGTATATTTCCCACCAATCTTCTTTTTCATCATCAGTAACAAAAATTATATCGCAATTCGACTGTTTTGCTTTTTCAAGTATTTGAAACCATATTATCAAATCTCCAAAACGATGACGATTCCCATCTTCTTTTCCTTTGTCTTTATATCCAGGAGGTATATTATTGGCATAACGTTGCTCACCATTTTCAAATATCTCTTTTAATCGAGTCTCATCATAAGACTCTCCAACTCTATTTTCATACAATGATGTCAATTCCGATAACACTTGATCATCACGAAACATATCCGGACAAGCTTCTATCCATTCTTTCGTTTTTTTCTCAACTCGTCCACGAAGCGACTTCAAAGAGTCTTTAATATACTTAAAATTTTGAATGTACGGATTTCTACTAAATTCTCTTTCTATATCCTCATTAAATTTATCAAATCGATCTATTAAACAACGTAAACTATCAATAGGCCTATTTGCCTCCACTAACCTATGTTCATGAAACTCATAACCTACTTGGAATGGCATCCAAAGACGATCTTTAAACCCTTTCATTACAGCGATAATCTCATTACGAGCATCAAGAGGAAGCCTATACAATGAAAGTAAGACATTTGTATCAAATACAACAATAGCGTCATCCCAAAGCTTGTCAACCTCTTTTGCAGACAGTCCATAATACTCATAGAATGAATTCCGCATAATTTTATTATTAAAGAATTATTATATTTCAGAATAAATAGCTATAGGATCAATTATACATTCGTTTTCAGCTCGTCCATTGAATTGTTCCTCAACGCCTGCAATTTTATCAAT
Organism: uncultured Bacteroidales bacterium; assembly: GCA_900315175.1. Classification (GTDB taxonomy): domain Bacteria; phylum Bacteroidota; class Bacteroidia; order Bacteroidales; family F082; genus Limimorpha. The sequence goes on from OMYA01000007.1 coordinate 88,030, forward strand.
AATATTTAATGTGGTGCTTTTCATCTCATTTCCCATAACACATGGAACATCCGCTCTATTGTCACCACATTGTGTAACAACACCAATAAGTGTAAATTCTTTTTCTGAAAGTCTTGAATATTTTGATATTAAAGATTGTTCGGTCTCTTTTAGATTTTCCTGATTAATAATAGCAGTATAAAACAAATCAGAATCTTCTATTGATACCATTACTTCATATATATTGCCATACCCGAATTTTAATATATTATATAAATTATTTTTTAGTTTTTCATCTATTATTAAGCCCTGTTCTTTTAATTCAGCATCAAACTCTTTTCGTATATGTTTAATTTTTTGATTAATTTTATTTTTCTGCTCTCTATGCTTAATAGATATATTGTTTTCAATTTCACCTAAAGACTCTATTGGATCTTGCATAGTTAATTCTCCGACAGATCTTCCAACCTCATTAAAATGCTCTAATGTATAAAGTATTTTTTCAAAATTTTCAAATATGATTTTCCCTTTTATTCTTACAAATCCCTTATCTCTTAGTTCCTCAATACTAGTTTTATTTGTGACATCATATAACAAACCTCTTGTAACTAATTCCTGTTCAAACAAATTAAACGCAAAATCATGCAAATATTTCATTTCTGACTTTGCATCTTTTTGCATAATCATATCTGCCATCAACCTGCCACTCAATAATTCTCCTTTTTGAGAGTGTTCTTCTTCATATGTATCTGATTGTTCCTTCATTATGTATTGAGTTATACCCTCAAATAATTGCGAAGAAAGAGAATACATTTTATTATTATCGAGATATATATAAGACTTTATTCTCATTGTTTTTCAAATTTATATCGTCTTTGCTCCCTACTGTTAATATAGTCATCCATATTATTCTTTCTTATGTTATTGGCCTTTTTAAAAATATAACAAATACCAACAACAACAAAAAGCATTACCAATGAAATATAAATGTAGTCGATTGATTTCATGATTCTTTCATATCAAGTTTTCTGACTATAAACAAACTATATAACAACGACATCACACATAATGCAATCGAGGTGATCTTTAATGTATGCTTGTTTAACACAAGTATTTGTATAAAATCGTCTAAAAATAATACTCCCAAATTAACAGCTAAAAAAATTATGGCAATTATAGAAATCCACACTCCATCTTCAAGAAAGCCAGCTTTAATATTTTTACTCTTTTTAAACCCATTCAACTCAATAATATTTGTAAGATTCAATGTTAATCCAAGAAATACAAAGTCAATTGGATTAATTGCCATATCCCATGTTACTTCCTTAAGGAACAACAAGATAAAGCATCTTATCAATAATGGTAAGGCTCCAACAATTAAAGTGTAATATAGCCAACGTTTAGTCATTGCCGTTACTATTTATTATTTCGGCATATCCCCACTCCAACCATGTCCTAAATCCCAATGGGGATCGTAAACAAACTCAAAATATGGCAATGAAAACTCCTTCTCCAATAACTCCGTCAACTCATCCTGAATCGGTTCAGCCCACTTGCCAACAAGTACAATGAATTTATTGACAGACCAAGCGACACGACCACGTGGAATCTGTGTATAATCTCCTTTAAACTTCGTCTCTGAATGATTGGCTAAAGCTCGGAAATATTCCTTAGCCCATACCTGACGATGTAGATGCGGATAGTTGATAAAGGGCTTCCCTTTTTCAGCCGCCTCTTCCACCATTTTCGGAGTCAACTCCTTCTTACGCACACCAAAGAACGAGTGATCCTCTGGGTCATACCAAAAGATTCCCACACATGGCATCTGCTCGTCAAATTCGCGCATGCTGGCCATCTGCTCCTCATGTTCTTTTTCTGTAAGATGTGTCATTTTATGCTACTATTTTATTTTAAACATGTTCCTCCTCGCCACGGAAATGAACGTTGAGTTCATGCAAATGCTCCAAAAGCTTTCCTAATGGCGTACCTTCTGTCATCTTAGTAAAAGCGTTCACGTCCTTCGGGAAACACTTGCCACCGTAGCCGAACTTGCCATCTGGACCCGGCACGTGGGTGTGAGTGTCGCTGATATAGCCCGAAAGGAGAATGCCGGTGTGCACCTTGCGCCAGTCGGCTCCCATCTGCTCGCAGTATTCGCGGCAAGCGTTGAAATAAGTGACTTTATAAGCGCCAAACACGTTGTGCATGTATTTCGTAAGCTCAGCCTCCAACGGAGTCATGATGGTGAACTTCTTGCCCACGAAAATCTTGCCAAGAAGCTCGTGTGCACCCGTAAACACCATCGTCTGCCTGTTGAAATCCTCGATATACGTGCGCTCGGTGAGAAACTCCGGCATGTAACACACCTGATGCCCCGTCTCCTTCGAAAGCATCTCGCTCGAGCCAGGGAGTATGGTGGTGCGCACAAACACCGGTACATCCGGGAGCTTGGTGATAATCTCCTTCATCAATGTCAGATCCTGAGTGCCGTCGTCTTCAGTGGGGACATGAATCTGCACGAAGGCGATGTCTATCTTGCTCAGGTCGTCGTTATATCCTTTTGGTGGGTCGCTGACAAAGAGCCTGCACTCCGGATTGTTATGCTCCAGCCAGTGCTTCAGGGCCCCGCCAACGAAGCCGCAACCGATAATTCCAACGTTAATCATAATACTTTAATCATTCAATTTGTCATTTCGAGATTTCTCCGCTCCGCCTATCGGCTCCGGTCGAAATGACGGGAAAACTAATCCCTTTTAAAAATATCTCTTGTGTAAACCTTCTCCATCACATCATCAAGGCTGCTGTCGTATCTGTTGGCGATGATGGCTTGAGATTGCTCCTTGAATTTCTTTAAGTCATTGACTACCAAGCTGCCGAAGAATGTTGAGCTGTCTTCCAACGTCGGCTCGTAAATTATCACGTTGGCGCCTTTGGCTTTCACGCGTTTCATCACACCCTGGATGGCCGACTGGCGGAAGTTGTCGCTGTTGCTCTTCATCGTGAGTCGGTATACTCCGATGGTTGGAGTCTGATGCTCAGCACCGTACTGGTTGTTGGTGGAATAAGCGTAATAGCCAGCCATTTTCAGCACCTGGTCGGCGATGAAATCCTTGCGGGTGCGGTTCGACTCGACGATAGCCGTCATCATATTCTGAGGCACATCCTCATAGTTGGCGAGCAGCTGCTTGGTGTCTTTCGGGAGGCAATAACCGCCATAACCGAAAGAAGGGTTGTTATAATGTGAGCCGATACGCGGGTCGAGACCGATGCCATCGATAATAGCCTGAGTGTCAAGACCTTTCATCTCGGCGTATGTGTCAAGTTCATTGAAATAGCTCACTCTCAGAGCGAGATATGTATTTGCAAAAAGCTTCACAGCCTCGGCTTCCTTCATGCCGACAAACAAGACAGGCACGTCTTCCTTGATAGCCGCCTCCTGAAGAAGCTTGGCAAAGACATGAGCCTTCCCGGTGAGCCAGTCGATATCAGTCAAAGCCTTGATGGCCTCGTTTTCCTCCTGATACTCTTCGCCTTTCATCATCTTAGGCACGCCGACGATGATACGGCTCGGATAGAGGTTGTCGTAGAGAGCCTTCGATTCGCGAAGAAACTCCGGGCTGAAGAGAAGGTTGAACTTCTTCACGCCTTTCTTCAGATATTTCACGTAAAGACTGCGTGTATATCCTACCGGAATGGTGGACTTAATCACCATCACGGCATCAGGGTTCACCTTCAAAACGGAATCGATAACGGCTTCCACCGCGCTGGTGTCGAAGAAGTTCTTCTGCGAGTCGTAATTAGTAGGCGCGGCGATGACCACAAACTCGGCATCTTTGTATCCGGCTTCCTGGTCAAGGGTGGCTTTAAGGCTTAATGGCTTGTTTGCCAAGTAATCCTCGATATAATCGTCCTGAATCGGAGATTTCTTATTGTTGACAAGCTCAACGCGTTGCGGGACTACGTCCACTGCCGTGACATCGTTGTGCTGCGCGAGAAGAGTTGCTATCGAAAGGCCGACGTAACCGGTGCCTGCTACGGAGATATTCATGGTTTAATAGTTTAATAGCTTAATAGCTTAGTAGCTTATAAGGTTAAGGTTATTTAGTTGATGATTTGAGTTTAGATTGGCGGAGACCATTAAGCATTTTTGCTATTGAATCAATTCTTGGTTTAAGAGTTTTAACACTTTCCTTAGTAATATATGAAAGCTCGATAGCAATAAGCAGTTGGTTATAAGTCTCCATTAAAGAGCCATAGGCTATCTCTAGATAATGATTCTGTTCTTTATTTGAAAATCTTCCGCTGCCTTCGGCAATATTTGAAGGGACCGAAACAATAGCTCTTCTTATCTGATCACAAAGCGCAAATTTTTCAAATTTCGGAAAACTATCTAATAATTTATATACGTCAACGACTAAATATTTAGCCTCTTGCCATACTTTCAAATTCTCAAAAGAATATACTATACCATCCATATTTTTTTAAATCAGGTCCCATAAACTATTAAGCTACTAAGCTATTAAGCTATTAAGCTAATAAGCTAATAACCTAAAAACTATAACTCTTAACCTTGGTCTTTGGTTCTTTTAAAGTCTCGAGTTTCTCAACATCCGAGGCATTCATTGCGACGGTTGCAACTGCAGCGATGCCTTCTATCTTGATGACCACGCGTTTCTCGTGGCGGTTTGGCATCCTCACGTAAACGCCTTCAACGCCCTCAAACGGGCCTGTCAGTATTCGCACTCTGTCGCCTTTGCGGAGGTCGATGTCGGGGTCGACAGGCTTGGAGCCCATGGTGCGGACCACCTTCATGAAGTCGTTCATCTGCTTGTCGGGCACATACTGCGGCACGTTGGCGACGCCGCTGTCGTCCTTGCCCATCACGAAGCGCAGGTAATCGATTTTATATTGCTTTATGGCAAGCAGGTTGTTGTAACTGTCGTGTATGAAGATGTAGTTGTGAATGAGCGGCTCGGTCTTCCAACCGATGGCGAGACCTTTCTCGTTGCGGATTTTCGCCCTCACCGTAGGGATATAATGCTCAATGCCCAGCTCTTCCAGCTGTTTCGCAGCCGTCAGTTCGCGCTGATAAGTTACGCGAAACACATACCAAGCAACAACATTTTTCTCTACTTTATTCATTTAAACAAAGGGCACAGCTACCGTACCGGGTATATCTCGGGGACATCGAAATCGCTTAATCTATTGGATTTCAATCACTTACAAAATCATACTGGGATTTTTCGCTCATCCTGATTCATCTACTAACGCCTACACTAAGCGAAAAATAGTTATTTGCAAAGATATTGATAAAATCAATATGTTCGACAAAAATGATAAAAAAAGTTGAGACATTTTTCAATATCTCAACTTTGCTGCTGTTGCCCAACCAGGGTTCGAACCTAGACTTTACTGATCCAGAGTCAGTCGTGTTGCCAATTACACCATTGGGCATTTCCGACCGCAAAATTACAACTTTTTTCTATTTGTCAAGAAAAAATTTAGTTTTTTTCTTATCTTGTTGATACTCACTGACTTGCCAAGCCGATTCGCCGTATTTTTGCATCTCTCCAGCCACCTCGGGATAGTCAGAAATGTAGTTTTTCTTCTCTTTTTCGACGTATTTGTACAACCCAATTTGTTCCTCCGACGGTTTGTTGATCAAAAGCCACTCGCCATCAAGCACTCCGTATTTGTCATCACCCATGAAATAAGCGTATCTCCGGCTTTCCTTTTGCAAATCGATGCCGAAGCTGTTGTTGACATACGGCATGTTGAGGATGCCCATCACCGTCGGGAAGACGTCCATCTGGCTTGCAATAGCCTCATTAGCCGTTGGTTGCATGCCGTTTTTGTAAAAAACAAGAGGCGTATGGAAATAACTGAGCGGGATGGAATAATCGGTGTCGAGAGCGGCGCCGTGGTCGGCGACGAAGACGAACAGGGTGTTGTCGAACCAAGGCTTTTCGGATGCCATCTCGATGAAACGCTGCAGCGACCAGTCGGCATATTCGGTAATCTGGTATTTCTGCTCGGTGTTTTTAGGCTCGAAATAATCCGGGATGTAATACGGGCCGTGGTCGGAGGCTGTCATCATGGCAGCGAAGAAAGGCCTGCCGTTGCCTGCCATCTCATCGAAAACAGGCATCGCGAACCGGAACATATAGTCATCGGGCACTCCGAGTGTCGTCTTGACCTCGCCGGCGGGGTAGTCGGCCTGCGAGATGATACGCTCCACCCCGTTCTGGCTCAGGAAGCCCGCCACATTGTCGAACTCCTTGTCGTGAGTGGTGAAATAAGCCGTCTGATAGCCGTTTTTCTGCAAAGTGGCGGCGATGCCGTCGTACTGCAGCACAGGGATGCGCTTGAGAGCATGGTTTCTGAACACCACAGGATACGACACCATGGTGGTGTAGATGCCGCAGTAAGTATGGGTGCCGCTGGTATAACAGTTGTTGAAACTCAACGACTTATCCATCAGGGCATCGAGGAAAGGCGTGAGATTGTGGGTGTTGCCGCCATGAGCGGTCTTGTTGTAGCTCATACCCTCCATTATGACCACAATAACATTGTAATCGTTTGATTCTCCTTCGGTCACCACCTCACGTGCTATTGGAAATTCTTCGTATGGAATTTCAATATTTAAATACTTCTGAACATTATTGATAGCCGCCTCATCCGACATAAACCTAACCTTCTGATTGTCGGGGTCTTTGCTGTCGAGCCAGCTTCTCACCAATGTGAAATTCGGGTTCAAGCCGAGCTGGTTGAGCATGGCGTTGTTGCAGAAATAAGCGGTGCCGACCATGATAGGCGACTTCTCGTTCAATCTGCCGCGCATCCCGATGAAGACGAGTCCCCAGAGCAGCACGGTGTATATCCCATATTGCATATAATACACTGATTCCCAGCCAGTTGAGCGTTTCATTATGCGGTTGGCAAAGAACCAGAACACAAATCCCGAGGCGAGCACAGGCAGCATCATGAGGATATACGTCGGCTCCTCGAACACCATCTTAAAGACGAAGGCACTGTCGCCCGTCGCCATCCATTCAAAGGCGGTGACGTTAAACCTGTCGAAGAACTGATCGAAGTAAGGAATATCAGCTGCGCAGATGCCGAAAGTTATTGTAAAACAAACCGTTAAAACCCAGGTGTAAACCTGTTCAAATATACGACTTTTCTTGCCGAAGAAAGAAAAAACAGTCAATATTATTGTTGGTATCGCGATTACAAATCCAATAGTCACGATATCGAAGCGGACACCCATGATGAAGGCTTGGGTTATTTCCCACAAGGTGGTTTCGCCTAGCCTATCGAGATTTAGTAATAAGAGGGCAATTCTGAATGCAGTATATATTGCTATTAGAAGCAGATATAGTTTGAGGGTTATTGTAAAAAAAACAGGGATACGCTTCATATTTATTCTTCCTTTTGTTTCTCGCAGATATCGCAGATTTTGCAGATTTTCCTATCTTCCTCATTTCATTTCTCAGATGGCTCGCTAAAGCGAACTGCTGATTTCGCAGAACTAATAATCTGCGTGATCTGTTCGCTTTAGCGAACTAAATCCTGTGGAAGAACTTTTCAGCGTCCTCTGCGTTATCTGCGAGAGATTAAATTATCTAAACAGTTTCTCAACCTCCTTAATCGCATTCGGCAGTGCCAGCACCACCACCCTGTCTTCCGCTTCGATTTGGAAGTCGCCGTTTGCGATGTAGCTCACCTCGCCACGGATGATGCCTCCTATGATGGCGCCTTCCGGGACGTGCAACTTGTTGATTGGGCGCATGGTAGCGAGGCAGCCGTCGGGCACCACAAACTCCATCATGTCGGCATCGATGCCGCTGAGGCACTTCAGAGTCGAGACGTTGTCGCCCAAGGTGTAGCGCACGATATAGCTCGCCGCGATGAGTTTCTTGTTGATAATAGTATCAATGCCAATACTTTGCGAGATGTCAATATAATCGATGTTGTCGACGAGTGCTATGGTCTTTTTCACGCCGTAGGCTTTGGCTTGGAGGCATGTCAGGATGTTGGTCTCGGTGTTTTCCGTCACTGCGATGAAGGCGTCGACGCTCTTGATGCCTTCTTCCTCGAGCATGTCGACATCGCGGGCATCGGCGTTGACCACCAACGTGTTAGACAGCATATTTGTCAGTTCTACGCAGCGGTTTTTGTCGATCTCCACTATCTTCATATCCATGTCGTTCTCGAGGCGTTTGGCGGTGATACGTCCCACACGTCCGCCACCGATAATCATCACGTTGCGGATGTTGTATTTCTGCTTGCCGCTCATCTGCATCAGCTCTCTGACGGCGCTCGGCTTGGTGATGACATAGACCATGTCGCCTGCTTTCAGGGTGTCGTCGCCATGCGGGATGAAGGTGTTTTGACGGCGGTGTATCGCAACCAATTTAAAATCAATATGTTTGAAGCGTTCGGCGATCTCCGCGATAGGCTTCTCGAGCACGGTGGCTTTGTCGTCGAGCTTCATCATATACATCTCGAGTTTTCCGCCTGCGAAGTCGTATGCCTCGGTAGCCGCCGTCTGCTTCAGCAAGGTGATAATCTCTTGAGCTGCAATGTCTTCCGGCGAGATGATGCCGTCGATGCCGAGGTCCTGGTATATCCTCCACGACTCCGGGCTGAGGTTTTCCATGGTGTTGACGCGCACGATGACACGTTTGGCGCCGAGTTTCTTCGCCAGGATACCCGTCAGCAGGTTGATATGCTCGTCGTGAAGCACGGCGATGACCATGTCGGCCTTCTTCACGTTGGCTTTCTGCAAAGTGCTTATAGTGGTGGAGTCTCCAGCTATTGTCATGAGGTCGGAGTGCGACTCCATCATCTTGAGCAGCTCCTCGTGCGGGTCCACAATGGTGATGTTATGGTCGCTGCGCTCCAAGGCTTCCGCCAAATGCATGCCCACCTCACCGTCTCCAGCAATGATAATGTTCATAATTCTTTATTTTAGTTGACAATTGAAAATTGAGAATTTTTTATTTTCCCGTTCTTTTTGAACCCTTCTTAATTACCAATTCTCAATTATCAATTCTCAATTCAATCAGTCCCAATCTTTTGCAACAACGAAATACTGTCTGAATGCGTCCAGTTCGAACTCACTGAGTTCTGCTGTGAAGACACCCTCGCCGGGTTGAGCCTGTTCCACGACGCGGCCTTTCAGGTTGAGGACCATGCTCTCGCCTTTGTATTCGATGTTGCTGTCGTCGATTCCGACTCTGTTCACGCCCACCACAAACGCCTGATTTTCAATGGCTCTGGCTCTCAGGAGGACGTTCCACACCTCCGATTTCTTCTTTGGCCATTCAGCGGTGAAGATGGCGATGTCGTACTCGAACTTGCCGTCTTTGAAGCCGTTGCGGTCCCACACCGGGAAACGCAGGTCGTAGCACACGAAAGGCCTGATTCTCCAGCCTTTCCACTCTATCGTGATACGTTCCTCGCCGGGGTTCAGCCCTATCTCGCCTCCCATGGTGAACAGATGTCTCTTATTATATAAAAAGTATTGTCCGTCGGGCTGCATCCAGATGAAGCTGTTGTAAAAACCTTCATTTTTCAAGATGATGGTGCCGCAGACAGCGCAATCTTTTTCCTTAGCTTTTTCATGCATCCACTGCATGGTGACGCCGCCCACTTCCTCAGCAAACTCGTTAGGGTCGGCAGGGAAGCCGGTGGTGAACGTCTCCGGAAACACGATAACATCAGTGTTTTCAACGTTTTTCAGCATCTCGTCGAGATGACGGCGGTTAGCCTCCGGGTCTCTCGCGATGACGTCACATTGGATGCAGGTCACTCTCAAATTCATAAAAAATCTCTAAAAAAATCTTACAAATATACTACATTTTATTTTTTTTGCTTACTTTTGTAAAAAATTTTTTGAAAAAATGAGAAAGAAATTGGCATTTATAATCCTATTGATGACGGTTTTCGGTATGACTTTGTCGGCACAGACCAAAAGATACGGCTTGTTTTTCGGCGGAAGCATCAACACCATGAATATCGACAAATCGCTGTACTACGATGACAGTGAGCCGAATACGGTGATGGGTTTTAATCATTACACGCTTGACACCACATATTCGGTATCGTATCGTCCTGTCGACAACGCGTCGGTAAAGCCTAACGGGAGCGTGCTTTTCGGAGGATTTTTCGAATATATGGCGAGCGACATGGTCGGACTTCAGTTCGAGCTGCTTTACAACCAGTACGGCTATAAGCTGAAAGGCACCGTCGACCAGAAAAACATACTCGACGACAATGTGACAACATACGATTACGAGTCAAACCTGAAGATGAGCAACATCACGGCGGCGATTATGATTAAAGTCCACCCCGTAAAATACCTCTCCGTAGACCTCGGCGTGCAGCCAAGTTATTGTTTCAGAATGACTAAGGAGACGAAGAGAGGGCCGTTCCATAAGAACCACGTTTACGACAGCAAGACGGAATACAGCCCGATGAATGTCGGCGCTACAGGCGGCTTGACAGCCTACTGGGGCGACGTGTTCTTGTCGGCACGCTACACTATCGGTTTTGCCGATGTGCTGAAACTGAAAACACCTTATAATTATACGGAAGACGGCGGCGCCGGAGTGATTAAGTATAATTACGACGATGTAAAATCGAAGACAAGCTCAGTGCAGCTCACTGTGGGGTATAGAATCAGATAATCATCCCGTCATTTCGAGCAAAACGAAGTGTAGTCGAGACCTGAGCTTGCGAAAGCATTCACCCTTGGTGAATAAATCTCCTGCAGACAGAGATACTTCAGAATTGTCTGAGATTTCTCCACTCCGCCTTACGGCTCCGGCCGAAATGACAATAACAAAGAATTATGACAATAAATAAAGAGAAGATAAGGGAGCTTTACGCTGACAAGCAGTACCAGACGTATTTCGATGTCGGGCTGTTTTTCGTTTTGATTTTCAGCTTCCACCTGCTTTATATCCTTTGGGAGGGACCGATGGATTATTGGCCCATCAAAGGCACCATCGACAAGCTGTTCGTGTGGGCTTCGAAGCTGCTTTTCAACCAGAGCACCTGGGTGCTTGAGCATGTCTTCGGCATGGATTTCTTCACAAAATGTCAGACCATAATGTTTGAAAACTATCACGACTCATATTCCGCAGTGACGGTGGCGCCCGAATGCACCAGCCTGAAACAATGGATGCACTGGCTCTTCCTCATGCTCATTTTCCCCGGCCCGTGGAAACACAAATTATGGTATATCCCCCTCGGCTTGGTGGTAGTGGAGTTCACCAACGTGGTGAGAATCGTCGGAATCGCCTTGTTTTTAAGACCATATCCTGATTCATTCGCCTTAGCGCATGACGTTATCTTCAAGATAATGTTTTACGTGGTAATCTTCTTGATGTGGGCAATCTGGAATGATAATTTTCACCATAAAAAGGACCGTCATTTCGACCGGAGCGAAGCGTAGTGGAGAAATCCTTGTTTAACGGACTTATTCAATTGTTCGCGGAAATAGAGGATTTATTCACCAAAGGTGAATGCTTTCGCTTCGCTCAGGTCTCGACAAGCTCGAAATGACAAGAATATTATTCAGCGGATATTTCTTTCAGCGTCGCCTGATAAGCTGTAAACACGTTGGCTCGCGAGATGTAGCCAAGATATTTGCCGTTGTCGACAATCACGATGTTGTATTTGTGTGACTCCTCGAACTTTTGGACTATGCTTTCCATGGTCTCGTCGTAGTTTATGACATAGTCGGGATAAACCATGATTTTCTCGACAGGGGTATTGTAAAGCGAGGTGTCGAACATGAATTTGCGCACGTCGTCGAAGAGGATATGACCTTTAAAAACGCCGTCTTCATCCACCACCGGGAAGATGTTTCTCGATGACGACGCTATGATTTTCACCAGGTCGCCCAAAGTCTGGTCAGGCAGCACCGTAGCGAAGTTAGTCTCGATCAAGTGACTGGAAGTCATCATGTTAAGTATGGTCTCGTCCTTGTTGAACGACACCTTAACACCTTTTTCAGCAATGCTTTGGGTGTAGATAGACTCGCGGAAGAACATACGGTTCACGGCGAGCGACAGTGCCGACACTATCATCAGAGGCACCATCAGCGAGTAGCCATTGGTGATTTCAGCGATGAGGAAGATACCTGTCAGAGGGGCGTGCAGCATGCCTGCGATGAGGCCGCTCATTCCCACGAGGGCGAACTTCGACACATCAAGGCTACCGATACCTAAATTATTGATTATCAAGGCATAGACCACTCCAGTCATCGCACCGAGGAACAACGCCGGAGCGAAGGTGCCTCCCACTCCGCCAGCAGCGAAGGTGAGAGAGGTGGCAAACGCCTTGCAGAGAATTATCGCCACAAGAATCAGAATCACAACCCAGATATTGTCGCCAAACGATTGAAACAGAGTGTCTTGCAGTATATCAGAAGCCTTGCCGTTGAGGGCAGCGTTGATGGTCTCGTAACCCTCGCCATACAACGAAGGGAAGACGAAAATCAAGGCACCGAGGCCTAATGCCGCTATGCCAAAACGGGTCCAAGGGTTTTCCAACTTGCCGAATTTCTTTCCCACACTGAAATAAACCCTCATGAAATATGCCGAGACGAGTCCGACCACAAGGCCCAGACCCACGTAATACAATGAGTTGGCCGGCACAAACGAGTCTACAATGGTGATTTCATATTCAAAGGCCCTCCCGAGGAAATAATACGAGGTGAGGATGGCGCAGAAAGCCGAGATAATGATGGGGATGAGAGCCGTCATGGAGATGTCAATCATGAAAACCTCCATGGCAAAGATGACACCCGTGATGGGCGCCTGGAAGATAGACGCCAGAGCCGACGCACCGCCCATGCCTATCAACACGTTGATTTGCTTCTGGTTAAGCTTCAGAAACTGCCCTATATTGGAGCCTATGGAGCCGCCTGTCGAGACCGAAGGGCCTTCCAATCCGACAGACCCGCCGAAGCCTACCGTCAGCGCGCTGGTGATGATGGAAGCGAAAGTGGTGTAAGGCTTCACTATGCCTTTGTTTCGCGAAAGCGCATATAACAGCCCAGGGATTCCATGCCCCACCTCACGCCTGATAACATATCGTATCACAATGATGGTCAATAAGATACCTATTGCAGGCAAGACAAAGAACATCAAGTCGACGTTTCGGTCGAAAGTGCGCAGATAGAAAAAGAAATCGCGGATTGTATGAGTGAGAAACTTGATGACAACGGCTGCCAAACCAGCCAAAAAGCCGGTCGGAATGGCCAAAAGTATCATGGACTGCCTATCGGACAAATGAGCTAAACGCCATTTATTCAATGACTTAAAGAAAAGCTTAGCCCGTGTCTTCAATTTTATTCTCACATCGCAAAAATAAAAAAATGATTTTATGAATTGAACATTTTTTTGAAAAAAATAACTATTTTTGCAGTTGTCATTTCGACCGGAGCGAAATGAAATGGAGCGAAGCGGAGAAATCCTCATTTAACGGAAACATTATGAAAAAGGTTATAAAACAATAATAAGGCATAACAAGGATTTCTCGACTCCACTACGTTACGCTCGAAATGACAAGGAGCATGTGTCATTTCGACCGGAGCGAAATGAAATGGAGCGAAGTGGAGAAATCCTCTTTTAACAAAAACAATATGAAAAAGGTTATAAAACAATAATAAGGCATAACAAGGATTTCTCGACTCCACTACGTTTCGCTCGAAATGACAAGGAGCATGTGTCATTTCGACCGAAGCGAAATGAAATGGAGCGAAGTGGAGAAATCCTCTTTTAACGGGAACAATATGAAAAAGGTTATAAAACAATAATATGGCATAACAAGGATTTCTCGACTCCACTACGTTTCGCTCGAAATGACAAGGAGCATGTGTCATTTCGACTGGAGCGAAATGAAATGGAGCGAAGTGGAGAAATCCTCGATTAACGGGAACAATGAAAGAAAGTTATATATACATAGTAACCAATTTTGACATAACAACTCTATATATTGGAGTTACAAACGATTTAATTAGAAGGGTTTATGAACATAGACATCATCTAAGTAAAGACTCATTTACAGATAAATACAATTGTGGAACATGTATATATTATGAAAAGTATAATGATATTAATCAGGCCATTGAAAGAGAGACACAATTAAAGAAATGGAGTAGAAAGAAAAAAGAAAACCTGATTACTTCTAAGAATCCAGGTTGGGTTAGTTTAGTAAATGATAATGAAATAATAAATATAGATAATACATTGGAAGAAAGCGGGTATAGAGGATTTCTCGATTCCGCTCCGCTTCACTCGAAATGACGGCAAGTATGAAGATAATCAGTTATAATGTAAATGGCATTAGAGCAGCTATCTCAAAGGGCCTGCTCGAGTGGCTTGACACCGTCTCGCCCGATGTGGTGTGTTTTCAGGAGCTGAAGGCTACTCCCGACCAGATTCCGGTGATGGAGATCGAGGCTATGGGCTATCACAGCTACTGGTTCCCGGCACAGAAGAAAGGCTACAGCGGCGTGGGAATCCTCACGAGACAAGAGCCTGACAACGTGGTCTACGGCATGAACAACAAGAAATACGACGACGAAGGCCGATTCCTGCGTGCCGACTTCGGCGAGCTGTCGGTGGTGAGCGTGTATCATCCTTCGGGCACCACAGGCGAAGAACGCCAGGATTTCAAGATGGAGTGGCTCGATTTCTTCAGAGGATATGTCAACAACCTGCGCAAAGAACGCCCCAACCTCGTGCTTTCAGGCGATTACAACATCTGCCACGAGGCGATAGACATCCACGACCCTGTGAGAAACGCCACAAACTCAGGCTTCTTGCCGGAAGAACGCCAGTGGTTCACCGACTTTCTGAGCGACGGCTACATCGACAGCTTCAGGCATCTCTGCAAGGAGCCGCACCACTATTCCTGGTGGAGCTACCGCGCCAACGCAAGAGCCAACAACAAAGGCTGGCGTATTGATTATCATATAGTTACAGACACATTAAAAGACAATATCGTCAATGCGTCGATATTTCCTGAAGCGAAACACTCCGACCATTGTCCAATTTTTGTCGAAATAAACAAATAAGGTATGAATGTTGCAGCATTAGTATCGGGCGGTGTCGACAGCTCAGTGATAGTGCCTCTCCTCAAGGAGCAAGGCATTGACCCTCATATCTTTTACATCAAGATAGGACTCGAGGGCAAGGAGGATCTGATGGACTGCCCTTCGGAGGAAGACATCGAGATAACCACTTATATTGCTAAGAAATACGGCTGCAAGTTCGATATCGTGGACCTGCAGAAAGAATATTACGACCGTGTGGCGGCATACACCATGGACTCGGTGCGCAAAGGCCTCACCCCCAACCCCGACGTGATGTGCAACCGCTTCATCAAGTTCGGTGCCTTCGAGGAGAAGGCAGGCTATCAGTTCGACCGCATCGCCACAGGCCACTACGCTCAGCAATGGATTGATAATGATGGAGTTGCATGGCTCGGCACGGCCGTCGACACCTTCAAAGACCAGACCGACTTCTTGGCAAGAATCACCTATCCGCAGCTGAAAAAGGCGATGTTTCCTGTTGGAGGCACCCCGAAGAGCGAGGTGCGTCAATTAGCAGAGAAATATGGTCTCCCAAGCGCTCAACGCCATGATTCTCAGGGCATCTGCTTCTTGGGAAAGATAAACTACAACGACTATATCCGTGAATATGTCGGCGAGAAGGAAGGCGACATCATAGAGCTCGAGACCGGCAAGAAACTCGGCAAACACAAAGGATTCTGGTTCCACACCATCGGTCAGCGCAAGGGCTTGGGCTTAGGCGGCGGCCCGTGGTTCGTGGTGAAGAAAGACACAGAAAACAACATAGTCTATGTCTCCCAAGGTTACGACCCTGAGGCACAATACACCAACATCATCGAACTGGCTGATGTCCAGACGATGAACCCTGTCATCAAATTCGTTGAGGGTCAAAAGGTTAGATATAAGATACGTCACCAGCCCGAGTTCCGCACCGGCACGCTCAGCATCACCGAAAAAGGATTAAAAATCAACAGTGATGTTATGATTTCCGGTGTCGCCAGCGGGCAGTTTGGAACGATATATCATGAAACCGAGCCTGTGGTGCTTGGTTCGGGTGTGATAGAGTGATTGCTCTTTTTAGTTTCTCGCAGATGACGCAGATTACGCTGATAATCTATTGCTAAAATCTGCTTTATCTGCGTAATCTGCGAGAGATAAACTATTCAGCGACAGTTTCCGCTACCTTTTTCCAGCCAAGGAGCACCATGACGAATTCAACGATGAAGCAGATTCCTGCGAGAATCGTACCAATGACAGGAATGATGCTGAAAACACCACCTGCGATACCGATAATCATGGCAACAAACAACATCTTCATGCCTTCTTTGCCAACGAATGTCTCCGACTTCTTAAGGCCGTTGTAGCCCATAAGCATGAATACACATGACACTATGACTGCGAGTGGTCCGAGAATCCATCCGACGGCCGGCACAAATCTGAGCATGATTGCCAGAATATGAAGCAAGACGCCATTGCACAAATACTTGGCAAACGGGACATCGGCCGGTTCAACCAAAGATTCCATGTCTTTAAGTCTGATGAAGAATGCTATGTAACCTGAAGCGACGCACACATTAGCAATATTGACAATCCAGCCCAACAGCGGGATAAAGCTGAACAATGCTGACACCATGCCTGCAATTGCGAACAACATGACATTTTTGTAAATCGCCCCAGTGGTGCGATTCCACAACTGAATTTTACTCGTTTCCATAATGTAATTTTTTAGTTAATAATGAGTTAATTGCGCAACAAAATTAAACACAATAATTTACAATTCCAAATTTTTTTTGTTTTTTCACAAAAAATGCGGGGACGCGCTTCGCGCGTCCCCGCATTATCTAATGTCTAATATCTAATGTCTAAAGACTAATTAATCCTCGTCCTTCTTCGACTCCTCGTAAGCCTTCAACAGCTTGGTCTGGACGTCGGCAGGTACTTGTGCGTACTCAGCGTATGCCATTGTGAATGAGCCACGGCCTGAAGTGAGTGAGCTGAGTGATGTTGAATAACGGTCCATCTCTGCGAGCGGCACTCTTGCGCGGATAATCTGGTAGTTTCTGTCTGAATCCATGCCCATGATGATAGCGCGACGGCCCTGGAGGTCGGTGTTGACAGCACCCATCATATCTTCCGGCATGCGGACTGTGAGGTCATAGATAGGTTCCATGATCTTAGGACCTGCAGCCTTGAATGCGATTGAGAATGCCATACGGCCGGCGATCTTGAATGCCATTTCGTTTGAATCGACCGGGTGCATCTTACCATCGTAGACGTAGACGATGATGTCGCGGGCGTAAGAACCTGTCAATGGGCCTTCTTCCAAACGCTCGTTGATACCTTTCAAGATAGCTGGCATGAAACGTGCGTCGATAGCGCCACCGACGATGCAGTTCTTGAAGATGAGCTTGCCGCCCCATGGGAGGTCGTACTCCTGAGTGTCACGGACCTGGAGGTCTGTCGGGTCGGTGTATCCTTCATAGTAAGGAGCCAAGCGCATGTGAACCTCACCGAACTGACCTGAACCACCTGACTGTTTCTTGTGACGGTAGTCGCCGTTAGCAGCCTTTGTGATGGTCTCTCTGTATGGGATCTTAGGTGATGCGAACTCAACAGCGATCTTGTGGACGTTGTCGAGGTACCATTTGATTGTATTGAGGTGATATTCTCCCTGGCACTGGAGGATGTTTTGTTTCAACTCGCGTGACATACCTGTGATGATGGTCGGGTCTGTCTTGTGCATATCGTTGAGGATACCGCCGAGTTTCTCATCTTCCTGTGAGTTAGCAGCCTTGATAGCGACTGAGAAGATTGGTGTCGGGAACTGGATTGCCGGGAATGCGGCTTCAGCCACTTTTGCGTCGACGAGGCTGTCGCAAACGCGGACATCTTTCAACTTGATTGTTGAGATGATATCGCCAGCACATGCTTTCTCCACTCTCTCGCGGTTCTTACCGTTAGAGACGAGGATCTGTGAGATACGCTCTTTGTTGCCTGTACGTGGGTTGACGAGGTCCTGAGCCTCTGTCACTGTGCCGCCGTAGATACGTGCCATAGCGACGTCACCGACGTTCTGTTCGTTAGAAATCTTGAAGAAGAACATTGCTGCCGGCTCGTTCACGTCGTTGTGGAACTCTGTGCCGTTTTCAGCTTTGATAGGAGCAACGTGTGCCGGTGATGGGCAAGCGTTGACGATGAACTCGAGGAGACGTGTCACGCCTGCACCGCTCTTTGCTGCGCCGCAGACGACAGGGAATATCTCACGCTTTGCGATACCCATGCGGATACCGGCTTCCATATCTTCCTCTGAGAGTGTGCCTTCGTCGAAGAATTTCTCCATGAGGGCGTCGTCACCTTCTGCAGCGTGCTCGATGAGCTCGTTGTGAAGCTCCTCAGCCTTGTCAGCAAGGTTGGCAGGGATGTCCTGAACCTCAGGAGCACCGTTGCCGTTCTTGAAAACGAGCATCTTCTTCATGATAAGGTCGACGACAGCATTGAAGCCTTCACCAGCGTTCACTGGGAACTGGATTGGAGTGACCTTATCACCGAAGTATTCTTTCAACTGATGAATTGTATCATCGAAGTTAGCGTTGTTGTGGTCGAGCTGGTTCATGAAGAACACAACCGGCTTGTTGGTGTTGGCAGCATGTTTCCATGCGTTTTCTGTTGTAGCCTCAACACCTGACTGTGAGTTGACTGTGAACACAGCTGTGTCAGCAGCGGTCAGACAAGCGACGATATCGCCAGAAAAATCGCTAAAGCCAGGAGTGTCCAAGATATTGATTTTCTTGTCGTTAAAGATTGTATAGCATAAGCTGGCGTTAACAGA
The DNA here is from genome assembly GCA_900315175.1 of uncultured Bacteroidales bacterium. GTDB lineage: Bacteria > Bacteroidota > Bacteroidia > Bacteroidales > F082 > Limimorpha. Next base: position 106,932 of record OMYA01000007.1, read on the forward strand.
GATACCGCGCTCCATCTCGATTGGACGGTAGTCTGACACTGTGTTCTTGCTGGTAGTGTCGCCTTTTCTGTTGATGAGCTTGCCTTCGAAAATCATGTTTTCTGCAAGCGTGGTCTTTCCGGACTTAGCAGCTCCAATAAGAGCGATGTTCCGAATGTCGTCTGTCTGAAATACCTTCATTTTAACTAAATTCTATATTTAATTTATTAATACTATTTTTCAATGTGGGCGCAAAATTACAAAAAAATTCGGTACCACCTATAATTAATAAGAAAATAATTTTTTCTCACAGAATCAAGCCCTTAACTACCTTAAGCGGCAGCCTTAATGGCGTTAAAGCCGTTAAAGCCATTAAGGCCATTAAGGCTGCCGCTTAAGGGGTTTAAGGATTACAGTCGAAATGACGTGTGGACTTGATTCCATTGCTCTTCCGTGAGCTTCGCACCGATGTTTTGTATCACGTTCTCGGCAAGACAATTGCCCAATTCGCCACATTTTTTCAAGTCATAACCGAATATCAAACCTGCGAGGAATCCCGCGGCGTACATGTCGCCTGCGCCAGTGGTGTCGATGACCTTAACGTCGTTGCAGCCGACCTTTACCACCTCGTCGCCTCTCTTGATGAACGAGCCTTTCTTCCCGACTTTCACGATGGCAATTTCGCAATACTTTGAAAGGAATTCGAGAGTATCTTCCGGAGTTTTGTGTGTCAATGCCTTTGCCTCTTCTTCGTTGGCAAAAACGATGTCTATTTGAGGGATGAGTTCAAGCAGGAAGTCGCGGTTATCTTCAACCACATTGTATGAAGCGAGGTCCAAAACCACCTTGCAGCCCGCCTGTTTCGCGAGTTCTATCGCTCTCTTGAACAACGGACGGTTTGCGATAAGATAACCCTCAATGTAACAATAATCCCAGCCTTTGAAAATGTCCGGGTTGAGATGTCTCTCGCTCAGCAGGACAGCTGCTCCGAGGTGTGTGGCGAAGGTGCGTTCACCGTCTGGCGAAATGATGGCCTGAGCTATGCCCGATGGCACGTCATCATGAAACATTATCGGCTTCACTCCCACCGATTTCATGGCGTCATCAAAGAACTTACCGACCTCGTCATTGCCTGTAGAGCCAATAAAACCAGTCTCTACACCGCTTTTTGCCAGCCCATGAATTGTGTTAGCCGCCGACCCGCCCGGAGCCATAGAACTCTTAAAACTCGCCAAAGCTTTTCTCACCTTCTCAGCCGTCATGTCGTCAACGAGCTGCATCGAGCCCTTAGGCAGCCCTAACTCATTGAGGATGCTGTCGTTATCGATTCTCGTGAGAATATCAACGAGAGCGTTTCCAATACCTAAAACTGATTTTTTCATATTGATATTTTTCTTTTTTCTAGCTTTTGTCTCTCGCTGATTACGCAGATTACACAGATCTTTTTTCCACATTTCATTTCTAAGATAGCTCGCTAAAGCGAGCTGCAGATTTCGCTGATAATCTGCGGGATCAGTGAGTGTCAACGAACTAAATCCCTGCAGAAAAACGACATGATTCTGCGTTTTCAGCGGAATCTGCGAGAGACTAAAAAAAGAATGAACGCCTGTTGGTATCCATTCTCTCAATTAATAACATGAAACATAAAAAATTACACTTTGTAATCTCTCTCGCGCCCCCTTCAGGACTTGAACCTGAGACCCCCTGATTAACAGTCAGATGCTCTAACCAACTGAGCTAAGGAGGCTATAACGGTTTTTCTCCGTTTGCGGTTGCAAAAGTACGATGTTTTTTGATACGTGCAACAATTTTTTGAAATATTTTTTCAAAAAAATTATATCTTATTGAGTATCAATACTGATTTAAGCGAATATCGTCTTCCACAATATCTTAATATCGCTCCAAAGTGACCAATTTTCGTAATATTCTTTATTAATTTTCACCTTATCAGGCCAGATAACCTCATCGTTATACTTCTTCGGGTCGGCTTGTTGCGCCAAAATTTGGTCTTCGTGACGGTATTTTACAGAAGCGGGGCCTGTCAATCCGGGACGCATTTTGAGGACGACTCTGTCGTCGCCTTCGAGTTTGTCGGCATAGCCAGGCACATCGGGACGCGGGCCGACGAAGCTCATGTCACCTATTAATATATTAATGAGCTCTAAAAACGTGTCGACTTTGCTCTCGCGAAGCCATTTTCCGAAAGGCAATATGCGTTCATCATCAGCGACGGTGACAGAACCTGAATCCTCAGAGTTATCCCTCAAAGTCCGTATCTTATAGATTCTGAACAACTTACCATCTTTTCCAACCCTCAGCTGACGATATAGGAAATCACCTTTGGGCATCCTAACTTTATGAAGGATGTAGACCACCAGCAAAAACGGCGATACCAATATCAATCCTATCAAGGAAAAAAATCGATCAAAAATATATTTTATCAGCATTTCTTATTCGTTGCGGTTATCTGTCCTTCTTCCAAACCCTCGGTGCTCTCTTTCATGAACATGACCTTCAGTGTCAATAATAAAAGCTTCAAATCCATCAAAAGCGAGCAGTTTTCGACGTAAATCATGTCGAGTTTGAGCTTGTCGTAAGATGTGGTGTTGTATTTTCCAAAGATTTGGGCATAGCCTGTCAGACCCGCCTTCACCATAAGGCGGAAAGCGAACTCAGGCAGTTCTTTGACGTATTCGTCAGCAATTTCTGGGCGTTCCGGACGCGGGCCGACAAAACTCATGTCGCCGCTCAAGATGTTGAAAAACTGCGGAAGCTCATCCAGACGCGTGGCACGGATAAACTTTCCGACAGGCGTTATCCTATCGTCTTTTTCAGCCGCCAGACGAGCCACACCGTCCTTCTCGGCATTAGGTATCATACTTCTGAACTTCAAGATTCTGAAGGTCTTTCCGTTCTTTGTGTATCTTGTCTGACGATAGAAAACCGGTCCTCTGTCGTAAAGGAAAATCGCCAGCGATATCAGTATCATCAGCGGAGAAAGGATTATCAGGCCTAAAGCCGACAAAAAGATGTCGAAAGCGCGTTTGATAACTCTTTCCGTTATGTTGAGCGTGTTGTTATTTGCCAAAAGCAATGGCGTGTCGAAAACAGCAAGAGTGTCGGCGCTTCTGATGATGATATCCGAGATCTTCGGGGTGATATAGACCCTCTTCCCTTTTGAAAAACAAATCTTCAAGATGCGGTTGCGCTTCTCACTCGGCACGTCGTTAATCAAAATGGCATCGTATTCATCGACCATCTTTTCGATTTCAGCAATGTCTGCATCAAAACTTATCTCACCCGCGACATTGTATTTGTCGTTTCGTGAAGCGAACTTAAATGCCAGGTTGTTTTCATGATTTCCTTTGATATTCAACACTTTATATGGAGGGAATATCTTATAGTACAAAGTCATGAACAGATAGGAAATGATGGTCACCAGCACTGCCTGCACTACGAAAGTGCAACCGTAGTAACACAGGAATTTCGGGATATAGCTCATGTAACCCGCCATCATGACCGTTATGATGAAATATATGCCGTTTGATATCAGAAGCCCGATGATTTGCGAGATTATGACGTTGGATTTCTTGTTCACGCCTATCTTGAAACCGCCGAAAAAGCTGATAAAATAAGTGATTATGAGGGCATAGACGCCTATCACGAGGAAGTTACCTTTCATGATGTAGGTCTTGTCGAGCATCACATTCACGTAGTTGAACCATACATAAATGTAGCACAGCAGTGCCATCAGAACCAGTATGGAGTTGGCGAAAAAGCGGTACCAGTTTTTATATAACTTCATGTGTTTCATAGCTTTATTTTCTTAAAAGGCTGAATATTTTCTCGAAATAACGCGTTGTCTGCTTGAAGAAATTGCTTGGCATATTGTGTTCGCGCACGCAGCGCATTCTCTCGCGCATGATTTTTCTGTGTACTTTTATTCCGTTTGACGAGGTGCCGCCGCTACGCATATTCACAAACACATCGTTGATATACAATGTGTTGATGTTTCCCAACCATATCATTTTCACAAACATGTCGTAGTCGGCGCATATCGGGTAGTCGAGGCTGTAGAGTCCGAATTTGTCGTAACACTCGCGTTTCACATAAAACGAGGGATGAGGCGGCATCTTGCCCCAGCAGAGTTTCTCGCGTGTGAAGTCCTTGCCGGAAAACATGCGCACGGTCTTGCCGGTGTCGTCCCAGTCGACATAGCGGACATCAGCGTAAACGCCATCAATAGCAGGGTTTTCGGTGAAAGCGGCATTCACTTTTTCGAGCACATCGTTGGACGCAAAAAAGTCGTCGCTGTTCAGTATTCCTACGATATTGCCTTGAGCCATCCTCACTCCTTTGTTCATGGCGTCGTAGATGCCTTTGTCCTTCTCGGAGACCCAACGCAGACGGCCTTCAAACTTAGGCTCGAACTCCTTCACGATAGCCATTGTGTTGTCTTTCGAGTTGCCATCCACAATGATATAGTCGATATCCTTAAACGTCTGATTCAGAACGCTTTGCAAGGTATCGCGCACGGTCTCTGCGCTGTTATATGTCGCTGTAATTAAAGAGATTTTCATCGTTTTTAATCTAAATATTCGTCAAGGACGCCTCTTTTGAGGTATTTGTTGAACATTTCCTGTTCTTTCTTTTTAAACAAATTCTTAATCAAGAACTTAGGTATGAAAAGCTTCACCCACTGCATGACTTTAAACACCCATATTCTCCATTTAGGTGCTTGATAGTCAAGCCATTGCGCTGGCGTGCGCCAGTCTTTGCCATACCAGTATTCCAACACGCCATCGATGTCGGCGGGAGCGCTGAACTCCACACCTTTAAACTCCATATTTGCCTGATTATCAAAGAATTTCCTCGGCAGAGGCTCACCGCAGTTTATCAAAAGCTTGTCGTTATAATCCGTAAAGAAATAGATGTCGATATACTCGTTGTTTCTAATCACTGAAATCAGCCCGCGATCATCCCAACGTGCCACCTCGAAGCCGTTTTCACGAAACTCGAAAAGCATCGACAAAAATAAGCTAACATCTTTAAAATCAGCGCCTAAGTCGATGTCTTCATCGTGAGTGATGAAGTCTTTCTCACGAGCGGCTCCCAGCAAAGTGCCGTAGGCAAGGAAGAAATTGAAACCGTTTCTGTCGGCGATTTCCTTGAAAAGACAGAGGTTTTCAAACGCTTTCTCCTTGTCGATGAGCTTCCAGCCCGGATATATCGGAACGAGTTTGTATTTATATGTGCCTTTCGGCGTCTTAATTCTCGGCATGACTATAATTTCTTTAATGTTTCAACGAGTTTGCTGTTGTCTTTACGGTCACGAATCGCGATGCGGATGTAGTTCCGTCCGTTGAAAGCCGATTTCGTAGAGCAGTCTTTTATCAAAATATCAGCTTTTTCAAGCAAAATACGAGTCAAATCGGTGGAAGTGTACCTGTTTTTAACCTCGCAAAGGAAATAATTTGCCTGCGAATCAATCACCCTCAAGAACGGAATCTGTCGTAACTCATTGATAAACAATCTTCTTTCTTCGATAAACTTGTCGCAAGCCTCCTGATAGTCTTTCTCGTATTTTGCAAAAATCTGCATGTAATATTCCGCAAACGAGTTGATGTTCCAAATCGCCACGTCGCGTTTCATCTTCGCGATGATTTCCTTGTCGGAAGTGGCAAAAACGCCCAATCTCAAACCCGGAACGCCATACGACTTACTTATCGACTTCATCACCATAAGGTTAAGGTTCGATTCAAGTATGTCGTTGTGCATCAATGTGTTATCTTTATGATTGTCGGTAAAGTCAACGAAACTCTCGTCGACGATGACCTTCATATTACGCTCAGCGGCCCATTTCACAAGATTCAAAACATCGTTTTTCGGGATGTAATTACCGGAAGGATTGTCAGGATTGACCAAAAGCAGCATATTCACTCCTTTACCATCGAAAAACGTCTTCAAATCGTCGGCTTTATAAGCGAAATCAGCGTTTTGCGGGATATATTGAACCACATTTTCTTTCAGAAGTCGATTTGGATATTCCTCGAAAGTAGGGTACACCACACCGATTTTCTTGTCGGCGAAGTTCTCCATCGCGCTCTTGATGAGCTCGGCGGCACCATTGCCCACGCAGACATATTCCTGCCTGATATTGAAGTACTTACCTGCCAAAAGCGAGTTTACGAACATGCCCGAAGGATATTCCTGCAGCAGCACGTCGAAGTTGGCGCGAAGCTCGTCTCTCATCTTTGGCGTCGGGAAATACGGATTCACGAGGTAGCAGAAATCAAGCAGTTTCGGAAAGCGCCAGTAGCCACCGTAGCGTTTCATGTATTTTTTAAGCTTCAAATCGCCCTCGGCAAAGATGGTCTCAGCGATGTCAAGGTCTTGAATATCATCGATTTCATACCATTTCTCGTCGCCAATAGGCAGAGCCTTCAAACTCGACTTGTCAATCATCGTGAGCACTCGCAGAACCTCCTCGTAGTACTCGTTGTTGCCTTTCATCTGGCAATAAGCCTCAAGCAACGGCAAATACTGATTGTTGATGTAGCTCTTGCTGAATTTATAGATGTTGACGGTCTTGTAATATTTGTCGACTTCCGTCTGCTTAAACTCCTTTTTCGATATGAAATTCAATATGTTGCAGTCGTCGTCGATGGTCACCATGGTGCCGTCCATCCATTTCTCGTATTTCGCCACGAGCGCGAGGTCAGGTTGTTGATTGTCAACGAGTAAGCGCAGCATCGACTCCTCATAAATAAGGTCCGATTCAAGCAGAAGTGTGTCGTCTTCCTTGAATTTGTCTTTCGCCAACGCAAGCGAATAGATGTTGTTCGTCTTGTCGTAGATAGGGTTCTCGACGAACTCGATGTTCAAGCTACCATATTGATTTTCAACATAGTTGACGAGATTTTCAGCTTGATATCCCACCACTATCACTATGCGTTTGAGGTCGAGATGCGAGAGGTAGGTCAACACGCGGTCGATGAGTTTCACCCCGTTGACTTCCACCATGCATTTGGTGTTGTTTTTGGTGAGTTCTCCGAGGCGTCGCCCCATGCCGGCTGCTAAGATAATCGCTTGCATTTTATTTAGTTAGGAGTTTTTTAATCTTTCGTTTTAAAGCAAATGGAATCAGTTGATTGATTCGATTGTATAAAGTGTTGTTGTTCTTGTAGAAACATTTGTCGAAGCCATAGTCAGGAACCACATATTTCGGGTGCTGCAGCGGGAACTCGAGTTCTTGTGAAGCCAAGTAATCGCTGGCATCGGTGCTGAACGAGGTATGCGTGGCGCCTTCGCCGAATCCGATGTTTGAGATAAGGCTCACCTTAGGGAATATCGAGAGCTGGTTTTGTGCCGAGAGTGTCAGATACCACTGCCAGTCCCAAGCGCTGACATGGTTGGCGTCGACGGCTTTCAGACGATACTTCCAATAATGCACATCCCAAGCGCAGTAGCCGATGTTTTTGATGATGGAGTCCTCATAGTGCGAGCCGCGCCAAGTCATGTTCAAATCCATGTTTTTCCAGGCTCTGCGCCATGTTCCCCAGCCGTTTGTCGACTTATATTTCGAGAAACAATAGCTGTCTTTTATCTGATATTTCTTGATGTAATTGGCTCCGTCGACCATCCCGATGCGGTCGTCATCCTTATATCTTTCAAGCATCTCCGCCATAAACGGGAAGAACGATTTCTGTGGCATGCAGTCGTCTTCGAGAATGATGCCGACTTCCTCGTTCTCGAATAACCAGTCGATGGCCGAGCTCACACCAAGCGAGCATCCTACGTTCTCATCCAAAAAACGTGTCTTTACTTCGCAGTCCCAGTCGACAAGTTTCACAACCTTATCTCTCAGATTGTCAACGATTTCCTTCTCGCCTTCGCGATCGGCACGAGCACCGTCACAAGCCAGATACAGCTTCGACGGCTGAGCCTCACGAACCTTCGAGAACGTCCGCAAAACCACGTCCTCACGGTTGAAAAACACCAATAATATCGGAATATTGTACATATTATTTTCTGTTAAAATTCTGAATGAAATTATAAACGCCTACATAGTTGCAAAAAACCGAAAACAGCACATATTCAAGCCTGTATTTCAGCTTATCCGACCTCAGCAACGAACGGAAAAGATATTTTTTCGTCCTTAAAAACCTGTTAAACTCTCGAATTGTTTGTTTATCAGATTGATTTATATTATCAAGTGTATTATTGATTATCAATGAGATATGATTCTCAAACACCTGTTTCACGTTGTCAGGCATGGCGTTTTTCTCTTTGAAATCGCTCAAACTCTCGGCAACGGCAATGTTGTCGTACGATTTCTTCGGGTTGACAGTCTTCGTTATGGTGTTCTCCGTTTTCACCCAATAAAAATACAGCGGACGGTCGATCACACTGACCTTTTCGGCAAACACCAAGGCACGCGGAGTAAACTCATCATCTTCGTGAAATATCCCGACATAAAACCTAAGTTGATGATTATCAATAAATTGCCTGTTGAAAATAAAATACGGCACGCAACGGTCCCAGTCGTCGAAACTATGCAGAAGCACATCGAAGCCGTTTTGCACATTGCCGGAAAACCTGTTGCGAGCTGTCTCTTCATCGCTGCGCTTTGCCTGTATGCATATAACATCAGGATTATCCTCTATCTTATTGAATATCAACGATAAAGCCCCTTCTTCGATATAATCGTCAGAGTCGACAAACCATACGTAATCGCCTGAGCAATGCGACAATCCCATGTTTCGTGCCGCGCTCAGACCAGCGTTTTCTTGGGAATAAATCTTGATGTTCGGATAGTTTTCCTGATAACGCAGTGCTATTGCCATGGCGTTGTCTTTGGTTCTATCGTCGACCACAACTATCTCATAATCAGTCATTTCCACCTTCTGACTGACACAAGATGCGAGGCATTTCTCGAGATATTTCTCGGTGTTATAGACCGGTATGACTATCGACAACTTCATTCTTTGCGTAATAATTTCACAAGATTTTTTGATCTAATCTGTTTGATGAAATAAAGTGCTATCAGGGTGTCGATTACAAGCAATGCAGCCCAGACTACATAACGTGGCACGTCAGTTATATTTATCACATAGCAAACAGCGATTATTATGGCGAACAGCAGTATCCAGCTGTCGTGAAAATCCAGTTTCAGCACTTTATTTGAGTAATATTTCGATATGAAATAGTTGACCAGGCGCGACACTGTGAGGCTCAACGGGGCTATGATGACTCCATATCGCGGCAGCAAAGTCACGAGAATTATCAGATTCACCAGGCTTCCTGCGCAGTTGGCATAGCTCAGATATTTGGTCTTTCTGGAGATTCCGATTCCCGAGGTCACGAAGGGCAGCAACATGTAAAGACTCAGCGGCAGGCAAAGCAGGGTGATGTATTTCACTGCATCGAGATATGTCGGCTGCGCGAGAATCAGCACTATTTCATGCGAAAGCAGCGAGAGATTTATTGAAACCACCACGAGGAATGCGAAAAACAGTCCGTAAAGCATCTTCACCTCACTGGCGAAGCCGTCTTTCTTGTAGTTTTCATACAGATATGGCCCCCATACATTGTTGAAAGCTATGGTTATCAACGAGAAGACCGATGTTATCGACAATGATATCGAGTACACTCCGAGGACGTCGTAGGAGACATATTTGCCGACCAGCATCTGTCCGAGCGAGGCATCGACCCACCAGGCCAAGGTGGCAGGCAGAGTCGGTACTGCGAACAGCAACGCTCTCTTTATCAGCACATTATCGAAGGTGAAACCGATAAACTCGCGGTTAACGATAATGAAAAACACTGTGCTGTAGACATTGGCGACACATTCGGCAAACAAGATGCCTTCGATGCCGGCATCTTTCACCAGGACGAGATATATCGACAGGCTTATTTGCAGAATAAGTGCCGTAACAGTGCCTATCACAAAGAGAATAGGCTTGTTTTTATAGCGTGTCAGGATTGAGAAATACGACTGCAGCGAGAATGCCGGGATATTGGCGAGCATTATCACGAAAGCTCTCTCAAACGATTGAAGTCCAAGCATCTCAGTCCATGTATGACGCGAGATGAACATCACGAGGAACATCATCAGCGAGCATGCCACTATTGAGAAAAGTCCTGTCGAGACCAATTTTTTACGGTCGACGCCCTCTTCATAGTAGTCGCGTGCGATTCCTGTATGGATATTGAAGTTAGCGACAATCCCGAGGACACCGCTGCACGACGCAAGCATCGCCATCGCGCCGTATTCGCCAGTCGTCAGAATGCTGGTATAGAGCGGCATCAGGAAGATAGCCGCAATCTTCGACAGCATCGAAGCACATCCGTAAATGACAAACTGTGACAAAAACTTCTTCATATCAACTCTCCGGACTTAATTCTTTATAAACTTTAACCCAGTCTTTTATGCATTCAGTCCATGAATACTGTTGCGTGGCAAGTCTTTTGTTATCTTTAACCAAATCAAGATAATACTGTTGATTATCAATGACTTTGTAAAACATCCCGACTGCCTCTTCCATGTTTGACACTTCAAGATATTTAAATCCGGCATCTTTCAGCACATGATACGTCGGGAACCAGTCGCCTGAGATAAGCACGGAATTCGCGCAAAGACATTCCTTTATCGAATTTGACAAGCCATCGAAGTCCGACAGCTGGAACATCACGTCGGTGGCCTTACGCAGACAAGCCACAGCATCGTCCGACATGTATCCTTTTATCATCGAATAACTGCAGCCGTTTTGCTTTAAGACAGCCTCCAAATCATCGCAATACGAAGCTCCGAAATTTCTCGACATCGGGAATATGAAATGCAGCCTGTCGACCACCTCTTTGAAACCCTCATGTCTCACTATTTCATTCAGAATCTTATCGTGATTATGAAGCATTTTGCCGCTATAGCCAAGCACCACTGTGGTTTTTTCGGGAGATATTCCCATCTGCCTCTTGCACTCCTCTTTCGTCTCGCTCATCTGCGAAAGCTTTTCGATGATTGAAGAACCGTAGATTCCGTATCTCGAAATTGCCTTTACAAACGGAAACTTGTCGAAAAGCACCCGGTTTGCCATCGTCCCGATGTTTGCATCAGACAGCTTCATTAACTTTCCAAGTTTTGAAAGATAATAACGATGCGACCTCAGCAGCTGCAGTTGCTCCAGCTCACCGCCCCACAAAGTGATGCAGACCTTGTCGGCATATCTTCGATAAGCTTTCGGACATACCACCCACGCCGGCATAATCCATTGAAAATGAATGATATCGTATTTTATGCCATTATTTTTCAGGAACTTGCCGAAATGCGCCCTCTCGACGTATGGCTCGTAAAACCACGACACAAACCGTATGTCGCTGTATTTTTTCAGCAGATAGTCATCAAAATAGACATTATCGTAAGGATATTTGTCGTAATCACCTTTATTCGGAAATGGCGAATACACATGAATCTCCACGTCCATCGCCTTTTTCAATGCACTGGCATAATGGACGAAGAAAATAGAGTTCGCGTCACCTACCAACAGTATTCTCATACTTTGATGATTTTAAGATATTCATTCCAGTCGCCTATGTCGGTCCACGACTTCTCGCTCACCGGGAAGCAGCCCACGCGACCGCCGTTTTTCCTCACTTTCTCAATCAAATCAGTGATATGATAGAATGTGTTTTCAGGAATCTCGTTAATCAATTGAGGCTCAAGGATATACACGCCTGTGTTTATCATATAACTCATATCGGGCTTCTCCGAAATGCCTTTCATCAGGCCGTTTTCGCCAGTCTCGATAACCCCGTAAGGGATATGGAACGACTTGATAGCCGTCACAATGGTGATGTCGTTTTTGTTATTTCTATGATAATCATACACATCGCGATAATCCTGGTCGACGATGATATCGCAGTTCGACACGAAAAACGGCTTGTCGATCTTGCCTTTCAGAAGCGAGACGCTGCCTATGGTGCCAAGCGGTTTGTCCTCCTTTAGGAATGTGATGTTATGTTTTTTATCAAGATTCGCCAAATAATATTCAATAATCTCGCTCTTGTAATTCACTGACAGATAATACTTTGAGCATCCTATCTTCTCAAACTGGTCGATGATTGTCTCAAGTATTGTCTTCTCGTTAACCGGGATGAGAGGTTTCGGTATGATGTTGGTGAGCGGTTTCAGTCTGGTGCCTAATCCGCCGGCCATGATGACCACGGGAATATCAATTTTATCAAGTCTTTCCTCTTTTTTGCCGTCGAACATGTCATTCCAGAGATAGACCTCCAGAAGCTCGCCGTCCGCATTCACCAGAGGCATGCATTCCGCACGGAGGTCGTACATCTTTTTCTTTATAACCTCAACGTTATCAGACGTTTTCGCATAAATCTTGTTTTTATCCAAGATCTGTGAGACGGCAGCGTTCATGTCCACGTTTCTGATTATGGCTCGCTGTATGTCGCCGATGGTGAGAATGCCCAGAAACTTGTCGTTTTCAAAGACGAAAAGCAGCTTCACGCCTTCTTTGTCCATCTTTTTCATCGCATTGATGATTGTCTCGTCAACGCCGATGATTCTGTTCGATATCTTTGATAAAACGTCTTTCATATACTGTTTTTCTTCAAAAGTCGTGTTGGTGTCCCTATGTAAACGCCTTCTTCCTCAATGGTTTTCAGCACTGTGGCTCCCGCTCCCACCGTGGTGTTTCCAACGATCTTCACATCCGGCAGAATCGTCGCGTTGGCTCCGATGTAGCAGCTGTTTCCGATGCTGATTCTTCCGAGCACGCACACATTTGGTGCGATGGTTGTGAAATCGCCCACGTTGCAGTCGTGCATCACGTTCGACATGGTGTTAAGCTTCACAAAATCACCGATTTTGGTGTGTGACGACACGTTCACCTTGTCTTGTATCACCGTGCCCACGCCAATGGTTGCCGTCCTCGAGATTCTCGCCGTTGGGCTGATGACAGTCTTAAAGCTGAAGCCGGCGTCTTTGTAGAGATGATACAGCTTCTCGCGGATGGCGGGTTTGTCGGGAGTCAGCACCACTGGCACGTCGCCATATCTATTGAAGAGCTCGTGCCTGTCGTCGTCGGTGCCAATCACTTCGACGCCTTCGTATGAGCCTTTCAATGTGTTGTCGATGATGCCCACGATATTCAGGCCGCAGTCTTCACAAAGCTCGACCATCTCGTGGAATCCGCCGACCATTATGATGTTATCCATTGAGCGCTTTATTTAAGGTTTCCACAATAAAATCGACGTCATTGTCAGTCAATGAGGCATACATCGGAAGTGTTATCTCATTGTCTGTAACATATTCAGTAACAGGCAGTTCAGCCTTGTAATCCTTGTAGATTGAGAACCTATGGATGGCAGGATAATGCACGCTGGTCTGCACTCCGCCCTCATGAATCTTGTCGCGCACAGCGTCGCGTTTCTCTTTTGTGGAGTTTGTCAGAACCACCGGCATGATGTAGTTGCTGACGAACTCTGTGCAGTCGGCAAACGGGACCACCACGCCTTTCACATCGGCAAGCTTCTCCAAGTACCTCCTACGCACCGTGATACGGCGTTCCAGGTCGCCGGGCAGCTTCTTCATCTGCTCGATGGCTATCGAAGCGCGGATGTCGTCCAAACGGTAGTTGTAGCCGAGCTCCACGATATCGTAAGTGGTGGCATGTCCGCCCGCTCTCTGATACGACATCGTCGTCATCCCGTGTGAGCGCAACAGCCTTGCTTTCTTGGCAAATTCCTCGTTGTTGGTGATGAGCATCCCGCCCTCGCCGGTGCTGATGTTCTTGTTCGAGAAGAAGCTGAATGCCGCCACATCGCCGATGGTGCCGAGTTTCTTGCCTTTGTACTCCGAAAGCGGTCCGTGGCAGGCGTCTTCAATGACTTTCAGGTTGTGTCTCCTCGCGATAGCCATAATCTCGTCCATCTTGGCGGGGAAGCCAGCCATGTGAACCACCACGATGGCTTTGGTGCGTGGTGTTATCTTCTTCTCAATCTCTTTCGGGTCGATGTTAAGATGCTCCGGACTCACGATGTCGCAGAACACCGGTGTCGCGCCGACATATCTGATGCAGTTGACCGACGCGGCGAATGTCAGAGAAGGGCATAACACCTCGTCGCCGGGGCCGAGTCCGCACAGCATGCACGCCAGATGCAGAGCGCCGGTGCAGTTGGTCACCGTCACCGCATATTTCACATGAAACATGTCAATAAACATCTGCTCCAGCTCCTCGTTCTTCGGACCCGTCGAGATCCAGCCCGAGTTGATGGTGTCGAACGCCGCCTGAGCCTCTTTCTCGTCGAAATTCAGCTTAAACAATGGAATTTTATAGCCCATATCGTTGTTTTTTACATTTTCTGATCCAGATTTTTCCCTTTTTCCTCATGCTCGAAGTTAGGGATGAACTTCTTTATCGCCTGCACGACCTCTTCTTTTGTGAAATCCGCTTTCGCGAAAATGTGCTCCATCTCTGCGAAGAAGCTGTCGATTTCATTCATCGGCCGTTTTGCCACTTCCTCAATCACGCCAAGGCTTTTGAAACGATTCATGTCGAGTTTCTCGCCCGGTACATAGAACTCCTCGTAAGCCTTCTCGCCTGTTGTGTCACTTTTGAAATACACTACCGGATATTTTAGTTGAGAGTTGAGAGTTGAGAGTTGAGAGGCTTTAAGCTTTGCTTCTTCGTCGGTTTCACACAAATCAACCTTCATACCGTGTGCCTCAACGAATTTGTCGCAAATGCTTGAGAATGTGAGCATCTGCTCCTCCCCGAGCTTCGGAAAGAAAATCTCGCCGTTCTTGCCCAAAATGCAGGCTAACATGCATATCTGGCCGCTTTCCTCCGGCGACACAAAATAGCGTTTTACGTCGTTTGGAGCCGCCAACGGCTGTTTCTTGTCGACACGGTTGATCCATCCGTCGGGTAAGGAGCCATTGGAAAACGCCACATTGGCAAAACGTGCCGTCGTCACCTTGAATTTGGTGGTGTAAGCCATAATCATGTCCTCCATGATGCGCTTGCTCGCCCCCATGATGTTGACAGGGTTGGCTGCCTTGTCGGTGCTCACGCAGAAGAAGTGCTTCGGTGGATAAACCGCCAGCAAATCAAGGAGCCTCTTGGCTTTGATATCGTTGTTTTCTATCAGTGCCTGCACCGAATATTTGTCTTTCTCGCTCCTCACATGCTTGTGCGCCGAGAAGTTCGCCACAATGTCGAAACCCTTCTCTTCCCTGAAGATACGCTCAAAGATAGGGTCTGCGAAGTTAAGAGTATAAGCTCTGTATTCAGCAGGGACATACATGCCGTAGGTAGAGCGCAAATCGCGCGTCAGCTCTGCCAGCCCGTTCTCGTTTAAGTCGATGACTATCAGCTTCGAAGGCTTGAACGGCAGCACCGCCTTGATGAACGACGCCCCTATCGAGCCCGCTCCCCCGATGACGCACACGCTTTTGTCTTTAATCTCCGCCGAAAGCCTGTCCCTGTTGGCTTCTATGTCAGCCAAAAACATGCTCTCCTCACGGAAAGTGACATTGTCTGATATGAATTGTGATTTGTTAAACATCAAAAATCGTAATATTTTCTATCCAAACTTGTCCTGATACCAAAACTGAAGATGAAATCGTTCTGGGTCTCAAGAGTTTCTGCCGCAAAATGACGATGTGCGACCTCCGCGAAGACATTCAAATTGTATGAAGGATTCACCAGATACGACACTATCAGGTCGTTCATCATCACCGTGGTCTTGCGTCCTGTAAGCAGATAATGCCCGTCTTTGCCATCCACACCGTCAATCCAGACATAATTGCCATAATCGTTGTAAACATTATGACCGTAATTTGCCCAGACGTCGTACTCAACATCCCAGTCGTCGCCATATTGTCCATAGTTCAGCTTATACTGGAAATACCAGCGGTTTCTGTTATATTGCGCTCTTGCCACCATCTCCCAAAGGTTTCCGCCCCAAGGATGTGCCAGCGGCTCGTTGTAATGTGCGTAATTGTCTTCTCCCACCGCGTTTCCGGTGCCTTGCGGCGTATGCGAATACATATATGGTCTAACAATATTGCCTTCCAACTGCAAAAACAGGTTTTTCACACCGAAACAGTCGTAACTCTTCACACCAAGCTGATATGCTTGTTTATTGGCATAATATCCATTCATCGCGATAAACTTTTTGAATGTCATCTCATCAAGCACAAACTGGCCATAGATCGTGGTGTGTTTTCCGATGATATAGCTCATATTGATACCGAGCATCGCGTTGTCAGGTGATTTGCCGGCGTAATATTCAGCCGAACGCAAAAATATTATCGGGTTAATATATTGAAAATCAAAGCCGCGCTTCATGTCGATAGTGGTATATGTCGAGTCGTTGACCATCACCTGCTGGTGGGTCTGGGCAGCGGCCATCACAGCATCGAAGAAGCCCACATTCCAACGTTTGGTGATAGCTAAATCAAGGTAATGCACCACAGCCCATTTGCGGGCGTAGCTGTTGTCGGCCATAATCGTATGACGGTCGGTCAGCTGGGCATACATACATGTGTATTGAATCCTCCAGAAATCGGCTTTCAGCTTAAGATACGGGTAGTTTGCCGAATTATCCGACAGCATCATCGAACGATAGCCGTCGCCAATGAAGTTCTTGCCATAGCCCAAGGTGGCATCGAACCACTTCGCAGGCCGATAAGCTATATAAGCCGACGCGTTGGTGAAATCTCTTCCGTTTTCCTTGAATCTGTTGGCAAAACCTTGTCCAGGCACCACGCCGATGGTGGTGCAATAATCATCGATGTATTCCGGGAATACTGCCTGATTTTCTTTGATGTTTGTGTAAAAAGCGAACTGTTTCCCTATCGTTCCCTTGATCTCGGCGCCTCTCGTGTTAACCCAAGTGGTGCGGTGTCCGTCAGAACCCACCTCAAAGTCGATGTACGGGTTGATAGCCACATAGTAATCGTCGTTTTTCAGCCTGACGAAGTCGTCGTTTAAAAACGAATTCAAAATATAATTTGCAAACTTGCCTTTTTTATTGATCCTGATACGATACAACTCATTGATACTGTCGAGGTTAAGTATCCCGTCGAACTGCGAATAGCTCCATCCGCGCATGGCGGTATGAAACAGATAGTCAGAGCTGTAAGCCGCCGTCTGAACCTCCATCTCATAGTCGTCGTTGAGAGGGATGAGAAGCTCCTGAGACTTCGCAAAAAAGCCGAGGAACAAAAGAGAAACGATTACTAAAAGTTTTTTCATATTTTTATTTCAAATTTATTCAAAAATATTGTCATTTTAAGCTTGTCGATATATCCTCTTTATTCGTAATCATTAAATGTTTTCGTTAATAAAGGATTTCTCCACTTCGCCTATCGGCTTCGGTCGAAATGACAGGGTAAACAGCAACGAGTTGAAGAAGCAGAAGAAAATAATTCCCAGTTGCACTTCGAAGATGGATTCAAAGAGGGCATTGAACCCTATCATCATCAAAAATGAGAAATAGAGCATGTCGAATGTCTTCGTTTTTATCCAAAGCACTGTCGGAATCACGAAATAGGCAAGCAGAAGCAGCAGTCCGATGATTCCTATGCTTATCACTGTCTCAAAAAACATGTTGTGCGCGTTGATTTCATTGTCGATGGCATATCTAATAAACTGATATTCAACAAGATACATAGATATGATTTCCGGGTCGACACCTCGTTTTTCAGCTTCAGCCATCATGTCTCTGCGCATCGACTCTTCCGGCTCATACCATTGATTGTCAATCACTTTATCAATAACCTCAGCCATCTCGGGAGTTATCTTCCCGGTGATGTCGGCTTTATAGCGATAGTATGAAGCCATTGTCTCATCCGACCTGTCGCCTGTGCCCACGCCGAAAAGCCAGTTGTCTGTCAAAACCGACTTATAACCTTTGAATTGCACGAGTCGGTGGTCGGAAGAATGTTCGGAAGTGATGTTGGTGATGGTTCTCGTTATTCTTGTCACGCTCTGCGGGAACGCCACGACGGCTCCTGCCAACACAAGGATGAAAATCCCTCCCAAAATCCAGCCCATTCTCTTCTTTTTCATGATGAAAGTGAGCCAAATCCATTGCAAAGCGAAGGTCAGAACCATCCAGATCAGACCGGCGCGCGACCTCACCAGAATGATGAAAACAACAAGGATAATATAAGCTAAAATGTTGACTATCTTAACTTTACGTTCAGTATTTTCAAAAATGCCCATGAAACAGAACATCAGTCCAAGGCTGGCGTACATCGAAAGGTAGCTGTGGTGCACGTAATACCATTTCATCAGCTCCTGGTCGAAAAATCTGGCGGTCGTCTCGCCGTTGAAGATCACGTCGTAAACGGCATAGACCAGATTCATGAAGAAAAACAGTATACAGCCCAGAATCAGAGTGTTTCCTATGGCTTTCAGACGTTGTTTGTTGATATACGACATATCTGAAAACAGGAAAATCATCGGGAATATCAAGAAGCCGAGTTTTTTGCTCACCTGCATCCATCCAAATGATTGATTATCGGTGTAAATCATGCCGATGAGATACATCACCCAGGTCATGGCGAAGATGATATATGCCCATTTGAACCGTTTCTGGTTTTCGTTAAGCTGGAATTTCTGGTCAAAAATGAACTTTAAGACCGCGCAGAGGAGCAATGCCACCTCGCAATATTGCGCCGCAAGCCAGCTAAACGGTATGACAAATGCCAAAAGCATCATTATCAGAAGTTCCGCTTTTTGGAACGGCCGTAATCCTTCAAAAATCCTCTTCATTTATAAACAATTGATTATTATATATTTACATAACCTCTCTATACAGCTTCGCCACTTGGGTCACATAAGCGAGCCAATAAAAAAGTCTTATTTCTACTAATCAGCAAAAATAAGACTTTTTTTTAAATAAATATAAAATAATTGGAGTTTAAAAAAGTTCGTTGAATTCTTTTCTCAGTTTCTTATTGAAAACCCAGCGTATGTCGGACATCCAGATTCGTATGAATTCGTTGCTGTCCATGAAGAAAACGTAACTGAAATACAGGAAAATGGTGCCCAAAACTGCTATTTGCCAAGGGGTATAGCAGAACAACAATATTGTCCCGGTAAGGGCAATCAACGGGTGCAGGACAAGCTCCACCGCGTAATTTACTGTGTTACGGAACGCATTGTCTTTCAATTTTTTAAGTATAAAATAGGAGATAATCCAGATAGGGCATGTCACCACTGCCGCTGCGATGTAAAACGGTAAACCCAAGAGTATCATCAGGGTCTTCAACAATGTGGTGCCGAATGTAGCTTTTCTGGCTATGGTCTTCACCGACACTTTGCTTTCAATTCTGTGTTTTGTGAACGCTCTCACCTTCTCGAAGAGAGTCTTTGCCTTTTCGGGTTCTTTCTTTTTGAAATCAAGCACTTCGGCGATTTTCTTGTTGTTGTCTCCGGGCTTCATTTTGACTATCTCCCAGATGGCGTCATAGTCTTCGTCTTCGTCTGGCACGAACGAGATGAGTTTCGACATTCTCTCTCTGAGGATATCCTTCAACTCATTGATTATCACTGCCTCATTCTCATCTTCGCGACCTTTCACAAACTCTGTCACGTTTATTGGCTCGCCGTAGGTTATCACTATTGTTGAGCGGAAGCGGTAATAGTCGCCATATTCCAAGCCGACGGGCACGATGTAGACAGGTTTTTCATTTCCATATTGCCGGTTTGCGTCAAGCGCGATGTGGAAAATGCCTTTGCTAAGGGGTCTCAGCGAGTGTTTCGTGCGATGTGTGGCTTCCGGGAAGAGGTACAATGGCACCTCGTCGCGCATCACGTCGACAGCCTGGTCCATGGTGTCGCCATTTTTATCGCGCACTGCCCCGATGCCGTCGCGGCTCCTGAAAATCGGCAGTATCCTCAGCCATCTCAGTATCTTTGCAATCTTAGGATTCTGGAAGATGTCGCCTCTCGCGATGAAGACCTTCTTCCCGTGCGATGTCGCGAGAATCACCATGGCATCCATCAGGGTGTTACAGTGATTGCTGGCGAAGACACACGCTCCTTCTGGGATGTTACCCTTGCCTACGACCTTATATCTCCGAAAACCCCTAAAGGTATGGTGATCCACATAATACCTCAAAAACGAATACAGCCAGTTGTCATCTTGTATCTTGCCCATTTTCTCATTTTTTTGAAAGCACAAATTTACGAATATTTCTTCAATCTCAAATAATTTTTGTAATTTTGCTCCCGTCAAAACAGCTTTTAATCTGTTAATCTATTAAACTATTAAGCTATTAAACTATTAAGCTAATATGAAAACCATCAAAATCTTAAACTACATCTTCGTCGCCGCGTTGGGATTCTTTGCGGTGATGTTCGGAATTAACCGTTTGGGGGACAAACAGTCACAGTTTGCTGGTGACACCACTCTTTACACTGAGGAATATTGTCAGGATATCATTGGTTTTAACGACATTATCCCATTGGAAATCAATATGATAAATGGCAAAATTGCCAATATCAACATTCTTGACAACAAAGAAACTCCACGTTTTCTTCAGAAAGTGACCGATGCCAAACTCGTCGAGAATTTCTACGGTCTCACTCCGAAAGAGGCGATAAATCTTGAGATTGACGCGGTGAGCGGTGCCACATACAGTTCCAACGCGATAATACAATCAGTGAAGACCCGCATGGAAGTTTACGACAAAGAAGCCAACCCGAGTCCTTGGACATGGCAGCTTTTCGGAATCATCGGATGTGCGATAGTTCTTATAGTATTAAGTATTCTCGGGAGGAGATTTTAAAATATATAGTTGAATCCTATGTAGGCTCCCAGGCCTTCGCCGTCAAGTTTGTTGAAGGCTTTGGCGAATTCTGCCGACACCACGAAGTTTTTGTTCATGATGAGCTTCAAGCCGCATCCCGCTGAGGTGTGGAGGCTTTCGCTTTCACCGCTGTAGAACAAGTCGTATTCTTCAGACGTCTCGTAAGTCAGATGGTCTTTCATGATAGCCATGGCAGCTTTCTGTTCCTCGAGACGGAAGGTCTGCGTCACCATACCGGCGTCGAACATAGGGTTCAAAGCCACGGACCAGTTCTGGTTGATAAACTTGAAATTGGCGATTCTCCATCTCAGTTCCACGTTCATCCAA
This sequence comes from uncultured Bacteroidales bacterium, assembly GCA_900315175.1. GTDB lineage: Bacteria > Bacteroidota > Bacteroidia > Bacteroidales > F082 > Limimorpha. The sequence goes on from OMYA01000007.1 coordinate 128,083, forward strand.
GCCACTCCCTGACCGATGACGCTGTTTCTTTTGATACCTCGTCCGGTAGTGGAGCCGCCATAAGCTTCGGTATATATCTTCTTGTAAAACATGAGGTTTGTGTTCATCATCGCATAGTAAGGGATGTCGCCTGCCAGCACATTCTGGGCGCCGATACGATAGCAGAAAGTGAGCTTGTCGCCAACCACCGGAACATAATGATGGAAGACACCGGTAAATGTCATGTGACCATAATTGCGATTATCAACAAAATCAGGGGCTGCCGTCAATGTTGCCTCAAAATATATACCTCTTGTAGGATCGTTTTCGAAATTTTTGGAATCATAGATAATGCCAGCCTTAAACTCTGTCACGTTGCCTTCCTGTTCATTTGCACGAATAAGGTTTGTAAATCTGTATAACGAATACAGCGATAGCTGGTCCAAATATTTCGAAAGGGTCATGTGTCGGTTGTTGTAGTTATAAAAAGCAAAACCCAGTCCGTAATACAGATTCTTGACATTTCCTATCTGCTGCTGCATGCTTACAACAGCACGAAACTGGCGTCTGTCCATGGCATAGAAGCCGCTTTCTTTCATGCCGGGTTCTGTGACAATGCCGTGTTCAAAATCATCAAACGGCACAGTGTTATCAATCATCACAGCCACGTCTTTGTAGTAAGGCGAGGCATAGCCGTTGAAGCCGTAGAACTCGAATTTTTTGTCGACAAAATACCCTAAGTCGACAAAGAGTTTGCCTCTTGGGATGATGTTGTTCCAATAAGAATAGGTGCGGAAGATGCTTGAGCCTTTGGTATATGCCGAGACCTCAAAGTTGATTTTGAAATCATAGCCCGGATATTTCGAGCCGTCGCCATAGTTGAAGATGTCGACGCATGCGCCATATTGGAATCCGAGGTCGCTGTTGTAGCCTACCACCGGCAATGGTCCGAAGTTCCAGCCTTTCTTGATAATTTCGCCATTTTCGTTTAAGGTCTTCCCGTTGTCCTGAGCTGAAAGGCCTATCGTCATCAGGACGGCAAATAATGTGATAAAAAATCTTTTCATATTTTTTTATTAACAATTCCAAACAGTCGAGACCTGAGCTTTGCGAAAGCATTCAGCTCAGGTGAATAAATCCTCTATTACCATGCACAATTGAATAAGTCCGTTAATAAAGGATTTCTCCATTCCGCTCCATTTCATTCCACTTCAGTCGAAATGACAAAAAACCGTTTTTCGTTTCAGACAAAAAGTCTCTTTTGGTTGAATTTTTTCCAATTTCGTCACAAATAGAGAAATTTCGTCACAAAACAGTATCTAAAGGTTGAATTTAGTCGTTAGTCTTTACCCTCTAATATTATCACAATCTCTCCTTTGACTTCTTTCTCTTTAAAATATCTTATCACCTCTTCGAGTGTCCCTCTCACGTTTTCCTCATGAATTTTCGTGAGTTCGCGTGCCACCGACACTCTTCGTTCGGGGCCAGCCATCTCGGCAAGCTGTTCCAGTGTCTTCACCAGTCTGAACGGTGACTCGTAAAGTATCGTGGTATATTCGTTGTCAACGATTTGCTTGATTTTTGTCTGTCGGCCTTTTTTATGCGGCAGGAATCCTTCGAAGATGAAATGGTCGGCTGCCAGTCCGGAATTGACGAGAGCAGGCACGAAAGCCGTGGCGCCGGGCAGACACTCGACCTCTACGCCGCGTTTTATGCATTCGCGGACGAGCATGAAACCCGGGTCGGAGATGGCAGGAGTGCCGGCGTCGGTGACAAGAGCCATGCGCTCACCGTTGGCGATACGTTCAGCGATGCACTCCACGACAACGTGTTCGTTGTTAAGATGAAACGCCTGCATAGGCTTGCTTATCTCATAGTGTTTCAACAGGTTACCGCTGGTACGGGTGTCTTCCGCAAGAATCACATCCACCTCCTCGCGCAGCACACGCAAAGCCCGCAAGGTGATGTCCTCAAGGTTGCCGATGGGCGTTGGAACGAGATATAACTTCATATCAGAACGACATTAGATAAAACGTCTTTCAACGAGGTCGTTGAGCATCTTATATGACTGGCACTCGGTGTCCCACTGAAGCTCTATCTGCAGCTCGCTCATATAGACGCGCGCTCCTGACAAAGTCGGGAAATCGTTCAAAGCATCGATTGACTTGTTGTAGCGCTCCACCGAGCCATTAAACAAATCGTTGATAATCATCACTTTATCGTTTATGCCCAATGCCAATCTTATATCGTTGACATGAGCGCGGGTCAACCTGGCTGCGAGGCTGTTGTCTTCAGGTTCGCTGGCGGTTGGTTCGACATGGAACACCTCGTCATCCTCATCTTCCCAGTCCTCCTCGTCTTCATCCTCGGCAGCGACTTCGTTGTTGTCTTCAACAGGCTCTTCCTCAATATTTTCAGGTGTTTCTTCCTGATTTTCAACGACTTCTTCTTGGGTTTCGACGATTTCTTTGTGCTCTTCTTCAAAAACCATCTCTGCCTCGTCATCGGTTTTCTCATCAACGGCTTCCGGTTCGTTCAAGACCACTTTTGGTGCCTCTATCTCGAACTCCACGTCGCGGTTTATCAGTTCGCCGCCTTCGTTGATTTCGGTGCTCACCGGCTCTTGTTCCACGACTTCTTTCACCACCTTATCTGATTGATAATCACAGAGTAATTCATAAAACTCGCGTGTACGTTCCATCATGATGTCGAGGTCAAGTCGGCTCATCTCGCGGTCGTTGCGGTGCATATAATCGACTTGAACCATCATGCGGCCGAGCAGACGTTTCATCTCGAGCACAATATTTTTTTCATCATTTTTTTGTGTTTCCATGTTAAAATTCCTTATTTTTGTAGTCAACAAAATTATAAAAAATTTAAATACGTCGGATATGTTTCTCGAAAAAGATTCACATAATAAGTCGCAGGGATGGATTGAGGTGGTGTGTGGCTCAATGTTTTCAGGCAAAACCGAAGAGTTGATTCGTCGTCTTAACCGAGCCCGGATTGCCAGGTTAAGGGTCGAGATCTTCAAGCCTGGAATCGACACGAGATACTCGGAGGAAGACGTTGTTTCCCACAATTCCAACGCGTTGCATTCCATTCCGGTGGAAAACGCGCAGCAGATTTTGTTTTATTCCAACGAATGCGATGTGATAGGCATAGATGAGGCGCAGTTTTTTGGCAACGAGCTCATCGACGTGTGCCAACAGCTTGCAAATCAAGGAATTAGAGTCATCATTGCAGGCCTTGACATGGACTTCCAGGGCAAGCCCTTCGGACCAATGCCACAGCTCATGGCTATAGCCGAAGACGTAACGAAGGTGCACGCCATCTGCATGCGCTGCGGGAGCTTGGCGCAATATTCGCACCGTACCATCGCAGGCGACAAACTCGTGGTTTTGGGAGAGACAGAGAGCTACGAACCGCTTTGCAGAGAGTGCTACAACAAGGCAATGGCTGAAAAAACAAAAGAACAATTATAATCTCTCACAGATATCACAGATACCACAGATTTTTTCTATCTAAGGATTTAGTTCGCAAGCGAACAGATTACACTGATATAATGTGGCACGATTTTTGTTACCAGATTATAAAATTTAATGTTATGAAGAGGATTGTTGTTTTCATAATAGCATTAGCTATATCATTGAGTGTCAACGCTCAAGACTACCAAAAACTCTGGAAAGAATTTGATGAGAATATCGAAAATCTCCTTCCGGAATCGGCAGGGATAGTCTTAGATAAGATTGAAAAGAAGGCGTTGAAAGAGAAAAACGACGTGCAAATCTTGAAAATGATGGCAGCAAAATGCGAGCTTTTCACCATGTCAGCTGAATATCCATGGGACACCATCAACAACTATTGCAAAGCGTATCTACCTAAGCTCTCGAAAACATCGCAAGTATTAGTAAATGTTGAACTTGCAAAAAACAACCATAACTACGAAACTGTGTTGAATTACGTTGACGACGACTTTATAAAAGCCGTCTCAATGAAAGATTATGCGGCTCTTTTTAAAGATTTCGACCATGAACTCGAGCCGACACTATATGATTATGTGCTGAACAGTCTTATCAAGAATTGCTATTCTTGCGAAGACAAAGACAAATTATACCAAAATCTACTCAATTTTGACCTTGAAAACGGATATATAAAGGCTTATTATAACAATCGTATCAATCATTGGGGCGAAACTTTTCTTGACGAAGACGGTTTCAAGGAATTTGAAAAACTCGCGAATGAATGTCCTGATAAAGAATTAGTTGCAAAGATAAGAGTTTATCAGATAATATATCTTACAACTATTGATTGGGGACACAAACCTGATTATTTGTTGGCAAAACAATATTGTGAAGAGGTGATGGATTTGGTCGACACAGAGCATCAATATTATAAGCTTGCCGTAGAGGCGTTACAACACATCGAGCAAAAAACGATAAGAGTCACGATGCAAAACGCTTTTGTGCCAAACACTTACATTCCGGTTGCCCTGACTTATCGGAATACGACAAATCCGTCATATAAAATATTTAAGGTATCAGCAAAAGAGTATGAAAAACTGGTACGAATGTACGACAAAGAGTTCCTTAACGCATTGTTTGCCAATCAGATAGCTATGGAAACCACCATTTCTTTGCCTGAGGAAACCGACTATAACGAGCATTCGACGCTCATCGCTCTGCCTCCATTGGAAAAAGGTTTCTATTACACGGTTTTCTCAACAACTGACAGATTCGACAACCTCGATGATATGGTTTTCATGGCATTTCAGGTGACCAATTTAAGCTATTTCTACTCGGAAAGCGAGGGTGTGGTAACAATGCACATCGTTGACCGTGAGACTGGATTGCCTAGAAAGGGAGTCACCGCAGATTTTGCAAGACAAATATATGATTATTCTGCAAGAGATAATATATTAGAAAATATCGGCTCAGCTGTCAGTGACAAAAAAGGACTTTGCGCCACCACGCTCGATTTGGACTACAACACTTATGTAAAATTATATCATGAAGGCGACACTATGCTTTCAGTTAAACCTGATAGATTTTATAGCGAAAAAAGTACTGAAAAACCTGTCATAAAAACGAATTTTTACACTGACCGTGCCATTTATCGTCCAGGTCAGACAGTGCAGTTTAAGGGTATTGTCTATCAGCAAACCGGCAACAAACAAGAACTACTTACAGATTTTGAGACAACGGTTAGTATGTATAGCAACTACCACCTTTTTGACAGTTTGAATCTTATTTCTGACGAATTTGGTTCTATTTCAGGAAGTTTTATTATTCCAAACGATGTATTAAACGGTAGGTTCTGTATCACAAACGATTATGGTTCACATAATATCGTGGTCGAGGAGTACAAACGCCCAACTTTTGAAGTGACTTTCAACGCACCTGAACAAGAATATAAAATCGGTGACAGCGTGACAGTTACGGGCATAGTTATGGCTCTTTCGGGCTTCGGTCTCGACAATGTGAAGTATTCATACACTGTTTCCCGACAGTATAAATTCCCATGGAGAAGACAGGGATGGGGTGTCGTGGCACAGAAATTAGACAAGACAATCGCTTCGGGAGAAGGTCAAACCGCCAACGACGGAAGCTTTACCATTGATTTTCAATTGCTTCCGAACGATGAAATAGAAAAATACGAGCGACCTTTTTATACATATTTAATAGAGGTGACGGCGACAAACGCGCAGGGCGAGTCGCAAGCTGGAGCATACACGGTGGTGGCTGCATACAATAAATACAGCATCAGCTTAACAAAAAACGGTGAGTCGATTGACATTGCAGATTTGAAAAACCTCGATGTGACGGTTACTAACATTGTGGGCAAGCCGGCAAATACAAATATCGAATATAAGATATTTAAATTCAACGATTTAGATAGATTTGAGAGATATCTTGAAGACTTTGACCGACAGATTTTAAGCGATGAGCAACTTGCGGAATATTTCCCGAATTACGATTACTATGCAGACAAGCATCTCAGCAAAGACCTTGTATGTCAAGGTGTTATAAATGTTGATGGCAGTGCCAAACTTCTGCCTGAAGACTTGAAGTTAAACCCTGCCAATTACCTCATCGAGCTGCAATCGGTTGACGACACGCTTTCAAGCATTTCGAAGGAATATCTGGTTTACAACCTGAAATCAAAGAAAATGCCAAGTAAATCGATGTATTGGGCGCACGTCGACAAGACAACGGCACACAAAGGAGAGACCGTCAATTTTTATGTAGGCTCGTCATTGGAAAACGCCTCAGCGATAATACTGGTGTCGTCAGGCGACAAGATCCTGAAGATGAAGCGAGTCAAGTTGAATAACAACGTTTACAAGTTCTCCTATAAAATCAAGGACCTTGACCTGGGATATGTTCATTTTACAATGAGGATTGTGAAACACAATCGTGAAATGAGTGTCTCAAAAAGAGTTGAAATACCTTTCGACAACAAGAAGCTGGACATCACTTTGAACACTGAGCGTAACAAGATGCTGCCAGGTGAAACGGAGACATGGAGCGTGACGATTAAGGATTACAAAAACAAACCCGTCGTCGCCTCTCTGATGGCTGGAATGTACGACGCTTCACTTGACAAATTCACCGCTAATCTCTGGTACGCAAATAACAACTGGGATTTCAACAACATTCCTGTCAATTATTATAGAAGCGGATTAACGTATGCCGACTATACTTTCATGACAAAAAGCGATAGAAGCAAAGAATCGTATCTCAGTTCATATTTCTATTGGGATTATTTAAAAAATAAAACCTATTCCGATAACACTTTACTGCCATATCTGGAAGGACGGGCAGGATCTGGTGCTATTCTTGATGCCGTATCAACCGCAAATTATGATGGGAAAGAATATGAAATTACAGAAGAAGCTGTCTATTGTAAAACAGAAACCAATCAAAGGTCATTTGTCCGTGATTCTGAAATAGTAAAAAAACAAGAAAATCAGCCAGCCAAAATCCGTAAAGACTTCAACGAGACAGCATTCTTCTACCCTGATTTGCGCACTGACAAAAATGGCGATGTGTCATTCACTTTCACCATGCCTGACGCGTTAACTCGTTGGAACTTAAAGCTTTTGGCTTACTCAAAAGATTTGAAAGTTGGAAATTATGAAACAACCGTCGTAACCCAACAGCCGCTGATGATAATGGCCGATATGCCAAGGTTCGTTTACGACGAAGACACCTTGTGGATTGCCGCCAACGTCATAAATCTATCGGATGAAACGCTTACACCGACCGCAAAACTCGAGGTTTTTGACGAAAACAATAATCCGATAAAATTGATTTTATCAGACAATAATATAAATATGGAACCGATTGCAGCCGGTCGCAGCCAGAGTGTGCGCTGGAAGGTGGCGATGCAAAAAGACCTTAACCCCCTGACTTTCAGATTCTCAGCAATCACTGACGGTTTCAGCGACGCCGAGCAACATCTGCTTCCTGTGTTGAGCACCGACATATTCCTCACGCAGACTTATTCCTTGACCGTCGAGGCGAACACCTTGAAAGAATACGATTTCAACATCGGCAACGAGGGCGAGAGAAATCATGATGTCAAGTTGGATTTCAATACAAATCCTGTGTTTTATGTGGTTCAGGCTCTGCCTTATATCGCTGAAGGCGACGAGAAATACGCGACGACAGCATTCAACAGGTATTTTGTCAACAAAATGGCGCAAGAAATCGTCACAAGCAACCCAAATATCGAGGAAATGCTGGCAGAACACGAAGGCGACACCTTGTCGGAGCTGCAGAAAAACGAAGATGTGAAGGCTATATTAATAAAGGAGACCCCATGGGTCCTCAACGCCAAAAACGAAGCCCAGCAACGAACAAGCATATCAAAACTCTTTGATAATGATGCCATTAGCAAAAACATCGCATCAGCTATGGATATCCTTGGAAAGAGACAGACCGTCAACGGAGGCTGGCCGTGGATTGAAGGAATGCCCGAAAGTACATATATCACACAATATATTCTGTGCGGACTCGGCCGTCTCGGAAATGACTCGGAAATGGCTGAGAAAGCCTTCCATTTCATTGAAAATGAAGTAGTTGAAAAATACAACAAACTCGATACTCAGAAGAAGAAGACGAATGCAATCTGCGACTTCATGACAATGAAGAATTTGTTTGCGATGAGTTATTTCCCTTACGAGACATCAGAAAAGTTTGAGGAAGCCAAAGCATTCTATATCAACAAATTACGCACCGACTGGCGTCGTTATGAAGTTGAAGAGCAAGCTTATATCGCACTGATAATGGACAGAAACAACATCAAAGATGTTGCGCGGTTGATTATCAAGTCGTTACGCGAGCGTGCCATCAAAAACGAGCTTGGGATGTACTGGCGGGACATCAGTATTGAGGCAGAGTCGAGAATTCTGGAGGCATTCAACGAAATCGAGCCTAAAACCGAAGAGACAGACGCCATGCGCCTGTGGATTTTGACTCAAAAACGCACAAACATGTGGGAGAATGAGCGTGCTTCCGTGGAGGCGGTCTTCGCCATCATGAACAGAGGCACCGACTGGACCGCTGAAGATGCCAAAGCCTCAATGATTATTGAAGATGACAGCGTCAAAGTCTTCGTCGACAACCAGTCGAATCACGTGGTTTGGGGCGGCTTGTACAGACAATATTTCGTGCCGATTGACAAGGTGCAGAAGCATAACGACGCGATGAAGGTCAAACGTGAGATTATCATGCCGGAAGACGTGAAAGTAGGCGACAAAGTCACAGTGAAAATCACGTTTGAGAACAGCCAGGACATGGAGTTTGTGTATCTCAAAGACTTGCGCGGCGCATGTTTCGAGCCGACGGAGCAGCTCTCGAGGTATCATTGGGACGACGGATTATGGTATTACCAAAGCACCACTGACGTTGCGATGGAGTATTTCTTTGAATGGCTTCCTAAAGGAAAGCACACGGTGTCTTATGAGTTATACGTGACAAAAGACGGCAGTTTCAGTGCCGGTTATTCGCAAATACAGTGCCAGTATGCACCTGAATTCGGAGCGTATTCCAGCGGAATCAGAATAACTGTCAACTTATAATTATCAATTGTCAATTATCAATTGTCAACTATTTCAACCCCTTTACCGTTGGTGTTCCCGGGACGAAATCTTTGAGATAGAACGGCTCGAAATATGCCACGTCAACAAAATCATCATTATTGAATTTTTGTTGTGCAATAGTATTCATATATTTAGCCGAGCAATAGAAATCTTTGATTACTGTGATATTGGCATCGTTTGCAAAAATTTCTGCGCATTTGTCGGCGCCGTCGCCAAAGAGATATAGATGATGGTCTTTTTTGAGGTCGGCGAATGAGTTCCCGTCGATGATGACCGCCTCTGTATCCTTTATTTTATTGACGTTTTCGTCGAATATGGCGGCGTAGACCTCCATGCGGCGGGCGTCGATGGCAGGAATCAGCAGGAGATTTCTCCACTCGCTGCGCTCGGTCGAAATGACGGCAGAGCCTCCGCAAGCCATAGCTTCGAGTGTTTCGACGGCAATTAACGGTTTGGAAACAGCGTAGCAGATGCCTTTGGCGGTGCTCACACCGATGCGGAGACCTGTGTAGGAACCCGGTCCCATGCTGACGGCGACAGCGTCGAGCTGGTTGTAAGAAATACCTGCTTTTTTCATCACCGAATCGATGAAAAGCGTAATCTTTTCTGAGTGGTTCTGGCCTTTAGGATCTTCCTCGCAAGCCAAAACCTCGCCGTTATGCACCAAAGCCACCGAACATGATGGCGTAGCAGTTTCAAGACAGAGAATCATTTCTTTAAAATTTTTGCAAAGATATAAAATCTCTCGCAGATATCGCAGAAAAACGCAGAATTATTCTCCCATACTTTTCTTCCACAATGATTTAGTTCGCTGACGCTCACCGATTTCGCAGAATCCTTAGTCTTTAGTCGTCAATTAGAGAGCCTCGGCGAGCGCAGCGAGGCGCCAGCTCGATAATGATGACTAAAGACGAAATTATTTCACTTTTTTCTTTGATAATAATTTTAAAATATGTATTTTTGCAAGTTATTTGTGTATTTTTGAAATGGAAGTTATAAAAACTGATATTGAAGGAGTGGTGATCATCGAGCCGAAAGTGTTTGGTGATGCGAGGGGATATTTTTTTGAGTCGTATTCGCAGCGTGATTTTGAGAAGCTTGGGATAGACAGCGTTTTCGTGCAAGACAACGAGTCGAAGTCGTGCTATGGCGTGCTGAGAGGCTTGCATTTCCAGATGCCTCCGTTTGCCCAAGCCAAGCTGGTGCGTTGCGTGAGAGGCCGCGTGCTCGACGTGGCTGTCGATATCCGCAAAGGCTCACCCACTTACGGCAAACACGTGGCTTGCGAGCTGAGCGAGGACAACCACCGCATGTTTTACATCCCACGCGGATTCGCACACGGATTCTCAGTGTTGAGCGAGACGGCAATCTTCCAGTACAAATGCGACAACTACTACGCTCCACAAAGCGAAGGAGCACTGCAATGGAATGATAAAGACCTGAATATCAACTGGTTAATACCAGAAAAAGACGTCATCCTCTCCGAAAAAGACAAACATCACCCCTTGTTTAAAGATTTGGAGTCACCTTTTGTTTTTGAAAAGTAAAAAAATGAATGTATTAGTCACAGGTGCCAACGGACAGCTCGGCCGCGAGATGCGGATAGTTTCCAAAGGAAGCTCCGACCGCTATATCTTCACCGACGTGGAAGAGCTCGACATCACGAGTCTTGATGCCATTAGCAAATGTGTAAAAGAAAACGATATAAAAATCATCGTCAACTGTGCGGCATACACCAATGTCGACAAGGCAGAAGACGATGAAGCGACGGCGGAACTGCTTAATGCTCAAGCAGTTGAGTATCTGGCGAGAGCCTGCAAAGACAACGACGCGACGCTCATCCACATCTCGACAGATTATGTGTTTGGAGGCAACGAGGGCAACACCCCACGCACCGAAGACGAGCCCGTGAACCCGACAGGAGCTTATGGGAGAACCAAGCTACACGGCGAACAAGCCATAGAGAAGGTCGGCTGCAAACATGTTATCATCAGGACCGCATGGCTTTACAGCGAGTTTGGCAACAATTTCGTGAAAACGATGCGCAAACTCACAGCCGAGCGCGACAAACTCAACGTCGTTTTCGACCAAATCGGCACCCCTACCTACGCTCTCGACCTGGCAAACGTCATTTTGAAATTTATTGATAATTTAAAAAACGAAAACAATTCTCAATTATCAATTATCAATTCTCAATCGCACGAAGTGTATCACTTTAGTAATGAGGGAGTTATCAGCTGGTACGACTTCGCGAAAGAGATATGCGAGCTGAGCGGCAACACATGCGACATACAGCCATGCCACAGCGACGAGTTCCCGAGCAAGGTCAAGCGTCCGAGCTATTCAGTCCTCGACAAAACGAAAATTAAAAATAAATTAAATATCACGATTCCGCATTGGAAGGAGTCATTAAAAAAATGCATTGAAAATCTATGAAGAACATCATCATCACCGGCGGCGCAGGGTTTATCGGAAGCCACGTAGTAAGACTTTTTGTGAACAAATATCCTGATTATCATATCATTAACGTCGACAAGCTGACGTATGCAGGCAACCTTGCGAACCTCAAAGACATTGAAGACAAGCCTAATTATACCTTTGTCAAAGCCGACATCTGCGACTTTGAGACAATCCTGGGAATCTTCAAGAAATACGACGTCGACGGTGTGATTCATCTCGCAGCCGAGAGCCATGTGGACCGTTCGATCAAGGACCCGTTCACATTCGCACAGACCAACGTGATGGGCACGCTCAGCATGTTACAGGCAGCTAAAGCTTATTGGTATGAGATTTCTCCACTCGCTCCGCTCAGTCGAAATGACAGCGAGCGCCGTTTCTACCACATCTCTACCGACGAGGTTTACGGAGCATTGGAAATGACCGACCCTGAAGGCATTGAGCCTCCGTTCACGACGAAGGCATCGTCAGGGAAGCACCATCTGGCATACGGAAGCAAGTTCTTCACAGAAGATTTGAAATACATGCCGCACTCACCATATTCGGCATCAAAGGCATCGAGCGACCACTTCGTGAGAGCGTTCCACGACACCTACGGCATGCCGACCATCGTGACAAACTGCTCGAACAACTACGGTCCGTACCAGTTTCCAGAGAAGCTTATCCCGTTGTTTATCAACAATATACGTCATAGAAAGCCATTGCCAGTCTACGGCAAGGGCGAGAACGTGCGCGACTGGTTGTATGTTGAAGACCACGCAAGAGCAATCGACCTCATTTTCCATAAGGGAAAGATAGCCGAGACATACAACATCGGCGGCTTCAACGAGTGGAAAAACATAGATATCATTAAGGTTGTCATCAACACTGTCGACCGTTTGCTCGGCAGAAAAGAGGGCGAGGACATGGACCTCATCACTTTCGTGACAGACCGCGCGGGACACGACATGAGGTATGCCATCGACTCATCGAAACTGCAGAGAGAACTGGGCTGGGAGCCGAGTCTGCAATTCGAAGAAGGCATTGAGAAGACTGTGAAATGGTATCTTGAAAACCAGGCTTGGATGGATAACATCACATCAGGTGAATACGAAAAATATTACGAGTCAATGTATGCCAACAGGTAAAACAAATATTAGAACTATGAGGTACAGATATGCGCGTGTTGTTACGCCATTTCCGTGATTAAAGGGTTATATTATTGAAAAGCAATAAATTAACTCTTAAAAAATCACAAAAATGGATAAAGTAACATTATTACCATACGAAAGTATTTACGAGAACTTCATCAATAAGAAATATCTTAAAGATGGTCGCGATGAATACTTTTTCAGAAATCAGCAGGCCAAGAAGCCGGAAAACGGCTGGCGTCATCTGCGTTCCGACGAGATAGAGCGACTGGTGAAGAACAGCAATACTGCCACCAGTTGGGACACCATCCTGGTCACTGACGATTTCGACACCAGTTTGGTGAAAAACAACCGATTTTTCGGTATGGTGCGTATCGGAGCCATCAAAAGAATCGTGCTACAGTATCACGATTTGAAGATGCCGTGCGGAATTACCGGTAGCACCATCATTTCTTGCGACATCGGCGATTACGTGGCTATTCATGGTGTGCGATATATGGCCAACTACATTGTCGGCGACAGATGTATTCTTTTTAATATTCACGAGGTTTCATGTACCGACCACTCTAAGTTCGGCAACGGTATCATCAAAGAGGGCGAGCCTGAGGATGTGCGTGTATGGCTTGAGCTGATGAATGAGGCTGGCGGCCGCAGAGTGCTTCCTTTCGACGGGATGATCACTGCCGACGCATATCTTTGGGCAAAATACACTGATATTCAGAAGCTTCAGGACAGGCTGTTTGAGATTACCAACAAAGAGCACGACAGCCGCAGAGGTTATTACGGAACCATCGGTGAAGGCTGTGTCATCAAGAATTCTTGGATTATCAAGGACGCGAAGATAGGACCATGCTGTTATATCAAAGGTGCCAATAAGCTGAAAAACATCACCATCAACTCATCGGAGGAAGAGCCGACACAGATTGGCGAGGGTGTGATTTTGGTCAACGGCATCGTGGGGTTCGGTTGCCATATCTTTTATTCTGTGGTGGCGACACGTTTCGTCATCGGTGACAACTGCAACCTGAAATACGGAGCGCGAGTCATCTATTCTATTTTGGGTGACAACTCGACCATCTCATGCTGTGAGGTGTTGAATAACCTGATATTTCCGGCACATGAGCAGCATCACAACAACTCTTTCCTCATCGCCGCTTGTGTGATGGGTCAGAGCAACATGGCTGCCGGTGCGACATTAGGTTCTAACCACAACAGCCGCGCCACCGACGGTGAAATCGTGGCGAAACGCGGTTTCTGGCCAGGACTCTGCTCCAGCGTCAAGCACTCGTCGCAGTTCGCATCATTCACGCTGCTTTCGAAGGCAGACTATCCTAACGAGATGAACATCAAGCTGCCTTTTGCCTTGGTAAACAACAACGTGGCGAAAGACCAGCTCGAGGTGATGCCGGCATACTGGTGGATGTATAACATGTACGCCATCGCGCGTAACACCTCGAAATATATGAAACGCGACAAACGTCTGCGTAAGATTCAAAACATTGAGTTTGAGACATTTGCGCCAGACACAATGGAAGAAGTCATCGCAGGACGCAAGCTCCTCGAGGTGTGGACAGCCAAGGCTTATCTGCGCTCGAAAGGCGAGGATCCTGAACGTGAATACTACGAGTTGCGCGAACTCGGACACAAGCTCCTCAATGGAGACAAAGCCGTGGTGAAAGGTCTCGAGGTCTTAGGTGAAGAGATGGAGAAGTCACATCGTAAAGTGGTGATACTCAAGCCTTATGAAGCTTATCACGCCTACGAAGACATGATTATCTACTATGCGGTGAAGAACCTCATCTATCACATGGAAGTTCATCCAAAGGAGACGTTCGAACAGATGTGCAAACGTCTCACCAACGTGCGTCAGCGCGAATGGATTAACTTGGGTGGCCAGCTCGTGACCGGAGACGACCTCGAGAAACTCATCGACGACATCTGCAACGGCACGCTCGACAGCTGGGACGACATCCACAAACGTTACAACGAATTATGGGAAAAGTACCGCACTGACAAGCTGTTACACAGCTATCAGGCATTGAGATTCATCTACAACAAATGTCCTTCTTTGACAAAAGAAATCTTCTCAGACGCCCTCGACAGAGGCGAGAAAGTCCTGCAATACGTGCGTGACCAGGTTTATGAGTCAAGGAAGAAAGACTACGAAAACGTTATCCGCAACTCTACATTCCGCAATCTTGAAGAGCGTGACGCTGTGAACGGAAAACTTGAAGACAACAGCTTCGTCAAACAAATCAAGAAAGAGACAGATCAGGCGTTGCAGTTCATCAAAGATGCAAGAGAATTAATCAAGTAAAAACCTTAAATTTATTATATTATGAGAGTTATCATTGAACCGAATTACGACAAGATGTCACAGTGGGCGGCAAATCATATCGTCTGCAGAATCAATGAGTTCAAGCCAACAGCAGAGAAACCTTTCATCCTCGGATTGCCTACAGGCTCAACACCTATTGGAACATACAAATGCCTCATCGAGGCTTACAAAGCAGGTAAGGTTTCCTTCCAGAATGTGGTGACATTCAATATGGACGAGTATGTGAGAATTCCTGAGGACCATCCGGAGAGCTACCATTCATTCATGTGGAACAATTTCTTCAAACATATCGACATTAAGAAAGAAAACGTGAATATCCTCAACGGCAATGCTGACGACCTTGAGGCGGAGTGCGCACGTTATGAAGCCAAGATCAAGAGCTACGGCGGCATCCATCTGTTCATGGGCGGCATCGGTCCCGACGGCCACATCGCATTCAACGAGCCGGGCTCATCGCTCACATCACGCACAAGGGTGAAATCGTTGACGACAGACACCATCATCGCCAACTCACGTTTCTTCGAGAACGACATCAACAAGGTGCCTAAGACTGCTTTGACAGTGGGTGTCGGCACGGTGATGGACAGCGACGAGGTGATGATTCTCGCCAACGGCCACAACAAGGCACGCGCTTTGGCAGCGGCTATCGAAGGCGGCGTCTGCCATCTCTGCACCGTGAGCGCATTGCAGATGCACCCGAGAGGCATCATCGTGTGCGACGACGCAGCGACAGACGAGCTGAAAGTCGGTACGGTGAACTATTTCAAAGACATTGAAAAAGCCAACTTATAATGTTTTTCAAACACGAATCGAGTTATATAGATGAAGGTGCCGTCGTGGGCGACGGCACCAAAATCTGGCATTTCTGTCATATCCAGAAAGGGGCGGTGATAGGAAAAGACTGCTCGCTGGGACAAAATGTCAACATCGGAAACAATGTAAAGATAGGTAACGGCGTTAGGATACAGAACAACGTGTCGGTGTACGAGGGCGTGGAGATTGAAGACAACGTGTTCTGCGGTCCGAGCTGCGTATTTACCAATGTCGTGACACCACGGGCGCACTTTCCGGTGCACGGCGTTTATGCGAAGACACTGATAAAAGAAGGTGCGTCGCTCGGTGCCAACTGCACCGTCGTTTGCGGACACACCGTCGGAAAGAGCGCAATGATAGCGGCCGGAGCCGTCGTCACTAAAGACGTGAAAGACTACGCACTGATGGCAGGAGTGCCGGCACGACAAATTGGCTGGGTTTGCGAGTGCGGAAAGAAACTGCATGACAGTTTAAAATGTGAATGCGGAAGGGAATACGAATTAAAAGTTGATAGTTTAGAGATGAAAGTTAAGAGTTAAGAGTTAAGAGTTTTTTGATTTTTTAATAGATTTTTTAAAGATTTATCGCCAAATGCGATTAAAAATAAAAATATGAAGAACTTTGCGATTATCGGAGTTGGGGGATATATTGCGCCAAGACATCTGAAGGCCATAAAAGACACGGGAAACAACATGGTTTCGGCCTACGACAAGAGCGACTCCGTGGGCATCATGGACAGCTATTTCCCAAATGCGGCGTTTTTTACAGAACAGGAGCTTTTCGACAGACATAACACACGTCTCATTGAACGTGGTACAAATATAGATTTCGTGACGGTCTGCACGCCAAACTACCTGCACGACGCGCACACCAGGTATGGATTAAGACTTGGTGCCGACGTCATCTGCGAGAAGCCGGTGGTGCTGAACCCTTGGAACATCGACGCTTTGGAAAAGGTGGAACAGGCTACCGGACATAAGGCCTATACTATACTTCAACTTCGTTTGCATGACTCGATAGTTGCACTGAAGAAGAAAATCGACGAAGGACCGAAAGACAAGGTCTACGACGTCGACCTGACATACATAACTGCAAGAGGCAACTGGTATTACACCTCGTGGAAAGGCAACGAGAACAAGAGCGGCGGCATCGCCACCAACATCGGAATACATTTCTACGACATGCTTTCGTGGATCTTCGGTCCGGTGACGAAAAACGTGGTGCATGTGTCGACACACGACCGCGTGGCGGGATATCTGGAGATGCCAAAGGCAAGAGTGCGTTACTTCTTGAGTATCAACGCAGACACATTGCCTGCCAACGCCGTCCAAGGAGAGAAAAAGACATATCGCACCATCATGATCGACGGCTCGGAGTTCGAGTTCAGCGCAGGATTCACCGAACTGCACACCAAGAGCTACGAAAAGATTCTTTCAGGTGAAGGATTCAGGATTTCTGAAGCCAGAAACTGCATCGAGATAGTATACGAGATTAGAAACGCGAAGCCGATAGGACTGGTCGGTGACTACCACCCGCTGGCGAAATTAGCATTAAGTGAGCATCCTTTCGGATGGAGATAATATGAAGATATTAGTCACAGGTGGTACTGGGTTTATCGGTTCCCACACAACAGTAGAATTACAGCAGCAGGGTTACGATGTGATTATCGTCGATGCCTTGTTTAACTCGAGAATAGAGGCACTCGACGCTATTGCATCTATCACAGGAAAGAAGCCGGCGTTCGAGCAGTTTGACCTTGCTGACAGGGCAAAAGTCGACGATTTCTTCCGTCGTCATCAAGATATAAAAGGTGTGATACATTTTGCGGCGCATAAAGCCGTAGGCGAATCGGTGGAACAGCCGTTGAAATATTATCGCAACAATCTCGACTCACTGATGAACATCCTTGAGTCGATGAACAAATACGGCGTGGAGAACTTTGTCTTCTCGTCGTCGTGCACCGTTTACGGTGAGCCAGACCCGGAGAATCTGCCTATTTCGGAGAAAGCACCCATCAAGAAGGCTGAATGTCCTTACGGCAACACCAAACAGATTGCCGAAGAGATAATGCAAGACTGCATCGCCGCATATAAAGGATTGAACGCCATAGCATTACGTTATTTCAACCCTGTTGGTGCACATGAGAGCGCGAGACTCGGCGAGTTGCCGTTCGGAGTGCCTGCAAACCTAATGCCTTACGTCACGCAGACTGCATACGGCATACGTCCGTTCCTGAGAGTCTTCGGCAACGACTACGACACGCCTGATGGAACACCAATCCGCGACTACATCCACATCATGGATCTGGCGAAAGCCCATGTGAAAGGCGTCGAACGCATGATTCAAAACAAAATGAAGTCACGCTTCGAGGTATTCAACGTGGGAACAGGCACTGGATATTCGGTTTTGGACATCATAAAATCGTTTGAGAGAAGCACAGGCGTGAAGCTGAAATACGAATTTGCTGAGAGAAGAGCCGGCGACATCGTGAAAATCTGGGCTGACCCCACATATACCAACAAGGAGTTAGGCTGGAAAGCGGAGCGCACCCTCGACGACATGACACGCAGCGCCTGGGAATGGGAGAAAGCTTACCGCGAAGGCAAGACCTGCTTCAAACTCGACAGATAACTTAGCTGATACTCTCACGATACCAATCGAAGAGCTTCTGTACACCGTCTTCAATCTCGACCTTATGATGCCAGCCGAGGCTATGTAACTTGCTGACGTCTATAAGTTTACGCATTGTGCCGTCAGGTTTGGAGGCATCGAAAACTATTTCGCCCGTGAAGCCGACAGTCTTTACTATGAGCTGTGACAACTCTCTGATTGTCAGCTCCTTACCAGTTCCGACATTTATATGGCAGTTTCTTATCTCACCAAGTGAAGGGATCGCGGCACCATTGTTGCTGTAGACCTCTTTTCCGATGACATCTTTGAAATCGACGTTGAGAAGCACGTGCACAGAGGCGTCAGCCATGTCTTCGCTCCACAGGAACTCACGCAGCGGCTTACCTGTGCCCCACAAAGTCACTTTATTGGTCTCTATGCCATATTTTGCCAATATCTTTCTTATTTCAGCCTCATTTGAGCTTCCGTTGACACCTTCAACCGGGCGTTTGTCCATATCGTTGCGTATTGCCTCCCAGTTGTTGTCGTTAAGCAGTTTGGCGAGGTAAATTTTCCGCATCATAGCGGGCATGACGTGTGAGTTTTCGAGATGGAAGTTATCGTTCGGGCCATAGAGATTAGTGGGCATCACGGCGATATAGTTGGTGCCGTACTGTAGGTTATAGCTCTCGCACATCTTCAGCCCGGCGATTTTGGCGATGGCGTATTCTTCGTTGGTATATTCCAGCGGACTTGTCAGAAGAGCGTCTTCGCTCATCGGTTGCGGAGCGTTTTTCGGATAAATACATGTCGAGCCCAAGAAAAGCAGTTTCTCCACATTATGGCGGAAGCTCTCGCCAATGACGTTGCACTGGATGAGCATGTTCAGCATTATGAAATCGGCGCGGTAGAGTGAGTTTGCCATGATGCCGCCCACATGAGCCGCTGCGAGCACCACCGCATCAGGCTGTTCCTTGTCAAAGAACTCCTTGACAGCCAATTGGTTGGTTAGGTCAAGCTCAGAATGAGTGCGGCCCACAAGATTATCATATCCTCTTGATTTCAGATTGTTCCAGATTGCCGAGCCTACCAGCCCACGGTGTCCTGCCACGAAAATTTTCGAGTCCTTATTCATCCGATTTTGTTATTTTCCATTTATTTTTTGCAAAATTAAAAAATTATCAATTACGATGTTATAAATTGAAAATAATTCCATACTTTTGCAAAAGTATATTGGATAAGTAGCATTGTTTGAAAATGAATAATAATCACCTTATTATAATGGCAGGCGGCGTCGGCTCGCGTTTCTGGCCTATGTCGATTCCTGAAAAACCTAAACAGTTCATCGATGTGATGGGCATTGGCAAGACCATGATTCAGCTCACTGTTGAACGTTTTGCAGGCATCATCGCCCCTGACCATGTGTGGATTGTGACATCGAAAAAATACAAGGACATTGTGAAGGAGCAGCTTCCTGAAGTGCCTGAGACACAGATACTTATGGAGCCTATCATGCGCAACACGGCGCCTTGCATCGAGTATGTGAGCCGTAAGATTTATGCCAAATATCCTGACGCGAACCTCGTGTTCTCCCCTGCCGACCATCTCGTGCTCGACGTGCCGCATTTCCAGGAAGTTATTAAGGAATCGCTTGAATATACTAAGAACAACGATGTCATCGTGACGCTCGGAATGATGCCGACACGTCCGGAGACAGGCTACGGCTACATCAAATCGCTTGACGCAAATTCGAAGGAAAACATCCAGAAAGTGGAGGCTTTCAAGGAGAAGCCGAACCTCGAGACAGCCAAGAAATACCTAGCCGACGGCGGTTATTACTGGAACGCTGGAATCTTCATCTGGAACGTGAAGATGGTTGTGAACACCATCGCGAAACTCGTGCCGGATTTGGCAAAAGTATTCGACAAAATAGAGCCACATTTTTATAAAAACGACGAACAAGCTGTCATCGACGAGCTCTTCCCGACTTGTCCAAACATCAGCATTGACTATGCGGTGATGGAGAAATCGCAGGATGTGTTTGTGTATCCTGCAAGCTTCGGATGGAGCGACATCGGGACTTGGGGCAGCCTTTACACCCATATCCCATACGACGAGAAAAAGAACGCCGTCATCGGTGAAAACATCCGGATGGTCGACAGCGAAGACTGCATAGTGCGCTCCTACGGGAAAAAGAAAGTCATAGTGCAAGGTCTTGATAATTATATAGTTGTGGACGACAACGACTGTCTCCTCATCTGCAAGATGCAAGACGAACAGCTCATCAAAGAGTGGCAAAAATAGTTTTTTAAACGAAAATAACATATTATGAAGATATTATTGATGAAAATTGCCAGATTGTTTTTCGGGAAAAGAAACACTGGCTCATTATCAAGAATTTATGTGCTATTATTTGACATATTTGTAGTATTAAGTGCAATAATATTTGTGCCTTTGATTGGTTATTATCCGAACTACAACAAAGCGAACATACTGTTGTTTTTCGTACAATCGACTTCTGTCCTGCTGTTTTTCATCATAGGATTTTTAGTGACAGGATCATACAAAGGACTTGTCAGATACACTGGTTTTAAAGACATTGAGCGAATTTTAAAGACGACAGTCGGAGTGTTTATAGCATTATGTATTTGCAAGTATTTTATAAACAATATCGAAGGATTGCGTTTTTTAAACATGTTTTTCCTCAATTATCTTTCAATTTTGTTGACATGTTTTGTGGTTTTGGGGTTCATGATCTTCGGACGACTTGTTATCCGTCGTATTTACAATGAATATCTGCGTCCACAGCCGAATAAAATCAATGCTGTCATTTATGGTGCCGGTGATGCCGGTCCTATAACGCAAAGTGCTTTGTATCAAGACACTTCCACCCAATACAGTGTTGTTTCTTTTGTCGATGACTCTCCGAATAAAATCGGGAAATCAATAAATGGGGTGCGTATTCGCAAGCCTGAGGCTGTATTTAACAAAGAATTCATCAAGAAGAACGGGGTCAATTTAATCATTTTGGCGATGCCGAGTTTGACGATTGATAGACGTAACGAGATTGTTAACGGATTGCTCGACCTCGGTGTCACGGTGAAAGCGGTGCCTCATGTCGATAGATTTATCAATGGTGACCAATTGAATTTCAATCAGATAGAAGAGATTAAGATTGAAGATTTGCTTGAGAGGGAGCCTATTGTTTTGGGTAAGGAGAACGTGAAGCATGAGCTTGAGGGCAAGGTTGTGATGGTGACTGGCGCTGCGGGTTCTATCGGCAGTGAGATATGCCGCCAGGTGTTGCAGAACAATCCTAAGTGTTTGATAATGTTTGACCAAGCAGAGTCGCCGATGTATGATTTGCAGTTTGAGTTGAACAATGAAGAGCCTTTCAAACACATTGCCGTCCCGAAGGAGTTCGTTGTCGGTAACGTGAAGGATATCAATAAGATGACTGAGGTGTTTGAGAAATATCAGCCGCAGATCATATATCATGCTGCGGCATACAAACACGTTCCGTTGATGGAGAGTTTCCCATACGAGGCGGTGTTCGTCAACGTGCTTGGAACGAAGATTGTGGCGGATTTGGCGATAAAATATGGCGTTGAGAAGTTTGTGATGATATCCACCGACAAGGCTGTCAACCCTACCAACGTGATGGGAGCCACCAAACGCATCGCGGAGATTTACACTCAGAGCCGCAACAGCAGCACAAAGTTTGTGACCACACGTTTTGGCAACGTTTTAGGCTCAAACGGTTCGGTTATCCCGTTGTTTAAGAAGCAGTTGGCGCATGGCGGGCCGCTCACCGTCACCGACAGGAACATCATCCGTTTCTTCATGACGATTCCGGAGGCCTGCAGCCTGGTGTTGGAGGCTGGCGCCATCGGTGATGACGACGACATCTTCGTGTTCGACATGGGCAAGCCTGTCAAGATTTACGACCTGGCGAGCAAGATGATAAAGCTGTCGCATATGCCTGACGTTCAGATTGAAATCACAGGTTTGAGACCCGGCGAGAAGCTGTATGAGGAGTTGCTTGCGACAAAGGAAAACACCATCCCTACCGAGCATCCGAAGATTATGCGCGCCAGAGTGCGTGAATACACCAGGGAAGAGGTGGATAACGAGATTAGCAAGCTGTTGGAGATACTCCCGACGTGCAACGACTTCGACATCGTGAAGCAGATGAAGGTGATAGTGCCGGAATTTAAGTCAAATAATTCTGTTTATCAGATTCTTGACAGAAAGATTTAGAGCCACGTGTCGGACTCGAACCAACGACCTACGCATTACGAATGCGTTGCTCTACCAACTGAGCTAAAGTGGCGTGTTTGAGGCTGCAAAATTACAAAATTTTTATATTCGAACAATAGAAAAGTAAAAAATTATAGTTAATCAGTTGCTCAATCAGTCAGTTACAAATCATGACAACTGGTTAACTGATTAACTGATTAACTTAGAGAAAAGTGTTTTGGAAGGTTTTTTCTGTGATTTTGGCGTCGATGATTAAGACGTTTTTCGCACCGGCTGTCGGTTTTGCGGCTGATTTGTCGTTTGGGACGACGTTTGCGGCATCGACTTTAGGTGCTCTCGCAGGATTCATCATATTCTACTACTTCTTCGGGACGATAATGAATCGTTTGAACAAGAAAAGGCTGCATCCCACTGAGAAAAGATTGAGGAAGGCGCGCAGGATAGTCAGCATGAAGCGGAAATATCCGGTATGGCTGTTTGTGCCTATGCTTCCCATCATGTCGATACCTGTGATGGCGTTGGTCATAAGGAAGTTTTTCCATCACAGCAAACCAGTGTTCGCATTATCAATAGTGGTTGTGATAATGTTCGCACTGGTTGGTTGTCTGGTTTTCTCGCCGATACAATATCTTTAAATAGACGGATTTTCATCCGTCTCTACACTCTGTCTACAATAAACAGACGGATTTTCATCCGTCTCTACAATTGGCACAAGGCGGCGGCGCCTAATATTGCCACCTCGTTGTCTTTCAATTCTGACACTCTGATTTGCACTGTACCTTGGTAGATATTCAGCAGATGTTCTTCGAACGATTTGCGGAGAGGCTTCATCAGCACTTCGCCAGCATGTACCGGGCCGCCCATGAGGAAGATGGCCTGCGGGGCAGAGAATGTCACTGCGTTTGCCATGGCGATGCCGAGGAGATAACCCACGTTTTCGAAAGTCTGTATACCGATAGGATCGCCAGCGTTGGCAGCGTCACCGACCATTTTTGATGTGAGATTTTCAGGGGCGACCTGTTTCAAAACGCCATTGTACAAAGGATTCTGCTCCATCAGTTCGAGAGCTGTGCGACGGATACCGCCAGCCGAGGTGTAAGTCTCAAGACAGCCTTTACGTCCGCAGCCGCACTGGCGACCGTTGATGATGATTATCGAGTGACCGAGCTCGCCTGCAGTGCTTGTCGAGCCAAGGACGAGCTTCCTGTCGATGATGATGCCGCTTCCCACGCCTGTTCCGAGAGTGAAAGTGATGAAATGGTCGAGATTTTTGGCTCCACCATAAATCATCTCGCCGTAAGCCGCAGCGTTGGCGTCATTCGACACAACCACTTTAGTATCAACATGTTGCTTCATCATCTCGGCAAGCTTCACCTGACCTTTGAAGTTGAGGTTCGGTGCGTTGTCGATGCTCCCTTTGTAAGTGTTTCCATTCGGTGCACCGATGCCGATACCTTCGATTTCTGTAATATTGTTTCTCTCAAGCAAAATCTTGATTTTATCTGCCACATCTTTCACATAAAGCGCAGCGTCGTAATACTCGTTGGTATGCAGGTTTTCCTTGTCGATGATTTTGCCGTCGTCGCGGACGAGTCCGATGTCGGTATTCGTGCCTCCGATATCGACTCCAATAGAATAACTTGTTTTCATATTTGGATAGTTTTTATTTCAAAATGTAAAATTTCTTTGCAAAATTAAAAAAACTTTAAATAATGTCCGTTAAAATCAATTCTTTTTTTTATCTTTGCGAATTATTTAGAAATACAAACACGTTATATGAAGAACGCATATCGCGAGTATAAGTTTTTGAATCTCACCAACATAGCAGATGAGGTTCGTAAGTTTTGGGAAGATAACGACATCTTCGGCAAGAGTTTGGAGAACACCAAGAACGGAACGGCGTATGTTTTTTATGAAGGACCACCTTCAGCAAACGGCATGCCGGGCATCCATCACGTGATGGCACGTACCATCAAGGACACCTTCTGCCGTTTCCAGACATTGAAGGGCAAATACGTGAGCCGCAAGGCAGGATGGGACACCCACGGACTGCCGGTGGAGCTTGGCGTTGAGAAGAAACTCGGCATCACAAAGGAAGATATCGGCAAGAAGATCAGCGTTGACGACTACAACCGCGCCTGCCGCGAGGAAGTGATGAAATATAAAGACCGCTGGGACGACCTCACCCGTCAGATGGGCTACTGGGTCGACCTCAACAATCCTTATATCACCTTCACAAACGAATATATCGAGACTTTGTGGTTCTTACTTAAAGACTTATATAACAAAGGTTTACTGTATAAAGGATACACCATTCAGCCATATTCGCCGGCTGCGGGCACAGGCTTGAGCTCACACGAGCTGAACATGCCTGGCTGCTACCGCGACGTGAAAGACCTCACCTGTGTGGCGATGTTCAAGTTAAAGGTTAATGGTGAAAAGTTAAAAGAGATTTTCAAAGTTCAAACTTCAGACTCCGCGCTTCAAACTTACGCGGTGGCTTGGACCACGACACCATGGACTTTGCCGTCGAACACGGCATTGGCAGTGGGTCCTGGCATCGAGTACAACCTCGTGAAGACAGTGAACCCGAACAACGGCGAGCAGATTTACATCATCATAGGAAAGCCTCTGATGGCATCGTTCTTCCCGTCGGAAGAAGAGAAGCCAAAGTTTGAAGACTGGAAAGTCGGTGACAAGAAGCTTCCATACGAGGTTTTGGGCACCTGCAAGGGCAAAGAGCTCGCGGGCTTGTACTATGAGCCGCTCATCCCATGGGTGAAGCCTGACGGCGACGGATTCCGCATCATCCCTGGCGACTACGTCACAACGGAAGACGGTACCGGCATCGTCCACATCGCTCCTACCTTCGGCGCTGACGATAACAGAGTGGCAAAACAGACCAACATCCCGCCACTGCATCTCATCGACAAGGACGGCAAGGCACAGCCGATGGTTGACAAAACTGGCAAGTTCTTCCTCCTCGAAGACCTTGACCCTGAATGGGTTAAGACACACATCGACGCTGAGGAATATGCAAAATATGCAGGCAAATTCGTGAAAAACGCCTACGACGCGACAAAGACCGACAAAGACATATCACTTGATGTGGAAATCGTCATCATGCTGAAGGAACAGGGCAAGCTCTTCAAGAGCGAGAAACACACCCACAACTACCCTCACTGCTGGCGCACCGACAAACCTGTCCTCTACTACCCTCTCGACAGCTGGTTCATCAAGACTACAGCGTTGAAAGACAGGATGATAGAGCTCAACAAAACCATCAACTGGAAGCCTGAGGCAACAGGTTCAGGACGTTTCGGCAACTGGCTCGAGAACCTCGTCGACTGGAACCTCTCACGTTCACGTTATTGGGGAACACCGTTGCCGATCTGGAGAACAGAAGACGGCAACGAGGAGATATGCATCGGCAGCGTGGCACAGCTTCGCGAAGAGATTGAGAAGTCAATCAAGGCGGGCTTTATGAAGGAAAATCCTTATAAATCAGATGATTACACCAAGTTTGACCTTCACAGGCCATATATCGACGGCGTGGTTTTGGTTTCAGAATCAGGCAAGAAGATGTTCCGCGAGCCGGACCTCATCGACGTGTGGTTTGACTCAGGTGCTATGCCTTACGCACAGATTCACTATATGGGCAAGCCAGGGCAGTTGAATGACAAGACCTTCCCGGCGGACTTCATCGCAGAAGGCGTCGACCAGACACGTGGTTGGTTCTTCACCTTACACGCCATCGCGACGATGTGCTTCGACTCTGTGGCATATAAGAACGTGATTTCCAACGGTTTGGTGCTCGACAAGAACGGCAACAAGATGTCGAAACGCTTGGGCAATGCTGTCGACCCGTTCGGAGCCATCACCAAATACGGTGCTGACGCGGTGAGATGGTACATGATGACCAACTCGCAGCCTTGGGACAACCTGAAATTTGACGAAGACGGCGTCGACGACGTGCGCCGCAAGTTCTTCGGAACATTATACAACACTTACGCATTCTTCGCGCTCTACGCCAACATCGACGGATTTGAGTACAAAGAGGCGGACATCCCGTTTGAGAAACGTCCTGAAATCGACAGATGGATTTTGTCGGAGCTCAACTCTCTCATCATTGAGGTTGAGAAAGACTACGAGGCTTATGAGCCTACCAAGGCCGGCCGTGCCATCGGCAATTTCGTCGATGCCCACTTGAGCAACTGGTACGTGCGCTTGTCACGCCGCCGTTTCTGGAAGAGCAACGGCTCTGACGACAAGACCTCGGCATATCAGACATTGTATACTTGTTTGGACACCTTGGCACGCTTGATTTCGCCTATTGCGCCGTTCTTCAGCGAGCAGCTTTACCGCGACCTCAACGCCGTGACACACCGCGACAGCGCAGAGTCAGTGCATCTGACGAGATTCCCGAAGGCAGACGAGAAATGCATCGACAAGAAACTTGAGGAGCGCATGGAGATGGCACAGCTCGTCGCATCGATGGTGCTTTCGTTGAGAAAGAAAGCCAACATCCGCGTACGTCAGCCATTGTCAAGAATCATGATTCCGGTGCTGAACGACGATATGATGCAGCAGCTGCAGAAGGTCGAAGGCCTCATCCTTTCTGAGGTGAACGTGAAGAAAGCCGAATATCTTACAGGCGAACTCAACATCCTGGTGAAGAAAGTCAGACCTAACTTCGCATCGTTGAAGACACGTTACGCCAAGTTGATGGGACAGCTCACGAAGTATTTCAACACCATGAATCAGGAAGACATCAGGAGTTTTGAGAAGAACGGTGGTGCGACGATAACCGTTGAAGGTCAGGAAGTTAACCTGATTTTGGAAGACGCTCTCATCACCACGGAGGACATCCCGGGCTGGACTGTGACGACGCAGGACAACATGACCGTGGCTCTCGACATCACCATCTCGCAGGAGCTGTTTGAGGAGGGTCTCGCAAGAGAAATCATCAACAGGGTTCAAAACATGAGAAAAGACGGTGGTTTTGAGGTCACAGACAAGATTATCCTGACGATTGAGAAGAACGCCGATATCATGAAGCCGGTTGAGAGATTCGGGGAATACATCTGCTCGGAGACACTCGCGACGCTGGATATGGTCGACAAGCTCGAAGGCGTTGAGGCTCAAGAACTTGTTGATAATATTTCAGTGAGATTAATGATAAAGAAAGCATAACACTAATTGGATTAGATATGGAAGAAACAGTCAACACATCAGAAAAGACCAGATATTCTGACGAAGAACTGGCTGAATTCAAAGAATTGATCATGAGCCGTTTGGCTCAGGCACGCAAGGACCTCGCATTGTTACAGGAAAACGTTGCCAACAGCGAGTCTGACGACACGGCACCTACCTTCAAGATTTTGGAGGAAGGCGCGGCTGTCTTGTCGAAGGAGGAGAACAGTGCTTTGGCGGTTCGTCAGGCTAAGTACATCAAGAACCTTGAGAATGCTTTGATTCGCATTGAGAACAAGACTTACGGCATCTGCCGTGTGACAGGCAAGCTCATCCCTAAGGAGCGTCTGCGCGCAGTGCCGCACGCCACACTCAGCGTCGAAGCCAAAATGAATCAGAATAAGAAGAAATGAAAAAACCTCTGATTGTCATCTTCTTGGTTCTTCTGCTTGACCAGTTTTCGAAGATTTGGGTCAAGACGACAATGGCAATCGGTGAGGCCATCCCTGTTTTCGGGAAGTGGTTTTATATTCTGTTCATCGAGAACAACGGCATGGCATTCGGATGGGAGATCTCCGGTGCGGGATGGGGCAAGGTTTTCCTTAGCCTGTTCCGTGTCGTGGCGGTGGCTTTCCTGTTCTGGTTGCTTATCAGGTTGGTGAAGAAAGGCGTGAGGTTCGGTCCGTTGTTCGGCATCTCGCTCATCGTTGCGGGAGCTTTGGGCAACATCATCGACGGCATGTTTTACGGTCTCATCTTCGACTATGCGGGGTTTCTGCAGGGAAGAGTGGTCGACATGCTGTATTTCCCGCTTTTCACCTTTCCGGAATGGGTGCCTTGGCTCGGCGGAGAGATATTTTTCAGTCCGGTGTTCAATATCGCTGACAGCGCTATCACCATCGGCATTTTTTACCTGATAATATTCCAATGGGGATTTATCAAAAATTTTGAATCAATCATAGGAGTTGAAAAACATAATGGAGAAAGAGATTAAAGGTCATATTGTGCAGATCATCGGACCTGTTATTGACGTAGCTTTTGAAGATGAGAAGCATCTGCCGAATCTGTTGGATGCGCTTGTAATCAAGCTTGACAACGGCAAACAGCTCATCACTGAGGTGCAGCAGGACATTGGAGAGAACACTATGAGAACCATTGCCATGGACTCGACCGACGGGTTGCGCCGTGGCATGGAGGTGTGCAGCCTCGGACATCCTATCACCATGCCTACGGGCGACCAGGTGAAAGGGCGTCTGTTTAACGTCATTGGCGACAGCATCGACGGTTTGAAGCCGATGAACCCAGGAAAGCGCAACAGCATTCACCGTGACCCTCCTAAGTTTGAGAACCTCTCGACAAAACAGGAGATTCTGTTTACAGGTATCAAGGTCATCGACTTGATTGAGCCTTACGCAAAAGGCGGTAAGATCGGTTTGTTTGGCGGTGCTGGTGTAGGTAAGACCGTGCTCATTATGGAGCTCATCAACAACATCGCAAAGTTGTATTCCGGAATGACAGTGTTTGCCGGTGTTGGCGAGCGCACACGTGAGGGCAACGACCTTCTTCGTGATATGATTGAGGCAGGCGTTATCAAATACGGCAAGGAGTTTCAGGAGGAGATGGCGAAAGGCAACTGGCCACTTGACAAGGTCGACTACGAAGAGCTCGGGAAGTCGCAGGCCACGCTGGTGTTCGGGCAGATGAACGAGCCGCCGGGGGCACGTGCGAGAGTGGCGTTATCGGGATTGAGTATGGCTGAATATTTCCGTGACGGTGATGACGAGACCGACGGTCGTGACATCATGTTCTTCATCGACAACATCTTCCGTTTCACGCAGGCGGGTTCGGAGGTTTCGGCATTGCTCGGGCGTATGCCGTCGGCTGTGGGCTATCAGCCTACTCTGGCATCGGAGATGGGTTTGATGCAGGAGCGTATCACCTCCACCAAGAGCGGTTCCATCACCTCGGTGCAGGCTGTGTATGTGCCCGCTGACGACTTGACAGACCCGGCACCTGCGACGACATTCGCGCACTTGGATGCGACGACGGTTTTGAGCCGTAAGATCTCTGAGTTAGGCATCTACCCTGCCGTTGACCCATTGGATTCAACATCGAGAATTCTGACTCCGGATATCGTCGGTGAGGAGCATTACAAGACCGCTCAGCGCGTGAAGAACCTCCTCCAGAGATACAAGGAGTTGCAAGATATCATTGCCATCCTCGGTATGGACGAGCTCTCGGAGGAGGACAAACTCGTTGTCAACAGGGCACGCCGTGTGCAGCGCTTCCTGTCGCAGCCGTTCACCGTGGCAGAGCAGTTCACCGGCTTGAAAGGCGCTACTGTCAAGATTGAGGACACCATCAAGGGCTTCAACATGATTATGGACGGCGAGGTCGACCAGTATCCTGAGTCTGCGTTCAACCTCGTGGGAACCATAGAGGAAGCCATCGAGAAAGGCAAGAAGATGTTGGAAGAAAGCAATGAGTAAATCATGAAACTTGAGATAACATCACCTGACGAGCAGATTTTCAGCGGCGACGTTGAGCTGGTGCAGTTGCCCGGCAGCGACGGTTTGTTTGAGATTCTGCACAACCACGCTCCGATGATAGCGGCACTCGGTCCGGGTCGTGCCAAGGTGCAGGATGCCGACGGCAAGGTCCAGTTTTTCGATATAAGAGGTGGCGTTTGCGAGGTAAAAAATAATTTAATCTTGGTGTTAGCCAATTAATTTTTCAAAAAAATCTTGCTTTTTTGAAAAAAGTTTTTTATCTTTGCAAATGTAATAATCACTTAAACTATATAGAATATGGAATTAAAAGGTTCGAAAACAGAAGCCAATTTGATGGCAGCATTTGCCGGCGAGTCGCAGGCAAGAAACAAATACACTTATTACGCATCGAAGGCGCGTAAGGAAGGTTATAATCAGATTGCCGACCTCTTTGAAGAGACGGCTAACAACGAGAAGGAGCATGCCAAGATTTGGTTCAAGCTCTTACACGAAGGCGAGGTGCCTGACACAATGACCAATTTGAAAGACGCCGCTGAAGGCGAGAATTACGAATGGACCGACATGTATGCGGGCATGGCCAAGACCGCCCGCGAGGAAGGTTTCACCAAAATCGCAGCATTGTTTGAGATGGTGGCAAAAATCGAGAAAGAACACGAGGAGCGTTATCGCAAATTGTTGAAGAACATCGAGGACGGCATCGTCTTCTCACGCGATGGCGACATGGTGTGGCAGTGCGCCAACTGCGGTCATATCGTGATTGGCAAGAAAGCCCCTGAGATTTGCCCTGTGTGCAGCCATCCAAAGGCTTATTTCCAGATTAAAGCGGAGAATTATTAGACGTTAGACCTTAGACGTTAGACGTTAGTAGAGACGCCATAGTATGACGTCTCTACATTTTTTGTATTTTTGCAGCGAAAACGAGATATATTCTTAACAAGATCTTTAAAGAATGAGAAAAACAAGATTTTTATTAGTAGCCATTATGCTGTGTATCAGCATGTTAGCCTTCGCGCAAGAGAAAAAGAACGACTGGATTCCGAAGGTCTCCGGCTTCGCACAGTTTCGTTTCGATGCGAATTTCGACAATGATTTCAAACTGATGAACGACTCGTTTCGTTTCCATCGTGTTTGCATGAGTCTTTCAGGTAATCTGACCGAGAAACTCACTTGGGTGATAAGCGGCGATTTCGTGAGGAAACCCATGCTGGTAAACGCAATCGTCAAATATGATTTCTGCGATGCTTTTGCCATACAGGCGGGACAGTTCAAGACGCCCTTCACCATCGAAAACGAGATGAATCCGGCATTCGGCTGCGAGATTTTCGACTATGGCTCAGCCATCAAAGAGCTGGTGGGATATGAATACAGCTATATCTCCCCCCTCGGTGCTCTCGGTTGCGATATAGGCGTGATGGCAAGCGGAAAACTGGCGAACAATGCCATTGAATATAAAGCCGGCATCTTTAACGGCAACGGCATAAATAATATTGACAACAACAATAATAAGATTTTCGTCGGCCGTCTGGATTTCCATCCGATACAAAGTCTGACATTCTCAGGTTCAATTCGTAACGGCACCTATTATTGCGACACTATTAATAAAGGTGTGTTCAACCGTTGGAGTATTGGTGCTCAGTTCAAAAACGACAGATTAGTCGTCCGCTCGGAATATATCGGTGCTGAAACAGGAGAAGAGATTCAATATCCATCTCATGTTTATCAGACAATAACCGTAAATGAACATGTGAAAAACTACAGTTTTTACGCAGTGGTCGGATATTGGTTCAAAATCTGCAAAGGCAAACAGAAAATCATGCCTGTGTTGCGTTACGACCGTGTTGGTGAAGGCAAAGCTTTTAATGAAGATGCTGTAAACTATTATACCGCCGGTATTTATTATATGCCGATACCACAGTTTAATTTCAAGCTCGACTATCAATATATAAATTGGAATAACAGCAAGGAAGATCATCATATCGTAGCAATTTTAAACTATAGATTTTAATAGATTTTAATAGTGTTTTCATGGAAATTTTTCCTCCTACGGGGAAAAATTTTTCATTTTTAGTAAAAGCGTTTACTATTTTTTGTATTTTTGCGGGCGATATAATCAAATTTTTAACTAAAAATATTGAAAAATGAGAAAGATGAGATTTACATTATTGGCTATCATGCTGATGTTCAGCGGATTAGCATTTGCACAAGAGGACGTTGACAGGACTCCGAAGATTTCAGGATTTGTCCAGGGGATGTATGAGGCTGATTTCAACAGTGATTTCGACCTCACGACAAGCACATTCAGGATGCGTCGTGTACGTATGTCGATTGACGGCAAGCTCACCGACAAGTTGTCGTACAAGATTCAGGGCGACTTCCTCAACTCGCCAATGCTTGTTGACGCATATTTGAAATACACTTTCTGTGACGCTTTGGCTATTCAGGCGGGTCAGTTTAAGATTCCGTTCACGATGGAGACGGCCATGAACCCTGTCAACCTTGAGTTTTACGACTATGGAGAGGTCATAACCAAGCTTGTGGGATACAACGATGTTTGCGGCGTTGGCAAACTTGGTCGTGACATCGGTGTCATGGCATCGGGCAAGCTCTTCAAGGTGGAGACCAACGGCAAGGGCTTCCATCTCTTGGAGTATGCTGTCGGCGTGTTCAACGGCAACGGCACCAACGTGGTTGACAACAACAACCGCAAGGACATTGCGGGCCGCATCGAGTTCCATCCGTGGCTCAAGGAGCTCACCCTCACCGGTTCCATCTACAACGGAGAGTTCCTCAACACCAGCAATGACACCAAGGGTGCCCGCAACCGTTACAGCGGCGGTTTACAGTTTAAAAACGAGTCATTTGTCGTACGTTCAGAGTTTGTGGCAGGTGAGACAGGCGTCAATGACACCATCAGCAACTACAACAGCAACGGTCTCTATGCCGTGGCAGGATACAACTTCAAATTAGGCAAAGAGAAGTCGCAAGTTCTCATGCCGGTGTTGCGTTATGACCGTTTCAACGGTGACACCGACATCGACAAGGGCGCCAAGGACACCTACAGCGTCGGCATCAGCTACTGGCCATGGAAGTTCCTCAACATGAAGCTTGATTACAGCTATATCAAGCCTGAAGCGGGCAAAGAATCACACCGCATTGTTGCGATGATAAATTACAAATTCTAAATTTAAAGATTTAAGATTATGGCAAAATCTGATTTGTTGAAAAAAGAAGACTGGTTGGCGGTGTGGATTGGATTCATCGTCATCGCTATAGCCTGCGTGTCGGTTTTGACCGGCTGGTTTGACTTCTCAGCCTTAAAATTCGGCACATGGCACTGGTGGGAGAACGTCGAGGCGAAGAAATCGCTTGCCTCACAGTTCGGCAACGGCACTTTCTGGATTAAGTTGCTACGTACCTTCTTAGTGACAGGTGTTTTGTTCGGCATCGGCATCAAGCTGCAGGGCGAGAAACTCAGCAAGTTCATCCCGGCTTTTCTTGTTTTATTTGTCATCTGCATCCTTGTCAGAATGATAAGCGCCGAATTCACACTTAAGATGTATCTCGAGTGGGCATTCTGGGCATTGCTTATCGGATTGTTGATTTCCAACACCGTTGGCACGCCGGAATGGCTGAAACCTGCAATACGCACTGAGTTTTACATCAAGACCGGTTTGGTTATCATGGGATTCTCGGTGTTGTTCAGCAACATCTATAAATTTGCCGGTTACGGTCTCGGCATCGCTTGGATTGTGACTCCTATCGTCATCATCTTCATGTGGTGGTTTGGCACCAAGGTCTTGAAAATCGACAACAAGCCGTTGGTTATCACATTGGCATCAGCCACTTCGGTGTGCGGAACATCAGCCGCCATCGCTACAGGAGCCGCCGCAAAGGCAAAGAAAGAAGACCTCTCGTTGGCAATCTCTATCTCAATCATCTTCACCATTTTGATGATGGTGTTTGAGCCTATGATCATCCGTTGGGCAGGCATGAACCAGATGATGGGCGGCGCGCTCATCGGTGGTACTGTCGACTCGACAGGCGCTGTGGTGCTTGCCGGTAGCGCTCTCGGTGAGGAAGCCGAGCAGGTGGCATCGATGGTGAAGATGATTCAGAACATACTCATCGGTTTCATCGCCTTCTTCGTGGCGGTATTCTTCGCTTTGAAGGTCGACAAGACTGGCGACAAGAACGTGGGCGCAGGCGAGATCTGGACACGTTTCCCGAAGTTCATCATCGGTTTCTTCGTGGCATCATTGGTGGCATCGTTCGTCATCATGCCGTTGACCAGCGGCGCTGAGGTGAAGGCCATCAACGGGGTGCTCGACCAATACAAGAACTGGGCTTTCGTGCTTGCATTCACCAGCATCGGACTTGACACCAACTTCAAGACTCTCTTCAAGCAGATGCAGGGTGGCAAGGTGCTGTGGTTGTACATCGTCGGACAGCTGTTCAACATCGCTCTCACATTGTTTGCGGTGTGGTTCCTGCTCTCAGGTGTGGTGTTTGACGTTCCGAACCTCGATTTGTTCAAATAAATGAGTCATAATAACACTATTTTCAAGGTGATTACCATCGTGGTGGTGGTAGTCACCTTGGCTTTGGCAGGCTGGATCATGGCCAACAGGTTTGGCTTGGTGGAAGGCTATGACTTCGGTGCGGGAGCTTATTATTACGCCGACATCCCGACGGAGCAGTACTCCGAGATCATCAACGAGGACGCTTATCAGCCCACGACACCGAAGTGGGTTTACTACGTTTTGTTCTTTGCGTGGGGCTGGTTGATGTGGCGTTTATGGCTCTGGGTTGAAAGCCGCAATGAGAGCCGCAAAAAATAATTTTTGAAAAAACGTTGGGATATTGAAAAAAGTTGTATTTTTGCAGTCCCAAATACAGGGTATCATGGCCGAGTGGCTAGGCGAAGGTCTGCAAAACCTTTTACGGCGGTTCGATTCCGTCTGGTACCTCGAAAGAAGAGCACCAATTATTTGTTTAAGCAAGTGGTTGGTGTTTTTTTATATTTTTTTTGTTTTTATAAAGAATAGTTTAAAATATTTTTGTATTTCTGCAAAGTTAACTTTAGAATATTGAAGACATCGACACTTACGAGCGCGAAGTGGGCGGACTGGTGAAGTTTCTAAAAGCGAACAAGCAGTATCATGGCATTATAATTACATGGGATACTAAGCGACAGATTGTCGAAGACAGCATCACAATGGAGGTAATACCTGTTTGGAAGTGGCTGGTTGATTTTCAAAAACTTGAAAAATAGCAAAAATGAATAAAATGATTGCCATTTGCGGGCTTGACTGTGATAAATGCGATGCTTTCATCGCCACCAAGAACAACGATCAGGCACTGCGCGAGAAGACAGCAAAACTATGGTCAGAGTTGAACAAAACATCTATTTTGCCCGAGCACATCAATTGTGAAGGCTGTCGCATGGACGGAGCAAAGACTGTTTTCTGTAACGATCTGTGTGAGATTCGCAAATGTGCTGTGAGCAAGAATTATGAGACATGTGGCGACTGCCCCGGAATGGAGCATTGCCAGAAAGTCGGTGCGATACATGCCAACAATAAAGAAGCAAAAAAGAATTTGATAAAGACAAGATTATGAACTGGATTATCCTCATTATAGCCGGCCTTTGTGAAACAGGCTTCGCTTTCTGCCTCGGAAAGACCAAATTGGCGGTCGGAACAGAGTTTTGGGCTTGGATCACTGGATTTGCCTTGCTGTATGTGCTGAGTGCCGTGCTTTTAGCTAAAGCCACTCAGACTATCCCGATAGGAGTGGCATATCCCGTCTGGACCGGCATCGGAGCCGTTGGCGCAGTGTTGCTCGGAATCTTCGTCTTCCATGAGCCGGCAACATTTTGGAGGATATTCTTCCTGACGACGCTGATATTGTCTATTGTCGGATTGAAATATGTGGGATAATATGCTAAAAACATCCTCATAGTCGGCACAGGCAGCTTCTTGGGAGGAGCTTTGCGTTTATGAAGAAGAAAGGGGCTTTGGCTTGATTTTGTCGCATTGTGCCGAAAAGGGTTGCCGCATCAAGCATTCGATGTGATTGAGGGTGGTATTGCTGACGAACTGCTTATTGAATTTGGCTATATTAAGCCTACTATATTTAGCCAAGATTGAATGCGACATCTTATTCAACTCGATAAGCCGCAGAACATACACACATTCCTAACCCAATCCATTTATAAACCGAAAATCAATAATATCAAACCAATAGATTTTTTTGCAAAAATAGAAAAAAATAGAGTACTTTTGCAGAAATAAAAAAGCATTATGAACATCGAGGACTACCGTGATTATTGCATTTACACGGAATTCTTACGAAATTGTAAAAGCGAAATATACAAAGAAAAAACATAAATGAAAAAACTATTACTAATCGCCTCCATGCTCCTGATAGCATTGGCAGGCTGTAAAGAAACACCTATGAACACTGAACTCAAACCATTCGACGTACAAAAGGACTTTGCCGACAACGGCTTCACTTTCTTCACCAAAAACCTCATCCTCTGCTCTGGCGACACCACCGAGAACAACGCCATGACGATAGGTTGGGGAAGCATCGGAAACTATATCGGCCATGACCGCCCGACGGTCACGGTCTATGTCGCTCCTGCCCGCTACACATGGGAGTTCATGGAGCGTCACGGTCGTTTTACCATCATGGAGTTCGAAAATCCTGAAGTTTGGAGATATATGGGCCGTAACAGTGGCCGCGACGGTGACAAAGCCGCTGCACTTGGACTTCATACCGCTTACACCGAAAACGGCACTCCATATTACGAAGAAGCCAAACTCGTGATTGAGTGTGAGATTATGACATCATGGCACCAGAACGGGAACGATTTCCGCAATGCCACACCTAAGGACTGGTACGCCGACTTCGATGCAGGGATTCATACGGTTTATATCGGTGAGGTTATTGGGGCATGGAGGAGATAAGCATCGACACCACCAACCTTTGCTCTCATTTGCAGAGAAAGCTGTTTGAAGAAGATGGAGTGTATCATCGTCTTTGGCTGGCTATGCAAGATGATCCGGAACTGACAGCTGTGGTTCGTTCACGTCAGCTTCATATTTATCGCAACGGCAAGAAAATATTGGTGCTTGCAGGAAAATCGGCTCCTAAAATCATTAGGGAAGATAGGATCACTGAATTTGCCCTTGCTTACTTTAAATAAGCCCTGATGATTCTGACATCTTCAACAGGCCTGTCGTTGGTGTCGGTGGCAACTTGCTGGATGGCGTCAACCACATCGAGGCCTGAGACCACTTCGCCAAAGACTGTATATTGGCCGTCGAGATGCGGTGTCCCTCCTACCGTCTTATACACCTCACGCATCTCGGATGTCAGTTTCACCCTGCCGTTTGTATATTTGTCGATACGGCCCTGTACCCTATCCAATTCCTCATCGTTGAAGACTTTCCCCCATACGATATAAAACTGCATTGCGGAGCTGCGCTGTTCGGGATTCACATCATCTCCCTCACGTGCTGCCGCCAACGTTCCGCGACGATGGAATATGCCTTCATCGAGCCTGAACTCAGCCGGGATGGTATAAGGCAGGTCACCATCTCCAAGCAGAACGCCTGGTTCGGCATATTTCGAGTCGGGATCGCCGCCCTGAATCATGAAGTTCTTTATGATGCGGTGGAAAAGCAACGAATCGTATGCGCCTTCCTCCACCAGGTTTTTAAAGTTGTCGCGATGCAGCGGCGTGGCATCGTAAAGCTTCAGTTCAATGTCGCCTTTTGTGGTCTCCATAACCACCCGGGTTTCTTTTTTCTTACAAGAAGCCACCAGCGTTATCATGACGGCGACTGCAATAATTGCAAAAATGTTTTTCATATTAAATTCTAATAATATTCTGCAAAAATACAAAAAAATCCATATTTTTGCAGAATATTATGAAAACGAGGATCGCATATATTTTCTTATGTGTTTTAATGCAGATGTCGGCATTTGCGCAGACAAAACCGTCATCGATGCGAAAAAACGAAATCAAGGTGGCACTGCTCTCGTTGGCAAGCGGTACTTCGAAGGTCACTTACGAGCGGTTAGTACGTAATTATCAAAGCATTGAGTTTACTTTTGGTGTCATCGGCTGGGGCTTCGACAAACTGAAAGACAGCAATCCTGAAGGTACCGCATGGCGTATGGCTTATAAGTTCATCTTCCCCAACAAACACAACGCCAACAACCAGATGTGCGGTTTTTACGTCAAGCCGGAGATGTGTTATTCGACTTACCATTACAATCATCCCGACGAAGGAAGGCTTAATGTTGACCGGGTGGCTTTGATGGGGGTGTTAGGTTACGACTGGGTGTTGCGATGGTTTGTGCTCGATGTCTATGGCGGTCTCGGATTGGCTTGCGGCAACAGCAACCACAGCAACTACCACCACGGCTTCATCGGGTTGAGTCCCGACAGCCCTACGGCGTTCACGACAGGCTTCAGGGTCGGCGTGGCGTTTTGATTCTCCCTGTTTTTTGTTTGACACCTCATTTTTCATCCCTAAAAATAATTATCGCAAAGACGAAAAATCCCTAAAAATGGTGACCTTGGCACTTTGTGATGTGAAGTAATTTCGCACCATGAATTATAAGGTTAATTTTTAGGAAATGAAAAAATTTTTATTGTCATTTTTCGCTTTCACCGCTTTACTTTCTTTTTCCTTAACGGAAGATTTAAAAGCTGCTGAAAACGACACTATCCCTACTGAAAATCAAAAGGTTACAAAATCAAGGCTGACAATCGGAGGCTACGGTGAGGCTGTTTACACTCGCACTTTTTACAGTGATAACATGTTTCGTTATTCGCATCCCGACCGTTATAAAGACGCTCCGGGTTATGGTAGAGTCGACCTGCCTCATGTGGTCATCTTTTTAGGCTATGACTTCGGTCATGGCTGGACGATGGGCAGCGAGATAGAGTTTGAGCATGGCGGCAATGAGGTCGCGGTGGAGATTGAGGCGGAGGAGACTGGCGAGTTTGAACATGAGATTGAGCGTGGCGGCGAGGTCGCCCTCGAGCAGTTCTGGATTCAGAAGTCTTTCTCTAAAGCATTGAATATCAGGATGGGACACATTATCGTGCCGGTAGGTCAGACCAACAACGCGCATCTCCCGACGGAGTTTTTCACATGTTATCGTCCTGAGGGCGAGTTCACCATCATGCCTAATACATGGCATGAGACGGGTGTCAGCATCTGGGGCAGAATCGGAAAATGGCGTTATGAAGCCGTCGTGGTGCCGGGCTTGAATTCCAACATGTTCAACAATGCCAACTGGGTGAAAAACGGCTCAGCCTCGGCATACGAGTTCAAGGTGGCGAACAAACTCGCAGGCGCCTTACGCATTGACAACTACTCGATTAAGAACCTGCACATCGGCGTGAGCGGCTACATCGGCAACTCGTTCAACAACGACCTCGTGACCAACGAAGCCGACAAATATAAAGATGTGAAAGGCACTGTGCTCATAGGCACTGCCGAGTTCGACTACAAAGCCAACGGCATTATTATAAGAGGTAACTTCGACTACGGTCATCTCAACGATGCCGATATCATCTCGGCTTACAACAAAAACCAGAACCATCAGAGTTTCTCGCCTTATCCGCGCTCACTCGTCGGAGAGGAAGCGGTGGCAATAGGCGGTGAGGTAGGCTACGACATCTTCCATGGCATGAAGCGGACCGGCGAACGCCAGCTCTTCGTCTTCGGCAGATACGACTACTACGACAGCTATATCCATTATGCCTCGGCAATCACCATGTACGACTGGACAGAACGTCATGTGATGACCCTGGGCCTGAACTATTATCCTATCAAGCAGGTCGTGATAAAAGCCGAGTTTTCCGAAAGATTCCTGAAAGCACAGTATAACAACGAGCCGATGGTTTCGGTGGGAGTGGCTTACAGCGGATTCTTTGTGAGGTGATAGCGCCGCCCTTAACGCCCTTAAGGCCCTTAAAGCCATTAAAGCCGCGCACCGGACAATCAATTTGATTATTAACAAATTATAAATTATATTATCATGAAAAAATTT
Organism: uncultured Bacteroidales bacterium; assembly: GCA_900315175.1. Taxonomy (GTDB): domain Bacteria; phylum Bacteroidota; class Bacteroidia; order Bacteroidales; family F082; genus Limimorpha. The sequence continues at coordinate 168,556 of OMYA01000007.1, forward strand.
TTTAAAACCACATTGCTGATAGCATTTTCAGCATTGTTCGCAATGAGCTTCAACTCATGCAAAAAGAGTAAATCAGATCCAGAACCTGCAACAGACACCAACGCTGTCAAGACGGCTATCATCAGCCAGTTTCTTGACCACACTGTGAGTCCGACCTACACCAAGCTTGCGAGCTACACCGACCAGCTTGTCGACAACCTTAAGACATTGAAAGCCGGCATGACCCAGGCTAATGTCAACACGGCATGTGTCACTTTCCTCGAGGCCCGCAAATGGTGGGAGATGAGCGAGGCGTTTCTCTTTGGTGCCGCTTCCGACTTCGGCATCGACCCGCATATCGACTCATGGCCGCTTGACGAGGACGCTTTCAACAACCTCATGGCAAGTCCAAGTATGATTGCCGCTTTGGATACTGAAGACGGTGACGTCATCGCTGGCGAGCAGCTCGGCAACGCCCTCCTGGGATTCCATGGCATTGAATACGTGCTCTTCCGTGACGGCCAGCCAAGAAACGTCGCCGACCTCACCAACGACGACATGATTTATGCTGTGGCGGTGGCTGGCGACCTTCGCAACCGCTGCTTCCAGCTGGAGGTGAGCTGGCTTGGCGATGCCGCTCCTGCATCACACGTCGCTTTGATGGAAGAACTCGAGTTCAACACCACTGTCAACGGCGGCGACTTCAGCTATAGCGAGAACATGCAGAACGCCGGCAAGGCTGGAAGCACCTATGTGACACTCACCCAGGCTCTCCAAGCCATCCTCGACGGCAGCATCGACATCTCCGACGAGGTCGGCACATCAAAGATCGGCAAACCGCACACCGGCGAAGACCCTACATACGTCGAATCGCCTTACAGCCAGAAGTCAATCATCGATTTCTACGACAACATCACCTCTATCAAAAACTCATACATGGGAGGCAACGAAGGCGAACGTGATGAGAACAAGTCGATGCACGCATACGTCAGCAACATCAACGCTGATTTGGATGCCAGAATCGTGGCGGCTATCGACAACGCTCTCGCGAAAATCAATCACATGGCGGCTCCTTTCGTGAACCACTACACAGACCCGAGTGCCGGCGAGGCTATGGAGGCCTGCCAAGAGTTGTCGGATGTGCTCGACGAAGCAAAAAACGCCATCAAAGACATCTGATTATAAAAGAAACACATTTCTAAACTAATTATAATATGTTTAAACTCAATCACTTAACACTTTTTGCTGCAGCTGGATTGTTGGCGTTTGGGGTTGTTTCCTGTAAGAAGGAAAACAAGTCGAGCACTCCTACGCCGGAGCCACCTGCACCTGCTGTTGTGGAGGGCACTTATGCCGGCGGTGAGTTGGGCACCACGTTCAACAACACTCAGTCGGCTTACGAAGACCCCACTCCTGCCACTGTGCAAGCCGGAATGACGGCACAGTTCAAGTACGGTGAGTATTTCTTCGAGCGCACCTACACACAGAACAACGAGCCGTTTAACGGTTTGGGACCTCTTTACATCCGCAGCTCGTGCATCGCCTGTCATCCGGGCTATGGTCACGGGATGCGCATGAACCGCTACCGCGCCGACGACTGGGGCAACGGTTATCTGCTGGTGTTCACCGACAGAAACGACACCTACCTCAGCTCGTACACAGGCATGCCTCAGACCAAGGCCGTCGCGCCTTTCAAGGCTCCTCTCGACGAGACGAAGATCCAGATTACCTGGCTCGATTACACCGATGAGTGGGGCAACCGTTTCGATGATGGTGAGACGTACAGCCTCACCTATCCGGAGGTTTACATCCCTGAGGATGCCTTCTATGTGCCTCTCGAAGTGGGTGGCAACCCTATTCCTTACAGCGATTTCGTGTGTCGTCTTGAGTCGACCATCGGCATCTACGGCACCGGCCTGATCGACGCTATCCCTGATGACTCGTTGAAGGCTCAGTATCAGAAGGAGTTCAACGACGGTTACATGCAGAACGGCATCAACCCTGCGATGTGGGCCGGCAACGACTGGGCTCCGACAGGCTTGTACGGCAACACCAACCACCCGAAGCGTTACACTTACGCTCTCACACGTGGTCCGCTGCAGGACGCTCCAGGTGCCAACGCCATCTGGAACATCACCAATGTGACGCACCGCACCAAGATGGGACATTACATGACAGGTGCCTACGCCTTGAAAGCCTCAAAAGACCCTGACGTCCAGGCGGAGTTCTACAGCTATTTCCCGCAGTATAACCTTACCGGTAATGTGGAGAACGACATCTACAACTACCTCATGATGAACGATCAGATTCCTGATTCGATGAAGGTTCCTGAGATGAAAGACGAGGACTACGTCAACTTCATGGTGTGGCATCGTGGCTTGGCTGTCCCGGCAGCCCGCAACCTCGATGACCCTGAGGTGCAGCGTGGTCGTGAGCTCTTCACCAGCTTAGGCTGTGCCTACTGCCACCGTCCTTCGTGGGAGACAGGCGACGACATCTTCACCGACCCGGCAGGTTTCTTTGAGACTGCCGACGCACGTCTGCCGCGTTATCCTCACCAGAAGATATGGCCTTACAGCGACTACATCCAGCATAAGCTCCACATGGAGAACGACATACGCACAGGATGGTGCCGCACCACGCCTCTCTGGGGTCGCGGACTCTCGGCGATATGCACGGGCTCAAGCGACAGACTGCATGACTGCCGTGCACAGACCGTAATCGAGGCCATCATGTGGCACGGTAACATACAGAGCGATGCACGACGCACAGTGGAGAAATTCCGCGAGCTGTCGAAAGCCGACAGAGACGCCGTCGTGAAATTTATTGAAGCGATTTAAATAAAAAAACATTAATTTTGCGGATTCGCAGAGACGCGCCAAGGCGCGTCTCTGCGAACCGTAACATTCATTTAAAACATTGGCTCAATGAAAAACAACAAAACATCCTTGACAATCTGGATTTTAACCATTATCGTATTGACTATCAGCACATTAGTAAAAACACCGTTTTACGACAAATGGTGGTTTGTGGCACTTCTTTTCGTGTTCGCAGCAATGTTTCTTATCAACATTTTTAAAGAAAAAATCTGGAAAAATCCAGCGGTCTTCGGTGTTCACGTCTCTGTCCTGCTGATACTTCTCGGCGGCTTACTGACATTCACCACAAGCCAAAACGGAAACGTACATCTTACTGAAAATGAGCCTGTTAACACCTTTTCAGTCGGTGAAAACCAAGTCCAAATGCCATTTTATGTAAACCTGAAAAAATTTGATGTTGTCTACTATCCAGGCACCATGTCGCATGCCGATTACGTGTCGTATGTGGAGCTTTCCGACAACGGCAGCATCCTCAAAGAAGATATTATTTCGATGAATAACATCATGAAATACAACAGCTTCCGTTTCTTCAATGAAGACTTCGACGAAGACCTGAAAGGCTGCACCCTCACCGTACAGCACGACCCCTGGGGCATACTTGTCACCTATATCGGGTATGTTTTATTCATAATCTCCATGCTTGTCATTTTTGTTAAAAAAATAACGAAAAAATCGATGTCGAATCCGATGAAAGGCTTATCTATCTTATTGATAATGATGACGATGGGCTCTGTCGCCAATGCTGGTGAGCTGAGGACTTTACCCAAAGACGTGGCTGCTGAGTTGGGTGACATCTACATCTACAACAGCGGCAGAATCGCCCCGATGCAGACTTTCGCGAAGGATTTCGCCTGCAAGCTGTACGGCAAACCTACTTACCAAGGCTACACCTCGGAGCAGGTCCTCGCCGGCTGGATGTTCTACCCTGCATATTGGAAAGGCACCGAGCGTCAGAAGAGTAAGCGCGACGAGATAAAACATCTGGTGGAATCGTTCCAGACGGGTGCGATGACGAAGATTTTCCCTTGCCAGATGCCCGACGGCACCGTGAAATGGTTCAGTCCCAACGACGACCTTCCGGAAAACTTGAGCGAAGACGAATGGGTCTTTATCAGAAAATCAACGAGTTACCTCAACGAGCTCGTTGTCAGGCAAGACTATGCGGCATTTGCCGAGACACTTCAAAAAATCAAAGTCTACCAAAAGAAAAACGCTGTCGCCGCCGATGGAACCACTTCGTTACCATCGGATTTCCGCTTTAAAACAGAAAAGATTTACAACGTTTGGTCAAAATACAATTATGTGGCATATTTCTCGCTGTTTTTCGGAATAGTGTTTTTCGTGCTATATTGTGTTTTCACCGCTATAGGGAGACAAACTACCAAAACGCTTTCAAGCATCACATTATCAATAAATTGGATTATCTTTGCCTTTTTGACATTTTTGATAATCTTGCGTTGGATTGTGGCAGGACACATCCCGTTGGCGAGAAGTGCCGAGACGCAGCATTTCATGGCGTGGGTGTCGCTGCTCATCGCGGGTGTCATGGCGTTGAAGCGAAACGGCAGGGTCAACACCGTCGCCACCGGCTTGATTGTCAGCGGCTTGATGATGCTTGTCTCGGTGATGAGCTCAGCGAACCCGAAAATCACTCCTTTGATGCCGGTGCTCTCGTCGCCGTTGCTCGGACTGCATGTCGCAATCATCATGGTAGCATACGCCTTGCTCGCCTTCATGTTAATCAACGGGTTGGCGGCAGTGATTGTGAGAATCTGCAACAAAGACTCGCAGCTTGAAATCGAGCGCATGGCGGAGGTGTCGCGCGGCATGCTATTCCCTGCGGTGATGTGCCTCGCCTTCGGCATCATCATAGGCTCAGTGTGGGCAAACATCTCTTGGGGGAACTACTGGGCTTGGGACCCGAAAGAGACATGGTCGCTGATAACACTGATGATTTATGCCACTGCACTGTTCAAAGACATGGCTCCAGGCTTGCAGAAGCCTCTTAACTTCCACATTTTCAATATCTTGGCATTCTTAAGCGTCCTCATGACCTACTTCGGCGTAAATCTTCTTGGCGGGATGCACGCATATTGATAAATTTTTTGTACCTTTGCAGCCGCTTTGGAAAAGGGAATGCCGTGAAAATCGGCAACAGTACCCGCTGCTGTATGCCCGACGTAACGGTCTGTCAATCAAGCCACTGTCGAGAGATGGGAAGGCGACAGACTCGGGCGAGTCAGAAGACCTTGCCAGGCGACATAGTTAAATTTATTTCGGGATTAAAATTAAATTGTCATGAAAAAGTGTTTCTTATTAACACTGTCGCTTCTGTTTGCGACAGTCGTAAATGCCCAATTGTCGGGCACTTACACCATCAGCAGTAATTCTTCCTCAAACCCGGACTTCACGTCGTTGAGCGCTGCAGCAACGGCCTTGGAAGCTGGCGTGTCGGGACAGGTGATTTTCGAAATAGCACCTGGCACGTATGAGGAATACGTCACCATCAACGAGATTAGCGGGACATCGGCAACAAACCGCGTCATCTTCAGAGGCATGGGAGGCGACAACCAACAAGTGGTTATCACCAGCAACGCAGGGTACACCGACAACAGCACCATCAAACTCAACGGCACCGACTACATCACCTTTGAGAATATGACGGTGACAACGACATCGGCAAACAAAGCCAGATTATTGGTGGTTAACGGTCAGACCGACTACAACCATTTCAACAACATGCGTTTTGTGGGTGCGGTCTCAAACAACAGCCTCGACGGCGACAAGAACCTCGTTTATTACACCAGTGGCGAATGGGTCTGCCACGACAACGAGTTCGTGGGATGCCACTTCGAAAACGGCTACATAGCCCTTTATTATCAAGGTAAAAACATTTACACACTCAACGACGGAGTGTTGGTCGAAAACTGCACCTTCCTTAACCAGTCGTTCAAAGGGATATACATCAGTTTCACCGACCATGCGATAATACGCGGCAACACCGTCACCAACCACACACACGATGTTTTGGGCAATTATCATGCCATGGATATGTTGCGTATCCGCAACGGCAGCATCATCGAAAACAACGTGATGAACGTGACGAGAAACTCCAACTACGCCACCGTTTTTGAGACACGTCCGGCGATGGGAACCGAGACAGAGCCTGTCATCATCAGAAACAACATCGTCAATCTGGTGAGCAACGTCAACACTTCGTGGTGCTGCGAGCTGGACGACACCAACAGCAGCTATGTCTACTTTGTGAATAACACCGTGAAGTGCTCAGGCAGCGGCAACTGCGGACTGATGTATGTCGACAAAAGCTGGTCTAACTTATTCATGTACAACAATTTGTTTGTCAACGAGACGGCGGGCTACGTCTTCCGTTTCCAACAGAACGCCACCGGCCGTCATTGCGACTACAACCGCATCCAGTTTGCCGGCAGCAATGTCGGACGCTTCACCAGCACCGACTGCGCCACTTTGGCGGACTGGACTGCAGCCACAGGCTTTGACGCACATTCGGCACTTTGCGCACCTAACTTTGTGGGAACCAACGACTTACATATCACCGATGCCACTGGGTTGACTGTCGCCAACCCGCTTTCATACGTGACAACAGATATCGACGGACAGACACGGTCGGCGACGGCGCCTTGCGCCGGCGCCGACGAACTGGCAAGCGGTGCTAACTTGCCTCCTGTCGTCGCCAACCCTGTTTCAAACATCGTTTTCGAATCATATCCGGCAAGCCAGACCGTCGACCTGACAAACACCTTCAACGACCCCGACGACCCGAACACCGGCATCGTGATAACTGTGACATCGAACAGCAACCCTTCGCTTGTCTCTACAACTCTCAACAACCGCAATCTGACGGTGACACGTCTCGTGGCAACCAGCGGGATAGCCACCATCACTTTGAATGCCGAGAGCGCCGGACAGTCGGTGCAGACAAGCTTCACGGTGGAGTGCCTCGCCGAAGACCTCCCTCCTGTCGTCGCCAACCCATTGGATCCTATCAACTTCACCGAATATCCGCAGACATTTAATTTCGACCTAAGCAATGTTTTCGATGACCCTGACAACAACAACGAGTTCATCGAAATCACAGTGCAGAGCTGCCCTTCAGAAATCACCGCCACAATCGATTGGAGCGACGTACTGTGGGTGACAAGAACCTCTTCCGACGCATTCACCAACAAGACTTTGGTGATTCGTGCCACCAGCAACGGCAAATATGTCGACATGAACGTCAGCGTTTCGGGTAACGACGTGACAGTGACAGTAGGCACAGCCACTTTCGATGATGTGACATTAGGCGCCAACGGCTACTGGCAAGGTGAGTCGGGCGACAACGAGATGTTCAGCGGCGGCTGGTTCTTCACCAACTATTACATGCCCGAATACTCATTCTGGGGTGGCTTCACAGCCTCGAATCATACCGATATGTCACAGTCGGGATTGAATGCACAATATACAGCAGCCACCGGTGCCGGCTACGATGGCTCGACACAATACGGAGTGGCTTATTGCATGGGCGTACAGTGCGATGTATATGCCTCAGACGGCACCGCACATACCGTGACAGGATGTTATGTCACCAACAACCTCTGGGCATACCAGAACATGCACGACGGCGACGCCACAGCGACAGCTTTCGGCGGCCCTACAGGCAACGACCCTGACTGGTTCAAACTCACCGCGACAGGTAAAAACGCCAGCGGTCAGACAGTAGGCACAGCCGAGTTTTACTTGGCTGACTATCGTTTTGAAAACAACGACGACGACTATATCCTGAACACCTGGGAATGGTTCGACCTCAGCACTCTCGGCGCCGTCCACACCATCTCTTTCAGCCTCTCTTCATCGAAAAACAACAGCGGCGGCATGATCACACCGGCTTATTTCTGCATCGAGAACTTCAACGGGACGGCTCCTACACCTCCACAAGACCTGCCACCTTACGTGGTAAATCCTGTCGAAGATGTCGTTTTCAACGAATATCCGGAAACAATAGCTGTAAATCTTGACGGTGTGGTTACCGATGACGATGACTCGGATGAGAACATTACCTACAGCATTGTGTCCAATTCAAATGCCGATGAGCTCGAGGCTCACATGAACGGCAAAATGCTGAATCTTACTCGTGTCTCGAGGGAAGAATCCACAGCACATCTCGTTTTGCGTGCCACCAGCGACGGTCAATACGTTGATTTTGAGATCAATGTCATTATGCATCTCGTGCCGGATGGCATCGAAGAAAATGACGCTGCCGCAATTTCAGTGTACCCGAATCCTGCCACAGATTACGTTATCGTAGAGACGTGCCATGGTGCGTCTGTACAATGCGTTGAAATATATGACATTACAGGTCATAAGGTTCTGTCATCAACCAGCACCGAAATCAATATAAGTGAATTGCCGCAAGGCGTTTATTTTGTTGCAGTTTTCACAGAGAATCAGAAATTTGTTGAAAGAATCGTAATAAAATAATCCACAATCATTTATATCATGAGAAAGCAATATCAAGCAGTTACGGCGGCTGAGGCTGTAAAAGTGATAAAATCGGGCGACCATGTGCATATCAGTTCGGTGTCGAGTGTGCCACAATGTCTGGTGAAAGCCTTATGCGACCGTGGTCGTGCCGGTGAGTTGAAAAACGTTTACATTCACCATCTTCATACCGAAGGGGCGGCGCCATACGTCAACCCGGAGTTTGAGGGTATCTTTCAGCATAACGCCTTCTTCGTCGGCGCCAACGTCCGCGAGAGCGTGCAGAAAGGTCTGGCAGACTACATCCCGGTGTTCCTCGGAGAGACATCGAAACTCTACCGTGAGAAATATATAAGATGCAACGTGGCAATGATTCAGGTGTGTCCGCCGGACAGATTCGGCTACGTTTCATTAGGCTCATCTGTCGACGCCACCTTGGCAGCCATGGAGAATGCCGAGTTCGTCATCGCGGTGGTCAACAAGCACGTGCCGCGTACCTTTGGCGACGCCTTGGTACATATCAGCCGTATCAACGTCTTTGTCGAAGACGACACCCCGTTGCTCACCGTCGATATGCCTGAGCCGAATCAGGTGGAGAAGACCATCGGCCGTTATTGCGCTGAGCTCATCGAAGACGGCGCCTGCCTCCAGATGGGTATAGGCTCAATACCTAACGCCATCTTATCGTGCCTCCACAACCATAAAAACCTCGGCATTCACACAGAGATGTTTTCGGATGGCATCCTCCCGCTGGTGAAAAAAGGCGTCATCACCGGTGACAACAAAAGGTTGGACAAGGGCAAGATTGTCTCCACCTTTGTGATGGGTTCGAAGAAGATTTATGACTTCATCGACGGCAACCACGAGGTGTTGTTGAAGGACGTGGAATACACCAACGACCCGTTCATCATCGCCCAGCAGCCTAAGATGACATCCATCAACTCGGCGATACAGATCGACCTCTCGGGTCAGGTGTGTGCCGACTCGCTCGGCGAGCGCATCTATTCCGGCGTGGGCGGTCAGATCGACTATGTCTACGGCTCGTCGCGCGCTGAGGGCGGCAAGGCTATCATCGCGATGCCTTCCACGACAAAAAAAGGCATCAACAAGATTGTGCCGGCTTTGGATCTGGGCTCGGGCGCTGTCACCACGCGTAACCACATCCACTGGTTTATCACGGAATACGGTGCGGTGAACCTCTACGGTCGCTCGCTGCAGGAACGCGCCAAACTCATCATCTCGGTGGCTCATCCGAAGTATCAGGCGGAGCTCGACGAGGCGGCATTCAAGAGATTCGGCCCTCATTATCATTATATTTGCAGAAATAATTTGATTTAAATCAAAATTAATGTTATTTTTGCAAAAATAATTTGAAAAACTATGAACATCAACTTTGTTGAAATATTCAGCGTATTCTTCGTGATGGCGGCCATCATCGACATCTTCGGCTCCATCCCGATCTTTGTGAGCATGAAAGAACAGAATAAAGTCATCAAGGCAGGTCCTGCCTGCCTTGTGGCTTTGGCTTTGTTTCTGGCGTTTTTCTTCGCCGGCGACGGACTGTTGAGGCTTTTCGGCATCGACTCCGCATCGTTTGCAGTGGCTGGTTCGTTTGTGCTGTTCGTGCTCGCCGTTGAGATGATTCTCGGCCGTGAAATCATCAAAAACGAGAACAACGGAAGCGGTGCGAGCATCGTGCCGGTGGCGTTCCCGCTGATAGCCGGCCCGGGTGCCCTGACAGGCCTCCTCTCACTGCGCGCCGACTATGCCATCATCAACATCCTCATCGGATTGCTGATCAACATCGTACTTGACTTCATAGTGATTCATTATCTCGACAAAATCCAAAAGTTACTGGGGCAGAACCTCATCTTCATTTTAAGGAAATTCTTCGGCGTGATATTGCTGGCAATCGCTGTCAACATGTTCGTCAACAACATCATGGTGATTATCGCGAAGGTCAATTGAGTTATTTCCTCTTGAATTTTTTCAAGAAATGTAAAACTGATTGCAAAAGTGGAAGGCTTCACAGCATCTACTTGGGGCGAGCATCCGGATTACGATGTCCGGGTGAGCGGCCTCGCTTCCGGCATTTACACAGTCAAAACTGAAGATTTTACAATAAGATTTGTGAAAGGTAAATAAATTATTAAGGATTTGCGGTTGTAATTAAAAAATACGTATTTTTGCAGCCCTAACCATAATAATTTATCTATGAAAAGAAAATCTATTTTTGTTTTGCTGCTTATGCTATGCGCATTGACAGGCTTTGCGCAGAAAATCCTCCTTGAAACCCAATGGAATCAGGAATATCCATACAACATTCTTTGTCCGGCAGACCCGTTGAAGAACTACGCTCACAGTTATACAGGCTGTCCAGCCACTGCTATGGGACAGATTATCAATTATTTAGGCACGACACAAGATACCCGTTTCGACGATGGAGATGATTATTTATCAAATTACGCCGGCAGGCAATTCCACATCGACGACGATTGGGAGACATATCTTTTTCCGTCATTCCCGCAGCTCAACACCATGTTGGATTCTGTCGACGCCACGTTCCAGCGTGGTGAGCAGCTCTCCGACACTTTGGTCGCAGCAGTGATCTTCGCTTGCGGCGTAGCATGCACGGAGGTCTTCACCGCAGATCCTTCATACGGCTCAGGCACCTTTAACGTTGGCCAGGCGTATGCCGCATATCAGCGTTTCGGTTTCACCGACTGCGTGCTGTATACTGAAGCCAGCGATGAGATGTACGCCACCTTGATTTCCAACTTAGAGAACGGTTATCCTGCCCATCTGGCAGTTGTAAACAACACAGTAACATCAGGCCACAACGTCGTTGTCGACGGCTATCGTGAATCGGATGGCAAGTTCCACGTCAACTTCGGCTGGGGCGGCTACTTTGACAACTGGTACAACATCCCTGACATGGGCGGTTTCCATTACGGATGGACAAAGATTGAAGGCATCATCCTGAATATCATTCCAAAGAATGACGATGTCAAAGAAGTCGCAAGCCAGGAGGCACTTGCAGTGTATCCAAACCCGGCTTCCGACGTCCTTTATATTGACAATCTCCCTTACAACGAGGTGGAATATTCCATTTTCAACGTCATGGGACAAAAGGTTAATGCAGGCCGCACCAGCGGAAGCATCTCTGTCGCTGACTTGGAAAAAGGACTTTATGTCTTACAAATCAACGATGAAAACATCAGACAAACGGCAAAGTTTATCGTGAAATAGTTGAAATGTATTAGGCAGTAACAGCTATTTTTACCTACAGATTACCGTTAATCGGAATCATCATCTTGAAGACGATATTTCGTCCCATGTTGTATATTCCGGCATATTTCAGGCGGCTGAGGTGGTCCTGATAGCTTACATCGAACAGGTTGTCGGCTATCATCATCAGCTCAGCCACTTTTTTGCCATGACGAAGCACGTCGGTGCCTATCGAGAGTCCGAAAAGGGTGTACGACGGTGTCATCGTCTCGGTTTCGTATGCCGCATAATAATGGTCTTGTTCAAGATACCAGTCGAGCCGGGCTGCCGTGCGATGGCGTCGATGATGTTCGTCCCCGACTTATGACGCAGCTCGACGAGGCTAATGATGGTGATAGGCATCGACGACTCCTTCATCTTCATGTCGCCGACGGCACCTGTCACAGTGACTTCTTTCAATTCAAGATGCCTGAAGAAAATATCGGTAGAGTCAGGCAAACTCTGGGCTGCCGCCGACATACCAATAGCCAGCGACAACAATAAAAACAATTGTTTCATTATTTGTCTGTTTTATAAGTTTTTAATAAAATGCAATAAATCCGTAAAACCTTATAAACAGACGGGAGGTGCTCTTGAGACTTTGAGGCCGGTGAAAACTCTCGAGGCTGCAAAAGTACAATTTATTTCAATACTTTTTCAGCTAATTTCATTCCTAAAATGGAAATAGGCACTGTCAAAACCAGCATCACGACGAGCATCGGGACGTTGTCGATGACGGGCTTCATCAGCTCGTCGTAGCCTGCGGGCATCTCTTCGACGGCTGCGGCAAGCGAGCCCTTGGTGTCGGTCCACCAATGTAATGTGTAGGCGAAGAATGAATAAGCCAACGGCACAAAGCTCCAACGAATGCCTTTTTTGGTGTTATATCCCAAGAAATATCTGAGAATTTCGGAAAGCGCCGTCAAGACTATGATGCCAATGATAAAAGCCGTGTCAGCTTCGCCGACAAGCAAGAACAAGACGAGGATGAAGCCGTTAAGGACTGTCGCCGCGCCAAAACCGTGAATCATTTTTGTCGTGTAGAGATACACAAATGCGAACAACAACGGCAAAATCGCGCCTATGTAGGCATAACAGGCAGGATGAATCATTCCGCTCGAGGCTCCAAGGATAAAGATTGCGAGATAAGCAATCCCCATCAACAATAGTTTTAATACGTTTTTCATTTTTTTAAGTTTTAAATTTTAATAACAATATTTCAGTTTAAACCACACTTCGCTGTTATGTTCATATCTTTTGAACATTCCTGCGTCAGCGTAAAAATAGTCATAACCAATGAGCACGTGTATCTGGTCGGTGGCTGCCCAGTCGGCGCTGAGTCGGTTGAAGACGCCCAAGTCTTTGACGTCGGCGTAGGCGAAGGTGGAAAGTGTCAGCGCGTTGTTCAACAGGGTTTTGGAGACGCGCAGCGTTGCCAATGCGGCTTCTTCACCTTCTCCAAAAGTCTGGTAATATTGCACTGAGACATTCCAGTCGGCGCCCGGATACCAGTCAAGGCCAGCCAAGGCATTGCCCAGATGGTTACCGTGGTCGTCGATGTAGTCGGCCATCTCGCCGCGGAAGACGAAATTGCCGAAAGGCACCGACACGTCGCCGCCGAGTGCTGTGATGCGATGATAGCCCAGATGGTCGTCGACAAGCTCAGGTATCTTGCTCCATGTGCGCAGTGCCATCAGCGAGAAGTCGACGCCACCCAGGAAGCAGCTGAACCTTCCGCCATATTCCATATTCTCGATATCCTTATCGGGTCTCACCTCAGGAGGCAGAGATCCCATTGACCATGGGTTCAGGGAGTCGGTAGGTATCTTGAAGAACTCCGGTATCGGCACTGCGACAGCCTCGAGGCTCCATGCGTTGTGCAGATAGCGCACGCGCAACGCGCCCACGGGCACGCGTATGTCGTCGTAGTCCTGAGCCAGAAACTCGGTATAGTCCATCGGTGATATCAGGTCGGTGACGCGTATGCCATCGGCGACGCCCCAGGTGACAATCTGGTTGCCTGCCCTGATGTCCCAACTCGGGTTGCCCCAGTAGGCGTAGGCCTCGCGCAGCTGGAACCCCGACTGCCCGTTGAGCAGGGCGTTGTAGATGAGGTTAGCCGACACGAAGGCGCCGCCGCCGTCTTTCTCGAGGCGCAGCTCGCCTCTGACACGGGAGCGTGACGCCATCCAGTCGTTGGGCGCCTCGGTGCGCATGGCATGATAGGTGTCGACAAAGCCTTTGACTGACACATCCATGCCATCCTGCGCCGAGACTGTTGCCGCCGTGCAAAGCACGGCGGCAACTCCGAGCAAAATTGATTTTAAAGCAGTACTCATAATCCTTTCTCCAGTTTCGTCACCGTGAACATGTTCTTGTCGACATCGATGTTATATCGCGGGTTGCTCACGACGATTTGTGTGCTGTGGCCGTTCTGGACGTTCCTCATCTCCATCTTCATGATGGTCCAGAAGCCTTCAACCTGCTGCAGGTCGAGCACGGTCATCACACGATGCAGCTTGTTCAGCTTATCGTAAAACTCCACATAGACGGCAGCGTCGCAGTCCTGACGTATCCAGCTCACCTTACGGCTGTATATCTCACGAGTGTCGACAGGCACCGACTCCACGACCCAGCATTGATGACCGTCGCGCATCTCTTCACGCAACAAGGTGTGGGTGTCCTCGTCGACGTTACGTCCGCCCATGTCGTCGTAGGTGAAATCTGTGCCCATGAAGTAATCTGTCTTGGAAGAGGCGCCGCTGATTCGGCGTGTCTTCTTCATCGCAGGCAGGTAGAGCCACTTGTCGTCGTCTTTGCCGGTCTCGTCGTAGTCCCAGGTGAGGAACCCTGTGCCTTTCACGTCACCGGGATAGGTGAAAAACATGATTTTCTTGGTGTCTTTGCCCTCGTCCATAGCCCACGACACCATCTTGCGCTCGCGCTGGTCGCCATTTTTCTTAATTAGCGTGAGCTGCATCTCGGCGTAACGGGTGTCGCCGTCGGGACGGTCTTTCACACGTTGGGCGATGTCGCGTCCGGTCTGGGCGCTGGCTAATGTCGCGACAGCGACGAACAATGCTGTCAGAATGATATTTCTTTTCATATTATTACGTTTTTAAAATTTATAAATCGATTTTATTTTTCTTTACCAAAAACATTGAATCTCTTGACCAAAAGCGGTGTGATGAACAGGTCGGCGAGCAGAGCCGAGATGATGCCTATGACGGCCAGCACGCCGAAGTTGATACACATGGCGCACACCGATGTGGCGAAGCATGCAAACACCGCCGAGGTGACGATGGATGTGGTGACGATAGCCACGCCCACGACTCTGAAGGTGTGTCGGATGGCCTCTGAATAGTTAGGTGTGCGGTCGAACTCGAGTTTCGAGTGGTTGATGAAGTGTATGGTGTCGTCGACGGCCATACCGAGCATCATAGGGATCAGGGTGGCGGTCATCATATCCAGAGGGATGCCCGCCCAGCCCATGAAGCCGCCCACGAAGATGGCAGGCATGAGGTTAGGGATGAGTCCTATCAAGCCGACGCGCACGCTCTGGAAGGCTATCATCAGGATGATGGCAATGATAAGCACCGAGATGAGGAACGACTGCATCTGACCACGCACCAGATACTGCATCATGGTGGTGTATTGCGGGATGTTACCCACAGCCGTCACGGTGACGCCAGGGAACATCTCCGCGGTCTTCTTGGTGATGTCGTTGAGTTCGCGTTCCACCTCAGCGGAGTTGAAGTCGGATATCTCGACCATCATACGCAGACGACGGTAGCCGTAGTCCATCCAGTATTCCGTCTCGGAGCCGCCGGCGTTCTCGTAGAGCACAAGCATCTGGGCGACCTCTTCTTCGGTGTCGGGTATGCGGTAATAAGCCTTGTCGCCGCCGTTGAGTGTCTGGTTGAGATCTTTGATGATATCCAAGATGGAGTTGGTGCGTTTGGTGAGCGGATAGGTGCCTATCAGGCCTTCCAGCTGTTCGAGTTTATGCAGGTTTTCAGGCTGTTTGGCGTCGTCTTCGTTCTTAAACTCCATCACGAGGTCGTATGAATACAAGGCACCCAGCTCGCTGCGTCCCACCGTGAGCACGTCTTTGACGTAAGGCACCTTGATGCCCATGGTCTTCTCGATGTCGAATGCCGGCTCAATCTTCCACAGTCCTATACCGAAGGCGACGCACAGCACTGCAAACACTGTCACGATGGTCTTGGAGTGTTTGAAGGTGAAGACGTTCAGACGCTCCATCAGACGGCTCAGGCGGGTACCGCCTGAGCCGTCGACACCGCGCTTAGGCTGCCTGTCCTTGCCAAAGGACAACAACACCGGAGCCATCAGCAAGGTGGTGAAAAGAACAAACAAAACCGTCAGTGAGCTCGTCATACCCACGCATTTCATCGGTCGGATAGGAATAACCATAAACGACATCAGGGAAATCACGGTAGTCAGGCCGCAGAACACCACCGACCAGCCTATCTCGCTGACGGTCTCCACAACGGCTTGCTTACGCTTGCCGTGCAGCCTCATGCGTTGGTTGAAATAGGAGAATATGTGAATATTGTATGCTATCGCCACGGCAAAAGCCAATATCGCCGGTATCATCAGCACGGTGCTGTCGACATACATCTGGGTGAGACCTGCGACGCCGAATGTTATCACCACGCCACCTATCACAGCAAGAAGAGGACAGATTATGCCTCTCAGCGAACGCGTCATGATAATCATCACGATGATACAGATGATGGCTGCTATCATCACCAGCCGACCCATCTCCTGCCCGATGTACACCGACTTCTGCTGTGTCACATACGGCATGCCTGTAGCACGTGGATGCAGCGAGGCGTATTTCTCTTTCGCGATGATACGGCTCACCTCCCCGCCTGTCACGATGTCGGGCGACACGTTGCCGGTCTTCTTCCACTCTTCTTCCGAAGGGAAGGCGCGCAGCTTCAGCAAGGTCCAGGCGCACTTCCCATCCTTGGAGATGAGCTTACGCGCGACATGAGGCTTGCTATAAGCAAGAGACCGGATCTGCTCCATCTCTGGCGACCCGGTCTCTGGTATCTCGTCTGGGACTATCTGAACGATTTCCATCCCGTCGTCCGAACCCAGCATAAACTCCAGGTCAACCAGCGAAGTGATCTTATCGGCGTAAGAAAGCGAGTCGAGCAGCTCGTTGCCCAACTCACGCAAAAGGGTAAGATTCTCTTTCGTGAAATGATTGTCACATTCCGTAAGGATTCCAATGAAATAATCATTGCCGAAATTGGCTTTAAACTCGTTTGTTTTCACCAACATAGGGTCACCTTCGATGAAATAGTCGTCGAAGGATGTCTGCTGTACCATCTTTGACATGCCGTGAAACGACACGACCAAGATTACCGCAAAGAGTGCAATGGCGGCCCAGCGCCATCTCAGGAGGAAGGCGGCATACCTTCCGAAGTGTTCGTTGATTTTATGCGAATTCATAGTTTTTTATGTTTTAAATTTTTTGCAAAAGTACGGTCTTGGATAATTCACAGACATCATCATTTTTAGTGATTTTAAAGCTTTTCAATCATAAATATTGATGAAAATGTTATGTCAATTATTTTATTTATCTTTGCAACGATAATCAATAAGGTATACATTATGGGCATTGTCATAGGTCTTTTGATTCCATTGCTTGGCACCATGCTGGGGGCTGCGTTTGTCTTCTTCATGAAGGAAGACATGTCGCCTAGGGTCCGGAAGTCGTTGCTTGGCTTCGCCTCTGGCGTGATGGTGGCTGCTTCGGTGTGGTCGCTGCTCATCCCGTCGATAGAGATGGAGGCTGGGCGAGGTGCTTGGTCGGTGCTGCCTGCAGCGGTAGGTTTTCTTGCAGGTGTAGGGTTTCTGCTGCTTCTGGATGAGCTCACGCCGCACCTGCATCTCGGGACCAACACTCCGGAAGGGCCGCGTTCGAAGCTGTCGCGCACCGCGATGTTGGCGATGGCAGTCACCATACATAACCTGCCTGAGGGCATGGCTGTCGGCGTGGTGTTTGCCGCCGCTTCGCAGGGTGTCGGCGACGTCACGATAGCCAGCGCGATAGCCGTCTCGCTCGGTATCGCAATACAAAACATCCCCGAAGGCGCCATCATCTCCATGCCGATGTGCGCCGAAGGCAACAGCAAGAGACGTTCGTTCCTCCTCGGCTCGCTCAGCGGCATCGTCGAGCCTCTCGGCGGCCTGGCAGTGGTGCTCTTAGCCTCTTGGCTGACACCAATCCTGCCTTATATGCTCTCATTTGCCGCCGGCGCAATGTGCTACGTGGTGGTAGAAGAACTGATTCCCGAGGCATCGTCGGGCGAACACTCCAACCTCTCAACAATAGGCTTCGCAATAGGTTTTGTATTAATGATGATTTTAGATGTTGTGATGGGATAATTTTTATTATCTTTGCAACAGTTTTTAAACCATAAGGCTCATACTTTATTATGATTGATTTTTCAAGCGTTATAACTGCGATTTTGACTTTGATGGCGGGTATAGGTGTGTTTCTTGTAGCCTGCCAGATGATGAGCACGCACCTCGAAGCGGTGTCGTCAAAGGGACTGAAACAGCTGTTTTCCAAGACCGGCAAGAACAAATGGCTCGGTGTGGGCATTGGCACGGTGGGCACTGCCGCCATCCAGAGTAGCGGCGCCGTCACGGTGATGGTGATAGGCTTCGTCAACGTGGGGATACTGTCGCTCGCACAGGCAGCCACCATCATCTATGGAGCCAACATCGGAACGACGGTCACGGCACAACTGGTGGCGTTGGGAATGTTCGGCAAGAACAGCATCTCCACGACAATCATCTTTGCGGCCTTTGCAGGCATCGGCGCGTTTATGACACTATTCAGCAAACGTAATGCCACCAAGCAGGTCGGAGGCATCCTGACAGGCTTCGGAATGCTGTTCGTCGGCCTCTCGATGATGGCTAACGCCATGGATGAATTCGCCGCCCTCGACTCAGTCAAACAGTTTCTTGCAAACATCAACAACGCAGTGCTGCTGGTATTGGTCGGTGCCATTCTGACAGCCATCATACAATCCTCGTCGGTGATGACATCCATCGCAATCACTATGGTCGTCTCAGGCTTGGTGACACTCGACCAAGGCATCTACCTGACGATGGGAAGCAACATCGGCTCGTGTGTGGTCGCCATCATCGCTGGTGTGACGAGTGGCACATCAGCCAAACGAACAGCCATGATTCACCTTATCTTCAACGTGATGGGTGTCTTCATCTTCATGCTGATGGGCTTCATGCTACGCATCACGACAGGCGGTGACTGGACCTTCGGCAGCGTCTTCGAGCATATGTTCCCCGCCGCCCCACAGATACAGCTCGCAATGTTCCATACAGTGTTTAACATCTGCACCATGCTCGTCGCCATGCCATTGACCAATGCCTTGGTGAACTTGGCCTGCCGTATAGTTAAAGACATTCCTAAAGAAAAAAGCGACGAGCCACATCTGCGTTATCTCGACGAGCAGATGCTCAGCACACCCGTCGTCGCCATCCGCCAGATGAAGGCCGAAATCGAAAACATGGCAGAACTCGCCATGAAGAATTTCCAAAGGTCAATTCATATCATCACCACCATGGACTACAGCGAAGTGGAACAATTCCGGAAAACCGAGATATTGCTGAATTATCTTAACAAGGAGCTGGTGGATTATTCGGTGAAGCTTTCTGGCAAGAGTCTCAACAGTTTCGACCAACGATATCTTTTTACTACCATACGCACTGTGAGCGACCTCGAACGCATCGGCGACTACGCTGAAAACATCGTCGAATATGCCGACGCTCTCAAGGGACAGAACGCTAAATTCTCTGACGACGCCGTGGCGGAAATCAAGAAGATGGAACAGCTGATTGTTGATTTGTATAATGAGATTATGCTCGCCTACCATAAGCAGGACCTCGAGGCCCTCGAACATGCCAACATAATCGAGGACTCTATTGATGACTACACTGACCAGATGGAGCAAAACCACATCGAACGCCTGGTGCATGGAGTGTGTACGCCGTCAGTCGGGGCGGAATACCTCTCGCTGGCACAGAACTCCGAGCGTGTCGCCGACCACCTCACCAACGTGGGCAAAACAATTTTAGATTTGGTTTAACGATATTTTTCATATCTTTGCGGCTCCATTTAAAACTAAAAAAGATGAAAAAGCTTGCAGAAAAACCTTTAATGCTGCTCGTCAGCGGCATCATCCTGACCGCCTTGGTTTACTTTGTCTCAATATTTATGGGACATCACTGGCATCTTAACTCAGCCGTTGTTGAAGATTCGGTCCTGAATCACGGTACAATGCTGATTCTTTCAATCCTGCTGATTATAATCTTCAAAAAACAGGTAAAATATCGCATCGCGACACCTAAACTCGACCAGATTCTCAAACCGATATTGTTCGGAATCCTCTGCGCCATCGTGATAAACGTGATAATGAACATTATCTCCGCCGTTTTCACCGGCTCGGTACAGACCCATCCTTTGATGGAACACACTACTGTCTTGAAGAATTTCCTGTCGGTGTTCATCCTTGCCAGCATCGCCGAGGAGTTTCTGTTTAGAGGATTCTTTCAAAACTATCTGAATCCGCTTGGCACTTGGGGCTTCAAGGTCTTCAAAAGAAGAATCAGTCTGCCGGTTTTGCTAAGCGCCTTGGCTTTCAGCGCGGCACACCTGATACTTCTCGCTTCGGGTGTCGGTACGATGTTTATCGTCCGCGTCCTTGTCTTCACTTTCGTTTTGGGTCTCATAGCCGGCTATTATCAGGAAAAGCACGACAACCACATCTTCGCCATACTCGTTCACATGGCTGGCAACCTGATGGGGCTGGTCTCAGTCATATTGATGACATTGAGCTTTTCAGCACATAACAAACCTGTAGGCGAGACTTTCGACATCACAAAACAAGGCGCGCATTATGTGTTCACTGCAAATGTCAACGGCACGGCCGACGCCACAATACTGGTGGAATCGGGCATCCCGGCACTGCTCGCCGACTCAGCTTACGTTTTCAACAGCGGGATTTTATCGGGAATGACTCTGACGCCAACAGGCGGAAAACAGAAACTGAATCTCGGCGGACGCGTCTATAAGATAACCCACAAGGCCAACGGCACGGTGCGAATCGGCAACAGCACATCATATATCGGAGAGGTGTTTGTTTTGTCCAATTATGACTATGGAAAATATGAACTGGCAGTGCCTGTGATGTATCTGCACAACGACCTCGACAACGGCAGCCGCATCGTCAATCTCGACCTCGGCAACCAAAAAATGCAGATGCTCAGCAGGAAATCGCTTCGCACAAAGAAAGCGAGCTATTCGAAAAGCACCTTGAACACCGACACTTACATGGGGATGTTCGCTGTCGAGACTAGCGCGACAATCGACGACGGGATAAAAACAAGGACGCTCAGCGGCAATTTCCTCATCGACTTTGGCAATCCGGAGCTGTTGTTCCTCATTTACCAGACCGAGGAAGTCCAGCAGTTTCTTGCCGACAATGCCGATCTGGAGCTTCATGAGGCTGTCGCTCCGAACGGCCAGGTGATGGGACAATACATCATCGCCGAACAATGTCAGCTCGGCGGCATCACTTTCCCTAACGCTGTAGTCGCCATCACCCCAAATCTGCCATTGAGCACAACGCCAGGCAACATCGGACTGAAGTTCTTCGAGAAGACCGACGCCGTGTTTGATTTCGACAGGTCTGTTGTTTATATGTTAGCATCTAAATTATCTTTATGAACTACTTCATCGTTGATGCCTTCACCGACAAGCCTTTCGGCGGAAATACAGCCGGAGTGGTACTTCTCGATTCAGACTCTTTTCCGGAAGATGAGCTGATGCTGAAAATCGCTGCCGAGCTTCGTTATTCGGAGACGGCTTTCGTGCGGTGCGACGGCGAAAAGGAGTTCACGATACGCTACTTCACCCCGAAAGCCGAGGTGGACTTGTGCGGCCACGCCACCATAGCCTCGTTTTTCCTGCTTCATAAGAAAGGACTGGCATCAGGGCAATGCCTCTGCCACACCAAAGCCGGCGACCTTACCATCGAAGCCAACGACAAGGTGCTGATGCAGATGGCGAAGCCGCTCACAGTGGCGACCGTTGAAAACCCTGATGATATATACAGAGCCTTAGGAATAACAACGGTAAACAGTAAACCATCAACGGTAAACTATCCTGTTCAGATCGTCTCCGCCGGCCTCCCCGACCTCATGATTCCGCTGCCCGACGTGACAACGCTGCAGTCGCTGCAGCCCGACATGGATGCTATCGCTGCCATCACGAAGAAATACGATGCCGTGAGTTTCCACGTCTTCGCCTGCGGCGAAGACGGCTACACCGCCCACGTGCGCGACTTCGCACCATTGTACGACATCCCGGAGGAGTCGGCAACAGGCACCGCCAACGCCTCGTTGACATATTATCTTCAACAAAACGGGCACCTCGGTGCCGAGACCGATTGCACCTTCATCCAAGGTGAGGCAATGGGACGGCCTTCGGTTATCGCCACACAAATCCAATCAAACGGAAATGTTTTTGTCGGAGGAACAGCCGCAATAGTTGCGGAAGGAAGTTTTTCTTGTCTTTGCAGAGAATAATTCAAAAATGAAAAAGCCATTACTAATAGCATTGGGACTGCTTTGTACGGGTCTTGGCGCCTTGGGCGTAGTTGTGCCCGGACTGCCAACCACGCCGTTTCTTTTGCTGGCTTCATGGTGTTTCTACCGCTCATCGCAACGGTTGCAGGACTGGCTTTTGAAGTCATGGCTGGGCACCTACATCCGCAGCTACCACCGTAGGGGCGGAATGACAATAGCGCAAAAAGCCGGTGCTTGCGGCATCATGACGGCGATGGTATTGCTCTCCGTTTTCGTCTTCATTCCCCAAGGCTCAGTAGCCCGAGTCATTGTCCCCATCGCCGGCGCCATAGGCGTTCTGATGGTAATCTTTATGGTGCCAAATGCAAAAAAAGAAGATTAAATGTCAAGATTATATAAGAATAATTAAAAACATTTTTATACCTTTACAGGAATTAGGTAATTAGAACTAAAATTATTAAGATATGAGAGTTTTCATTTATATTTGGATGATTGTTCAACTGGTTTTGTTAGTCATTGGTGGGGTGTGGACTTTTATTGACAGAAAGAATGAAACCCGCAAGAAAACCCCATTGATTCTCATCGCAATCGGCAGTCTTATGATGGCAATCTCCTTTCTGGTTTTACTGCCAATACTGGAGAAATAGGATCTATCGTTAATAATGGTTGAAGGGGCTTTTAAATAATCATCCAATATACCTCTCGACCCAGCTATTTCCCTAAATACTCGCTAGGCGTGAGTCCAGTCATCTTCTTGAAGAGGCGGGTGAAATGATGGGGAAAATCGAAACCGAGTAGGCGCGAGGTCTCGCTGATGTTGTGGCCGTTCATGAGCAGGCTCTTGGCTTGGTTGATGACGTAATTGTGGATGTATCCGATGGCCGTTCCTCCTGTCGCCTTGTGGACGATGTCGCCAAAATAACGTGGCGAATAGGCCAGCTCTGAGGCGCAATAGGCAACGGTGGGCAGGCCTTGCGTCAGTTGCCGATTCTCGCGGAAATATTGTTGCAGCAAGTCATGAAAACGTTTCAGCAAGTCGCTGTTGCCACTGTCTTCCTCAGAGAGCTGACGCAGATAGATGCGGTTGCAGTATTCCAGTATCAGGTGCAGATAGCCCAACAAGATGCTTCTGAGCGAAGGCGAGTCATCGTGAGTTATCAACTCTTGCCGCATCTGGGTGAGCAGCTGTGTGATGCTGAGCCATTCATCAGGCTCCATCCGCAGCGAGCCAGTGAAGAAATAAGAGAAATATTGGTAGCGTTCTATCTGACGTTCCAGTTCAGAACCGTGCAGCAGTTCGGACGACCACAATAGCACCCATCCGCTCAGCGAGATGCGCTCCCCATTGTCCTCCAAGCCGCCAATCTGTCCAGGCTCTACAGCAATAATCGAGGCATCGCTCACCTGTAGGGTCTTCATGCCATACGAGAGATCTTTGGGAAACTGACGCTGGATAAAGAGTCCATAGACACCGTAATTGTTCAGGCTATGACGGAAGGGAGCCAGTTCGTCATAGTGGATAATACTGACCAATGGATGCAGCTCTGGAGCATCCACAAATCGGGCAAAGTCATTGGGATTATCTATTTTCAGAATCTTCTTCATTGCGATGCAAAGGTACGATTAATTTGGAAAAGCAATAAAAAATGGTACATAATCTTATATATTATAGTCAATTTCTGCGAAATTGGTATATATTTAGCCAATTTATGTAATACTTTTTTTAAATAACAAGTGTACTTTTGCAAGCGTAATTAGAATTAGGTATAAATGAAAAAGATTCTCATCCTTGCAGCAGTGGTAGCACTTATGACTGCCTGTAACAACCAACCGCAAACAACAGAAGCAATGGAAACAAAAGAAGAAATGAAACAAGAACTGAACCTCACGCAGGAGTGGGACAAGGTGTTCCCGCTGAGCGACAAAGTGAATCACCGCAAGGTGACATTCGAAACCCAATACGGTCTGACTTTGGCAGCAGACCTCTATACACCAAAGGATGCCGAAGGCAAATTGGCGGCTATTGCCGTGAGTGGTCCTTTTGGCGCCGTCAAGGAGCAGTCGAGCGGCCTCTATGCCATGAAGATGGCAGAGCGAGGTTTCGTGACGCTGGCTTTCGACCCGTCGTACACCGGTGAGAGCAGCGGTGAGCCTCGTCGTACAGCCTCGCCCGACATCAACACCGAAGACTTCATGGCTGCCGTTGATTTCCTTTCAAAACAAGACAATGTGGATGCTGAAAAGATAGGCATCATCGGTATCTGCGGCTGGGGTGGCATCGCACTCAACGCTGCCGCCGCCGACACGCGCATCAAGGCCACCGTGGCAAGCACCATGTACGACATGACCCGCGTCAGCGGCAATGGCTACTTCGACAGTGAAGACAAAGAAGAGTCACGCCATGCAACACGTGAGGCCCTCGCCAAGCAGCGTCTCACCGACCCGATGGCGATGGCAGGTGGTGTCATCGACCCTTTGCCCGAGGATGCTCCGCAGTTTGTGAAGGACTACCACGCCTATTATAAAACCCCGCGCGGCTACCACAAGCGCAGCGGCAACAGCAACGACGGCTGGCGCGTCATCGGCACGCAGGCTTACGCTAACGCACGCTTCCTTTATTATATCAATGAGATCCGCTCCGCCGTCATGGTGATGCACGGCGAGAACGCCCACTCGCGCTACTTCGGCGAGGCGGCATACAAATACATGGTGGAAGGCCAAGCAGAAGGCTACAACTTCATCGGTAAGCCGAATCCTGTGCCCGAAAACAAGCAGCTGCTCATCATACCTGGAGCCTCACATTGCGACCTTTACGACGGTGGCGAGGGCAATTACATTCCGTGGGATAAATTGGCGGAGTTTTTCAGGACAAATCTGAAATAAAGCCACAAAAGGAAGAAACTCAACTAACATGAAAAAGCGCATCGTAACAATTATCCTTATGGCACTTTCCACATTGCCCACATTGGCACAAATCGACCTGCACAGCCACGCCGTCACGCAGGGCTACCTCGACTACATCAAAGCCAACGGCGCCGAGATGGTGAAGTCGCTGAAGCTTATCGACACCAATCCGATGGTGGGGATGGAGATGTTGGGACGTTGAAAAAAGGTTGTTTTCTTTCTCCATTCGGAGAAAAGTTGTATCTTTGTAATGTTTTTTAAGTAGAACGTATATGAAAACACTTCTTATCAACGGCAGCCCGCACGCCAATGGCTGCACCTTCACCGCCTTGAACATTGTGGCGGAAGAGTTACGGAAAAACGGCATAGATACCGAAATAGTCCACATCGGCAACAAGGACATCCGAGGCTGCATCGCCTGCGGCAAATGCGCCGAATTGGGGCGTTGCGTGTTCAACGATATGGTGAACGAAGTGGCACCCAAGTTTGAGCAAGCCGATGGCCTCGTGGTCGGTTCGCCGGTGTATTACGCCGGCCCCAACGGAACGCTCACCAACCTGCTCGACCGCCTGTTTTTCAGCACCCCGTTCGACAAACGCATGAAAGTGGGTGCGGCCGTCGTCTCGGCCCGTCGTGGTGGCACCACAGCCGCTTTCGACCGGCTCAACAAGTATTTCACCATCAGCGAGATGCCCATCGCGAGCAGCCGCTATTGGAACATGGTGCATGGCCACTCCGTTGAAGACGTGATACAAGACGAAGAAGGCGTGCAAATCATGCGCATCTTGGGCCGCAACATGGCCTTCCTCATGCGCGCTATCGCCGCCGAGCGCGAGCGCAACGGACTGCCTGAAAAGGAAGTGACGCGGTACACGAATTTCATCCGATAAAACGCTATTTGGCAAAGTGCCTCAAATAATCTGCAAAATTGGGAATTATGGAAATAAAAAACCGACCTAACCCCAACGAGGCTTTCCCGAATCCCAACATCCCGAGCCTCTGCTTCATCAAGAATGTGGTGAAGAGCCCTCGTATTATCATCGGCGACTATACCTACTACGATGACGTGGATGGTGCCGACCAGTTCGAGAAGCATGTCACTCATTTCTACGACTTCATTGGCGACCGGCTGATTATCGGGAAATTCTGCGCCATCGCCAAAGGGGTGGAGTTTGTGATGAATGGCGCCAATCACAGGATGGACGGTGTGACGACTTATCCGTTTTACGTCATAGGCGGCGATTGGGGCAGCGCCATTGCTCCAGTGAAAGATGAATTGCCTCTGAAAGGCGATACCGTTGTGGGCAATGACGTTTGGATTGGTCAGCATGTAACCATTATGCCGGGTGTCCATATCGGCGACGGAGCCATTATCGGAGCCAACTCGGTGGTTGCCTCGGACATTCCTCCATACGCTGTCGCTGTGGGAAATCCTTGCCACGTGGTCAGAAAGCGTTTTGACGACGATTTCATCGCCTATTTGCTGGAACTGAAATGGTGGGATTGGGACATCGAGAAAATTGAGGCCAATTTCGAGGCCTTGTCAAGTGGTAATCTATCGTTAATCAGAAAGGTAAAAACATGAAAAAAGTCATCGTAATCTCAACCAGTCTCCGTCCGGGCTCGAACAGCCACGCGATGGCGGAGCAGTTTGCCAAGGGCGCGGAAGCCGTCGGGCATCAAGTGGAATTTGTCTCGCTGCGAGGCAAGGAAATCAAGTTCTGTGTCGGCTGCCTGTCGTGCCAGAAGACGGGCGCGTGCGTCATCAAGGACGATGTGCCGGCCATCATGGAGAGCGTCCTCAACGCCGATGTGGTCTGCTGGGCCACGCCCATCTATTACTACGAGATGAGCGGCCAGATGAAGACCCTCATCGACCGCATGAACGCGATGTACCCCAAGGACTACCGCTTCCGCGACGTCTATCTGCTGACCACCGCGGCCGAGAACGAGGAGTTCGTGCCGAAGCGCGCCGAAAGTGGTCTCACCGGCTGGATTGACTGCTTCGACAAGTCAAGTCTTAAAGGACATATCTTCTGCGGTGGCGTAGGCGGACCGAAAGAGATTGCCGGCAATGCCAAGCTGCAGGAGGCTTACGAATTAGGCAAACAAGTGTGATTGTCGCTTTTTACAATGGTTTTTCTTTTGTCAAACGGCAAAAAGCCTTCGCGCACATCCAGGTAACAGTAAGGTAAACACAATTTATATAACTTTTTCAATATGCCCAATCCGTCCAACAAACAAGAACTTGTAGCCACTATGGCCGACGGCTATGCCAAACTGAATGAACAGATAGCCAAGATGAGCGAAGAAGCTATATCGGCTACATTCGACTTTGCCGCCGACCCGAAGAAATGCGGTGTGCGCTGGCAATACGACCGCTGCCTCCGCGACCTGCTAATCCATCTCTATGAGTGGCAGGTGCTGATGCGCGAGTTTGTGAACAACATCCGCGAAGGTCACCCTCGTGACTACCTGCCCGACGAATACCGCAAGAACTACCACGAGATGGACAAGATGCTGGTGGAGAAGCACCAAAACACCCCTTTGGAGGAGGCCAAACAGCTGCTGCACGAGACCCACGAGGAGATGCTCCACCTCGCCGAGAGCTTCTCCGAAGAGGAACTCTTCACCAAAGGCTACTACAAAAACACCTACACCACCAACATGGCGGCCTACTTCGTGAGCGTCACCTCAAGTCCTTACGGACAGGCGGTGAAGCTGCTGAAGACGCACCAGAAAAACATCAAGAAATAACATGAGCACAGCAACACCATACGAATTCGAAGCCATCATCTACCAAAACGAGGACATGGATGCCGCATACGTCGAGGTGCCTTTCGACATCAAGGCACTCTTCGGAAAAGGGCGAATGGCGGTTCATGCCACCTTCGACGGTGTGCCATACGACGGGCAGATCGTCAAGATGGGGACGCCTTGCTTCATCATCGGTGTGCGTAAGGACATCCGCAAACAGATTGGCAAAAGTTTTGGCGACACGGTGCATGTGACGTTTTGCGAACGATAATAAAATGACAATGAAAAAAATCATCATCGACGGAAAGACCGTCATCCCCTTCACCACCCACGAGGGCAGCGGGCTAGCCTCCTGCGCTAACGACGTGAAGAAAGCCTTCCCCAAGGCCAACGTCACGGGCGAGTTCCGCATTTATGGGCACGAAGTCCGCACGGGTAAGGCAAAGGTGGAGCGGTGGCTGAAAGGACTGAAGTAGGTTCATTTCAGTTTTCAGGACGAGTCCGCAATGCGGCATATGGAGCCGTGAACACCGTGATGATTGAAACGTATTGGCGGATTGGACAGCGTATTGTGGAGCAGGAACAAAAAGGAAAGGAACGCGCCGAATATGGAACGCAGTTGATTGAAATGCTTTCCGAGGAACTCACTAAAACATACGGTAAAGGTTTCAGCAAACGTAATCTTCAGTATTTTAGAAGTTTCTATTTGACATTCAACAACTTGGAAATTGTGCAAACGCGTGTGCAGAATTTGACTTGGTCGCATTATCGCACGGCTTTGCGTGTCGAAGACCCCGTTGCAGCACGATGGTATTTGCAAACTGCCTCAACAGAAATGTGGAGTGTACGCACCCTCGACCGTAACATCAGCACTCAATATTTCGAACGTCATTTCAAGCAGCCGCAGATTTTGGATAGCCCTGAAAACAAGGTGGCCCCTGACAAATTAGAGATTCTGAAAAGCCCCATCATGGCTGAATTTCTCGGCTTTAAGCATGACACCGACTTTACGGAAACGGAGTTGGAAAAAGGGACAAATCACCCACCAAGACGTGGGGCAGATGGACATGTATGTGCGGATGTATGACGACCTGAAGCGCACCGAGGGCGACAATCTTTTTGCCGCCAAATACATGCCTCTGATGCCTACTGAGGAGGAACTTCGCCGCGAGATAGAGCAACAAAAGGAATTGTATAGATTGCAACAAGAGAATAAATAATTGAATATCAAAACAATAAAAACGAAATAAACAAAGAAAGATTCCGCGATTCAAACAAGCCATGACTTGCGGATTTTTTGTACCTTTGCGCAATCACAAAAGACATCTCACCATGGCAAGCAACCCCGACTTCGTTCAATACATCGCCGACCAATGTGCTGGTGCGGGCGAGATTACCGTGAAAAAGATGTTCGGCGACTACGGCATCTATTGCGACGGCGTCATCTTCGGCCTCGTCTGCGACAACCGCTTCTACCTGAAACCGACCGACGCTGGCCGCTCGCTGTTGCGCAGCATTGAAATGCGTCCGCCTTACGACGGCGCGAAAGACTACTTTTTCATCGAAGATGTGGACGATCGCGATTATATTGCCGAACTTGTTCGAGTAACTTGCAAGGAACTGCCGTTGGCGAAACCGAAAAGGAAATAATGGTTAAAGACTAGCCCTTTATGCAGAACGACATTGAAAACATCCTCAACGAGATAGCCGCCAAAGATTTGAACGCAAAGACGGACTTTTTTCTCTCTGCGGACTGAACTGCGGACTATGCGGATACTAATGCTGTAAACCTGCTTTCTATTGACGAAATGAAAACGATCATAGACAAGGCTGACCGTGAGACTGCTGATATGGAACTATCTGAAAGGGCTGCGTATATCAAAAAAGAAATAGCCCAACTTATATAGATGGCGCGTGGCATCGGTGCCGCCACGTGTTTATAGTCTAAAACACCACGTTAAACAGCCATCCGCTCAGGATGATGAATAATGTAACAGTTCCGAAAAACACGCCTATGAGCTTCCATGTCATCACTTTCTTGAGCATGGTGGCCTCGGGAAGCGACAAGCCCACCACTGCCATCATGAAAGCAATGGCAGTGCCGAGGGCGACTCCCTTTTGCACAAAGACCTCAATCACAGGCAGGATACCTGCGGCATTGGCATACATAGGCACGGCGAGGATGACCGCCAATGGCACCTCCCACCAATGTCCGCCCGAAAGATGCGCCTCGAAGAAACCTTCTGGCACATAACCGTGCATGGCAGCACCAATCGCAATGCCGATGATGACATACAGCAACACACCTTTCACGATGCCCCATGAGTCACTCAAGATTGACGGCAGGCGTTTCAAGAAAGGCACTTTTTCTTTTTGCCATTGCTGGCTTTCCTCCATGCTGTCGTGTAGCATTTGTAACACCCAAGGACTCAACCATTTCTCTAAATGGAAACGGCCTAGCACAATACCGCCTATCGTGCCTAACAAAACGCCACTCAGCACATAAATCGATGTGGTTTTGGCTCCAAAAGTGCCAAGAAACATGGCAATGGCCACCTCGTTGACTAAAGGCGAAGTAATTAGAAACGAGAATGTTACTCCCAATGGAATGCCGCCTTTCACAAATCCGATGAATAGCGGCACAGACGAGCAGGAGCAAAATGGGGTGATGGCACCGAAAAGCGAAGCCAAAAGATATTGCAACCCGAACAATTTGTGGGAGTTAAGGAAATTACGGAGACGGTCAATGGGGAAATAGGCGTTAATGATGCCCATCACGGCACTGATGAGAAACAACAGCAGCAGAATCTTGATGCTGTCGTAAATAAAGAAGTTGAGCGCGGAGCCGAGCTTTGTTTCGGCACCCAAACCTATCAGGCTGTAAATCAGCCAATCTGCAAAGTTCTGAATCATAAAAAGTAAATTGTGATGATGTAATACACTCCGATGGCAACGAACAAGCCGCCCACAATCCAATTGAGCCATTTTTGGATAACCTGCATTTTGCCGTAGAAACGGCCTATGCTATTGGAACTGAACGCCAAGACCCATGCAATTAATAGTACCGGTAAAGCGGTTGCCACGGCAAAGACAATGGGCAACAACCAACCGCCTTTGACGGTGGCCGACAGCGGAATAAGCATCCCGAAATAGAAGATGGCACTTGATGGACAAAACGCCATCGCAAAGAGTAAACCCAACAGTAAAGCACCTAAACCTCCTTTGGTTGCCAACTGCTCACCGTTACCTTTGAAGCCGAAGGATGGTAGATTCAATTTGCTTCCAAACAACATATAAAGACCAATTAAAAGCAATATTGGGCCTATTACTTTTCCTCCGAATTTGCCAATGAATTTCTGGATGCCAAACAGGCTGTTGCCGCCTTTGATGATGGTCAAAAGAATGATTCCCAACAAGGTATAAGCCAAGATGCGCCCAAAGGTATAAAGCAAGCCTTTGATGAAAATACGCCGTCGAATTTCGATGTCCTTGCCGATAAAACCAATGGCAGCAATGTTGGTTGCCAAAGGGCATGGACTGATGGCGGTCATCAGGCCGAGCAGAAAAGCCGTGACGATGGGCATACTGCTGTTGTCAAGTAGGTTTTGAAGGAATTCCATATCAACGCAGCATTTTGTCAAGTTCTTGCTTCAGATTGGCCTTGAAAGTTTCAGGCTCAGTTCGGGCGTATCGAAAACCCATATCGGTCAAGTCGACTGTCGTCCCATCCTTGTCGAGAATCAACGACGACCAAGCCACCTTATATCGGTCGGCAATCGCTTCACCATCAGGTTCCGAAAAATCAATGGACTTGAAGACGATTTTACCGTCCTTTTGTGCTTGGGCATATTCGTCGTCAATCAATTCAATAGTTTTGGCTTCAACGGCGCGGCAAGTGGCACAACGTTGGCTTCCATGGAAATAGAGTACCTGAACGATACCTTTTCCCGACAATGGTTTTACGGATTTATCCGTAGCCCGTCCACATGCTGTAATTGCAAACGACGCTATTATAAGCATCCCCATGATGAAAGATAATCGTTTCATTATAATTCGTTTTTAGTTAGTCATTTTTTTCAATGATTTCTTTCACTTGGTCGGGTTTCAACAGGCCTTTGGCGACCACTTTTTCATCAATCACCAAGGCGGGCAAGGTCATGACATTGTACTTCATGATTTCCATCATGTCCTCCTGTTTGATAACTTCGGCATTGAGACCCATTTCTTCCACCACTTTCAGCACCGTGGCGTGGAGCGATTTGCATTTGGAACATCCTGTTCCCAAAATTTTAATTGTCATTTTTTTGTGTGTTTAAGTTAAACTTGTTGATTATTGTTTGTATTTCGTAAAACGACGAACATTATTTCCAAAAAAAAGCGGTCACCCGCAACATTGTCTGTTTTTGCAGACGCATTGTCCAAAGAACTCACCAAAAAGAGCTTTGGCCTCCATCCAATTTTCCTTGTTGATACAATACTTCACCTTGGGTGGAATGATTTCACCTTGTATAAGACCAGCCTCTTTCAGCTCCGAAAGATGTTGTGAAGCTGTGGCTTTGGCAATCGGAAGTTGCTCATGGATTTCCCCGAAAAAACAAGTCTCTTGCTTGGCTAAAAAGTCTATAATGGCAACACGTGCTGGATTACCTAAAGCCTTGGCATATCGTGCCATACGAATCTGTTTTTCGGTGTATTCTTGTTTTTCCATGCCTAAATTTCATTGGTTTGACGCTGCAAAATTACACAATTATTTGAATTGTTCGTATTTTTACGAATATATTTTTCATTATGGCGGTGGGATGCTGGCTAGCGGGGAAGTGAATTTTCTTCTTGTATTAACTTATTGTTTTTCAGCAATACTTACAAAAAGGTTTGTGTATTGAAAAAAGGATAAGTGGCTGAAATATAGAAATCTTGTGTATTTTTGCAGTGTATTTTGATTTTATGGAAATAGAGAAACTTAACATAGCATTTAAATCCGCCGACGCCGTCGTCATCGGTGCAGGCGCAGGCCTCTCCACCTCCGCAGGCTTCACCTATAATGGCGAACGCTTCCAAAAGTATTTTTCCGATTTTATCGAAAAATATGGCTTCACCGATATGTACACAGCGGGGTTCCATCAGTTCCCGACAGAGGAAGAACATTGGGCCTATTGGAGCCGACATATCTACTACAACCGCTATGTGCCTGCCCCAAAACCCGTTTACGACAACCTCTTGAAACTCGTGCTGGACAAGGACTATTTCGTCATCACCACCAATGTCGATAACCAATTTCAAAAGGCAGGATTTGACAAACAACGATTGTTCTACACCCAAGGCGACTATGGGCTGTTCCAATGTGCGAAACCTTGTCACCCAAAGACCTACGACAACGAGGATGTGGTGATGAGGATGGTAGCCGAACAGGAGAATTTACGCATACCATCGGAGCTGATTCCGAGATGCCCCGTTTGCGGTGAAAAGATGAAGGTCAACCTGCGTTCCGATGACACCTTTGTAGAGGACGAAGGCTGGCACAAGGCTGCACAGCGTTACCTCGATTTCGTGAACGGCCACCAACACGGCAAGGTGCTCTATTGGGACCTCGGCATAGGGAGCAACACCCCGACCATCATCAAACTGCCGTTCATGCAGATGACCTACAAAAACCCAGAGGCGATTTATGCCACCATCAACCTCGGCGAGGCGTTCACGGTGGAACAAATCAAAAACAGGTCGATTGTGATTGACGGGGATATTGGAGAAGTATTAGAGGAATTATTGAAGTGTTGATTGTTTAATCGTTTAATTGTTGATGATGAATCGTTTGGACTATTTGATAGACTATCTTCTGAAAGAAGACCCGCAATATTCCGAGATGGAGATTCCATCGGATTTGCAAGGCAAGCGTGACCTGTTTCGTGCCTTGCGCAATGTGCGTTGGCCAAAACCTGTCGGTGAGGAATTTCTGCGTTTGCAGGACGAAGAACTGCAGGCACAATTACAAGAAAAAGGAATTGTTGACCTAAATAAACTATCAACTTTAAACTCTCCACTTTCAACTACTCTAAACTCTAAACCCTCAACTCTAAACTATACAATTTGGCAAGGTGATATTACCCGATTAAAGGTTGACGCCATCGTCAACGCCGCCAACAGCCAGATGCTAGGCTGTTTCCATCCTTTGCATAAGTGCATCGACAATGCCATCCATTCCGCAGCCGGTGTGCAATTGCGCGAGGAGTGTTATCAACAGATGCTCCAACAAGGTCACGAGGAGCCGACGGGCCAGGCTAAAATCACGAAGGCCTATAATCTGCCCTGCAAGTATGTTATCCATACGGTTGGACCTATCATCCCCAACGGCATCCCTACAGAGTTCCAAAAGGAACAATTGGCCTCATGTTACCGCAGCATCATGGCTTGCGCTGAGGAAAACCGTCTTGAAAGCATCGCTTTCTGCTGTATTTCCACGGGCGAGTTCCGTTTCCCGAATCAGTTGGCCGCCGAAATTGCCGTGCAAACTATTAAAGACTACTTGACTACACACTACGATAGCAGTATTAAACAATTGGTTTTCAATGTGTTTAAAGATGTTGACAAAGAGATTTATCAACAGATTTTAGGATAGAAATCCTCATCTCAGCCCAAAATTCGGATTTGGAGATTTTTTGTATCCTTGAAAAAAATGAGCCGGCAACGTTTTGGATATTCTTTCTGACAACTTCAAAGAAATGGAAGATGCTCAACGCCGGACAGAAGCTCGAAGACCTTCCGGCACCTTACAACAAAGGTTTCAACACCATCGGACTATGGAATG
Organism: uncultured Bacteroidales bacterium; assembly: GCA_900315175.1. Classification (GTDB taxonomy): domain Bacteria; phylum Bacteroidota; class Bacteroidia; order Bacteroidales; family F082; genus Limimorpha. The sequence continues at coordinate 203,296 of OMYA01000007.1, forward strand.
TGAGCCGTCATCCTAACTATATGGCAGAGCAAAGCATCTGGGTGAGCCTTTATATCTTCTCCATCGGAGCTGGCATAGGCATCATCAACTGGAGCATGATTGGCGCACTGCTTCTGATAGTGTTGTTCATAGCAAGCACCAGCCTCGCCGAGGAAATCAGCAGCAGTAAATATCCTGAATATCCCGACTATTGCAAAAAAGTGAACAAATACTTCCCCGGGAAGAAGTTCAGATAGACTCTAAATTCTTTCGTTTTAATTATGTTTTTCTACAAAAATAAAAAAAAATTTAAAAAATTTTAAAAATATCGTACACGATATAAAAATATTTTGTAATTTTGCATCGTGAACGATATAAATTTGACATGGCATACGAACAACTGAAATTGGAAAATCAACTTTGCTTCCGGCTTTACACGGCGGCGCGGCTCACGATGGGAGTGTATCACCCCTACCTTGACCCGCTGGGCATCACTTACCCGCAATACCTTGTTTTATTAGTGTTGTGGGAACGGGACAAACAGCCCGTCTGCGACATCGCAAAAAAAATGATGCTCGACACCAACACCGTCACACCGCTTTTGCAGCGAATGGAGAAATCGGGACTGATAAACCGCACCCGTGGCAAGGAAGATTCGCGCCAACGCATCGTCTCACTGACCGAAAAAGGCAAAGCCATGCAAGAACAGGCAAAGCACATCCCGGAATGTCTCAGCAACGACGTGGCACTGAAAACAGGCGACGCTAAAGAGATTGTGAAAATGATTCCCACGTTGGACATATTAATTGATGGATTGAAAAAAGTTGAACAATAAACTCACTAATTTATTAACATTAAAATTTTACTATTATGACTAAAGAAGAAGCATTAAAACAATTCGCCTACATGGGCGCAGTATGGTTTGGAAACTTATTTATCGAGATGATGTAATTATGAATAAAAGTATAATCAGCATGGCCGTGATGATGCTTCTGTTTCTTGCGGCCTGCACTCAAAACAATAAGAAAATGGCAACGATTTATGATTTTAAGGCCCTGAACAACAAGGGCGAAGAGGTGGACATGGCACAATACCGTGGCAAAGTCCTCATGATTGTCAACACCGCTTCGAAATGCGGCTTCACTCCACAATACGACGGCTTGGAAGCCCTTTATAAAAAGTATCAAGACCAGGGGTTTGTCATCCTCGGCTTCCCATGTGACCAGTTCAAACACCAGGAACCCGGCAGCGACGAGGAAATCGCAGAGTTCTGCCGCCTCAACCATGGTGTGACATTCCCGCTGATGAAGAAGATTGACGTGTTCGGCGAGAACGCTCATCCTATCTTCACCTACCTCTGCACACAAGTACCTAATGAAGAAGTCCATGGCTTGAAAGACAAGGCCACAATGGCACTCGTCGACAGTCTGAGCCGCTCCGAAGGGCGTAAGGACGGTGAAATCCGCTGGAACTTCACCAAATTCCTCATCTCGAAGGACGGCAGCGTCATCAAACGTTTTCCACCAGTGGCTAAGCCGGAGGAAATGGAGGCTGACATTGAGGCAATGTTGAAATAAAACACCATACCATGAAAAAACTGGCATTAATCATTGTAGCACTGCTGACATTAAGTCTCAGCGTCTGCGCACAAAACAAACAACAAAAGGAGGACAAAGAAATGAAAAAGACCCTTATCGTATACTTCTCGGCCACCGGTACCACCAAGGCCGCAGCCCAGAAACTCGCCACAGAATTCAACGCCGACCTCTATGAGATCACGCCTGAACAACCGTATACCGCCGCCGACCTCGACTGGCGCGACAAAAACTCCCGCTCGACCATCGAGATGAAAGACAAATCGTCACGTCCAGCCATCAAAGGCCGTTGCGAGAACATCGCCGAATATGATGTGGTATGGATCGGATTTCCAATCTGGTGGTACACCGCCCCGACCATCGTCAACACCTTCATCGAGGCTCACGACCTGAGCGGCAAGACCCTCAACGTCTTCGCCACCAGCGGCAGCAGCGATGTGAAGGGTTCCTACAACGACCTCAAGAATGCTTATCCTCAATACACTTGGGGTGAAAGCAGATTGATGAACAAATAAAAAAAAATTAATAACATGAACTACAACAAAGGGAACAAACTGCTTACAGAAAGATTCTACCTGACATGGGCAGGAGGACAGATGACATGGACGTGCCGCATAATCTTGAAGATGAAGGACGCCGTCGATGGTGATATCTTGCGCCAAGCGGTGGAGTCTACACGTCAGCGATATCCATATTATCAAGTGAAGCTTGGCATCAGGAAAGATGCTTCAGGCACTGAATATTTCGTGTATGAAGACAACAACGAGCCGTGGGTGGTCAGTGAAGGTGAAAGACCTGTTCAACTGGTTGGTCCGGAGTCGAACTACCATCTGCTGGCATTCTGTTATTGGGACGACTGCATCGCCATCGATTTCTTCCATGCCATGACCGACGGCACAGGATGCTATAACATCTTGCGCACCCTGCTCTACGAATATTCCCGTCGCCGTTATGATGCCACACTGAGTCCTGAAACGAACATGGGACGCATCCGTTTGGCAGGCGACATAATCAGTCCGGAGGAATGGGAAGACCCTGCAACAAAGGTCAAACCCGAAAACCTTCGCCCGATGCTTCTGCCTGAACGCCCGAAGAGCATCAATCTTCTCACACAGAGCAAGACGAAGTTAACCGATGACGTGGAAGCCATCAACATCGTTGTTGAAGAGCAAGAGATGATGAAGTATGTGTCTTCAGCCGACACATCGCCTGCCACTCTCGTGTCGCTGTTACTTAACCGTGCCATTGCCCGTCTGCATCCCGACTCATCGGAAGGAGTGCCTATGATGGTGCTGGCCATCAACGAGCGTCCCGCCGTGGGCTGTCCGAAGGCGGCTCAGTCAATGGCATCATCACTGATGTTGTCATATACCGACGAGATGCGCGGGATGGATATCGACATGCAGCAGACCATATACCGAGGCATGGTGATTCTGCAGTCCAGCAAAGACAATGTCATTGAGCGTTTCTTGAAAAGTAAGGCTGCACAAGACATGTTCGAAAGAGTTCCCACTCTTGAGGCCCGTCATCAGGCAATGGTCCAAGCTTACAGCGTGGTGCCATCGGCAGCCTCAGCCTGCGTCAGCTATGTCGGCAAGGCTAATATGGGTGTCGCCGAAAAATACGTCAGCGAGATGTACACAGAAGTCTTCGCGCCGTACGCAATATACATTGAGATGAGTGCTATAGGCGGCACGATCTGTATCAGCCTGATGCAGCGGTTTGAAGACGACAGATACCTCGATGCTTTCCTCGATGAGTTCCGTCAGTTGGGTCTCACCTATCGCATTGCAAATCGCCATAAGATGATTGTGGCACCAATAGCAGACTACCGAATAGCCTTAAAATAATGACCAATACTACCAATCCATCGTCGGTCCGGCACCAGTCTCTCTGTCGGTGACAACCGAGAGCACTTTGGCGGCATCGTATGAGATGTAACGGTACTCAGGCACAAACTGTCCTTGTTCGCCCTGGAATATTGTAGTGTCGGCATAACCGTAGCAGCCCGTCACCTGTACGTTGAAATCCTTGTCACCATGATAGTCCTGCAGGAAGTGTTCGCGTGCCACATCTGTAATGACGGCGCATTTCTCGACATAGATATTGGAATACACTCCGTATCCGACGCAGTAAGTAAAGTCCTCGCCGTCATATAGGCTGTTCACGACATGCACTTTGCCGAATCTCACGCGAGGGCATCGCTCGGCACATCCTTCGCCCCACCAGCAGTTGATGAAGGTGCAGTTGAGTTTGCCGCCATCAATATCCATGTTATTGTTGCTGCCGCCAATAAGATTGCTGTTACGATGGTCGTCGTTCCCGCCAGTACCGCCTCCAGGAGGGGCGATGAGATAACGGAATCGCGTCCAACTGACACAAACATTGTCAGAACCCATCACGATGTCCATATTACCGTCAATGCCGTCCTGTATGTCGCAGTGGTCAACCCACACATTGGTGGCACCGACGAGCGCGATGTTGTCGCTGTAGTTAGCGTCGATGTCGTATGCTCCAGGCCCTAATATTGTCAGGTTGCGGATAATGATGTTGTCGCTGCCCATGAGCTGGAATACTCCGGCGGTGGTGTCCCGGTGCGTGTTGCTGACAACGGCACCGCTCAAGCCGAGAATGGATTTGTTGGAACCCACAGAAATGGTGTTGTCGAGGGTGATTTTACCCTTCACATATACCGTGGCAGGCTCTGTGCCAGCCAATACGTTTCTGAGTTCCTCTTGAGTGGTAACGGTAACTACATTCTGTCCGTTGCCACCAGTCACGTTCATGCCGAAGCCCACAGGACAATTCATGTCGTAAGGCGATAAAACGTTTGCAGTTCCTGCGTTGTCATCCTTGTTTTTCTTACAAGCAATGACCATAAGACTTGCCATCATCACAAATAAAACAAGTCTCATAATTCTAATCATATTCTTGTTCATGACGTAAATTTTTAATTAAAAAAGTATAGTATCAGTGTGCAAAGGTATGGTTTTTTTGTATATTTGCAAAAAAATTTTACTATGAACACGAACAAAGGCTATTTATACAGCATCGTGTTAGCAGCCGTACTCGGCGGACTACTTTTTGGCTACGACACTGCCGTCATCTCTGGTGCTGAAAAAGGCTTGCAGGCTTACTTCCTGGGAGCTGCTGACTTCCAATACACCGATTTCATCCACGGACTCACCTGTAGCAGCGCACTTATTGGCTGCGTCATCGGAGCCCTTATCTCCGGATGGCTCGCCAACCGTCTTGGACGCAAGCTGACGCTCTTCGTGGCAGGCGTGCTCTTCTTCGTGTCGGCACTCGGATCCGCCCAACCCGGATTCCCGTTCCATCTGCAAAGCACCCCTACTATGACAATCCTCAACGCCTTCAACCATTACCGTATCATCGGCGGCATCGGCGTGGGACTGGCGAGCGCCATCTGTCCTATGTACATCGGCGAGATATCCCCTGCCAACAAACGCGGCCAACTGGTGAGCTGGAACCAGTTTGCCATCATCTTCGGACAGTTGGTGGTATATTTCGTCAACTTTCTGATATTAGGTTCGCATGAGAATCCAATCATCGAGTCGATAGGCAACGGCATCAGCCGGGTGCTTCCGGGTAGTGACCCTTGGACCATCACAACGGGATGGCGTTATATGTTCGCCTCAGAAGCTGTCATCGCTGCGCTGTTCATCATCCTCATCTGTCTCGTGCCTGAGTCACCACGTTTCTTAGTGATGATAGGCAAAGACGACAGCGCCCTGAAAATCCTTGCGCGTATCAACGGTATGGAAAAAGCCCGGGAGATACTCGCCGACATCCGCAGTACCATAAAAGTGCGCACAGAGAAGCTGTTCACATACGGCTGGCTGGTTATATTTATAGGTGTGATGCTCAGCGTGTTCCAACAGGTTGTCGGCATCAACGCAGTGCTCTACTACGCTCCGCGTATCTTCGGCGACATGGGTATGACCAACCCGATGTTCAACACCGTGATGATGGGCGTGGTGAACATACTCTTCACCTTGGTGGCCATCTTCACCGTAGAACGATGGGGTCGCAGACCGCTGCTTATCACAGGCTCACTGGGCATGGCATTGGGCGCTTTCGGCGTCGCCCTGAGCTTCGGTCACGCAGGGTTGGAACTCGTCACCATGATGAGCATCTTGATATACTCAGCCTCGTTCATGTTCTCATGGGGCCCAATCTGCTGGGTGCTCATCTCCGAAATCTTCCCCAACACCGTCCGTGGCACTGCCGTGGCAATAGCTGTCGCTGCACAATGGATATTCAACTTCGTGGTCAGCAGCACCTTCGTGCCGATGTTCAATATGCATATCACCCCAAACGACGATTTCGGCCACTGGTTCACCTACGGCCTCTACGGCGTGATGTGCATCGTGGCGGCTCTGTTTGTATGGAAACTGGTGCCGGAGACTAAAGGCAAAACTCTTGAGGATATGTCGAGACTTTGGAAGAAGAAAAGTTTATAGTTTGATAATAATAAGTATAGTGGTTTTATGAGTTTTCTTTTGGGAATTGATTTAGGGAGCAGTAGTGTGAAGGTGTCGTTGGTGGATGCCGACAGCGGGCAATGTGTCACGTCGGCGCATTGGCCGGAGAACGAGGCTCCTATTAAAGCATTGCAGCCTGGCTGGGCAGAACAGAAGCCCGAAGACTGGTGGAGCTACTTCAAGCAGGCGTTAGCTAAACTGTCATCTGAAAACTGTAAACTGTCAACAATAAAGGCTATCGGCATCAGCTATCAGATGCACGGCCTCGTATGCCTCGACAAGGACCTGCAGCCGTTGCGCGACGCCATCATCTGGTGCGACTCGCGCGGCGTGCCTTACGGTGAGAAGGCGCCGCTGCCGGGCAACTTCACCGCCTCCAAACTGGCATGGGTGAAGGAACACGAGCCTGAGCTTTTCGATAAGATACGTTATATCATGCTTCCAGGCGACTACCTGGCTATGCGCCTCACAGGCACACCTGCCACCACCGCCTGCGGACTGAGCGAGATGATGCTGTGGGACTTCCCTAAAGAAACCCTGTGCTCCGAGATGATAGACTACTTCGGCTTCCCGAGAGATATCATACCTCCGCTGGTGCCCACCTTCGGCGAACAAGGCCTGGTGAGTGATGCTGTCGCCCAAGAACTGGGTCTCAAGGCAGACACACCTGTCACCTATCGTGCCGGCGACCAACCTAACAACGCCCTCTCGCTGCATGTGCTGCACCCCGGTGAGATAGCCTCGACAGCAGGCACCTCAGGCGTGGTATATGGAGTCCAGAAATACACCGACACGATATCACAGTCACGTATCAACACGTTCCTACACGTCAACCATACCCTCGGCCTGATGCATTGCATCAACGGATGCGGCATCCTCAACTCCTGGTTGAAACATAATGTGGTTGCCGACTTAAGCTATAATCAGATTGACGACCTCGCCGCCACCGTCGCAGTGGGCAGCGAAGGCATCAGCATCATACCTTTCGGCAACGGCGCTGAGCGTGTGCTTGAAAACAAGAACATCGACGCATCCGTCCACGGCCTCAACTACAACCGTCATTCCCGCGCACATCTGCTGCGTGCCGCACAAGAAGGCGTCGCCTTCGCCTTCATGTATGGGATGGAGCTGATGGGCGACATCAAAGAGATTCACGCCGGCCACGCCAACATGTTCCTCTCCCCTATCTTCCGCGACACCCTGGCATCTGTCAGCAATGCCACCATACGTCTCTACGACACCGACGGCAGCGTAGGAGCAGCACGTGGAGCAGGACTGGGAGCCGGCATATATGCCGACGAAGACGAGGCATTCACCTCGCTGAGACAGCTGGCGACAATAGAGCCTCGCAATGACTATTCAGCCCCACTGAAAGAGGCTTACAGACGTTGGAAACAGATATTGGAAAATCAATTAAAAACTAAATAATATGACAAAAGAATATTTCCCACAAATCGGCAAGATACCTTTCGAAGGTACTGCATCAAAGAACGTTTTGGCTTTCCATTACTATGAACCCGACCGCATCGTCATGGGCAAACCAATGAAAGACTGGTTCCGCTTCGCTATGGCATGGTGGCACACGCTGGGTCAGGCCAGTGGAGACCCTTTCGGAGGTCAGACACGCACCTATGAATGGGACAAGGCAGAATGCCCCGTCCAACGCGCCAAGGACAAGATGGACGCAGGCTTTGAGCTGATGGACAAGCTGGGCATCCGCTTCTTCTGCTTCCACGATGTCGACCTCGTCGAAGAAGGCGCCACCGTCGAGGAATACGAAGAACGCATGCGCATCATCACCGACTACGCACTGGAGAAGATGCGCCAGTATCCCGACATACACCTGCTTTGGGGCACCGCCAACGTCTTCAGCCACAAACGCTATATGAACGGCGCCGCCACCAACCCCGACTTCGACGTCGTAGCCCGCGCTGTGGTGCAAATCAAAAACAGCATCGACGCCACCATCAAACTCGGCGGCGAGAACTACGTCTTCTGGGGCGGCCGCGAAGGCTATATGAGTCTTCTGAACACCGACCAGAAACGCGAGAAAGACCATCTCGCCATGATGCTGACAAAAGCCCGCGACTATGGCCGCGCCCACGGCTTCAAAGGCACCTTCCTCATCGAGCCTAAACCGATGGAGCCGATGAAACATCAGTATGACGTCGACACCGAGACCGTCATCGCCTTCCTCAAAGCCCACGGTCTGGATAAGGACTTCAAGGTGAATATCGAAGTCAACCACGCGACGTTAGCAGGTCACACCTTCGAACACGAGCTGGCATGTGCTGTCGACGCCGGCATGCTGGGCAGCATCGACGCCAACCGCGGCGACATGCAGAACGGCTGGGACACCGACCAGTTCCCTATCGACAACTACGAACTCACCCAGGCTTGGATGGAAATCATCCGTGGCGGCGGATTCACCACAGGAGGCACCAACTTCGACGCCAAACTGCGCCGCAACAGCACCGACGCCGAAGATATATTCATCGCCCACATCAGCGGCATGGACGCCATGGCACGAGCACTGCTCAGCGCCGCCAATATCCTTGAGAACAGCGAGATCCCTGCCATGAAGAAAAACCGTTACGCCTCTTTCGACAGCGGCATCGGCCGTGACTTCGAGGAAGGCAAACTCTCCTTCGAGAAAATCTACGAATACGGCAAACAAATCGGCGAGCCGAAGACTATCAGCGGCAAACAGGAGAAGTACGAGACTATAGTGGCACTTTACGCCAAATAAAAAAAGATTAAGATGTTTGGTTTTATCGATGCCACCGGTTCCGCCCGTAAAGATGACCCACGCCTTCACGACAGGCATAATCTGCTTCATTTCGCAAAAGTGACCATCAAAGAAAACGCCTGGATATACATCGGCGCCATCATCTGTCCCGGAGTGACGATAGGCAAAAACGCCATCGTCGCCGCCGGAGCTGTCGTAACAAAAGATGTCCCCGACAACGTGGTGGTTGGCGGCAATCCCGCCAAAATCATAAAAAAACTTTAAATTATGGAGAAGCAACCAACAACAGAACAATCGGTGCGAATACAGACCTCGGTATTGAACGGAGTGGAGAAGAAAGCCCTTGTATGGCTCGCTGAACGACAGCCTAAATGGGTTGATTCCGACATGCTGACGTTCATCGGTTTCATCGGTGCCGTGGTCATCGCAGCGGGCTACATCTTGTCGAACTACAACGTGCATTTTCTGTGGCTCGCCTCACTGGGCTTCGTCATCAACTGGTACGGCGACTCGCTCGACGGCACCTTGGCACGCCACAGAAAACAACAGCGTCCGATTTATGGCTTCTACCTCGACCACACCATGGACGCCATCAACGAGGCTTTCATGTTTATGGGCGTCGGATTGTCGCCTTTCATGAAGTTCGACCTGGCATGCGTCCTGCTTGTTGTCTATCTGATGCTAACCCTCAACGTGTCGATGAACGCTCATCTTAAAGGCGAGTTCCGCCTGACTTACGCAAAACTCGGCCCTACCGAATTCCGACTGATTTGCATCATCGCCAATGCCTTACTGGCGTTAGCCAAACCATTGAGAACATGGAAGTTGGAGTTTACCTGGTTTTCTTCCACGCTCGAACTCCACATCCTCGATTTAATTGGAATTGTAATTCTTCTTGCCTTGATATTGATATACATCATCACCATACTGCAAGATGCACGCTATTATGCGAAAATAGATCCAAAACACAAAAATGAATAAGACCTGGTCATGGCGTTGATTACGATAGAAGATATTGAAGGCATTTCGCCAGTGTTCAAAGGCAAGTTCGGCAACGGCTTGGCTCGTATGATGATGCGTGTCACCGGCATCGACAAGATATCGGAAATATACGAACGGCATGAAAATCTTGCCGGTCCGGAATTCGCACGAGCTTACCTGAACGACTTGAATATCAGCTATGAGACGCAAGGACTGGAAAATATACAATCGATAGATGGTCCTTTCATCACAGTCAGCAACCACCCTTACGGAGGACTCGACGGGCTTATTCTCATCGACCTGTTTGGACATCTCCGTGAGGATTATAAGGTGATGGCAAACAAGTTCCTGTCGCTGGTGAAGACCCTCGATGACAGTTTCATCAGTGTGATACCCAAGAATAAAAGCACCAAAGGGATATCTCTTGAGAGCATCAGCGGGATAAAAAAAGCCATTGATCATGTAAAAAACGGGCATCCGTTGGGATTATTTCCAGCAGGGGCGGTGTCGGATTTCCGCCTCAAGGATTTCCGCGTGCGTGATCGTGAATGGCAGCAGTCAGCCGCCGGAATAATCCGTCACTTGAAGGTGCCCGTGATCCCAGTGCGTTTTTTCGACATAAACTCCAATTTGTTTTATTTTCTCGGAGCTATCTATTGGAAACTGCGCATTTTGAGGCTGCCACGCGAGGTGCTCAACAAAGAAGGCAAGACTGTCAAGGTGGGAATCGGCAAAGTTATCAGCGTCGAGGAGCAGATGAGCGTCCCCGAAGCGAATTTCGCCTCAATGCTGCGCTCATCAGTATATGGTCTGTGATTTTTTTATATCTTTGCACCAATAAACAATCTTTTTATGTCAAAATCTTACGATATCACACCAAACCGCACCATCCGCAAGGCATCACTCCCAAAAGACAGCGAGAGACTGATGGAAGTATTCGCCGCAGCTAAAGGCATCATGGCAGCTGACGGCAACACCAACCAATGGACCGACGGCTACCCATCGCTGGATATTGTACAGTCTGACATAGAGAAAGACGGCGGCTTCGTGGTCGAAGACGACGGAAAAATCGTGGCATATTTCGCCTTTCTGCCCTCACCCGAACTTACCTACGACAAGATTTACGACGGCAAATGGCTCGACAACAGCAAACCTTACCATGTCGTACACCGCATAGCGAGTTTTCCTGAAGCGCACGGCATCTTCAAGAGTATCATGGAGTTCTGCTTCGCTAATGAACGCAACATCCGCATCGATACGCATCGCGACAACAAAATAATGCAGCATAATATCGAGAAACACGGCTTCAAATATTGCGGCATCATACATCTCGCCAACGGCGACGAACGTCTCGCTTATCAGAAAATGACTGAAAAGAAGAGACTTTCCCTCACCGCCCAGATAGGCATCGCCCTCGTGCTGGCAGTGATAGCCGGCGTGCTGCTGCGCAACCATGCCACATTTGTCAACGAATATATCAAACCTTTCGGAACTATATTCCTTAATTTGTTGAAGTTTATCGTGGTGCCGCTGGTGCTCTTCTCCATCATGGCAGGCATACTCTCGATGAACGATGTCTCGAAAGTCGGCAAACTCGGACTTCGCACCTTAATATATTTTATAATAACGACCCTCTTCGCCGTGACGCTGGGACTGATTGTGCCAAGTCTGGTGAAAGGCTTCCTCCCGACCATCAAAATCAGCACTGAGGCTGCATCACAGGTTATCGACACGCCGCACATGACGGTGATGGATCAGATCGTCGCCATGTTTCCCGATAACATCCTTCTTCCTGTGAGCTCGATGGCGATGATGCAGGTCATAGTGATTGCGCTTTTCTTCGGCATTGCCATGGTGCATATAGGCGAGAAAGGCGAGATGGCGCGCAAGGTGACACTCAGCTTCAACGACGTGATTGGCAAGATTCTTGAATATATCATGGCATTGGCGCCATACGGTGTGTTCTGCATGCTCACGCCCGTGGTGGTCGAAAACGGTCCTGCGGTGCTCGGGTCCTACGCGGCACTGTTGGCACTGGCATATTTCTGCTTCGTCGTACATGCCGGATTGGTATATTCCTCAGCGGTGTGGGCCCTTGGCGGCATCTCCCCTCTTAAGTTCTTCAAAGAGATGCAGCCCGCCATGCTGTTCGCCTTCTCCAGCGACTCGTCGGTGGCAACACTGCCTTACTCCATGCAATGCACCGAGAAACTTGGTGTCCGGAAAGAGATAGGCCGTTTCGTGCTGTCGTTAGGTGCCACCATCAATATGGACGGCGTCGCCATCTATCTCGGCGTTGCCTCAGTGTTTATGGCGACATGCTGCGGCATCGACCTCACCATGAGCCAGTATATGGCCATCGCCTTCGCCTCAACCATCGCCTCCATCGGCACTCCGGGCATCCCCGGCGGCAGCCTCGCTCTCATGGCTATGGTGTTCTCCTCAGCAGGCATCCCCGTCGAATGCGTGGCAGTGGCAGCCGGCATCGACCGCCTCATCGACATGGGCCGCACAGTAATGTCTATCACCGGCGACGCCTCCTGCGCCGTCGTCATGCAAAAAGTTTTAGGGAAAAATATCTAACACAAAACCATTGTATATCAACACTTTATGAAAAATATCAAAAATATTTTAAAAATTTTTTCATTTTTTTGTAGTTTATATTATAAACTTGTTTATCTTTGCAGCGTCGTTTAAGACATAAAGTGCACTTGATTTACATTCAAAATTTAAAAATTTAAAGATTTAAAATTCAAAATTTACATTCAAAATTAAAATTTAAAATTAACATTTAAAATTTAAAGCTATGGAAAACAACAACGAGAACAACATGACAGCTCAGCAGAGCTTCGGCATCATCACTGAGATGATGAACAACAGCCGCCGTTCAATACTTCAGAACAGCGCCAAGCACTTCCTGCTTTGGGGTGCATTGCTTACATTTATGTCGGGTGTGATTTTTGAACTTATTCACATCACGATGAATCCTATATGGAATCTGTTGTGGTTTGCTATGCCGCTTATCGGATTCCCTATGGCACATTTCATTGGCAGAAACAAAGTCGAGGTGCCTCAGAACATCATCAGCAGACAGCTTCACGGCGTGTGGCTCGCCTACTGCGCATTCGTAGTGGTAACCAGCGCAGTCTTCATGTTTATCGCGCCGCAGAACCTCACCCTCGTCATCATCATGGCGTTCGGTTTCGCTGAATGCGTCTCAGGTATCATTTTGAAAAACTGGTCGGTAATCGTCAGCGGTTTCATCCTCGGAGTGGGTGGTGCCATCGCGGCTATCGTACTGCGTTCTGAAGCCCAGCTGCTGCTTTTCACCCTCTGCGGAGCGATTCTTGTGGTGACCGGTCTTATTGTAAAATCTCAAAACAAATAACCATGTTTCCGAAACTTGACCCCATTTTACATTCCGAGCTGCGGTTGGCGGTGATGTCAATCTTGGCTGGGGTTGACAGTGCCGAGTTCAGCTATATCAAGCAGCAGACCGGTGCCACGTCGGGCAATCTCAGCGTGCAAATCGACAAGCTCAGCGCGGCAGGCTACATATCAGTCGAGAAAGGCTTCAAGGGGAAGGTGCCTTGCACGACATGCAAAATCACAAAGGCAGGACTCGACGCCTTCGAAAACTACGTGAACTCTCTAAAAGAGTATCTTATTTAAAACTTAATATCTTGAATTGCTTGGGGGGACAAAGTGTTTTGTTCCCCTATGCTTTTTTGAATGAACAACTGCCAGAAGAAACAGAAGAAGATTATCCCCATCTGCATCTCAAAAATCGACTCAAACATCGCATTGATGGCTATCATCACTAAAAATGCAAAACAAACCACATCGAAAACCTTGAGTCTTATAGCTATGACAGCAGGTATCAGGAAACACGCGACAAGCAGCAGCAATCCGATAATCCCGGTGCTTATCATGGTGTCGATATATTGGTTGTGCGCGTTCAAATTGTGTTTGATGGCGTTTCCCACGTAGATATATTCCACTGCCATACCCTTCACCGACTCCGTATCACATTCATATTCAACAGGTTTGTTGTTAATAAACTTATAAAACCTTTTGCTTGGAATGTTCCATTTTCCGGCGCGGCTTGCTTTTTGAATTTCGCTCAGCATCTCATCGCGGCACAGCAGAAACTCATCCTCATCGATGGCTCTCGCGGGTTTTATCTCGGCAATGAGGTTGTCTCTGAACCGTTCGTACGACTTCTCCATCTCATCGCTGCGGTCACCTGTCCCCACACCAAAGAGCAAATGATTTTTTACGACATCCATGCCGCATCGCATCTCCACCATTCTGATATCCGGATTGTCGTCGTCGCTCAGCTTGGCGATGGTGGCGTTCAAACGCGAAAGCGCAAACGGCGCGCCACCCGCTATCAGTATTGTGAGAATAACGCTCATCAACACCTTTTTCTTAATAAAAACAAGCCACACCAGCAATATCAAAATCTCCACACACAGGTAGATGATGCCCGCACGCGAATCGAGGAGCACCACAAACACCAGCATCGCTATCGATATGAAAATATTGTAAATCTTGAGTTTCAAATCTTCCACCTCAATGATTTCAACCGCCGAAAAAGCCAGCGCCAACAAAGCATACATCGACATATAGGTGTGATGCACATAATAAATCCTCATCAGGTTGTTGTTGGTGATCAGACCTATATTATGCTTATGAACAAGGCCATCGTAAAGCGTCCAGTAAAGATTCATCAGGAAAAACAGCAGACAAGCCGTGGCAAAGCAATAAAATATCACACGCATCCTGTCCTTGTTGAGATACGACATGTCGGAAAACAGGAAAATGGCAGGGAAAATCAGGAAGCCGAGTTTTTTGCTGACCTGCATCCAGCCGACATGGGTGTTTTGGGTGTAAATCATACCGATAAAGTAAACGAGCCACGTGGCAGCGAAGATGAGATAAACCCATTTGAAACGCATCTGACGCTCGTTGAACCTGCATTTCTGGTCGAACACGATTTTCAGGACCGCCACGGTCAGCAACGCCACTTCACAACACTGCGCCACGTACCAATGAAACGGTATCGCAAACGCCAAAAGAAGCATGACGACGTACTCCAGCTTCTGAAAAGACCGCAAATTCTCGAACACTTTCATAATGCGAAAATCGACATACAAATATACGTTTTTTTTTATCTTGTTACACATTTTTGAAATTTTTCAATAAAATGATTGTCAAAATCCCTATTTTTAGGGATATCAACCAACTGTTTTTTATAGTATTTTTGCAGCAAGAAAAAAAGTTGAAATGATAACTCTCGACAAACTCGAAATAGGACAGTCGGCGATGGTGAAGACGGTGAAGGGCGAAGGCTCGCGCCGCCAGCATTTTCTCGACATGGGAGTGATTCCCGATGTAGTCGTGAAACTCGTGAAATACGCCCCGATGGGCGACCCGATGGAGGTGATGATACACGGATATTCACTCACACTGCGTAAAGCCGACGCCAAACTCATCGAGGTTGAGCCAGAAATATCTGACAAAGAACCCGTACGCGACACTTTCGACGTCAACCAGCTGTATATCACATCATTACCCGACCACAACGCCCACCCAGGTCTCGGCGAGGAAGGCATTTTTCACGATAAGGAACATGAAAACCCGTTGCCGAAAGGCACCACCCTCACCTTTGCCCTAGCAGGTCAGCAAAACTGCGGCAAGACAACGCTCTTCAACCAGCTGACAGGCTCAAACCAGCATGTGGGCAACTTCCCAGGTGTCACCGTCGACCGCAAAGACGGCGTCATCAAAGGGCACAACGACACTCTTGTCACCGACCTTCCGGGAATATACTCGCTGTCGCCTTACACCAGCGAGGAGATAGTGTCGCGTGAGTTCATCATGAATGAGAAGCCTAAGGCCATCATCAACATTGTCGATGCCAACAACATCGAGCGAAACCTCTACCTCACCATGCAGCTCATGGAGCTCGGCGTGCCTATGGTGCTCGCGCTCAACATGATGGACGAGGTGCGTAACAACGGCGGCACCATCCTCGTCAACGAGATGGAGGCGATATTAGGACTGCCGGTGGTGCCCATCTCAGCCTCGCAAAACGAAGGTGTCAACGAGTTGGTGGAACACGCCATCCACGTGGCAAAATATCAGGAGGCGCCAGTACGTCAGGACTTCTGCGACAAAGACGACCACGACGGAGCCGTGCACCGCTGCCTGCACAGCATCATGCACCTCATCGAAGACCACGCCCAACGTGCCGAGATACCGGTGCGTTTCGCGGCATCGAAACTCGTGGAAGGCGATAAGATAGTGCTCAAAGCCCTGCAACTATCACAAAACGAGAAAGAGACACTCGAACATCTCATACTTCAGATGGAAGAGGAACGCGGCCTCGACCGTGCAGCGGCAATGGCCGACATGCGCTTCACCTTCATCAAACGCCTATGCTCGAAAACAGTAGTGAAACCTGACGAAAGCAAAGAATACAAACGCAGCCGTCGCATCGATAAGATACTCACCGGAAAATGGACCGCCATCCCGATTTTCATCCTCGTGATGATGTCGGTGATATACCTCTCCATCGACGCTCTCGGTGCGCCGCTACAAGACATCCTCGACAACGGCATCAGCTGGCTTGCCGGCGTCGTTGGTGCGGCATTGGCACAATGGAACATGCCCCCCGCAGTGCAGTCACTGGTGGTCGACGGCATCTTCGGCGGCGTCGGAACCATCATCAGCTTCATCCCTATCATCATACTGCTGTTTTTCTTCCTGAGCTTGCTCGAAGACAGCGGCTACATGGCACGCGTGGCTTTCGTCAGCGACAGCATCTTAAGGAAATTCGGTCTCACCGGACACAGCATAGTGCCGTTGCTCATCGGCTTCGGATGCACGGTTCCAGCGGTGATGTCAACACGCACGTTGCATTCGACTCATGACCGCTGGCGTACCATACTCCTCACCCCTTTCATGAGCTGTTCGGCGAAAATCCCTATCTACGCCTTCTTCACCGACTATTTCTTCCCGCATCATGGCGGATTGGTACTCATATGCCTCTACCTCCTTGGAATAATCGTGGGATTCATTATAGCACTGTTCACCAAGACTAAAGGCGACGTGGCTCCTTTCGTGATGGAACTGCCTAACTACCGTATGCCAGGCATCAAAAACGTGGCTCATCTGCTGTGGGACAAGACAAAAGACTTCCTCCAACGCGCTTTCACCGTCATCTTCATCGCCTCGCTGGTGATTTGGTTCCTTCAAACCTTCGATTTCCATTTCAATATGGTTGAAAACGGCGAAGGTAGCATGCTCGCTATGGTGGCTGGATGGATCGCCCCTCTCTTCAAGCCTATCGGACTTGGCGAATGGCAGATCGTCACCGCACTGGTAAGCGGATTCATGGCAAAAGAAAGCGTGGTGGCAACCCTCGAAGTGCTTGGCGCAATGGATTTGTTCACCACCGTCACCGCAATATCAATGCTGGTGTTCTGCCTGCTCTACACCCCTTGCGTCGCAGCAATGGCAGCCATCCGACGCGAAATAGGCACCAAATGGATGATACTGGTGATACTGTTTCAATGTGCTGTGGCTTGGCTCTGTGCGTTCTTCGTATATCTAATCGCGGGCGCAATTATTTGTTGATATCTTCAAGACATTCCTTGCACAGACAATCTTTATATTGAGAAAGATTTGCCTTCGCTTTATCAGAAAGGTGTATTGTGACACACCAGCAGTTTATCGAATGAACACATTCGAACTCTTTTCCGCAGCGAGGGCAAATCTTCTTCATAACTGTTTGATTATTTGATAATTACACGTTCAGTAAATATATTTTCGCCACAATTGATTCTGACGAAATAAACACCTGGTTCCAATGCGGAAACATTGATTTCCTTTTCGTTTGATGATAGCACCTTCTGTCCTGTAACATTATATAAATCAATGGTTTGTACAGATGCCATCGATTGTGTCTCCACACGGATATAGTCATGGGCCGGATTCGGGTAAACCGAAATTGATTCCATTTCATTGTCAGCGATGCCCAAACCTGGTGTGTGCGCTACATCGTGAATCACACCGACGGCGTCGAGGTCCATACCGCCTGAAGCGAACGGTGTAGGCCATGGGTCGTTGACAGGATGTCCCTGAGAGTCGTAAGTGCAGTATTCCGGGTCAATGTCGCCAATCACATCGATGATGCGGACATGAGTGATGCTGTTTTTGTCGAGAAGCGGGTCATCCGGGACCTCATCCAAATCGAATGGGGTGCCGTACATCGCACCGTATTTGCTTGCCAGATTGTGAATCTGTGCAGGGTCGATACATCCCATGCCGCCGACCTGTGTGTCGGTCTGCACCATGCTGACAGCCGGAAAACGGAAGAAATTCTCGCCGTCGGAGCTCACCTCCACGAAACCGAGCTCGAGGAACCACATATCGGGTTGCTGCGCATTGGCGAAGCCGTTCTCAAAGACAGCAAAATCAGGTCCTTCGCCGTTGCATATAGGCGAGTCGAATGTCAATGTCGCCATGCCGCCGTCACCAAGGCATGTCACCGAGTATGTACCTTCAGGGAAACCTATGGCGTTCTCAGCCGGCCATCCCTGACCCGCCAAGCCCGCACCAGGGTTGGTGATGTTCATCGGCCCCGGCTCTGCCACACAGCCTGTAGCCCATGCCACAAAGGCTGACGAGTCGGCATGCATGGCTGTGGTGCCGGGCTTGTCCTGTGCAGGAGCAAACTGCGCCCACAACGCCACCGGCATCACAACCATCATTATAACTAAAATCTTTCTCATTTCACAACAAGTTTGGCTGTCTTGACAGCGTTCTCAGTTCTCACAGTAACGAAATAAATGCCAGCCTCAACACCATTCAAGTCAATAACAGATGCCACTGATGTCAACACAATGCGACCCGCCATGTCGTAAATCTCAACACGCTGCAAATTCTCAACATCGACATACAGTCTGTCCGTTGCAGGGTTAGGATACACTGAAAGTGTTGCTGCTTCTAATTCGTTCACGTTGTCGTAAACTGACACAGGCTGAACTGGTTGTGTCCAAACATATGTCCACTGAGCAATTTCTGTTGCGCATGAGATATCACCCCATTTGATGAAATCACCATTAATAATAGGTTGTTGATCAAAACCTAACATTGCCATTGAACCGTTGATATTGTACATCCAATAATCACCAACGAGAGAATAATGAACATCACCATCATCAAAAATGATGTTGGTAACACCCCAATCACCTGTTTCGTATGAGAAACGATAATCCATATTCTCAATAGTGTTCATCATAGTCTCAACTGTGTAATCACCATCAAAGCGGAAGCCCCATGCCAATGCGATGTTAGGCTCGTTCCAGTTCACACAGAACACAACCTCGTTTTCGCCTTCGCCAATCCAATAAAGGATTTCTGAAGGGTCAATCATAGCTTCGTCAGCCAATGGATAAACGGCTGCCACTTCTTTTGTCCAAATGTATGCGTAGGTGGCCGGGTCTACAATAATACCGCATGACTCGTCGCCCCATTTGATGTAATCGCCGTTTTGGACTGTCTGTGCAGTGTAGCCCGATCCAGCCATTTCACCGCTGACAATATACATCCACCATTGGCCAACAAGCTGAAGATTCAAAACACCGTCGTTGAAGAAAATGTCTGAAAGCCAGCCATTGCTGCCAGTATAGCTGAAACGACTGTCGGCTGCAGCGATGTCATCCATCACAGTCTCTACTGTGACTAATGGCTCGTTGAAACGGTAACCCCATGCCAATGCCGTGTCAGGTTCTGCCCAGTTGACGATGAAAACAACTTCATTTTCGCCATCGCCAATCCAGAACTTGATGTCAGCAGGGTCGATTGTCGCATCTTCCTGTGCGAAAAGGTTGGTCGAGAGAAGACCGAAGATTCCCAAAAGGAACATTAAAGTAAATTTTTTAACCATAACTTAGATTTTTAAGGTTTAATAATAATTTTAATTACCTCAAAACCTCGTGGAAAAATGTTGGTAGGCCTTAAAAATAAGGATGATCCAGCTTTTATCCCGAAAGCTTTGTTTACGATTTGTGGCAGGTCTTCTGACTTACTCCCTGATTCTTGTCGCCTTCCCGAAATTATTGATTATCAGTGGCATAATGGCAAGTGTTAAGAGCTTACAGCAGCGGGAACTGTCCGGGATTTTCACCCGATTCCCTATTAAGCCTCCTCGGCACCATAAATCGCTGCAAAAATACAAAAAAGTTTGCAATTGCGAACTTTTTTAGTTAGTCAATTAATCAGTCAGTCAGTTGTTCAGTTAAACTGACTAACTTTCAAGTTCTACTGAAACCGATTCCATTTTGCCACCGAGCGGCGGGTTAATCTTCTTCACCTTCACCCAGGCATATGAAACCGCTGGAAATTCCTTCTGGATGGCGTTTAATATGCGTCTTGCAACGTTTTCAAGCAACTTTGAGGAAATCATCATCTCGCGTTTCACAACGGCATAAACCTCCTGATAATTGACCGTATCGTCAAGATTATCAGACTCTTCAGCCTTCGAAGTGTCGACTTCCATGCTCAAATCCACGCTGAACCACGTCCCTATCTTGCGCTCCTCGTCGAAGCAGCCATGATAGGCGTAGAACTCCATTTTTTCTATTGATATCAGTGACATAACTAATCTCTCACAGATTACACGGATTTTCACAGATTTTTATGCCATTTTTATTTTGATTGCTAAAGCAATCTGATTTCACAGAATAATAATCTGTGTCATCTGTTCGCTTGCGAACTAAATATTTCGGAAGAACAAATCTGTGTTTATCTGTGTAATCTGTGTGCTTTTATTCTAAGATTTTAATTCCTTTTTCAATGCGTTTCAACGCCTCTTCTTTTCCAATCAATGCCAGAATCTCATGGATATGCGGCCCTTTGCCGGCACCTACGAGCATCAGACGGAGGCCGTTCATCACCGGTCCCATGCCGAGTTCGTTCTTGGTAATCCATTCATTCAAAACCTTGTCGATGTTTTCAGCGCTGAAATCGTCGATATTCTTTATCACTTCCGAAGCCTGGCGCATCAAGTCTGCCGAGTTTTCTTTCCAGCGTTTCTTCACCGTCACCTCGTCATAAGTTGTAGGCTCCTCAAAGAAGAAGAAGCTCTGGTCCCACATCTCTTTCACGAAGTTGACGCGGTCTTTCACCAATGCCGCAACCTTTGTAACGTATTCAATATCAGCGTCGATGTTCTTCTCGGTCTTCAGCCATTCCTTATATTCCTCGCCGACTTGCTCAGATGAGCGGCGCATCAGATATTCATGGTTGAACCATTTTGCCTTCTCAACGTTAAATCTTGCTCCCGACTTGCTGCAGTGGTCGAACGAGAACGCCTGGATGAGCTCGTCCATCGAGAAGATCTCCTGCTCTGTCCCAGGGTTCCAGCCAAGCAATGCAAGCATGTTAATGAATGCCTCGGCATAGTATCCCGACTGCTTGTAACCAGATGAAATCTCGTGTGTCTCAGGATTCTCCCATTGCATAGGAAACACTGGGAATCCCAGACGGTCGCCGTCACGTTTGCTGAGTTTGCCGTTGCCGTCAGGTTTGAGCAGCAATGGAAGGTGCGCAAACTCAGGAGCCTCCCATCCAAATGCCTGATACAGAAGCACATGCAATGGCATTGAAGGCAGCCATTCCTCACCACGGATGACGTGCGAAATCTTCATCAGATGGTCGTCGACGATGTTTGCCAAATGATATGTCGGCATGCCGTCCGACTTGAACAACACCTTGTCGTCCAAAGTGTTGGTGTTCACCTTGATATCTCCACGGATGATGTCGTGCATCTCAACCACATAGTTTTCCGGCATCATGAAACGCACGGTGTAAGGAGTGCCGTCTGCAATCAAAGCATCGACATCTTCTTTGGTCATTGTCAATGAGTTACGCAGCTCCTGACGTGTCTCGGCGTTGTAGATGAAGGTCTTTTTCTGAGCCTCAGCTTCCTTGCGGAGGTTGTCGAGTTCTTCAGCTGTGTCGAATGCATAGTAGGCATGGCCTTTCGCGATGAGCTCATCGCTGTATTGTTTGTAGAGAGGCTTGCGGTTGCTCTGTTTGTAAGGACCGTAAGGACCGCCCACAATGTCGCTCTCGTCGAACTTGATGCCACACCAGTCGAGCGATTTTATGATATACTCCTCAGCGCCCGGCACAAAGCGTGTCTGGTCGGTGTCTTCAATGCGGAGCAGCATCTTTCCGCCGTTTTTCTTCGCGAAAAGATAGTTATACAAAGCGGTTCTCACACCGCCGATATGCAACGGTCCGGTCGGACTTGGAGCAAAACGAACTCTTACTTCTTTCATTTCTCAAAAATTTTTGCAAAAATAAAAAAAAGTCTCGCAGATTCCACAGATTTTCACAGATTTTCTATCTACCGCAATCAAAGTGAGTATGAACGAAGGAAAATAAAACCTCATCCGTACCAATTCGTACCATTTTTTCTTGACAAAATTTCGTAGAATTACTATTTTTGTCTTTTTAAATTTGGTATGAAAAAACTCAAAACTTTATTGGTTCTCGGCATCATCGTTTTAATGATTATTTCTTGCTCGAACGGCGTTTCAAACAAGACATCGCAGCTTGAATTATCGCCCGAACTTATTGTAATCGACAGCGTCATGCAACAGCGCCCGGATTCGGCATTTATGATGCTAATCGATTCATCCCGTATGGACAAGGCATGCGTTGGCGCTACAGGAACAAATTATTATTATCTCCTCGTTTCCGAAGCCCTCTACAAAAACGACGCTCCGCAACTTGTTCGCACCGAACTTCTGGAAGCTCTCTACTATTTCGACAGCATTTTCAAGGCTAATCCGAAAGACGAGACCGCCGCTCTTCTCTCAGCCCGCTCCCACTACATGAACGGCGTAGGATTCTATGAAAACGACAGCGTCATAGAGGCATGTCAACAATATTACAAGGCATTGGAAATCATTGAACCTTTCGATTGTAATCCTAAGTTCATGTCGCTGACACACACGCGATTGGCCAACATTTATTCCGATAAATTTCTTATCGAGCCGGCGATTTTCTTTTACAAAAACGCCCTCGAATACAAGAAACACGACCCTCGTTCAAACATCGCCAACACCTTGTTTTTTATAGGCTACGAGTTTGAAAAAGGCGAGAAAACCGATAGCGCGCTTTATTATTACAACCTCTCTTTGGAGAATATTTCCGATACCAACAGCCTTTTGTACCGCAATGTCATAAATCGCAAGGCAATAACCTCGTATATAATTGATAATGATGGAGTTAAAGCTACAAAAACGTTAAAAAAACTCATTGCTTCAGGCGACGATTTTGAAAAATACGACAGATTATTGGGTTTGGGATATATTTATCTCCTTGAAAACCAATACGATACGGCTCTTATTTATCTCAACGAAGTCTTCAACGACGCGCCTGATATTTTCTTGAGGACGCAAAGCGCCAACCATCTTTATGAGATTTACAATCATTTAGGCGACACTGCAAAAGCTGATTTCCATTCACGTTTCATCACTGAAAACACACCGCCGGAGTTCGGAACTAAAGCCGAAGAATGGCAGTTTACCAACATGTTTCAGGATTATCTGAATCATAAGCAGCAGCAAGCAATAGCTTTGGAGCAACAGAAAAAAAGACGTGACATTACCATTATTTTAATTGTTACAATCGCTCTAATAGCCGTAATTGCCATAATTTTGACAATTCGTCACAAAAGAAAGCTGACCGATGTCAGAAAAACCGCAAATGTTGACGGCTACAACGCTTTTATCAACGAGCCGGTCTGCCAATATATCCTCGAAACGGCGCATGAGCAGCTGTTTAAATCGAAGATGGACTGCACTATTTATAAAGATTATGCGCTTGACAAGGAGCAGCTGCTGACGTTGCGAACTGCAGCCGACAACCATCTTAATGGCTTCACTGAGCGTATCAGAAACAAATATCCGGAGCTCACCAATGACGATGTGAACTACTGCATCCTCTATCTGCTCGGCATGAAAGAGCCCGACATCGCGGCGTTTATGCAAAAAGCGTACTCCACCGTAAGCGACCGCAGCCGCAAACTGAAAAAGATTCTTACTTCCGATTTTGACCTTACCACAACACTGAGAAAATTCGCGATTGAATAACTATCGTACCACTCCGTACCATGATTTTCTTGACATAGCTACATTTTAAAAATAATTTTGTCGTCGTAAACAAAATTGTTAAACTTAAAATCTTATGACTATGAAAAAGATCTTATTTACAATGATTGCAATGCTGATGACTTTGGCACTCAACGCACAGATTTCAGTCTGGGACGGCACTTACGAAAACTGGGACACCATCCATTCTGGCACCACCGACGACCCAATTCTTATTGAAAATGCTGCTCAGTTGGCTCGCATGTCACAATTTATCTATTGCTCACAAGAGCCGAAATACTACAAGCTCACTACCGATATCGACCTCGACAACAGGATTTGGAATCCGATTGGTTATATTGAATCAGTTAGCTGTCCCGAGTTTAACGGCTATTTTGATGGCGACAACCACACTATATATAATCCCTCAAACACTTTGTTTTACAGCACTTATAACGGTTATATCAAAAATCTTACCACAAGAGGCTCTGTGGTTTATCGTGAAGCAGAATACTATAATTTCGGTTTAATCACTTACTGGGCTCCGTTAGTCGAAAATTGCCATAATTACTGTGACATCATAATAAATGCGCATTCATATATGACAGCAGGAAGCATCGCCGGTGAATGTAACACTATTATAAATTGCAGCAATCACGGAAACATAACAATAAATGCCGATAATTTGAGCTGGTGTTTTGTCGGTGGCATCGCTGGTGGAGCTGATGTTATTGAAGAATGTTATAACACAGGTGATTTAAATATTGAAATCTCAAATTGTAACAAATGTAAAATCGGTGGAATCAGCGGATTGATTATCACCGAGATATCTCATAGCTATAACACCGGAAATATCATGGTTAACTGCGAAAATTCTTACGCCGGAGGCATTGTTGGCGACATGAATGAATACATCAATCCGTTAAACGATATTTTCATCAATTCTTGTTATAATGCCGGCAATATCGAAGCTGCGAATGTTGGCGGAATTATCGCTAAAACCGATCATGAAAACATCACAATAAATGTCGATAACTGCTACTATATCAACACTATAGCAAGCATTAACGATTACGGCTCCCCAAAATCTGAATCCGAAATGAAAACTCAGGATTTTGTGAATCTTCTGAATGATGGCGGCAATTTTTACGCCATGGACGACCTTTATGTTAACCGTGGCTTCCCTATTTTTGCAATATATTATTCCGTTGATGAAACTGTTTTTGAAAATAAAATATCAGTTTATCCCAACCCAGCAAACAGCGTTGTAACAATCTCTGGAGACAATCTCTTAAAAATTGAGATTTTCAATATCATTGGGCAAACTGTCTTTTCAACGATTTGCAATGCCGATGAAAACACAATCAACATTGCAAATCTCAATTCTGGCATCTATCTGATAAAGGTTGGAACAACAAATGGGAAAGAGTTTGCAACAAGAATTGTGAAAGAATAATTCTTACATTCTTTTTCCTTGATATCCCAAGCCTTCGATTGTTTTGACAACCTCTTCATCACTGACGTCGCCTTCAACGACAGCCATTCCTGAAGCAAGGTCAACCTCCACATTTTCAACACCTTCGAGGGCTTTGAGACCCTTCTCAACATTGGCACGGCAATGGTTGCACATCATGCCATCAACTTTAAACTGTTTCTTATTCATAACTGTATGATTTTCATGAGAATGAGACTCGCATTCGCAGTGGTCGTCATGGTCATCACAACCGCAGTCGCAATGGTGATGACGCCTCATAATCAGCGCAAAGATAAGCAAAATTCCCAAAACCACGCTGCAAATCACATTGAAAACAGCTGGCGCCTCATGGCAGCTTTCCTTGGTGGCTACAATGCTTGAAGTAAACCATTCAGTAGGCAAAACAAGGTCGATAATAAGACCGAAGGTTATTGCTCCCAAGATTATTGAAAACAGATAAACCCACATCGTCTTCTTTTCCAAAACCTTCCGAATCACCATAATCGACGCCATATTGCAGGCTGGTCCTGCCATCAGGAGAACCAACGCGGCACCAGGTGAAATGCCTTTCAGCATCAGAGCAGCCGCAATCGGGATGGAGCCCGTCGCACAAACGTACATCGGAACTGAGACCACAAGCACCATCAACATGGTGAGCAACGGTTTGTCGTTGAAATAAAGGAAGAAATCGTCAGGCACGAAAACCGTAATCAAACCGGCTACCACCAGACCTATCATCAGCCACTTGCCAATATCCTGCATCATCTCGAAATAACCGTATTTCAAAGCCTCTTTAATCTTGTTCCAGAAGCCTTTTGGCCTTTCATCAGAAGCTTTTCTGATAACTTCCGAATTATCCGATTTCTCGTTTCGCGTTGCAATGTTCACCAGCTGCCCGCCAAACAGAGCCGTCACCAAAGCCGCAATAGGCCTGATGATAGCGAAAGGTATACCAAGCAACGACGCTGTGGCTAAAATAGAATCCACACCGGTTTGTGGCGTAGCTATCAAAAACGAAGTCGTCGCACCTTTCGACGCCCCTTCCTTGCGCAACGACATAGCCGTCGGAATGACACCGCACGAACACAACGGCAAAGGCACTCCTATCATCGCCGCCCAAAAAACTGAACGGAAATCGTTTTTCGAAAGGTAACGGTGATATACCCGCGAAGGCACAAAAGCATGCAGCAATCCCGCAAAGCCGAATCCTAAAAGCAGATACGGCGACATCTCATTAATAAGATTCCAAATTTCTCGCATAACAAAATCATTAACAATGCAAAATTACAGCATTTTAAAACATAAACAGCTCATCATTAATAATGATTTTTAACAGCTCACTCATCATTTTTAACGATACCATAACTTAAAAAGATTATTGATGCCATTTGCAGAAATGCGACCTACCACAGGGTACTGTGAGCATTTCGAAAATGGCATCAATAATCTCAATATTTTAATACCACTTGCAGAAATGCGACCTACCACAGGGTACTGTGAGCATTTCGAAAATGGCATTAAAATATGAAAATTATTAGCTATTAAATAAAGACTTTTTCGTATTTTTGCAAGTTTATAGTATTATGGCGAATTCTACTCTGATATCGAAAATTGAGCGCTTCATCAGGAAGTTCTACCTCAACCGCCTCATCCAAGGCGCACTGATAGGGCTTGTCTTGATTATTGCCTTGTTCTTGATAATCAATGGGATAGAGTATTTCTCATGGCTTCCGCAGAAAGGCAGACTCGTGCTGTTACTGCTCTTCATCCTCGGCACATTGTTTGTCGCCATCTTCCACTTCGCAATCCCTGTCGCCAACCTCATCCGCTTCCGCAAAAAGATGTCAGATGAACAAGCGTCAGTGATAATCGGAAAATTCTTCCCGGAAATAAGCGACAAACTGCTGAATACCATCCAATTATCAAACGAACTATCACAAAATACTGATAATCAACTGCTTATCGCAACAATTGAGCAGCGCACCGAACATCTGAAACCTATCAACTTCTCCGATGCGGTCAACCTGAAAGAAAATTACAAATATCTGAAAATTTTCGGGATAGCTTTCGTCGTTTTAGCTGTGACATTGATATTTTTACCAGATTTTTCAAAGAAACCCGCACAACGCATTTTCAACTATTCTCAGGATTTTGAAAAACCGCTTCCTTTCAACGTCGAGCTTTCCGCAACAAATCTTGAAGCATCGCAAGGCAAAGATATTGAATTCAGCATCCACGTCACCGGCGAGCGCATTCCCGATGCGTTCTATATCAAATCCAACACGGGAATCAGGATGATGAACCAATTGAATACCAACGACTTCCGCTTCATCTTCAAAAATATCTATCAAAACGAGGAATTTTACGTCGAAGGTGGCGACTATCGCAGTCAGATGATTAACCTCACCGTCCGACCTAACCCCACAATGCTGTATTACGAGGCAAAACTGACGTTTCCGAAATATATCCATCGCAAAAATGAGACATTGAACGGGAAAACGCGCATTATCGTGCCACAGGGGACTGACGTTGAATTTACATTTCACACCCGCGACGTAGAGGCAATATTTATAAATGATTCAATTTCAATTGATAATTCCATTTATAGATTTACAGCTATAAAATCCACAAAATTCACGGTTTCTTTGAATAATGAATGGAATTCGACAGATCCTATAGTATTCACCGTCGAAGTGATTCCTGACGCCTATCCCGACATACAGGTGCAGAATTTCCACGAAGATTTCGCGAAACAGACATATTATTCGGGCCTCATCGCCGATGACTACGGCTTTACCAAACTTCTCTACCATTTCGAAGTCGATGGCAAACCACATCAGTCGTTTGTCAAAAACATTCCGGTTGACAAGAAAAACACCCGTACTTCATTCTATTACAGCATTGATACTGACACACTTACACTTTATCGCGGCGACGAGGTGAAGGCGTATTTCGAGATTTTCGACAACGACGGCATCAACGGACCGAAATCTAAGCGCTCGGAGGTGTTTTATCTCGTCCTTCCAACAACAGAACAACTCGATTCCATCGCCGATAACACTGAAAATCAGATACTCGACAACCTCAACCAGCGTTCCGACGAACTTCAGAATCTCCGTAAGGATATTGAAGACATGCTCCGCGACCTGATGTCTAAAAAAGACCTCGACTGGAGCGATAAGGAGAAGATGAAAGAGCTGATGGAGAAGCAGAAAGAGATTCAGGAAGAGTGGAACAAAATCCAGGAGGAACAGAAGGAACTGTCAGATTTCATTAAGGAAAACGAGCTTTCCAACGAAGATTTGGTGAAGAAACAGGAGGAGATAAACAAGCTTTTCGAGGAGGTCATCCCCGATGAGATGAAGAAACTGATGGACGAGATTGAGCAGCTTTTGAGTGAGATGCCGCGCGAGCGCATGCAGGAAATCATGAAAGACCTCAAGAAAAACAACGAGGCTCTGCAGCAGATGATGGACCGCAACCTCTCGCTTTTGGAGCAACTGAAAGTTGAGAAAGACATGAACCAGCTGATGGACGAGATGCAGAAACTCGCCGACGAGCTGATGAACAACACCGACTCCATTTCGGCGCAAGACGCTGAGAATCAATTCAATAAGATGGAACAGAAACTCGATTCCATCATCGAGAAAAACCAAGGGTTGAACGACCCATTTGACATAAGCAAAGACGAAGAGTCGTTTGATGAGATTCAGGAAGACCTTGAAAACGCCGAGGAATCGGAAGATGCAGACGACCAGGAGAACGCGCAAAGACAGAAACAGAAAGCCGGAAAGAAGATGAAGGAGATGGCGGAAAACATGAACAGCATCATGATGGGCGGCGGCATGGACCAGCTCGCTGAAGACGCGCATCTGGTGAGGATTCTGCTCGAAAACGTGGTGCGCTCGTCACATGCCGAAGAAGCACTGATGCAGGAAATCAGCGTCATGAAGAAAGACGACCCCACCGTCTCACAAAAGATCTCACGACAGAAAGAAATCTCTGAAAACTTCGTGATGGTTGAAGACTCCCTGCGCAAGATGGCAAATCGACAGACTTCTGTTAAGAACTTCGTCTTCAATGAGTTACAGGTCATCGACCAACAGCTGGAGTCGGCAATGCAAGATGTTTTGGAACTGAGATTCGGCAGCGCAACCCAAAAACAGCAAAACGCCATGATGTCGATGAACAACCTCGCCCTGATGCTCTCCGAGTCACTGAACGAGATGGAGTCGATGATGGACGGACAAAGCACCAGCTCCTGTTCAAAACCCGGCAAATCCAAAGGAAAACAAGGTAAACCGAAAAGCATGAAAAACATGCAAGACCTTCAGAATCAATTGGGTGAACAGCTGAAAAAGATGCAACAGCAGATGCAGCAACAGCAAAAAGACGGCACCCCATCACAGAGCATGAGCGAAGAACTGGCGCGAATGGCAGCCCAGCAAGAGCTCATCCGTGAGGAGATGCAGAAAATCCTCGATGAAATGAAACAAAACGGCATGCTCGGTGACGACGGCATCAAGCAAATCATCAAAGACATGGAGAAACTTGAGGAAGACATCGTAAACAAACGCATTACAAATCAGACAATAAGACGTCAGAAAGATATAATGTCGCGAATGCTGAAGGCTGAAAACGCCCAACAGGAACGCGAGAAAGAGGAGAAACGCAAGTCGGATGAATACAAGGGACCTGAAAAGACTCATAATATCGATGAGATCAGATATGAGGAGAGTATCAGGAAACAACAGGACTTCCTGCGCACGAATCCTATTGAGTATCAACCGTTTTATAAACAAAAGATTAACGAATATTTCTTTAAAAAAGGTAATTAATCAAACGGATAAGGCATGCCTTATCCCAACAGGACATAAAAAGAAAGATGATAACGTTTCAAAATATTGATATCGAATCTCCTGCGCTAAACCAGCGTCTTGCGAAGGAATGGATCGAAGAGTTTGTCGCGTCTTACGGCAAGAAAATCGGCGAGTTGTACTACCTTTTCTGCAGCGACGAATACCTCCTGGATTTCAACCAGAAGCGCATGAACCACGATTTCTACACCGACATCGTGACGTTTCCGCTGAACGACTGCGAGGAATATCTCTCAGGCGAGTTCTACATCAGCATCGACCGCATCAAGGACAACGCCGAACAGATGGGAAAGCCGTTCAAAGACGAGTTTCACCGTGTCTTGGCACACGGCGTGCTGCATCTGATAGGCTTTAAAGACAAGACCGACGAAGATGCCGCGACGATGCGGGCACAAGAGGAAAAATGTCTCGCAATGCGACGTAACGAATTCTAAATCAATGAATTAACAAAATTGTTCCACGTGGAACACTCGGAAATATGATATTTGATAATTACGATGTGATAGTGGTCGGGGCAGGCCACGCAGGATGTGAGGCAGCAGCAGCGGCGGCAAACCTCGGCAACAAGACCTTGCTCATCACCATGAACATGAGTTTCATGGCCGCGATGTCGTGTAACCCCGCCGTGGGAGGCATTGCCAAAGGCCAGATAGTGCGCGAAATCGACGCGTTGGGAGGACAGATGGGCATCATTGCCGACAAGACGATGATACAGTTCAGGATGCTCAACAAGTCGAAAGGTCCCGCCGTGTGGAGCCCGCGCGTGCAGAGCGACAAGGCCGCGTTCTCGGCTGAATGGCGCAACACCCTTGAGCACACCCAAAACCTCGAGTTCTGGCAAGACCACGTCGACGGACTACTGGTAGAAGGCGACCAGATAAAAGGCGTCCACACCATGATGGGAGGCGACGTGCACTCCAAGACTGTCATCCTCACCAACGGAACGTTCCTCAACGGTAAGATCTTCATCGGCGAGAAGTCGTTCTCAGGCGGCAGAATAGGCGAATCGGCAAGCCACGGGATAACAGAACAACTCGTGGAACTCGGTTTTGAAGCCGACAGGATGAAGACAGGTACGCCGGTGAGAATCGACGGCAGAACAATCGACTTCAGCAAGCTCGCTGAACAAAAAGGCGACGAGGAGATAACAGGTTTCTCGTTCATGAACGTGGAGAAGCCGCTCAAACAACGCTCATGCTATATCGCCTACACATCGTTAAAGGTACACGACATACTTCGCAAAGGCTTCGACAAATCTCCTATGTTCACGGGTAGGATCCAAGGCATAGGCCCACGTTATTGCCCGAGCATCGAAGACAAGATCGAACGCTTCGCAGGCAAGGACTTCCATCAGCTGTTCGTAGAGCCCGAAGGAGCCACCACATGCGAGTATTATCTCAACGGATTCAGCTCGTCACTACCGGAAGACATACAATACGAAGCCCTGCGCAACATCGAAGGCTTTGAAAACGCCAAGATCTTCCGTCCGGGATACGCCATAGAATACGATTTCTTCCCGCCGGATCAGCTGTATCACAGCCTGGAGACACATAAGATCCACGGCTTGTTCTTCGCTGGACAAATCAACGGCACCACAGGCTATGAAGAGGCCGCCGCACAAGGTCTGATGGCTGGCATCAACGCCCACAGACTCCTTCACGATGAAGAGCCTATTGTCATCCGCCGTGACGAGGGCTATATCGGCGTCCTCATCGACGACCTCATCACAAAGAGCGTCGACGAGCCTTACAGAATGTTCACAAGCCGCGCCGAATACCGTATCTTGTTACGCCAAGACAATGCCGACGCACGATTGACACCTCTCGGATATAAAATCGGGCTCGCAACCCGGGAACGTTACGAGCGCTTCCTGGACAAGCAGCAACGTGTGCAGGATATGGTGCAGTTTCTTAAGGATACTAACGTCTCACCAGAGGAAATCAACGCACTGCTGGTGGCAAAAGAGACGCCAGAGATCACCGGAAAGACCCGTTTTGCGCATGTGCTGACACGTCCGCAGTTGAGCCTGATGGAGATGATGCAAAACGTGGAGTCATTGAAAGGGAAATACGACCTTGCCGACGAGATGACGCGAAGTGTCATCGAGGAGGCGGAGATTCTGGTGAAATACGAAGGATATATCGAGAAGGAACGCGAAGTCGCCGACAAGCTGAAACGCCTCGAAGACGTGAAACTGAGCCCGGATTTCGACTACAACGCGCTGCACTCGCTGACCATCGAGGCACGACAGAAGCTGACGAAACACAAGCCGCAGACTCTCGGTCAGGCCTCCCGCATCAGCGGAGTTAGCCCGGCTGATATTTCGGTCCTTGCTGTATTTTTAGGACGGTAACATTCAATTGTCATTTCGACTGAAGTGGAATGAAATG
The DNA here is from genome assembly GCA_900315175.1 of uncultured Bacteroidales bacterium. Taxonomy (GTDB): domain Bacteria; phylum Bacteroidota; class Bacteroidia; order Bacteroidales; family F082; genus Limimorpha. The sequence continues at coordinate 236,020 of OMYA01000007.1, forward strand.
GAACGGAATGGAGAAATCCTTGGTTTATAGGAACATTTTATTGAAAAGGAAATTAAGGATTTCTCGACAAGCTCGAAATGACGAATGGAATGTTCCACGTGGAACAATTTTTGAGAATAACAATAAAATAAGAATATCATGAGCACTAAATGCCCGTTTTGCGAATCAGAAAACACCAGGTCTTACCTGAAGCTGAAAGACTATTTTCTCTCTCAGGAAGACTTCGAAATCATGGAGTGCGACAACTGTAAGCTGCTGTTCACCACTCCACGACCGGATAAATCTGTCATCGGTAAATACTACAAATCGGAGGATTATCTCAGCCATAACGAGCATAAAAAAGGTCTCGTGCCTTGGATTTACAACCAGGTTAAAAAAATCAACGTCCGCAACAAATATATGATTGCATGCGGCGACCTCAACAAACCGCACCTCCTCGACTTCGGTTGCGGTGTCGGCGATTTCCTGCATTACGCACAACAAAAAGGATGCGAAATAGCAGGTTGCGACTTGAGCGAAGACGCACGCAACTTTGCATCAGAAAAATTAGGCAAAACCATCGTCAAGCCAGAAGAAATCTTCGCCCTCCCCCACCCCACTTTCGACGTAATCACGATGTGGCACGTACTCGAACACATCGACGACCTTAGATTCCAAACCGAACATCTGCACCGCCTTTTGAAAGACGACGGTCGCCTCGTAATCGCAGTGCCAAACTATATGTCGTACGATGCACAATATTACAAAGACAAATGGGCCGCTTACGACGTTCCCCGCCATCTTAATCATTTTCACAAAGAGTCACTGCAAAACGTGTTTTCAGGCTGCTTTGAACTCGAAACCATACATCCGATGAAATGGGACGCATTCTACATCTCCATGATGAGCGAAAATTATGTCGGCAACGACAACTCCTTTATCAAAGGCATCAAAACCGGATGGAAATCGAACCGTAAAGCCCGCAAAACCGGAGATTACTCAAGTTTGATCTATGTTTTTCGCAAAATTTGATTTTTGGCCGTTTTTAGCCGTTTTAAGACATTTTGGCTTTTCTGAATATCAGAACATCAAAACATTTGAGATATTGCCTTAAATTGAAGAACTTTTTGGCATGATTTTTGTAACAAAAAAGGCTATGAAGAAGATTTATATCATACTTATCACACTCGCTCTCATCGCAGCTACGATATTTTTCCACCACAGGAAAGAAAATCGCGAGAACATCGAAATGGAACATTTCGCCACCCTAATAGCCGACGAGACAGACCATGACTTCGAAAACGCAACAATCGAGATAATCGGAAAAATAAAATCCGACGAAACGTTCAACTCCTGGCTCAGAGACGATAATCTTCCTAGCGACGACAGCCTCCTCTGCTACCTCTACAAAAAATATTTCAACAGCACTGAATTATTCAATTCTTACAAAATCGCTTTGACAGTTTGCGACAGCAATACCTATATTACACTTGAAAACAAACCCGAAATCGAATACCCCTGCATCGACTACTTTGGCGATATCTTCAAATACGACTCAGTAAATTATATCGGCAATGGCCTGTACCACATCGACGACCCAATGTCTAACATCTATTATATCGCAAAAATCGCAGTCAACGGGAGGCAGAATCTGTATTTCGAGTTTTATAAAGAGAAAAATGTCTCTCCAAATCTGAAAAACTATTCGTTCGCAATCTATAAAAACAACATCTTATATTACAAACTCGGCAATTATTACTATCCGAACAACCTCAACAATTTCATCTCACAAACAAATGGAATTCATAAAGGGAAAAAGTTTAAACACTTCATTTTCAACGATTTAACTGTCAACAAATCTATCGTTGTATCAATAGATTCAGAACGCTGGATGAGATATGTGGCGCCATTTTCCTTCATCTTTTTAGCTCTGCTCCTCTCCTACTTCCTATTCACCTACTTCGAAAATGACCGCAAAGGAATGTTTAAAAACAGTTTCCATAGCAAGATGCAACTGACTATTGTGCTTACACTTACCATTTCCTTCGTCGCAATTGGCATCACCTCATTCTTGTTTTTGGAAAACAATATCACAAAAAAGACCCAGATTGAACAATATAAACAGGCCAATATCATTCGTAACAGGCTGGAAACCAATATTTTAATGGAAAATGACCTGACAAATGCAGAATATCTAACCTATCTCGAAGAGACTTTTTTCTGTGATATTAATATCTATAATCTCGATGGAGTTTTGATAAACACTACTCTTCAAAACTCAAATGTTTTCAGCGATTCGATTGAAGCTCACGCTTATCAGGCTATTTTTAAGGAAGACGCAGGATATCTGGTGCTAAATGAGCAATATGACAACGAAAAATGTATGTCCTACTACTTCCCTATCCTTGACGGGAACAATAACCTGGCAGCGGTTTTGAATGTAATTTATTTCGATTCCAAATCGGAATATGACGATCAACTCTCAGATTTTGCTTTGAATTATATCAATATTATCATTGTCTTGCTCGGAATCTCTTCAATTATTGTTCTTTTAATCACACGCAAGACACTTAAACCTCTGAAAATCATAGAGGAACAGATGGGTAAGATGCGACTCGACGGTCATAATGAGCCGATAAATTTCAAAGGTCGCGATGAGATAGCAGCATTGGTCGAGCAATATAATAATATGTGTCAACAGCTGGAGATTGCAGCCAACAGGATTGCACGTAACGAACGTGAGAACGCCTGGCGAGAGATGGCACGTCAAGTGGCGCATGAAATAAAAAATCCGCTCACGCCCATGCGGCTGAACATCGAATATCTGCAGATGCTCTGGGACAGAAAAGACCCGAAATTTGAGGAAAACCTCAAAGAAACGCTCAACTCGCTTCTCGAACAGATTGAAACATTGTCGAAAATCGCAACAGCATTTTCAGACTACGCCAAACTGCCGGAAAACATTTCAACTACTTTTGATCTAAGTGAACTTCTGAAAAGCACAATAAAACTCTATGATGTAGAGAAAAACATTTCTATATCGTTGATTTACAATGAAAATGATGTTTGGTCGATTTTCGCCGACAAAAATAACCTTGGCAGGGTTTTTGGCAATATCATAAAAAACGGAATTCAGGCTATTGGCAGTGAAATGGGGCATATCGAAGTGATTCTCAACAGGTTAGGCGAGAAGTACAGAGTTCAAATCTCCGACAACGGCTGCGGCATCAAAGAAGAAGACAAGAAAAAGGTGTTTTTCCCAAATTTCACTACAAAATCTAGCGGAATGGGCGTAGGATTGTCGATGTCGCAAAACATAATCCAAGGCATGGGCGGAAACATCAGTTTCAGCAGCAAAGAAGGAATCGGCACGGTTTTTACAATCGATATACCTATTTTAAAAGAAAAGTAATATATTTGCAAAAATTTTGTTATGTGTAGAGACGGATTGAATCCATCTCAAAACTTGCGAATGAAATGAGCAACAACCCAATTAAAGCCTTGGCAGGCCAGACAGTCATTTACGGCATGGGAACCATCGTGCCGCGACTGCTGAATTATCTTTTGGTGCCGCTCTACACCCGCGTTTTCGTCGCCGGAGTTTACGGCCAAATCACCGATTTGTACGCCTGGATAGCGTTTCTTCTCGCCTTGCTGACCTACGGCATGGAGACGACTTTTTTCCGCTACACACAAAAAGATAACCCCGACAAGGTCTTCAACAACATTGTTTCTTGCATAATCACCACCACAAGTGTATTTTTGATTTTTTACGCAATTTTCTATAAAAATTTTGCTCATCTCATTCAGTATGAACACAATACACAATATGTTCTGTTTCTCGGGATTATAGTTGCACTTGATGCCTTGACAGCTGTACCGTTTGCTAAATTGAGAAAAAACAACCAAGCTAAGTTGTTCACTATTATCAAAATAGCAAATGTAACACTCAACGTTGGTCTTAATTTGTTTTTCCTGCTCGTCATTCCGGAAACAGCTTTGGCAATCTCTTCAAAAATATTCGGCCCGCAAGCAGGTTTGCTCGTTTGGGTTTTGATTTCCAACGTGTTGTCAAGCTTATTGAGCCTTGTTTTATTGCTTCCTCAATTCAAAGGTTTCAAATTTGAACTCGACAAAAGCCTCATCCGCCCGATGTTGGCATATTCCCTCCCGATTTTGCTCATCAGCCTCGTGGGAATGGTCAATGAGGTGGCCGACAAGATTCTGATAAAATATCTAACACCGATTCCTGACGCTGAGCTGCTGTCAGAGCTAAGTATGACAGGGGAGGAGTACGCCCTCCAGCAACTCGGAATCTACGGCGCGAACTTCAAACTCGCGGTGCTGATGACCATCTTCATCCAGATGTTCCGTTATGCTTCAGAGCCGTTCTTCTTCAGCAAGGCAAAAGACCGCAACGCGCCAGAACTTTACGCCAAGGTGATGACTTATTTTGTGATTTTCTGCCTCCTTATTTTCCTTGGCGTGATGCTTTACAAAGATGTTTTAAAGTATTTCGTCGGCGCAGCAGGCAGCGATTATCACGAAGGATTGATTATTGTACCTATCGTTCTGATAGCCAATATGTTCTATGGAATTGTCTTCAACCTTTCGATATGGTTTAAACTCACCGACAGAACAGCTTCTGGCACAATAATTTCAATAATTGGAGCATGCATTACATTGCTCTGTCTGTTCATCTTAGTCCCTAAAATCGGTTATCTCGGAGCAGCCATCGCCCATCTCGGATGCTACACGGTGATGATGCTCGTGTCGTATTTCTGGGGACAAAAGGTGTTCCCTGTTCCATATCAGGTCGGGAGAATCATCATGTATATGGTATTAGCCATCGGATTATACCTATTCAGCACCTTATTTAACGACCTCAGCCTTGCCATTAAATTGACTATCAACACATTATTGATAATAATCTATTTAATGACAGTTTTTGTTTTTGAACGTAAAAATCCTTTAAAGATATGAAATTGAATATTGTTAATAAATCGAACAACGCATTGCCAGGTTACGAGACGGTGAACTCGGCAGGAATGGACTTGAGAGCGTATCTCCCTGATGGTCAATTGGTTATCAAGCCAATGCAGCGCGTTTTGGTGCCGACTGGATTATTCATGGAGATCCCGGTCGGTTACGAAGGCCAGGTACGTCCCCGCAGCGGTTTGGCAATCAAGAGCGGCATCACCGTTTTGAACTCGCCAGGCACTATCGACGCCGACTATAGGGGAGAGGTGAAAGTGATTTTAATAAACCTTTCGGACCAGGATTTTGTCATCAATAGCGGCGACCGCATCGCCCAACTCGTCATAGCAAAATGCGAGCAGATGGAAGTCGTTGAGGTTGAGACGCTTAGCGAGACAGAACGCGGTGCCGGCGGCTTTGGCCACACAGGTAAATAATGTACAATTTTTCGGAATGACAACACAAAGGACTTGTCATTCCGAGCGAAGCGAGGAATCTCAAACAATTTGAAAAGCAATATTATATGAAATATCGTTTATTGTTAATATTAGTTTTCGCAGTATCGAGTGTTTTTGCGCAAAGCAATGTCTTTGGCGAGGCATCGAATGACACTGTCGTAGTGAAGCAGGACTTGGCAAAGAACGCCGAATATTTCTCGAAAGGTCTGGAAGAGAAATACAACGAGAACTTCCCCGTCGCAATCTACAATTTCGAGCAGGCACTGAAGTTCTACAACGATGACGACGCCAGCATGTACGAGCTTTCAGAGCTTTATATGCAGGACGACAGAAACACCGAGGCCCTCTCCATGATTAGCAGAGCTGCCGAACTTCAACCCGATAACAAATGGTATCAGATAAGATTGGCCAAGTTCTGCGTAAAAAACGGGGATTATCAGACATTTATCTCCATCTACGACAAACTCATCGAGAATGAACCCGAGAATCTTGAGTATCTCGAGACCTATATCAACGTGCTGCTTCTCATGGGCGACTACGACAAAGTGCTTGAGACTCTTGATGTTGTGGAGAAACAACTTGGTAAAAACGAATATGTCTACATCCAAAGAATCCAGATTTACGACGAACAGGGCAAAAAAGACAAAGCCATAGAAGAAATGGAGAAACTCGTCGAGTTCATGCCCGACAACACCCATTACATCGCAATGCTCGCCGAGGCTTACCGCAAGGTGAGACGCGACAAAGACGCATACCCTTTGTATTTGAAAATCAAAGCGTTAGATCCCAACAACAAATACATCAACATCTCACTGATGGATTATTACCAGAGCATGGGCGAGATCGACAAGGCTTTCGATGAGTTTATCGCAGCCATCAAAAATAAAAACCTCGACTACGAGACAAAGTCTCAAATTTATGATTTCTGGTTTCAAAACCGCGATGACAAAAACTCAAACGAAGAGGCTGAAATGGCAGGCAGGGCTTTCATTGAGACGCATTCCGACAAGTCAATCGGATATTACATCATGGCGACAGTTTATTTAAATGATAAGGAATATGCCAGCGCAAAAGAGTATTACATCATGGCACTGGAACGCGAGCCAAGCAATTTCGCATCGCTTTACCAACTTTCGTACTGCGACATCCAACTTCAAGATTATCAAGAACTTATCAAGACAACGGAAAAAGCCATCTTGCTTTATCCGGAACAGCCTCTGTTCTATCTTTTTGCCGGCATAGGGTATTTTAACCTGAAAGACTACGAAAACACTATAAAATCTCTTGAAAAAGGCCGCAAATTGTCAGCAAATAAAGAGCTTACCGCTGATTTTGACACTTATATCGGCGACACTTACCATATCTTAAACAACTTCGAAAAGGCTTATGAGGCTTACGATAGGGTGTTGCGTACAAATCCCGACAATATTTATGTCTTGAATAACTACGCCTATTACCTTTCTCTTGAAAATAAAGACCTCGATCGCGCTTTGCAGATGTCGTCGAAAACGATTAAAGCTGAGCCGAAAAATCCAACTTATCTCGACACCTACGCCTGGGTTCTGTACAAATTGGGCCGTTACGACGACGCCTTGAAGTATATGAATAAGGTCTTCAAATACGAAAAAAATCCTCAAGGCATTAACTATGAACATCTTGGAGACATTTATTACCAGCTTGGCGATACCAAAAACGCTGTAAAAAACTGGAAAAAAGCCAAGAAAGAAGGTGGTGAGGTTTCAGAATTTCTCGAACAAAAGATAAAAGACGAAAAACTATATGAATAGAAAACACCTTTTTATATATATTCTTTGCCTGATGGCAGCTGTGCCGTTTTTAAGCACAAGCTGTTCCTCGAAAAAAGCCGTAACGAAGACGTCTTTGCGTGAATTTACAGCGCGACAACTCATCAAAGAAGTCGACGATAACGCTTTTGACTATGAAAATATGATGGCAAAAATCAGCGTTAAGGTCGTGACTAACGACAAGAATATCAGCATGAAAGGCCAGTTGAGAATGCAAAAAGACAGCATCATCTGGACCAGCCTTTCCTTGCCATTGGGATTGGAGGTGTTGAGAGTGAAAGTTTCAACAGATTCGGTATATTTCCTTAATCGCAACGACAAGACGTATTTGTGTGAAAACATTGAAGTTTTCGGCGATATTTCTCCTTTGCTGACATCTCTGCCGTTTATCCAGTCGGTTTTGGTTGGCAACGACATCAATCTGCGTGAAAGCGACGATTACAAATTGAATATCGACGGCGAACAATATAACCTGTTTATTTCCAAATCGTTGAAAAAGTCCATCAAGCAGAAAGACGACGAATGGAAAGTGATGCTGAAAGACATCTGGATAGACCCGCAGCTTTACAAAATCACAAAATATAACATCAGAGAATATAACGACAACAAACGCAAAATAGAATTACAATACTCTGATTTTCAATTAGTTGGAGACAAATATCTACCTACTAAAATATCCATAGACATTCATGGCGACCATCATCTGAAAGCTGACATCACCTATTCGAATGTCATTGTAAACGACAATATCGACTTCCTTTTCAACGTTCCTAAAAAATACGAAAGAATCTTCAGATGATTAGGAAAATTACATATCTGATTTGTTTTGTTTTGATGTTTTTTAGCATCAATATGATATGTAATGCCCAGAATGTCAATGATTTGGAGCAGCAAGTCAATAAGTTGCAAAAAGAAATCAAGACATCTCAAAATTTGTTGAAAAAGACCTCAAAAAACAAGGCAACGACAATCAAGGAAGTAGAGATTCTGCAGGCTCAGATTAAGAAAAGAGACGATCTCATAAAGACGTACGACAAGCAGATTGCCGCTTTGAATAAGGAAACAAAAGGCTATAAAAACGACATCAACAATCTGCAAAAAGAGCTTGAGAAAAACCGTAAGGAATATGCCGACCTGTTGGTGATTCATTATCGTAACAGAAACAATCTCAATAACTTACTTTTCATTTTCTCGTCAGAAGATTTCAATCAGGCAGTGCGCAGACTTAGATATATCCAACAGTTTAACGACCTTCTGAAACACAAGATGGAGGAGATTGACGCGACAAAAGTGGAGATTAAACAACGCATCGACAAGAATGAGGAAGACAAGAAACATATTGAGTCTCTAAATAATACGCAAAAAAAAGAGCGTAATGAGCTTAACAAAGACAAAAAATCGCTCAACGACAAGGTGGCGAAGTTGAAAAAAGACGAGAAAAAAATCAAGAATGAGATAGCGCAGAAGGAGAAAGAGACCAAGAATTTGCAGGCTAAGATTAAGAAAATCATAGAGGAGGAGCTGGCGAAACGCAAGGCTGACGCAACTATCGACAACAAGCTTTCGGCTAATTTCGAGAGCAACAAAGGCAAGCTTCCGTGGCCAGTGGCGAGCGGCGTAGTGACCAAGAAATACGGCAAAAACTCGCATCCGACACAGTCGAAAGTCACGGTGATGAACAACGGCATCGACATCTCGACGGAGCAGGGTTCCAACGCATTATGCGTGTTTGACGGACAGGTATCCACAGTTTTCAACACAGGCACGACCAACGTGGTGATGGTTCGACACGGAACTTATTTCACGCTTTATGCCAACTTGGACAAGGTTTTTGTGAAGTCGGGCGACAAGGTGAAGACAGGACAGAAGCTCGGCTTGATACACACTGGAGCCAGCGACAACGTGACAACGCTGCATTTCGAGTTGTGGAATGATAAGAATAATACTAATCCGGAAGCGTGGCTGAAATAACTCACCACCGTCATTTCGACCGAAGCGAAGCGAAGCGGAGAAATCCTCATTTAACGGGAACAATATGAAATAAGGTTATTAAACAATAATAAGGCATAACAAGGATTTCTCGACTCCACTACGTTACGCTCGAAATGACAAGGAGCATGTGTCATTTCGACCGAAGCGAAATGAAATGGAGCGAAGTGGAGAAATCCTCTTTTAACAAAAACAATATGAAAAAGGTTAAAAAAACAATAATAAGGCATAACAAGGATTTCTCGACTCCACTACGTTACGCTCGAAATGACATTAAAATTGAATTATGAAAAATAGTATAAAAATATTTAGAATCTTTTTGATAATCATTTCGTTATCAATTGTTTTCGCATCGTGTTCGAGAGCGTATGAGCCGAGTAATTACCAGAAGAAATCGAAGGATTGCGATTGCTCACGGTGGAAGTAGTTTACAGTTTACTGTTTACTGTTCATTATGTCTCGCTCCCGTAAACGGTAAACAGTAAACGGTAAACAAAAAAAACAGCTCAAAAGAGCTGTTTTTTGTCGGGATGACAAGATTCGAACTTGCGGCCTCTTCGTCCCGAACGAAGCGCGCTACCGGGCTGCGCTACATCCCGAACCCGATTTTTTCGGACTGCAAAAATACAAATTTTTTGAATTTGCACTAAAAAATTAAAAAAAAAATTTACTATTTTCATAATTAATGTTAATTGTATCAATATTTTGCATAATTTTGCAGCGTTGACTTACTATTTATAATTTGAAAGAATCTTATACATTTTTTCAATCATGCTTTTTATCAAGTGGCGGTGCAGTGGAACTGCGCCCGACTTTGTCGTGTCCATAATCTGATTTGCATAATTGTTTAATTTCAATTCAAACATAGACAACAACAATAAAATTATTTATACTATGAAACACAATTACTATTTCAAACTATTTCTAATTTCCATAGCTCTCTTTGTTTCGCAGAGCGTTTGGGCACAATGGTCAGGAAATGGATCTCAAGCCAACCCGTATAAAATCAACAACACAGAGGACTGGAACACACTCTGTGATAAAGTTTATCAAGGTAATGATTATTCAAATAAAAACTTCGAGCTTACTAATGATATAACCGTTAGCAGATGTATCGGGGCCATACATCATTATTTTTTACCTTATGAACATAAGGGCTCACACACTGAAACATTATATTTTAAAGGTAATTTCAACGGTGCCGGTCATACCATCACCGTAACGAACCTTCACAGTCTGGACAACATAGATAAAGACAAAAACAAATATCTGGCTCCATTCAGGTTTGTAGATGATGTTACTATCGAGAACCTTCATGTTACAGGTACAATCACTGCCAGCGACAAATATGCCGGTGGCATTGTCGGAAACGGTGAAGACTGCAATATCATTAGTTGCCGTAGCAGTGTTAATATCAGCAGCAGCGTCAATGGCGACGGCAGCCATGGCGGTTTAGTGGGCTACGCTAAAGACGACGTCAGCATTACCGACTGTCTCTTTGACGGTTCTTTAGAAGGCCCAAATACAAAATGTTGGGGCGGTTTCACCGGCTGGGCCAAATCTGACCTCACTATTACACGTTGTCTTTTCAATCCTACCGGTGTCACTGTCAAGGATAATGGCAACAAGACTTTTTACCGTTCTGACTCTTCACGCTCAGCAAGTGGACACTATTATAAACAAGTTCTCGGCACAGCACAAGGCACTGATGCCAGCGGAATGACAAATGAGGAACTTCGCAACGCACTCGGTGGCAACTGGGAAATTATCGATGAAGAAGTAACTTCCGGTGAAGTGGTAATATATAGGGTGGTCCCAATCCTCCACACGTCGATAGCTCCTTCAGGCTCGGGCACAGAGAACGATCCGTACATTATAGCGTCGGATGGCAACTGGAACTACATTTCCAACCAAGTTAACGGTGGAGCTAATACATACAGCGGTAAATTTTTAGCGTTGACCAGTGATATCAATGTCAACACCATGATAGGCGAGGATGAAAGCAAAAGTTTCCGTGGCACTTTCGATGGCAGAGGCCATACAATCACTTTTTCATACACATCAAAGAATCACAAGTGCGGTCCATTCCGCATCATCAATGGTGCGACCATCAAAAATCTTCATACTACTGGCACCATCTACACCTCCAAGAAAAATGCCGCGGGCTTAGTTGGCAAATCATTTGGCACATGCACCATCGAGCGCTGCAGAAGCAGTGTCACCATCCACAGCAGTGTTGACGGCGACGGAACAGATGGCGGCTTTATCGGGGAGATTGAAAATGGAAACGTCACCATTAATCACTGTCTGTTTGACGGTAAGTTTATCGGTACCGAGACTGAATATTGCGGCGGCTTTATCGGCTGGGTTGACGATGACGCAGAAGCCCATATCAATAACAGCTTGTTCAATCCTGCGGAACTGAATATGAAAAACAGCGGTCATAAGACCTTCGCAAGAGCGGAACAGGGTGAAGACCTCATCTTGGATAAATGCTATTACAAAGCTACTTTCAAAGATGCTCAGGGTACTGACGGAAGATCTATGACGACAGATCAACTCGTTACAGCACTTGGTTCAACATATTGGCAAAATGTTGCAGATGCGGCATTGCCAAAGATGAATTTCCAAGTCACTCAATTTACAGGTTCAGGAACAGAGGAAAGCCCATATATCATTGCCTCTACCGCTAACTGGAACTATCTGATGGAACGGGTAAACAGTAGCAACAGCTATAGCGGAAAGTTTTTCAGATTGGATGCTGATATCGACATAAGCACAATGGTAGGATGCACTTTGGATGAGAAAAATCCTGGCGATTCGAAAAACACATATTTCTCAGGTACTTTCGACGGCAACGGTCATACTCTTAACATCAACTTGGTCGGTACTGGCAGCGACTGGGTGGCTCCATTCCTTGCACTCAATAACGCCACTATCAAGAATCTGAACCTTACAGGCACAGTCACCACCAACAGGATGCGTCCGGCAAGTATCACGAGCTTCGTTGAAGGTACTGTCAACATTCTGAACTGCTCAAGCAGTGTCAATATTATATCGAATTATAACAGCGATATCGATGCCGGAGCTTTCGTGGCACGTGTCAATACCCAGCAGACACTTAATATGACCGGTTGCGTATTCACCGGCAAAATTATCTATAGCGACAGTGAAGGCTACGAGGGTGGCGGTTTGGTGGGCTTTACACAATATAATGCAAATGTCACTTTGACAGACTGTCTGTTTGCTCCATCAGAATTCACGGTCACAAAGTTTGTCACTACAGGTGATGTACAATATTACCATTATATGCTCGTTGGAGGATTTGGTAATAGAACCTTTAAAAACTGCTATTACAACAGTGTTGCCGCAAGTTTGATCTCTGAAGGTCTTCAGGTACAAGGCAAGCGTGGACGTTCGATCATACCGAACAGATTTACCACTGTTGAAAATGCCGCAACAGCAACTGTATACAATGTCAGCGGCCTTACCAGCTATGGCACCAACCATGGCATCCTATACGCCGACACGCTTCGCGCCGGTAATGAAGATGATTTAAGTCTAACCCTCGGCTATACCGGAGGTGACAAATATCAACACACTGGTTTCTCCGCTTCACACGGCACACTCAGCGGTGAAAGTAATCCTTTCACGTTTACCATGGTTGATAACAACTGTATAATCACTGCAAATATTTCATTTAACACTTTCAAAAATGACGGTGATTGGAACGTTGCAAGCAACTGGAGTTTAGGCGTAGTACCAACCGATTGTGATGTCGCCATTGCAAATGCGGCAACCATTCCAAGCGGATGTACTGCCATTGTCGACAGTATTGATATGAAATCGAGAGCCTCCATCATCATCAGCGACGGAGGACAGCTGATCGCAAATAACGCTATTACGGCACAGGTGCAAAAGACAATAGAGGCATCCACACACCAAGGAACAAACAAATGGTATCTTATCGCATCGCCTGTCAGCGGACAGACGTTTGCAGGTGTCACAGGTCTCACCAGTGGCGAATATCATAACATTTACCGTTACGACGAGCCAACCAATACATGGCAGGAATATCGTAATCCAAACAATCAGTTCTCATCGTTCGAGAATGGCCGCGGATATCTGTTCCGCACCACAAACTCAGGCTCTATCACGTTTAACGGCACCCTCAACAATGCGTCTGTAGTTTACGATCTTTCGTACACCGAAGGAGCTGGTGATTTAAAAGGTTTCAATATTATCGGCAACCCGTTCTCGCACAATATTTACAAAGGCTCAGCCGAGGGCAACGCCATCGCCAACGACTACCTTGAGGAAAAATATTGCGTGCTCAACACCGACGGCACTTGGACAATCACCAACGACAACGTGGCGATAGCTCCGGGTCAGGGTATTCTTGTGCAAGCCAAGCCAGAGGCTGGTTCGCTCGACATTACCAACAGTATGGTTGGCCCTATTGGAAACAAAGCCGACAACGACAACATCTGGTTCAGCGTCAAAAACAGCGAGTTTATGGACAAGGCCTGTGTAGAATTCCGTGATGGCCACGGCTTCAACAAGCCGACTCACTATAATGCCGATGCCCCGATGTTCTACGTGAGATACGATGACGAAGACTTTGCCTCTGTCTGCATGCCTGACGACACCAAGGTCATCGACCTCCGCTTCGAAAACAAAAATATGAGCCAATACACTCTGACAGTCAATGCCAACGGCGACTTCAGCTATCTGCACCTCATCGACAAGGTGGCAAACAAGGACATAGACATGCTGATAGACGACAGCTACACTTTTGTGGGCTCGTCGACCGACGACAAAGACCGTTTCGAGGTCGTTTTAAGATATAATGCAGACCCTGCTTCAACACCAACGGAGACATTCGCCTACCAGAGCGGCAACGACATCATCGTCAGCGGCGAGGGAGAGCTCCAGGTGTTCGATGTGATGGGACGAATGATCTCAACCCGTTGTGTAACCGGTGTAGAGACGATTGAAAAACCGTCTCAAACAGGAGTTTACATCTTCAAACTGAATGAGAAGACACAGAAAATAGTTATCAGATAACATTGAATGAGATTCCTCACCCCTTCGGGG
>OMYA01000009.1 GCA_900315175.1 uncultured Bacteroidales bacterium
TCAATTCTTTACAAAAATTTTGCATCTAAATTTTTTGGATGGCAGTTTGGATGGCACTTTGTTTGGATACTTTTGCTGTCGAAATCAAACGTAAAAAAAAATTGACAAAAAAAGTATCAAAAAATGAAAAAATTATTACCATTTATTTTAGCAGGCTTCTTGAGCACAGGTACCATTGAAGCTTTGGCGATTAGCAATCAGGATAATCCCAATTTAATAGAAACACCTACAGATCCACCTTCAAATAATAAGGTCATTATTTTACGAGGTAATTTGAGTTACAATACTGGCCCAAATTCTGTCGAAGCTTTATATGTCAATAATTGTGTTAATGTGTATTTCCATCAGAATTTTGGTAATGTGAACATCACGATAATGAGTGAAAGTGGCAGCGTGGTTTATAACAATACGGTTAACACAGCCGTTCAGAAGACGTTTAGTATTCCTCTTTCAAACACGTCAAGTGGAAATTACACCTTAATATTAGACAATGCCAACGGCTATGCCGAAGGGGAGTTTGCAAGATAAATTATTACTATATTCAGTATAGAGAATCCAGTTATAATTAAAAACTATGAATACTATGAAAAGAAAAGTTTTGTTAGCGGTTTTATGTATATATGCCGTTGTAATGAATGCACAGTCGTTCGATCGTCAGACTACTTTAAATCTACATGTTACTGAAAGTACCACAATTTATCCTTTTGATGGAAACACTGTTACTGGAATAGGCGTATCCGGTAATGTATGTTTTACTTCCGATATGGGATTCGTCAGATTTGTTGTAAGCGATGCTTACGACGATGAATATTTGGTTTATGAATCTTATCGCCTGTTTGAGCAGGATTCCATCTTCAGCTTTTCCCAAAAATGTGAAGAAAGCTGTTTCTATTTTGGATATATACCTACAGAATTCAAGATATATATCAACGATGCTATTATAACAATTAATTCTGTGGACATGAGCAGCACTGTATACCCCGATGCTGAAAACCGAAGGTTATTTGCCGCAAAAGAATCTGATGATCAAAAACTATCTGCTGTCCAAAACTACATCTCCGAAAACGGCTTGATTTGGGTTGCCGATCACACAAAAATGTCAGATTTATCATATTCAGAGAAGGTTATGATGCTTGGTGAAGGTTTCAGAACATATGGATATGAGTATTATTCCCGGGGTATTTTTTCATTATTTTCACCTAATCGTATTAATGGGTTGCCACCAAAGACAGGACAGTATGTCGCCAACTTTGACTGGAGAAACAGACATGGCGCAAATGATCCTAATAGTCCTTATTTCGATGGCGACCTGGAAGACGGTACAGGATGGATTTCACCACTTAAATGTCAGGACGGGTGTTGGAAAGATGGTGTTTTAACATGCTCAACACAAGAAGAATGTGCTGAAATGGATGGAGAATATCGCGGCGCCAGTAATTGTTGGATATTCAGCACCACTGCCTGTGTTGAAGCAATGGCAAATCTTTACTATAATCAGCATTTGGATCTTGACCTTGCCGAACAATATATGAGTTGCAAACTTCAAACTTCTATAACACAAGGCGAATTTATAGAAACAGCTATGCAGTATTACAAAAATAATGGCACACCATACGAATCAGAATGGCCGTATATAGCTTCATTAGACAGTTGTAATGTCTATCCTGAACCGATAAATAAGGTAAGGATAAGCAATTATAGTAATAGTATTTCTACCATTAATTCTCTGCGAGATGCTCTTATCACCAGAGGACCACTTACTGTTGGATATAGGCAAAATAATGAATCTCCCTCACATAGCAAATTGCTGGTCGGATGGGGAACCATTGATGAAACGACACACGATGTGTTTGGATATGAAGAAGATGATAATTATGCATATACTTGGTATGGAACGACCTATTTTATTTTTAAGGACTCTTATGGACAAACTTCTGACCCTTCAACAGGCCGACTGTCCGGATATGTATATATAGCAGATGCCAATTTTTTTGGCGTCCCAAGCGAGAGATGTTATGCGTCATATCCAATTGAAGTGCCTGGTATGACAGAAGAGGATATTCAATGTAATGACTCTGATGGAGACGGTTATTATTATTGGGGTATAGGTCCCAAACCGGCACATTGTCCGTCATGTCCAGACGAACCGGATGGTGATGATACAAATCCGGCTTTAGGTCCGCTAAACAGTTATGGACAATGTACAATAATCAATACTTGTAATTTCAGCTTTGAAAACGGATGGGATGGCTGGGCACAAAATAAAGTGGGTGATGGAGACTGTCAAGATTGGTGGAGACATGCTGGATCTACCAAAGCAACTTTAACAGGTCCCACCTCAGCACAGGATGGAGAGTATTATTTATATGTTGAAGGTTCAATATATCATCCGGGTTCCAACACAACACGCATGGTTGTTGTCTCACCAAATATTGATTTTAGCAATATTGGGAACTGTGGCTATTACGTCGATTTTTATTACCATATGCAAGCACCATCTAATAATGCATCATTGTGTATGTTTTTAAAGAGAAAAGGTCAAACTCAACCAATTTTGGAAACATTATCTAACAGTGATTGTGGATCCGAATGGCAACATTGCACTATGTATTTGAAATCCGACATTGAACAGATCGGTTTTTTTAGCTCCATAAATTTTGCTAGTTCGAATTATCCCGACATTGCAATTGATAATATTACTATAAGACCGTTAGTGCACAATGATAATCCTACTATAATAACTGGTGATGTTGTATGGAATAGAGATAATTTTGGAACAAATAAAATTATTGAAAATGACATCATTATTGAAGATGGAGCAAAACTTACCGTTACAAAAGGTAATAGCTCTGGTATCACATTAAAGATGCTTCCAGAATCAAAAATCATCGTTAAACCAGGTGGCAAACTGATTCTGGACGGCTGTACATTGGATTGTTATTGCAACAACAACATGTGGCAAGGAATACAGGTGTGGGGTGACAATACAAAAGACCAGCTGTCATATAACGGGTACTATTATCAAGGTTATTTGGAAATGAAGAACAACTCCAAAATTAAAAATGCTATATGTGCTGTCGATTTACGTGATCCAAATCATTGGAATTCTACCGGTGGCATTATTCATGCCAGTAACTGTACTTTCGAAAACAATGCCAAAGCCATTCACGCAATGAATTACAATCAAACTGCACCAAATGGAAATATCATAAATTATAGCGCTATTTTCACAAAATGCAGGTTTACAATTAACGAATCATACAGTGGCGCGGCAACATTCTACAAACACGTGGATTTGGCAAATGTGACAGGTGTAAAATTCCATGGATGCGACTTCTCAATTGAAGTGGATGATGGTGGTGGCGGCGGCGGACCTGTCCGTATCGATAACGTAAGTTACTGGACCGAAGGTATCGCTGCTTATAACGCAGGCTTCACTGTTGACGGCATTTACAGCTATTATCATAACGGAACTACTCAGGTTGATAAAAAGTCCACATTCTCAGGATTCCATGCTGGAGCCTATTCCGTTATAGACGGTGCCGGAGGTCCGAAATCATTCACTGTCAAAGACTGTGAGTTCAGCAACAATGATTTTGGCGTGTTCGCCATTGAACCAAGCTTTGCAACGGTACTGAACTCGACTTTCATCGTTGGACACGACGACAGCAGGACATGTAATGCCGGAATCTTCTTTAATAGCACAAAAGGTTTCCTCATCGAAGAAAACATCTTCACAAAAGGCGACAACGCCGTTGAAGGAAACAATTATGGAGTAATTATCAAAAATTCTGAAAATATTAACGAACTATACCGTAACACTTTTGAAGGTTTGTATTGCGGAAATATAGCTGTAGGAAAGAATATAGATATTACCCATCCTCACTTTGGCCTCACTTATGGTTGCAATGATAACAATGGTAATGAGATAGACTTCTATGTTGAAAAATTGAATTCGCAAGATAACGAAGGCATTCAAAGATTCCAAGGAAGTATGGAAATTCCAGCAGGTAACACATTCAGCGATAATGCCGACTACCATTTTTATAATGAAGGCATATTTGTAGATTACTACTACAATCCTGCTGTAGAAGATGCTACACCGGATGTAAGCAAACTATATAGGGTCGGTGCACACAACACATCCTCCCTGAATGAATGCCCTTCTAACTATGGCGGAGGAATTAGTCCTGTAACCCCGGTATTACCTCCAGAGAGACGCCAGATGGCGGAACAGCAATTCAACGAATCACAGAACATCTACAATAGCCTCAAAGCTGTTTATGACAGCCGTATGGATGGTGGCAGTACAGCAAATGCCTTGTCGGAAGTAGAAACCGCACAACCAGAAGACATGTGGAATCTGCGTTCAATGCTGCTTGGCACATCACCATATCTTTCTAAAAGTGTGCTTTACGCTGCCGCTGACCGTGATGACGTGCTTCCAGCGTCGGTGCTATTTGAGATACTCCTGTCAAATCCCGACGAGCTCAAAAACGACGAACTTATCGATTATATGGAGAACAAAGATACTCCTTTGCCCGACTATATGATTGATATTCTGCATGAGGTGGCTAGCGGCACTTCGGCAAGAACGGTGCTTCTGTCTAACATGGCACGTTACAACCACGATGCCCAGAAAGCTGCTGGCGACATCATCCGCAGCATAATGAACGACAGTATAATCGACAGAAACGACCTTGTGACATGGCTCGGCAACCTCCAAAATATCGGTGCTGACAGAGACATTATATCGATTTACATGGCAGAAGGCAATTTCGACGACGCTTTCACTCTTGCCAATATGCTTCCAACTCTGTACAGCCTCGAAGGTGATGAACTTGACGACCATAACGATTATATGCAACTTATAACTCTATATAGGACACTTGCACAGGAAGGCAGGACAACAATGCAGATAAATGCAACGGAAAAGAGCCTTGTTGAAGACATAGCATATAACGGCAAAGGTACATCACAGGCAATGGCTAAATCATTGCTCACCATTTATGGTGAATTTGGCGAGGAATGTCCGCAAACATCAATATCCTCCAACGGCAGAGGTGTTGGCAAGACGACTTATACCGAAGACGACATTAGTAGAGCCATGGGATTGTCTTTGAAAGTCAACCCTAACCCCGCAAACACATGGGTGGCAGTCGACTACACCCTCCCCGAAGGCTTCAACAATGCCGTCATCACTCTCACCGACAGCATGGGCATAGAGGTTTACACACAGAATGTGCATGGCGAGCGTGGGCAGAATGTAATCAACTTGCAGAAACTGCCTGTAGGTGTGTATATTCTGACAATAAAGTGCGAGGAACACCGTTTAACTGAAAAAGTAGTTGTAACAAGATAATATATCGATAATTGGTCTCCAGACATGACTTCTGGAGACCATTGCCGATATTAAAACAATGTGACATGAAAAGATATGTATTCCTAATAATATTGTTGTTTATTCAAATAATCTCTTTCTGCCAATACAGAATTGATTGGCAAAACTGCTATGGGACAATTCATCAAGATTATGCAGACGGCATTGTTGAAACTGAAGATGGATTTATTTTGGAAGGGGATATTATCAATACAGCTTATACTTGGTCAACTGGAATTTTGCTTAAAATAAATAGTGAAGGAGACACAATTTGGCAGACAACTTATGATAAAATACTTAACCTTTGTCGAATGCATAATGGTGATTATATGATAATGTATCCAGACACCCTACTATATCCTGATACTTACTTCGGCAACATTGGACTTAGGAGAATTGATGCAGATGGAAACACCATTTGGGAGAAAGCATACGGAAACGAGTTCGGAATGACAGGTGGAAATTTTAAAGGTTGTGCGACCTCTGATGGTGGGTATGTAGGATGCAGTGCATACTGTTATGCAGGTGGCGATATATCTCACTATTGGGGAGGCACGGCCGATGTGTGGGTGATAAGAATTGACGGCAACGGTGACATGGTATGGGAGACTAGTGTCGGAACAACAGGATGCGAATTTGTTAATAGTATTCAACAAACAGACGACGGAGGTTTCTTGATGGCAATCACAAATATTGTCCCTGGCACCGGCAATATGATGTGCGAGGAGCACCAGAAGGTTAACGGCATACCATATCTCGTCAAACTCGACCATAACGGCAATGTGGAATGGAGTTTTTGCTATGGAAGCGACCATCACCCTAGCGGTATATATGGTGCCATAGTATTGGAGGATGGATATCTATTATATGGTGAAACAAGGGCTGACGATGGGGACTTTGAAGGTGCCGGATACCATCTTGGGTACTTATATGGTATGCCAACTCACACAAGACTGACTGATGTTTATTTGATGAAGACAGACTTTGACTTCAACATCATTTGGTGCAAATGCTACGGAGGTAGAGGAAGTGACTCTGCCATCAAAGTGTTCCAAAACGATGACGGCGGCTTTACAGTGTTTGCAGCCACACATTCAATCGATGGTGACGTGCAAAGCTCATGTCTGATGCAACACGACCCGCATTACTACATCGGCTTGCACCGTGAGGTAAGCTGGATATTCCGTGTTGACCATAACGGAGAACTGCTATGGGAAAGAATAGCAGGCAACAGCAATAATCTCTATACAGGTACTTACCCGCGCGATGTGATAAAGCATAACGACAAGGAATACACCATTGCATCGCAAATGACATATTATGAACCCGGTTGGGAAACTTACGACATCAACTGCCCTTACAACGCGAATATGCCTGGCTCAGGCATAAACTTCTGGGTTTATCACATCACCGACATCTTCGACTACGACAATGTCGGGGAAATTGAGGATAACGAAAATGCGGTTAGCTTGGAGATTCATCCTAACCCGGCCAATTCATGGGTTACAGCCGACTACACCCTCCCCGAAGGCTTCAACAACGCTGTCATTACTCTCACCAACAGCATGGGCTTGGAGGTTTACACACAAAATGTAAATGGCGAACGCGGGCAGAATGTAATCAACTTGCAGAAACTGCCTGTAGGTGTGTATATTCTGACAATAAAATGCGAAGAACACAGCATAACTAATAAACTGGTTGTGACACGTTGACAAATTGGATTTTAATGAATTAAACATTCACAGAATTATTATTTAAACTATATTTGCAAAATTGAAAAATACTAATTAAAACTCACAGCTATGAAAAAACTAAATCTTTACACCATATTTGCGCTACTTCTTATGACAAGAAGTGTAGCGATGTATGCTCAAGAATATGTGCCTATCATTCAAGAAGGCAATGTATGGAACACACTCGATGTTACGGCCGGTATGTATAATACCTATTACAATAATGTCAATTGGTTTTCGGGCGACACCATCATCGATGATGTGCGATATGCCAAACTCATGGGAACCACCGACGGAGACGCACCACATCTGTTTTCACTGCTCAGGGAAGACGACGGCAAGGTGTGGGAACGGTTGAATAATCAAAGGGAAATATTATTATATGACTTCACTGCCAATGTGGGTGATACCCTATGGTGTGGACTCTGGGCTGATGAATACCATTATAATATTGTTGATTCCATAAGCATAGAGCATATTGGCGGTGTTGACAGGAAGAAGTTCTGGTTCGGATTGGAATATGATTGGTTTGGCACTGCCGCTACCGAGATATGGATTGAAGGAATTGGCAGCGATTTGGGGTTGCTCTATAGTGGTAGCGCAGGTATTAGTGGAGCATATTATTGTACATTATGCTTCCATCAGAACGATGAACTTATCTGGCAAAATCCGAATTATGACGATTGCACTTTTGATGCAGTTGGGGAAAACAGCTTTGCAAATGAAATATTTGTTTGTCCAAACCCGGCAAAAGACGTTGTGAATATCAATTTTGCAGATGACACCGAATGCCAATCCGTCGCAATCTATTCCATTGACGGCCGCCTTGTAGAGACATGCCATGGCGCGTCTCTACAACAAACGACCATCAACGTTGAAAACCTCAATGCCGGGGTCTATATCTTGAAACTGAGAATGGCGGATGGCAAGGAGTTTTCGGAGCGAATTGTGAAACAATAGAACGAGATTCCTCGCCTTGCGGCTAGGAATGACAACGGAACCCTGAAGAAGGGAACTTCATGGCGGCGGCCATTAAGGGCATTAACGGCGTTAAAGCCATTAAAGCTGCCGCCAATTGTTCTTTCGAACCACGAAGTGGTGAGGAGTCCGCATCCGTGGAATCTGTTCGCTTGCGAACTGAATAATTTGGAAGAAAAATCCGTGCGAATCTGTGTAATCTGTGAGAAAACAGTTTGGATTTTTTCAAAAAAAGTTTGGATAGCCCAAATCACATCTTATTGCAAATCAATTGATGGCACTTTGTTTGGATACTTTTGCTGTTGAAATCAAACGTAAAAAAATTAACAACTTAAAATTTTAAATTATGGTAAAAAAATCAAGAATCGTTGCTGCAGTGGCAATATTGCTCATCGCAGCAGCAGGAGTAATCACATTTGAGGCCTGCAACAAGAAAAATGAAGTAGTAAACAATACTAAGAATAAAAATATCGTCACCATTTCAAATAACGATGATATGGACGGATATTTGCTTGACTTAAGAAAACGAATGAAATCAGCGACAAAAGATGGAGAGGCAATGTCTTTGTCAGATGCCGAATGGGCTCTTACCGCATTGGAGAACTTCGGGCTTTGTGACGGAAGCAAGCGCTCAACAGACATGATTGTTGACACTGTTTTTACAAAAATCATGATAAATGATGGAAACATTTCATTATACGAACTTAATTTGGCATACGAAAACAACAAGCGGCAAATTTTAGAAAAGTTCAATTCTCTTAATGGAAACGATAAGAGTATTTATCTTATTAAAAGTACCATTGACGATTCATCAAAAAATGGCACTGCTGAAATAAGAACTATTATAAGCATGAGAAACGGCGGTTCTATGCCCAATCCTATGCGCTTTGGACCAACTGATTATTGGTATGATTTCAATGAGAAAGGCAAATGTGGTCCATACGAAGGACAATGTATTGGCAGAGATGCAACTATAGAAATGAATTCAAAGGTTTTAACTAATTTACCACAATACGGATGTGTTAACAACGGCAGAGTTTACTTCACGGATATTGACTATCATGGGATTACTTCTTGGGATTACTACGGTAGCTGCCCTGATAGTCCTTATGAAGGATGCTGTTTATATTTTAATGATTATAATTACAATAGATGTCTTTCACCAAGTGATTTAAACTGGTATCTTGACAAGATTCTTGAGTGTATGGATGATTGGGTATCTTATTATAATAAATACATAGTTTCTTTCGATCTTCGTGCAGACGAAATTACGAGTATTAAACAATCAGTGCCAGACCTTTGGGTAATGGATTTTGATTTGGGGAATATCCATTGTACACATCAGCCAATGGATGATTAAATCGTAATATTATGAAAAACGTTAAAACAAAACTGTTATTATACTTACTGCTTGGGATTACAATAAGTATTAAAGCTCAAAACACTTTTGAACAAACAATAACATTTGAAGATGGAGTCGTACGTGAATGTAATGCTGTTGTTGAAACCAATGAAAATGGTTTTGTTGTTAGTTGTATATCCATAAAAGAATTTGGCGGTAACGATGCCCTTATCGCCATATCGCCGGTAGGTGAAATAACAGCTACTCTCATACACCGGATTGATGGTAAAAACCTTAAATATTGCGGTCTGTTCCGCCATCCGGATTATGACAATGAATATCTTGCAATTGCTACCCTCATAGACGAATCATTGGTTCAAAACACATTTGCTTTTTTGCATATCGATGCGGAATTAAATATATTAAGCCAAAATATTTGTTTTTTAGGTGACGATTATTTACATCTGAACATATACACTCAAGAGATGCCCAACATCATTCTTGAAACAGACAGTACAGTGGTTGTTGCCGCCCATTGTCGAAAGACTGAAGGCTACTATTATCTTTTTGCACGTATCTCTATCGATGGACAACTGATTGCATCTCGTAAATATCCGTGTGATATCTCGGATTTTATATATGATTTTTCGTCCCAAAGCAGAAACAACTATCGACTAATAAGACGAAAAAATGAAGATCATGGCAGTTGTATCTATAGTGTTGATTCTGTTTTTAATTGTATAGAACTGAAACGACTGACAGGATTGTATTACAACGTAGTGGAATACGATCCACCACGACCGTATCCTGACACAACATATTATTGTTCGATAGAGGGGAATATTGTGCCTTATAACGACTCTTTGTTTGTAATCACAAGTGATGGTAGGTTCATAAAGCATCTTGGAGGAAAGATTGGTGAATGCTGCTATCTGGCGATAATCAATGACAGTTGTGAAGTCTTTGATCAAAAATCCTGGGATATGGTATCAGGAAACGGTAATGGCAAATACAGACTTAAGGCTCAGCATCAGGCAATTAGCATGACAGATGATGTCATATATCATTGTGGCATATGGGGAATTAGGGATCACTTCCATTATTCAGGTGGTTCAGTTTATCCATCAAAAATTGTTGTCAGCAAATTTGACAAAAATCTTAACCTGATATGGCGCAGGTATTTTGGCGAAAACGACAATTTTTATGACATAAACGTAATACAAGCCACAGATGACGGTGGGTGTGTCCTTACAGGAATTTGTTCCAAAAATCCTGATTATTTCGATTATTATGCATATCTTTTAAAAGTCGACGAAAACGGCTATGATGCCGTTGATGAGAACGTTGAAAGCATTGTGAAGCCTTATTGCTGCTACCCGAATCCGGTGAGAGACAACCTCTACATTGAGTTTTCGCCGGATGTCAGCTGCCAGTCGGTGGAAATATACACCCTCGACGGCCGTCTTGTAGAGACGTGCCATGGCGCGTCTCTACAACAAACGACCGTCAACGTTGAAAACCTCAATGCCGGAGTCTATATCTTGAAAATCAGAATGGCGGATGGCAAGGAGTTTTCGGAGAGAATCGTGAAACAATGAAAATCACAAAATTCATAATATCATCTGCTTTTTTGCTGCTTGCTGCGTTTTGTTGCACCAACACCAACGAATCGCAGCAGGCGGCGGTAAAAGAGCCCCACATCAACCCAGACTCCGCTTTCGTAAGCCAGTCGTTGGCTTTTGCCGAGGAGCATCAATGGGTGTCGTTCAATCTAAGCGTGCTTCGGTTGGAGGAGTCCAACATGCTCCAAGATGGTCCGACGTATGATGTCATCATCAAATACGATGGAGACAACTCTATGGTGTTCTTCACCGACAACTTCAACCATTATGTTGTCACAAAGGAGAATCCCGAAATCAAAAGCCTCCACTGGGATTGTCTCAGCATGGCATGGTTCTATTTCCATCCCATCCCGTTTATCGACACCAAACCCTATCTGAAAATGCTCACATCATGCAAAATGGACCGCGACGGCGACACCGAGTTTTTCCGATACGAGTCAAACTGGTTTATGGGCAAAGCCGATTTTATGATGAAAACCGACGACTTCACCCTCTGCCGCGCCGGAAATAGGACATACTTCTGGAACGACCTCTATCGCTTCCACGACATTTCCTTCGAAGATAAGCAACATTATGTCGATTCAATTCTAATGGCTAGCCATCACCCTTAACATCGTATCCACACAATGCCTGAAAGCCTCCATGTTCTCTTTCTTCACAGGCTCCGCACTCGGTGATTTGAATTTCAGCGGGTCGATGTAGGTGCCGTTTTTCTGTAACCTGAAGTCGAGATGCGGTCCTGTGGCAGTGCCCGTCATTCCTACGTAGCCTATCGTCTGGCCTTGTTTCACCTTGCTGCCTTTCGAGATGCCTTTGGCAAAGCCTTTCAGATGCATGTAAGTGGTGGTATAAGTGCTGTTATGCTTGATTTTAAGATAATTACCGCCGCCTTTTTTATCCCAGCCTTTGTCGATGACAGTGCCGTCGCCAATGGATTGCACCGGCGTGCCGCTCGGAGCCGCGTAATCAACTCCATGATGCGGACGAACTATCTTATGTACCGGATGCAGCCTCGCCTCCGAGAAGGTGGAGCTGATACGCCGGTAGTTCAACGGAGCCTTCAAAAACGCCTTGCGCAAATTGTCACCGTTCTCGTCGAAATACTCCTTCTTGCCACCTTGCTCAAAGCTGAAAGCGTATTTTCCCTCGCCTTTGTTCTTGAAATATGATGCTATCACGTTGCCTATGCCGAATGGTACGGTGTCGCCTGCGATATACTTCTCTTCGAAGATGACCTTGCACGAGTCGCCAGGCTGTATGCCGAAAAAGTCAATGGTCCAGGCGTAAATGTCAGATAACTCGAGAATCAGACTGTAGTCGCACCCGGCTTCAGCCATAGCGTTCCACAGACTCGATTTTATCTCCACACCGACATGCTCGACCTTGGTGATGACTTCTTTCTCGCCCTTCCATGCTGCTATTGAGTCGGTAAGCTGGAAAACGGCATAGCTGGTCCTGTCGATTTCATAAATCCAGTATTTGGCTGTCGGAATACTGTCGCGCGTCTTCAAAAACACGTATTTGTTCCCGACCTTGATCTTCCTCACGTCAAAAACCTTACGGCAATTTCTGTCGATGTAATTGACGGTGTTGTAACTCACACCTTCTTTTTGCAAAATGTTCGCCAAAAACTCGTTTTTCTGGACTTTTCCTTCCGAAATATCCAAAGAATCGATGCAGATGCCGTACAAATAAACAGGCTCGGGCTTTGCTTTCCTGACTTCTTTCTTGCTTTCGGAATTTTCATTTCTGCCTCCGCAGGAAACCAGAAACAACAATACTATCAAAAACGGTGTTAAATTTTTCATAATGATATTGTATTTATGAGTTTCCTCGCTTCACTTCGTTTCGCTCGGAATGACAATGTTTGTTGTATAAAATAGCGCGGCTTGAACGTTCATACTAATTTGTATGTTCCATCATGCCGCGCTAAATTGGCATTTTATTGTCCTGTCATTCCGAACCCCTTTAGGGGTGAGGAACCTCATTAACTGAATAACTGACTAACTATTTGGCTGCCACCTCATATCCTGCTCTCACCGCCTGAATATTAAGGTCGACCACATCCTGGCCTTTCTTGCCGAAGATATGTGTTATGGCCTCTTCCACCTTGGCGAGCTCAATGCCGAGATATGGGATGGTGGCTCCGAGAAGCACCATGTTCGAACGAGCCTTGAGCTGTTTGGCAATCTCGCTGGCATCGAATGAAACCACATGTGGGAGCTTCTTCAACTCGGCATACACCTTCTCTATGTCAGGGTAGTTGCTGATGTTGATGAACGGGTCGGAGTTGGTTACCACCCAGCCTTCCTTGCTGAGCCATGGCAGATAGCGCAATGCCTCCATCGGCTCGCTCGACAAAATAATGTCGGCCTTGCCTTCAGGAATGACATCGGCGAAGATGGGCTCGTCCGACAAGCGCAGGTGCGAGAACACCGAGCCGCCGCGCTGCGACATGCCGTGGATTTCCGATTGTTTCAGGTTCATACCCATGTTGAGGGCAGCATCTGAGATGATTTTGGCAACTGACACGATGCCGTCACCACCAACACCACACAAAACGATATCTTTTTTCATATTTTTCTGGATTTAAGAATTCAAAATTTAAAATTCAAACATTTATTTCTTTAAATGTTTCTTCAACTCGACGATGCAAGTGCGGTGAGGAATGATGACCGACACACCGTTGTAATTCACTTCTTCTTCAATGATTCTCACGTTCTCGTCATGGTTTTTCGGCAATGGCACGATGTCGCGGATATGCTCCGGCTCCACTCCGAGGCCTTCGCAGATGCGGCGTATCTTGTTGTGTGCCGACGAAGGCTGGCCGCCTGTCATAGCCGTGATGTCGTTGTCAAGAATCATAACGACGACGTTAGCCTTCTCGTTGACGCAGTCCATGAGACCTGTCAAGCCGCTGTGGCCGAAGGTGCCGTCGCCGATGACCGCCACGCTCGGGAAGATACCCACTTCGCTCGCGCCCTTGGCCATGGTGATGGATGCTCCCATGCACACCGTGGTGTTGATGGCTCCCATGTTGAAACCTAAAGTGTAGCAGCCGATGTCGCCAAACACCTTGCCACTCTTATGCTTTGCCATCACCTCATTCAAGGCTGTGTAGCTGTCGACGTGAGGACAGCCCTGGCAGAGCGCTGGAGGACGGTTGGTGACCACTTCCGGCACTGTTAATGTTGTCTCACTCTTCATTCCCAAAGCTTTTGCCACCTTCTCGGCGTTGAGCTCCCCGTCACGACGGATGGTCTCGTCAAGACGACCTATCACTTTCTTCCCCTTGCCGAGGAAACCTTTAATCTGCTCCTCAACAAATGGCTGTCCGTCTTCGAGAACGAGAATCTCGTCGCATTCGTCGTACAACTTATTAATCATGTCGTATGGCAACGGATATTGTGTTACCTTCACCACCGGATATGGGCATTTTCCGTCAGGGAAGTTCTCCATAAGGTAGTTGTATGCGATACCTGTGGTGATGATGCCGAGGTTTTTCTTCGGACCGTCGATGTATTTGTTGTATCCTGATTTCTCCGAGGCTTCGGTGAACTTAGGCTGCTTGTCGATGAGGTCGCGGTAAAGACGTTTTGCGTTGGCAGGAAGGAGCACGAACGACTTTGCGTCGGCTGGCTCGGTGAGCTCGTTCTGCTTGCGAACAGGTTTCAACTCCACACCGGCGCGGCTGTGTGCCAGACGTGTCGGGATACGGTAAAGCACCGGAGTGCCAAGCTGCTCGCTCAACTCGAAACCATAATGTACCATGTCGTAAGCCTCTTGCTGGTTCGATGGCTCCAACATCGGTATCATGGCCCAATGGCCATAGAAACGGCTGTCTTGCTCATCCTGCGACGAGAACATGCTCGGGTCGTCGGCAACAACTATCAGCACGCCCTTTGTACCTATGATGGCGGCATTCATGAACGGGTCACCGCACACGTTAAGACCGACATGCTTCATACATGTCATGGCGCGTTTCCCGGCATAAGCCACACCTAAAGAAGCCTCAAGAGCCGTCTTCTCGTTGGCGCACCAATTTGCTCTGACACCGAGTTCCTTGGCCTGTTTAGAGTTAATGACATACTCCGTAATCTGTGTGGAAGGAGTGCCCGGATAACTGTTGATGGCACTGCCTCCGGCATCAATAAAGCCCTGTGCAATGGCCTCATCACCAAGTAATAAGATTTTCTTCATTTGAAATGTATTTTAGATTATTGCTGATTCCTATTTTTATAATCGGCAAATTTATGAAAAATTTTTGAGATGACAATGCTTTTTCAGATAAAATTAAATAAATTTTAATTTGAACGCTGTATTAAAAAAATATGTATATTTGCAATTTCAAACTAAGTGATGAAAAAGCTTATAACAAGTGACGATCTGATTAGGTACTTCAAGTGGAGTCCGCTCACCAAGCCCCTGGTAGCTATGGCGCTGAATATCATTGGATTCCGTAAGATAAATCGCCTGTATTCTCCCTCTGCCGACCTGAAAAACAAGGAGTTTACAGAAGATATGCTGCGTCGTTACAACACTACTTACGATGTCAACGAAAACGAGTTGAACTCCATCCCTAAAGAAGGCCCGTTCATGCTCGTGTGCAACCACCCGTTCGGCGCCATCGAAGGCATCATACTCTACGACGCCATCGCGAAGATCCGTCCCGACTTCAAAATCATGGCTAACTTCATCCTCGGTTTCATCCCGAATCTGAAAGACGTCTTCTTCTCAGTCAACCCTTTCGAAAATAACCCGGAATTCGGCGGCAGCACCGGCGGCCTCAAAGCATCTCTGATGCAACTCAATGAAGGCCATGGACTCGGAGTGTTCCCGGCCGGCGAAGTGGCTCGCTACCATGGCCACAGCTATCCTGAAGACATCGACTGGTCACCGTCTATCGCCAAAATAGTCCAGAAAACGAAAGTGCCAGTGATTCCTGTTTATTTCGACGGAAACAACTCCCATAAATTCTATTTCTGGGCAAAGATATATTCAATGTTCGCCACAGTGCGCCTCGTGAAAGAACTTCTTAACAAACGCAACAAGAAGATTGTCATGAAGATAGGTAAACCTATCCTCCCGGCAGAGGTCGCCCAATATGAGACACCGGAAGCTCTCGCCGCATACCTGAAAAACCGCAGCTACGCATTGCAGGCTAATATCGTTAACGAGACAAAACGATTCCGCACAAGAGTCTCCGACCCTATCGACGCCCCTTTCAGAGCATCGTCACTGGCTCGCGAACTCCTGGCAATACGCGAAAAATCACTGCTCTTCACCACAGCCGACTTCGAATGCTATCTCGCTGACTATGAAGATATCCCTCATGTCATGCACGAAATGGGCCGCCGCCGCGAAGAAGCTTTCCGCGCTATAGGCGAGGGCACAGGCAAAAGCATCGACACCGACAACTACGACACCTATTACAAACATCTTATCCTTTGGGATACCAAAGAACAGTCAATAGCTGGCGGTTATCGCATCGGCCTCGGTAACGAAATCTATGAAAAATACGGCGCAAGAGGCTTCTACGTCGACTCACTGTTCAATATCGACTCGAAGTTTGAACCTTATCTTAAAGAAACCATAGAACTCGGCCGCTCATTCGTGTCCGTTGATTACCAAAAGGATATATTACCCCTCATGCTCCTCCTTAAAGGCCTTATGGAGACTATCATGAGAAACCCTGACATGAATTATTTCATCGGCCCCGTCAGCATCAGCAGCTGGTACCCGAAATTTTACCAAAGCCTCATGGTGTATTATGTCACAACAAAACACACCAACGAGGAAATGTCAAAACTGTTCCACCCTAAAACCCCATTCGAACATAACTTCAACAAATGCGAAATTAAGGTCCTTATGGAGAAAAATATGGAGTCAGTTGACAAGTTCGACCGCTATATCATGAAACTTAGCAACGGCGACTACCGTATGCCGACGTTGTTCAAGAAATATCTCAAGATTAACTCCAAGTTCCTGTGCTTCAACGTCGACCCGGACTTCAACGACACCCTCGACGGACTTCTCCTCCTGAAGTTCACCGACTACCCGAAGGAAGAACTCGACATGATGCTCAAAGACGTCCCTGAAGAAAAACGCCCAGCCTACTATAAGAGATTTGGGAAAGAATAAGCCTCCCTGTCATTCCGAGCGTAACGAAGTGAAGTCGAGGAATCTCATCCTTATATGAATTCGTCTGTTTGTCGGAGATTTTTCCATTCCGTCTCACTACATTCGAAATGACAATTTGTCATTTTTTTTATTTTCAGATGCAGCAAGAATGAAATTTTTTCGTTATACAAGCGAAAAAAGCCATTATGGCATGATATTTGATAAAGAAAAAGTGTAACAATAGATTATCATGGAAAATAACACTAAAAGATTAGAACGTTCACGCAACAACCGAGTGATTGCCGGTGTCTGCGCCGGTCTCGCCGACTATTTCAAAATCGACATCGCACTGATGCGCGTGCTTTTCGTGGTGGCAACCATTTGCGGCAGCTTCGGATTCTGGATGTATGTCATCCTCTGGATCGTGGTCCCCGAAGAAAATATCCTCGGCCCTGGAAACATCAACGAAAACAGCTATGACGACACCATCGACATCACTCCTAACGAGATGGGAAAAGAAGAGAAAAAATCGGTAAACGGTGCAATGATTGCCAGCTTGATACTGATTTTCATCGGCCTGGTGGCTTTGATAGACAACTTCACGCCCATTTCCTGGATCTGGAAACTGTGGCCAGTGCCGATAATTATAATAGGTGTGGTGCTTCTTATTAACTCATCAAAAAACAACGGCTATGAATAACGAGGAAAAAAAGAAAAACGACAGCTTCGTCAATGGCGTAACATTGATTATCATCGGTGTTATCGCCCTGATGGTGACATTCTTCGATTTTGAAATCGACTGGCATGTGCTGGCTAAAATGTGGCCTTTACTGCTGATAATCATAGGTGTATGCATCATGCCGATTAACAGATGGATCAGAACAGTGCTGCTGCTGGCCCTAATCGCAGCCGGTCTCATAGCATATCACAACAGAACCGAAAATGTCACAAAAGTCATCGACAAAACCGAGATGAAATCAGTGTTTTCCGGTGACGACGATGACGATTATTGATCTGAAAAAAAACAATTAAAACAATATATATTTTTTTGTAGAGACGGTCCGCGACCGTCTCATACTGCATTTATAAGGAGGAAAAAGTATGGAATATAAAGATTATTACAAGGTTTTAGGCGTTGAGCGTTCTGCAAAACAGGACGAAATCAAGAAGGCTTACCGCAAGCTCGCCGTGAAGTATCATCCTGACAAGAATCCGGGCGACAAGGCGGCAGAGGAGAAGTTTAAGGAGATTTCGGAGGCATACCAGGTGCTGGGCAATGAGGAGTCGCGTAAGAAATACGACGAACTCGGCGCCAACTGGAAGCAGTACGAGAACATGGGATATGGCGGCCAGGGCTTCCAAGGCTTTGGCAGTCAAGGGTTTGAAGGCTTCGGCGGCAGCGGCTTCTCTGACTTTTTCGACATGTTTTTCGGCGGTCAGGGCGGCGGCTTCGACTTTGGCAATATCGGTGGCTTCGGCGGCGGCCGACGCAGCCGTTCAAGAGCTGTGAAAGGCCAAGACCTGACAGCTTCAATCGACATGACATTGCGTGAAGCATATTCCGGCTCGCAGAGGATGTTCAAAATCGGAGGCGAGACAATAAAAATAAGCATCAAACCAGGTGTGAAAGACGGTCAGACACTGCGTGTCAAAGGAAAAGGACACCCCGGCGCCAACGGAGGCGAGAACGGCGACCTGCTGATGAAGATAAACATACTGCAAGACCCCGTGTATCAACGCGATGGCGATGACTTGATAAGAACTGTCAATATCGACATTTACACCGCTATCCTTGGCGGAAAAATAGAAATCGACACCATGAAAGGCAACGTCAGCGTGCCGATAAAGCCGCAGACTCAAAACAACAGCATGCTGCGCCTGAAAGGCCTCGGAATGCCTCATTACGGAAAGGAAGGCAACGGCTCACTGCTGCTTAAAATACAACTGGTACTGCCAAATCATTTCTCAGATAAAGAACTGGAACTTATCAAACAGGCAAAAGAAGCATAAATCTTTGAAAAATTATTTGTGTTGTAACAAAAAAAACATTATCTTTGCACGTTTTTTAAATTTCTGTTTAAAACTGATAGATAATGATTATTACAGCCAAAATAAAACAATTGTTTTTACTGGTTATCCTAATGATGACCGGCGTGTTTGCTTATGCTCAGGGTGATAACTCCATCAAAGGTTTTGTGTATGAGACCTCTAACGGTGAGCCGGTGATGTTCGCCAACGTGTTTTTGAAAGGAACAACCCTCGGCTCCACCACTGATATCAACGGATATTTCAGCATCACCCGAATCCCTGACGGCACGTATACCATCATGGTGACATCAATCGGTTATGACACTATTGCCGAAACCGTCTCCGTTAAGAACAGTCAGATTTTAAACAAGAAATTCAGTATTTCTGAGACTTCCATCCAGCTTGCTGCGGTAAGTATCAGTGCCGACAAGATTGAGGCGAAGACAGAGACCAAGACTTCGGTGGTGTATATCACGCCAAAGACCATTCAGAAAATCCCGGCTGTGGGCGGTCAGGCTGACCTTGCCCAGTATTTGCAGGTGATTCCGGGTGTCGTGTTTACCGGTGACCAAGGCGGTCAGCTCTATATCCGAGGCGGTTCCCCGATTCAAAACAAGGTGCTCCTCGACGGTATGATAGTTTATAACCCATTCCACAGCATCGGACTTTTCTCAGTATTCGATACCGACATCATCAGAAATGCTGAGGTTTACACAGGCGGTTTCGGCGCAGAATACGGTGGCAGAGTGTCATCCGTTATGGATATCACTACCCGCGACGGTAACAAAAAACGTTTCTCGGGAAAGGTGGGAGCATCGACATTCGGCGCGAAATTGATGGTGGAAGGCCCTCTCAAAAAGGCTAAGACAGAAAACGACATGTCGATGTCGTTCATCTTGTCGGCAAAGAACTCATATCTCGAACAAACCAGCCAAACCATATACAGCGGCATCTTGGACGGCGAGGTGCTTCCTTATAACTTCCAGGATATTTACGGAAAAGTCTCGTTGAATGCCCCAAACGGCAGTAAAATCAACTTCTTCGGTTTTAATTTCAACGACCAGGTGAACAATTACAAGGCAATTTCCGACTTCAGCTGGGTGTCATACGGAGGAGGCTCTAACTTCGTGCTTATCCCGGGAAAATCACCGGTTCTCATTGAAGGTAACGTCGCATATTCAAAATACGACGCAAAACTCTCGGAGACGAACAACCCGGGCCGCTCAAGCTCTATCGATGGCTTTAACGCAGGCTTCACTTTCTCATATTTCCTCGGTAAAAACACTTTGAAATATGGTGTCGAACTTCTCGGCTTCAAGACAGTGTTCGATTACACAAAGTCGAACGGCATAAAACTGAATCAAACGGAAAACACAACAGAACTTGGCGCTTTCATCAAATATAAATGGCAACTCGAAAAACTTATCATCGAGCCAAGCATGCGTATCCAGTGGTATGCCTCTTTGGCTGAAGTGTCGCCAGAACCTCGTCTCGCAATCAAATACAACGTTACCGACTGGTTCCGTCTGAAAGCCGCAGCAGGTATGTATTCACAGAACCTCATCGCAGCAAACAGCGACCGCGACGTGGTGAACCTGTTCTACGGATTCCTCTCAGGACAAGATAATATCCCTAAGAAATTCAACGGGAAAGAAGTTAATACAAAGCTTCAGAAAGCTAACCACTATATCGTCGGAACAGAGTTCGATTTGTTGGATAATCTGACACTTAACGTCGAAGGATATTTCAAAGACTTCCGCCAGCTCACCAACATGAACCGCAATCAGATTTATTCGGAGACCAACCACCCGGCTGGCACTTCCGAGATTGAATGGCGTGACTTCATGGTTGAAAACGGAAAGGCTTACGGTATTGACTTCTCATTGAAATACGAGTATATGAGATGGTATGTGTGGGCAGCATATTCGTTGGCTTATGTCAATAAAAACTATGAAACGGCAGATCATGAGATAATAAACTACCGCACCCACTACGACCGCCGTCATAATATCAACCTGATAGTGACATATACCGGCGGAACACGTAAACAATGGGAGTTTAGCGGCCGTTGGAACATAGGCTCGGGCTTCCCATTCACTCAAGTTAGCGGATTCTACGAGCAATATCAGTTCGATGACATGGGCATGAGCATTATCGCTGACAATGGTGAACTCGGTATCATCTACGGCGACCTCAACAGAGGCGAACTGCCTTGGTATCACCGCCTTGACCTCGACCTGAAACGTAAGTTCTGGTTTACCGACAATATCATTCTGGAAGCCGACTTCAGCGTGACAAACGTCTATAACAGAGACAATATTTTCTATGTCGATATCATAACGAGCGAAAATATCTATCAGCTGCCAATCATGCCGAGCCTTGGATTGACATTATCATTCTAAACATGAACAAACCTTCGTTAAAAAAGATACCACACGAGATGACCGTTCACGGTCATACTCGTGTGGACAACTATTATTGGCTTAATCAACGCGAAAATCCTGAGGTTTTGGAATATCTTAAAGCCGAGAATGCCTATCAGGAAGCAATGATGAAGCATACCGAACCACTTCAGAACCAGCTGTTTAAGGAGATAACAGGCCGCATCAAGCAGAACGACATGTCGGTGCCGGTGAAACATCATGGATATTGGTATTACACGAGATATGAAGAAGGGATGGAGTACCCGCTGTATTGCCGCTGTCCCGTCATTTCGAGCGAAGTCGAGAAATCCTCTAATAACGGAAACAATCGAATGATTACGAAAAACAAGGATTTCTCCATTCCGCTCTGCTCCAGTCGAAATGACGAGCAGATACTCCTCAACGGCTACGAGATGTCAAAAGGCTATACATTCTTCGACGTGGGCGGCTACAGCATCAGCCCCGATAATACGTTGATAGCCTATAGTATAGACACTGTCAGCCGCCGCCAATACCAGATTTTTGTCAAAGAAATAGCGACAGGCAAGATGTTCCCGGAAGTCATTCAGAACACTTCAGGAAATATGGTGTGGGCCAACGACAATAAAACGATTTTCTATTCAGTGAAAGACGAGTCGCTGCGGCCTTTCAGGATCATGCGTCATGAAATAGGCACCGACCCGGCTGATGACATCGAAGTGTATCGCGAAGACGACGCTACTTTCTGCGCTTTTGTAAGTAAAACAAAATCAGAGAAATACATTCTGATAATTCTCGAAAGCACACTCACATCGGAGATACGTTACATTGATGCCGACAACCCGAAAGACGAGTTTAAGGTCGTCCAAAAACGCCAGCATGACCTGCTTTACGGCGTGGGACATTATGGCGACTGTTTCTATATCCTCACCAATGCCGATGGCGCAAAGAACTATAAGCTGATGCGAACACCAGTAAACGCTACTGGAAAAGAACATTGGAAAGAAGTCATCGCACATCGTGATGATGTCCTTATTGAAGATTTTGACCTGTTTTCGGAGTTTATGGTTATAGAAGAACGCTCGAAAGGTCTTGTGAATCTGCGAGTTATGTCGTGGGATGGCAAGAAGGATTACTACATAAACTTCGGCGAACCCGCATATACTGTGGAAACATCTGCAAATCCTGAGTTCGACACGCATCTGTTGAGGTATATATACACGTCGATGACGACACCCGCCTCTGTGTATCAATATGATATGATGGCAAAAACGGCTGAGCTGCTGAAACGTCAGGAGATTGTGGGCGGTTTCGAGCCGTCGGATTATGTCACGGAAAGGCTTTATGCGACTGCAAAAGACGGCGTTCAGGTGCCAATTTCGCTGGTTTATAAGAAAGGACTGGTGAAAAACGGCGACAACCCTCTCGTTTTGTTCGGCTATGGCTCCTATGGCAACAGCGTCGACGCCTATTTCTCGACAGCCCGACTCAGCATGCTCGACCGAGGCTTCGTGTGGGCTATAGCACATATCCGAGGAGGCGAGGAGATGGGACGCTGGTGGTACGATGACGGCAAACTGCTGAAAAAGAAAAACACATTCACCGATTTCATCGCTTGCGCGGAATATCTTGTAAAACAAGGGCTTACGAATAGTAAGAAGATGTTCGCGATGGGCGGAAGCGCCGGCGGACTTCTCGTGGGTGCCGTCGCCAACATGGCCCCACAGCTGTTTAAAGGCATCATAGCACAAGTGCCGTTCGTCGATGTGGTCACAACGATGTTGGACGACACCATCCCTTTGACAACGGGCGAATACGACGAGTGGGGCAATCCTAATGAGAAAGAATATTACGACTATATCCTGTCATACTCGCCATACGACAACGTGGAGGCGAAGGAATATCCTGCTATGCTAGTAACCACAGGACTTCACGACAGCCAAGTGCAGTATTGGGAGCCGGCTAAATGGGTGGCGAAACTGCGCGAACTCAAAACCGACGACAACCCGTTGTATTTGAGAACTGAGATGGATTTCGGTCACGGAGGAGCGTCAGGACGATTCGAGCCTTACCATGAGGTGGCGATGGAATACGCTTTTATGCTTGATTTGCTTGAAAAATGATAATATACCAACTGTTCCCACGCGTCTACGGTGCCAACGAGAATAAAAAATGCGGCACTTTCAGCGATATCAATGATAAGGAAATTGAACGTATCAAGTCGCTGAGCGTCAGCCATATATGGCTCACTGGCGTGATTCGTCACTCGGGATGGCGCGACACCAATCCCGCCGTCACCAAGGGAAACGCTGGCTCACCTTACGCCATCGTCGACTACTACGACATCGACCCCGACCTCGCCGACAACGAGGCAAATAGGATGGAAGAGTTTGAAGAGACGGTCAAACGCATTCATTCTCATGGACTTAAAGTGATTATCGACTTCGTTCCTAATCACCTCGCACGCGAATATAAAGGCGATTTTACAGATGAAAATTTCTATATTCTGCCGAATCAAAAGTTCATTACCCCGGTTGACAACGGATATATGTATTATGAAAATCCGGCAAAAGCCACTGGAAATGACGTGTTCTCGCCTACGCCTTCATTAAATGACTGGTACGACACTGTAAAACTGAACTATACCAACCAAGATACATGGCATAAAATGCTGAAAATCATGCAGTTCTGGTGCGGAAAAGGTGTCGACGGATTCCGTTGCGACATGGCGGAGATGGTGCCTGTGGAATTTTGGCGCTGGGCGATTGCCGAATTGCGTAAGTCGTTTAATGTCATTATGATAGCTGAGATCTACCAGCCGAATCTGTATCAGAGTTATGTTGAGGCAGGTTTCAATTATCTTTACGATAAGGTAGGACTGTACAACACCTTGGAAAACATCTGTCGTTACGGACAGCGCGCTGATACCATTTCGGATGTCTGGAAAAATCTTAACGGATTGGATGACAATATGTTACGATTTATGGAAAACCACGATGAGATACGTGTGGCGTCACGGTTTTTCATGCAAAAACCTGAGAATGCGTATCCGTTTGTGGCATTGGCGGCCTTGATGAACCGCGGCCCGTTTATGATTTATAACGGTCAGGAATACGGTGAGGATGCAGCGGATTCGGATAATGGCAAAACATCGATTTTTGACTACACATACATGCCGTCAATGCACTGTACAGACGCGATGAATCGAGTCTCTATATTCGATTTTTACCGTAATCTATTGAATTTCAGAGAGAATAATCCAGCAATAACAAAGGGCGCATTTTACGACCTTATGTGGGCGAATCCGTGGTACAACAATTTCGACCCGCAATATGTGTATGCGTTTTTGCGTTATTATGGCAACGATAAGTTGTTGATTGTCATAAATTTCAACATCTATGAGGGCCGAAATGTGACAGTGGCAATCCCTGAAGACGCCCGAAAATTGATAGGCGGATGTAATGAAAAATATAATGTTGAATTGAAACCTGGAGATTATCAGATTCTGAATCTATAGATTCTGGATTCTGACTTCGGGCTTCTAACTTCTTTAAAATATGAAAATCGTCGACAATGACAATTGGTTGTCCCCGGTGGCAGAGGAGGTGCAGAAACGTTATGACAGATTCTGTAACCGCTTGAAAGCCATAGAAAAGCAATACGGAAGTTTGAGCGCGTTTGCCTCGGCTTATGAGTTTTTCGGTTTCCACTATGACCGTGTCCGCCGAGGCTGGTGGTACCGCGAATGGGCACCCGCCGCGCATTATCTGTCACTGTTCGGCGATTTCAACGACTGGAACCGTTATGCAAACCCTCTCGGAAACGTCGGTAACGGCACCTGGGAGATTTTTCTGCCTGATTCCGAATATAAAGACCGCCTCGTGCACGGCAGCCTGCTGAAAGTCATTGTGCAGTCAAGCATTGGCGAGCAGGAACGTATACCTATTTATATAAAGAGAGCTGTGCAAGACGAGAATACCAAAGATTTCTCAGCCCAGTTTTGGAATCCCGAGAAACCGTATGTCTTTGAAAATCAGACACCTAAATTAACAGATGAGCCACTGCTGATATATGAGTCACATGTTGGGATGGCACAGGAAAAAGAATGTGTCGGCACATATAACGAATTCATTACCAACGTGTTACCTCGTATTAAAGCTGCTGGCTACAACGCGGTTCAGCTCATGGCGATTGCCGAACATCCTTATTATGGCTCTTTCGGCTACCATGTGTCTAATTTCTTCGCCGCCAGCTCGCGCTTCGGAACACCAGAAGAGCTGAAAAAGCTTGTGGATGCCGCACATGGCATGGGTCTGCTCGTTATCATGGACCTCGTTCATTCGCATACGGTGAAAAACGTCCGTGAAGGAATAAATCTCTTCGATGGCACTGAGTATCAATATCTTAAGTCGGGAATAGACGGCGAGCACCCTCAATGGGATTCGAAACTTTTCAATTATGGGAAAACAGAAACATTGCAATTTCTGCTTTCAAATGTGAAATATTGGCTTGAAGAGTACCATTTCGACGGCTACCGCTTCGATGGCGTGACCTCGATGTTGTATAAAGACCACGGCATAGGCGCCACATTCGACAACCCATGGAAATATTTCGGCGATAGTGTCGACAATGACGCCGTGACATATCTCCAGCTCGCCAATAAGCTTATTCATAATATTGATAATCAGAATATTACTATAGCTGAGGATGTCAGTGGAATGCCTGGCATCTGCGCCAAAATTGATGATGGCGGCATCGGCTTCGACTACCGTCTCGGCATGGGACTGCCTGATTTCTGGATTAAGGTGCTGAAAGACCAGACCGACGAGCAGTGGAATATGCATGAGTTTTTCTACACCATGACCAACAGGCTTTATGATGTGAAGACCGTGGCTTATGCAGAGTCGCACGACCAGGCGTTGGTAGGGGATAAGACATTGGCATTCAGGCTCATGGAC
The DNA here is from genome assembly GCA_900315175.1 of uncultured Bacteroidales bacterium. Classification (GTDB taxonomy): domain Bacteria; phylum Bacteroidota; class Bacteroidia; order Bacteroidales; family F082; genus Limimorpha. The sequence continues at coordinate 26,564 of OMYA01000009.1, forward strand.
AAGGAGATGTACACTGCGATGGACAAAAACTCGCAGAATCTCATCATCGACAGAGGCATCGCTTTGCATAAGATGATAAGGTTGTTCACCATCACGCTTGGCGGTGATGCCTGGCTCAACTTCATGGGCAACGAGTTTGGGCATCCTGAATGGATCGACTTCCCGCGTCATGACAACGGCTGGAGCTATAAATACGCAAAACGCCAGTGGTCGCTGTCAGAAAATGGCTTTCTTAAGTACCAATGGCTGGGCGATTTCGACAAGGCTATGCTCGATTTTGTTAAGAAAACTAAGGTGATGCAGGCCGCTCCAGCGTGGCTTTTGAACGCCGATGAGGACAATAAAACCATAGTTTTCGAGAGAAATAACCTGATTTTCGTCTTTAACTGGGGGCAAAAATCATTGCCTGACTATAAGATAAATGTAAAACAGACCGGTGACTATGAGATTATTTTCACCACCGACTCGAAAACATTCGGAGGCTTTGAAAATATTGATGAAAACACAGTTTTCCCATCGGAGAGAAATGGCGATGAAATTACCATGAAGATTTATAATGTTGCACGCACAGCTGTTGTTTATCAAGTAAAAAAATGATGTTTTTTTGAAAAAAATGTCAAACGTATAAAAATAATGCCTAACTTTGCTGTGTTGAATACAAATTTTAAATTTTTAATATCATGAAAAAATTTACATTAGTAGCAGCATTATTGCTGATCAGCGTTTTCGCTTTCGCACAGAAACCAGTCAGATTTGGTGTTTATTTAGGTGAAGCAACTCCTCTCGGTGACATGAGTAAAGGCACTGCCAAAAAAACTACTGAGTATCCGTTAGGAGATCTTTCAAAATGGGCTCTTGACAACATCAAAGAAGGTACAGAAGGCTATGCAGGTATAGGTTTTAATGTCGGATTCGATGTCACAGTGGCTCTTCCTGTTGAAGGTCTTGGCGTTTTCGGCGGCATCGATTTCTTCTTAAACACAAACAAATCAGCTTTGACTGATGCTTTGGAAGAGTATGCAAGGAACGAAGTTAAAGTGTTTGACTATGTTTCAGAAGTCAAATATTCAAAGCCTAATTTCATCAATATCCCGATTTTGTTCGGTTTGAATTATCTCCACAACTTCAACAACATCGTTGGTGTATGGGGTGAAGCAGGCGTTGGTCCTAACTTCAGAATGATTTCAAGATATGAAAAGACAACCGACTACAATAGAGCGATGGACATTCTGCTTCCAGACGGAGAACTTGTCACATGCATTGAGAAAAGAACAGGTGCTACATATAAGAGTGCTGTCACACTGGGATTCAAACTTGGCGCTGGCGTCATGTTATGGGATCGTATGAGCATCGGTCTCGACTACTACTATCTCGGAAGTGCAAAGATCGAAGCTACAGCAATTTATGAGCTCGGCGGCACAGATTATGCTGATAAGGTATATACCAGCAAGACAATCAAAGGCGATAATGCAATCTCAGCATCAGAGTTGGTCGTAAGAGTTGGTTATCACTTCTAAAAAATAGTTGAGTCGGCAATATCTATTGTTGATAACTATTTTCAATGTTGATAAAAAAAAGTCACCGCAATAGATATTATTTATATCTTTGCGGTGATTTACTACTTTAAAGGAGGAATAAAATAATTCTAAATAAGAGAGGATGCCGAAAATCTCTAAAGAGTAGGCGTAATTAAAATTTTACAAAATGAAAAAATTATTTATCACAATCGCATTCGTAGCAGCAGCTATGTTCGCAAACGCACAGTTCTTTGTAGGTGGTGGCCTCGGCTTCACAACAGAAGGTGGCAAAACAAAAATGTCAGGTAATGGCGTTACTCTTGAAGCAGACGCTCCAAAAGCAATGGATTTCCAATTGGTTCCAACAATTGGTTTCATGTTCAACGACAACATGGGCGTCGGTCTTGATTTAGGTTTCGGTTTCTCAAAAGAAGTTACAGACAACCTCGAAGATTCACAGATGGGTAAATACAAAGAGACAACAAAGGTAACAACAATCGCTTTTGCTCCATTCTTCCGTTATGTGTTCGCAGAAGTTGACAACTTCAAGTTCTACTGCGATGCTAAGCTCGCTTATGCATCATCAAAACCAAAAGTTAAAGATGAGTTCAAAGATCAGAACGTTACAGTTGAAGCTGATGGTCCAAAAATGTCAGCTTTCGCTTTTGGCGTTATCCCAGGCATTCAGTACAACTTCACAGATCACATCTCAATCAATGCTAAACTCAACCTGTTGAGCCTTGGTTACACAACAGCTAAGTACACCTTGGAAGATGGCGGCACCAAATACACCGAAACAAACAACAACTTCGGCTTTGGTGTTAACGAACCAACAGACTTCGAATTTGGTTTCTTCTACACATTCTAATAGTTGAAGCATAAATAATACAAAAGCCGAGGCATATGCCTCGGCTTTTTTTATTGAAAATTTTTTTAGAAAAAGATGCTTCGTATCGAAATTTTATATAATTTTGCCCAAATTAAAGTATGACTTTAAATATGTAAAAAATAAATTTAAGTATATGTATAACAGAGATTTGTGTAATGAACTTTTGCGTATAAAGAGTTATTTTCCAGTTGTTGCAGTAACAGGTCCACGGCAATCTGGCAAAACAACTTTATGTAAAATGGCATTCCCGGATTACGGATATGTGAATCTTGAAGATGAGATTGTTAGGGGCGAATTGTCATTATTGCGCAAAGAATTCTTTATGACAAAAGGCAATCTGATTATTGATGAGGCTCAGAATATGCCTGAAATATTTTCGATAATCCAGGTTATGGTTGACGAGAATCCAAAGTTGAACTATGTCATTACTGGCAGCAACAATTTCTCTCTTATGCAAAACATCACACAGTCGATGGCGGGACGAGCCGCTTTGCTGACATTGTTGCCGTTATCGTTTTCGGAGCTGACTCCTGATGATAAGTCAACGAGCACAGACGATATTATGTTGAGGGGATTTTATCCAGCTGTCTTGGCAAAAAAGATTCCTGCGCAGGATGCATACCGGCAATATTATAACACTTATCTGCAACGAGACATTATGCAGGTTATGAATTTGAAAAATTTGGATGAATTCAGACGTTTTGTGGTGTTATGCGCAGCTCGTGTCGGTACTGAATTCAATGCCAATGGTTTGTCGAATGAGATTGGCGTGTCAGCTCCAACAGTCCAATCTTGGATAAATGTGTTGGAAGCGTCATATATAGCATTCCATATTTCTCCATTTTATAAAAACATAGGTAAAAGGCTGATAAAAAAAACTAAGTTTTATTTTTTTGATTCCGGGTTGGTTTGTTATCTTCTTGGTATCAAGACTGTAGAACAGCTTTCGAATCATCCTTTGAGAGGCCAGATTTTTGAAAACATGGTCGTGGGCGATATGCTGAAATCTCTTTATAACAAAGGTCAGGATAATAATTTGTGTTTCTATAGGGATCAACAGCATGAGGTTGATATTGTGCAGCAGGAAGCACAACGGTTTAAAGCATACGAAATAAAGTCGGCGCAAGTTATTCACACCGACTTTTATAAAAACCTTGATTATTTCAAGAAACTCCTTGGTGAAGAAGTGGTTTCCACACAAATAATATATGCGGGAAAAGATGAGATGCCAATATCTGATAATGGATATGTAAACTATATGAATATCATATAATTACATCTACTTACAGCTTTCGCAGCCGCTGTCACAGCTTTCGCAGCTGCCGCCACAATGGCCGCAGCCTCCTCCGAAGTCTTCCTCCTTGAGCTCGCGCACAGCAAGAATCTCACCCTCGAAATAAAGCGGCACGCCCGCCAACTCATGGTTGAAGTCAATCTCAACGAGTTCGAGGCTCACTTTCTTGATTTTGCCTGGCATGATGCCGTTGCCCACATTGAACTGCAATGTGTTGCCTTCCTTGCAATGCTCGCTGAGCTTGCCGTTCTCGATAAACATGTCTTTCTTCACTGTGAAAACCATGTCGGGATTGTACTCGCCGTAACCCTCGGCAGGAGTGAGGTGGAAACCGTATTTGTCGCCTGGCTCGAGTCCTTGCAGACATTCCTCAAAACGTGGGAGGAACATCCCGTGGCCGAAAATCGCCTCCAAAGGTTTCTCTTTTGTCGCCTGGTCAATGACCGGACCGTCTTTCGTGTCGTTGTGCAACGTGTAAGTCAACGTTACATAAGTGTTATTTGCTACTTTCATAATTTGATAAAATTTATTCTCTTAAAACTTAACTCTTAACTCTTAACTAATAACCCCCAACCACCTTCCTAATCACCCATTCAATTGTAACCAAAGCTAAAACACTGAAAAACAACCACTTAAGATTTATCAAATCATCGTATCTTGTCTCTTCTCGCGAAATTGATGTGATACGGCTGTCGTTTTTCAAATCTTTTATAACATCTTGAATATCAGTGATATAGTAATGTTTTCCGCCAGTCTGCGACGCCAAAGAGCGCATGCGCTCGATGTTGGCGGTCAGGTCTTGCGCCTCCACGCCGAGCGATTCCACGGTGAAGGTGCCGCTGGCGTTGTATTCCACTCCCCCGAAAGAAGTGTGGGCACGGAAATTGTAAATGCCCTCGGGCAACATGCCGATGTTCAGGTTGTAATTGCTGTTACCCTTGGAAAACACATAATCATACGATGTAGAGACGATGTGCGCATCGTCTTTACGTGTGATCGTAATGAATAAATCCGGCTCATTGAGCAGTTCCCTGCTCGGATTCCGTAATTCTGCGGAAATGCTGATGTTTTCAGTGTTCAGATAATTGTCTTTGTGAATGACAGTAAGTTCCTTGTCCTTCTCAGTGAGCAGATATTTCACCGTCTTGCTGAAGATTTCCTCGAATCCGTCGTTGTTTTTGTGATGGAAATATTCGTAAAGTTTCCAGCGCCATAAGCCTGTTCCGAACATGAAGGCGTGTTTGTCGCCGTCACCGTCAGTGCAGAAGGCAAGGAGCGGGTTAGGCGTCTCCAAGTCCATGATATTCATGAACAAAGCATCGTCATGATGGCCGTTGAAAACGATTTCGCAATGCGGCAACGACAACGGAGGATACGATTTCAACTCGTTTTTGATGTCGGAAGATATGGTAAACAGCCCGAAAGCACTGTTAAACCTTCCTCTCACGTCGAGGTTGGTGTTTGCCGCACCACGATTGATTGTCACCATGCCCTGCGATTCGTTAAATGCATTGAAATCAGTGTCCACACCAATAATCTGTAGAGACGTGCCACGGCGCGTCTCTACGATTTGATGATAAATAACCAAATCGTAATTATCAATATTATCAATATTTTCCCCATATTTTACCTCGAATTCAAAATGGTCGTCCAACGACGATTTTATCGCGGCGATATCCGGATGCGGTGCCTTGGCTATGCACAGGATGCGGTATTTTTTGTCGGTGACGGTGATGAAAATGCGTTTAATTGATTGATTAACAATAATATCAATCTGTTTGACGCCCTCATTGCCGGAATCGATATTGAAATCAAAGGTTTTCGAGAACCGGTTCGAGGTGACCGGCACGATGACATTCTCAACCTCGTTGCCGTCCATTTTTACGACGACATTCATATCTTTGCCATTGAAATTCAATGCGTTGGCGGTTACACGAAGCGGGAAGAGCATATTTGCCTGCACCGTTTTGTTGTATTTCACCTCGGCAATGGTCATGTTTGGATGCGCAATGGTGTCGCCAAGCGTGATGGAATATATCGGGAAAGGATAGTTCTCAATGCTGAGTTCCGGGTTAACACCTTGATTTACAATACCGTCGGATATCAAAATGACTGCACCGACATTCTTTTTGTAATACTGACGGCTGATGGACGAAAGGGCGTTACTGATGTTGGTGTACTGATCGTTGAACATGTCATTTCGGCTGGAGCGGAGCGGAATGGAGAAATCTTTTTCATCAGAATCCGTCGAATAAGGATTTCTCGACAAGCTCGAAATGACGGAGCCGCCAAACAATAGTTTTTCAACATCGTAATCTTTTTCGAGCGTATTCGCAATGGAATCAATAAGTTGCGGATATTTGGTTTTATAAAAAACCGAGTCTTTTGTCATTGCGATAGAAGCTGAATTATCCTGTGCGAAAATCACAATTGGCTGCTCTATCTTATTGATTTTCTGTTTGATATACGGATTGATGAACAGCATCACCACGGTGGCGACCACGATGGTTCTTAGCGCGAACAACAGCACAGTCAACGCAACGCTATATTTCTTTGAAAAGAGATACAGCAAAGAGGCGTAAACCAAACCTATTGCCAATGCCGTTAAAACCATTATTAAAAAATTTTTGCAAAAATACGAAAAAAATCATTAACTAACTTGTCATTTCGAGCTTGTATAGAAATCCTTTTTTTAATATGCATTTGGGTAAAAGAATTTCTCCACTTTGGTCGAAATGACAAAAAAATATTATTGTTTAAAGAAAATATAGTAATTTTGTAGTTTGTTTTGAAGTCATGAAAAAGTTCCTTGTGATACAAACGGCATCGATAGGCGATGTGATTCTCGCGACAGCTGTTGCAGAGAAGCTGCATTCATATTATCCTGATAGTCAGATAGATATGATGATTAAGAAAGGGTATGAGAGCCTTTTTAAAAATCATCCGTATTTCACCAAAGTGTATTCTTGGGACAAGAAAAGTCACAAATACAGGAATCTGTTTTCGATTTTGAAAGAGGTGCGTCGGCAACGATACGATTTGATAGTCAACGTGCAGCGATATGCGGCTACGGGTTTTGTTACCGTTTTCGGCAAGGCTAAAGAGACGGCGGGCTTCGACAAAAACCCGTTCAGCTGCCTCTTTACGCATAAAATCAAGCACCAGATAGGGGTGAAGGGCGTGCATGAGGTTGACCGAAACCAGAAACTTATCGCGCATATCACCGACGACAAGCCTATGCGACCTGCTTTGTATCCGAGTGAAGAGGTTTTTGAAAAGGTAAGTCGTTATAAATCAGATATATATATGTGTGTAGCGCCATGTTCGTTGTGGTTTACTAAGCAGTTTCCGGAAGACCGTTGGGTGGAGTTTTTAAAGCTCGTTCCAGACGATTTGAAGGTTTATCTCCTTGGCGGAAAAGACGATATCGCGATATGCGAGCGTATCATTTCCAAAGTTCCGGGCAAGCGTGTGGAGAGTCTCGCCGGACAGCTTAACCTCTTGGAGTCAGCGGCATTGATGCGTGATGCGAAGATGAATTATGTGTGTGACTCGTCACCTATGCACCTTGCCAGCTCACAAAATGCTCCGACAACAGCGATTTTCTGCTCGACGGTGGCAGATTTCGGCTTCGGTCCGCTCTCGGAAGACTCGGCAGTGGTCGAAGAGAACCGCTCTCTCAAATGCCGTCCGTGCGGATTGCATGGCTACAAACAATGTCCTGAAGGTCATTTTAAATGCGCCTATTTTATTGATATTAAAGAACTTAGAGATAGATTATGAACACTTTTGAACAAGAAGTCGAATTATGCGTTAAGCTTCTTTCGGAGGGCAAAGTTTTCATTTACCCCACCGACACCATCTGGGGAATCGGCTGTGATGCCACGAATTCCAAGGCTATTGACAAGGTCTGTAAGATAAAAAACCGTCCCGCAGGCAAGGGGCTTATCATCTTGGTTGACTCCATCGACCGCCTGAAAGATTACGTCAAAAACCCTTCACCAATAGCGGAAGACCTTATTAAAGCCGCACACAACCCGTTGAGTATCATATATAAAGAGTCAAAAGGACTCGCAAAAAACCTCTCATCCGACGGCAGCGTGTGCGTCCGCGTCACGACAAATGAGTTCTGCAAAGAGGTGATACAACGCCTCGGACACCCGATAACATCGACATCAGCCAACATGAGCGGCGAACCGTCACCCGCAAATTTCTCTGATATCTCCGAGAAGATGAAAAACGCAGCAGATTACGTCGTCAGCCTGTATCACGATGTCATCGTGAAACCAAAAGCATCGACAATAATAAAAATCAATGAAGATAACACATTTGAAATAGTACGCTCGTAGTGACAAGGCCTGCCTCGTCCGTACGGATACAAAAAAAATAAAAAATGAAACGATTATTTTTAATCATATTATTGATTTCCAATGTTTTGTGTTTTGCGCAAAACAAAATCAAACCGGCTGAGACCACGCAAAAGCTTGCAACAACGATGTATATTATCGACAATTACTACGTTGACAGCACCGATATGCCAAAACTGACTGAGGAAGCCATCGTCGCGATGTTGAAAAGCCTTGACCCTCATAGCGCTTACATCGCCGCCAAGGATGTGCAGAAAGCCAACGAGGAACTGGTGGGCAGCTTCGAAGGCATAGGTGTGACGTTCCAGATTCTTCGCGACACAATATTGGTCGTTTCAGCTGTCCCCGGCGGCCCTTCGGAGAAGGTCGGCATCATGGCAGGCGACAGAATCGTCACCATCGATGGGGAAGAGGCTTTTGGAAAGAAAGTGAACAACGAATATGTCACAAAACATCTGCGCGGCGAAAAAGGCACAAGAGTAGTGCTCGGCATCAAACGCGGAGATGACCCGGAACTCATTGATTTTGAGGTTGTTAGGGATAAGATTCCGTTGAACAGCATCAACACATATTTCATGGTCGACAAAAAAATAGGGTATATCAAGCTCGACAAATTCGCCCAACAGTCGGTGGAAGAGTTTGAAAAAGCCTTGAAAGACCTGAAAAACCAAGGGATGCAGTCGCTTATCTTCGATTTGAGAGGCAACAGCGGCGGTTATCTGCAGACAGCTTTCGGACTTGGCAATGAGTTTCTCGGGAAAGACAAAATGGTAGTGTTTACTGAAGGTTTGAAGGCTCCAAAACAGGTTTTCATGACCGATAAGGACGGCGGTTTCTGTGAAGGCAGACTCGTGGTCCTCATTGATGAGGGCAGCGCATCGGCAAGCGAGATCGTGTCGGGCGCTATCCAGGATTGGGACAGGGGCGTACTGATAGGCCGTCGTTCGTTCGGAAAAGGCTTGGTGCAAAGACCATTCAACCTTCCTGACGGATCGGTGATACGTCTCACCACGGCACGTTATCACACCCCGACAGGACGATGCATACAGCGTTCGTATGAACAAGGTTCTGAAGAGTATTTCAAGGAGATGACAAAGCGTCTCGAACATGGCGAATATTACCATGTCGACAGCATCCAATTCCCTGATTCTCTTAAGTATTACACGCTTAGAAGCGGCAGGACAGTGTATGGCGGCGGAGGTATAATGCCCGACATTTTCATGCCGGTCGACACCACATATTCCACAAAACTTCTTACCGATCTGATAAGAAAAACGGTGTTTAACAACTACTGCGTCGATTATGTGCTTAAAAACAGGGAAAGCTTACTCCAATCTTATCCTGAGTTTGAAAAATTCAACAAAAAATTCAAGGTAAGCGACGAAATGTTGGAAGATTTCAAGAAAGTGGCTGAACAGAAGGCCGTGAAGTGGGATGACGAGCAGTTTGAGCGTTCCGAGGAATGGATTAAATTGAGAATCAAAGCGATGATAGCACAAAATGTCTGGAATATCGACAAATTTTACCAAGTTGTCATGAAAGAGGACAAGATGATTGAGAAGGCTGTCGAGATAATTAATTCCAAAAAAGAATACGAGGAAATACTGGGTATTTGAGATTTTTTTGAAAAAATTATCAAAAAAAATAATACGCCATTGGGAAATAATGTGTATTTTTGTAGCTTGTAAAAATGATGAAAATCGTTTTTGAAAATAGAAATTAACATTTTAATAATAACTTAACAAATCAACAAGATGAAAAAATTTCAACTCAAAAAGCTGGCAATGGCATTGGTAGTCATTATGTTTGGCTTCCAGGCTTTTGCACAAGGTCGTATTGATCTTGCTCCTAATGGAACCAAGGCTCAGGGCGCACAGCATGTGACCATGAGCGGTTTCGATGCTACATTCTCATACAACAGCATTGAGAGTGAGCTTGTTTCAACAGAGAGAGGTGATTTCTCTATTATTACAATGGGTAACTCAGTTCCTGCAGGTAACATCGGTGACCCACAGGTTCTTGTTCACCGTGAACTTATCGCTGTTCCATTTGGTGCAACACCAGTGGTGACAGTCAAGAATTACACAGTCAATGAGTATAAACTTGCTGACTTTGGTATTGAAAAGCTTTATCCAATGCAGCCTTCACAGAGCAAGAGCGAGACAGAAGTCGAGTTCGCTTATAACGAGGCAGCATATGCAGCTAAAGGCTATGACGAGCGTCCAATCGCTGAAGTTTTCGTTTTGGGAACAATGCGTGGCGTTCAGGTCGGTGCTTTGCAGCTCAACACAGTGAGATACAATGCTTCAACCAATACAATCCGTGTTTACAACGACATCGACGTTGAAGTGTCATTTGAAGATGCTGACCTCGCTCTCACAGAGCAGACATTGGTCAACACTTATAGCCCTTACTTCAGAACAGTTTATTCAGCATTGTTCAATGAGAGAGCTATCCTTGACATTTACGACGAGCACCCGGACCTCTGGGCAGTTCCAGTAAAGATGTTGGTTGTTGCCAACCGTATGTTTGAGGACGCAATGCAGCCATGGATCACATGGAAGACAGAAAAAGGTTTCGTAATGGATGTCAACTACACCGATGAAATCGGAACAACAGCTTCTGCTATCAAGACCTTCATCACCGACAAATACAATGAGGGTGTTGCAAACGGTCAGGCTCCTACATTCATCATCATCATTGGTGACCAGAACCAGGTTCCACAGTCACAGATGGGTTCGGCAACACACAAAGTTACAGACCTTTATTACTATGCAGTTGCAGGTAACGACGTGTTTGGCGATATGTTCCACAGCCGTTTCACATGCGAGACAGTTCAGGAGTTCCAGAATGTTCTCGACAAATCTATGATGTATGAACAGTACACCATGCAGGATCCGTCATATCTGAGCAATGTTCTTCTTATCGCCGGTTGGGACGGCAGCTGGAATCCGAGAATCGGCAAGCCAACCATCCAGTATGCAACAAACTATTACTACAATGCAGCACATGGATTTGTTCAAGTCAACCAATTCTTGGAGCAGCCTTACAACAACCCATACGCAAGTATGAACACTGGTGTCAACTTCGTGAACTATACCGCTCACGGTGGTGATACAAGCTGGTCAGATCCATCATTCTCAGTGAGCGATGTCAACTCATTGACAAACAACGGTAAATACTTCCTCGCAATGGGTAACTGCTGCTTGGCCGCTAACTGGGGTTATTCAAGCAAGAGCTTTGGTGAGGCTATGATTATCGCTCAGAACAAGGGTGCATACGCATACATCGGCTCACCTGTTGAAACATATTGGTATGAAGACTACTATTTTGGAGTTGGTGCAACAAACACCATGAACCAGATGCCTACATACGAAGGCTCAACAATGGGTACTTATGATGCACAGTTCCGTGATGACTGGAACTGCATTACAGCTGTTCCATACGTTGGTAACCTCGCAGTGGCATACGCACACGCAAACGGTTATCAGAGCAGCTCAACAGCTACTGACCAGTACTACTGGGAAGCATATCACGTTCTCGGTGACGGTTCTGTGACTCCATATCACGTAAATCCTGTTGCAAACAACGTATCACACCTTCCAACCCTTCCAATAGGTAATGAAACATACGAAGTTACAGCCGATCCAGGTTCATACGTTGGTATTTCAAAGGACGGTGAGCTTTGTGGCGCTGGTGAAATCGGTGAAGATGGCGTTGCTTTGATTCCGATTGAGCCAGTCACATCAGGCGGTGACGTGAAGATCGTTGTCACACATCCACAGCGTCAGCCATACGTCGCTGTCGTTCCTGCTGCAGCAATGACAGGCGCTTACGTTGCTGTTGACTCATACGAATTGAGTGCTGAACAGGCTAACTACGGCGAGACAGTTGATATGAACATCATATTGAAGAACGTCGGTACACAGACTGCAAACAACATCACAGCTACACTTACAACAGAATGCGAATATGTTACAATCTCATCAGCTAGCGCATCACTCTCTTCATTGGAGCCGGATGCAACAGCTACAGTCCAGGGCTTCCAGTTTGCAGTTGCAGAGAACGTCCCTGATGGTACAAAAGCACAGTTCTACCTCGATGTGACAGACGGTACAGACACATGGCAGGGCAAGTTCAAGGTTACTCTCCATGCTCCAGTCGTCACTATGGATGAAATGACAGTTTCAGAGACAAATCTTGAATTGACATTCAAGAACGAGGGTACAGCACCATTCGTGGGTGGCACATTGAATATCACAAGCTGCTCACCAGACCTCGTGTTCACACCAGACGCATTCACATTCACCGATGCAGTCGCTGGTGGCGAGTCAATCACTTTCACAGCAGCTTACACAGTCGATCCAAGTGTTGAGTTAGGTACAACATTTGAAGTTGCATACGAAATGACAAGCGGTCTGTTCAATGTATCAGATATCATCACGGTTTCTTACGGTTCAATCCAGGAGAACTTTGAATCAGGCGAGTTCGGCGACGGATGGACATTCAGCCAGACAAACGCATGGACAATCGTTGACGGCGGTAGAGGCAAGTGCGCAAAATCAATGAACGCCGGTATCGCAAATTCAGACTACAGCGCAACATTGACAGTCAATGTTCTTGCAGCTGGTAACCTTACATTCATGTACAAGGTATCGAGCGAGATTTCATCATCAGGTACTATGTATGATAAGCTTACATTCTACATGGATAACCAGGAGAAAGGCCAGTGGGCAGGCAATGTCGATTGGACAGAGTTCTCACAGCCAGTGACAGCAGGAACCCACACATTCAAGTGGAGCTACAGCAAAGACGGCTCAATAAACAGCGGTGATGACTGCGCATGGATCGACAATATCGTATTCCCACCAACAAACGTCATCACATTCATCACTCCGGCATCAGATCTCGAGGCAACAGTTGATGGTCACAATGTCGCACTGACATGGACAGCTTCAACCGATGCAGTTTCATACGTTGTGAAACGCAACGGCGAGACAGTTGCAACAGTGACAGAGACACAGGCAACAGACGTCATCGAAGTGGGTGGCACATACAAATATTCAGTGTACGCTGTCAATGCAAACGGCTCAATGTCAGCTCCAACTTCAACAATCGTAACAGTTGAATTCACAGGTGTTGAGGAAGCACAGAATGTTAATGTCAACATCTATCCAAACCCAACAACTGGTGTTTTGAATGTCGTTACAAATGCAAACAACTATGAGTATCAGATCATCAACAGTGTCGGTCAGGTCGTCATGAGCGGCAACGCCAACGGCAAGACAACTGTCAACGTGAGCGAACTCAGTGGTGTTTACTTCTTGAGAATCATTGCTGATGGTGATGTTGTCGTAAGAAAGATCACTGTTAAGTAAAATTTTTCAAAAAAAAATATTTAAGGATGTCGGCTGCCGACATCCTTTTTTTTTATATCTTTGCGAGCCATTAATAAATTAGGTTTAAAAAGAAGTATTAATTATCAAACCATTTTATAAATTATGAGAAAATCTTTATTACTAACAGCTTTGTTCCTGGTATTCTCATTTATGGGATTTGCACAGGAATGGCACGGAATCACAAGTGATTCCCCAACAGCGATGAAGAAGACCTTGGTCTCTTCTACAGAAAATGAAATCGTCATCAACGTCAACATCGACGGTTTCTACACACAAAGTGTGACAACACCTGACGGCAAGAAATTCGAAGTCTATGTCAAAGACATGGCATTAGAGCTTGAAGCAGGTGCTCCGCAGCTTTCATACGATGTCATCCCAGTTATGATTGGTGACATGGCAGAGATGAATGTTGCTGTGGTTAATTCAACTTACGTTGATTTTGAGAACATGGATGTGGTATCTTCAAAGGGTAACTTCAGCCGTAAGATTAATCCTGATGATGTTCCTTACACCTACGGTGAGATGTATTCACAGAACGCATTCTGGCCGGCATCACAGGTTACACTTGACGCTCCTTACATCATCAGAGACTTCCGTGGCCAGAACATCGTGGTTCGCCCATTCGCTTACAACCCTGTGACAAAGACATTGCGTGTTTACACAAGCATGACAATTGCCATGACAAAGGTTAGCGACAACGGTGAAAACCAGAAGCTCGCACGTAAGAACAACACAGTGAAGACAACGTCAGAATTCAAGGCATCTTACAGCCGTCGTTTCATCAACTTCGAGTCTGCAGCAACAAGATATCCTTGGGTTGAAGACGATGGTGAGATGTTGGTTATCTGCGCAGACCAGTTCATGGCAGGCATGCAGCCATTCGTCGATTGGAAGAACCAGTCAGGCCGTCCAACCACAATGGTAAGCGTGACAACAGCCGGTGGCAACAACGACAACGCTATCAAGAGCTATATTACAAACTTGTACAACGATCCGGACCACAATCTCGCATACGTTTTGTTTGTTGGTGACAATGAACATATCACACCACATGCTTTGAGCGGTGAGCGTTCAGACAACTGGTTTGGTCAGATTGAAGGCACAGACCATTATCCGGAGGTTTTTGTCGGCCGTTTCTCAGTACAGAATGATGCTCACGTGGCAACACATGTCAACAAAGTTCTCTTCTATGAGCGTGACATGCAGTCAGATGTGACATGGGCAGACAAAGGCCTTGGCATTGGTCACAAAACAGATGGTCCTGGTCACTATGGTGAATATGATTATCAGCATGTTGAGCTTATCAGCGACACATTGTTACATTACACATATTCAAATATTACACATCACCATGGCGGTAACGGTGGTACAGCAAGTGTCGCAACAATTAGCGGTACAATCAACCAGGGTGTTGGTATCATCAACTACACCAACCACGGTTCGCCAACAAGCTGGGGCGTGGCTGACTACAGCAACAGCGATGTCAACGCTTTGACGAACGATTATATGTTACCAATTGTTTGGTCAGTGGCTTGCAACAATGGTCAGTTTGACTATCCGGAGTGCTTCGGTGAGGCTTGGATGCGTGCTACCAACAACGCAACAGGTGTCCCTACAGGCGCTATCGGAGGTATGTTCTCATGGGAATCACAGCCATGGCAACCACCAATGTACGGACATGATGAGATGGTTAATGTCTTGACAGAATGGCGTAACAGCGACCAATACAACCACACTTTGGCTGGTGCTTCATTGAATGGTAACATGGACGTTATTGACAAGGGTGGTGACGCCAAATGTCATGACACATGGATCCTTTTCGGTGATCCTTCATTGATGGTTCGTACAGCTAACCCAACAAACATGAATGTTGTGGCAAGCCCATCAGTTTTGATGCTTGGTATGACAGATCTCAACATCACAGCAGATGCTGATTATGCTATCGCAACATTGACAATGGATGGTGAGATTCTGGCTACAGAAAAAATCATTAACGGTCAGTGCAATATGCAGTTCCCAGCTTTGACAAATGTCGGCGATGCTGAACTTGTGATCGTTGGTTTTAATAAAGTGACTTATATGGGCACAGTTGAAGTTGTTCCAGCAGAAGGCGCTTATATGACAGTTAACGAATATTCAATGAGTGTTGATCAGGCTAACTATGGTGAGACAATCGACATGAGCATCAATGTCAAGAACGTTGGTGTTGAGACCGCTAACAACATTGCAGTTTCATTGTCAACAGAGAATGAATACCTCAATATCACAGCAGCTGAAGGTTCTATCGCAACAATCAACCCAGATCAGACAGTGACAGTTGACGGCTTCCAGTTCGCAGTTGCAGCTAACGTTCCAGATGGCACAAGAGCTCAGATTGATGTTATGATGACAGCCGGAAACGATGCATGGGTCGGCAAGGTCTTTGTTGACCTCCACGCTCCAGTCGTAGTTGCTGAGAGTCTAACCGTCTCTGAAGACGCCGTCGTCATGACATTCAGAAACGAAGGTACAGCTCCATTTGTCGGCGGTGAGTTGAGCTTCACGAGCTGCTCACCAGACCTCGTGTTCACACCGGACACACATACATTCACAGAGTCTGTTGCCGCTGGCGAATCGATTGCTATCACAGCTCCTTATTCAGTCGATTCAAGCGTTGAGATTGGTTCGACATTCGAAGTTGCATACGACATGACAAGTGGCTTGTTCAATGTTTCTGACATCTTCGTTGTGTCATACGGCGCTATCAAGGAAGACTTCGAGTCTGGCACATTCGGTCCGAACTGGACACTCAGCCCAACCAACCCATGGGAGATTGCTACAGGTGGCAGAGGCAACTACTGCGCTAAGTCAAACAACGGCGGCCAGCACAACTCAACAGGTTACATGCAGCTGACAGTTGACGTATTGGCAGCAGGCAATATGACATTTATGTACAAGGTGTCGAGCGAAGGCAGCGCATCAAATCCATACGATAAGTTGACATTCTACATGGATGGTCAGCAGAAAGGTCAGTGGGCCGGTACAATCGGATGGACAGAGTTTACACAGGCTGTGACAGCGGGTCAGCACACATTCAAATGGGAATACAGCAAGGATTCATCAGTGACCTCAGGCGAAGACTGCGCATGGGTTGACAATATTGTCTTCCCACCAACAAATGTCTACACATTCATCGACCCGGCTACAGAACTCGAGGCAACAGTTGACGGTCACAATGTCGCATTGACATGGACAGCTTCAGCCGATGCAGTTTCATACGTTGTGAAACGCAACGGCGAGACAGTTGCAACAGTGACAGAGACACAGGCAACAGATGTCGTCGAAGAGAGTGGCGTATACAAATATTCAGTGTACGCTGTCGATGCAAACGGCTCAATGTCAGCTCCAGCAACAGCTATGGTGAATGTTGAATTCACAGGTGTTGAAGAGAACGAAGTCATCCTCGGTGTTTATCCTAACCCGGCAGAAAGCGTGTTGTACATCAATGCAAATGCTGCAAGCTATGAATACCAGATGATTAACAGCGTCGGTCAGGTGGTGATGAGCGGTGTCGCTAACGGCAACGTTCAACTCAATGTGAATGATTTGAACAATGGCGTGTACTTCCTGAAGGTTATCGCCAACGGCAACGCGCAGATTGAGAAAGTCGTCATCAAGTAAACGACATTTTAAAAAATATTTAAGGACGTCGATTGTCGGCGTCCTTTTTTTGTTTATCTTTGCAAAAAATTATAATCTTTCTTTAACTATGAAAAGACTTTTTATATTAGCTATTAGCTTGATGTGCATGCAGTTGGCATTTGCACAGGGATGGAGCCAAAGATTGGTTTCGTCAACAGACAATGAGATAAAGGTTGAAATCAGTGTGAATGGTTTCAATAAATATGATGTGGTGACACCTAACGGTGACGCTGTTGTCATTACAAATCAGAAGATGATGAGAATGGCACAGGCTGGCGAGCCGGATGTCCCGGGCTTCGTGATTCCTGCCATCATCGGTGATGATGCATTGATGAGCGTAGAAGTCGTCGACGCAGAGTATGTCGATTATGAAAACATAAATGTGGCCCCGTCAAAAGGCGATTTCCCACGTAGCATCGATCCGGAAGACGTGCCTTACACATACGGCGCGATGTATCAGCAGAATGCATTCTTCCCTAATGAGATTGCAAAGCTCGACGAGCCTTACATCCATCGTGACGTGAGAGCACAAAACATGATGGTTACACCTTATTTGTATAATCCAGTGACAAAGACCCTCAGAGTTTACACTCATTTCACCTTGAAGATGAAAGAAGTCGGCAAAGACGACAGAAATGTCGTGGTGAACCGTGCCAAGTCAAGCGTTGTTGACCCAGAGTTCAAGAAGATTTATGAGAGCCGTTATATCAATTTCTCAGAGTCAATGTCGAGATATAACGCTATCGAGGAAAACGGCGAGTTGCTTATCATCTGTCATGAAGATTTCTTGTCGGCAATGGAGCCTTTTGTTGCTTGGAAGAAACAGATCGGCCGTCCTACAACCATGGTTGGAACAAGTGTGACTGGCAGTACTGCTGCGTCCATTAAGTCGTATATTGAGACTTATTACGCCGCAAATCCTAATTTGACCGACATCTTGCTTGTTGGTGATGTGGCACAGATTCCGGGGATTTATATCTCAGCAGGTTCAGGCTCTCAAGGCTATTCAGGATATGGCGACGTGCAATATGGCCAGCTTGCCGGCAACGACTATTACAACGAGGTTATCGTTGGCCGTTTCTGCTGCGAGACAGAGGCCCAGGTGACAAATCATGTCAATAAGGTCTTGAATTATGAGAGAGATTTGGATGAGACAGCCACATGGCTTACAGTGGGCCAGGGTGTCAGCAAGAATGAAGGCGCTGGTGGCGGTCATTATGGAGAGGCTGACTATCAGCATATCGACCTTATCAGAAATGATTTGTTGGGTTACAACTATACTGAGGTGCATCGTGACTATCAGGGTGTGACTGGTGTTACCGCGAGTGCGGCGACTGTCAGCCAGCACATCAATGAAGGTGTGAGCATCATCAACTACTGCAACCACGGCAACATCACATTGTGGGGCGTTTTCAACTACAGTAACTCCAATGTCAATGCATTGACTAACGATTACAAGCTGCCATACATCATTTCAGTGGCTTGCCTTAACGGAAAATACGACCATAGCGGACCATGTTTCGCTGAGACATGGATGCGTGCGACCAACAACACTACAGGCAATCCGACAGGTGCTATAGGCGGAATGTTCTCATATATTTCACAGCCATGGCAGCCGCCGATGTACGGTCAGGATGAGATGGTTGACATCTTGGTTGAGTCGCAGGCCAACAACATCCGTCGCACAATGGGTGGCGTCTCTATCAATGGGAGCATGAGAGTTTTGGACTTGGGAGCTAATCAGAATGCTAATAAAGGCACATACAACACATGGATTCTGTTCGGCGACCCGACTTTGACTTTGCGTAACGATGTCCCTGCAAATATGGGTGTTTCATGTGCAAATACATTAAGCCGTACTCAGACTAACTTCGTGGTCAATGCAACTAATGGCAATGGCGCTTTGGCAACACTTACATTCAACGGCGAGATTCTTGGTTCAGCTGAGATTGTCAATGGCGTCGCTAACATCACATTTGACGAGCTGACAACGACAGGCACTGCCACTTTGACCGTGTTTGGATATAACAAAAAGACATACAGCACCACTGTTGAAATCACAGACGGAGGCATGTCACCATTGCTGGTTGTCGCTCTGGCTGACCCAGAGACGATAACACTTGGCGAGTCGACAACACTGACAGCCAATGCCAACGGCGGAACAGGTAACTACACATATTCTTGGCAACCTGCTGAAGACCTTGCCACACCACATGCGCGTACTACTGTCGCAACCCCTACAACAATTGGAGAAAACATTTATGTTGTGACCGTTAACGATGGAATGAATACAGCTTCGGCTGATGTCACAATCATTGTCGAGGATCCGGCACAGGTGGTATGCCCGACACCACAGAATGTTGATGGAATAAACTATTACGATTCAGGCGAGTTTGGCGCACATCTGATGTGGGACAGAGCCGATTATGAATACACACTCGACAGATTTGAGATATACAGAAGCAATGACGGTATTGAATATAAATTGGTCCAACGTATCGTCAACACTCCGTCGATAAGCCATTACGAGTGCAATGACAGGGTGGAAACTCCAGGTATGTATTCATATCGTATCTATGCTTTCTATGATAATGATTGCCAGTCGGATTATGTACAGGTTGATGTGGAAGTGATTGACTATACCGGCGTTGGCGAAGATTTGCAGAATAACATAACAGTTTATCCTAATCCAACGTCAGGAATGGTGAACGTTAAAGGTGAGATGATGCAACAGGTGTCGGTCTGCAACATGATGGGGCAGGTTGTCATGATTCAAACTGTTGACAGTGATAATGTCGTGATTGACATGAGCACTTTCGACAATGGCATGTACATCATCAATATCATGACGGGAAACGGCAACGTTGTTAAGGTTTTAAATGTTATAAGATAATGAAAATCAAGTTTATAGGCGCAGCGCGTGAAGTGACGGGCAGCAAGCATCTCATTGTCACCGACAAGGGTAAGAAGTTGTTGCTTGATTGTGGAATGTTTCAAGGCAAAGGTTTGGAGACTGATGCCATGAACCGCAACACTATGATTGATCCGGCTGAAGTTGACTGTATCATATTGACACACGCGCATATCGACCATTCTGGGCTTATCCCTTATTTCTATAAAAAAGGCTTCAGAGGCTCGGTGATATGCACTCCGGCGACACGCGAGCTGTGCTCTATAATGCTTCCTGATAGCGGTTTTATCCAAGAAAACGATACCCATTGGTTTAATAAGAAACGTGCGCGTCAGGGTTTGAAACGAGTGGAGCCGATATACACCGAGAAAGACGCTCGGGAGTGTATGGAACTGTTTATCACCACAGAGACGAACCGCCGTTTTTATATCGACAACAACATCAGTGTGAAGTTTTACAATACCGGGCACATGCTCGGCAGTGCCTGCGCCACCGTCAGGATTGACGAGAACGGGCATATCACGCAGATTGGATACACTGGCGACATTGGACGTTACAACAGCTATCTGCTTAAGGCGCCGAATGCTTTCCCGCAATGCGATTATCTCATAACGGAGAGCACTTACGGCGACAGGTTGCATGAGAAAAAAGAAGGTGCTGAGGACAAACTTCTTGAAATCATCAGGCACACATGTGTCGACAAGAAAGGCAAGCTCATCATACCTTCATTTGCCATCGGCAGGACGCAGGAGATAGTCTATATCCTGAACAATTTCTACAATGAGGGCAAGCTTCCGAGGATACCTGTCTATGTTGACAGTCCTTTGGCCACCAATGCCACGGATATCTTCAGGATGCACCTCAACGAGTTTAACCAGGATGTGGCGGAGGTGCTGCGCCATGACGACGACCCGTTCGGCTTCAACAGTCTTCATTACATCACTGAAGTGGCGAGGAGCAAGGCTTTGAACGAGAGCAAGGAGCCATGTATCATCATCTCGGCATCGGGCATGATGGAGGCGGGACGAGTGAAACATCATCTGGCGAATAACATCGACAACCCGAAGAACTCGGTGCTGTCGGTGGGCTACTGCGCTCCGATGACTCTCGGTGCCCGCATCGTGGCAGGCGAGAAGGACATCTCCATCTTCGGCATGCCACACAGGGTGAATGCGGAGGTTTATGATATCGACGCCTTGAGCGGACATGGCGACTACAGCGAGATGGCAGAGTATCTGAAATGCCAGAACCCTGACAAGGTGAAGAAGGTGTTTATCGTGCATGGCGAGGCGAAGGTGCAGGAGAATTACGCGAAATACCTTAAGAAAAACAACGGATTTAAGGATGTGGTGATTCCGGAGGCAGGGGAGACTTTCAAAGTGTAGAGTTTAGAGTGTAGAGTTTAGAGTAGTTGACAGTGTAAAGTTGAAAGTTTTTTAGTTTATGGGAAGCTACGGCTTCCTTTTTTAATACTTTTAAACTAAAAACTTTTAACTAAAAAACTACTTTAAACTCTAAACTTTAAACTATCAACTAAAAAATTTTGTAATTTTGCGGTCTGAAAGGTGATTGTCGCGGGCTGGCGCAAGCCAGCGTGAGGAAAGTCGGGACAGCACAGAGCACCATACTTCCTAACGGGAAGGCGCCGGAGACGGCGACAGCAAGTGCCACAGAAAACTACCGCCCGCAAGGGTAAGGGTGAAAACGTGAGGTAAGAGCTCACGCATTGCCATGGTGACATGGCAGTGAGGTAAACCTTATGGGCTGCAAGACCAAATATACCGGCGCGTGGAGACGCACAGCCGTGCGCCCCTATGAAGAATCGCTCGTTCAAGCCGGGAGGGTAGGTTGCTAAAGCCTGACGGCGACGTCAGGATTAGAGAAATGACAATCAAATACAGAATCCCGCTTATGCCTTTCTTTTGCCTTTGGATTTGAAAAATCCAAAGGCAAAATTTTTATAATAAATATACAAAAATCTCGTTTTATTTTCGTAAATTCGCAAAAAATTTGTCTTTATGTTGAAAAACAGGAAAATATTTGCATTACTAATATTATTGTTTGGCGTAACTGCCTCAGTATCAGCACAAAAGAGAGTCGAAGAATATGAACCCGAATCGGTGTTCCAAGAGGCAAAAACGCTGTTCGACAACCAAAACTTCGCATCAGCAGCAGAGCTTTTTCACAAATATCTCGAGCTGACAGAAGGACAGAACCAGCAAAAAACCGTCGAAGCCAAGTTCTACGAGGCGGCCTGCTCGTCATATATGGGCGCGGGCGAACAGCAACTCATGCTTTTCTCTAAGGAAAACCCTACAAGCACCTTCGCCACAAAAGCCGACTTCATGTACGCCAACATGCTTTTCAAAAACAAGAAATACCGTGACGCGATAAAGATATACGAAAGTATTGATGATGAATGCCTTACGGCAGATGAGAAGGCTGAGTTCTATTTCAAGAAAGGCCTGGCATACTATCAGACAAACGATATCGACAAGGCAGAGCCTTTGTTTTACAAAGCCGAATTCATGAACAGCCCCTATAAAGACGATGCACGTTACTATTACGCTCATATTCAATATGTAAAAAATAAATATGACGAGGCGAGATTCCATTTCCAAAAGATTGAGAACTCGCCGAAATATAAGGACGTCATCCCGCTTTACATGATGCAGATCGACTTTGTCGACGGCAACTACACCTCTGTCACTACCGATGCCGACAATGTGCTTGACAACGCACAAGGTCAACGAAAGGTGGAACTGGCACTGATAATAGCTGAGTCGTGGTATCAGCAGCAAGACTATGAAAAGGCGCTGAATTATTATAACATCGCGCGTGGCGCCACACGCAAGTCGTTCCCTCGTGAAGTGGAGTTCCGCATAGGATTCTGCAAGATGAAAGGCAACGATTTTGAGGACGCCATCATCAATTTCCAAAACGCCACCAAGAAAATCAACAACGACGCATTGGCACAATATGCCTCATATTATCTGGCACAGTGCTATATGAAGACAAAGCAAGAGAAGTTTGCGAGAAGCGCCTATCTTACTGCGTATAAAGATGATTTCGACCATGAGATGAGCGAAGATGCCCTGTTTAACTATGCGAAACTGAGCTTCATCAGCGGCGTCGACCCGTTTAATGAAGCTGTGGCACAACTCGAGGATTTCATTGAGAAGAACCCTTATTCGCCAAGAAAAGAAGACGCGCAGACCATGATAATCCATCTGTATCTTAACAATAAGGATTATAATAAAGCTATCAAGGCATTGGAAAAATATCCTGATATGAACGCTGAGATGCAGAAAATCTACGCCCAGCTGACGTACAGCATCGGCATCGAAAACTACAACGCAATGGATTACGACAATGCCATCGCATATCTCAACAAAACCGTCAACAATAACTACGCTGACGCTAAGATGAGGGCTGAGGCATTGTATTGGCTTGCCGACAGCTATCTCCAGAAGAAAGAGAACAACAACGCTGAGAATTATTACGCAGCTTTCCTGAAGGCGAGCGGCAGCGGCCAGTCGGAATGCCTGTCGTTGGCATATTATAACCTCGGCTATATCTCGTATAACAAAGGGAATTTCCCCGCTGCCATCAAGAATTTCAACTATTTCTTCAACATGGCGAAGGGCGACAAGGACTTTGAGTCGGATGCCTGGATGCGTATCGGCGACTGTTACTTCATGGAACGTAACTATCAGAAGGCGATAGTGGCATATAACAATGCCATGAAGCTCGACAAAAAGAATGCCGACTATGCTTTGTTCCAGAAGGGTATGGGCTATGGCGCCCTTGGCGATATGGCTGCCAAGGAGCAGAGTATGAACACTTTGACAAGTACATATAAGACTTCGTCGTTCTATGACAGGGCGTTGTATGAGACGGGAATGGCGCATCTCGGCACCGGTGACGAACGCTCTGCAATAGCCGCATTCGGCCGTTTGGTGAACGAACGTCCGCGCTCAGTGTACGCACGTCAAGGCCAGATGAAGATAGGAATGCTGTATTACAATAATAATCAATATGATAACGCTCTTGCGGCACTGAAAAAAGTCATCGATGACTACCCGAACACCGAGGAATCGCGCGAGGCGCTCAACATAATGAGAAACATCTACATGGAACAGAACAGAACCTCTGAGTTCTACAGATATACCGAAGGAAAAGGCATTGCGACAAGCGTGACCGAGCAAGACTCTGTGTCGTTTGCCACAGCGGAGAATTTCTTCCAACAAGGGCAGTATGAAAACGCATTGCAAGCAGCCAATCAGTATATCAAGAAATTTTCGAAAGGCGCTTATATGCTGAAAATCAACTACTACGGTCTGACATCGCTGGAGAAGCTGGGCCGCAGCAGTGAGACACGACCGTATCTTGAATATATCATCTCGCAGCCTGACAATGACTACACCGACAATGCCTTGCTGAAACTGGCGGGCATGGACAAGTCTGCGGGGAATTATGCCGATGCCAAGAATTATTACGAAAGACTGCTGAATATCACCGAAAATGAGAAGGTCAAGACGCAGGCCGTCGAGGGTGTTATGGAGTGCAGCTATAAACTTGAGGATTACGATACGGCTATTGAGAAAGGCGATGCACTCGCGGCGATGCAGGATATCGGGCAGAACAAGAAAAACATTGCGAATTACATTGTGGGAATGTCGCTTTATAAAAAGCAGAACTATTCGGCGGCACTGCCAAAGCTTCAGGAGTGTTCGGATAAGGACAGAAGCGAGATGGGGGCTGAGGCCGCTTATCATATGGTGCTCGCCAACTTTAAGCTCGGCAACCTTGACGAGACGGAAAACCGAGTGTTTTACATATCCGACAACTTCAGCGGTTACAGCTATTACGTGGCGATGTCGTTCGTGACGCTGAGCGATGTGTATGTGGCAAAAGACAATGTTTTCCAGGCAAAAGCCACATTACGAAGCATCATCGACAACTATCCTGCAGGCGAGCCTAAAGACCTCGCGCAACAGAAGCTCGCAGCAATCGAAAAAGATGAACAAAACAATGAGGAGGATGCAGAATGAGAAATAAAGCATTGATATTAAGCATATTATTCGTAATTATCGGATTTTTTGCCAACGCACAGTCGCATAATGAGCAGGTGACGGTGGAAGGCTCATACCGCCCGCAAATCAAGCGTTCGGAAAGGCTGGTGAAGACGCCCGAGACACCCGACAATGAGTTCAATATCCCGAATTACAAGGCCGACGCACGCGACTTCAACTATGGGTATAACATGGAAATCGAGACTTTGAGTGCCATAAGCTACAAGGCGGAATACGGCGTCGAAGGAAAGAACAACTTCCTCAAAGCGGGCATAGGCACACGTATCTCACCGGTGTTTTTGTTCCATCATTATTCGGATATCTCACGGAACATGAGCATTGGCGTGGGCGTGAAACACTACTCCTCGTGGCTCGACCAGAAGAACTACAAGAAGTCGTCGTTCATGAATAATGCCTTCAACGTGATGGCCGTCAACAAGTTCCGTGGAGGCCAGCTCCGTTCGTTTGTCGATTACAAATACGACATGTATCATCTGCGCGCATACGATGACATTGAGAACCCTAACGGACGCAACATCCACTCGATGAATGTGGGCGCGAAATGGCTCTCAAACGGCTCGAGCTATCGTGATTTTTATACCGAGTTCGGCGGCGACTACCGCGCGACATGGATCCCGGGCGGCACCACCGAGCATCAGTTCAACGGTAACGCTCACGTGGCATATTCCGACGACTGGATTGACAACAAAAACATCAATGAGCTGCAGACTTTTGCGGCAGATGTCGACCTCAACTACGACAACGTTTATCAAGGTCAGCTGCTCGTAGCGGTGAATCCTTATTTCACCATGAGCGGCGATTTTTACCATATCCATGCCGGCGTGCGTGTCGACTTTAAAACTGGCGACAATGTGGGCTTTTATCCTGATGTCTTGGGCAGCGTCTTCGTGCTTGACAACTCTCTCGAGTTTTACGCCAAGTTTGGCGGTCGCTCGAAAATCAACACATTCGCGGATATCATCGCCGAAAACCCGTTCGTGACAACGAATTTCACCAATTTCAGCGAGTTCGGATATGAGAAGACCAAGTTCGACTTCCAAGCAGGAGTCAAGTCGAAGATAGCCAACAACATCGACGCACATCTCGGAGTGAGATACCGCACCATAAAAAACAGCGTTTTCTACATTCCGGACTATGATTTCTATGTCGTGTACGATGAAGACGCAACGGTGTATCATCTGCAGGCGTTTGACGTGCTGTTCAACGACTATAACGTGGTGAACATCCTTGCCGACGTTCATTGGAAAGCTATGGAAAAGCTCGACATTGCCGCGGAGCTGTCGATCAATGGCTATACTATGAAGCCGCAGCTGCAGACATTGTCAAATGCCTCTGAGACTGCGAATCTGTATGGAAAAGCATGGTATAAACCAGGCTTCACCATGACATTGCGAGGCGATTACAGTCTTGACGAGACTTGGAATTTAAACGCTGCCATAATGATTTTGGGCAAACGCTGGGCTTTGAATCTCGACAATGTTCCGGAGCAGCTCAAGCCGGCCTTCGATGTGCAGGTCGGAGCGGATTACAAGATACAGGAAGACCTCGCGGCTTTCGCCGAAATCCATAATCTTTTCAACAACAAATACCAGCTTTATTACAACTATCCGAGCCTCGGATTTGAACTTTTTGCAGGCATAAAATACCGTTTCTGATTTAGGCGTTTTTTTTAGCAAAAAAAGCTAAAAATCTGTCATTTTTTTCATTGTTATTTCAAAGAAATTTCTTAACTTTGCCAAGTTTATTTTTGAAATAATAATTAAAAAGAAATACAATCAGGAAAATGACAGAAGAAGAAAAAATCCAGAATGCTGAAAGCAACTACGGTGCCAATAACATTCAGGTTCTTGAAGGTTTGGAGGCTGTTCGCAAGCGTCCTGCCATGTACATAGGCGATGTTAACGTGAGAGGTCTTCACCACTTGGTTTATGAGGTGGTTGACAACTCCATCGATGAGGCGATGGCGGGTTATTGCAACTCGGTCGATATTGAGATTTTACCAGGTAACTCTATTTCCGTTGTCGATAACGGACGTGGTATCCCTACGGGCATGCACGAGAAAGAGAAGAAATCGGCTCTTGAAGTGGTTTTGACAGTGCTTCACGCCGGCGGTAAGTTCGACAAAGGTTCATACAAGGTCTCTGGCGGTCTGCACGGCGTCGGCGTAAGCTGCGTCAACGCTCTTTCCAAACACCTGAAGGCTGAAGTGCACCGCGAAGGTAAGATCTTTGTGCAGGAATACGAATACGGCAAGCCGCTCTACCCGGTGAAAGTGGTGGGCGAGGCCAACGACCACGGCACACGTATCACCTTCACGCCTGACGACAGTATCTTCATCACCAACGAATACAGCTACGACATCCTAGCCGCACGTATGCGCGAGCTGGCATATCTCAACAAAGGCATAAAAATCACCTTGTCGGATAAACGTGTCGACCCTGAGACGGGCAACGAAGGCAAGAGCGACGAGTTCCATTCGGCAAGCGGCCTCATCGATTTTATCAATTATCTTGACGAAAATCGTGAAAAACTCACCCCTGAACCTATTGCAATCCAAGGTGAGACGGATAATGTGCCGGTTGAAATAGCGTTGGAATACAACACTTCGTATTCGGAAAATCTTCATTCATACGTCAATAATATCAACACTCACGAGGGTGGTACACACCTCGCTGGCTTCCGTCGTGGCTTGACAAGGACATTGAAGGCCTATGCCGAAAAAGAAGGCATGTTCTCGAAGCTGAAATTCGAAATCAACGGCGACGACTTCCGTGAAGGCTTGACAGCTATCATCTCGGTGAAGGTGCCGGAGCCTCAGTTTGAGGGTCAGACCAAGACCAAGCTCGGCAACAACGAGGTGATGGGCATCGTCGACAAAATCGTGAGCGAGCACCTTTCAAATTATCTCGAGGAGCATCCGAGAGAGGCTAAGATGATCGTCGACAAGGTCGTTTTGGCAGCCACAGCACGTCACGCGGCACGTAAGGCTCGTGAGCTCGTGCAGAGAAAAGGCGCATTGTCGGGTGGCGGACTTCCAGGAAAACTGGCTGACTGCTCAGAACGTAACCCTGAACTCACCGAGCTTTATCTCGTCGAGGGTGACTCTGCAGGAGGCTCGGCAAAACAAGGCCGTGACCGTAAATTCCAGGCTATCCTCCCATTGAGAGGTAAGATCCTGAACGTCGAAAAGGCGATGCAGCACCGCGCCTTCGAGAGCGAAGAAATCAGAAACATCTACACCGCTCTGGGCGTCACAATAGGAACAGAAGAAGACAGCAAGGCATTGAATATTGAGAAACTGCGTTACCACAAAATCATCATCATGACCGATGCTGATGTGGACGGTAGCCACATTTCGACTTTGATTTTGACATTCTTCTACAGATATATGCCTGAACTCATCGAGAAAGGCTATGTCTATATCGCTACACCGCCTCTCTATCTCGTGAAGAAAGGCAAGAAAGAGAAATATTGCTGGACAGAAGAGCAGCGTATCCAACTTCTCGAAGAAATGGGTCAGGATGCCCATGTGCAGCGTTACAAAGGTCTTGGTGAGATGAACCCTGAGCAGCTCTGGATGACCACCATGAACCCTGAATTCAGGACATTGCGTAAGATTCAGATTCAGAACGGTGCCGAGGCTGACTATATTTTCTCAATGCTGATGGGCGATGAGGTGGGTCCGCGCCGCGAATTCATCGAACAGAACGCCACATACGCAAATATCGACGCATAAAATTTCGGATTATGGATAACAAACTTGATATTTTAACTAAGAAAATCTACGAACAAGGTGTCGAAAAGGCAAATCACGACGCCGTGGAAATCGTGGAAAACGCCAAGAAAGAGGCTGAGAAGATTCTCAACGACGCTAAAGCTGAGGCTGAACGTATTGTAAATCAAGCGAATAAAGAAGCCGAAGAGCTTAAGACGAAAGTCAATGCCGACGTGAAGATGGCTGCTACACAGAGCATCGCCGTCACCAAGCAGGAGATTGAGAAGATGGTGGTGATGAACGCCACCGAGCAAGGCGTGAAAGCCAATCTCAGCTCTGCCGACTTCGTCAAGGAACTGATAAAAGACATCGTCAAAGCGTTCAACCCTGAAAACGCTTCGCCTGTGGCATTGGATATCATCCTTCCTGAGTCGATGAAGAAAGAAGTCGAGCCATTCGTGAAAAACGAAATCAGCAAGTCGTTCAAAAACGAGGTCAACGTGAGTTTCAACAAGAAACTCGGCGGCGGCTTCAAGGTGGCTCCAAAAGACGGCGGCTACGTGCTCCAGTTTACCGACGAGGAGTTTAACCAGCTGATTTCCAACTATCTGCGTCCTGCGACGAAGAAAATCCTGTTCGGCTGATGGATAACTACGTTTATATAGTTGCCAGTCTGCCCGAGATAGCGGTGAACTACGAAGGCGCGCCTTTCGACTACGCGGCTGTCAAGGAGGATATTGTCGAGCTCCTTACGGAAAATGACCAGAAACTGGTCGAGCTCCTGGAGGATGGCTTCGACGAGAACACCCTTGGCACTGAGTTTTATGCTAAGGCTGCCGAGAGCAAGAACCGTTTCATCCGCGAGTACTTTGACTTCGACGGCAGGCTGCGTAATATGAAGGTCGCCTATCTGGCAAAACGCCTCGACAAACAAGGAGGTCAGTATCTCGTGGATATGCCAGAGGCTGATTTCGAAGAGGAGAGCCAGATAAAAGATATCTTGGACAATGCCGACTTCGTGCTTCGCGAGCAGAAGATGGACGAGCTGAAGTGGGAGAAGGCGAGCGACATAGCACGGATGGATTACTTTAACATGAACGCTATCCTCGCATTCCTGGCGAAAGCCAAGACAGTGCAGCGTTGGGCTGAGCTGGATAAGACGAAAGGTGAGGAGATGTTCAGAAAGCTCGTCAAGGAGATACGTGGGACTAACGCAAATTTGGATTTGAGTCTTAAATCAGACAAAAATCTTTAATTTTAAATTTTGAATATTTGAATTTTAAATAATATGACAACAGGAAAAGTTACAGGAATCATTTCCAACCTGGTCACCGTCGAGGTGAACGGACCTGTGGCACAGAATGAGATCTGCTTCATCGACTTGGCAGGCGTCAAGCTGATGGCGGAGGTCATCAAGGTGAACGGCGACAAGGCCTCTGTGCAGGTGTATGAGAGCACCCGCGGACTGACGATAGGCTGTCCGGTGGAGTTCCAAGGGTATATGCTTGAGGCTACCCTCGGACCTGGTCTGCTCTCGAGCAATTTCGACGGCTTGCAGAACAACCTCGCCACAATGGAAGATGTCTTCCTTAAGAGAGGTGAATACACCAAGCCATTGGATGAGAATAAGTTATGGGACTTCACACCTATAGCCAAGGCTGGCGACCAAGTCATCGCCGCCGACTGGCTGGGTGAGGTCAAAGAAGGCTGGCTGCCTCATAAAATCATGGTGCCGTTCTCGTTTGAAGGCACTTACACAGTGAAGAAAGTGGCTGATGCCGGTCAATATAAAATCACGGACACAATAGCGGTCCTGACAAACGCCGACGGTGAAGAGGTCAACGTCACCATGACACAGAAATGGCCTGTGAAGGTCGCTGTGGGTGGCTACGTCGAGAAACCGCGTCCGTTCAAGGTGATGGAGACAGGCGTGCGTACCATCGACACGCTGAACCCTATCGCGGAAGGCGGCACGGGCTTCATCCCTGGACCTTTCGGATGCGGCAAGACAGTGCTTCAGCATGCTTTGGCAGAACAGGCCGACGCCGACGTCATCATCATGGCGGCATGCGGCGAGCGCGCTAACGAGGTGGTGGAGATTTTCACCGAGTTCCCGGAACTGAAAGACAAACACACCGGACGTTCATTGATGGAGCGTACCATCATCATCTGCAACACTTCCAACATGCCGGTGGCTGCCCGTGAGGCTTCGGTGTACACCGCCATGACACTCGGCGAATACTACCGCGCTATGGGAATGAAGGTGCTGCTCCTCGCTGACTCCACATCACGTTGGGCTCAGGCATTGCGTGAGATGAGTAACCGTCTGGAAGAGCTTCCAGGACAGGACGGCTTCCCGGTCGACCTCTCGGCAATCATCTCAAGCTTCTATGCGAGAGCAGGTTTCGTGAAACTTAACAACGGAGCAACAGGTTCAATCACATTCATCGGAACAGTGTCGCCTGCCGGCGGTAACCTGAAAGAGCCTGTCACCGAGTCGACAAAGAAAGCGGCACGTTGCTTCTACGGACTCTCGCAGAACCGCGCCGATAAGAAACGTTATCCGGCTGTCGACCCTGTCGAGTCATATTCAAAATATCTCGAATATCCAGAGATTATTGAATATCTTGACAATAAGATTGAAAAAGGCTGGGTCGATAAAGTCACCCAGATGAAATATATCATCCGTAAAGGTAAAGACGCTTACGAGCAAATCAACATCTTGGGCGATGACGGCGTGCCGATATCATATCATGAGCAATATTGGAAGTCAGAGCTTATTGATTTCGTGATTTTACAGCAAGACGCTTTCGACGAAATCGACAGCTCGACACCGCTGGACCGTCAGAAATTCATGCTTGATTTAGTTCTTGAAATCTGCAATAAGTCATTCAAATTCGATAATTTTGAGGAATGTACAACGTATTTCAAGGGCTTGATTAACATCTGCCGTCAGATGAACTATTCGGAATATAAGTCAGAGCAATTTGAGAACTACCTTGGACAGTTAAAGGAGGAACTTAAACATGAGTGAGAAAGCTTTTCAACGCATATATACTAAGCTGACCGCCATCACCAAGGCGACGGTAACCCTTGAGGCTCAAGGTGTTATGAATGATGAGCTGGCTATTGTGGCAGGTCGTCTGGCGCAGGTGGTGAAGATTAAGGACAAAGCCGTCACCTTGCAGGTGTTCGGAGGCACGGAAGACATCCCCACCAATGCTGAGGTGACATTCTTTGGCGAGCCGCCGACACTTAACGTGAGTGACGACCTTGCGGGACGTTTCTTCAACGCTTACGGCGAGCCTATCGACGGTGGTCCGGCAGTGGAAGGCGAGAAACGCCAGATCGGTGGTCCATCCGTCAACCCTTACAAACGTCGCATGCCATCAGAGCTGATTCCGACGGGTATCGCCGGCATCGACTTGAACAACACACTGGTGTCAGGTCAGAAGATTCCTTTCTTCGCTGACCCTGACCAGCCATACAACAAGGTGATGAGCATGGTGGCCCTCCGTGCCGATGTCGATAAGATCATCCTCGGCGGTATGGGTTTGAGCAACGATGACTACCTGTTCTTTAAAAATGAATTCGAGAGTGCTGGCGCTTTGCATAAGATTATCAGCTTCGTAAATACCACCGACCAGCCGCCTGTCGAGCGTCTTTTGATTCCAGACATGGCACTGACAGCCGCTGAGTATTTCGCAGTCGATAAAAATGAGAAAGTGCTTGTGCTTCTGACAGATATGACGCTTTATGCCGATGCTCTGAGTATAGTGTCGAACCGTATGGACCAGATTCCTTCGAAGGACTCCATGCCAGGTTCGCTTTATTCAGACTTGGCGAAGATCTATGAGAAGGCGGTGCAGCTCCCATCAGGCGGTTCCATCACCATCATCGCAGTGACGACGTTGAACGACGGCGATATCACACACGCCATCCCGGATAACACCGGTTACATCACCGAGGGACAGCTGTTTCTCCGTGCTGACGCCGATTCCGGCAAGGTCATCGTCGACCCGTTCCGCTCGCTGTCACGTCTGAAACAGCATGTGCAGAACAAGAAGACCCGCGAGGACCACAGCGCCGTGATGAACACTTCAGTCCGTCTCTACGCCGATGCCTCCAACGCTAAGACAAAGTTGGAAAACGGTTTCGACTTGAGCGACTACGACCTCCGCTGCCTCGACTACGCCAAGGAATACGCCACCCGACTTCTCGCCATCGACGTCAACATCCCGATTACCGAGATGCTCGACACCGCTTGGGAGCTGTTCGGCAAGTATTTCACCAAGGCCGAGACAGGTCTGAAGGAAAAACTTATCGAAAAATATTGGAAAGGCGAAGCCTAATTTCAATAACCAATAAACAATAACCAATAAACATTATGGCGATTAAATTCCAATATAACAAGACTTCGCTGAACGAGATGAACAAGCAGCTCAAGACTCGTACACGCGCCTTGCCTACGCTGAAAAGCAAGGAGAGCGCGTTACGCCTTGAGGTGAAGAAAGCCAAGAAACGTTCGGAGAGCCTTGTCGCACAACTGGAGGCCGAACTCAAATCGTATGAGTATATGGCCCGGCTTTGGAATGAATTTGAGCCAGGACTGATATCAGTGACCGATGTAAAACTGAAGACGGTGAAGGTGGCAGGCGTGCCGGTGCCGGCGTTGGAAGAGGTGCTTTACGATGTGAAAGACATCAACCTCTTCACAAAGCCTATGTGGTATGCCGACGGCGTCCAGATACTGAAAAACCTTGCACAGCTTGGCATCGAGTCGGAGGTCTACGTGGAGGTGAGCCGCGTGCTCGACTATCAACGTAAGAAGACCACACAGAAAGTCAACCTTTACGAAAAGGTGCAGATACCTGGCTATAACGAAGCCATCAGAAAGATTAAGCGATACATGGAAGACGCGGAAAACCTTGACAAGGCTTCCCAGAAAATCATAAAAAACAAACACGTCCTTGAGGAGGAGGCAGAGTATGGTAACTGAAATGACGAAATATAATTTCATCCTTCTGAGCGGCGATGTGGAAGAGTTTCTCAAGAAACTGCAGGGCGTGGGCGTGATGGATATCACCCGCTCAACAAAACCTGTCGATGAGATGTCGGAGACATTGTCATCGAAGGCGGGAAATTATCGTAAAGCCCTGTCATTGCTGAAGGATGTGACGCCAGCAGAGTTCGCAGACAAGACATATGGTGACCTCGCAGAAGATGTCATCAACACCGTCAGCGAGAAAGATGCCATGGAATCGCAACTGTCTCAGCTTCATAGGGATATGGAGGAGCGTATGCCTTGGGGTAAGTTCGACGTCAAAAACCTCGAGAAGCTTCAGGAATGCGGTCTGAAACTGCATTTTTACAAGGCAAAGACCTCCGCTATGGATCCTGCTTGGACTGAAAACTACGCTTTGAGCGAGATATCAAATGATGGCACATCGACATATTTCGTGGTCGTTTCCGATGATGAAAACTACGATTTCCCATTAAAGGAAATGCCGGCTCCAGACAGCGATTGTACTGATATCGAAAAGAAAATCAATGATTTGCAATATGAAATCGAGAAGAAATATCGTCATCTGGCAGAGTTGAAATGTCATGAGAAAGACCTTCAGAAGGAACTCGACAAGACGATGTCGAAACTTGATTTGCATCTGGCTCATATCTCGGGAACGAAGGCAGCCGAGGATTACATCACTGTTTTAGAAGGTTTTGCACCTTCAAACACTGTATCATCGGTACGCGAACTCCTTGATAAAGAAGAAGTTCTATATCTTGAAGAAAATGCTTGCGTGACCGACAATCCGCCAATCAAGTTGAAAAACAACAAGTACGTGTCGATGTTCGAGCTGTTGACCGATATGTATGGCCGTCCGAAGTACAACGAGTTCGACCCGACGGTGTTCATCTCGATATTCTTCATGCTGTTCTTTGCCTTCTGTATGGGCGACGCCGGCTACGGCTTGGTGCTCATCGGCGCCAGCATTGCCTTGAAGAAGATGATGCCTGACATCGCGAAACTCGGCATGGTGCTGGGCATCGCTACGACAGTCATCGGATTCTTTTTCCATACGTTCTTCTCGACGGACATGCTCACTTGGAGTATCATTCCGGATGCTGTGAAGAAATGTATGGTTCCTACAGAGATTGCAGGATTTGACGGCACAATGGTGATGGCAATCTTGGTCGGCATTGTTCATATCTGTTTGGCAATGATTGTCAAGACGTATCAAGCGACGAAGGTCAACGGCTTTGCAAATTCGCTCGGGACCTGGGGCTGGACGCTGCTCATTGTGGGTGGCGTCATAGTTGGCGGTCTCGCTCTCATCGGAGTGATGGAGTCCACAGTGGCGACATGGGTTATAATAATAATCGGAATCCTGTCGGCACTGGGTATCTTCTTCTTGAACAACATACATCGTAATCCTTTGGTGAACATGGGAGTCGGCCTTTGGGATACCTACCAGATGGTCACTGGATTGCTTGGCGACGTGCTGAGTTACCTGCGTCTGTATGCTCTCGGTTTGGCAGGTGCCAAGCTTGGTGAGGCGTTCAATGCCATTGGCGTTCAGGCACTTGGCGATGGCGGAGTGAACTGGATATGGTTCATCCTCATCGTGGTGATAGGCCATGTCTTGAACGTTGCGATGTGCGTGCTGGGAGCTTTCGTACATCCTTTGCGACTCAATTTCCTTGAGTTTTTCAAGAATTCAGGTTATGAGGGAACGGGCAGGAAATACAATCCGTTGAAAAATTGACCGTCATGAAAACACACAGACCGTCATTTCGACTGGAGCGAAGCGAAAGCATTAACCGCAGGTTAATAAATCTCATATATTAATGAATAAATGAATATTGAATTATAAATTTTAAATTTTAAGTGATATGTTAGCAACAATTTTAGGTTATCTCGGATTAGGCTTGGTTTTGGCCTTAGCGGGTATCGGAAGTTCAATTGGAACATCTACAGCTGGCAACGCTGCAGAGGGTGGTCTCAAGAAACGTCCTGAGGCATCAGGTAACTTCATGGTTTTGTCGGCACTTCCGGCAACACAGGGTATCTACGGATTCGTGGCGTTTTTCATGCTTCTCAGCAAGATGCGTGCCACACCTGAGAATGGTCTCATCATCTTTGGTGTCGGACTCTGCGTGGGTTTGGTATGTATGATTTCAGCCATCCGTCAGGGTCAGGTCTGCGCCAACGGTATCGTCGGTGTGAGCCAGGGTCACGATGTGTTCACCAACACCTTGATCTACGCCGCTCTCCCAGAATTCTACGCAATTTTGGGTCTGGTTGGTGCATTGATGGTGTAAATTCTTTCAGAAGACAGAAGTCAGAAGTCAGAAGACAGTATGTTTTAAAGGACACCTTAAGGTGTCCTTTTTTGTTTTATAATTAAAAATCTTGACATATGGGAAAAATTGTTGTATCTTTGCAGTGTGATTTTGGATTTGATAGTTTGATTTGAATATAAATTGATAAAGAGAGGGAGGTTTTATGCCAAAAGTCTTAATTTATGCAACCGCAAGGGTTATATGGACGTTCTTGTTTTATGGGACAGATTTTAATGAAAATAGGGCACATGTGCATGTCGGTAAAGCTGGAAATGAAAAGTTGTGCAAAATATGGCTTGAGCCAGAGGTTGAAGTGGCAGACAAGGGTGAACTGATAGACAAACAAATAGCTCAAGTGACATATATTGTGAAAAAATATCATGTTGAATTTTTAGAGCAATGGAAACGTTTTTTGAATGGTGACAAAGTTAGAATAATAAGAATTAACAAATAAATGTACAAAATTGAAGGTTATTGGGATGTTATTCCGCAAATCAAGGAGGTCTCTTTTCCGAAAAGAGGGAAGATGCAAATCACTTTGAAGGATGGAAGAATTATAATTGTTGCAGTTTCACAGTTTCCGAGTGTAAAGAAACTGAGTATGGAACAGCGCAAGAAATGGTACATTTTTGGTAACGGTTTCTCGTTTGAAGACTCCGATGAGGTGATTCATATTGAGCAGATTTTAGGGAATTTTAAAAATTATGCACATGAGGCGTAATACAACTTTATAAAGTAAGTTTTTACTAAATAGTTTAATTAAGAAACAGAAATAAAATAAAAATAGACATAATTAGATAGCGTTTGTGGCTATCCTTGAAGTCCAATTTACCACAATGTCCCCGGTTTGAGGGCAAACCTATCAAGGATAAGTTGATTCAAATGCCGTTTCGTTACGGCGTGGGATGACTTGTTAGATAGGTGGGCGTGGTAACCCGGACTTCAAGCAAGGAATTAGTTCCACGCTGTTTTTGTTGCCTTAAGAAATTAACTTATTTATAACTATAGAAGTTGCTCCCGACACAAATTTAGGGATTGTATCATGAAAAATTTGTTTTGCATTCTCGGAATTTGTTTGATAATTACATCTTGCACATCTTCGGTTTACTATCAAATGTATCAAACAAAAGCATTGACCAATGATATCACCGTCAACGATGATGCAATAGTGTTTGAAGATGACAACTGTATCATATCGTATGACTTCTGGGGAGAGAACGGAGATATTGGTTTTGATATTTACAACAAAAACTCCGAAAATTTATATCTGCATTTAGATGAATGCTTTTTCGTAAAAAATGGATATGCATATGATTATTATCAAAACAGAATATTCTCAAGCAGCAGTACATCTGTTTTGTCTGCATCAATCTCATATACTTCTGGCAGTTTCTCAGCCGCTGAAAAAAGAATAATTTGCATTCCACCACAAAGTTCAAAAATAGTATCTGAATATACCATAAATGAACAACCATATAAAGATTGTGACATCGTTTTTTATCCTGGCAAAAAAGATAACAACACACTTGACTTTACAAAAGATAACAGTCCAATTGTTTTTGGCAATAAATTAGCTTATTCCATTGGCGATTCTGAAACAATAATCAGAATCAACAACGATTTTTATGTTTCGAAAATTTCAAATTATCCAATTGATTTAATTATGATTGAAGTTCCTGTGGAAATATGCGGCAAGAAAATTCCTTACAAAACAGAGCGTGTTTTCAAAAACTCTGGTCCAACACAGTTTTATATTCAATATAACTACGATTATCGGTACGATGATAAGCCCAACAATCCTATGTATTATGAACAATATTAATTCTCGCATAATAAAATAAAAAAGAAGAAATCTCAGATTGGAGGTTTCTTCTTTTTTATCTTCTTGCCCTCAAAATCCTCTCTCTCTCCCTGAAATCTCTGATAATTTCAACGTTTTTAAAACCTTCTGAATGGCACAATTCAGCCGTCTCCTTGCCGAATTTCTCGTTGATTTCAAACCATACCTCACCATTGGGTTTCAATGCCTTCTGTGCGAATTCCAAAATCTTTCTGTAGAAAACCAATGGGTCGTTGTCGCTGACGAAAAGGGCGGTGGAAGGCTCGTAATCCAGGACGTTGGCGCGCATTTCGGATTTTTCGCTCTCGCAGACGTATGGCGGGTTGCTGACAATGATATCGAACTGTCCGTTTAATAAATCCCGGTTTTGAGGGTTTAAGATATCATCTTTTATAAAGGTAACGCTAACCTCGTTGGCCTCGGCATTCTTTTTTGCCACCTCCAACGCCTTTTCAGAAATGTCAACGGCGGTAACGTCGCTGTCTGGTATCAATTTTGCGAGACTGATGGCGATGCAACCAGAACCGGTGCCGATGTCCAAAACATTGTATCCTGTAGGGACAAGGCATGCCTTGTCCCTACAGGATACAATCATATTCACAATCTCCTCGGTTTCCGGCCTTGGAATGAGTACATTCTCATTCACAAAAAACCGCATCCCGCAGAATTCCGTCTCACCTATTATATATTGTACGGGCTTGTTTTTCAGCAATTCCTTCACCGCAAAATGCAACGTCAACAGCTCCGATTCACTCAAACGCAGGTCGGGCTCCAATGCGATTTTCATTCTGTCAATATTGAAATAATGTTCCAATAATATCATTATCAATGCGTTGGCTTCGTCGGAGCCGTAAAGCTTCTCCAACTCGCCAGCATAATACTTGCGACAATCCCGAACTAAATTTGATGACATTTTCATGCTACAAAATTATAAAAAAATGTGATTCGCTGTCGCGAAATGTGATTCTCCCTTCGGTCGGAATGTGCTGCTTCGCAGAATGTGTACACATTGGAGCAAAGCGACCACATTGCACGATAGTGCATCACATTGTGAGCGAAGCGAATATAATATTTAAAATTTTTGTATCTTTGCAAAAATTTAAACATTGTTATTCGAGGATTCATATAAAATAGTGACCACAAAAGGCGAGGGGCTCTACAAGGAGAAGGGTTCCAAGTTCATCGCTGAGGCGTTTCCGGTGCATTCGGAGGTGGAGGTGAAGGAGCGTGTCGCTGAGATTCGCAAAAAGTATTTCGATGCTAAACATCACTGCTACGCTTTCATGATCGGACCCGACAAGGCGTGCTACCGCTCGAGTGACGACGGCGAGCCATCGGGAACCGCCGGCAAACCTATTCTGAACCAGATCCTCTCAAAAGACGTCACCAACGTCTGTGTGGTGGTTACCCGTTATTTCGGCGGACAGCTGCTTGGCGTGCCGGGACTCATCAATGCATATAAAACCTCAGCAAGAGAAGCGCTTGACAACTGTACCGTTGTTGAGAAAACTATCGATGAGGTCTACTCACTCGAGTTCGACTACCCGCTCCTCAACGAGGTGATGCGTATCCTCAAAGACGAAAATCTCGAACAACAGAACTCGAAATTTGAAATGAATTGTTATCTTGAAATATCAATAAGACAAAGCGATTCCGATAGAATTATTGAAAAACTGAAGCGAATCTACGGAGTTGGTGTAAAATACCTTAAAACCGTTTAAAATCAGTAAATTACGCATATTTTTGGCCAAAAATACGCCTTTGCCTCGTAATTTAAAACGAAAATAATTAAAAGTCAATACAAAAAAATATTTTTTATTAACTTTTTTATGTTGATATTTGTAACATCGTTTGAACAAAAAAACGAGCATTATAATCAATTGATATTTATATAGTTGAGTTTTTGATGAGTAAAAATTTGTACGAAATATGGGATGAATGTCTCGCGATGATTCGGGAGAACGTTCCGGCGCAAGCTTACTCGACTTGGTTCGAGCCGATTAAGCCTGAGGACTACCGGAACGGTCTGCTGACTATTAAGGTGCCGTCCGAATTTTTCTGCGAATATCTCGAAACTCATTATATAAAAGTCATAAAATCAACACTTCGCAAAGTCCTCGGACCTGAGTGTAAACTCGAGTATAGCGTCTTGATGGATAACGACCAGAACCGTCCGCTGGTGGTGAAACAGCCGTCGGTTGACCGCACCAACACCAAGAATCCGCCTAAGCAGATTCAGATTGACTTCGAGAATCCTGAGCAGAAAGTGCTGAATCCATTCGCATTGCCGGGTATCAAGAAGGTGAATATCGAGTCGAACCTCAACGAAAACTACTGCATGGATAACTTCGTGGTGGGTGACTGCAACCGTCTCGCTTACGAGGCGGGTCTCACCATCGCGAAAAACCCCGGCCGCACAGCATTCAACCCGATGTTTGTGTTCAGCCCGACAGGCATGGGAAAGACCCATGTATGCCAGGCTATCGGTCTCGAAACGAAGAAACATCACCCTGAACTGACTGTTTTGTACGTCAACGCAGAGCAGTTCCTGATGCAGTTCCAGGCAGCGTGCCGTAACAACAGCTCGAAGAGCAGTCGCGACGATTTTGTGCGTTTCTACCAGATGATCGACGTTCTCATCATCGACGATATCCAGTTCCTTTCGGGCAAACCGAAGACGCAGGATACTCTTTTCCATATCTTCAACCACTTGCAGCAGACCGGCAAGCAGCTTATCTTTACCTGCGACAAGCCGCCGGCGGAGATTAAAGACATGGAGCAGCGCCTCATCTCACGTTTCAAATGGGGACTCTCTGCAGAGATG
Organism: uncultured Bacteroidales bacterium; assembly: GCA_900315175.1. GTDB lineage: Bacteria > Bacteroidota > Bacteroidia > Bacteroidales > F082 > Limimorpha. The sequence goes on from OMYA01000009.1 coordinate 67,441, forward strand.
ACATTGCCTGACGTCGAGACACGACGCAACATCCTGAAACGCAAGGCTTACAACGAAGGTGTGGAGCTTCCTGACGATGTGGTGAACTACATCGCAGAACATATCAAAACCAACGTGCGCGAGATGGAAGGCTTCCTGATTTCTCTCATCGCACAGTCGTCGCTGAACAGGAAATCAATCACCATAAGCCTCGCAAAGCAGATGGTGGAGCGTTTTGTCAACAACTCAAACCGCGAGATTACCATCACCTATATCATCAATTCGGTGTGCGAGGAGATGGGCACATCGCAGGCCGATTTCTTCACCAAGTCGAGGAAACGCAACATCGTGCAGGCGCGCCAACTCTCAATGTATTTCTCGAAAAAATACACCAAGGCACCTCTTATCACCATCGGAGAACAATGTGGAGGTAAGGATCACGCCACTGTCATACACTCGCTTAAGACTGTCACCAACCTTCTCGAGACCGACAAGCAGTTCCGTGCTATCGCCGACAAGATTGAGCAGACACTTCTATAAATCATTATGAATCAACAATTTGGGAAACTATATCTTCTTCCTGCGCTGCTTGGTGCCACCTCGGCGGAACAGGTTATTCCTGCAGGAACACTCGAAATAGTGAGGACGCTGCGCTTTTTCGTGGTCGAAAACGTGCGCACGGCTCGCCGCATGCTCAGCAAGATGCACATGCCTTGTCCTATCGACGAGCTTGAATTCGTTGAACTCGACAAGCATAATCCGCAGAATCCCGATTTGTTGACATATCTCGGCAAAGCCCTCGACGGGCAGGATGTCGGACTGATGTCGGAGGCGGGCACTCCTTGTGTCGCCGACCCTGGCGCCCTGATAGTGGAACTCGCCCATCAGGCAGGTATTCAGGTGGTGCCGCTCACTGGCCCCAACGCCATGATCCTCGCTCTCATAGCGTCAGGTTTCAACGGACAGTCGTTTTGTTTCCATGGCTATCTCCCAATCAAGAACCCGGAACGTGTGCAGAAGATAAAATCTCTGGAGAGACAGTCAATTGCCAACGACGAGACGGAGCTTTTCATCGAGACGCCTTTCCGCAACAACGCCATGATTGAGGAATTGACAAAGAATTGTCATCCCAACACCATGCTCTGCGTGGCATCGAATATCACCATGGACGATGAGAAGATAGTCAGCAAGCCTATCTCTGAATGGAAAAAAATGAAATACGACTGGAATAAGAAGCCTGCGGTGTTTTTGCTTTATTCTGATAAAAACCGAAAAAGATATTGAGATTCCTCACTTCGCTTCGTTACATTCGGAATGACAATTCATTAATGATTATAAATGAGGCGCGGTTTGTAAGTTCTTACAATTCAGTAAGTTCCCGCATACCGCGCCGTTTTATTTCCCCGCCGGGGCTGTCATTCCGAGCCCCGAAGGGGCGAGGAATCTCATATAAGCTTTCTTAACATCGTAAACACACTCTGTTCTGCCGCCTGGAATTTCCCGTCAGCGAAGAACACCTTTTTCATTCTCTCGAAATGATTCTGCCGGTCGAGCTCGTCTTTGATATATATTGCCTTATGTTCGCGAATCGTCTCGATTCTTGTCGTCGCGTTGTCCGCCTCGAAGCCGTTGTAAATCCTTACAAACGTCTGCGGATCGGTATGCGCACCGATGGCGATAAGCTCCTGCTTTGTGATGTCGAAATCCGCATCAGCCGCTATCAACAGGCAATAGATTTCGAATTCCTCTTTAGATAAATTTTTCATAAATCATTTTTTAAAAATGTAGAGACGTCATACCATGGCGTCTCTACTATAACCAATAACCTATAACCAATAACCAGGTTACGCAGTTACTTTCTCAAGCCATTTCACCATGCCGAACATCACTGACATTGAGACCACGCAGATTGCGAGGAACACGCCCCAGCAGATCCAGATGTCCCAAGCGTCGTACATGAGAGGTCCGACGAAGATGAACAAGTTGCCGATAGCTGTTGCACCAAGCCACAAGCCCTGGCAGAGACCCACCATGTGACGTGGAGCCACCTTCGATACGAACGAAAGTCCGAGAGGTGAGATGAACAACTCAGCGACGGTCAGGAAGAAGTAAGTCACGATGAGCACCCATGGCCCTGATTTTGCGAGTCCGTTGGCTGCCATTGTAGCTGCATCCATTTCGCGGAATGCTTCGCCTGATGGATAGTTGCATGAGATTGAGAGAATCATCAGGAAGAGGTAAGCCAGACCTGCGATACCCATACCATAAGCTATCTTGCGAGGTGTCGAAACGCCTTTGCCTTTTCTTACGAGCCATGCGAATGCTGCCATCACGATAGGTGTTAAGATAATGACATACAATGGGTTGAGCGCTTGCCAAATCTCGGCAGGGAAGAAGTCGGTGATAACGAAGTCACGGGCCAACAATGTCAGCGACTGGCTGTTCTGGTGGAACGAGAGCCAGAAGAAGATGGCGATGCCGAGAACTGCGAACAAAGCATACAAACGCTGCTTGATTTCCTTTGCCATTGCGAGTTTTTCCTCCTGAGTGTATTCAATAACTTCAGCTTTCTCTTTCTTTGAAGGCTGTGGGAAAATCTTCTTTGTGCAGAGGAATACGATAAGTGAAATCATCATGGCGACCACTGATGCGATGAATGCGTAGTGGACACCAGTGTTGAACACGTCGATATACTGTGAGCTGAATGTCACGAGGTCGGTCGGTGCTGAGCCGGCGTCAACCAATGACTTGGCCATGTTTTCGGTGAATTTCTGAGTCTGTTCGCCGTTGGCGAGATATTGGTGGCAAAGTGCCGGCATGTCGGCGTTGTAGACGAAGTTATGAGCCTTCAGCCACCAGTTGCGGAGCATAGGAGCCACGAATGGGGCGATAACACCGCCGATGTTGATAAACACGTAGAAAATCTGGAAACCGCTGTCGCGACGGTCTTTTGCTTCGGCCAATGCCTCAGGACCCTTTTCAGCTGCCTCAACCTCAAATTTGTCGTAAAGCTTGCCGACGAGAGCTTGAAGGTTGCCTTTGAACAAACCGTTACCAAAAGAGATGCAGAGCAATGCAAAGCATGTGAAGGTCAAAATGCCCCACCATGCGCCGCCGTTGTCGAGGATGATGCCGTTGGCGTCCTTGCTGAACATCGGGATAGCCAAGCCTACATAACCTGCAGCCATGATAATCAAACCCCACTGGATGGTGCGCGGATAGTTCTGAGTGCGGTCAGCGATGATACCACCCACCAAACTCAACACGTAAATTCCGAAATAAAACACCGAGTAGATGATACTCGCGGTCTTGTCCGGCAAACCGAATTTTGAAACGAGGAACAACAGCAGGATAGCGTTCATGATGTAATAGCCGAAACGCTCGCCCATGTTGCTCAATGCTGCTGCAATCAAGCCTTTAGGATGATACTTCTTGGCTTGACTGAGATAGTAGACCAAAAATGGGACCACGACAATCAAAATGCCGATCAAAATCACCAAGGTGCGGTTGGTCTGCCACAAATTTGCAATTGATAATAATGACATAAATTTAAAATTTTAATTATACATAAATTGATTTCTCGTTTTCATCGCTAAAAAACGTACAAAAATAATAAAAAAGTTTCAATCCAAACAAGAAAAATCGTAATTTTGCAACTTAAATCGTCAAATTTTGAATATTTGAATCTTTAAATTTTGAATTTTTAAATTTCTAATATGGAACTTTCGAGCAAATATAGTCCGCAGACCACAGAAGAGAAATGGTACGAGCACTGGATGAAAAAGAACTATTTTCACTCCACTCCTGATGAACGTGAACCTTACACCATCGTGATTCCGCCACCGAATGTCACTGGCGTGCTTCACATGGGTCACATGCTGAACAACACCATTCAGGACGTCCTCATCCGTCGTGCGCGTATGCAGGGCAAAAACGCCTGCTGGGTGCCGGGTACCGACCATGCCTCAATCGCAACAGAAGCTAAAGTGGTGAACAAGCTGGCGCAGCAAGGCATCAAGAAGACCGACATCGGACGCGAGAAATTCCTTGAACACGCCTTGGACTGGACACATGAACACGGCGGCATAATCCTCAAGCAACTCCGCAAACTCGGCTGCTCATGCGACTGGGAACGCACCTCGTTCACAATGGATGAGATCCGCTCGAAGAGCGTTATCCACGTTTTCTGTGACCTCTATAAAAAAGGCCTCATATACCGCGGCGTGCGTATGGTCAACTGGGACCCGAAAGCCCTCACGGCATTGAGCGACGAGGAAGTCATCTATAAAGAGGAACATAGCAAACTTTTCTACCTAAGATATAAAATTGAAGGCGAAAACGGCTACGCTGTCGTGGCAACCACACGCCCTGAGACTATCATGGGCGACACAGCCATGTGTATCAACCCAAACGACCCGAAAAACCAACATCTGAGAGGCAAAAAAGTCATAGTGCCACTGGTGAACCGCGTGATTCCGGTCATCGAAGACGAATACGTCGATATCGAATTCGGTACAGGCTGCCTGAAGGTGACTCCAGCTCACGACGTCAACGACTATATGCTCGGTGAGAAACATAACCTCCAGAGTATCAATATCTTCAACGACGACGCCACCATCAGCGAGGCTGCCGGAATGTACGTCGGGATGGACCGCGAGGCAGTGCGCAAACAGATCGTCATCGACCTCAAGGAAGCCGATCTGCTCGAGAAAATTGAAGACTATAATAATAAGGTAGGATATTCGGAACGCACCAACGTCCCAATCGAACCGAAACTCTCAATGCAGTGGTTCCTCAAGATGGAACACCTCGCTCAGATCGCACTGAAGCCTGTCGAAACCGGCGAGATTCAGTTCTATCCTGCTAAATATGTCAACCTCTACCGCCATTGGCTTGAGAACATTAAAGACTGGTGCATCAGCCGTCAGCTGTGGTGGGGACATCAGATTCCGGCTTATTATCTGCCTGAAGGCGGCTATGTGGTGGCAGAATCTGATGAAGAAGCACTTAAACTCGCAAAGGAGAAGACTGGTAATAACAACCTTATTATGAGCGACTTACGTCGTGACAGCGACTGCCTTGACACATGGTTCAGCTCATGGCTGTGGCCTCTCTCACTGTTCAACGGCATCCTCGACCCTGATAACGCCGAATTCAAATACTATTACCCGACCAACGACCTTATCACCGCTCCTGACATCATCTTCTTCTGGGTTGCCAGAATGATTATGGCAGGCGAGGAGTACCAAGGGAAGGTGCCGTTCGGCAACGTCTATTTCACTGGTATCGTGCGCGACAAACTCGGCCGGAAGATGTCGAAATCATTAGGCAACTCACCCGATCCTATTGAGCTCATCGAGAACTATGGCGCTGACGGCGTCCGTATGGGAATGCTGCTCTCAGCCCCGGCTGGCAACGACATCTTGTTCGACGTGGCACTCTGCGAGCAGGGACGTAACTTCTGCAACAAGATTTGGAACGCCTTGAGACTGGTCCGCGGCTGGAATGTCGACGAGAACGCTCCTCAGCCTGACACCGCTAAGATGGCAGTGAAATGGTTCGACGCACGTTACAACCAGGTTCTCGCCGAGATGAACGACAACTTCGAGAAATACCGTCTCTCCGATGCCTTGATGGGCGTCTACAAGCTCACTTGGGACGACTTCTGCTCATGGTATCTCGAGATGGTGAAAGCCCCGATGGGACAGGCTGTCGACGGCGTAACATACAGAGCTACAGTCACTTTCTTCGAAAACCTGATGAAGCTTCTGCATCCGTTCATGCCATTCATCACCGAAGAGATTTATCATAACCTCGACGAGCGCAACGAAGGCGACGATATCATCATTGCACAGCAGCCAAAACAGAAAGAGATTGACAATCAGGTGCTTGCACAATTCGAATTCACCATGGATGTCATCAACAACATCCGTAAGATTCGCGCCGAGAAGAACATCTCGTTCAAAGAGGCATTGGATTTGGTTGTCATTGACAACGGCAGCGCCAATAAAGACTTTGACTGCATCATCGAGAAGTTAACTAACGTTAAGACAATAACTTACACTACTGAAAAGCCGGCCGATGCATTCGGATTCCTCGTACGCTCGAAGGAGTATTTCATTCCTGTGACCGACTCTGTCGATACCGAAGCTGAGTTGAAGAAACTCGAAGAGGAACTGAAATATGCTCAAGGTTTCTTGAAGTCTGTCGAGGCTAAGCTCTCGAACGAGAAGTTCGTCAACGGAGCTCCCGCCGCTGTAGTCGACAAGGAACGCAAGAAAAAAGCCGACGCTGAAGCTAAGATTGCTGTCATTGAACAGCAGATGGCAGCGATGAAAAAGTAAATGGCATTAGCAAGGATTGCTTTGTCCCCATTGGGGTTTAGCACAGATAAACGCCAGCCGATGATAAGACGTCGGGTGGCGTTTTTTTTACCCCTAATTACCTCGTCAGGGAATTATTGTTGAGATTAATACAATAAACGTTTGAAAATTGTTGTTAGATAATTAGGCTTAGCTTATTATTTTAATGAATCCTCGCGATGCGTATTAGATACTAGGGTATGGTACTCCCGACAAGATAATAAGCATTAGGGTTTTAGCCCTTCAGCGAGGCTTCCTAATGTTATTATGTGATAGATTGGGATTGGTAAATATGAATTAAATAAAACTTTTAAAAATGTAAAGATTATGAAAAAATTACTACTAATTGTTGTGTCGCTATTTATGATGATGGTGACAAACGCACAGGAATGGAATTTCGTGAATTCTTTCGTATGCTCAACAGGCCGCCAGCACGGTGCTTAAAACTGCGACAGCCCACAGCCTCGGCGCTCATACCGTACACGGAACGGGTTATTTCGTAGATGAAAATGGCGGGAATCACATCCTTCTTTTCTGTGTTGAAGGCTTTACAGCTCACGTGTTCGACTACAACATCGACGACGACACCATGAACCCTAACTATATCTTCGATTTCTCGACGACACCAGGTTGGGGACCAGCTAGCTCAGCCGGCGGCGCTTACATCGGTTTGGTCAACGGCTCACAGTATTTCTTCGGCGATGTCGACAAAAGCCCTAACCTCATTGGTATATACGCTCTCGGTGAATATACTCCAACTCCTCCTACACCACCAGAGGGTGATATCTTCTTCGATTTCGAAGACGGCATCATGTGTTGGAACACTATCGACGGTGATGGCGACGGTTTTAACTGGGAAATGAGAGATATTTATAGCGTTCCTGGTAACACACACTGCGTCACATCAGCATCATACGACGACTGGACCCAGACAATATTGACCCCGGAAAATTATCTCGTAACTCCTTATAAGCTTGATTGCGAACAGATTACGTTTAGAGCACAAGCTCAAGACCAATTACATCCGAACGAGCATTTCGGTGTGGCAGTTTCAACAACAGACGGCTTGTTACCTGAGGATTTCGAGATTATTTGGGAGGATGAGCTGACGGCAAAGACTGCCGGTGAATGGTATTATTTCAGCGTCGATTTAAGAGCATATCAGGGACAAGACATCTATGTGTCTATCGTCCACTTCAACTGCACAAACCAGTTCTCAATCAACATCGACGATATTAAGCTTTACAGGTCATATAATACTGATGTGGCTGAAGTTGAGATGAACATGTTCAGCATTTATCCCAACCCTACAACAGAAAAACTGATGATTGAAAGCCAAGTTGTTGTAAATCAATATGATATTTATGACATTACTGGTGCGATGGTCATGAGCAAGCCAATCAATGAGAAATCATTCGAAATCGATGTGAGTGAGCTTCCTGTCGGCACATACCTCATTAAGATGAGCGCCAACGACATTGTTCAGACAAAACACTTTATAAAAGAATAAAACCATCAGTTTTTAGTCGTCAATTTTACTGCTTTACGGCTTTCGTAGGGAGGTGTAAAGCAGTAAAATGGCGATTTACTCTTCTTCCACCAAAAACAGCGCTATCTGTCGTATCCCTTGAGCGCCGATGACAAGGTGATTGTCAATCTCGATGCTTTTGCTTGGACCGCTGATGATGACGGTTTCGGATGGTTTGTGTTTGGAATATTTCTCCTTTAAGAGTTTTATGGCATCTTTCATGCTCGCCACTATCTGACTGGGTGAGGCGTAAACCAAAAGCACGTCGGCGTTGGAATAGGCTGCCCGCGACCCTGCACATGTGTCGGTCAGCACCACGCTTCCGGTCTGTGCTATCAGGCACTCGCAGTCGACGATGCTCACTGTCTTCTTGCGGCTGGTGGCGTAGTCGCTGCACAGCTCAATGCCTGAGTCTTTGAACACCGACTCCATCTTCATGCTGGTGCTGCACAGCGGTTCCCACTGGTTTTCGACGACATACTGCCTCATCGCCTCAATGAAGTCGCTATTGCTCTCGAAATAAACGAAGATGCCGCCATTGTCTTTAAAACGTTCCACAAAGGTGAAGTCGGCACCGTCTTCCTCCTTAAAAGGCGTCCAGGTGTCGACCTGCATGTTGACGTCGGAAAACATCTTCTCGTCCTTAGCCATCACGGCTTCGCGCACTTTTGCAAGAATCTGCTCCTTGTTGGTGCGCTCACTGAGATTGCCGAACGAGAATATTTTCATTATGCTATTGAAGTGTTTTCAGGGTTAAAAGCTTGTCCGTTATCTTCCGGCTGTTCTTCTTTACGTCTTGAGAAAGCTCTCTCTTCGTGTTTCCAAGGACGTTCGCCAAATATGGTTACGAGGTCGTCGGTAAAGATGACTTCCTTGTCGATGAGCTTCTCAGCGAGTTGAGTGAGACCTTCTTTATGCTCTTTCAAGATGCGCAATGCCTCTTGATAGGCGCTCTCGATGATTTTGCTCACTTCGGCGTCGATCTTCTCAGCAGTCTTCTCGCTGAATGGCTTGGTGAACGCATAGTCCTGCTGACCTGTTGAGTCGTAGTAACTTACGTTGCCTATAGTCTCGTCCAAGCCGTAATACATCACCATGGCATGGGCTTGTTTCGACACTTTCTCGAGGTCGTTCAATGCGCCTGTCGATATCTGTCCGAAGATGATTTGTTCTGCGGCGCGGCCACCGAGGGTGGCAATCATCTCGTGGTACATCTGTTCTTTGGTGGTTATTTGTCGCTCATCAGGTAAGTACCAAGCCGCGCCGAGTGCCTTGCCTCTCGGGACGATGGTCACTTTTACCAACGGATGAGCGTGCTCAAGCATCCAGCTCGTGGTGGCGTGTCCAGCTTCGTGGAATGCTATCACTTTCTTCTCCGATTGTGTTATCACAGAGTTTTTCTTCTCAAGTCCGCCCACGATACGGTCGATGGCGTCTAAGAAGTCTTGTTTCTCGATGCTTTCCTTGTTGCGGCGAGCCGCTATCAATGCTGCCTCGTTGCACACGTTGGCGATGTCGGCTCCCGAGAAGCCTGGTGTCTGTTTTGCCAGGAATTCCTTGTCGACGTCGTTGTTGAGTTTCAGTCCGCGCATATGCACTTCGAATATCTCACGGCGGCCGTTCAAGTCTGGCAGCTCGACGTATATCTGGCGGTCGAAACGGCCGGCACGCATCAGGGCTTTGTCGAGGATGTCGGCACGGTTGGTGGCTGCCAGCACTATGACGCCTGAGTTCGTTCCGAAGCCGTCCATCTCGGTGAGAAGCTGGTTGAGGGTGCTCTCGCGCTCGTCGTTGCCGCCGCTCACTATGTTTTTGCCTCTCGCGCGACCGATGGCGTCGATCTCGTCGATGAATATGATACAAGGTGATTTCTCTTTAGCCTGTTTGAAGAGGTCGCGCACACGCGATGCGCCCACGCCCACAAACATCTCCACGAAGTCGGAGCCCGAGATGCTGAAGAATGGCACGTTAGCCTCGCCAGCAACAGATTTCGCCAACAGAGTCTTGCCGGTGCCTGGAGGGCCTACGAGCAGCACGCCCTTAGGAATCTTGCCGCCCAGACGGGTGTATCTGTTTGGATTCTTAAGGAAGTCGACGATTTCCATCACCTCTTCCTTGGCTTCTTCAAGACCAGCCACGTCTTTAAAGGTGGTCTTGTTGTCTTTCTCCTGGTCGTAAAGCTGTGCCTTCGATTTGCCGATGCTGAATATCTGTCCGCCACCCATGCCTCCGGAACCACTGCCCATACGGCGCATGATGATAATCCAAAACACCACTATGAGCAACAGCGGAAGCACCCAGCTGATGATTTCTCCCGTCCAGTTATGGCGCTCGACAGGTGTCACCTCTATAGGATTCGCCATTCCTTGCTGCGCCTCGTCCATCTTCGAATAAAGACGGTCTTCCGACACGTTGAGGGTGTAGTTCGGCGTCTTCCCAAACGACTGATGCGTCTCGTTAGGGAAATACTTCCTGACACCTTGTTCGTTGAGGTAAATCTCGGCTGTCTTGCCGTTAACCAACTCTATTTTTTCGACATCGCCATCTTTGAGCATCTTGCTGAGCTCAGGCAATGTGGTAGTCTTTGTTGAATTTGTGCTGTTGAAAACTATCGAGCCCAAGAAAAACGCTATCAGGACTATGTAAACCCAATAAAAACCGATTTTCTTCTTTGGCTTCTTATCTATTTCTGCCATCTTTTATCTTTTATCTGTTATCTAATATCAGTCTTCGTAAACTTTCTTCTCCGCGTCGGCCCATAATTCCTCCAGCTGGAAGAAATTGCGTTTTTCGCCAAGGAAAACATGAACCACCACGTCAACATAATCCAACAAAATCCATTCCGAATTTTCAAAACCCTCCTCGTGATAGACGTGCACACGGAGCTTGTTGCGTACGTTGTCGATAATCTTCTCGGCGATGGCGTTCACCTGGGTCTTCGATTGGGCATGGCAAATCACGAAATAATCGGTTACCGCTGAGTGTAACTCTCTCAAATCCAATGATGTAACTTCTTGCGCCTTGGCGTCTAACATGGTCTCAACGATGCAGTTTAAGACCTCTTCTGTATTGTCATTTTCGTGTCTAATTCTCATAAATCGAAAAATTTTTGCAAAGATAATCAATATATTTGAAGCGATTGATATATGATTGATAAAAAATATTTATTTTTGTGTTTTCTTTGTAAAAACTGATGATTAACGATGGCGATGAAAATTTTGCATTTTGATGAGATAAATTCAACGAATGTTTTTCTGTATGACAAAATTTCCGAAAATAATGACATTTCGGACATGGTTGTCGTTGCGGATTATCAGACTGCAGGCCGAGGGATGGACAAAAACCGGTGGGAGAGTGAGGCGGGTATGAATCTGCTGTTTAGCATCGCGTTGAATGTCAATTTCCTCGAAGCCGAGAACCAGTTTAAGATTTCGCAGGCGGTGTCGGTGGCTATTGCCGAGACATTGTCGCAATTTGTTGATAACAAACAACTTTTCATAAAATGGCCCAACGATATTTATTTCGGTGACAAGAAACTTGCCGGCATGCTGATTCAAAACACCATCGAAGGTCGCATGATGGGCGTCTCTATTATCGGTATAGGTCTGAATGTCAATCAGATGGAATTTTCAAAAGATATTCCTAATCCGATATCTCTGAAGATGATTTCTGGTCGGGATTTTGAGCTTGATAACCTATTGAATCTATTGGTTTTTAACATTAAGACTAAAGTTGAAAGCCTTCGTTATAAAGAAAATCAGAATGAGATAAACGAAAAATATGTTTCGAGGTCGTATCGTTTTGGCATCTGGTCGGATTATTTTTATCAAAATCAGGTTAAATCTATGATTATCAGAGGTTTTGATAAATACGGACGACTCCTTCTTCATGACAAAGAAGGAGCCGAAATCGTTTGTGACGTTAAAGAGTTACAGTTTTTTCCGCCATCATGTTGACGAGGTTCTGAAGCGGGCGTTTTGCCATCATCGACATGAGCGGGTTGAGCTCGGCGTCGATTTCATACATCACGCGGCAGTTGTTGCCAAGTCCGGCTATTTTTATGCTTAACACGAACTGGAACGGTGTTTTTCCGACTGGCACCAGCTGTATCAGACTGTAGGTTATTCTCTGGCTTACGCGCAGAGCGATGCTGCCCATGCCTTGCACAGTGAATGAGAGGTTGTCCTCGTCGGCATTCACGTTGATTACCTGTTCAGGCAGTAAATGCGGGATGTTGCGCATGTCGCTGACGATGCCGAAAAACTCCTGCTCGCTCTTGCTGCTATCAACATATTCTGATTGTATCAACATATCTCAATAACCTATAACCTATTGGTGTGAATCAGACCATGCTTGCGGGCTCTTTCTCCATTCCATCAGGCTCTGCATCTGATCGTCGCTTACGTAGTTTTCTTCAACGGCTTTCTTTATCAAAGCCTCGTAATTGCTGATGGTCACGAGGTCGCAATTGGCTTTCTTGAATGCCTCTGCTGCAGCGTCGAGCTGATAGGTGAATATTGCCATCATGCCCTTCACGTTGGCACCTTTCTCGCGCAATGCCTCGACAGCTGCGAGACTTGATTTTCCTGTAGAAACGAGGTCTTCAATCACCACTACCGAAGCGCCTTGCGGGACGATACCCTCAACCTGGTTGTTCAAACCGTGTGACTTAGCCTCTGAACGGACGTAGCAGAAGGGGAGCCCCAGTTCCTGAGCCACCAGCGCGCCCTGTGGGATGCCGCCTGTGGCAACACCGGCGATGAGGTCAGGCTTGCCGTAACGCTCAGTGCACATTCTCACGAAAGCCTCGCGGATGAACGTCCTGATGTTAGGATACGACAAAGTGATGCGGTTGTCGCAGTAAATAGGCGACTTTAATCCGCTTGCCCATGTAAAAGGACTTGCAGGATTCAATTTTATTGCTTTAATTTGCAGCAGAAAATTCGCTAATGCTAAAGCGGTATCTTTCTCGTTCATATATCAACTAAAATTTTGTGCAAATGTACAGACTTTTTTGTAACAATAGGAAACTGACAGCAAATAATTTTTGCGAAAATTTGTTATCGCTTGATAATAAATGTGTTAAAAATTGTGACGATTTGGTTGCAAAAATCAGGCATTGGCTTGATGATTCGACCGCCGAAAACCTCGATTTAGGTGATGTTGACGGCGAAAATCTCGCTTTCGCGATAAAAACCATTTTCCGTCAGGCACCAGCTGCCGGCGGAGTGGTGATCGTCGACAATAAGTTTGTCGCCATCGAACGAAACGGCATCCCTGACCTGCCGAAAGGACATATAGAAAAAGGTGAGAGCCCCGAAGAAGCCGCATTGCGCGAAGTGGAAGAGGAGACAGGAATAACCGACCTCGAGATAATAAAAGAACTGCCCACCACCTGGCATTGCTATCTTTTAAACGACCAATGGACTGTAAAAAAAACCAGCTGGTATCTGATGAAGACAGCCTCCGGAATGAAAAACGTGCCTCAAACCGAAGAGGGAATTTCAAAGGTTTATCTCGTTGATAAAGAAAGTGTTAACGGTTTTGAAGACAAGACTTTTGCTTCGTTGAAAACTTTAGTGCCAGAAATTATTCTTGCGATTTAGTATTTTTGTATTTTTGCAAGTTTTTTTTAATATTTGAAACTTAGCAGAATAAAAAAATATTATATTCAAAATGAATAACTTACGTAAATCTTTACTGATTCTTATCACCCTATTATCCTTAGGATATGGGGCTTGGGCGCAACCATGGTACATCAATCATCTGATGCTTCTCGGCGATTATGATGAATTCATTGACTCTTATATTGAAATTTATGAAAAAGAGTATTGGACATTAGTCGACTATAACCTGAACCAAGGTGCAGGCGGCCAGAACATCTATCTGTTATACCAGACAACATATAACAATGTTACCATTCCGGCTATCACCGATTTCTACATCAAATCGACAAGTGACAAACACGATCACCCTGATCAGATTACTTACAATAATCGTACGTATCACCGCATTACTGCTGTTGTGGGCTCAGAGTCGTTTATGGATAGCTACGGCGACTTGAATGACGGTGCCGGAGGCAAATACATATACCTCTATTATACTATAGATGCTTGGGATTATCCTCGCGGCATCACCAGCATAGAATTTAACGACGACTCGTTCGGTGCCGTATGCGGCAACGGAAGCACTACGCCTCAAGACGTCAACCAGGGTGCCGGTGGAGAATATATCTATATGCATTACGGCTATACCTTGATGACAGATGTGGTGGATGTTGATGATCAATATGATTTTGCTCCTTTGAATGCTCATAGCGACAAGCCTCTCTATTTCCGCTTGTCCGACAAAGCGGTCAATGGCTCTGTCGTCACTGTTTCGACTATAAACGTCGGAAATAATAATACCGCTGTAATCGACCTGAACGGCAAAGCGTTTTCACGACTCATACAATCGGGCGGTAGCGGTGAAAATGGTCATGTGTTAAAAGTGACCGACAACTCCACACTTACTATCGTTGACGGCTCAATCCAAGGCACCGGTAGCATCTCAGGCGGTGATGCCGACAAAGGAGGTGCTGTTTATGTTGAAGCAGGAAGCGCTCTAAATATCGAAAGCGGCACTATTGAATACTGCAAAGCTGAAGATGGCGGCGCTATTTACAATCTCGGCACTCTAACCATTGACGGCGGCACAATACAAAACTGCACAACCACAAGCGGATGGGGCCATGGCACCATCTATAACAACGGCATTATGACAATAAATAACGGCATCATACAGAACAACACGGCAAATTATGGCGGCGCTATTTATAATGTTAACAGTTGGAGAGTGACAATTAATGGCGGCGCGATCCAGAATAACCATGCCACACTTAGAGGTTATGATGATGACGGTATCGGTGGCGGTATCGTCAATAACGGTCTCCTTTATATTAATGGCGGCAGTATTGTTGGCAACACCTGCGAAAGAGAAGGAGGCGGAATATGGATGAAAGACGAAGGCGGCATCTTCATGAAAGGCGACCCCGTCATTAAATATAACACAAAGAATTCCATTAATAACAACGTTTATGTCCCTGATAACAAAGTTATCAACGTGGTTGACAGTTTCACCGTGGGCGCAAGCATAGGTGTCACGCCGCAGACAGTCGACAATAGGATGACCGATGATTATAGCGTTCATAACAACGGCATCGACCCTGCCTGCTTCTTCTTCTCAGACAACGGATATTTCATCAAGCTGGATAACGGCGAAGTGAAACAAGACCCGAGCATTTCAGTTGTGGAGGCTTACTATATCGATGCAGATAGCAACGAAGCATACTATTCCAACTGTTTCCTATTGAGCAGCATCAACGACGAAAACGGCGTTACACTCAACAGCGGATGGTATTTGCTTGATGCCGACAAGACCTTCAATAACCGCATAAACGTGAATGGTGATGTCAACATTATCCTTGGTGACGGCTACGAGCTGTATGCACAATCAGGTATAGAGATGATGAACGATGCCAATTCGTTAACCGTGTACTGCCAGAGCGGACATACGGGACGTCTTGTCTCCTATGGTGAAATCGGCAACGCCGGCAAAGGTACAATCACCATCAACGGCGGATATGTCACTACAAATCACGGTATCAACGCAAACGCAATAAACTTGAACTGGACGG
Source organism: uncultured Bacteroidales bacterium (assembly GCA_900315175.1). Lineage (GTDB taxonomy): Bacteria > Bacteroidota > Bacteroidia > Bacteroidales > F082 > Limimorpha. The sequence continues at coordinate 82,985 of OMYA01000009.1, forward strand.
ATTACAGCGCAACTACAGTTGAGCATATCGCAGCGATATACTATAACGGCACGGTGACACTTCAGAAATACTTTATCGATGCTGATGAAACGGTATATAATCCTGGTGTTGTGACTGACAACAGCATGCTGGGAAACAAAATGCTTAAGCCATATCCTGTATTTGCCGTGAACATCGGCACCATCGAAGATGGTAGTTTTACAGCATCACCAGACATTCAACATGACGGATTGACCGTCACACTGACAGGCACGCCGGCAGATGCTGGACATCCGCTGTGCTCCAAAATCACTGTTACAGGTGCAACTACAGGCAAAGATGTGACGGTTACTCGTGTCGGCACATCAAACGATTTCACTTTTGTCATGCCTGCAGAGGCTGTCAACGTCACTGCGAAATTTGAGGACAAGGTTTTGGCCGACTATGTCAGTCTATTTGGAGAGTTACGTACCGTGCCGGCAATAGCTATCAGCGGAGGCGGTAATTTAACATTGGACAATGGCTGGTATGTGGTAAATAACGATGTCGATAGTTCAACAGGATTAAAGAATATCACCATCAACGGTGATAATGTAAACATTATCCTTTGTGACAACAAGACACTGAATCTTAATGATGGAACTGCTTCATATATTACATTTGCCGCTGACAACTATCAACTGATAGTTTGGGGACAGAGTGCTGGCACTGGCTTGCTGAGAGTTGCAAACACTTCCGGTGTCATCCCGATTGGTCATTACGAACATACTTGCAATATTTCTTTGAACGGCGGTAGAGTGGAAACTATTGACAGCAATACTCAATTAGGCGGTTATAGTGCAAATGTTTTTCTTCGTGGAGCTAAGGTCAGCGCAAGTGGCTATAAAGGCGATATAATTTTTAAGAGATTCTACGAAGACGCAAACGGGATTAAATATTATGAAAAATATTGGACCCCTGAAGACTTAGCTGCTATGTCCGGGAAATTGCTATTCCCTTGCGACAAGGTATTTGTGAAAAAAGGCGACTGGAATGTGGCGGATAACTGGCTTGACAAGTCTATTCCGGGCAGTAACGACTATGTCACATTGCGCAGAAAGGTGGCTATTCCAAACGGTTATTTGGCACAGGCTAAAGATATAATGGAAGCTGCTGGAGGCAGCATCGCTATCAAGGACGGCGGTCAGCTTTATGTTAACCCAGGCCGATCAATGGAACTGCCGGTGACCGTCGAAAAAAACATCAGCGCAGCTGACGGAGCGGCACAAACCAACTGGTATCTGCTTTCATCGCCAGTGTATAACGACTATTATTACGATGATTATACTGACGCAAATTATAATTTCGCATTTATCGCCACTGTCGACAACCTTACTAAGGGTTCTTACGACATGTTCAGATATGACGAACCAAATCATAAATGGCAGAACAAGAAAGCGCATGGCGCTGCCGGATTCCAATTGATGGAAAGAGGTCGCGGCTTCCTTTACCGTAACGCGGCCGACCAAAAGATTGCATATACCGGTATCATATCTTACGGATATCTCAATAATAAGAATTACCTTTTGTCATATACCGATATCACTGGTGATTATGCGGCATTGAAGGGCTTCAACCTTATCGGAAACCCATATACACATAACATTAAAAAAGGTAATGCTGCAGATGCATCTATCTCTAACACCTATCTTGAGACAGGTTTCTATAAACTCTCGAACAACGGTCAATGGGCTGCGTGCACCGACGACGAAACGATAATTGGTGTAGGTGAGGCAATTCTTGTACAAGCCACATCTGAAGCAAACCGCCGATGCACGACTTTCTCTGATGTGTTGCCGTCTGCTGGCAAAAATAGAGACAATAACGATAACATCATGTTTACTGTCGCCAACAGCCAGTATTCAGACGTCACATACGCTTTGTTTGAGGAAGGCCATGGTTTGACCAAGATTGACCACCGCAACGCCGAAGTGCCAATGCTTTACATCCCGAAAAACGGCGAAAACCTGGCAATCGCCACGATGAGCGACAACACTAAGGTGTTCCCGCTCAATTTCAAGGCGATGACAATGGGAAACTACACCATCAGATGCAATGCTGAAGGCGATTTCAGCTATCTGCATCTCTTCGACAAGCTCACTGGAGAGGATGTAGACCTGCTTTTGGAAAAAGAATATAGTTTCATAGGAGTGCCAAGTGATAGGGATGACAGATTTGTAGTCAGTCTCGAATATTATGACAACTCTGAATTCTCTGATAATTTCGCTTATCAAAACGGCACCGACGTGATTGTCAGCGGCGCAGGCACCCTGCAGGTGTTCGACGTGATGGGACGTATGGTTGCAGACCAGCGCATTAACGGCGTGCAGTCAATCACGATGCCACAAGGCGTTTACATTTTCAGATTGGAGGGCAAGACGCAGAAGATAGTTATCAGATAAAAGATAAAAGATAAAAGATGAGGAGATTTTAAGATGAAAAAGATATTATTCGCAATAGCATTCGTGACAATGATGGCGGTTGGCGCCAACGCACAGGTTGACAATTTCTTTAGCGAGTCCGGCAATACGTTTTGGGACGAATACAGAATTACTGGCGGATTGCCACAAATTCCTTATGATATTACTATCGGTGTTCTCAGCGGCGACATCAATGCTCCGGTCCCTGTAGGCTCCGGCTTGCTGGTCCTCGCCGTCCTCGGTGCTGGCTACGCTGTCGCAAAGAAAAAAAAGAAATCTCTTTAAGAATTTTTTTGTAAATTTGCACTTTATTAATTAGGTGTAAATTTACAAAGATGAAAACTGCAGTATTTGCTGGATCTTTCGACCCTATCACTCGCGGTCACGAGGATATAGTGCTGAAGGCAATGCCTCTTTTTGACCGGATTGTCATTGCGATAGGCGTCAATATAGATAAAAAAAGCGCTTTTCCACTCGAGAAACGCATCAAATGGATTGAAAACACTTTTGCCGAATATCCGAAGGTGAAAGTCGTTAGCTATGAAGGCCTTACAGTCGATTTGTGCAAGAAGATGGGCGCCAACTTCATCATCCGCGGACTGCGTAACACAACAGATTTTGAGTACGAGAGTATCATCGCTGAAGCCAACAAAAAGCTGAATCCGGAGGTTGAAACGATATTCCTGCTCTCAGACCCGAACCTGCGCTGCATCTCGTCGACCGTGGTGCGCGACCTCATCAAAAACGGCGTCGACATGAAAAATTTCATACCCGAAAAATCAGGATTCTATGAAAAATAAGCGCATCTTGGGCCTGATTCTGGCGTTTCTTTGCCCGATTTTCATGCTCGGACAGAACGTGTCGGTTGTTGGAAAAACCAACATCCCTAACGCTCTCGTGCGCCTCCTTGCTTACGACGAGATGATGACCCGCGAGCAGACTAAAATCGCTGAAACTCACTCAGATAAAGATGGAAAATTTAATCTGACAGCCGAAATATCAGAAATCACCCCCGCCCAAATCGCCATCAACCTCGAACGCGTCGACATGATTCTAAGTCCCGATGGGAAATACGACCTGGAAATAATCGTTCCAAAGCAAAACGAAAGCTCATATTTTGAGAAGGAACAGCCTGTTTTGAAGATAAATGCCATCGATGACGGCGGTTTTTATTCGCAATACGTCGCTACCCAAACGTTTATCGACGATTTCCTGTTTGAAAATTTTGATAAGATTTATCGCGGCAGAAAAACGAGCCTGCTCGACACCATTGATAATCAGATTGTTAGAAATTTTGGTGAAATAAAAAACACCTACATCAGCGATTTCATAAAATACCGTAAAGCATCTGTTTTGATGACTGTCAACGCTAAAAAAACGCTGGCAGATTATTATGATAATCAGGAAGTTCTTTACTCGCAGGCGGTTTACATGGATGTGCTGGCAGAATTGTTTAAGTCGTCTGTCAGAAATGATGACTTTTTGTCACGTAACCCGCAGCTGGCAGAAGTGGTCGAAATGATGAATCTGCGGAAATCATTTTATGTGAATCAGCAGAATAAAAACCAGATATTAAACTCGTTGGAAAATATTGAGAAGTCTTCTAAATATCAGCAAAATAAGGCCATGGCAAAGAATTTGGCCAGACAGATTGAAGACCTTTCCTATGACTCGAAAGCACCTGATTTTTCATTGAAAGACAAGACAGGAAAGCTGGTCAAACTGTCTGATTATCAGAATGATATGGTGCTTCTGCAGTTTGTCGACAGCTATTCGCCCTTAAATGAGCATGAGTTTGCAGTCTTAAACGAGCTTCAACGGCAATGGAACGACACCATTCAGGTGGTTACAATAGCGACAAAAAATTCATTTGACGATTATGTCCAACTATTTGATAGTCAAGGATATAAATGGCAACTCTTAAACCTCGGCGACAATATCCTGCTGCTTGAGGATTATCATGTGATGCTATATCCTGCCTACATCATTTTGAAGCGTAAAAACCGCATCGGAATGGCTCCGGCGCCATCACCTGACCATAATCTCGACAAACATGTGAGAAGAATTTATAAATATTTGTAAATTTTTATTATTTTTGCATAGTTTTTGATAATACTATATTGGACAATTTTATTCATGAATAAATAATTTAAAAATGGGATTTTTATCTAAACTTTTTGGAAATAAATCAACGCGTGACAACAAGGCGTTGCAGCCGCTTTTGCAGAAAACACTCGAAGCTTACGAGAAAATAAAGAATTTGGATATCGACAGTCTCCGTCACAAGACGCAGGAATTCAAAGAGTATATTCAGAACCATATTGCCGAGGAAGAGGCGAAGATTGCCGAGCTGAAGGCGACCGTGGAGAGCAATCCGGACATGGATCTGGAGGAGAAAAACGGCATATATGAGCAGGTCGACAAGCTCGAGAAACAGGTTCTTGAGAAGATTGAGGAGGCTCTCAATGACATCCTTCCAGAGGCTTTCGCTGTGATGAAAGAGACAGCCAAGCGATTCAAAGAGAATGAGATAGTGGAAGCTACGGCGACCGATCTGGACCGTGAGCTCGCCGCAAAATACGAGCATATCAACATTGAAGGCGACAAAGTGCGCTATAACAACAGCTGGATGGCTGGCGGCAACATGGTGACTTGGGATATGGTTCACTACGACGTGCAGATCATCGGCGGTATAGTGCTGCATCAGGGTAAGATCGCTGAGATGGCAACCGGTGAAGGCAAGACCCTGGTGGCTACCTTGCCAGTTTACCTCAACGCTCTCGCCGGCCGCGGAGTCCACGTCGTGACCGTCAACGATTACTTGGCAAAACGTGACTCTGAGTGGATGGGCACTCTGTATAATTTCCTCGGCTTGACATGCGACTGCATCGACAAACACCAGCCTAACTCGGCAGAACGTCGCGCCGCATACAACGCCGACATCACTTACGGCACCAACAACGAGTTCGGCTTCGACTACCTGCGTGACAACATGACAGGCAACCCGGAAGAGCTCGTCCAGCGCAAACATCACTACGCCATCGTCGACGAGGTTGACTCCGTGTTGATTGACGATGCCCGTACTCCTTTGATTATCAGCGGCCCTACACCTCGTGGCGACGACCAGGAATTTGTGCAGCTCAAGCCAGACGTCGTGAACCTCTATGAAGCCCAGAAACGTCTCGTGACACAATGCCTCGCTGAAGCTAAGAAGATATTGATCAACCCTAACGCCACCGATGAAGAGAGATCTCACGGTGCCGACCAGCTCTTCCGCGCTTTCCACGGACTGCCGAAGAACACGGCTCTCATCAAATTCCTCTCAGAAGAGGGTATGAAGTCGTTGCTGCTCAAGACCGAAGGCTTCTACATGCAGGAACAGAGCAAAAACATGCATATCATCGACGATGAGCTTTATTTCGTCATCGACGAGAAGCTGAATACCGTCGTTTTGACTGATAAAGGCTCCGAACAACTTGCAAAAGCTTACAACGACCCGTCGTTCTTCATCATCCCGGATGTCGGTTCGGAGATCGCTGAACTTGAGAAGTCGGGTCTGAGCGAAGATGAGAAGGTGCTCAAGAAGACCGAGCTCCTGCGAGTGTTCTCGGAAAAGTCAGAGCGTCTGCATACCGTGCAGCAGCTGCTTAAAGCATACACCCTGTTTGAGAAAGACGTCGACTACGTCATCATCGACAATAAAGTCAAAATCGTTGACGAACAGACAGGCCGTATCATGGAAGGCCGCCGCTGGAGTGACGGCTTGCACCAGGCAGTGGAGGCAAAGGAAAACGTCGACGTCGAAGCAGCGACACAGACCTACGCCACAATCACCTTGCAGAACTACTTCCGTATGTATCACAAGCTCGCCGGTATGACGGGTACCGCTGAGACAGAAGCAGGCGAGTTCTGGGACATCTACAAACTCGATGTCGTCGTCATCCCGACCAACAAACCAATAGCTCGCGACGATAAGGAAGACCTGATTTACAAGACAAAACGTGAAAAATATAACGCTGTCATCGAACAGATTGAAGAACTCGTGAAACAGGGCAGACCGGTGTTGGTGGGTACAACATCTGTCGAGATTTCAGAGTTGCTGAGCCGTATGCTGACACGTAAAAACATCAAACACAACGTGTTGAACGCCAAGCTGCACTTCAAAGAGGCTCAAATCGTTAAAGACGCCGGCGTCGCAGGCACTGTGACCATCGCCACCAACATGGCCGGTCGTGGTACCGATATCAAGCTCGGACCAGGTGTGAAAGAAGCAGGCGGTCTCGCCATCATCGGCACTGAGCGTCACGAGTCGCGTCGTGTCGACCGCCAGCTCCGTGGACGTTCCGGCCGTCAGGGTGACCCGGGTAGCTCACAATTCTTCGTCTCGCTGGAAGACGACCTCATGCGTATGTTCGGCTCAGAACGTATAGCACCTCTCATGGACCGCCTCGGAATGAAAGAAGGCGAGGTGATCCAACATTCGATGATCACCAAACAGATTGAGAAGGCACAGAAGAAAGTGGAAGAGAACCACTTCGGCGTGCGTAAGCATCTCCTTGAATATGACGACGTTATGAACTCACAACGTGAGGCGATCTATGAGAAACGCCGCCACGCACTGTTCGGAGAACGTCTGCAAATTGACATCAACAACATGATGTACGACCTCGGCGAATCTCTCATCGAGCAAAACAAAGCTAACGACGACTACGAAAACCTGAAGTTTGACGTCCTCTCCAATATGGGTATCGAACTCCCATTTGATGAAGATGAATTCAAACATGGCAAACTTGAAAAGCTCGCTGACGATTTGTTTGAAAAAGCCCTTGAATCTTATAACAAAAAGACACAGGTGGTGGGTGAGAAGACCCTGCCTATCATCAAGGATATCTACGAGAAACAGCCAGGCTACAAGAACATCCTCATTCCATTTACCGACGGTAAGAAAGGTATGAACGTGGTGGTGAACATTGAGAAGGCAGTGCAGAACGGAGCCCGCGAGATCTCGCTGTCGCTCGAAAAGAGCATCACTCTCGGTATGATCGATGACGCCTGGAAAGAGCATCTGCGTGAACTCGACGACCTGAAACAGTCAGTGCAGAACGCCCAGTATGAGCAGAAAGACCCGTTGCTTATCTATAAATTCGAGTCGTTCAACCTGTTCAAGGAGATGGTTTTGAAGATAAACCGTGAAGTCATCTCGTTCCTGATGAAGTCAGACCTTCCGGTGCAGCAGCAGGATAACATCCGCGAGCACAAGGCAAGAGCTGTCGACAGAAGCAAGCTGAAAGAACAGCGTACCGACTTGTTGTCACAGGCTCACAGCAACACTCAGGAAAACCAGGTGACGCAGCCTATCCGTGTCGAGAAGAAAGTCGGAAGAAACGACCCGTGCCCATGCGGCTCAGGCAAGAAATATAAGAATTGTCACGGAAAACTTGAATAATGGTTATTTATTGACTAACTGGACTACTTTAATAACTTTATGAAGCGCTTTATAGCTATTTTATCCGTCATATTGCTGGCGTTGACGGCGGCGGCACAGGATACAGTCGTCCCGAGCCGTCCTAAAGTCGGCGTGGTGCTGAGTGGCGGCGGCGCAAAAGGCTTTGCTCATATAGGAGCATTGCGTGTCATTGAAGAAGCCGGCATACCCATTGACTACATCGCCGGAACGAGCATGGGCTCTATCATCGGCGGACTCTACGCGGTGGGTTACGACCCGGACATGATGCAGAAGCTATGCACCGAACAGGACTGGGACCTCATCATCAAAGACCAGATCCCACGTAAGTTTATACCTGTCGAAAAACGTATCAACGAGCGTCATTATCTGCTTACAATGCCATATAAAAATGGTAAGTTTAAGCTGAAAAGGTCGCTCATCGACGGTATGTACGTCAACATGTTGCTGACCCGACTGGTGATGCCCGCCTATCAGGAACGTGACTTCAGCAAGCTGCCAGTGCCGTTCCTGTGTATCGCGACTGATATGATCAGCTCCGACCCCATTGAATTCACAAGCGGCTCACTCGCCCAGTCAATACGCTCATCAATGTCAATACCGTTCCTGTTCGAACCCGTTGATTACGACGGATATCTGCTGTGCGACGGCGGCCTCACCAACAACTTCCCGGTGCTTAACGTGCGCGACAAAGGCGCCGACATCATCATCGGCGTTGACCTTGAGATTGTGAAATCAGACCCCGAAGTGCTCGATAACTCACTGAAAGTGCTCGAACGCCTTATCTCTGTGGTGTCTCAAGATGAGAGTAACAAAGCACGTGAAGAATGTAATATCTTGATCAGACCTGACATAGGAAAAGCTAACATAATGTCGTTCAATGACTTCAGTCCTATTATCCAATGCGGTGAAAAAGGCGCACGCGAAAAATACCCGGAACTGAAACATCTCGCCGACTCACTCCAGGCAATTTACCATTTCGATGTCGAACGCCATCATACCCAACCGGTTGATTACGTGACAGTTGCAAGCGTGGAGATCGAAGGCCTCGACGACGAACACAATATAAAGTTGCTGAAGTCAGAGTTTGGAACAGAATTTCCACGGGAGTTCCTTATCGATGATATAGAGACGATTATCGTCAAAATTTATTCCCAGGACTATTACTCCAACGTTTGGTATGAGCTTGTCGACACTCCGGAAGGCAACGTCTTGAGAGTGCATTGCAAGCAGAAAAATTTGCTCTCCTTATCGGTGGGTATGCATTACGACAACGACTATGGCATCGGATTTCTGCTGAATATGAACGCCCGCACAAAGCATTTTACCTACAACGTCGATTTGAATTTCGCAGATAATCCTTTTGCTAAAGCCTCCGTAACACATCGCTACACAAAAATGCTGAGTGGTACCGCTGAGCTGTCGACTATGAATCTGAAGTTCAATTACTATTATACCAATGGAGATGTTTATGCCAGATTGAAAGTCCAACAGAATGCGTTGGACCTGTATTTCCAAGTGGCTCCGACAGTGACACAGGCATTTAAAATAGGCGCTAAAGCACTTTATACCCTGTCGAGAGATACACAATATGATGCTGATTATGAAGACATGAAATACGAGCATGTTTTCAAACCTACGTTTTATGGCTATTATTTCTTTAATAATGAAGACCAGACAGATTTTCCTCGTAAAGGCTGGAATGTCGACGTGTTAGGCAAATGTGTTCTGTTTGACGGAGTGTTTAAGGATTCTGAAAGCCAGCCATTATACACTGTCCAGATGAGATTTAGGAAGTCGTTTCCAATCGGCAAACGCCATGCTTTCAGAATCGGTGCCGTCGGTGCTATTCGTCTTGGCACTTCGATGCTCGATTCCGATGACTTGTTCTTTATCGGTGGACAGTCGAGAATGCATTATATAGATAACATCCTGACATTCACCGGACTCCCCTTAACCTCGATTATGACAGAGTATGCCGCATACGCAAGGTCGGCATGGCAGTGGAATTTTTACAAGAATTTCTATGGTGTGGTTAAATGCGATGCCGGTTATTTCAGGGATCTCGTCACAATGGATTTTCAGGACTTTATGTATGACATTGATAATGAAGGTTATAAAGACTGGTTCGTTCCTCATCATTATGTAATGGGTGCCGGCATGACTTTGGGTTATAAAACGATGTTCGGACCTATCGAAATTGAATTGTCAAAAGCTAATTTCATTAAAACATGGACATTGTTTGTTAATGTTGGATATTGGTTTTAAATAACTGATTATGAATAAGATACGTTTAAATATCGGGAAAGTTGCCATGATGGTTTTGTTCATCATGACGGTACTTGTATCTGATATTCAGGCGCAGGTAATTGAGGACAGCCTCACTCGTCGTCCGAAGGTTGGTGTGGTGCTTTGTGGCGGTGGCGCCAAAGGTTTCGCACAAATCAGGATACTGAAGGCACTCGACGAGGCGGGTGTCCCGATAGATTACATAGGTGGCACCAGCATAGGTTCTATAATCGGCTCGCTTTACGCTGTGGGTTACGACCCAGACGTGATAGAGAAACTCGTGCGCGAACAGGACTGGAATCGGATCATTTACGATAAGTTCCCGGAAGAGCTGATGCCTATCGACAGACGAATGAATGAACGGCGTTACCTTGCCACCTTCCCGATAACCGACGGAAAGATGAAGGTGAAATCGGCATTCGTGGAGGGTGTGTACGTCAACATGCTGCTGTCACGACTGATGATGCCGGCTCACAATATCCAGGATTACAGCAAGCTGCCGGTGCCGTTCTATTGCATCGCCACCGATGTGGAACACGCCTGCCAATATGAGATGACATCAGGCTCCCTGCCACGCTCAGTACGCGCCAGCATGTCGATACCGTTCCTCTTCCAACCTGTCACTATAGACGGCAAACTGCTCATCGATGGAGGCATGGTCAACAACTTCCCTGTGCGAAACATGGAGGAACACGGCGCCGACATCATCATCGGCATCGACCTCGAAGATGAGTCAATACCGGCATCGCAAATCGACAACTCCTTACAGCTTTTCACAAGCCTGACGAACCTGTCGTCGCGTGAAGAGAGCCTCTATGCACGCAACCATTGCAATATCTACGTAAAACCGAATCTTCATGGCCGCGATATGCTGTCGTTCAACGACTTCGACTCAATCATTCAATTTGGACAGGATGCTGCCGATGAGTTCTATCCGCAGTTTCAACGTCTTGCCGATTCACTGCAGAATCTTGGACGTTTTGAGATAAACAGACCGCATGTCCAGCCTATTGAAGAGATAAAAATCGTTGATATTAATGTTGTAGGCATCCCTGAGAAACACAGAAACAGTTTCGCAAGGCTCTATGCCACCGAATTCCCTGCCACAGTCAAGATCAGCCAAATAGAGGAGCTGATTGTTAAGCTGAAGATTTCCGGCTATTACGACAATCTGTGGTATTATATTTCCGACGCTCCAGATGGCTATATCCTCAATGTACACTGCGACGAGGTGGCCGACAAGTCGATGTCGGCGGCTATTCACTACGATAACAACTACGGCATAGGTGCGTTGGTTAATTTTACCTTTAACAACGTCATGAAAAGCATCGACCGTTCAACCATCAGTCTTGATGTCAATATTGCCGAAAATCCATATATCAAAGGCCGTTTCAATACTCAGATGGGAAAATTTTTCCGTTTGGGCGCCGATTTGAGCGTCTATTCTGTCGACATAAGCCAATATGACGACAATCTGATGACCAATTCATATAGTATTCAGGATAACAACCTCGACCTCTATATGCAATTTATTCCTAACGTGAAACAGCAGTTCCGTTTGGGCGCCGCCGCCGATTACGTGCACATGAAGGACTTTGTGGGCAACAACCAGCTCAATAGCGACTATCATTTTTATTCTTATCTGTATCTCAACTATTTTTATAAAAATGAGGACGCTCCAAGTTTCGCACGCCGCGGTTGGAAAGTCGACATCACCGGCAAATGCGTTTTCTTTGAGGGCGTGAATAATGAAGGCATGCTGAGCTCCAACGGCTGGCAGAACTCCATTATCCTTCACGGAAATATCATAAAATCATCATCAATCGGAAAGAGATCGTCGCTGAAACTCGGCGTGGAGGCAGGCTATAAAGTCGGGACATCCGACATACCAGCGTTCTATAAGTTTTTCATCGGCGGACAGTCGAAGATGAAGTATTTCGATAACATCATAGCGTTTACGGGTCTTGATTTTATTGATAAAGTGGTCGATTATATGGCGGTTGGTAAGATGGCGTGGCAATTGAATTTTTATAAAAAACTATATATTACAGCAAGTTTAGATGCCGGATTCATCAACGACGCCTACAGTCTGTGGTTTGACAGCAACAGTTTTGTCGCTGGTGGCGGCGTCACATTCGGCATCGACACAATGGTAGGTCCGGTGGAGGTGAGTCTGATGGGCTCGAACATCAACTCGTCAATGGTGGGCTTCATCAACGTCGGCTTCTGGTACTAATTTTAAATCTTAAATTTTAAATCTTAAATCTTTGAATCTTTAAATTTTGAATATATGAAATACAAAAGAGTATTACTTAAACTTAGTGGTGAAGCTTTGATGGGAAATCAGCAGTATGGCATTGACCCTCAACGTCTTGATGATTATGCAGAAGAGATTGCGGCAGCAGTGAAAGCCGGAGCACAGATCGCTATTGTGATAGGTGGAGGCAACATCTTCCGCGGACTTCAGGGCGCCTCGAAAGGCATGGACCGCATCCAAGGCGACTATATGGGAATGCTGGCAACAGTCATCAACAGCATGGCAATACAATCGACTTTACAGGCAAAAGGCGTGAAAGCCGCTTTGTTGTCAGGACTTTACATCGACCGCATCGCTGACTCCATGAGCTCGGCAAAGGCTATAAAACTCCTCGAAGAAGGCTATGTCGTTGTCATCGGTGGCGGCACAGGCAACCCGTTCTTCACAACAGATACAGGCTCGGCATTGCGCGCAGTGGAAGTCAAAGCCGACATAATCCTCAAAGGCACCCGCGTCGACGGCATCTATACCGCCGACCCGGAAAAAGACCCTGACGCAAAGAAATACGAGTCAATAACTTACGACGAGGCATATCAGAAAAACCTCAAGGTGATGGACCTCACAGCGTTCACCATGTGCAAGGAAAACAACATGCCGATGCTCGTGTTCGACATGAACACCAAAGGCAACCTCACAAAGGTGTTGAACGGTGAGAAAATCGGCACTATCGTAACAAGGTAGATTTGCGTGGAGACGGATGAAAATCCGTCTTAAATATTATCGGATTAAAAAATTTTTTGTATTTTTGTACCGAAAAATTTTAGGTATATGACAGAAGAATCTCAATTTATTTTGGATGAAACGACTGAATCAATGGAAGGTGCCGTCAAACACCTCGAGTCGGAGTTTCAGAAAATCAGAGCCGGCAAGGCAAGCCCGATGATGCTTCAGGGCGTCAAGGTCGAATATTACGGAACACTGGTCCCTATTGAGCAGACCGCAAACATCGGCACCCCAGACCCTCGCCAGATTATCGTGATGCCGTTCGACAAGAGCGCCATCAGCGCTATCGACAAGGCTATCCAAGCTGCCAACCTCGGCTTCAACCCGAAAAACGAAGGCGATTTCCTGAGAATTTTGGTCCCGCCATTGACAGAGGAACGTCGTAAAGACTTGGCAAAACGCGCCAAGACTGCCGCCGAAGACACGAAAGTCGGCATCCGCAACATCCGCCGTAACTCTAACGACGACGCCAAAAAACTCGAAAAAGAAGGCGTCTCTGAAGACGAAGTGAAACAGCTCCAGGACGAAATCCAGAAGCTGACCGACAAATTCGTGAAGAAAGTCGATGACCTTTACGAACTCAAACAGAAAGACATCCTGACAGTTTAGTCAAGAATATTCTCTAATGCCAAACCAAACAGCTTGTCGAGGGTGATGCCCATGCAGGCTGCTTGTTTTGGCATTATTGATGCCTCTGACATGCCTGGCACAATGTTCACCTCAATGAAAACCAGCTGCTTAGGTGTCATGATATAGTCGAAACGGGCAAAGCCTTTGCACTCAAACTTGTCGTAAAGCATCGCCGACGTCGCCTTGACCTCGATTTCTGAAACCTCATCCAAATCAGCCGGAGTTATCTCATCAGATTTCCCTGCGGTATATTTCGCCTCATAGTCAAAAAAGTCGTTCTTGCTGACAATTTCAGTGATAGGGAATACCATCGTCTTCCCTTTGACTTCCATCACGGTGCATGCCAGCTCCCGGCCTTTCACAAATTTCTCGCACATCACCTGTTCGCCGGCCTTGAAAGCGAACTCGACTGCCTTGTCAAAGTCCTCCTCAGCCTTCACCTTGCTCACTCCGACAGAAGAACCGTTGCGCGTAGGCTTGACAAACAAAGGCAACCCCAAAGCTTTGATGATTTTCTTCGCATCGTAAACGTCACCTTTATTAATAATGACAGAAGGGGAGACGTTGGCACCTGCTGCCGCCGCCATCGTTTTACAAAAGTCTTTATGGAATGTGAGCGCAGATGTGGTGAAACCCGACGAAGTGTATGGAATCCCAAGCATGTCGAAGTACCCGAGCAGCTGCCCGTCCTCGCCCGGAACACCATGTATCGCGTTAAAAACAGCATCGAAAACAACCTTCTTGCCGTTGACCTTAATCGAAAAATCATTCTTGTCGACATCGGTCTCTGTACCATTGTCTTCAAGATGGTACCATCTATCTTTCAGAACTACAATGACATAAGCCTCATATTTTGAAGGGTCAAGGTGCTTCTTCACAACTTTTGCACTGCTGATGGAGATTTCGTATTCTCCAGAGTATCCGCCACAGACTATTGCTATTTTTTTCATCTCAAATAAACTTAAATTCAATTATTTTCGTTATCTTTGCGAGTTCAAAATTACAAAAAACGATGTTATTATGAACGAAAAAAGTAAAAAAAAGAAGGCTTTTCGTTTTTTGAGAGACAAATGGTTTTATATCAGCTTGATAATCATGATTTTAGTGATTGTCGGAGCTTTTGATTATACATTCAAGAAACTCGATAAGTTCACTCGTCACGGTGAGGAATTCCCTGTGCCGGATATGGTTGGAATGAATTATGAAGAAGCTTTGGAGGTTTATAAAGATGAACTCACTTTTATTCTTCTCGATAGCATCTACATTAAAGATTTTCCGGAAGGCGCTGTGTATCAACAGGATCCGGCCGCTGGCCAGAATGTGAAGAAAGGAAGAAACATATACATCACCCGCACCAATGTCGCACCAGAGATAGTGAAGATGCCTAACCTCCGTAATCTTTCACTTCGTCAGGCCATGGTGAGCCTAGGCTCGGCTGGTTTGAAGGTCGATAAACTCGTTTTTGTCGATTATTTCGCAAGAAATGCAGTCATCGAACAGAAAATTAAAGACAAGGTGGTTGAACCGAATGACGAGGTGGTGAAAGGCTCGGCAGTGACACTGGTGGTCGGTCTCGGAAAAGGCTCCAGAAAGACCAATCTGCCAGACCTGATCGGCGTTAACATCGAAGACGTCAAAAATAGAATAAATTTGGCTTCTCTGAATATCGGAACAGAGATATTTATTGATGATGGAGACTTTGAAAACCTTTACGTGTCGCGCATGGAACCTGAATATTCGATTGAAACGATGGTGCCTCTCGGCTCGACAGTGAACGTTTGGTACAGGTCAATTAAAAACTTTGATTTTGAATGGTATAAATACGAAAAATTCCGTCGTGACTCTGTTGTTGAGGCCTGGAAAGTAAAAAAATACAGCGCCGACACAATAAAATACGTTATTGACAGCTTTAATTATATATTGAGAAACAGAACGTTTTCTTATGACCCCGAGAAGCGCGCCATGGATATGAAGATGATGTATCCGAGACCAGTGGCTGACAAGCCGTTTGTTAGCTTCGAGGAGTTTGAAGACGTTGATTATGAAATAGATACAACTTATTTCTATGATGAATAATAGAATTATTATAACGATATTGCTCGCTGTAACCTTATTGATGAGCGGCAAAGCCCAGGAATATCTCACTGGCTTCAACGGCGGTATTCCTGAACAGGAATCGCTGAAATCGAGAGAAGAAGTAAGCGCGACACTGCCATTCTTTGATGATTTTACAAACGAAGACATCTATCCGGATGCCTCAAGATGGCAGACAGGCAACGTGTTCGTGAACTCCGGCTTCCCTATGATGCCGGTGAACTATCGCGCCGCCACCCTGGACATTATCGACAAATATGGAAAAGTATACAGCAGAGGCACCGCCACCCCGTTCATAGGCGACTCGCTCCTTTCCGTGAAGATACGTCTCGACAGCGTTGGTAATCATGCACTTACACCCGCTGATTCACTTTATTTCAGCTTCTACTATCAGCCAGGCGGTTATGGCGATTCACCCGATCGCGACGACTCTCTCGTGCTGCAGTTCGGCTATGGTTATGATGAAGTGGTGTTCGACACAGTGCTTCAAAACTACGTCACGCTGAGAAAAACGGCATGGAAACAGGTGTGGGCAACAGAAGGCGCGGAGATGGAACCGTTTTTGGCAGGTTGCAATGAAAACCAATATTTCAAAAAGGTGATGATTCCTATCACCGACACATGCTTCTTCCAAGAAGATTTTCGCATACTTTTCTTTAACTATGGCACACTGCCAACCGCAATGTATCCTAACGATAGAAGCAATTTGGACCAGTGGAATGTCGATTTCATGTATCTCGACATGAATCGCAGCCTGGATAACGACAATTATCCGACGGTGAACTTCACTCATAACTCACCTTCTTTCCTAAAGCGTTATAGGACAATGCCTTATAAGCATTATAAAGATAATCCGATAAACGAGATTAACAATATCTTTGATATGTATCTCACCAATATGGATGTCAACGCTCACGAGGTCCGCTATTCTTGTGAAGTCGAGGATAATAACTCAAGCTGGAGTTATTCTTATTCATCTAACCCATTCATTATCAATCAATATTCGAATGCTGGAGTGATGTGTGACTCTGTTGTGATGGGTGATTTTATCTATCCTTACAGTTTGCCGGGTGACACCACGTCATTCACTATTCGTCATACGATAGAAGTGGTCGACGAGCATAGCGGCGAGGTGGATGGCGATGTCTTGGAACATCAGCAGGTTTTCGGTAACTATTTCTCTTACGATGACGGAACGCCTGAAAAAGGCTACGGACTCGTTCCTGGCGACACTTATTTCGCAGTGCAGTTTAAGGTTACCACGCTCGACACAGTGAGAGGTGTTCAGATGCTTTTCAACCGTACCTTGAATGACGCAAACTTCAATTTCTTCGATATAGTCGTTTGGAGAGATAATAACGGGAAACCGGGACAGGAGATTTATACACTTGAAAACAGACGGCCTATATGGAACGACAGCGTCCTGTATGCCTTTTCGGAATATATATTCGACGAAGTCGTGAAGGTGAATTCCACATTCTATGTCGGAATCCGCCAACGCTATTCAAAATCGATAAATATCGGATTCGACTCGTCAATCGACAACCATCAGTATAATTTTTATGATACTGGCTATGGCTGGGAAAACAGCTCATTCGCCGGCTCGATTATGATTCGTCCGTTAATGGGTAAAAATACTGATTTGAATGTGAATGCTGGCGAATCAGACAATGGTAAAATCGTGCTTTATCCAAATCCGGCCAACGATGTGGTTAGAATCTCCGGCTATGATCAGATGGTATATCGTGAAATAGTGATTTACGACCTGACAGGACGAGTCGTGAAACAGGAATATAACTGCAATGAATTGTATGTCAATGATTTGCAAGATGGAGTCTATATTTTGCGCGCAGTGAAGCCCAATGGCGCAGATGAGACGACTAAGTTGATGATTTCCAAATAGATACAGTCATGTCGGAGGATTTCGTAGGCGTCATCGGGGATAATTCGGAGGAGAATACCGAACTGTTTGAGCATTTCCGCATCGTGGCAGACAAAGGTCAGGCTCTTACCCGTGTCGACAAGTTTCTGCAAAACAGATTGGAGAATGTTTCCCGAAACCGTGTGCAGAACGCGGCTAAGGCTGGAAGCATTCTTGTCAACGACAAACCGGTGAAATCCAATTACAAGGTGAAGCCCCTCGATGTCGTGACTGTAGTGCTTGCGTACCCGCCTCGTGAAGTCGTTATCACCCCCGAACACATCCCGCTTCAAGTTGTCTATGAAGACGATGACGTCATCGTCGTGAACAAACAGGCAGGATTGGTGGTGCACCCCGGCCACGGCAACTTTGACGGCACCCTGCTCAATGCCTTGGCATATCATTTCAAGGAAAACGGCTCGAAAGTCGACAACGGCTTCGGATACCTCGTGCATCGCATCGACAAAGACACCACCGGCCTTATGATTGTGGCAAAAAACGAGACAGCGCAGACGGTGCTCGCGGCACAATTCTATGAACACTCCATCACTCGCCGCTATCAGGCTCTCGTATGGGGCGACTTCACTGACGACGAAGGCACTGTCGAAGGCAACATCGGACGCTCCATGCGCGACCGCGTGGCTATGGCAGTGTATCCCGACGGTAGCCAAGGTAAAGATGCAGTGACACATTATAAGGTCTTGGAACGTTTCAACTACGTGACATTGGTCGAATGCCGCCTCGAGACAGGCCGCACACACCAGATACGTGTTCACATGCAGTATGCCGGACACCCGCTGTTCAACGATGCTCTGTATGGCGGCGACAGGATTCTGAAAGGTACCACTTTCTCGAAATACCGTCAGTTTATCGACAACTGCTTCAACGAGATACCACGTCATTGCTTGCATGCAAAAGTGCTCGGCTTCGTGCACCCGACAACAGGGAAAGAACTGTATTTCGACTCGGAACTGCCGAAGGATATGCAGGCAGTGCTCACTAAATGGAGAAATTATTTGATGACAAGAACAGAAGAAAATTAATATATCATGATAGTAATTACAGGCGCAGCAGGATTTATCGCCAGCGTGGTGGCTGGATGTCTCAACGAACAGGGCAGAAACGACCTCGTCCTCGTCGATGACTTTTCAAAGAAACAAAAGGAAAGAAACTATATCAACAAAAAATACGAGCTTCTTTTGGATAGAAAAGAGCTTCATAACTGGTTGGAAGTCAATCACGACAAGGTCGATTTCGTGGTTCATCTCGGCGCTCGCACCGACACCACCGAGTTCGACTGGAACGTGTTCATCGAGCTTAACGTGAACTACACCGAACAGCTGTGGACTTTGTGTACGGAATATCAGATCCCGCTCGTATATGCTTCATCAGCAGCGACATACGGCGGTGGAGAACTGGGCTATATCGACAGCCACGACATCGTGGAGAAGCTGCAGCCACTCAACCCTTACGGCCGCTCGAAGAATGAAATCGACAAATGGATCCTCAAGCAGACAAAATGCCCTCCTTTCTGGGCTGGACTGAAGTTCTTCAATGTCTACGGTCCTAACGAGTACCACAAAGGCCGCATGGCTTCGGTAATCCTGCATTCGTTCCATCAGATTCAGGACTGCGGCGAGGTGAAACTGTTCCGCTCACATCGTCCTGATTTCAAAGACGGTCAGCAGCTGAGGGATTTCATCTACGTGAAAGATATCGCCTCTGTCATTCTTTTCCTGATAGAGAAACGTCCTGAGAGTGGTCTTTACAACCTCGGCACAGGCCATGCCCGCTCGTTCTACGACCTTGCCGCAAACACCTTCAAGGCAATGGAAAAGGAAGTGAATATCAAGTTTATCGACACTCCGCTCGACATACGCGACAAATACCAGTATTTCACCGAGGCAAACATGGAAAAACTTCGCAAGGCGGGATACGACAAGCCATTCACCAGCCTCGAAGACGGTGTTTCCGATTACGTCACGAATTATTTAATGAAAGATAAGACATTCTAATGGAATTCCTCGCCCTTTCAGGGCTCGGAATAATATTATGGCGCGGCTTGACGGCATCTACATTTTAGTAGGAACCATTAAGCCGCGCCTTATTATTCATTAAATAATTGTCATTCCGAGCGAAGCGAGGAAACTTTCTGTTTCTCGGCCAGTTTCTTGTCCAAATCGACAAGGAATTCCCTTGCATCGTTGAGCGTTCTTATCATCATGGCGTTTTCTTCGAGCTTGTCGAATTTGGTCTTCATGGCGTCTTTGGCACCTTGGATGGTGTAGCCTTTAACCTT
This sequence comes from uncultured Bacteroidales bacterium, assembly GCA_900315175.1. Classification (GTDB taxonomy): domain Bacteria; phylum Bacteroidota; class Bacteroidia; order Bacteroidales; family F082; genus Limimorpha. Next base: position 103,160 of record OMYA01000009.1, read on the forward strand.
CACCAGCTGGTAGATAATCTGGAGATACCGCATGTCGCGTTCGGTAAACATACGGTTTCCCTTGGTACTCTTGCGCGGACGCAGTACGTCAAACTCGCTTTCCCAATAGCGTATGGTGGAGGTAGGGACGTTGAACATCGTCGCCACTTCACCTATTTTGTAATATAGCTTCTTGACTTCCATGATGCTAATCCATTGTCATTGACTGTCTTTCCGACAATTCGAGAATCTTGTCATATTCTTCAGGTGTGAGGTCGTTGTAGAAGAAATTGACAGGGTTTATCGCTTTGTTGTTCTTAATCACTTCGTAATGCAGATGCGGAGCTGTCGACTTGCCGCTGTTGCCCATATCTGCTATGTATTCGCCACGTTTCACCTTTTGTCCGACCTTTACGTACGACCTGCTGATGTGGGCATAACGTGTTTTATAACCGTATCCGTGGTTTATGACGATGTTGTTGCCGTATCCGGTGTTGCCTAACGAGACTTTTTCAACCACACCGTCGCCTGTGGAGTAGATGTGTGTCCCGATTGGTCCCGAGAAATCGATGCCGCTATGAAGCTTCTGGACTTTGTAGAACGGGTCGGTTCTGTATCCGTAATGTGAGGAAATCCTATAGATATCGACGTCTTTCACAGGCATGATTGCAGGGATGCAACTCAACATCTTGGCTTTGTTTTTAGCCATGTCGTAAACGTCGTCAAACGATTTTGACTGCACATTGAGCTGGCTTTCAATTACATCGATTTTCTTTGTGGTTTCTTTTACAATAGATGAATTCTCATAGCCATTTAATGCCTCATAACGGTTTGTGCCGCCATATCCGGCTTTTCTGACAGATGTCGGGATAGGCTCGGCCTCGAAAATAGTCCTGTAAATGTTGTCGTCGCGGTCTTGTATCTCGGCAAGAAGCTCGTCGATGGTCTCAATCTTGTCGTTTATGATGTCATATTGCAACTTCATGAACTCAATCTCCCTCGCCTGCAGACGCTCTTTGGGCGTTCCGATGGTATGATTGATTATCGCCATGACAACATATCCGAGAAATGCCGCTGTGATCATATAGAATATAATACCACTTGCTCTTTTGGATTTTGAAGGCTTATATTCCTCATAATCAAGGGTTTGCGGGTTGTATATAAATTTTTTTCTCGCCATTGTTATCTTTTTTTAATCTTTAAAACGAAAAAAATACGTTTCAAACATGCAAAATAAATAATTTTTTCTTAAATTTGCAAACTTTTTTAAAGAAAAAATGAATTTAATGATGAAAGCAAGCGAAATTCGTAAGAGCTTTTTGGATTTTTTTCAGTCGAAACAGCACCTTGTAGTGCCTTCCGCACCGATAGTCGTTAAGAATGACCCGACATTGATGTTTACCAATGCCGGCATGAACCAATTTAAAGATGTCTTCTTAGGCAACAACCCTCGCAAAGCACCGCGCGTCTGCGACATTCAGAAATGTCTGCGCGTCTCAGGAAAACATAACGACCTCGAGGAAGTCGGCCGCGATACATACCATCATACCATGTTCGAGATGATGGGAAACTGGTCGTTTGGCGATTATTTCAAGAAAGAGGCAATAGCATGGGGCTGGGAGTTTCTCACCGAAGTGATGAAGATTGACAAGGATAAGCTGTATGTCACAGTGTTTGGAGGCGATGAGAAAGACGGAATGGCTCCTGATAACGAGGCTTACGAGTTTTGGAAAGAACACGTCGACGAGTCGAGGATAATCTACGGCTCGAAGAAAGACAACTTCTGGGAGATGGGCGAGACAGGCCCTTGCGGACCTTGCTCAGAGATTCATATCGACATCCGTGACGAAGAAGCTCGCAAGAAAATCAACGGCCGTGACCTCGTCAACAAAGACGACCCGGAAGTGATTGAGATATGGAACCTCGTGTTTATGCAATATAACCGCCTCGCCAACGGCACTCTCGTCGACCTACCGGCAAGACATGTCGACACCGGCATGGGATTCGAACGCCTCGTCCGCGTGATGCAAGGCAAGAAGTCGAACTACGACACCGATGTCTTCACCCCAATCATCGATGAGATTTCTAAGCTTTCAGGCATAAAATATGGCGAAAACGAGAAGTCAGACATCGCCATGCGCGTCGTCGCTGACCACCTCCGTGCTGTCAGCTTCGCCATCACCGACGGACAGCTGCCGTCGAACAATGGCGCAGGCTACGTGATTAGACGTATCCTCCGCCGCGCTGTGCGCTATGGCTATACATTCCTGAAATTCACCGAACCGTTTGTGTATAAACTGCTGCCAGTCCTCGTACGCGAGATGGGTGAGCAGTATCCTGAAATCAAAGCCCAGGAGACCCTCGTATCAAAGGTTATATACGAAGAAGAGGCTTCGTTCCTGCGCACTTTGGCATTGGGAATCAAACGTTTTGAGAATTATGTCGAACAAAATAAAGGTGCAAAACTCATCGACGGCGCTTTCGCTTTCGAACTGTTCGACACCTACGGCTTCCCAGTCGACTTGACCAACCTCATGGCTGAGGAGAAAGGCCTCGAAGTCGATATGGAAGGCTTCAACAATAACCTTAAGGAACAGAAAGACCGCTCACGCAAAGCAGCCGAGAAGATGTCGGGCGACTGGGTCGAGCTGATTCATGAAGACAAACCAACCACTTTCGTCGGTTACACCGAGATGGAGTGCCAGGCTAAGATATTGAAATTCAGGGAGGTCGTTGCGAAAGGCAAGAAACATTTCGAGATCGTACTCGATAAGACCCCGTTCTACGCTGAGATGGGCGGCCAGGTCGGTGATAAAGGTGTGTTAATGTCTGATAATGAGACACTTAACGTAGTCAACACTGTTAAAGAAAACGACCTGAGCATACACATCACCGATAATCTCCCACAGCAGCCGGAGGCAGTGTTTACTGCCAAAGTCGATGTGGAACGCCGTCTGAAGATTGAGGCTAACCACACTGCAACTCACTTGATGCACGCTGCTTTACGCCAAGTTCTCGGAACTCATGTCGAGCAGAAGGGCTCAATGGTTGATGATGAGCGTCTGCGTTTTGACTTCAGTCACTTTGCCAAGATGACAGACGAAGAGATTCGTCGTGTTGAAACCATTGTCAATCAGAAGATTAGAGAGGATTTGCATAACGAGACGGCAGTCGATGTCCCTATCGATGAGGCTCGTAACATGGGCGCGATGGCATTGTTTGGTGAGAAGTACGGTGACAAGGTACGCGTCGTGACATTCGGAAAAGACTACTCATGCGAGCTCTGCGGCGGCACACATATCGCATCTACAGGCCGCATCGGAGCGTTTAAGATTTTGACCGAAAGCGCTATCGCAGCCGGCATACGCCGTATCGAGGCTATAACAGGCGAGGCAGTCATCGAATATCTTGACAATCAGATAGACACATTAAATAAGATTAAAGGTCTCGTGAAGTCGTCTGGCGATGTGGTTAAGGCTGTTGAGAACCTCTCGGCACAGAACACCATGCTCCAGAAGAAGATTGAGGCCATGATGTTGGCTCAGGCTGTCAGCGATGCAAAGAACGCTTACAACAACGCCACCGAATGGAACGGACATAAGCTCGTCGTTGCCCGCATCGATGCCGACATGAACCAGATGCGCAACGTCGCTTCAGCATTGAAAGACATTGACGCTGAGGTGGTTGTCATCATGGGCGGTGTGTTTGAAGACAAGCCGGCTCTCTGCGTGATGTTACCTCAGAGCGTAGTAGATGCAAACAAAATGGATGCCGGAGCCATGGTGCGTGAAGCCGCCAAAGAAATCCAAGGCGGCGGTGGCGGACAAAAGACACTCGCTACAGCCGGCGGAAAGAACGCAGCAGGCATCGACAAAGCTATCGAAATACTAAAGAATAACCTAAAATAATCCTATGTTTAAACGCTCTCTCTCTTTGATAACAGTTTTCTGCGTGATGTTTTTGCTGCTTTGGGGATGCAGCAAAAGCAACCACGACACACTAGCTTTTGTCGGTGACGAAAGCGACATGAAGACTTGTTATGAAATCTATCCGGAACAGTATTTCCCTGATCCTGCTGCAATACCACAAAAATTAAAAGAAGGTCGCTTCCCGCCTGATATTGTTGGCAATTATGAAATGCCAGGCACGCTTGCAGACGCTTATTATGAATATTATAATCCTGCGTCTCATCAGTATATTCCGTACCCTCAGCAAATATATCAGCAAATGCTGAATAAATCAATGTATATTATCATTGAGGAACAGGTCAATGGAATGATGAAATTAAGCTTCTCCACAAAAAAAAGTGGTGACTACAAGAATTGGTATTCAGTAGATGCTTATGTTTATGGCGATTGGCATGGCAATGGTAATGATTTTGTAGCCTGTTACGAATTTACTGAAGAAGCTGGAGATTTCACGTATATCAGAGGAAATATCATAAAAGGTACTATCACTCCGGAAGGTATCAAAAACATAGACGTTTGGTCTATTATAAAAGACAGGACGCCTGAGGAGGATAAACCAATGATAATTAATTATTACGGTTACGAGCATTATAGTGCTGAAATCGCAGAAAGAAAATGAAATTGTTTGATATGAAGAAACTTGTAACATTATTATTTTTAATCGTTCTGGGTGTGAATCTCTACGCTCAGGTAGATTACAGCTTCGGTAATGTCAAGCATAAACGCGATAGGGGAGTCGTCCCTACAATAGGTATAAAAGGCGGATTCACGCATTATTACATGGATTTTGCCTATAAGAATTACAATAAGCTTCCTAATGATTTTGTGCTGAAACCAGGCTTTGGCTTATATTTGGAATATCCAGTCAAAAAGGTGAAAGGCCTGGCAATCAGCGGCGAGCTTATGATGATAGAACGCGGTTTTCAGAAGTCTTTCAAATTCAGAGGCGATATGCCTGAAGTCGACCAGATTAAAGCCAATTATCTGGATGTAAGAATCCCGATTATCTATTATATCCGTCCGAATAACCTCCTGGCTCCCTATCTGTTTGTGGCTCCCGGCATTGGCTTTTGCTACGGAGGCGAGTTCTCAAAGACATACTCGAATAATCCGGAATACAACACATCCGTTGATATCTCAAATTCAGATGCGATGCAATCGTATGACATCAGCCTCGCAATGGGTGCCGGATTGCGTTATAACATTCATTTCCAAGTGTTTACGCTGGTTTTGAAACTCGATGGAAGCTTTAACCTCGGATTCTTGAACACCAACGGCTCCAACCAACCGACATACGTCGACAATATCGCATATCATGTGAAAAACGACAGCCGCAAAAACAGAGGCTTTGAAGTGATGTTCAGCATCGGCATCCCGTTGAAATTCAACTTGTTGCACGATTCCTGCTGGGGCTGGAAATAACCTTCCCTACTTGTTGAGTACGAATCTCTTCGTTACCACGAAATCGTTACCGGTTATTTTTACTATATACAGACCGTTTGACATATCCTTCATGGAATAATGCGTCACATTGGTGTCGGTGTTTGCTTTAATCTGATCGATAAGCATGCCGTTGTAACTATAAATGCTGATGACTATATCTTTTGAAACGAGTCTGTCGTTATATCCGATATAAACCTCACCGTTTGATGGGTTCGGGAACACGCTTATCATCTTGTCGTAGTTGATTTCATCCACAGATTGGCCCTGATTGTAATCCTCGGTGTAGATGAATATTTCCGATTTTGTCGAGCCGCATTCTGTTGTTATGGTGCATATCAAAAGCGCATTGCCATATTCGTCAACAGAGACGTATGCCTTGTTTTTGTCGATGTCATCAGGAAATACTTGCCATGTGGATGTGCTTTCTGTACCCGCGATATGGTTCGGCGTGTCGTAATAACTGAAAAGTTCCCATGTATACTCGGCATTCTCGATATCATAGCCATGCAAACTCGATACCTGAATGTTGTATTCATAGATGTAAGGCATGTAGTCGATGCCTGGTATCACATATTCTTGCCCGATTAAAGAGCTGTTGACACTTGGTTTTTCGTGTATCGGGATGTTTATGCTCTTTTCTATCCAATTGTTTACCTTGTCATCAATACCATTGTCAGCAATGATGCATCTGTATGTATGGTTGGAGCTGTTCGGGTAGACTTTTGTTGTCTGTGAATATGGATCTGAATACACTCCTCCAGAAGAAGGGAGCCAATAATACGAATAATTGCCCGTTCCGCCTGACGGATTAACGGTTAACGTCACTTCATGGTCTTCGCAAATAACGTTGACTGATGATGTGATATAGCTCTCGTCTAAAGATTTGTGTACAACAACTGACACATTATCCTGATTTACGCATCCGCTTGATGATGTGACTGTTCCTGTGAATACCAAGTGGTCGTTCTCCTCAAGTTGAACGGTCTTTGCCGTCCTGTGGTTAGGTTCGATGAAGTTGCTGATAAGATTGGCTGGTTCCCATGAATATGTGGCACCAGGGATGTTCTCCATATTTAAAATCACCGAATTTCCGGCAAGGATATGGTAGGTTTTATATATGTCGCCGCTTTCCTGGATATATGCCATGGCCTCCGGTATCGGATTCACCACGACTATTGGTGATGTGGCTGTGTAAGTGTGACTGTCGGTGTCGGTAATCACGCAGGTGAAGGTTGTTGATGCTGTCAGCTCCTTGGTTGAGACGGTCTGTGCTGTGTTGGAACCTTCAATCAAGTTTGCAGGCTGCCAGTTGAACGAATACTGTTCGGTTCCTCCTGCAGGATTCACTTTTAAAGATGTGGTTTCACCAGAACAGAGCTCCGGCTGTCCGACGATGACCACGTTGCCATATAAAGCGTCGCCCACTGCCAATGTCATGCTGCTGGAGCCGGAACAGCCGTCTTTGCTGACAGTTACATGGAATGTTGTAGGCTCAGTCAGATTCTTTGTGGTAATCTGATTGGTGTTTTGTCCTGATTGTATCAGGTTTGCGGGCTCAGAGCTCCACTCGTATGTCGCTCCCGACATCTGCGGCACTGACAGGGTGGTCGAGGCGTTATAGTTCACATGCGGCGGGTTGGGCCCCGTGATTGTGGCATCTGGTATGGCATTGACAGTGACTGTCACAGACTTTGTGAGCGTGTTGTGCCCATCGGAGATGGTACATGTGAAGGTGGTGTTCCCAAGCGCCGGATGTGCTGTCGTGGTAGCTGAATTCGGATAGTCGATAGCGCATTCAGGTGACGATGTCCATGAATATGTGTAATTGCCATATCCTCCTGTTGCTGTCGCAGTGAGATTCGGTGTCGCATCACCTTCGCAGAAGCTGGTATTGTCGCTTGTCACGGTGGCAGCAAACTCGTTTCTTATCTGAATTGTCTTGGTCTTGGTGTCGCCGCACTCGCCGTTGTTGCCTCCAGTGATTGCCACATGGTATGAAACTTGATAATCTCCCGGGCTTGAATAGGTGTGTGTCGGGTTGGCTTGTGTGCTTGTGGTGCCGTCACCGAAGTTCCATTGTCTCACATTGATCGCACTGGTGTGCCCCGATGGGCTCGTGGTCTCGGTGCCTGTAAACTGCACTGACTGTCCGACAACAGCTTCAGTATTGGTGAAGTCGGCGGTCACATTGGGAAACACAAACACGTTGATGTTTTCATCGCCGCTCTGTGTGCCAGCCACCACATGGCATGTGTATGAGCCGGCCATGGCGAGTGTGGCATTCTGACGTGTCCATGTCCTTCCGTTATGTGTCTGGTTATCCGGACTCGTCCATGTGTATGAAGCGCCTTCAATGACATTAGCCTCAAGCACCAGATTGCTGCCGTAACAAGGTGTGTTGGCAGTTAAAAAAGGCTCCAAAATAGAGCAGTCGGTGGTACCAGTACCAGAAGTCTTACTGAAATTGATGTTACATGGATGATTCGAGAAGTTAGTAATAACAAGTATATAATACTGACCACTCTGCGCATTATTAGGTATTTGACAGTTCTCTGTAGGATTCGGTGAGTAACTGCAACTGACGACTTTTGCACCAGTCAATCCGTTTGGACAAGGCGTAACAGGGTCATCAAAAGGGCCCCAACAACAGAAGTCAATGTCTTCGCCCGGTGTGCTGTACATATAAATCGTCATGCCGCCTGAATTCGACATTCTCATATAATACCATGCAGGATTAGGTCTTGTGGACAAACAATCATAATTAGGGCCTGATTCGCCAGATCCTGCATTAACACCTGCAGGAAACTGATACATACCATTGTCGGTACAGAAAGGGTCGGCAGTGGCACATTGGTTGTTCTGTCGGTCTTTGACGTATATATCCATCATCATTGATGCCATAAAACCATTGGGTAACTGCGATTTCCATACGTTATATAATTCACCAATCTCATCCTTCGACATGCTGTTGAACGACGCTGTTTCTTTGCCGTAAAAGTCGTTAAATGTGCTCTCAAGGTTAAAATCATAGCTGTCAGGATTGCGTTTTATGTTGAAAACACCGTCGTTTTCGCTTATCGAAACAACAAAACGATTGTCATTATTCAATAGATAAATCAAATGAACCCTTTGCTCAAACGAACTGATTTTAGACATGTCAAGCGTAAGGGCGTTATTTATTTTATCAAATCGATATAAATCCTTAAAATCCTGAGCTTTTACTGCTATTGCCAGTAATAATGCAAATATAAGAAACAACGTTTTTTTCATTTTTGCAGTCTAATGATTAATCCAACTCGCAAAGATACAAAAAATTTTTCTTAATAGAAATTTTTTTAGTTAATCAGTTGTTCAGTCAGTCAGTTAAACTGAACAACTGTAAAAACTCAACGAGTTTTTGAACCGCTCTTCCTCTGTGCGAAATCTTGTTTTTCTCTTCCATTGACATTTCAGCGAACGACTCTTCATAGCCGTCAGGCTGGAAGATAGGGTCGTAGCCGAAGCCACCATTGCCTTGCTCTTCCTCAAGAATCCTGCCGTTTACAATGCCTTCGAAGAAATATTGTTTTCCGTTGAGATTCAATGCGATAACTGTTCTGAAACGTGCTTTTCTGTTCTTGATTCCTTTCATCGCGGCAAGCAATTTCACCACGTTGTCGTGATAAGAGCAGCCCTCGCCGGCATATCTTGCTGAATAGACTCCAGGAGCGCCGTCCAATGCCTCGACTTCCAATCCGGTGTCATCGGCAAAGCAATTCAAATGATAATTATTGGTTACGAAATCCGCCTTGATCTTGGCGTTGTCTTGAAGATTGTCGCCATCTTCCACGATATCGGTCTCGCATCCGATGTCGCGTAAACCCACAACATCATAATTCTTTAAAATATTCCTAATCTCCGCTAATTTATTCTTATTATGCGTAGCAAAAACCAATTTATCTTTCATCTTTCATCTTTTAACTCTTAACTCTTAACTCTTAACTCTTAACCCTTAACTCTTAACTTTTAACTCTTAACTCTTAACTCTTAACTATAACCTCCCACTTCACGGGTTCTATACCATTATCAATGAGGTACTGATTCGCCTGCGAGAAATGCCTGCATCCGAAGAATCCGCGGCTCGCTGAGAGTGGGGAAGGGTGCACTGTCTTCAATATCAGGTGCTTGCTGTGGTCGATAAGTCCTTCCTTGGCGATGGCGTAATTGCCCCAAAGCATAAACACCAGATGTTCTTTCTTTTCTGAGAGCGCGCGTATTGCAGCGTCGGTGAACTGTTGCCATCCGATTTTTGCGTGTGATGCTGCCATGTTTGCCCTCACAGTGAGTGAAGCGTTGAGAAGCAATACTCCTTCATCTGCCCATTTCTCAAGGTTTCCGTTGCGCGGGATAGGCATCCCAATGTCGGTGTGCAGTTCCTTGAAGATATTCTGCAGACTTGGTGGCGGCTGTATGCCGTCAGGCACTGAAAATGCCAGACCATGTGCCTGTCCGACGCCATGATATGGGTCCTGACCTAAAATAACCACCTTCACCTTGTCGAAAGGCGTTCGGTTGAATGCGTTAAATATAAGCGGTGACGGCGGATAGACAACATATTGGCGTTTTTCTTCTATCAGAAACGTCTTGATGCCGGCAAAATATGCCGACTCAAACTCTTGTTGCAGAGCGTCGTACCATCCTTTTTCTATGTCAGGTTTCCTGATTTCTCCCATGACGAAAATTTTTATTTGTTTTCGTGTACAAAATTAGAAAAAAAATCGTTTCTTTGTAAACGGAAATTTAATAATACCAAATATGAAGAAAATAGCAATGTTATTGGTGATAGTGTTCACTCTCGGACTTTTGCTCTCGGCTTGCAAGTCATCATCGAAGACTTGTCCCGCCTACGGTGAGCATCAGCAGTATCAACGAGAAAACATCTATTAACAAAAAAGAGGGCGCCCGCGAAGCGGGCGCCCTCTTTTATCGATTTTCCCGTTATTAGTATACTAAGAACTTGCCAGTTTCAGTCTTGCTGCCAGCCTGAACGCGGATGATGTAAGAACCGCTTGTGAGGTTTTCAGCATTGAATGTAACTGTATGTTCGCCTGCTACATAGTAACCGAGCTCGCTGTTAACCACCATGCGACCTGCGAGGTCGAAAATCTGGTAGCTGACATTGGCGTTCTCGTTAAGAGTAATGTTGATCTGACCATTATCCTTAACAGGGTTAGGGTAGACGTTGAGCTGTGCTGTAGCTGTTGTCTCGTTCTCGTTGACACTGAGGTCGCCGCCTTCTTTGTATGTGTCGCATGAGAGGACACCTGCACCGTATGTTGCAGCGTAAATCATACCCTCATTGTAAACACCAGGATAGACGACGTATGTAGGGACACCCATCTCATCATAAAGGATGTCGATCTTCTCTTCATGGTTTTTCTGAACAGCCTGTTTGATGTCCATAACTGGGCATGACACATCACCTGACTTGGTCCATGTTGAGCCGTTCTCAGAGACGTAGAGACCGCATTCTGTACCGACCATCAACAAGCCTGTGCTCTTTTCAATCAAGCATGAGTAAGCTGGAACCTGTGGAAGGTTGCCCTGTACTGACTCGAATGATGTGCCGGCGTTGTTTGAACGGTAAGCGTATGCTGTGTTACCATAGTTTCCTAAAGAAACGAGAACATTATTGTTGTTCGATGGATCGATTGAGATACCTGTGATAGCCTGTCCGCTGAAGCCTGTGAGCTGGCTGAATGTCACGACACATGCTGCTGAGTCGACGCAAGCCTGACCTTGTGTGTAGGCGAGGGCGAGACCTGTAACCTTGTAGAGGTTGCCTTCTGTTGTACCAACCATTGCCATGTCACCGTCGCCGCTGAGTGCAACAGCTGTCGGGATACCTTCAATAGTGCTGATCTGATTCCATTGTGTGGCCTTGTTGAAGATAAGAGCCTCTCTTGTCATATAGAGCTTGCCTTCAACACCGACAACATACAATGAGCTGAGTTGGTCGTGGATGCCGCGGATAGTGTCGCCTGGCAGACAGCATGGTATGCCCTGCTCGTCTGTATGGATAGCATCAGCTGCAGTGATGTAGTAATCAATAGGATAGCCAGCCTGGTTACTGTATGCATAAACCAAATCACCAACGTATTTCACAGTTCTGATAGGAGCGAACATTGTGTCGACAGGGTTGTTGGCATCATTGTAGTTCTCAAAGAATGCAAATGGAGTTCTGAAAGCATTGGCGTTTGTGATAACTGGGTTGTCTCCACCGCCTTCGAAGTTACCGTCATAGTCAACACCGCCAGTCTGTGTTCTGTAGATAGGTGTTGTAAGGCTTCCTGTTCCTGAAACGAAGAGGATATATGGGCTAATCGTAGAAATAGCGCAAGGACCGCCAGCATATTGCTTGTCAAAAAAGCTTGATGCATAACCGTTGTTTGTAGGATGTGGGAAAACAACCGTACCGGTTGTTGCATTGTTCACTTGATCGGTGCCTGATAAGACGATTGTTCCATGGTCGAGACCACCGCTAATCACTGATCCTGCTGGTAAACCGCCGACACCGACGCTCATCATACGTGCTGTTGAACAGTGTTGGTCGTCTGTGATGAAGTAGCGGTTGCTGCCTGTGAAGGTATATGTGCTTTCTGAATATGTGCCTTTGAACACACCGCCATTAGTTCCGACAAAGAAATAACCGGCGTTTGTTGGGTTGAATGCCACAGTCTGAATGCCCATGTGGATATATGTAAGCATATATTCTGATGAGAAATAGTCAGACACTTTTAATGGTCTGTAGCTGTTGACGCCCTGTCCTGTTATGTCTTTAACTTCCCAAAGATCGGTACCGCCCATGAGGAGTCTTCTTGGGTTGTCAGGATAAACAATCATGTATCCGTTGAAGTTGTCTGGTTTTTCGCTTGTTCCAAAGATTGGATACATGTTTGTTCCAGCTACTGCAATACCCCATGTGTTACCATTGTCGTTTGAGAAGTAAACATCGCCGATTCCGTAAAGTTTAGTGTTGTTCTTGTCATATCTGTAATATGCGATATACATGAAGTTGGCATCGTTTTCCGACATTGCAATGGCTTTCGGGAAATATGCGCTCGGAAGCTGTTCTGTGCCGGTAATCATCTGGAATGCGCTGCCTGCTTTGGCGAGGAAGACGTTTGTTGTGTCGGCGGCGAGGACGTCACCGTTGTTGTTTGCTCTAACGCTTCTGAAGCAGCCTTCCTGCACGTTGGTCCAGCTTTCGCCGTTGTTTTCACTGACCATGATGCCGGCGGCTGTAGCGGCGTAAATCTTGCCGTTGGTGATGGCCAACTCGTTAACATAGCCCCAACCGTTTGATTCTGTAGGAGTTGTTGAAGGAAGAAGCTCTGGTGTTGTCGTTCCTGCAGCCATCTTGTAGATGCCTCTACCGACGAAACTTGCCTCGTAGTTGAGGTTAGCCAAGCCATTGAGAAGCTGTGCGTCGCGACCGTCACCGGTGCCGATAAAAATGTCACCAGCTGCGTTCTTGACCATGCAGCTGATTGGGAGACTTAAGTTGGTGATTCTCTGGAATGTGACACCACCATTGGTTGTCTTGTAAAGATCACCACCCATTGTTCCAATCAAAACTGAACCATCGTTGTTGTAGATGATGGCTTTTGTCAGTCCGCCGAAGTTGTCCGGACCTGCATACTGCCAGTTCAAATTGGCGTCTCTGGATGATGTTTGAGCAGCTTTCTGACCCTGAATTAACAAAGCCGGGTCAATCAAACCGGTCTCTTGATTTGCGCGAATGCTCTTCATAAATGAAGAAATTGTAGCTTTTGAGCCAGTCCTAGGAGTGTAATTTCCCTGGTTTCCAGCAGCGTTAGCCACGATACTTGCTTGAGCTAACACCATGGTTATCAAAAGCATACTTAACGGTAAAAATCTTTTTTTCATATCACGTAATTTAGACATTAATTTCAAATGTAAATGCACTATTTTTAGGGTTCAAAAATACAACATTTTTTTGAACTACACAAAATATTTTAGGAAAAAAATTAAATATTTTTTCTCCTAAAACACTAAACCACACATTTTCAATGTTTAAGCCTTCCAAATTAATATTTAATTGTCGAAGAAGAAGGCATCCATCCCACACTGCCGTCAGCGATTTTAATTTTGTCCCACTTGTCGGTGTTGTCGATAATCTCAACTTTGGTGCCTTCATGCAAGACAAAAAGGTCGACACCGGATGATGACGGTGAGCTTTTCACCGTGATAGTTGGCGTCATAACGATAGCCTCGTTGCGCTCGTTGATGTATTTGTACTTCTGCGAAGCGAAAATCAGACAGCAGATGAAAATCACAAAAGCCAGGATGCCTGTAAAGAAAGTGATTTTTCTCGCTCCTTTTGTTCGTGCCGTAAAATAGAAGAACACCACCAATAACAGGATGCCGAAGACTCTCAATGATGCCTTGGCCCAGCCGTTGGCAGAAAGCAGATTCCCGATGTCTCCCCACCATTTCGCCATGAAGAACACCGGCACCGGCTCAATCTTGTCAGTGATGAGAGCGTTCGCTATCGCCAGATTTTGCTTGATTTCATCATTGTTAGGCTCCATCTTCAAGGCTTTCTCATAATAGAGAATGGCCATCGGGTAGTTCCTCATCTTGAAATAAGTGTTACCTATATTATATAATAAAGGTGCAGACACATATCCTTCCTTTGTGATTCCCTCATAAATCATAAGAGCTGTGTCATACTGACTTTCATTATAATAGAAATTAGCTTTTGCAAACTCCTGAATCTGAATGGTTTGCGCCTTTAACCCCAGCGCCACCATCATCATAATCACCAAACAATATATCCTTTTCATCTTTTATCTTTTATCTTTTAACTATTAACTATTGTCTTTTCTTCTCAAATTCTACAGATTCTTTTCCGCTTTTGTAATAACTTCAATGCCTTTCTGATACAAATCTTCCATCTTCTTTCCCGGATCGCCTGGGGCAAATCTGGCGAATTCACAGCTGTTTAAGAGTTCAATAAATTGATTTACAATGTCTTCTGGAACGCACTTGCTTGACATCGCCTCTTTCACTGTGTCCATTGAAAGTTGCGAACGCGAGATGTTCAACTTGTCGGAGATATAACCCCACAAAGCCTGCGACAGTTCCTCGTAGAAATGATTCTGGTCTTTAATCTTGAGATAATTGTATGCGTTTTGCAGACGTTTCTTCGCAATTTTAGTCGCTTTTTTATTTCTGACAAGCACCTGATTCTGGTTGAACTTGTTGATTCTCTTATATGTAATAAATGCTGCTGCGAAAACGGCAATCATTGCAATCATTATGATGAAATATAATGGCGAGCCGAAGAGCAGTGTGTCTCCCTTCTGAAGTTCGCCAATCGTCATGATGTGATTGATGTCGCTTCCTACGACTTTTATAGCTTCTTGCCCGCCGGCGTAAATGATGCCGCTGCTGCCTTCATTGGCGCTTTTCTCCACCTTGAGCTCGTATTTGTCGGATTCCAAAGTGACATATTTGTTTTTTGTCGGGTCGAAGTATGTGAACTCGGTCGGGGTTAGGGTAAATTTGCCGGAAGACCTTGGAATGACAACATATTCCGCTTTTTTGCTTCCGCTTAGTCCGAACGAGTTGTTTTTTATGTTTGTGGTGATTTTCGGGTCGTAAACCTCGAAATCGGCTGGGAATACCGGTTTCGGGATGTCAAGCAAGTCGATGTTGCCTTTTCCTGTTACGGTATATGTCACAGTGAAGGCATCGTTGGATTTCATCTCTGTCTTGTCGATTTTTGAGGTGAAAGTGAACTGTCCGACAGCTCCTTTGAAGCTGTTTGGCTTGTCTTTTGCCGGCAATGCCTTGACTTCAATATTTATGGGCTGCGACTTCATGTCCTTCTTCACATTGGTGTAAGACGAGCCCATGATGTCGCCAAAGAAGTTCTCAAACGGGTCATAGCCTTTAGGCTGCTGGCGTTCCTGACGGATCTGCGCTATGCATGTGATGTCGAGCGGATCGATGGTCAAAGTGCCTGTCTTTTGTGGTATCAACACGATTTCCTGAATCGTCGCGACATGATATTCCTGGCCGTTTCTCATCACTGACGACTGTTGCAGCACGCCGTTGTTGTCGGTGATGTCTTTTGTCCAGAAACCTGAATAGGAAGGGGCTTTGGATATGCTTAGGTTGGAAATCGGGATGGTGTAGTAAATCTTGTAGGTTAGTATGATTTGTTCGCCTAAGTATGCTGACCTTTTGTTCGGTACAGCTTCGAGAAACACATCTTTTGTGCTGACCGTCGCTTTATTTGAAGCACTGCCGGCAGTGACGGAATTGTCTTTTACGACCTCAATCTCTGCCGTGCTGCTCTTCACCTTCTGTTTGTTGACAGTGATGGAGGCTGCAGGAAGGGTGTATTTGCCTTCTTTTATTGCTCTTAAATAAAACGAATATGTGTGCGTGTTGGTCCTGGTGACAGAGCCATTGATAATCTGCACGCTCGAGCTTGACGATGAGAAAGGTCCTCCGACAAGCTCAAAACCGTTGAAATCCGGAGATTCAAAATTCTTTCCGTCGCCGCTTAGCTCATAGGAAACCTGAAACTGTTCCCCCACGACGACCTGTTTTTTACAAATCACCTTAAAATTGACATCGTCCTGCGCCCTCAATAAGAACGCCGTCATCAAACACACCAAAAACAATCCTATTCTTTTCATCTATATCTTAAAACTTTAAACTTTAAACAGTAAACTTATAAACTATTAAGCTATTAAGCTATTAAGCTAAACCTACCAATCCTTCTGAATCTTCCTCTTCTGCATCTTTGCAGCTTTCGCCTCGTTCATCTTGTCCATTGTCTCTTTTTCTTGATTCTCAAGGGCTTGCAACATTCTTTCAGCGTCTTCTTTCGACATTTGTTGCTCTTGCTGCTGCTGTTGTTGTTGTTGCTGCTCTTGTTGCTCCTGTTGTTGTCCTTGCTGCTGCTCCTGATTCTGGTTTTGCTGCTGCTGTTGCTGTTGCTCTTGATTATCTTTTTTATCCTTATTATCCTGATTGTCTTTCTTATCCTGATTTTGTTGCTGTTGTTGTTGCATAATCATCTTCTGCCGTGCATATTCGAGGTTGTATCTCGCGTCTTCGTCATCCGGATTGATTTTCAGGCAGTTTTTATATGCTTTGAAAGCTTCGGAATACTGTTGTTGCTCCATCAGGCTGTTGCCGAGGTTGTAATAGGCGTTAGCTTCAATATTTTGTGGCACATTTCTGTCGATGACGCTTTTGAAACTGCTCATTGCATCGTCATAGTTTTTCTGATTATAGTAGGCGTTACCGAGGTTGAACTGTGCCTTGTCGTTGTATTTCTTGTCGAGAGAGCTTTTATAGTCTTTCTCGGCTTCGGTATAGTTGCCTTTATTGAAGTTCCGGTTGCCTTTACGTATGAAACTCTCCTTTGTCTGCGCGCTTGCCGCGATGCAGAACATCAGGAGGATCAGTGTGATACCGGTCTTTATTGTTGTTTTCATTTTAATTTCCCTTTTTAGGTTCAAATAAATTGAATTTTGATTCCCATTCTTTCTTTCCTGAAGAAAGCATGATTTCGAGTATCAGCAACAGTATTGCTGCGCCCACAAACCATTGGAACTGGTCGTCGTAGTCGGTGAACACGCTTGATTCTATTTCTGATTTCTCTGTTTTGTTGATGTCTTCGTAGATTTTGTCGAGGCCTACGTTTGAGTTGCTGGCTCTCACGTAGAGTCCGTCGCCTATCTCGGCGATTTGGCGCAGAATGTTGTCATCGAGTTTTGTTATGATGATGTTGTCGTCCTTATCTTTTTTATAACCGGTTCTTTTGCCGTATTTGTTATAGAGGGGGATAGGGGCGCCTTCGTCGAGGCCCATGCCTATGGTGTAAATCTTGATGCCGTTTTTTGCAGCTTCTTGTGCGGCTTTCACGGCGTCGCCGTTCTCATGGTCTTCGCCGTCGGAGATGATAACGATGGCTTTGTTGTGTTCGTTTTCTCCGAAGCTCTTGATGGCCAGTTCTATTGCCCTTCCGATTTCGGTGCCTTGTGTCGGGATGAGGTCGGTATCTACTGTCGACAGGAACATCTTTGCGGCGGAATAGTCAGTGGTGATTGGCAGTTGCACGTAGGCGTTGCCGGCAAACACGATGATACCTATTCTGTCGCCTCCGAGCTTGGAAATAAGCTTGCTGATGGCTTGTTTGGAGCGTTCCAGACGGTTTGGGGCAATGTCTTCGGCGTGCATCGAATTCGAAATGTCGACACACAGGAATAGGTCTATACCTTCGCGTTTCACCTTTTCCATCTTTGAGCCCGACTGCAGGTTTGCAGCACCTACTATTAATAAGGCTATTATCAGGTTGAAAATGACAAACTTCGTGTTGGCTCTGGCATTTGAGAACATCGGCACGAGATAACCTCTCAGTTTGATGCTGGCGAAACGGTTGAACTGTCGTTTGTTCCACAAACGGATCAGGACATAGACAGCCACCAGCACCGGAATTATCAGCAGCCAGTACAGATACTGTGGGTTTTCAAATCTTAAGATGTTACTTTCCATGATATCTTAATCCGTTAATGTTTTAAAAACAGTGTTTTTTAAAATAAATCCTAACAATAATAATGCCAAACCTATCAAGACGAATGGTAAAAACTCCTCATGGACGCGTGTGAACTCGTTTATTTCTATTTTAGAGCGTTCCAGTTGGTCGATTTCATCATATATTTGTTCCAGTTTCTCGTTGGATGTGGCTCGGTAATATTTTCCGCCTGTCTCGTCGGCGATTTGTTGCAGCAGCGGTTCGTTGATGGTTACAGGAATCTGCTGGTATTGGATGCCTCCAAACGGTGTCTGCACCGGATAAGGTGCCGTGCCTCTTGTGCCAACGCCGATGGTGTAAACCCTGATGCCGAAAAGTTTTGCCATTTCGGCGGCTGTGGCTGGGTCGATGGAGCCCGCGTTGTTGTCACCGTCGGTGAGTAGAATCACCACTTTTGAGATGGCTTCGCTGTCTTTCAGACGGCTCACAGAAGAAGCGAGACCGTCGCCGATGGCGGTGCCGTCTTCAAGCATGCCGCATTTCATGTCCTTCATCATGTTTAAAAGCATGCCATGGTCAGTGGTTAAAGGCACTTGCGTGAATGTCTCGCTGGCAAAGACAACCAAACCCATGCGGTCATCAGGACGCCCTTTCACGAAGTCGGCACTGATGTTTTTGGCAGCCTCTAAACGGTCCGGCCTGAGATCTTGCGCAAGCATACTGCTCGACAAGTCTATCGTGAGCACTATGTCAATGCCTTCCACGTTGATTTTCTGACTTTTCGAACTGCTTTGCGGACGTGCTAACGCTATGATTAACAACGCTAAAGCGCACATCTCAATGACGAAAAGTATATGTCGCACATAGATTCTCCAACTTCTTGGCATGCCGTTGAAAAAACTGGTGTCGCTAAATTTCACATATGCCTGGTTTTTTCTGCCTGAAAAGATATACCAAATCACCAGTAATGGAATGATTATCAATCCATAAAGAAAATACGACGATGCAAATTCTAATGAACTCATTTACTTTCCTCCTCTTTCTTTTTCTCTTCTTCCTGGAAATAAATGTAACTGTCTTCAACAAAGTTGTTTATATCGCTGAATGACTGCTTGTTTTGCTCGGCTGAAGGATTGGCTTTCGCAAATTTCACGAGGTCGGCGGTCGTCAGGGTGTCTTGCAGCTTTGATCTGGTTAAGTCGCTGATATTCAATCGTCCGACAGCCTCCATGATTTCATCGGTAGTCATCTCGATGGCATCGATTTCAAACTGTCCTTCAAGATATTCTCTCGCGATATCAGTGAGGTCGGTGTAGTAATCCTTGGTCAGCGTAGTGTTCCAAACCTCGTTGTCTTTCATCTCTGCAAGCTTTGTGCGAGCTGTGACAATTGCAGGAATAGTCGGTTTTTTCTTCTCTTCGACGACAACATCTTTCATTTTCTTATGCTTTTTAAGATAAATGATAAGATAGACTACGCCGGCAATTATGATGACTATAGCAATCCAAGGGAACACTTCTTTTGCTGTAAGACCTTGGCGCATAACGCCTTTGATAGGGCGGAAGGCTTCGGTTGTGTCGACGGCGACAGTTGTAACATAAAGCTCTTGTTCGTCGGTGCGGAGCGTGTAACGGACGCTGTCCTTAAGGCTCTTGCTGTATGTGACGGCAATTTCAGGTACATAGACGTAACCGGTGTCGAATGATGTCAACGTGAGGTTTTGTGTCATAATTACGTTGTCGCTGTTGTTGATAGCCGTGGTTTTTACTTCTTCAACGTTAATCACATCAATCGATTTGCTTAAGGTGTCGCCGAATTGTTTCCACTCGACGAAATAGTCTTTTGGAATTGTTAAAGACAATTGATAATCAAATGGTTGTCCTACGACGATGGTGTCGACATCGGTTTTTCCTCTTAGGAAAGATACCTGTGCCTCACACTGGATGCCGAGTAATGACATCATGCAGAACAACAATATGAAACAAAGCTTTTTCATCTTCTCGATTCTCTCCTTTTAAAAAGTTGCATGAGGGGCTTTACATAGTCTTCGTCGGTGTAAATCAACGTGTTATCCACGCCGTTGTTGGCGAATGTTTTGTTAAGCGCGGTGGTCTCATGCTGTACAAATTTTTGATAAGCCTGATTCCAGGCGTTGGTCGAGGTGTCGACCCACAACTCCTTGTCAGTCTCGTTGTCGCGGAATTTCACCAAGCCTATTTTAGGTATGATAAGCTCGCGTTTATCAGTGATTCTCAATGAGATAAGGTCGTGTTTGCGTGCTGCTATTCTCATTTCCTGTTCGAATGGCTTGCTGGTCACGAAGTCGGAGATGAGGAATGCCGTGGTGCGTTTTTTGATGGCGCTTGTAAGGAACTTCAGACCTTCGCCGATGTCGGTGCCTCTGTGTTGGGGCGCGAAGGTCACAATCTCGCGAATGATACGCAGGATGTGGCTTGAGCCTTTTTTCGGAGGTATGAACTTCTCTATTTGGTCGCTGAAAAATATCACGCCGACTTTATCGTTGTTTTGAATCGCCGAAAATGCCAGCACTGCTGCGAGTTCTGCTGTGATGTCACGTTTTGTGGCGTCAACGGAGCCGAAGTCGTTGGAACCTGACACGTCGATGAGCAACATCACTGTCATCTCGCGCTCTTCCTCGAAAATCTTGACAAAAGGCTTGTGGAATCGCGCCGTGACGTTCCAGTCGATGTTGCGGATATCGTCACCATACTGATATTCACGCACCTCGCTGAATGTCATACCGCGACCCTTGAACGCACTGTGGTACTGACCCGAAAAGATCTGGTTGGTCAACCCACGCGTCTTGATCTCGATTTTCCTGACTTTCTTAAATAAATCGTTCGCTTCCATTTAAAACTCCAAACTGTAAACGGTAAACTGTAAACGGTAAACAAATTACGGCACTTCAACAATATTCAAAATCTCATTGATGATATCTTCTGTAGTGATATTTTCTGCTTCTGCCTCGTATGTCAAGCCGATACGGTGACGCATCACATCCGGGGCGACGGCGCGCACATCCTCAGGGATGACGTAGCCACGACGTTTGATGAAAGCGTAAGCCTTAGCTGCCAAAGCGAGGTTGATAGAAGCACGCGGAGAACCGCCATAGCTGATCATTCCGGCGAATTTCTTCAGCTTGAACTCCTCTGGGAAACGTGAAGCAAAAACGATGTCAGTGATGTAGTTCTCAATCTTTTCGTCGAGATAAACCTCACGGCAGACTTTTCTTGCGTTTAAGATATCTTTTGTTGACGTAACTTTACGAACCTCAGGATATTCCTTGTTGATATTTTGACGCAAAATAACTTTTTCCTCTTCTTTTTTCGGGTAGTCGATGATGACTTTCAACATGAAACGGTCGACTTGGGCTTCCGGAAGCGGATATGTGCCTTCCTGCTCGATAGGGTTCTGGGTTGCCATAACGAGGAACGGGTCCGGCAAAGCGAATGTGCTCTCGCCGATAGTCACCTGGTGCTCCTGCATGGCTTCGAGCAACGCGCTCTGCACCTTCGCAGGTGAACGGTTGATCTCATCCGCCAACACAAAGTTTGCAAACACAGGACCTTTCTTCACCATGAATTCCTCTGTCTTCTGACTGTAAATCATTGTTCCTACAAGGTCAGCCGGCAAAAGGTCAGGAGTGAACTGAATACGGCTGAAATCAGCATCGACAATGCTTGCCAATGTCTTGATTGCCAATGTCTTAGCCAAACCAGGGACACCTTCCAAAAGGATGTGGCCGTTCGACAACAAACCGATGAGCAAACGCTCTGTCATGTGTTTCTGACCCACAATGACCTTGCTCATTTCCATGTTGATTAAGTCGATAAACTGACTCTCTCTCTGAATCTTTTCGTTTAATTCGCGAATGTCTGTCTCAATCATTTTATTCTGATTTTTATACTTATATACAATTAACAATGTAAACGCAAAAATATTGCAAAAATTTCAATCTGCAATGAAAAATTTATTTTGTTTTCAACTATTCGGAAATTTTTTGTAATTTCGTAGCTTGAAATAAATTTATGATGCAATTTGGGAAAATAGCCATAATTGGTGCGGGTAATACTGCCTATACTCTTTGTAAAGTATTGAAAAGCAAAGGGATAGAGCCGTTTTGTATCTATGTCAGGAATCCTGAAAAGGCTGAAAAAGTTCGTGCGGATTTAGACGTTGAAGTCGTTTTTAGCTATGAAAAAGTTCTTGAATCGGATTTGGCTATTGTCGCGGTGAAAGATGACGCTATTTCTGAAGTTGCGGCGTATCTCATTGATTATAAAGGACTTGTAGTTCATACATCGGGAACTAAGTCTTCGGAAGTGCTGAACCGCATCGAGCGTTATGGGGTGTTTTATCTGCCTTATACGATGAGTAAGGAACGCAACATTTCATTCGACGACGTACCTTTATTAATTTATGCAAACTCACCAGAAGATATGATTCGTCTGAATGGTTTTGCCGAACAATTGTCATCAAAAGTCCAGTATTGCGACGATGAACAGCGTAAGGTGATACATCTGGCGGCTGTATATGTCTCAAATTTCACAAATGTGATGCTGGGGATAGGAGATAAGTTATTGGAAGAGAATGGATTATCTTTGGATTTAATGCGTCCTTTGGTTATGGAAATGATGAAAAAATCATTCGAAATATCTCCTGAAAAAGCGCTGACAGGTCCTGCCCGTCGTGGTGATATACAGACAATTCTGGATCATGAGGAAATGCTGGTAAATTCGCCTAAAGAACTCGAGATTTATAAGGTTTTGACAAATTATATTTTGGAAAAATATCAAAAAAATGAAAAATTATAAAGAATTATTAAAAAACGTCACAACGTTTATTTTTGATTATGACGGAGTTATGACGCAAGGCGATGTCATAATGTTGCCAAATGGTGAAGGTCTGCGCGCCACTAACGTGAAAGACGGTTTTGCATTACAGCTCGCTGTGCGCCTTGGTTACAACGTGGCTGTGATTTCGGGCGGTTATGCCGACTCGATGACACAGCGCATGAGAATGCTCGGCGTTAAAGACGTTTTTACGCATATCCCTAACAAAATCATTAAGTTAGAGGAATATATGAAAGAGAAAAACCTGAAGAAAGAACAGATTGTTTATATGGGTGACGATATGCCTGATTATCCTGTGATGCAGATGGTTGGAGTGCCCGTATGCCCGGCCGACGCTTCCGAGGAAATCAAGCAGATAAGCGTGTATATCAGCAACAAAGACGGCGGAAAAGGCGCAGTGCGCGATATCATTGAGCAGGTGCTCAAAGTGCAGGACAACTGGATGAAGGATTTTGAAAATCATTTGTGGTAATGAATAAAATCGGTGCTTTTTTCAAATTGGTCCGATGGCCTAATCTACTCATCACAGCATTGACGATGTGCCTTGTGTATCATTGTGTTATGCACATGAGCAGCACATGGATGTTTACCCTAATGGTCATCTCGATGGTGCTGATTCAAGCTGGCGGTTACGTTATTAACGATATTTTTGACAAAGATATTGATGTGGTTAACAAACCGGAAAAGCTTATCGTTGGTAAGATTTTTACGGACAAACAATGTAAAGTTTTTTATATCGCATTGACTGTTATAGGTTTAGCTTGCGCATTGGCGGGAAGTATAATGGCGCTGGGAAAGAGCTTTATCACAATTTTCGCTTTTATGGTTCTCCTGGCGTGTCTTTTATACACCTACTCCCAAAGATATAAAAAAGAACTGGTCATCGGGAATCTAATCGTATCAATATCAGTGGCTTTTGCTGTGTTTTTGCCCTGGATTTTCCAGATGTTGTATATCTCAAAACATGAGATTTTGCTGATAACTTTGCGACCTCTGATGCAAATCTCGCTTAAGATTGTGCTGCTGTACACCGCGTTCGCTTTTCTGATGACTTTTATCCGCGAGATTGTGAAGGATATGGAAGATGTGGAAGGCGATAAACGCCAGCATTGCCGCACAATTCCGATTGCCTGGGGTATGAATGCCGCACAAATTATTGTGATAATATTATGTTTTTTAACTAGTTTTGTAATTTTGAAGGCGGCAAATTATGTGAACGACACATTCGGGTTTGAAATCACTTATTACATGCTTCTTGCCTCTGGTGTTTTATTGTTTGTCTTTGTTTTGATTGGCAATATTCATAGTTTGGTTTCAGACAAATCACTTAGAACGGGAAAGCAGTTTCATGTACAGTCTATAGTATTGAAAATCAGTATGTTAATTGGAGTTTTATCAATGTTTTTTATAAAATAAAATGTTAGACAATTTAAAGAAATATAATATCGTTTTGGCCTCGAAATCGCCACGCCGTCAGGAACTTTTAAAAGGTATTGGCGTTGATTTTACAATTTTGACGAAGGAAGTTGACGAGAGTTATCCTTCACGTTTGCCTTCGATAGATGTGGCACCGTTTTTGAGTTTGAAGAAAGCAAAGGCTTTTCAAGATGCCGAACTGCCTGATAATTATATGGTTATCACAGCCGATACTGTCGTTATCGTTGATAATGAGATTTTAGGAAAACCTAAAGACAGAGATGATGCGGTCAGGATGATAAATGAGCTGTCTGGCAAGGCGCATAAGGTGGTTACAGGCGTGACGGTGCATACAAAAGAGAAGACAAAAACCTTCTCGGTGGTTTCGAAAGTGACATTCGAAATACTTGATAGTCAAGAAATTAGTTATTATATAGATAATTATAAGCCTTACGATAAGGCTGGCGCATACGGTGTTCAGGAATGGATTGGATATTGTGGTGTGAGCAATGTGGAGGGCTCATATTTTAATGTGATGGGTCTGCCAACGCAGAAATTGTATAAAGTATTAAAAGAGTTTTAAATGGAAAAAAGACCGACAATTTTAGTAACGAATGATGATGGCTATTTGGCGAAAGGCTTGAAAAGACTGGCGAATTTGATGCGTCAGTTCGGAAAGGTGGTTGTGGTTTCGACAGAGCAGGTGAAATCAGCCCAAGGACACTCGATGACAATAAATGAGCCGTTGAGACTCAGGCAGTTTGAGAAAACCGATGACTTTGAGATGTATGTTTTGAACGGATGTCCGGTTGATTGTGCCAAGGTGGGATTCCAGATGATTTTGGATGAGTATCCTGACCTTTTGGTGTCGGGTATAAACCATGGCTCGAATGCTTCGACAAACGTAATCTATTCAGGCACAATGGCTGCCGTGATAGAAGCGTGCATGGATGGCATCCCGGCTATAGGCTTCAGCGTTGAAGATTACGCCTTTGACGCGAATTTTGACCATGCTGATAAGTATATTTTGGATATAACCAAAAAAGTTCTTGACGAAGGGCTCCCGAAAGGCGTCTGCCTGAATGTGAATTTCCCAAAGTTTTCTGAGGGAAACCCAATAAAAGGCGTGAAAATCTGCCGTCAGGCGAAGGCCCGTTGGAAAGAGATTTTTGACCATCGTAAAGACCCGCATGGACGCGATTATTTCTGGATCGGCGGTGAGTTTATTGTCGAAGATGACGGCACTGACACCGATGTTTATGCATTAAAAAACAACTATGCTTCAATAGTGCCTACGCATTACGACTGGACGGCATACGATGTCATGAACAAATTTAAAAGTTTTGAGAAATGAAGTATTACATCATAGCAGGTGAGGCTTCCGGCGATTTACACGGTTCCAATCTCGTGGCTTCGATACGTCAGAAAGACCCGGGAGCGAAAATTAGAGCGTGGGGCGGTGAGAAAATGCGGCGAAACGGAGCTAATGTGGTGAAAAATTACCACGATTTGGCATTCATGGGCTTCGTCGAAGTGTTAATGAATTTAAACACAATCTTAAAAAATTTTAACATTTGTAAAAAAGATATCACAGAATTTAACCCCGACGCTTTAATTTTAATCGATTATCCGGGATTCAATCTGAAAATCGCAAAATGGGCGAAAAAGAAAGGATTCAAGGTGTTTTATTATATCTCGCCACAAGTGTGGGCCTGGAAACGCCGCCGTGTGTACACAATTAAAAAAGTGGTCGATAAAATGCTCTGTATCCTGCCTTTCGAGAAAAAGTTCTACGATAACTATGATGTTGACTGTCAATTTGTTGGACATCCATTGCTTGATGAAATTGCAAAAGTCGAACCTGTTGACAAGGACAAATTTTATAAGGCAAACCGCTTGAATCCGAAAAAGGAACTGATTGCTTTGCTTCCAGGAAGCCGCAAACAGGAGGTGAGCAGAATGTTGACAGTAATGCTGGATGTCGTGAAAATGTTTCCTAATTATCAGTTTGTAGTAGCCTGCGCGCCGTCGTTGCCAGTTAGCTATTATAAGAGAATAATAGGGGAGAAGTCGAATGTCAGATTGGTGCTGAACCGAACATATCAACTGCTGCAACTGTCAAGTGCCGCTATCGTTACCTCGGGAACCGCCACATTGGAAACGGCATTGCTTGATGTGCCTGAAGTGGTGTGCTACAAAGCAAACAAAATATCTTATCTGATAGCTCGTCAAGTGGCAAGAGTCAAATACATCTGCCTCGTGAATCTTATCATGGACCGATTGGTAGTCAAGGAGTTGATACAAGGCGACATGACTGCAAACAGTATCAGAGATGAGCTCCAGTCGCTTCTGAACAGTTCGAAACGTCAGAAAAAACTGCTTGAGGATTATGAGGAGCTGAAATATGTTCTCGGCAATGCCGGCGCATCCGACAGAGCAGCCGAAACAATCATATCATATGTTAAAAAGAATTAACAAATTTGTTAAAAATCTTTAACATTTGGCGTAAAATTTTAACATAAATTGCAGAAAAAAGACGGAAAATTATCCGGGGAAAATTTTTTGACCCCGGATTTTTTGTATAACTTGCATGTCGAAAAAAACATGTAAGAATGATTAATTGGTTCAAATATCCGTTTATCCGACTGCTGATGCCGTTTGCTTTGGGCATCTGGCTGTCGTTTTCATATTTGGACTTGTCGAAAATAGGTGTGGATGTATTCATGTCTGCCATAGGTTTTCTTAGTATTACATTGTTTTTGATTGCTTTAACTGTTAAAGATTACCGATATCGCTGGGTCTTCGGCGTGGTTTTGAATCTACATCTTATTTTAATAGGTGTCGCAATAGTTCATATTCGAAATGACGATTTGGATGAAGACTGTGACGTTTGGGTGGCCCGATTGGCGGAATGTCCCACGGAGAAAGACAAATCGGTGAAAGTGACAGCGGACATGCAGTCAGACCAGGGATTGGTGATGGTTTATTTTGAGAAAACCGAACGTTCGCTTAGTTTGAAATATGGTGACGTGATAGTGTTTCATGAACCGCCAAAATTGGTGGAACCGCCAATGAATCCTGAACAATTCAACTATCAAAAATATTTGTTCAGAAAAGGGATTATGCGACAGGTCTATCTGAAAAACGATTCTTGGGAAAGACTTGAAGAGAATCGTGCGAATCCGATTTATGCTTTTGCGTACCATTTGCGTGATTTTTTGCTCGAAACAATGCAAAATCTCGGCATTACTGGTGATGAGTACGCTGTCGCGGCTGCAATCTTACTCGGTTACGACGACACTTTGCCTACCGAATTGAGGCAGACATACGTCACAGCCGGCTCGATGCACATACTTTGCGTGTCGGGAATGCATGTCGGAGTCGTGTTTATGGTTTTCTCATATATGCTGGTATTTCTTGATAAGCGGAAACGATGGCAACATGTGTTGAAACAGTCGCTGTTGTTGCTTCTGATATGGTTTTATGCCTTGCTTGCAGGCTTGGCACCATCAATTTTACGTTCAACAATCATGCTTTCGTTTGTGATTGTCGGTGATATGATTAAAAGAGACGGTGTTTTACTGAACAGTTTGGCGGCATCGGCGTTTTTGCTGCTATGCCTTGACCCTGCGAACCTTTTCAATGTGGGATTCCTGCTTTCATATTGCGCTGTATTAGGTATAGTGGCGCTTCAAAAGCCTGTTTATAATTTGATATATGTAAAACCGAGGCTTTTGGACAAGATATGGGAATTGACATCGGTGACTTTGGCGGCACAGTTGGCCACTGCACCATTCTCGATTTACTATTTTCACCAGTTCCCGACATATTTCTGGCTTAGCAATCTGTTCATGGGTCCGATTTCAAGTGTCGTTATCATCGGTGGCATGATGATGTTACTCGTTTTCTTCATACCTTACATAAATATAGGTGTGGCTTTTTGCGTAAAATGGATGATTTTTGTGATGAATTATGTCGTGTCATGGGTGGAGAATCTGCCATTATCTATCATTAAAGGATTGTATATCAATGATTTGGAGTTTATATGCCTGATAGTTTCCTTGTTGTTGCTTATGATGTTGATAGAGCATAAGAGAAAGAAATTGTTATTCGGACTGCTTTCTGTTTTATTGGTTTTCAGTGTTTCGCAGTTGACACGGGCGGTAATACAACGCAATCAGATGAGCTTGACGGTATATTCGATGAATAAAAATACCGCCATTGACTTTGTTTGCGGTACAAATCATGTGCTTTTGTGTGACACGGCGGTGGTTAATGAACCGTCGATTACTGATTTCAGCATAGAAAACAATCTGATTAGGGAAGGAGTTTTCAAAAACGGACAACTGTTGCCCTGTGACGAAGCATTTTATGAAAACGGATATTTGAAAAAGTGTAACAATCTAATTTCGTTTGGTGGGAAAACGATTGCGTTTTTTGATAAAAATTCGACTTTTGGCGTAAAATTGTCATTTTGTCCACATATTGACTATTTTATACTTTACGGTCGCTATAAAGTTGATTTAGAGAAGCTATTGAATTGTTATATTGTTGATTTACTGATAATTGACGGCAGTGTTCCTGATTATTTAAGGGAAAGTGTAATTGAAAAAGCCAATGAGATAAATCAGGCTTATTATGATGTAAGGAGCGAAGGAGCTTTTGTTTTAAGGTTGTAAAATAGTGATAATCAACTAATTGTATGTGTATGTAAAAATTTTCAAAAATTTTTACAAAAAAATGTTGGGCGTAAGAAAAAACGCTGTATCTTTGCACCGTCAAAACAAACAAGTTTTGAATGGTTCTTTAAGATAATGGTGCCGTAGTTCAGTTTGGTTAGAATGCCTGCCTGTCACGCAGGAGGTCGACGGTTCGAGCCCGTTCGGCACCGCAAAAAAGAGATGTTTCCAGAAGCATCTCTTTTTTTTGTTTCTTCCTTTCATTTAAATTATTTTTTTCTAAATTTGCGGTGTGAAACATTGTTTTGGCATAATGTCTTTGTTATTGACTCTGGTTGTTTCTTGCAACAAACCGGAGCCGGAGCCTGTTGTCGAGCCGTTGCCGTTTACCATTTCCGACACCCTTTTGCGCATCGACAGCCTGATGCAGCATGATGCCGACTCTGCGTTAATAATGTTAATGTCATTTCGACCGACCGAAGGGAGCGGAGAAATCTCCTACAAATTTAACGACAACTACCAATCGTTACTCCTCGCCGAAGCTCTATACAAAACCGACAATCCACAATACTATCGCGACAGTTTGCAGACTGCTATGCGATATTTCGACAGTCTTGCCCAGTTGTATTCCCACAATGACGATATCATCATGTTTTCTGCGCGTTCGCATTACATGAACGGCGTAGGATTTTATGAAAACGACAGCGTTGTCGAGGCGTGCAAGGAGTATTTGCATACCTTAGAAATAATGGAAGACCATTTTGAAGAGAATGATTTGGTGGAGTACAAGGCTAAGTTTATGGGATTGACATACACACGTTTGGGAGAAGTATATTATTATTATGGAATTGCCCAAGCTACCGTTGAATTATACAAAAACGCTTTATTATACTTTAATAGAACTCACAATTACAACCTTGCAAATACATATAGACACATTGGTGGATCATATCGTTATTATAATAACAACGACAGTGCTTTACATTATTATAGGGAAGCCATCCGTTTGGCAAAAAAACAGAATAATATTACTATATATGGTGCCTCTTTGTCAGAATCTGCCCCAATTTATTATAATATGGGCTATAAAGACAGTGCTTTTTTATTGATTAAAAAGGCATTATCTTTACCTATTGTTGATGATGCTCGTTTAGCTCAGTATTATACACTAGGGCTTTTGTTTGAAGAAGAATGTCAATACGATTCCGCAATCTTCTATTTGGAAAAAAGTTTGAGACGCATAAACTACGCAACACAGACGGCATCTGCCGACCTTTTAATGAAATGTTGTCAAGCTATCGGAGATACTACAAAAGCTCAATATTATAAATCAATATATGGTAACAATTTTTCACAATTTAGAAACAATTCGATAATTGAAACTGAATTGGTAAAAATATATGAAACATATAAAGTTAATAGATTACAGATAATAAATAATATTAATGTAAAGAGCCGTACCAAACAAGCAGTTTTAGTATTGTTTTCGATTTTGATTGTTATTATCACTATGTTTTATAAAATAAAGATTCATAACACTATAGTCAAATCGAATCAAAACATCGCTGCAAAAGACAAAACGTTAGAAGCTATGAAACGTAAAATGGAAGCCAATCCTTTCATAAACGAGCCTATATGTAAATGTATTTTGGAAACAACCCATATCCAACAGTTTAAATCAAAAGTGAGTTTCGACATTTACAAAGAATTCGCTTTGAGTAAAGAGCAATTACTTTTATTGAGAGATGCGGTTAATCGTCATTACAATAATTTCACCCAAAGACTACAAAACGAATATCCAGAACTGACATATGACGATATTGATTATTGTTGTTTGTATCTTCTTGGATTGAAAGATGCTGATGTCTCAGCATTTAAGCAACGCTCCTATAGAGCTGTTAGTGATAGAAACAAAAAGCTTAAACATATTTTTAAAACAAACCTTACTGTTAGTATTTATCTTAACTATTTAGTCAATGACTATCTTTTAGACTGATGTTTAATATATTAGCATAACCGCACCAAACCGCACCTAAATTTTCTTGACATAATGATATATTGAGAGTAGTTTTGTCATGATATTACAAAACTAACAAATACTATGCTTAAAAAAATCATCTTTTCCATTTTCGTGCTTCTAATAATTGGCATGAATTATGCTAGCAATTCGTATTATGAGGATAAGATTTCTATCATGGCTAGCAATACTGTCGGAAACGACAAATCATCATCAATTTCCGCTTCCATTAACGGTCACTCTTTGTCCGTTGTCTTCACGGAGAACTTGGGACAGGTTTCCATTGAGGTGTCGTATGCATCCGGCGGTGAGGTCGAGACATCCTCCATTTACACTCCGTCGGGAGTTATCATCTACATCCCATACAGTGGAAGTTATGTTGTAACTTTTACTTTATCTAATGGCGATGAGTATTATGGAGAATTTGAAGTAACAGAGTAATTTTTATTCAATATATTCAAAATTATTCATATTTTTGCGAAGAATTATCATAAAAACTTCAAAGCCATGAAAACAATTACTATCAAAAACACTTTACTCGTTCTGCTTCTTTTCATTGGAGCTGGGGTTGCACAAGCACAAGACAACAGTAAATCTGCTAAAGACTTGTATCTTTCGTATTTCGGTAATGATTCGACAAGTATAAACATTTCATATGTGCCATGCTGCGGTGGAGACTACGCTTTAACTCTTGTCGGAATAATCTATAACCGAGATACTATTAGAATCCATGATAAACTATATTTCTTTAGTACTCCAAAATCTTTGGATGCTATACACAATCCGACTCTTCATTATTTATTCCCAAGAGTTGACACTTTATTTTTACGTGAAGAGCGTGAAACTGGACGTTTATACAGATATTACAAAGATTATTTTGGAATGGGGGAAGCAGAAAAACTATTAAGTGACATGTCGTTGGAGGAGGGAGATAGATTCGTTCTCGAGTCTGGCTGTTTGTATGAACAAGATGTTGAGGTAAGTTTAGTAGAATATAATAATGGCAGAAAACGTATATTTTTAAATGGTGGTTCTACTATATTTAGAGAAGGCAATTTCCCAGATGAATTTCCTTTATGGCAAGAGCAATTTGGAATAAATGATATCGTTGAATGTAGCGCCTCAAGAAGATCGACATTATTATGTGAATACAAAGATGGTGTACAAGTTTATGGTTTTAACAATGACTGTTTCCAATATGTTTGCGATGTAGAGGAAACCAAGGATAACCAAGTTTCTATATACCCCAATATGGTAAACAGCAATGAGATCATAAACATAGAATCTGTATCAAATATTCATGATGTAATTGTAATAGATATCTTGGGCAAGAATCAAGAAATAATAACAAATAAAAACAATGACTATAAATGGCAAATAGAGGTTGGTAATAAATGTAATTCTGGTATACATTTTATAGTTGTTAAAACAGATAAAGGAGTGTGTTATGAAAAGATTATTATGTCGCATTAGTCTTATAGTTTGGGTATTTATATTATCATTAAATGGATTTTCACAAATTAATGATTTAATAGGGCTTCCGCTAGATTGTTATATAGATGACGATACGTCAGATTCATTAATCAGAGACGATTTATATGATAGCAGAAATGGAAGTTGGCTTTCTCCTCATGATACGATAAGAATGCTTGTTGTTTTTGCAGAATTGGTTTATACAGATACTATACCAGATCCCTCACTGGACTGGGTCAATCATTATTGGGATGCGCACCAATTACCAATATGGGCTGATTCACTTTTTGCGGCCTATGATACAACAGATTTTAGTTACAAAAGAGTAACAAAATATTTTCAATATGCATCGTCCAATGACCATATTGTGCTTGGTGATTATCTTATGGCTCCAAATAATGGTATCATTAAACCAAACAATAATGATAAAAAAACAATAAAAATTATCAAACATTAAAAAAACTTATTACCTTTGCAAAGGGTTAACAATCAATTGTTTAACAATTAAAAACAAATTACCATGAAAAAACTAGTATTTATAATGATTGCAGTGCTGTTAGGAATGGCACTCAACGCGCAAGTATCGGTTTGGGACGGCACTGCCGAGCCATGGACCATGGGTAACGGAACAGCCGAAGACCCATATCTCATTGAGAATGCGCAACAGCTGGCGTATCTTGCAGAACAGGTAAATGCTCCAAGTGCAAACACAGGATGGGGATATGAGTTTTTCTCTGACACATATTTCCTGCTTACTACAGACTTGGATCTGGGTGGTGCTAATGACCTTTTGTGGAACTCTATTGGGAAAAATGATTTACTCCATGGTGCACTCACCTATTTCTGCGGTCATTTTGACGGCGGAAACCATACTATTTACAATATGCATGTAGTATCTCAAGGAGATAGAAGCAATATTGATTTCGGCCTGTTTGGCAGCGCCAAAAATGGAAGCATAAAAAACATAGCTCTGGCATCAAATTGCAATGTTGACATAAATTTTGATTCTTTGGGCGGAGAAATGGAAACAAGTTTGATGATCGGAGGTGTTCTTGGCCAAGGTTCTAATGTTATTTTGGAAAATTGTGTAAGTTGGGCATCTGTTACAACAAGTGTGGAACGTATTTACAATAGTATTGAATGTGGCGGTTTGTTTGGTGTTTTAAATATGAATAGTAGCGTTAGAAACTGCCATAATAAAGGGAATGTAAATTGCCAAGGTTCAGTGTATCATGGCAATCTTGCTACCGCAGGCATTGTGGGCGGTACTGGCGGATGTGACTTGTACGGCTGCACAAACAGCGGTAACGTGACAATGGTTAAGATCGATTGGGGCAACGATATGGGTTGTGTGGCATCAGGCGGAATAGTCGGTGTCACAAGAGGCGACTGTAATGTTGAAATGTGCTCTAATACAGGAATAATACTCGTAAATGAAGAATTATGTCATTACGATTTTCCAGTGTCAAGCGGTGGTATAGTGGGATGCTCTTGGACATGGCCTAATTCAACGAATCTAAATATCAAGAACTGCTACAGCGTCGCAAATATCAGTGCTATAACCAATTCCAACGACGATAAAGGCAACTATGCCGGAGGCATTTTCGGTGCAACATATGGATGGGAGGCAGAAGGTGTTTCCAACCAAATGACAATAGAAAACTGTTATGCCGTCGGCGATTTTGTCGCTGATTCTATTGGCGGAATCCTTGCCATATACGGGACAGTGGGCTATGACAAATCATCTGATGTGTTGAATTCATACTACATCAATACCATTGAAAGCTGGAACGGTTATGGTGTTTCATTATCAGATGAGGAGATGAAAACACAAGCGTTTGTTGATATGCTTAATACCGAGGAAATTGTGTTCGCAATGGACGAAAACAACGAAAACAATGGATTCCCGGTATTCGTAATCAGAAATCTTTATGGCGTTGAAGACATAGCCACAAGTAATGAGATTTTGATTTATCCAAATCCTGCTAACAATATCATAAATATCGGCATATCTGATAATGCAAGATGCGATGCTGTATATATCTATTCAATTGACGGCAAACTTGTCAGATCTGTTTACGATAACGTAAACACTATCAACATAACAGACCTCAATTCAGGCATATATATCATGAAAGTGAAAACAAGCGATGGCACTGATATAACCCAAAGAGTTGTTATTAAATAAATTGCCATGAAAAATCTATATTTAACAATTATAATGATTTGTGGAATGGCAGCGGTGAATGCACAAACATTCGCCGCAGCCGACTCCTTGATATATTCAGTTAACGAAGACAATATCTCGGTAACTGTTATCGGGCATGTCAAGGGGACTGAAGCCACTGGCTCTCTGGTGATACCTAACACGGTATCATATAATGAACATAATTACCCTGTTACCAAAATAGGCAGATATGCTTTCAGAAAACATACCGGCTTTCATGGAACATTGACAATAGGTGACAATGTGAAAGAAATAGGCTATGGCGCTTTTTGTTTCTGTGACAGTTTGTCAGGCAATCTGGTTATTCCTAATTCTGTCGTAAAAATAGGTGATTACGCGTTTGTGGATTGTGACCGTTTCACTGGAGATTTGACAATTCCGAACTCTGTGGATACAATTGGGAGACTGGCATTTGAACAGTGCGATGGCTTTAACGGCACACTGACAATCGGAAGTTCGGTTACTTATATTGGAGAGAGCGCTTTTCAGGCATGCGAATACTTCCAAGAAGCGATATGCCTTGCAATAGAACCACCAACTTTGGGCGTTTATAACGGGCATCAATTCACTTTTTACAGATTCGGATGCTCTTCCCTCATTGTCCCTTGTGGAAGCAAAGAGGCATACGCAAATTCGGCATGGCTTAACAGCGAAGAAGGGTTCTCAACCATAATGCAAGATTGTGATTACATAGATGAGACGTGTGAAAATTTGATGTCAGTACATCCCAACCCTGCGAAAGACAACATCTACATCGAGCTTTCACCCGATGCCGACTGCCAATCAGTTGAATTGTACACCCTCGACGGACGCCTTGTAGAGACGTACCATGGCGCGTCTCAGCAAACAACCATCAACGTTGAAAACCTCAACGCCGGA
>OMYA01000010.1 GCA_900315175.1 uncultured Bacteroidales bacterium
ACGGTTGGTAACTTTTTCATAGTTTTATGATTTTTTTGATATACTGGTTTTGTGATGTCATAATACTAATCAAATATATTCCTGAGGGAAAATCAGTCAATGAATAATGCTCGATATATTCGCCAGATCTCTTTATTCCTGAAAACAAAGTTGTGGTTTTGCCTTGCAGATTTGATATTGAAACTACAATAGTTTCATCGTTTTCAATACTATAACTCAAAATAATTTCATTTATTGTTGGATTAGGATAAAAACTAAAAACATCTTTTGGGTCTTTGTGTTCAGGTTCATAAACCATGTTTGTTATATCCATATTCCCAACTTTATCATCAGATTCGTAATACCTGTTTCTATTACATGACTCTATTGTTGCCATAAAACGAGAACCAGCTTTCGCATGAAAGCCGGATTCTAGTTTTATCACTCCTCCAGCTTTCCAATTAACATTGGAACCGGATTTTTCACCTTAACTCTTGCTCTCAATTCTAGGGTACATTATACACACCGCAAAAATAAAAAAAAGTTAACAATTGGTCCCACCAATTGCTAACTTTTAAACTACTAAACTATTAAACTATTAAGCTATTAAGCTATTAAGCTACTAAGCTACCGTCTAATACACCTTCAGCTTATCTCCCGTCTGGTCGATAATAGCCTTGTAGAACTCATCGCTGTATTTCGGCTGTTCCACCTTCGGAGCGTAATATTTGTAACCCTCAGGGACCTCACGGGCTGTCTTCACGTTGCCGTCCATGTATTTCATAAAGAGATACTGATAGAACACTTTCCAGTCGGCGCAAAGCTTCGTTGCCTCGGTATTTGAGTACTT
This sequence comes from uncultured Bacteroidales bacterium, assembly GCA_900315175.1. Lineage (GTDB taxonomy): Bacteria > Bacteroidota > Bacteroidia > Bacteroidales > F082 > Limimorpha. Next base: position 830 of record OMYA01000010.1, read on the forward strand.
GGTGAGGAACTTCACTGCCTCTTCAGGGTCTTTAGCATAAATCTCAGCAGCCTTGGTGTTGATGTTCTGAACCGATTTCACCCAGCCCTGCTCGTATTCTGCCTGTTTTGCCTCTATTTCAGGATGTATGTAGTCGTATTTGGTATAAGCCCAGTTAGAAACCTGGCTGAAGATCCAGAATCCTGCCGTCTCCGACCATTCCATCATCGAGCCGTTGCCCACACGATAGCAAAGCGGAATCTCTGTCATACATGTGTACATCGGGCAATACACGGTGCTTGCTGCGTCATCAACACCCCACCAGATGATACCGCCAATCTCAGGGATGCTGTTGGCATTGCTCTGTGATACGAACGAGAAGCCTGTCTGCTGTGTTGCAGTGGTTCTCTCGTGCTGGTATGCCACGCCGTCGACTTCAAAACCCATTGGACGCCAACGATATGGGCAATGGAACGGGCCAGCGCCGAGGTCGAGAGACATGTCGAGTTCGGTGCCCTCGAGATGGTCGCGCATGAAACTCATCATGTCGAGTACCGACACTTTCTTGTTAGGCTTCACCCAAAGAGGCATCTTGTTGCTTGGGAAGTTCTCCACTGTCTGTGCCTCACCTTTCACGTATGGCTTGGCACGCATGATGTTGCGGCCTGTAGCATAGTCGAAATAAGCGTCCATGCCGTCGGTAACCTTGTTGAACATGGCCCACACACGCATCTCGCAGCCACGGGCGGCACCGAAATCAACAGGAGCGTAAACGTCTGAGAATGAGAAGTCTTCGTCTTTGCCTACATAAAGATTGTTCTTCTTTGCAAATGAAATCACATCTTCCGAATAGATGCAGTCGATGTTCATATCGGTCATGAACTTCTTGAAATCCTTCGATGTGACAGATGTCTTGTTTTTCTTTGCAAGAGGGAAGGTGGTGATACGAGCCTGGTTGGCATGACCGCAGACATATCCGTCAGGGATGCGGCGTGCTACCCACACCATGCCTTTCTCGAACTTGCCCTTGCCGATCATTTCCATGATCCAGACCTCTTCGGTGTCGGCGATAGAGAATGACTCGCCTTCGCTGATATAGCCATATTTTGCTGTGAGTTCAGCTATGTTACGGATGGCCTCACGGGCTGTCTTGCAACGCTGCAATGAGATGTAAATCAAGGTGCCGTAGTCCATCAGGCCTTCGCCTTCCCAGAGGCATTCCAGACCGCCATAAGTGGTCTCGCCGATGGCAAGCTGGTACTCGTTCATGTTGCCTACAACATTGTATGTGTGGCTCACTTCCGGAATCTGGCCGAGATAACGGCCGCTGTCCCAGTCATAAAGGTCACGCATGGCACCCTCCGGATAGTCGGCTGCCGGATAATGATACAACTCACCGTAAAGCACATGAGAATCAGCGGCATACGAAATCATTGTAGAACCGTCGACCGATGCTCCCTTAGTAACGAGGAAGTTGGTGCATGCACTTGCCTTCGACATTCCGAGAAGGCTAATAATTGCTAATAATGTCAAGAATTTTTTCATGGTTATTTATTTAAAATGTTAATAATTTGCTGTTCGTCAATACCGATCTGACGTTTTAAGGCTTCAAAATTATCAAATTTTTTGTCATCTCTGACAAAATCCACAAATCTTATTTTTATTTCTTTGTCATAAAGAGTCCCGTCGAAGCTAATGATATGTGTTTCAATGCTTTGCGGACGGTTGTCTTCCATTGTCGGGCGCTTCCCGATATATGTCATCGCTGGATATGACCTGCCGCCGATTTCTGCAAAAGTGGCATAAACACCTTGTTTATCAATGAGTTGAAACTCTTCCGCCACCTCGATGTTAGCAGTAGGATAACCCATTTTATGCCCAACTTGTTGACCGTGAACGACTTTGCCAATGTATGAATACTCATATCCGAGCAGCATGTTGGCGTGTTTTATATCGCCATTTTCCAAATAATGACGAATTTTTGTCGAGCTAACAGCCACATTATCAACATCTTGCTCTTGAATTTTCTCCACTTTGAAATGATATTGGCTGCCTAGCTCATAAAGCATCTCGAAATCGCCTGTCCTGCCTTTCCCAAAATGATGGTCGTAGCCGATAATCAACACTGCCGGATGGATGTTTTTTACAAGATAATTTTTGATGAAATCCTCTGAAGGGATGGCCGCAAACTCTTTTGTAAATTTTATGATGATAAGATTATCAATGCCTAACGCTTCAAGATGAGTGATTTTTTCCTCTTGTGTTGAGATGAAACGTATGCCCGAATCATGACTCAGCACCTGTCTCGGATGCGGGTAAAACGTCACCACCACGCTCTCGCCACCAATCTCCTTGGCCCGGTTCACCATGTTTCTCAGTATCTCCTGATGTCCACGATGCACCCCGTCGAACGTCCCGATGGTAACAACAGCGTTCGGTACCTTCTTAAAATCTTCTATGTTATAAAATGTATTCATTTTTTGTCATTTCGAGCGTAACGAAGTGGAGTCGAGAAATCCTATTAGATAAGTATCTTTTGAATCAAATACTGAGCTATCTCTACTGCATTCGTTGCCGCTCCTTTTCTTATATTATCCGTCACCACCCAGAAATTGAAACCGTTGGCGATGCTGTTGTCTCTTCTCATTCTGCCTACAAATACCTCGTCCTTATCGTAAGCCATCAAAGGTGTCGGATAAAGATTTTCACTTGGATTGTCGGCAACGATAACGCCAGGGGTATTCTCTAAAATATTTCTAATCTCTTGAATATCATAAGGTTGAGAAAACTCGACATTCACCGATTCTGAATGGCCGCCGTATGCCGGAACGCGTGCCACTGTTGCCGAAACAGCGATATTTGAATGTAGAATCTTGTTCGTTTCAAAAATGAGTTTTTCCTCTTCGGTGGTGTTGCCGTCATCCAGGAAATTGCCTCCGTGAGGGATTATGTTCTCATGAATCTGATGCGGATAAGCCGGATTCTCAGCTTTTTCGCCTCTTTGCTCGCAATGGAGCTGGTTCAAGCCCTTCAAACCGCTGCCGCTCACCGACTGATATGTCGAAACCACAATACGTTTTATGCCATAACGACGGTGCATGGGTGCCAAAGCCATAACTAAGCCTATTGTGGAGCAGTTAGGATTCGCAATGATATGAGTATCAGCGGTTATGTCGTTCGCATTGATTTCCGGAACCACCAAAGGGATGCCTGCTTTTTTACGCCAAGCGGAGCTGTTATCTACAACGTAAGTGCCTTTTTCGGCAAATAATGGAGCGTATTTCAGCGAAGCATCAGCGCCTGCTGAGAAAATCGCTATGTCGGGACGTTTTTCAATCGCCTCTTCAACAGAAATCAAAGTGTATTCCTTACCTCTAAAAAGCGTCTTTTTTCCGATGGAACGCTCTGATGCCGCTACAATTAGCTCATCAACAGGCAGATTCCTCTCCGCCAAAACCTGAAGCATCTTCTGCCCGACGAGTCCCGTTGCTCCAATAACCGCTATTTTCATTTTTTACCTCCCGAAATGTTAAAAATTTTTAACAATTATACCGTTTTTTGTTAACTTTTATTAAGATTTGTCCCATTTTTACGAAAGTTAAGTTAAAAAGTGTTAAAAACTATTTTCGTAAAAACTTTTTGCTATACTTTTGCGCAAAAGTACAAAAAAAACGCTAACATTTGTAGTTATGGATGCAAAAATGTTAAAGATTCTGGTACACCTTTTATTATTAGTGCCATTTTCATGTCTCGCGCAAGTCACCGATGACTTCTCGGATGGTGATTTTAACGCCAATCCTAAGTGGATTGGGACGGAATCGCTGTTTATTGTCAACAGTAACAAGCAGTTGCAGCTTAACGCTGAGGAATCTGGCGAGGCATGGCTGTTTTGCGAGGAAGAAGTGTCGAACGGCGTCGAAGATGGAGAATATGAATGGCGTTTCTGGTTACGGGAAGCATTTTCGCCCTCAAGCAACAATTTTAGCGATGTGTACCTTTGTGATAAATATTTTCTTAGGTTTGGAGAGGCGGGGAGTAACGATGTCGTTGATTTACAACGTGTTGACGGTGACGCTAACGTCAGTGTTTGCCGTGGCACCGACACATTCATCGCATCGTCGTTCTCCGCTTTCTTTAAAGTGACACGCGATTCCGAAGGTTATTGGAAAATCTATGTCGACAAAATTGGAAATGGCGACTATATTATTGAAACTCAAGGTGTTGACAATACTTATCAGCCCGTTGGAAAGTTCGGAATAAAGACAAAATATAGCGCCAGCAACTCGAAAAAAGTCTATCTCGATGATGTTTATGCCGGTCCGCTGATTGTTGATAACGAAGCCCCATGTCTCGATGATGTTATAGTATTGAAATATAATAAATTAGAATTGAGTTTTAATGAACCGGTTGACGCTGTTTATGCCCTTGTCGCTGAAAATTATCACCTCGATAATCAGGTTGGAATGCCAATGTATGCCGAATACAACGGAAACAACCACTCATCGTTGATTCTCTCATTCTCAAAAACGATACAGGAAGGCGTTCATTACACGTTGACAATCAATAAGATACAAGACATGTCCGGTAATTTGTCGGAAGACATCAGCTTTACTTTTGTTCATTATAATCTTCATGAATATGACGTTGTGATAAACGAAATCATGGCTGACCCGGAGCCGAGCGTAGGGCTGCCACCTTACGAATATGTGGAGTTGTATAACACTACTGACCATGCCATAAACATTAAAGATTGGACTTTTGTCATCGGGACAAGCGAAAAGATAATAAATCAAGATGTAACAATAGATGCAAAGGGTTTCATAATATTATGCAAGGAGGAAACGGTCCCTTTTTTATCGGAATATGGTGATTGTGTGGGTTTTACATCATTCTCGATACCCAATTCTGGTTCTTTGTTTTCTTTATATGGGTTTCATAAATTTTTGGTTTTTGATTTAGATTTTGACAAATCATGGTATCGAGACAGTGAAAAAGCCGATGGCGGATGGTCATTGGAGCAAATCGACCCACACTCACCATGTTTGGGAGCTGTCAACTGGCGCGCATGTTGCGACATTAGAGGCGGCACGCCAGGTGCTGAAAACTCTGTCGCTGATGAAAACGTCTTAGCCCCCGACATCGATTATGTCAATGTGCTGTCATCAAACAGCATAGAGGTTGTTTTTAACCAAAAAATGGATACGCTTTCATTAGCAAATACTGATAATTACACAATTGTTGAATTTAATGCACATCCATATCATGTTCAACCGTCCGAAGACAGAAAAAGCGTAACTTTGCTCTTTCAACAGGAATTCATTTTCCATAGGTTTCATAAAATATTGGTTTTTGGTTCTAATTGTTCCGGAGTGCCGGTCGCGGACGGTTGTAGTTGCGTTTTTGGCTTTCCGGTGGAGGCGGCAGGTGGAGATGTGGTCATAAATGAAATACTTTTTGACCCCATCAGCCCCGCCGCTGATTATGTGGAGATTTACAACAGGTCGGATAAAACATTTAATATCAATAGGTTACAACTTGGTGTGGTAAAGTCATCGTTTCCAAATCCTCCCGATACGACATTAAAAACGATATGTTCTGAAGGCCGTCAACTAATGCCCGGCTCTTATCTGTTGCTCACCACTACGCCCGATGTCATCGGCCATCAATACGAGTGCCCGACCGATGATTTCATCACGATGAAGAGTTTTCCCTCTTACCCCAACAGCGGTGCAACGGTGCTCCTGTGTTTTGACGACGAAATCATCGATTGCATGAGCTATTCCGAAGATTTGCATTATCCTTTGCTATCAGAAACAAAAGGTGTCGCCCTTGAAAGAGTCAGTCCCGACATAAGTTCTTGTGACTCAGAGAATTGGCACTCGGCAGCAGCTCCATTATATGGCACTCCCGGCTACCAAAACTCCGTTTTTATCGAAAACTCATCAGAAGATGCCGAAATAGAGATTTTTCCACCGGTGTTTTCACCCGATGGCGATGGTTTTGATGACATAACAACGATAAACCTCTCATGCTTTCAGAACGGTTTTACAGCTAAAATCATCATTTTTGACTCACAAGGAACGTTTGTGAAAGACCTTGTAAAATGTCAAAATATAGCTTCACAAAGCCGTTTTGTATGGAATGGCTTGGATGAAACCGGAAAGAAAGTCCCGTCGGGAATTTATGTCGTATTTACGGAAGTGTTTGATACACAGGGAAATATAAGAAGATTCAAGAAGGCAGTCGTTGTCGCTGAAAAATAAAAAAGAAGAAAAAAGCAAAGAGAATAAAAAATATTTGTACTTTTGTCTTCTTAGAAAAGTACAGATTTATGGTGTTTTTTCACGGCGCATTAATGGGCTTGACCCTCGCGACAATTTTCGGTTTCGGTCCTGCCTTCTTTTTGTTGATCCAAACGAGCATCAGCAAGGGTTTTAAAACAGCCTTGCTGTTTGATATGGGTGTGTTGTTGAGCGACATCATGGTTGTTGTGCTGATGATGCTTACCTCGATACAGCTCACCCTTGACGACAGCGCCAACATGGTGGTCGCGGGCATCACTGCAGGTGTGATAATCATTGGGTTCGGAATATTCACGTATTTCAGCAAACCTGAGAAAATAGTGGCTCGCTCCGAGAAAAAAAGCGCCGAACTCGAGGAAATGGAGAAGAGATTCGAGAAAATCGACCAACAACTTGACAAAATCGACGAAAAACTCGATATCAAACATGAAGGTCCCAGATGGTATGTTTTTCTGTGCAAAGGATTCATAATGAATATCTTCAACCCGTTTATCTGGGTCTTTTGGATGACGACGGTCGCCACAGTGTCGGGTACGGAGATTTATCACGGCAACGAGAGTCTTGTGGCACTGTTTTTCATCGGAACGTTCGCCACAGTGTTCAGCATAGACATCTTGAAAATCGTCGGAGCATATTCCTTAAAACGTTTCTTTACCGAAAAACGCATGAAAATACTCAATCAAGGTACGGGAATCGTCCTCGCTCTTTGTGGTTTAATGCTGATAATCAGAGTTATTTTCTTCAGATAGTCCCCGTCATTTCGAGCGGAATGAAATGGAGTCGATAAATCTCTTGCCGTTGAATGAGATTTCTCCATTCCGCTACGCTTCTGTCGAAATGACGACTAGAACTTGATATCTTTGACGTTCAGTTGCAGCGTGGTCTTTCCCTGCCAGAAGTTTTCCTCAATGTAATAGCACATTGTGAACGGCTCTTTGTCGTGGATGCGTTCGTATAAATCGCCTTTTTGGAATGCTATGCCCGAGAACACGAAGTCTGTATTTCCTTGTTGCATCACGCTGAGTTTCAGGTGTTTACGGTTGCCGACGGCACGTGAGAAACCTGCATCGACCACGTTCCTTGTGAGGAACACAGGCGAGAGGTTGCCTGGTCCGAATGGTGCAAACTGTTTGAGGATGCGCACGAACTTCGGAGTGATATTTGTGAAGTCCATCTCGATGTCTACGTTGAGTTCGGGTGTCAAATCGTCTTCTTCGAGGTGTTCGGAGACATATTTCTCAAAACGTTCTGCAAACTCCTGTAAATGTTCGGGTTTCAGCGATAATCCCGCTGCATATTTGTGACCACCGAAGTGTTCGAGGATGTCTGAACATGAGTCGATGGCGTCGTAAATGTCAAAATTCTTTATCGAACGGGCCGAGCCGGTGATGAGGTTTCCTGAGCGAGTCAGCACTATCGTCGGGCGGTAATACGAATCAGTAAGACGTGACGCGACAATACCAATGACGCCTTTATGCCAGTTTTCGTTGAATATCACTGTGCTCTTGGCGTTACGCATCTTCTCGTCGGCGTAGATCATCGTAAGGGCCTCCTCTGTGATGGCGTTGTCTAATTCACGACGTTGCACGTTGAGGTCGTTGATGCCTGCGGCGAGACGCTCGGCATGGTCATATTTCGTGGCGAGAAGCAGTCGCACCGAGTCGCTGGCTTTCTCCAGTCGGCCTGCTGCGTTGATACGAGGGCCGATAAGAAACACCAAGTCGCTTATTGTCAGTTCTCTCTCAAGGGCAATCTGCTGTTCCTCTTCCGTCTTAGGCGCTTCTTTGCGGCGTCCGATGTTGGCGAGCCTCAAGACCGCTTCTATGCCCGGGCGAGGGTTCTTGTTGAGCTGCTTCAGTCCGAAATAAGCCAAAACACGGTTCTCTCCCGTGATAGGGACAATATCGGCTGCAATGCTAACTGCAACATAGTCAAGCAGTTCGTAAACCTCTTCAATAGGTCTGCCAAGACGCATCGACAGTGCTGTGATGAGCTTAAAGCCCACACCGCAACCCGAGAGCTCCTTATAAGGATACTCGCAGTCAGGGCGTTTGGAGTCGAGGACGGCAGCGGCATTAGGAAGTATATCATCCGGACGGTGATGGTCGCAGATGATGAAGTCAACACCGCGTTGGTTGGCGTATTCTATCTTCTCAACAGCCTTGATGCCGCAGTCAAGCACGATGACAAGCCCAAAGCCGTTGTCAGCAGCGTAGTCAATTCCTTTATATGAAATCCCATAACCCTCTTCGTAACGGTCAGGAATGTAAAACTCTATTTTCTTTTTGTTGACAAAATTCTTCAAATACGTGTAAATCAAGGCGACAGCAGTGGTTCCGTCAACGTCATAGTCTCCGTAAATGAGGATTTTCTCACCGTCGTTCATGGCTTTCTGAAGTCGGTCGACAGCCTTGTCCATGTCCTTCATCAAAAACGGGTCATGAAGATGCTCGAGCGACGGTCTGAAGAAGTTTTTCGCCTCCTCGAAGTTGGTGATTCCACGCTGTATTAACAATGTGGCCAAATTCTTGTCGATGCCTAACGACTCCGACAAGGACTTAACTAGTTGTTTATCTACACTTTGTGCTATAATCCAGCGCGTTTCCACCTTAAAATAAAAATTAACTCGCAAAATTACGGAAAAAATTTCAGATTTACAAATATTTTTTATAAAAATTTTTTATTATATTTGCGGTTTGAAACATTACCTCGTTATGACAAACAAAAAAATCAAAAGTGCTTTAATATCAGTGTTTTACAAAACTGATCTCGATAAAATTGTAGCTCTGTTGAAAAAGAATGGCGTTCAGATTTATGCAACAGGCGGAACTCTCGATTTTATAAAAAAACTCGACGACACAGTGCGCTCGGTGGAATCGCTTACAGGCTATCCCTCAATCCTCGGCGGACGCGTGAAAACCCTGCATCCTAAAGTGTTCGGCGGCATCCTCGGTCGCCTTAATAACGACACCGACCTCGCCGAGATGAAACAATACGAGATCCCTGCCCTCGACCTCGTCATCGTCGACCTCTATCCTTTCGAAGAAACAGTAAGAAATACCACCGACGAAGCGGAAATCATCGAAAAAATTGACATCGGTGGCATCTCACTCATCCGCGCCGGTGCGAAAAACTTCAACGACTGCCTCATCGTGCCTTCATCAAATTATTATAAGGAATTTATGGAGATGTACGAAAAACAAGACGGCTGCACTTCTTTGGACGACAGAAAACGCTTCGCAAAATACGCTTTCGCAACAAGCTCGCATTACGATACAGCCATCCATAACTGGTTTGCCGGCGAGACCGTCACCCCGCTGAGATATGGCGAAAACCCTCACCAACAGGCAGTTTTCAACGGTAATCTTGATGAAGTTTTTGAAAAACTGCACGGCAAAGACCTGTCATACAACAACTTGCTTGACCTCGACGCAGGTTTGAACCTCATCCGCGAATTCAATGAGCCAACATTCGCCATCTTGAAGCATAACAACCCTTGCGGAATAGCTTCAAGACCTTCAATATCAGAGGCTTACGATGCAGCATTGGCTGGCGACCCGGTGTCCGCCTTCGGAGGCGTGTTCGTAAGCAACCGCCCAATCGATGTCAAGACAGCCGAAGAAATGAACAAGATGTTCTTCGAAGTGTGCGTCGCTCCAAGCTATGACGATGGCGTGCTCGACATCCTCTTCTCAAAGAAAAACCGCATCGTCCTCAAACTGAAGTCAAACGCCTTCCCGACAAAAGTTTACAAATCGGCACTTAACGGCATCCTGGAACAGGACCGCGACCTTCACAATGAAACAAAAGACGATTTTAAGCCTGTTACAGATAAACTTATTGACAATCAAGATGTTGACGATTTGATTTTTGCCAATAAAATAGTGAAACACAGCCGCTCAAACGCTATAGTCCTGGCAAAAAACAAACAACTCTATGCCTCAGGCATCGGCCAAACCTCACGTGTCGACTCACTGCGCCAGGCAATAGCAAAGGCAAAGAGCTTCAACTTCGACCTCAACGGCGCCGTACTGGCATCCGACGCCTTCTTCCCCTTCTCCGACTGCGTGGAAATAGCAAGCGAAGCCGGCATAAAATCAATAATTCAACCTGGTGGCTCAGTGCGTGACCAAGAGTCTATCGACGCTTGCAACAAACTCGGAATAGCTATGGTTTTCACAGGATACAGACATTTTAAACATTAAAAAACGAATACTATGGGATTGTTTTCATTATTTGATAAGGAACTGGCAATCGACCTCGGTACCGCTAACACCATCATCATGTACAACGACAAAGTGGTGGTTGACGAGCCTTCAATTGTCGCAATAAAACGTGACACCCAACAAATCATGGCAGTGGGTAAACGCGCTATGATGATGCATGGAAAAACTCACGACAATATCAAAACTATCAGACCTTTGCGTGATGGTGTCATCGCCGACTTCCAGGCAGCCGAGTTCATGCTGAGGGAAATGATAAAGATGATAAATTTCCATAATTCGTTGTTCCCACCAGCGCTGAAAATGGTCATCTGCATCCCTTCAGGTATCACCGAAGTGGAGGAAAGAGCCGTTAAAGACAGCGCTGAACAGGCTGGAGCCAAAGAGGTCAGACTGATTCACGAGCCTATGGCAGCAGCTATAGGTATCGGCATCGACGTGCTCGAACCAATGGGCAACATGATAGTCGATATCGGTGGCGGTACCTCTGAAATCGCCGTCATCGCCCTCGGCGGTATCGTCACAAACAAATCAATCCGTATAGCAGGCGACGACTTCACCGATGAAATCGTGGAATATATGCGCAAAGAACATAACCTCAACGTTGGCGAACGCACAGCTGAACTTATCAAAATCGAAGTCGGTTCAGCCATCCAGGACCTCGACAACCCACCAGAGGATTACGCTGTCCACGGCCGCGACATGCTCACAGGTATCCCTAAAGAAATCAGCGTAAACTATAAGGAAATCGCACATTGCCTCGACAAAAGCGTGTCGAAAATCGAAGCTGCCGTGCTCAACACCCTCGAAACGACACCTCCTGAACTCTCTGCCGATATCTACCGCACAGGTATCTACCTCACCGGCGGCGGCGCATTACTGAGAGGCCTCGACAAACGTCTGCACGACAGAACACAACTGCCAATCCACGTGGCCGACGACCCGCTGCGCGCAGTGGCTCGCGGTACCGGCATCGCACTCAAAAACTTCGACGGCTTCCCATTCCTGATAAAGTAATCGGGATATGTATAACTTATTCATTTTCATAAAAAAATACCATGCAGTGATAATTTTTATTCTGCTGGAAGTGCTGTGCATCATCATGATCGTGCAAAGCCTCCCTTATCAGAATAGAAAAATGGTCAACTGGTCAAATAATATCGCCGGAGGAATAAGCAAAACAACCTCCAACTGGTATGATTATCTGAATCTTAAATGTGAAAATGAAGCTCTTGTACAACAAAACGCATTGTTGCTGAGCAGGTTAGCATGCGACGACGTGGAAGCTGACACCGCCTGTTACGACGATGTTTTTACCTATATCCCAGCTCATGTCATCAACAACAGCATCTATGAGGCAAATAACTTTATCATAATCGACAAAGGAAAAGTCGATGGCATCGAACCTGAAATGGGCGTTATCGGCGATAACGGCGTGGTCGGCAAAGTGCTCAATGTGAGCAATCACTACGCCTCCGTCATGAGCCTGCTGAACTCATATTCCGTGATAAGTTGCAGATTCGCTGATAATCAATATGTTGCCAATGTTGTCTGGGATAACGGAAGCTATCGTTACGGTCTCGTGAAAGACATCCCGTCACACCTTATTATTAATATAGGCGACACTCTGGTGACCAGCGGATTCTCCAACTCTTTCCCCGCTGATGTGTTGGTCGGCACTATCGAAGAAAATATGAGTACTTCTAACGATATGTTCGGCACGGCAAAACTGAAGTTCTCCACTAATTTCAGCACACTGCGCCATGTCTATGTCGTGAAAAACAATTATAGGGCAGAAATAGATTCGTTATGTATAACACACTGATACGCAATATAATACGATTTGTTGCCCTGGTTATCATGCAGGTGCTGGTTTTCGATAACATCGGTTTCGGAAACTATATTCACCCTACCATTTACGTACTCTTCATGCTGATTCTGCCTTTCGACTTCTCAAAAGTGCGCCTGCTTATCAACGGCTTCCTCATCGGAATGGCAGTCGACATTTTCAGCGGAACACCCGGACTCAACGCTGCAGCAACAGTGTTTTTGGCTTTCCTCAGACCCTATGTCATCAAATTAACAACACGACAAAGCGACCTGGAAGGCAAAAACTGTCCTACTGTTAGCGAAATGGGTCTTCAATGGTTTTCAGTCTACGCAATACTGCTGCTTCTGTTGCATAACCTCGTTTATTTCTGGCTGGAAGCATTCAGTATCAAACTGTTAGGACTTATTTTAATAGAAACATTGCTAAGCTCAATAGCCTCATTGCTAATTTTACTTTTGACAATCTATCTTTTTAAACCGATAAAAAAATAAATATGATGAAAAAATTGTTTATCGCAATCATGGTCATGATGGCCGTTACATCATGCAACTCATTCAAAATCAATGTAAATCTCGAAAATTCCAATGGAAAAACCGTTTATCTTCAAAGATATGACGGCGAAAAAATGAATAATATGGACTCGGTTGTCGCAAAAGATAACCAGGCTGTCTTTAAAGTTAAGAAAAGCGATAACAACGACGCCTTTTGCCTCATGGTTAACGGATGGAGACGCCCTCTGACATTCTTCGCTGATAATCAGAATGTTACGATAGAAGGCGACTATCAGAATTATAACGGAATCAATGTTTTGGCTTCAGAAAGTCAGGAAAAACTTAACATTTTCATGAAAAAAGCTAATGATATTGAAGACGAGCAGAAAACATACTATTATGTTCTTGATTTTGTGAAGCAAAACATTGATAATCCGTTAGGCGCTTATGCCTTGTATCGTTACAAATGGGCTTTCGAATTGGGAGAGTTGGAAAAATTATACAGTCTCATGCCAGAAAATATGCAAAGCGGCTATAAAATTGAACTTGCCAAATATGTTGAAAATGTCAAAAAGACCAGTCCTGGCAAGAAATACATCGATTTTACACAGAATGACGTTAACGGCAATGCTCTCTCATTGTCGGATGTCGTAGGCAAATCTAAAATCATAATCCTCGACTTCTGGGCATCATGGTGCCCTGATTGCCGTAAAGCAAATCCGGAACTTGTGGCTCTTTATAACAAATTCAAAGACAAAGGCTTAGATATCGTCAGCGTGTCACTCGACACAGATGCCGAAAAATGGAAAAAAGCTATCGCCGACGATAACCTTTCATGGAAAAACCACGTCTCCGACCTCAAAGGATGGGGCAACGAAGCCGCCGGTTTGTACACAATCGCCTTTATACCTCAAACTCTTGTCATAGACGCAAATGGCATGATTCTCGATAAAAATCTGCCATTTGAGAAATTGGAAGACCTGATATCGAACATTGTTAAGTAAATATCCGATTTGAAATTCCTCACTCCGAGCATTGAGTGCGTGGAATCTCAAGTAATTACTAACGATAACAAAAATTTAAAAAAATTTTTAAAAAATTGTATCATGTAAAAAAATTTTACTATTTTTGCAGTGTCTTAGATACGTAGTACACTATGATAAAGCTTGAAAATATAAACAAGACTTACTTCGGAGCACAGCCACTGCATGTTTTGAAAGGCATTAACCTTGAGGTGGCTGAAGGCGAACTGGTGTCGATAATGGGAGCTTCTGGTTCAGGCAAGTCCACCTTATTAAATATATTAGGTATACTCGACAATTATGACGAGGGTGACTATTATCTTGCGGGGAAATTGGTGAAGAATCTTTCGGAGAATCAAGCTGCCGAGTTCCGTAACAAACTTATCGGATTCATTTTCCAGTCGTTTAACCTGATTCCGTTCAAGACGGCGCTCGAAAATGTGGCGCTGCCTCTGTTCTATCAGGGTGTGAATCGTAAAAAGCGCATCATGATGGCGATGGAATACCTCGAGCGTTTCGGCTTGAAAGACTGGGCGGAGCATTACCCGAATGAACTGTCTGGAGGACAGAAACAACGTGTGTCAATAGCCCGCGCCCTTGTCACCTCACCCAAAATAATCCTCGCCGATGAGCCTACTGGCGCCTTGGATAGTAAGACTTCCGCCGAAGTAATGCAAATTTTGCGCGAGGTGAACGCCTCAGGAATCACCATGGTGATAGTGACTCACGAACGCGGAATCGCCAACCTCACAAAGAAAATCGTACATCTGAAAGACGGTGTCATCGAGTCAATTGAAGAAAACGACCCGGATAAAATGGATTTCACTAAAGAGATAAAATAATGTTCAACAAGGATTTCTGGTCGGAGATATTCATGGCTCTCAGACGTAACAAACTGAGAACCATACTCACAGGTTTCGCAATCTCGTGGGGTATCTTCATGCTTATCATCCTCCTCTCAGCCGGCAACGGACTGAAAAACGGCGTCACTGGCAACTTTGCCGACCGAATCAAAAACACCTACACCATCTGGTCAAGCTCAACCGAACTCCCTTATAAAGGACACAAAGCCGGACGCTTTATCATATTGAATAACAAAGATATACAGTTCCTTGAATCGTTATACGAAGTCGAAGAGGTGTCGCCTGTGCTGTCAAAAGGCGGCACCCTCATCTTCGGCGAAAAATCAAGAAGCGTCAGCCTGGAAGGCGTGAAACCAATCTACAAAAATATACAAGGAATAAAGATTATAGAAGGTCGTTTCATCAATGAAAACGACATGAAAAACAAACTTAAAGTCATAGTAATCGACAAAAACACTAACGAAGAACTTTTGCGTACTACAGAAGAAACTTCAATGATTGGCAAGACAGTGTATATCAATGATTTAGGCTTTAAAGTGATAGGCGTTTCAAAAGGTATGGCTTTTGGCGAGATGGGTCAATGCTACGCCCCATATACGACTTTGCAGACAATTTACAACGTGAATGAGTATTATCAGCTCACATTTACCACCAAAGGCCTGAACACAAAGGAAGACAACGAAACTTTTAAAACCGAACTGAAGCGAAAAATCGCCGCCATTCACGACTTCTCACCTGAAGACCAGCGTGGCGTGTGGATTGACAGTGAAATGATTAACTCATTGGAAACCATGAAGATATTCAATACAATCAACATCTTCATCTGGATCATCGGCATCGCAATGTTGATATCCGGAGTGGTTGGCGTGAGCAATATCATGAGAATCACTGTAAAAGAACGCACCAACGAAATTGGAATCCGAAAAGCTCTGGGCGCCAAACCGCGTTCAATACTCCTGTCAATAGTGATGGAATCACTCGTAATTACTACTATTTTCGGATATATTGGCATGATTAGTGGAGTAGGAGTGATGGAAATCGTGAATATAATAATGGGATCAAGCGGAGCTGGTGTCAACACTGAGATGGAAATGTCGGTGTTTGTCAACCCGACTGTGGATATCAATATTGTGGTTATGGCAACTCTGGTGCTGATAATCAGCGGTGTGGCGGCAGGATTCGCTCCGGCTTGGAATTCCGTAAAGGTTAAACCAATAGAAGCAATGAATTATAGATAATGTTCGACGTAGATAACATAAACGAGATTTGGCAGACGATAGCCCGCAACAAAACAAGAAGTTTGTTGACAGCATTCGGTGTGTTCTGGGGCATCTTCATCCTGGTGATTCTGCTGGCATGCGGCAACGGCTTCGATAACGGTTTGCGCAGTCAAATCGAGGGTTTTGCCACCAACTCCACTTTCATAATCTCAAGCCCCACAACAGAAGCCTACAAAGGCTATCAGAAAGGCCGCGATTGGAATGTGGATATGTCTGATATTGAAGCGATTAAGAAGAAAATCAAAGGAGTTGACATGCTGTCGCCGATATTCAGCAAATGGACATACAATGGCGAAAACAACGTTTTCTACGGCACAAAAGGCGGTAATTTCAGCTTGAAAGGCGTCCTGCCAAATTATATTGAAATAGACCGATGCAAGGTGATGTATGGACGTTTCATCAATGAGACGGATATAGCAGAGGCAAGAAAAGTGTGCGTCCTTGGAAAGAAAGCGTACGAAGATATTATCGGCACCGACAAAAATCCTTTGGGATTGATGATAAAGGCAAACGGCATTTATTATCAGGTGGTTGGCGTGGTTGAGGCTTATAACGGTAATGTGAGTGTCTCAGGTTCAATGGACGAAACCATCATCCTGCCACTGACGACAATGCAAATTGCTTATAATACCGGCGATAAGTTCGATTTCTTCGTGTTTACCACCGCCAGAGGCTATGATACAAAGGATTTGCAGACAGAAATCAAGAATTTGCTGCGCGAACGCCACGACATCGCTCCAACTGATGAAGGAGCCTTCGTATGCTTCGGCTTTGAAGAGATATTCACCATGTTCGAGTATTTGTTCCTTGGAATAAAGATATTGATTTGGATTGTCGGCATTGGCACCTTGCTTTCTGGTGTTGTCGGCGTGAGCAACATCATGCTTGTGACCATCAAGGAAAGAACACGCGAAATCGGCGTGCGACGTGCTCTTGGCGCAAAACCGTCAATCATAATCCGTCAGGTGATGGCAGAAAGTCTGCTGCTGACAATTTTGGCTGGTATCGTCGGACTTGTGATAGGAGTGGCAATAATGGTGGTAGTGTCAGGTGTTGTCGCTAATACACCGTCAGACGACGTGATGTTCCTCGACCCGCAGATAGGTTTCGGAGCCGCAATAGCAGCAACGATAATCATAGTGTTGTCAGGCCTCCTCGCCGGAGTACTGCCAGCCACGCGAGCGATTCAAATAAAGGCAATCGACGCTATCCGAGAGGAATGATAATCTCTCACAGATTACACAGATTTACACGGAATTATTCCAACAATCAAATCTGTGAAATCTGATTGCTTCAGCAATCAAAATAAAAAAGACAGAAAAATCTGTGATTATCTGTGCAATCAGTGAGAAAAAATAGAAAATAAATTAAAAATAAAAAAATATGAAAAAAGTATTTAAAACATTGTTTTTCATCGCGTTAATCGCAGCAGTTGTGTGGACCTTCGTGTATCTCTTCAAGAAATCACAACCACAGGAAAAAGTATATGAAACAGTGGAAGCCTCCATTGGCACTATCCAGAAAAAAACAGTCATCACCGGACAAATCAACCCGCGTGATGAAGTGTCAATCAAACCACAAGTTTCCGGAATCATCAGTAAAATCTATAAAGAAGCAGGTCAGATGGTGAAAAAGGACGAAGTGATTGCAATAGTTAAAATCATCCCTGACGTGGCAAACCTCACCGCCGCTGAGTCACAAGTGAAACTTGCAAAACTCAATCTCGACAATGTGGAAAGAACGTTTAACCGTCAGAAAGCATTGAAAGACAAGGGCTTGATAGCTACCGAGGAGTTCGAGAAATCACAACTCGAATATGAGCAGGCGAAGGAAAACTACAACAACGCCCTCGACCAGCTCAACATAGTGAAGGAAGGTATCTCGAAAAACGCCTCCGAATACACCAACACCTCAATAAAATCAACCATCGACGGCATGATTCTTGATGTTCCGGTGAAAGTCGGAAACAGCGTCATCAACTCAAACACCTTCAATGACGGAACAACCATAGCCACCGTAGCCGATATGCACGACATGATTTTCGTCGGCAAGATGGACGAGACCGAAGTAGGACGCATCACTGAAGGCATGCCAATGGTAATCACCATAGGCGCAATGAACGACAAGACCTTCGATGCTGTGCTCGAATATATAGCACCTAAAGGCACTTCGGAAAACGGCGCCGTGTTTTTCCAGATGAAAGCCCGACTGATTATTCCGGATAATGTGTATCTGCGCGCAGGCTACAGCGCCAACGGCGAAATCATAATCGAACAGGCTGTAGACGCCGTCACAGTGCCAGAAAGCTGCATAATATATAGCAACGACAGCACTTTCGTCTATAAAGACAATGTGAAAACACCAGTTAAAACAGGCCTCTCCGACGGCGTCAACATCGTCATCACCGAAGGCCTTTCCGCTGGCGATAAAATCAGAGGCAACGAAATATATCAATAGGTATTCATTATCATCTCTGCGCAATCTGCAGTTCGCTTCAGCAAGTCATCTGGAAGATAAGGTCTTGGAAGATAAAAAGTAGTAAAAATAATAAAGATAAAACATAATACTATGAAAAAATTATTTCTAATTATTGCAATAATAACAACCGCCTTCTCGACACAGGCACAGAAAGTCTGGACCTTCGACGAGTGCGTGGACTATGCCATGGAGCATAATGTTGAAATATTACAAAGCCTTGTATATCAGAACAACGCCGAATATCAATATAAAATGACTAAGAAGGCATGGCTCCCGACAGTCTCCGCCGACGCCTCACAAAGCTTCGGATTCGGACAATCACCGTCCGCCTATGGTGTTTACGTGTCGGACAACTCCTCATCGACATCGCTCGGAATATCAGCAGGAATGCCTCTTTTCAACGGATTGAGTCTCTACAACCAGACAAAATCAAACGCTCTCGCCCTCGATGCCTCCAAAAAAGACGTCGAAGCAGTGAAATACGACCTGAAACTGCTCATCATGTCGTATTATATGCAAGTCGTTTATAATAAGGAACTTAAGTCGATTGCAGAGAAACAACTCGCACTCACCGAAGAGCAACATGACAAAACCCTGCAGCTATATGAATTAGGTAAGGTGGCAGAATCGAATGTTTATGAAAGCGCAGCACAGGTGGCAACAGCAAAGTCAACCTTGGTACAAGCTGATAATGCGCTGATGATAAGCATATTAGATATAGTGCAAGCCCTTGAGCTGGAAACAGTGGACGGATTCGACGTGGAAACTCCCGACTCCTTGGTTTTTATCGATTCACACTCCTTGCCGTCACAAGAGTCGACATATAACTTCGCACTGCAGCACCAGCCGAAAATGGAAGCTGCCTACATGCGTCTCGAAAAGACTTATTACGACGTAAAAGCCACAAAATCAGCATGGTACCCGTCGCTCAGCCTCTTCGCCGGCTACTCAACAGGTTATTATAACTACTTCTCATCACAACGCGATAATTTGCCTTTCTGGGATCAGTTTAGCAACAACGGAAGAACCAGCTTCGGAATAAGGCTAAACGTCCCTATCTTCAATGCGATGCAGACAAAATATAGAGTCGAGATGTCGAAACTCTCCATTGATGATCAAGAACTTGCGATAAGCAAAGCAAAGAAGGAACTGAGAAAGACCATCCAACAGGAATTTTATAATGCTGTGGCTGCTGAACAGAAATACAAGGCTGCAGATGAGACTTATCAGGCAGCCCAACTGGCTTATCAGTACTCAAGTGAGAGCTATGACGCCGGAAAAGCCACTCTTTTGGAACTCAATGAAAGCAAAAACCGCCTCTTCAAATCGGAAAGCGAGATGCTGCAAGCAAAATATGAATACATGTATAGATTGAAAGTATTGGAATTTTACAACCAATAATATATGAATATTCATAAAAAAGATTAAATAGTAAATTTTTTTGCAAAAATATGCAGCAAATTACATATTTTTGCGTTCGAGAAGAAAATAGTTACAAAATGAAAAGACATTTATTCATCGCAGTTTTTATGCTGTTTGCTACAGCAAGCGTTTTCGCACAAGAGAAAACCACAGTGATTATCAAGGAAAAAAATGACAACGACGAGAAGGTTACTATCGTTCAAAAGATCTTCCATAACCCCAAAATGGTTGACCCGTTGCCGGGCATTTACTATTCTTATGAGAATATGTTTACAGGCACGTTCGGCCCTGAGGCTAATATACCGCTCCGTTCATCATCATTTGAATGGGGGCTCTATGGGACGACACACGTTGTGACATCAAGAAACGGCGTCTTCGGCATCTCTACAGGTCTCGGTATCAGCAATGCCTACAACTATTTGACACATGATATGGTTTTGAATCAGGACGAAAACCGTGTGGCTTATCTTGAACCTTTGATTACATACTCATCGACAGATGGCCATGGCCCTGCCAACAACTTCGCACACAGAAGTTTTGTCCGTTATTGGAGTTTGCGTCTTCCAGTGATGCTGCAGCTCCAGTGGAGAGTTAACAACACTCCTATGGCAGTCGCGGCCGGTGCCGAGCTCGAGTGGCGTTTCGGCATGCGTTCTTTCGCAAGATACGGCGGCGCAAAACACACCATCACCGACAACCTCAACAGCAACCCTGTAGGATTCAACGTGTTGTTCTCACTTATCTTCGACGACACCGTCATCTTCTTCCGCTCAGGCCTGACAGACATGTTCAGCGTCAAGGACTGTGGCGATATCTATCAGATGTCACTCGGTTTCGGATTTAATTTTGACTAAATATAATCTCGTGACAAAAAAATGTTTATTTTTGCCACATGGTAGAAAATGAACATTTTGAGAATCAGAAGCATGAATGGGAATCTGCATTGCAGGTGACAGGCAGTGATATGCCTGCAGTGCAGGTTAACCCTAAGGCTCTGGAGCGTCTGATGGCTGGCCGTCAGAAGCCTCTCCCGTTGAAGGACTACGTCGACGGCATCCTCGCCGGCGATATAACAATATTGAGCAAAGCCATCACCTTGGTGGAGAGTTCTTTGCCTGCTCACCAGAAACTCGCGCAAGAAATCATTGCCGAGTGCATACCGTATAGCGGTAAGGCCCTTCGTCTGGGCATTACTGGTGTCCCGGGTGCCGGAAAAAGCACGTTTATCGAAGCTCTCGGCATGGAACTTTGCCGTCAGAACAAACGCATCGCAGTGCTTGCCATCGACCCGAGCTCACAACGCTCAAAAGGCTCTATTTTGGGCGACAAGACACGTATGGAAGAGCTCTCACAGCAACGTAACGCATACATCAGACCGTCGGCATCTGCCGGCACTTTAGGCGGTGTGGCACGAAAAACACGCGAGGCCATCATCCTTTGCGAAGCCGCAGGATTCGACACTATCTTGGTGGAGACCGTGGGAGTGGGACAGAGCGAGACAGCTGTCTATTCCATGGTCGATTACTTCCTTTTGGTGCTTATCGGAGGCGCCGGCGATGAGCTGCAGGGCATCAAACGAGGCATCATGGAGATGGCTGACGGCATCGTCGTCAACAAAGCCGACGGCGACAACGTGGCACGCGCCGAGAGAGCCGCAGCCGAAATACGCAACGCAGTACACCTGTTCCCGCCTTCAGAGTCAGGACAGCCGGTAAACGTGACAACATGCTCCGCCCTGACACACTACAACGTGCCTGAAGTCTGGAATATGGTGCTCACACACGTCGAAAACATAAGACAATCCGGCTTCCTCGATGAAAAACGCGCCCGCCAGGATGTCCAAATGATGCTCGACACCATCGAAACCACACTGAAAACTAACTTTTACGAGAACTCTCTGGTGAAAGACATGCTCAAACTCGTTGAAAACGACGTCGAAAACAAGAGAATGAGCGCTTACGAGGGAGCTAGGAGACTGCTGGAACTATATCAACACTAAGCCTTAACAACTTTAAGAGGCTGCATTAACGGCATTAATGGCATTAACGGCATTAACGCCATTAATGCAGCCTCTTTTTATACCCTTAAAAGTCGAATTGTTGAAAAAATGTTGAAAAAATTGTTCTCCGTAACTCTTTTTACCTTATCTTTGCCAGTCCAAATCACATTGTAAAATTAATTTAAAAAAAATACAACATTTTGCAATTTTAATCATGGACGCAAGAATTCAAATGAATCCAAATTTGCTGGTTAGCTATCTGCAGAAACCGGCAGCAGAGTTTACAAAACTGGACATCATCCGCTATTGTGAGGAAAACAATGTGGAATTTATCAACTTCCATTACTGCGGATGGGACGGCAGACTCAAAACCCTCAACTTCGTCATTCACAGCCTCGAGCATCTCGACAGCATCCTCTCAGCAGGAGAACGCGTCGACGGCTCAAGCCTCTTCCCATTCATAGAGGCTGGAAAATCTGACCTTTACGTCATGCCGAAGTTCAGGACAGCCTTCCGTAACCCGTTTACCGAAATCCCTACGGTTGACATCCTTTGCTCATTCTACAACCGCGACGGAGAACCGTTCGAGAGCTCACCGGAGTATATCCTCCACAAAGCTCACACTGTCTTCCAGAAAACCACTGGTCTAAAAATGGAAACAATGGGCGAACTCGAATACTACATCATCGCCGACGACGAGGAAGTGTACGAGGTGCCCGACCAGCGCGGCTATCACGAAAGCGCTCCGTTCAACAAATTCACCGACTACCGCGTCGAAGCCATGCGCCTCATAGCTCAAGCTGGCGGACTCATCAAATACGGCCACTCGGAGGTGGGTAACTTCACCAAAGACGGCAAGATTTACGAACAAAACGAAATAGAATTTCTGCCTACAAATATCGAAGACGCAGCCGACCAACTCATTGTGGCCAAATGGATTATGCGTCAGTTGGCATACCAATACGGCGTCACCATCACCTTCGCTCCGAAAATCACCGTGGGCAAGGCAGGCAGCGGTCTGCACGTACACTGCAAATTCACCAAAAACGGCAAGTCTGTCATGGTGAAAAACGGCGAACTCACCGACTATGCAAAGAAAGCCATAGCAGGTTATATGATGGCAGGCACCTCCTTGCCAGCCTTTGGCAATCCTAACCCATTGTCATTCTTGAGATTAGTGCCACATCAGGAGGCTCCTACCTCGCTCTGCTGGTCGTTCTCAAACCGCAGCGCCTTGGTGCGCGTCCCTCTCGGCTGGATTAACAATGGCAAAGACATGCTCGCCGACGCCAACCCATGCGAGAAACCTTCAAACCGCGACTTCAGCGACAAGCAGACCTTCGAATGGCGCGCTTCAGACGGTTGCGCCGACCTCTATCTGCTTATGGCAGCATTGTGCGCAGCAGCACGCTACGGCATGGAACACCCCGACGCTCTTAAGATTGCTGAGAAAACCTACGTGGGCCTCGGCGTCAACATCCATGACGACAAAAACAAAGCTGTCGCTGAAGCACTCGAGCAACTCCCTGACTCATGCGTCAAAGCAGCCGAAGAACTCGAAAAAGACCGCACTATTTACACCGCAAAAGGCGTATTTTCTGACAATATCATTGATTATCTTATCAAATACCTCAGAAATTTCAACGATGCAAATCTGCGCGCTGAACTCGGAAATGATGAAGAAAAAATCATGAAACTCGTGAAAGCCAACATCCATGTCGGATAAATAAAATTGCAGGTCTGTTGATAAAAAAATGAAAAAAAATCGCACGCGTAAAAAAAAAGTACGTATATTTGCGAGTTAAATAGTGAAAAATTAGGTTTGAAATCAAAACTTAAAAATAGGCAATTAACAAATTTATTAACAAAATCATTAAATTATGAGTAAAAAACTTATTCTCTTTTTGATGGTGCTCTTATTCGGAAGCACAAGCTTCTTGAGAGCAGATGAAGTAACGATTGGTGACCCAACATCAACGGTGACCAGTAATTACTTACCAGGGTATTCGTTGTACAATTACGCATTGTCACAACAAATCTACACTGCCGACGAAATCGGCATGAGTGGTACCATCAACGATGTCACTTTGTGGCTGAAAAACAGCTCAAGCTACGCTCGTAACTACAACATCTACATGAAGGAAGTGAGCGAAGCGACATTCGCAAGCGGTGAGGCTTGGGTTAGCATGACAGATGCTGATCTGGTCGCTACTGGTACTTTGGCAAATGGTATCTCAGACCCTGTCGCAACAACATTCACACTCAGTGCACCATTCAACTACACTGGCACTGGCAACCTGGTTATTTGCTTCCAGGATGTTACCGGTCAGTGGAGCAGCGGCGCAGTAAGCGTTGTTATGGAAGGCAACGGCAATCAAGCTAACTATGCTTATCGCGACGCTTCTTTGTATGACCCAACCACTCCAGGTGTGGCAGGTACACTTACTGACCGCAAAAGCGTTGTGAGACTGACTATCGAAGGTTCATTACCTCCAGTCCCTCCAACAGGTGACCTCACAATCACTCCTGACGCATTCGAACTTGGCGACAGACCAGTCAACGGCTGGATGGAACCATTCGCAGCGAAAATCAACAACAGCGGAGCTCCTGTGACTGTCACAGCATCTATGAGCAACACAGCCGGTGTTAACGCTTTCTCAATGAGCGAGGAAATCAATGACTACGTCCTCGAAACAGGCGACGAACTCGGTTTCACTGTCAACATCAACAACGCTGCTCCTGCAGGTGAATACGCTGAAGAATTCACATTGTTCTCAGTCAATAACAGAGACATCACAACAGTCCCTGTAACTGCAACATTCTACACAGCAGGTGAAGCTGATATCGTTGAAACAGCTAAGAACTTGACATTATCTTACACAAGCGGTGTCGCTAACTTCTCAGAAACACCAGCCAACCTCCACGCTAACTATTTTGGTTACAACCAGAATACAGCATTGGACGCTGTTTATGAATTCTCACTCGTAAAAGACGCTAAGGTTTCTGTGACAGGTGGTGTTTTCATCGGTATCTACAACAAGGTCCTCGATTTCCACCCAACAGCATCTATCATGCCTGTTGCTATGACTTATGATGGCACTTTGACAGACGAAATCCTCCTCGCAGGTGACTACTACATGATCGTTGCAGGTCACAGCATCTCAACAATCGAAGGTACAGTCGAACAGCTTCCTGCTCCAACAGAGGTCATCGCTTTGTCACCAGCTGACGGCGCAACAGAAGTTGAAGCTCCTGTGACACTCACATGGGAAGGCGGCGATAACGCAGCAGAATATCAGGTTCTCTTCGGAACATCTCCAGTCAACATGGACGTTGTTTTGGATTGGACTGTCGTTGATGAAAACTATGGTTCATACACAATCGCAAGTCTTGATGCCAACACACAGTACTTCTGGCAGATTGTTGCTAGAAACTCAAACGGCACAGTCGAGTCATCGCGTAGCGGTTTCACAACAACTCTTACATCTCCTTACAATGTTACAGCTTCAGAAGAGGAAATCTTCACAGACGGCACAACATTAATTAAATGGAAACACAGCTCAGGCGGTATCAGTGACCTCCCAGAGACACAGATTGGTTCAGGTACAGCAACAAGCAACTACTTCCCAACATACAACCTCTATAACTACTCAATGACAGAGCAGATTTACACAGGTGAAGAAATTGGTGAAGCTGGTATCATCAACAGCATTTCATTCTATTCTGCTGGTGCAATCACACGTAACCTCAAGATTTACTTGGCCAACACAGACAAGACCAGCTTCACAAGCGGTTCTGACTGGGTTGCAATGACAGACGACAACCTCGTTTATGAAGGCAACGTTGATATGGTTACTAACACATGGGTGACAATCCAACTCAATGAACCATTCGAGTTTGACGGTTCTAACCTCCTCCTCGCTGTGACAGACCACACTGGCACATGGACATCTTCAATTTATTATAATGTATTTGATGCAACAGCTCAGGCTATCAACATCTATCAGGATTCAGATCCTTACAACGCATTGGCACCAGCCGGCAATGGTACAGTGAGAAACGTCAAGAACCAGATCATCCTTAATAAAGAAGGTAGAGGTGGTGAACCTACACGCTCATTCATCGGCTACAATGTGTACTACGGTGATGTGAAAGCTAACACAGAACTTATCACTGAGAAACAGTACTTACTCGGTAACCTCCCATACAATGTTGAACCAGGTCATAACGTAAGCGTTACAGCTGTTTATGATGAAGGCGAATCAACATTGTCATCACCAGTCGTTGTTAAGGTTTCTGGCTACGGCACATTCACAGGTCAAGTTACAGAACTCATCAGCGGCGACCCAGTTGCTGGCGTAACAGTTACATTCGACGGTAAAGACGAATTCAACAACACAGTGTCATTCGAAGGCACAACCAACTTGAACGGTGTCTATACTATTAATAATGTAAAAGCTGGTAACTATAGAGGTACTGCTACACTCGAAGGTATGGAACCACGCGTTTCAGATCCAGTCGAGCTCGCATACAATACTACAGAAACAGTTAACTTCGTTATCCACGAAGAATACAAACCAGTTTTGAGCGTTTACGCAACAGAAATTGACACAACCTTATCAAAGGTTCAGTGGTCACTCAACACAGAAATCAGCGGTGGTGGTGGTGGTTCAGGAGCAACTGCATTCACAGAAGGTTTCGAAGGCGGTTTGAACGGCTGGAACGTACTTACAGTTAACGCAGATGGTGGCGAGTGGATTCACAGCAGCCAGAATCTCGGTGGTTATGACTACTCAACACACGCTCATGGTGGTACAGGCTTCGCAATGTGCTACTCATTCGTTGACTATGTCGGTGCATTCAATACAGATAGCTATATCTATACTCCTGAGAAATATAGTATTGTTAACGGTTCAACATTGACATTCTTTGCAGATAACGCTAACGACAGCTATCCAGAGAACTTCTCAGTGGTCATTGCAACAGCTGACAACCCAACAGCATCCGACTTCACACAGGTTTGGAGCGGTAGCGCAAAGGGTACAAGCGATGGTGCTGCAATGCGTCATATTAACAACCGTTATGACAACTGGCGTTCACACAGCATCGACTTGAGCGCATACGCAGGTCAGACAGTGTACATCGGATTCCACGATGTTAACTATGACATGTATGAAGTTTGGATTGACGATGTCGAACTTTCAACAGGCAGCAAAGGCCGCGCAGTCCAGGAATATGCAATCTATAGAAAAGCTATCTTGAAAGAAACTGAAGTTACACCAGCTGACTCAGTGTTCTTCGGCACAACAACCGATACACTCTATGCTGACTTCGACTGGAACAACCGTGAACCAGGTCTCTATCAGTATGGCGTTTCAGCTCACTATCCAATGCCTAGCACAAAGGGTAACCGCGATGGTGAACTCACAGTTTATGATGGCACAACAACAAGTTACTATGTTCCAATGTATGTTGCTTACTTCGATGACTGGGCAAAATCACAGTATGTGATCCCTGCAACTTCACTCGCCGATATGGCTGGTAGCACAATCAACGCTATCAAGTACTACACAACAGACAATAACATGCCTTACACAACAGTGGCATCAGTTGATATTTACATGGCAGAAGTTGGTTACACAACTATTTCTGAATACATGCCAAAAGCTGACGCTCAGGTTGTTTTCTCAGGCAATGTTGAATTTGTTGCTGAAGGTGATGGTGGTGTGACAACAATTACATTAGACACACCTTACAATTATAATGGTGGTAACCTCCTCGTCGGTTGCGAAAACAACTCAGATGCAGGTTATAAGTTTATCTACTTCTATGGCCAGGAAGTTTCAGGCGCCTCTATTGCAGGTTCAAACGGCAGCAACCCAGCAAGCGCTCCTGCAACACAGCGCAACTTCATCCCTAAGACCACATTCTTATATGAAGCTGGTCAGGGCGGCGGCGGCAACGACGATCCTGTGACACCTATCACATGGTCAAATATCCTTCCAAAGAATATGGAAACAGCCGTTACAGTTAACGCTGTCGTGGCAGGCGGTACACCAGAAGGCGCTACAGTCATCATGACCAACACATTCGAGGACCTCGCTTACACAGCAACATTCGATGCAGAAGGTACAGTCGTATTCCCTGAATTCCGTAAAGGTAACTACGTTGTGACAGTTGACCTCCCAGGTTACACATCAAGCATGATTGACGAAGAAGTCAGCATCTGGGAAGCAACAGAACTCACAGCTTATTTGCAAGAAATCTTCAAGCCAGTTGAAGTTATCAATGTGTCATGCACAGGTTATGCAATGTGGACTCCAATCGTTCCTGTTGACAGATATGCAGAGAAATACTTCGTCACATTGGACGGTGTTTACTACGCTGAAACAACAAACAGCTACATGCAGCTTGATGAAGCATCACTCGTAATCGATGAAACTTACACACTCGGTGTGGCAGTTGTTTACTCAACAGGTATGAGTGAATACGTAACAAAAGAATTCACATACCTCGGCTGCGAAGGCGTTGCTCAGCAGGTTACAGAACTTGAAGCTACAAATGAAGACATGAACGTCACACTTTCATGGAATGGCGGACAGCCAACACCTCCAACACCTCCAACAGGTGATGTCACCATTAAGTTGACAGCTGGTGACGTTTGGGGTGACGGTACAGGCTACCAGATGTTGCTCGACGACACACACTCACTCTATGGCACAACAATCCCTACAACAGGCGCATTGAGCATGAACTGCTCAGGCAATGAGGGTATCTACAGCCAGTTCAGCCACAAGATCCCAACCAATGCTGACGGTAACTGCACAACAAACAATATTGTTATCAACAACACAATTGAGATTACAATCCCTGCAGGTACATACGATTGGTGCATCACCAACCCAACTCCAGGCGATCGTATTTGGATTGCAGCAGGCAACGGTAACGTCGGCGGTCGTTTCGATGACTACGTATTCGAAGGTGGTCACACATACGAATTCACAGTGTCATATTACGGCGGCAACGACGGTGTTGACGTAACAATCACTGGTGGCAAGGCCATGTATCAGCCTAACATGAGCGTTATGAGCCTCGATGTCAGAACAACAGGCGAGACACTCTCAGGCGATATCGCAAATGCAGGCAAAGGCTTCGGCCCATCAGCAACTAACATGACACGTGACTGGAACTACTATGACACTGGTAACAACGATGACGCTATCGGTTTGACATCAGGTGGTGGCTTCTACTGGGGTATCATGTTCCCAGCTAACACATATGAAGGCACAGTGGTTTCAAAGATCGCTTACTTCGACTATACAGCTCACTCAGGTAGCTTCATGATCTACAATGGTGGTGATGCAGCTCCTGGTACATTGCTCTACACTCAGGCTTACAGCGTGAGCGGTACATCACAGTACATCGAGATCGAACTTGATGAGGCTGTCACAATTGACAACGCTCAGAACCTCTGGTTAGTGATGCATAACAACAATGGTCAGTATGTCGCAGCTATCGATGAATCGGCAGGTGGCGCAGCTAACGCATCATGCATCTCAACAGATGGTTCAACATGGTACAACACTATCTCAGCAGCATCAAGCGGTCAGATCGTTGGTAACTGGAACCTCCGTATCTACACAGAAGAAGGTGGCCCAGCACCAGTACCAGGAGGCATCGTTCCTAACAAGTACAACATCGAACTCGATGGCGAACTCGTTGGCG
Organism: uncultured Bacteroidales bacterium; assembly: GCA_900315175.1. Classification (GTDB taxonomy): domain Bacteria; phylum Bacteroidota; class Bacteroidia; order Bacteroidales; family F082; genus Limimorpha. The sequence continues at coordinate 30,445 of OMYA01000010.1, forward strand.
CAACAGCAAACCTGACATTCACACTCGAAGCTCCTGACACAGACGTCCACACATACACTGTGTACTATGTCGATGCTAACTACGGTATCTCATGCCCAATGTCAATCGATTATCAGGTTGAACTCGGTGTGATCGAGAACGAAGTTGTGAATTCAATCTATCCTAACCCAACAAGCGGCGACCTCTACATCAACGCTATGAACATGACACGCATCAGCATTGTCAACACAATGGGTCAGGTTGTCTACGAACAGAATGTTAGCGGCAACGAAGCTGTGGTCGACATGGCTAAGTTCGAAGCTGGCGTTTACATGGTCAATATCTTTACTGAAAACGGTTCAAGCGTCAAACGCGTGACAGTTGTCAAGTAATAGACACCTATTAATAATAAGGAACGTCACCCTAAAAAGTGACGCTCCTTATTGGAGTTAAAATGAAAAATTGAGAAATTAACATAATTATTAACTAAATTTTTCTATTATGAAAAAAGTTTTTCTATTATTAACGATGTTCTTGTTTGCCTTTGTAGGCACAATGAGAGCTGATGTAGTTGAGATTGGCGATGGTACAGGTACAACCTACTATTTCCCAATCGATAATTACTTCAACTACTCCTGCACAGAGCAGGTTTATTTAGCTGAAGAGATTGGAGTTGCTGGAACAATCAATTCTATCAGTTTTTATTACAACTACGGTACGGCCTACACAGCCCCCAACGTGACGATGTACATGAAGCATGTGTCTCGTACTGGTTTTACATCAACCACAGATTGCGAGCCACTCGAAGCAGGTGACGTCGTATGGACAGGTGCTATTGCTCCTACAGAAGCTGGATGGTACACATTCACCCTTGATACTCCATTTGAGTACAATGGTACAGACAACCTGTTAGTTGCTTTCTTTGATGGTACTTCAGGCTATCCTGGAACAAGCTATACATGGCGTCAAACAGCCACTTCTACCACCATGGGCTTGCGTTACTACAGCGACAGCTATGCCCCGGATCCATATAACCTTGCTTCTTACACTGGTAGCAAGCAAGTGTACAGTTACCGTTCAAATGTTCAATTAAACATCACGACTGGTGGTGGCGGAACATCAACATTCGCAACAGTTCCTGATGTTCTCGACCTCGGATATCGTCCGAACGGCGCTTGGATGGCTCCATACGTGTTCAACATGAAGAGCAACGTTGGCGCTGTCACAGTGAACGCATTGGATTTCAGCGGTAATTACTTCACATACAACGCTGAATTGCCAGCTACTGTTAGCGGAAACAAACCTCTCAAAGTTGCAGTGTCAACAGGCACAGCAGATGAAGGTGAGGTGAACAGCACAATCACTGTCCTCTATAGTGGCAACAACAGAGACGCTGAACAGCTTAATATCAAAGCTACAGCTTACAACCCGGTTGACGGCGACGTTTATGAGAATGCAGTTAATGTAACTTCATTCCCATACGCTGGCAATGCTCCTGCAGGTATCTACAAGAACTACGAGCTTCCTGAAGCTACAGAAGGTGCTGACGCTGTTTACAAATTGACCTTTGCTAACGACGTGATGCTCACAGCCGGTACAACAGGTGCTGACGGTGTTGCAGCTCTCTACACAGAAGACTTCGCAGGTGAAGGCGGTCCTATGGCCGACAACAACTACGTTTATAATGGCCCAGAGGTAGCTCCGGCTCCAGTTGCAAAATGGTTCTACTATGACAATGGCGAGTATTCTGGCAGCATGGGTGCAGGTGGCACACTTTATTGGGGTATCAAAGTCCTGGCAAGTGAGCTTCCAGCCGCTGAAAACTGCGCTATTACAAAAGTTCAAATCTATGATGCTTCCTATACCGGTGGTACTTCTTACGTGCTTATTTATGAAGGTGGTGAATTGGTTTACTCACAACCATTCTCATTTATGGGTTCTGAAGATTGGCTGGTAATCGACTTAGATACTCCTGTCCTCATTGACAACACCAAAGATTTGATAATCGGTGCATATAACAGCGGTATTACTTATCCTGCTGCTGGATGTTCATATCAAGGTACCAATACTGATCTGATTTCATTTGATGGAACCTCATGGACACCATTATCAAACTATGGTTATTACTACACATGGATGATTCGTGCTTGGGCTGAAACTCCTGATAGAGCTGGTGCCATGGAAATCACACATTTCGATGGTGAAACCTCAACAGGTAGTTTAGATCAGGTTGTTGCATCAACCCCAGTTGTTACCCGTCCAGTGGGTGGCAACAGCAACAGTCTCGCAAACAAGACAAATCATAACAACCGCTACGATCCAATATATCAGATTGCTGATATGTATGTTCCAGCAGGTACATACTACTTGGCTGTTGCTTCAACAGACGCTGAATTCCCTGTTTCTATCGCGACAGCAGAGGTCCCAGCTCCAGAACAAGCATTCGTTTTAGCACCAATGGATGGTGAGACCAATGTTGAGTATCCATATATCGCTGAGTGGATTCTTGGTGACTACACCGAAGAGATGCAGGTTTTGTTTGGTACACAGTATCCTCCACAAACAGCATTGATCGACTGGACAACTGAACTCGTCGCTGGTGTTGTATTGCCAGAACTCGAGCCTAACCAGAGCTACTTCATGCAGGTCAATGAGCGTAACGCTGCAGGTACAACAATGGGTGAAATCATTGCTTTCACAACACCTATCAATGCTGTTGATGAAGTGGTTGTCACTAACCCAGAACTTTACCCAGGCGATGCAGCAATGCTCACATGGACAGCCCCAGAACGTTCATTCAAGGGTTACAACATCTATCAGGATGGTGTGAAGATCAACGAATCACTCGTTACAACTACAGAATATGCAGTTGAAGATCTTCCATACAACATGGATGGTTATTTATTCCAGGTTTCAGCAGTGTATGACGCTGGTGAATCACTTTTGTCAGCACCTGATACAGCTTATATGACAGGCTTTGGTTCAGTCAATGGCTATGTCTATGACACAGACACATTACATCCAATTGCAAATGCTACAATGGTTGTAGTAGGTATTGATGAATACGGTGCAATTCAGCAGTATGAGTTCTTAACAGACGAGACTGGTTTCTATGAAGGCGAAGTCCTCGCTGGTCTCTATGCTGTCGGTATTCTCACAGAAGGTTATGAGACTGCAGCAACTGTGATCTATGTTGCATACGATCAGTTGACAGAAGTTGAAGACATCATCACACACGAATTCTACTATCCTCTCGGTCAGATCACAGCAACAGAAGAAGAATCTGATGTTTTGGTTGAGTGGTCATGGGATCCTGCAGCGATGATTGTTGACTTTGAGACAGGCGACTTCTCACAGGCAGAATTCACATTGCCAGCACAGTATCCATGGGCTATCACAACAACAAACCCATACGAAGGCACATACTGCATGAAGTCAACTTGCGAAGGTGTTGCAAGCGGTGTTTCTTCAATTGAGGCAACAGTTGACGTTCCGTTTGAAGAGGCAAAGATGGGCTTCTATGTAAGAGTTTCTTCAGAAACTAGCTACGACAAGTTCCACTTCTACATTGACGGTGTAGAAAAAGGTTCAGCTCTTAGCGGTGAATTGCCGTATGCTTACAAAGAGTTCTCAGTAACAGGTGGTACACACACTTACAAGTGGGAATATGCTAAGGACGGTTCATTGAATGCTAACGATGACTGCATCTATGTTGATAACATCACAATGTTCAGAAAGGTTGAACCAACTCCTCCTCCAGCGCCAGGCGATGTGACAGTTATCCTCACAGCTCCAGATGTATGGGGTGACGGTTCAGGTTACCAGATGTTGCTCGATGAGACACACTCACTCTATGGCACAATAATTCCTGAGACAGGTGCATTGAGCATGAACTGCTCAGGCAATGAAGGCATCTACGATCAGTTCAGCCACAAGATCCCTACAAATGCCGATGGCAACTGCGCAACACAGAACATGGTTAACAACGCAAGCGTTACAATTACAATCCCATCTGGTATCTATGATTGGTGCATCACCAACCCAACACCAGGCGATCGTATCTGGATTGCAGCATCTAACGGTAATGTTGGTGGTCGTCAGGACGATTACGTGTTCGAAGCAGGTAACACATATGAATTTGTATTGTCAACATATGGCAACAACGATGGCGTTGACGTAACAATCACTGGTGGTGCTAAGAACACAGCTAATGCATCAGAAAGTGACAATGCTTATGCAAACATTGATTGCAAAGTTGCAGATCCAGCCATGTTAGCTAATAGAGTTGAAGCTCCTATTAAGAAGATTGACATGAGATCAGAATTGAACAGCCGTTCAATTGACCTGAATGGTGGCAATCGTGAATTCGTAAGCTACAATCTCTATCGTCGTAACAACATCGACGAAGAATCAGTTGAGAATCCAACACTCCTCGCTCAAGGTATCGCAGGTGATGTTTATGAATATCTTGATACAGAATGGCCAGCATTACCATATGGTGAATGGCAGTGGGGTATCGCAGCCACATACGATGGCTACGCTCCAGTTCCAAACCGTGAAACAGCTACATTCGGCTTCGAAGGTGGCAGCTTAGATGGTTGGACATGTATTAAAGTCAACGCAGACGGTGGCGAGTGGCTGAATAGCGACGACAACCCTGGTGGTTATGACTACACAGATGCGGCACATACTGGTACAGGCTTTGCAGTGTGCTACTCATTTATTGACTATGACGGCGCATACGATACAGATGCATATCTCGTATCACCTCAGAAGTACAGCATTGATGCAAACTCATCAATTGCATTCTGGGCAGACAATGGTAACGACCAATATCCAGAGAATTTCTCAGTTTGCGTTTCTACAGCAGCTAACCCAACAGCAGCAGACTTCACACAGATTTGGAGTGGTGGTGCTAAGGGTACTGGCAGCAATGGCGCAACGGTACGTCGTGCAGAAAACCGTTATCAGAACTGGCGTTCACACGAGATCAGCTTGGCAGATTATGCAGGTCAGGAGATCTGGATTGCATTCCACGATGTCAACTATGATGCATACGAAATCTGGATTGACGATGTTACAATTACTCATGCAGGTTCAGCACCAGTTCCTCCAACACCAGGTCCAACAGGCGACGGTATCTCAGAAATCCTTTGGTCAAATGTTATTGACAAGGATATGATTGCAACATTGACAGTTAATGTTGCTTTGAACAACGGTCAGTCACCAGCTGGTGCTGTTATTGAGCTCGAAGCAGCTGACAGAGAGTATGTGTTCACAATTGATGAGACTGGTACAATTACAGAGGAAATCCGCAAGGGTGAATACCTTGTTGAGATTGAGCTTGATGGTTACACAGATATCATCGATCTTTTGGTTGCTGACGAAGACGAAATTTCATTAACATACGTCCTCCAAGAGGTTATTACTCCAGTTGATGGTTTGTATGTATCACCTACAGGTTGGGCAATGTGGGAAGGCGGATCAGTTGGTCCAACTCCAGGTCCTACAGGTGATGATTCATTCGAAGAAAGCTTCGAAGGTGGTTTGAATGGTTGGAATGTTCTCACAGTCAACACAGACGGTGGTGAATGGTTACACAGCAGCCAGAACCTCGGTGGTCATGACTACACAGGACTTGCACACACAGGTACAGGCTTCGCAATGTGCTACTCATTCGTTGACTATGTTGGTGCATTCAACACAGACAGCTACATGTATACTCCTCAGAAGTATGACATCGTTAACGGTTCAACATTGACATTCTTTGCAGATAACGCTAACGACACTTATCCAGAGAACTTCTCAGTGGTCATTGCAACAGTTGATAACCCAACAGCAGCCGACTTCACACAGATTTGGAACGGTGGTGCTAAGGGTACAGGCAGCGACGGTGCAATCGTACGTCACAACGACACACGTTATGAAAACTGGCGTCAGCACACAATCGACTTGAGTGCATACGCAGGTCAGTCAGTTTACATCGGATTCCACGATGTCAACTACGACATGTATGAAATCTGGATTGACGACGTTACATTGTCAACAGGTGCAAAAGGTGATCGTGCTCCATTGAGCTACAAGCTTATGCTTGACGGTGAATACGTTGGTGAGACATATTACCCATTTGCACAGTTGCCAGTTGAAGGCATGACAGAAGGTTCACAGCACGTTGCTGCAGTTGCTCCTCTCTATGCATCAGGTATGGGTGAGTGGTCAGAATACACATTCACATACAATCCATGCGACAACTTTGATGGTACGACATCATTCAACACATCAGTCAATAATGCTGACGTAACACTTACATGGACATTGCCTGATGGTCCAACACCTCCAACACCAGGTGAAGGTCAGTGGTACTACTATGACAACGGTACTAACGAAGACGCTATCGGTACAGGTGGTGGTAACTTCTACTGGGGAGTTATGTTCCCAGCCGGTTCATACGAAGGCAACGCTGTTACAAAGGTGTCAACATACGACTACATGGCTATGACAGGTAATGTTACTATCTACAACGATGGTACAACAGCTCCTGCAACAGCAGTTGGTACAGCTGACGTCACATTGACAGGTTCAGAAGAATTTGTTGAGGTTGAGTTTGCGACACCAGTGACAATTGATCCTTCAAAGAATCTCTGGATTATTTACTACAATGGCAGCGGTGCTTCATATCCAGCTGCAGTCTGCGCCGACACAGGTGATCCTAACGGTCGTTGGGTGTCAATGGATGGTATAGATTGGATGGACCTTGCAACAGCAGGTTTGTACAACACATTCATGGTTCGCGCTTACGTTGCAACAGCCAATAAGGGTGAAGTTGTTGAGATTTCAGCTCCTCAGGGTAATGGTAGCAACGGTACATTAGCTAAGGCAGGTGTTGCTAAGGCTAACAGAGGCAACCGCGCTGCATGGGATCTCGTAACATCATTTACAGGTTCAAGTGCAGGTCAGCAGGCTGTTGCAACAGATGGCAACTACATCTACACAGCAAGCTGGCAGTCAGCACCATCTGGTGGTTACACATTCTACCAGTACAATTTGGATGGTACATTTGTTGAAGGCTTCGACATTGCAGGTGCAACAGGTATCCGTGACCTCACAACAGACGGTCAGTACTTCTATGGTTCATCAGGCGGAGCACAGATCTTCTGCATGGACTTCACAACACGTACATTGGTCAGCACAATCAACTGTTCAGGTTTGACATCACGTCACTTGACATACGATCCAGTACGCGATGGTTTCTGGGCAGGTAACTGGACAACATTGGCTCTGTACAGCCGTACAGGTGCTTTGATCCAGAACGGTCCAGCTCCAACAAGTGCATACGGTTCATCATACTATGTGGATGCTGACGGTGTTGAACACCTCTATCTGTTCTGCCAGATTTCTCCAGACGGATCAGGTGAGACAACAAATAGAGTTGAGGTGATTGACTACAACATCACAACCAACACATTGGTTTCAGATCCAGTACATGTCTGCAATGACATGCCTGGTTATGACGCAGAGGATGGTATTGCTGGAGGTTGCTTCATCGGTACATACAACAACAAGACTTGCTTCTTCGCTAATGTTCAGCTGTCACCTAATATTGTAGCTATCTATGATCTCGAAGCAGGTCCAGTTCCTCCAACACCTCCAACAGAGGGTATCCTTGGTGTCATTCTCTATCGTAACGATGAGTTTGTCGGCATATTCGATGCTAACACAACAACATTCGTAGATGAAGGATTAGAGTCAGGTCACTATAACTACACCATCAGAGTTATCTACGGCGGTGAATATGACGTTACATACTATGCAATGTCATGCGGTGACGAGGCTGAAGCTATTATTAACATTGGTGTTACAGAGAACGATGAGGTTATCAACTCAATCTATCCTAACCCAACAAGCGGTGATCTCTACATCAATGCTACAGCAATGAAGCACGTGACAGTGTTCAACGCTATGGGTCAGATGGTTCTTGATCAAGAAGTCAGCGGCGACAGCATGGTCCTCAACATGGGTCAGCTCGAGTCAGGTGTCTACATGGTCAAGGTTACAACCGAGACAGGCAGCAACGTTAAGAGAATCAACGTTGTCAAATAAGACTTTAGTCGTTAGACTTTAGACATTAGTAGAGACGTCGTATGGCGTCTCTACTTTTTTATTGATAATCAATAATATACGAATATTTGGGTTTTCTACAATATAAATAGTTGAGAATCAATGGATTGAGATGAATTGTTAAAATTTTTTAACATTTCAGGAGGGGTGAAATTCTGATAAAATCTTGTGTAATATATTGATAATTAATATTTTAGGTGGTATATTGAAAGATTAGTCGTTTTTCGTACGACTAATTTTTTTGTTGGTTGTAAATTTGCGATACAAATTAATCATTAATAACTAAACAAGGTTTTATTATGGGAACATTAAGAAATTCGGTTCATTTGATTGGACGTCCGGGTGCGGATCCGGAGATTAAGAAATTTGGTGAGAGGAAGTCGGCAAGATTTACGTTAGCGACTAACGAGAAGCATTACAATGACAAGAACGAGCTTGTTACGGAGACTGAGTGGCACAACATTGTGGCGTGGGGCAGGACGGCTGAGACGGTGGAGAAAATTGTCAAGAAGGGCCGTTTAATGGCATTAGAGGGCAAATTGCAGACGAGGCAGTATGAGGACAGGGACAAGAACAAACGTTATTTCACGGAGGTTTTAATGGACGAATTCATGCTTATCGACAGGATGAGCAATGAAGAGGAGCAGAAGAACGAAGCGGAATAGTATTCATGGGAGGGGCCTGCCGCTATGGGACGCCCGTTCCATTTAATTTGGATATATTTTGTTTTACGATGCTCATAAATTTTGATTCATCCACGGTTATGGTTATAATCTCGTACAGGTCGGAGGGGTCCCTTCATGAATAAATATTCGGCGGTGTTTAAAAAAAGACTATCTTTGTTGTTTGAAACAAACACTGAAAACGATGAAGATAGTCTTTTTGGAGCCGTTAGGACTGACGGTTGAAGCCATTGATAAGGCTTGTGAGAATTTGAAGAAACAGGGGCATGAGGTTGTGATATATCCAGACCGCAGGCCAGAAATGAACATTGAGCGTGCTGCGGGGGCGGATGTTGTGGTGGAGAGCAACATGCCGTTGCGCAAGGACTTTTTGGATGCGTGTCCGAACCTTAAGATGCTCTCGATAGCGTTTACCGGTCTCGACCATATCGATATGGACGAGTGCAAGCGTAGAGGCATCACTGTGATGAATGCTGCAGGCTATTCTACCGAGGCTGTGGCGGAAGAGACGATTTGCATGATGATAGGACTGTATCGTCATGTTATTGAAAATGACAGGATCACACGCAGTTGCAAGGGGCCATCGATGGCGCCTGGAAGAGAGATTGCGGGGAAGACCGTAGGCATTATTGGAATGGGTGCCATCGGACAGAGGACTGCTGCACTGGCACAAGCATTCGGGTGCAAGGTGATAGCATGGAACCGCACACCGAAACAAGTACAGGGTGTGACGTTTGTTGACAAGGAGACCCTGCTGAAAGAATCAGACATCGTTGCATTGCATATCGCATTGAACAACGAGACTCGTAACTTCTTGACTGCTCAAGATTTCAAGATGATGAAGTCTTCGGCTATTATTGTCAATGCTGCAAGGGGTCCGGTGGTGAACACCAACGACCTTGCCGAGGCGTTGAAAAACGGCATTATCGCCGGCGCCGCATTGGATGTTTATGACGGTGAGCCGCCACTGAGCAACGATAACCCGATTTTGACGGCACCGAACACCTTATTATTACCTCATATTGGATTTTCAACCGAGGAAGCGTTTAAAGAACGATTAAAAATAGTGGTTAAAAACGTAGAAAGATTTATATGAGACAGGGGTTAAAAATAAAAATATAAATGTTGGGAGGTTGAGGCGGCGCTACGCGCCGCCTCAACTAATCCAGTCTTTCTCATTAAAACCTTGTCATTCCGAGCACGAAGTGCGAGGAATCTCGTAAACTATTTTGTGATGACAATTCCGAGATCGCGGTTAATCTTTAGGCGGATGTCGTCGAGTTTTTTCTTCTTTTGAAGGAGGATTAGCTGGTCGTCGGGGTCGGTGCAGGATTGGAGTTCCTTGACGACGGCTGTACGGCGGTCTTCGATGACCATATCTTTGAAGCGTAGGATGGAAGAGAGGACGGTCTTTTTTAGGACGTCGTCTTCGGTTTTGACAACTATACGATGACGTTGCCAGTCATCGAGTTTATATTGTGTGCTCAGGAGGTCTGCAGCGAGCACTGCCACATCTTGATCTTCGCTTGAAGTGAAGTCGTGCGCTGTCGGGAGAATGCCGGTGTCGAGACCGCGGTCGAAGGCGTCGAAAATCTTTTTGTGAGTCTCGTCTCTGAACAATAAACCGTCATTTTTAAGGTCATCGACGATAGCCGAGGCTATGGTGGTGATATATGTGTTGATGACTTTACCGTCTTCGTCTTTTTCTTCAAGTTCAATGTTTTCGCTGCCATGAGAGAGAAGCAGTTTCACAAGCTCCTGCTCCTGGAAGAAGCCTATAGGAGTGGACGGTTCCGGCTCAACCTGTTGCTGAGGCTGGTAGGTCTGGTATTCCTGATAGGTCAGCTGGGAGTCTTGTTTTGGGTCGAGACCCAGTTGCTTGCGTAATTTGGCACGAAGAATCTTGTTGACCTCGTTGGTGAGCGTCTGCTCAGGCATCTCAAGGGTGCGGCTGCATTCCTTAATATATGTGGCACGATAAATCGGGTCAGGGATGACGGCTATGGTCTCGACGATGTCTTTAATGACAGAAGCGCGTTTGATAGGGTCGTTCTGGGCGTCCTTTAAAAGGAGATTTGTCTTGAACCCGATGAAGTCTTTTGCATTATCGGCCAAGTATTTAGTGACAACCTCGATTGGGTTGTTTTGCACGAAGCTGTCGGGGTCGTCTTCAGGAGGCAGCACCACGATGCGGACGTTCATGCCTTCTTCGAGAATCATATTGGTGCCTCGGAGTGCGGCGTGGATGCCGGCAGCGTCGCCGTCGTAGAGCATGGTGATGTTCTTAGTGTAACGGCTTATCATGCGGATCTGCTCGGTCGTCAGGGAGGTGCCGGAGCTCGCAACCACGTTTTCGATGCCAGCCTGATGCATTGAAAGCACGTCGGCATAGCCTTCGACGAGGATGCAGTTGTCTAATCTTGAGATCTCATTTCTGGCAAAGAAGATGCCGTAGAGCGTCTGACTTTTATTGTAAATCTCCGATTCAGGTGAGTTGACGTATTTTGCCTTTGTTTTCTCTTTCGTTAAGATACGTCCGCCGAAGCCGATGACTTTTCCAGTGAGGTTGTGTATCGGGAAGATGACACGGCCTTGATAGCGGTCGTAGGTGCGGTTTTCGTAGCTTCCAGTGAGACCGACTTTTATCAGAAGGTCTTTGTCATAGCCATGCTGCATCGCGTATTCCGTGAATGCTGAGCCGCTGTTGGGGCAATATCCAAGCTGGAAACGGTTGATGATGGCATCGCGGAATCCGCGTTCGTGGAAATAGGCGAGTCCGACCGACTGTCCTTCGTCGGACGTCATCATGATGTTGGAGAAGTATTCTTGCGCGAAGCTGTTGATGTTGAACATACGCTCGCGTTCGTTCTGAGCCGCCAGTTCTTCAGGAGACTGTTCGCGTTCTTCGATCTTGATGCCGTATTTCTTGGCGAGAAAACGAAGGGCTTCAGGATAGGAATAATGCTCATGTTCCATGATGAAGCGCACTGCGTCGCCTGCCTTGCCGCAGCCGAAGCATTTGAAGATATTTCGGGCAGGGTTGACGCTAAATGAAGGAGTTTTTTCTTTGTGAAAAGGACACACTCCCCATAGATTCGAGCCGCGTTTGCGGAGCGTCACGAACTCACCCACCACGTCTTCGATACGTGCTGTCTCGATGATCTGATTTATGGTTTCACGTGGTATCATATTGCCCAAATTAGGAGTCCGCTGATGATGATTATTCCGGAAACGACAAGGTCGATGAGGCAGAAGCCCATGATATCCTTAGCGTTAAGCTTCGCTATCGCGAGAGCTGGCAGTGCCCAGAAGGGCTGGATGAGGTTAGTCCAAGCATCGCCCCAGGCTATCGCCATTCCTGTGAGGCCATGGTCGACGTTCAGTGCCTCGCCGGCAGCGAACATGATAGGAGCTTGGATAGCCCAGTGACCGCCGCCTGATGGCACGAACATATTCAGAATAGCCGCACAAAGGAAGGTGTATATCGGATAAGTCGTTGACGTTGAGATATTTACAAATGCTTCGCTAACCACAGTGCCGAGGCATATCCCTGACTCACCCACGCCTGTGATGATGCCCATGATACCTGCGTAAAATGGGAACTGAAGCAATATTCCTGCTGCGCCGCCGACAGATTTCGCGAAAGCGCGGACGTAGGCGATAGGCGTTTTATGAAGCACTATGCCGAGGAAGAGGAACAGCAGAATCACCGAGCCGAGGTCGAAGGCTTTGTGCTTGAAAAACAGGCTGATTATCAGGAAAGACAGGCCTAATAAAGCTAATAAGGCGGATAAAAGGCGGCTGTTTTCCAGTTTCATGGCTGGTGTTTTTTGAGATGCATTTTCATGCGTCTCTACAGTGTCTTCTTGCAACAAGGCAGGGTCGATGGCGACGATGCCAGTCTTCGGGTGCATCAATGAATTGATGACGACGAGGGCGAGGGTGACGATGACCACCATGATGATGTTGTGCCAGTCGAGGATGGTGTTTCCGATAGGAATCACTGAGGTTATAACGCCATTAGTATCTTTTACGAGTTCGTTGACATCGGATGCCATCTTGAGCGGGATGGAGCCCGAGATGCCGGCGTGCCACACCACAAAGCCGCTGTAGGCCGAGGCGATGAGCAGTCGGTAGTCGACGTTTTTGAGTTTCTTGGCGATCTCTTTGGCGAAGATGGCGCCTACGATGAGTCCGAAACCCCAGTTGAGCCAGCATGCCATAGCAGAGATGCCTGTGACGAGAGCTATGGCGCCTGCCGGTGTTTTCGGCATTGACGCGAGCTTGCTGATGCCTTTCTTGATGAGAGGAGCCGCTGCAAGAGTGGCACCGGTGACGAGCACAAGAGCCATCTGCATTGAGAATCCGAGGAGGTTCCACACTCCGCCGCCCCAGTTTGTCACCACTTCAACAATGCTTTGGTGGCATACCGGCATGGCGACTAAAACCGCCACAAACGTAAGGATAATTGCAAAAATGAACGGCTCAGGCAGGTATTTCTGCATGAAACCGACACATCCATCAATTATTTTACGAAATATTTTCATTCTACTGCAATTTTAATAGTGTCAGTCAGGCCATCGGCGTTTGTTATCTTCAGGAAATAAAAGCCTTTTGGAAGATTTTCGACATTGATGACATGCTCGCTGAGACAGTCGTTCACGAAGATATTCTCTGAAAAGACAGCTTGTCCTAAAGTATTGAATAACAATATATTAGCTCTACCTGAATTATTTTGGTAAAACCTTAAATTAATTTCTGATGAAGCAGGGTTTGGGAAGACATCGTAGCTCAACTCGTTGGCATTCAGCTCGTTGACGTCTTCATTAAGGCTCACGACGAGGTCCATGGTGACAGGGATATGGTCGGAGTTGTGGAAGAGAGCGTTGGCCACTTCTTGTGAAACCGCTTGGTTTGTCGGGTTGTTGATGCTTTTGTTGAAACGGTTGCCGTCGTTGCCGAGGGCGTTGTAGCTGCCACCTACGTAGCGGATGTTTTCTCTGCCTCCGTAGATGTTTTCCGACATCAGGATGAAGTCGAAGCGGTCGTCCATGCCACCTGACGAGTGGCAGTTGCTGTCGCTGTCTTTATGTGTGGATTGGGTGTGATATTCTTTGAAGTTGTAGTTTGAATTCCAGTTTCCGACGCCGTAAGGGTAGAGCGGGTCGATGAAATAGGAGTTCGGGTAGGCTGTCTCGTTTGTAAGTGCTTGATAGGCAGGTTCTGACGAGGTATATAGGTTGAAGTCGCCCATGATGAGGACATTACGTTCGCGGTAATTATTCTCAAGATATCTCATGGTGTTTTCGACCATCATTTTGCGTTTGCTTTCGTTGTCGGAGCCAGTGCCGGCTTTAAGATGTGCTATGACGCATGTCAAGGTGACGCGGTCGGATTCGTCGTTTTTGAATTTGAAATCATAGACATCGACGTCGCGGGTGTAAGTTTGCGCGACATGATGTCCGACGAGTGTAAGTTTTGTGGAGTTGTAGAAGATGCAGTTGATGAGTGACGATGTGTTGCCGGTGTTTGAGCCGGGGCTTGTCATCCAGTAATTTAAGCCGTTGATATTGAGCACGTTATTGACAAAGTCGTTTGGCAGGGAGCTGCTTCTGCCGATTTCGCAGACGGTGAATATGTCGGGGTAATAAGCTGTCAGGATGGTGCGGATGTAGTTGTTTTTATCGCTGACGTTGTTGTTAGTTGTGTTGCAGTAGCCGGTGTTATTGCCGTAGTTTAAAAGGTTGTATTGCATCACTTTCAGCGTCTCGGGTTGACCGAGCAACGCTGAAAATGACGCGATTATCAATAATATGGTAATTGATAGTTTTTTCATGACTATTCAATACGTTTGAGCATTGAGATTTCGGCGCTGGTGAGGAAGCGCCAGTGGCCGCGAGGCAGGTTTTGTTTTGTGAGTCCTGCGAGCATCACGCGGTCGAGTTTAATCACTTCATAGCCGAGGCTTTCGAAGATGCGGCGTACGATGTGGTTACGTCCGGAGTGTATTTCCACGCCGATTTCGCGCATGGTAGGGTCGTCGGAGACGTAGTCGATTTTGTCGACTTCTATAGGGCCGTCTTCGAGGGTGAGGCCTTTTTCTATTTTCTCGAAGTCGCTTTCAGTCAGAGGCTTGTTAAGTGTGACGTGGTACAGTTTCTTCACGTTATGGCTTGGGTGTGTGAGTGTCTTGGCGAGTTCGCCGTCGTTGGTGAGGAGCAGCAGGCCTATGGTGTTACGGTCGAGTCTGCCCACCGGGTAGATACGTTCTTGGCAAGCGCCTTCGACGAGGTCCATGACGGTATGGCGTTCGTATGGGTCGTCGCTGGTGGTGATGACGCCTTTAGGCTTGTTTAACAAGACATAACGAAGTTTCTCACGGTTGAGAGTTTGTCCGCCGTACACCACTTTGTCGGAGGTTTTCACTTTGGTGCCGAGTTCGGTGACCACTTCGCCGTTCACTGTGACAGCGCCAGCGAGGATGAGGTCGTCGGCTTCGCGGCGTGAGCAGATGCCTGAGTCGGCGAGGTATTTGTTGAGGCGGATTTCGCCTGTTGCCTGTGGGCGGTCGAATTCCGGGTCTTTCTCGCGGCGGTATCCGCGGCGGCCACCATGTGTCGGACGTTCCTCGTCACGGTCAAAGCGTTTGCCGAAAGGCTTTTTATCACCGAAAGGCTTTTTATCGCCAAAAGGTTTTTTGTCGCCAAAAGGTTTTTTGTCGCCGAAAGGTTTTTTGTCGCCGAAAGGCTTTCTTGATCCGCGTTCTTCACGTTCTTCCTTGTTGAAAGATCTTCTGCCAAAAGGCTTCTTATCGTTTCGTTCTTCATCGTTAAATCTCTTACCGTAAGGTTTACGGTCGTCACGACCGAAGGATTTTCTCTCGCCTCTTTCGTCATCACGACGGCCGAAGCTGCGTTTTTCGCCGAAAGGTTTTCTTTCATGGCGTTCTTCGTCGCCCTCACGGCGAGCTTTTTCTTTTTCAAACTGCGCTAATCTCTCGTCACTGAATCTTCTGACTTCAGCAGTTTTTCTTCTGGCAACGTGCTGACGTTTGCCGTTTCTTTCTTCGTTATTCATTGTTAAAAAATTATTATAATAAAATTTGGGCTGCAAAATTACAAAATTTTAAGGCACATAGTATTAAAAAATTAACAAGTTATCAACAATTGAGATTCATCGCCTTTCAGGCTTTGAATGACACATCAATAAACTGGATAATCAAGCGCGGCTTGAAAGTTCATACAAAAAATGTTGTCATTCCGAGTGAGTGGCAAGAGGAATCTCAAAAAAAATAAGTATCTCAAAATTTTTTTATATCTTTGCACAATTAATTTTAATAAAGTTTTAAAACAATGAAAAAGTTATCGTTTTTAATGATTTTACTGGTGGCAGCAGTTGTAATGCAGGCACAGATTGCCACGAACATTTATTGGGTAAAGTTTGCAGACAAGGCAAACTCGCCTTATTCCATTGACAATCCTGAAGAATTCTTGAGCCAGAGGGCTTTAGAGCGTCGTGCGAGACTCAATATTGCCATCGACGAGTATGACATCCCTGTGAACCCTCAGTATTTGCAGGCTGTCGCTGATTGCGGGGCACAGCTTCTGAACCCTTCAAAATGGTTGAACGGAGTATCAATCTACACTACAAGCCAGAGTGTTGTTGACGCTATCAACGCCTTGGAGTTTGTGGATGCTGTAAGAAACTGCCCTGATTTTCCTGAGGCTCAGCGCGACAAGGAGATTTGGCTTGCCAACGAGATGAAGGAATCGGGCAAACCTGTTGTTTACAGAGATTTCTATGGTGGAGCTCATGACCAGGTTTATCAGTTGAGAGCCAATGAGTTGCACGACATGGGATATAACGGCGAGGGTGTTGTTATAGCTGTGTTGGACGGTGGTTTCAGTGGCACAGAGGAGGCAACATGTTTCGACAATATGCGTGCAGAAGGCCGTTTGCTTGGTGTGCGTGACTTTGTTTACGGTTCGACATCGGTGTATTCACAGAGCACACACGGAACTTCATGTTTGAGCACGATGGCGGCTTACGACCCGAACAACATGGTTGGAACAGCTTACAAGGCATCATATTATCTGTTCCATACTGAAGACGGTAACGGGGAGAACATTGTCGAGGAGTTCAACTGGGTGTCAGGTGCGGAACTCGCTGACAGTCTTGGTGTTGACGTGTGCTCGACATCATTGGGTTACATTGATTTCGACATGTCGCAGTGGGATCATGCCTTCAGTGATTTCGATGGTAAAACAGCTCCAATGACCATTGGTGCTGAGATTGCTGCAAGCCGTGGCATGATTTGCATGAACTCGGCTGGCAATGAAGGTGGTGGCAACTGCACATTGGGAATCCCTGCAGACGCTGAGCATATCATCACTGTGGGCGCTGTCAACGCATCAGGTCAGCGTGCATCATTCAGCTCTGTCGGCCCAACCTATGACGGCCGTATCAAGCCGGATGTGATGGCAATGGGCGAAGGCACTTACGTTGCTTCAGGATACGGAAGCTGGTGGCCTTATTACAATGGTGACGGCACCTCATTCTCATGCCCTGTGTTGGCAGGTGCTGTGGCATGTCTGCGTCAGGCAAGACCAAATGCATCGGTGCAGGAGATTTGCGACGCTTTGAGAGCAGCTGGCAATAACGTCAACAACCCTGACAGCTATAACGGCTACGGTATCCCGGATTTCGTGGCAGCCCTTGGAATGGTTGATGTTAATGAGATTTCAATTGATAACAACGAGATTTTGAGCGTGTTCCCTAACCCAAGCAAGGGCAATGTGACCGTTACATTGCAAGAAGGCGCTGAAATCAATGGCATCACATTATACGACATAACAGGTAAGGTGTTATATAACACAGCAAACGTCAACGAGATAGAATCTGCAATCAACAACTTGAAATCAGGAGTTTACACCGTTCAGGTTAATTCAGAAAAAGGAAATCAGGTGTTGAAGGTCGTTTTGACAAAGTAAAAGTTTTACCTGGTATTTAAAGAGACGTCATAGTTTTATGGCGTCTTTTTTTTGTTTAAAAATAATTTTTTCACTTTTTTCTTGCTTTTGCCAAATTATTTATATCTTTGTAGACAAAAATATTTTAAAAATGGATTTAACTACATCATATTTGGGATTAAAGCTTAAAAATCCTATTGTTGTCGGAAGTTCCACTTTTACGGGAACCGTTGACGGTATTGTGAATTGCGCAAAGGCAGGTGCTGGCGCTGTGGTGCTGAAATCGCTCTTCGAAGAGCAGATTCTTTCAGATATTAAAAAGGAAGAAGGCTATACAGATATCTATAACTCAAGTCCGGAGGCAGACCTTTACATGAAGACATTCCTTCGCGGGAATGAGATTGCTATTTATGAAAACCTTATCCGCGAGGCTAAGAAAACCGTGGATATCCCGATTATCGCGAGCATCAACTGTGCTGACAAAGGCGAATGGGTGAGTTTTGCGAAGGAGCTTCAGGATGCTGGAGCCGACGCTTTGGAACTGAACATCGCAGTGTCGCCATTCGACAAAGATATCCCATCGAAAAACATTGAGGATGAAGTGGTTAACATCTTCAACGAGGTGAAGAAGACCGTGACAATACCTGTTTCTGTGAAACTCGGCAACCATTTCACAAATATCGGCAACCTCGCTTTCCGTCTTAGCATGGCAGGCGCGGCAGGTCTGGTGCTTTTCAACCGTTTCTACAACCCGACAATCGACATCGAGCAAATGAAAGTCGTTCCGGGTTCAGCATTGTCAGTTGAGGAAGAGAACAGCGACACCTTGAGATGGATATCGTTGCTCACAGCTCAGGAGATCCCTTGTGACCTCTCTGCTTCGACAGGCGTTCATTCAGCGGAAGACGTTGTGCGTCAGATACTTGCAGGTGCTGAGTCAGTGCAGGTGTGCAGCGTTTTGTATCGCAAAGGCGTGAAATACATCTCAGAAATGGTGGAAGGCGTCGAGAAATGGATGGCAAAGCATAACTTCAAGAGCATCTGCGACTTCAAAGGCAAATGCAGCGCCTCAGCCGACGTGAAAGTCTTCGAAAGACTGCAATATTTGAGAAGAAACAACGATTTAAATTAATATAAAACATTCAAGACTATGGCAAAATACGTATGTGATGTCTGTGGTTATGAATATGACCCGGCAGTTGGCGATCCGGACAACGGCATCGCTCCAGGAACTCCATTCGACAAATTACCAGACAGCTGGTCATGCCCACTTTGCGGCGTCGGAAAAGAACACTTTGAAATGAAGTAGTTGATCAGTTAGAAGTTAATGGATACCAAGTCCCTATCAAAGATTGGATACGGTCTTTATGTCCTGACGACGAACTACGACAACATCGACAACGGCTGCATCATCAACACGGTGCAGCAGGTGACAAGCAATCCGCTGCGTTTGTCGATAGTGGTGAACAAAGACAATTACACGCACGACCTCATTCTTGACTCGTGCGTGTTCAATATCAATGTGTTGACGACAGAGACACCGTTTAAGGTGTTCGAACACTTTGGTTTTCAGTCGGGAAAGAACGTAAACAAATTCGCGGATTGCGAGCAGGAGCTGCGCGCCGTGAACCATGTGCTGTATCTGCCAAAGCATATCAACGCTTATTTCGCCTGCAGGGTGGTGAAGACGATAGACCTCGGCACGCATACCATGTTTATCGCAGATGTGCTCGATGCAGTGCAGGTAAACGACAAAGACTCAGTGACTTACGATTATTATCAGAAAAATATCAAACCTAAAGAAAAGGTGACGAAGGGCTGCTGGGTTTGCAAGGTGTGCGGCTGGGTGTATGAAGGCAATCCGTTGCCGGATGACATCATTTGTCCGATTTGCAAACACGGGAAAGAAGATTTTGAGTATCAGGAGCCGACATGAGGAGAAACTAGTGATGTGAATGAGATTCCTCACTGCGTTCGGAATGACAAACAAGGATTAAATTTATTTAATATGAATATAAAATTAGCAGAAAATATTTATTACGTCGGGGTTAATGATCGCAAGACGGAGATGTTTGAGAACCATATAGAGCTGCCGACTGGCGTGTCATATAACTCATATCTTATTGTAGATGATAAGGTTGCGTTGATTGACCCGGTGGAGCCGGAGTTCATGGCGCAGTATATTTCCCAGATCAGGCGCATCTTGGGTGACCGTAAAGTCGATTACCTCATCGTGAACCATGACGAGCCTGACCACAGTGGCTCGGTGGGTGCTGTGTTGAGAGAATGGCGTGATGTGACAGTGGTCGGAAACGCCAAGACATTCGCGCCTTTGGAGAACTTCTACGGTGAGATTGCAAACAAGAAAGTCGTGGCGGAAGGCGAGACCTTAAGCCTTGGCAGTCATACGCTTCAGTTCTTCATGGCTCCTATGTGCCACTGGCCTGAGTCGATGGTGACATACGAGCAGACCTCGAGAATAGCCTTCACCAACGATGCTTTCGGAGGTTTCGGCGCCTTGAACGGTGGTATCTTCGACGACGAGGTGAACCTTGATTTTTATGAGGACGACATGCGCCGTTACTATGCCAACATCGTCGGAAAGGTGGCGATGATGGCTCTGAAGACCATTCAGAAGGCGCAGACTTTGGATATCAAGATGATAGCGCCGTCGCATGGCTTGATATGGAGAAGCAACCTGCAGTGGGTCATCGACAGATACACCGCATGGAGCCAGCATCAGAGCAAAGAAGGCGTGGTCATCGTCTACGGCTCGATGTACGGAAACACGGGCAGGATGGCTGATATCGTGGCTCGCGGCGTGGCCGATGCAGGAGTGAAGGAGATTAAGGTTTACGACGTGTCGAAGACCGAGACCTCGTTCATTTTCAGCGACATCTGGAAGTACAAAGGCGTGGTTTTGGGCGCCTGTTCGCATTACGGAAGCATCTTCCCAAACATGGTGGGTTTGCTGCATGAAATCAGCGAATACAAGCCTCAAAACAAGGTGTTCGGTCTTTTTGGCGGTGCTTCGTGGAGCGGCGGTGGTCTCAAAACGTTAAAAGAAAACGCTGAAGCTTGCAAATGGAACATTGTGAGCGAGCCGGTGGAGGTGAAGGGAGCTCCGATTCGTGAAGAGGACATCGAGAAGCTGTATAATTTAGGCCTTGAAATAGGAAAATCAATGTAGGGACAAGGCATGCCTTGTCCGTACTGGAATAAGAATGTTAATATTAAAATTGAAAGATTATGATTGAATTACCGAAATTACCGTATGAGATGGGGGCGTTGGAGCCGCATATCTCGCAGAAGACATTGGAGTTTCACTATGGCAAGCATCATAACGGCTATGTGAACAATTTGAACAAGCTCATCGCGGGCACTCCGTTTGAGGGAAAGAGCCTTGAGGAGATTGTGAAGACCTCGCAGGGTGGCATGTTTAACAATGCAGCTCAGGTGTGGAACCATACGTTTTACTGGAACTGCATGACACCAAACCCGAAGAGGACTGCTCCGGAAGGCAAGCTCATGGACGCCATAGCGCGTGACTTTGGCAGCTTCGAGGCGTTTAAAGAGAAGTTTATCAACGCTTGCGTGACATTGTTCGGCTCAGGCTGGGCATGGCTCGTCGCTGACAAAGACGGAAAATTGTCTGTTATGCAGACTTCAAACGCACAGACACCTCTGACAGAAGGCCTGAAGCCACTGTTGGTGTGCGACGTCTGGGAACACGCATATTACTTGGATTACCAAAATCTCAGAGCTAACTATGTTAACGAGTTCTGGGCAATAATTAATTGGGAGTTCGTAGAAAGTAATTATTAATGAGGTTCCTCGCACTTTGTGCTTGGAATGACAATTATTTTTTAAATTATGTGGCGCGGCTTGACGGTTCTTGCTGATTAGTAGAAACACGTATGCCGCGCCATAATAATATCATTGTATTGTTATTCCGAGCGGAACGAAGTGAAGCGAGGAAACTATTTAGATTCTACCGTTTCAAGTTCTTCATAATAAACCTGTGGGATTTCATCTTTATAGTCTTTGCTATAGAAATCAGCAGGTTTTAATAATTTCCCGAAGACGAAATCCTGGATAAGCACAAACTCGTTGCCTTCGCTGAGGAGCGCATATTTGTGGTCAGGGTCGTTGATCATATCGTGGAAATTGTCGATATCTTCAGTGCTATAATCATAGATGTCGGCATTGGTGCGCATGCGGAATGTGGTGACGCTGCGGCTGATGCCGTCTTTCGTTGTGAGTGTCAGTCTTTGCTGGAAAGGCGAGTTGATGATGGAGTCGCGGCGTGCAGGCTCAATGTCATAGAGGAATGCCTCGAAGCGCACGTCGCTGAATGATGTGAGCAGGTTAAGCACTTTATTGTCGCTGAAATCGACAGGCTCGCCATTGAGACGGTTCATGGAGTATTGATAACGTTCGATTTCCTTGATAATGAATCCGTTATTGGGGTCGTCGTTGATTTCGAGTTTCACAGATTCGATGTCGTTGAGTCTTGAATTGAAGATGATATGGCTGCGCCAGTCGGTAGGGTTTGCCGAAAACCTTGAGCTGATGGAGCCATTGAGCATTGGCAGATGTGCGACGTAGACTTTGTCGCCGCCTTCTTTGAGGACGTATGTGCCAATGTTGTCTTGTGTGACGCCGCCCACGTAAAACACCTTGCTACGTTTCTCGTGATAGAACAGTTTCACCTTGTTGAACAAGTTGATGCGCGGGAGCATCTGATAGACCTCGACCTTGGTGTTTGTCGTCGCCATCTGTGAGATGGTGTTGTCGGTTTTCCTCATCGACACTGGCATTTTGATTCTCATACGAGTGAGGGTGTAGAGCATCTCATTGACGAGGCTTTGGTTGGCGCGATACTCGTTGTTGACAGTCCATGCCATTCCGTCGCGTTGCAAAACGACCTGGTTGCCGCTTTTGTCAGCGAAAAAGAGTTTTGTGACAGAGGCGGTGTCGTAGACGGTGAAATCGGCTGCCTCGCCACGCAATGAGCTCAAATAGCGGTTGTTGCCGATGAGAATGCCGGCGATGACTACTAAAATAGCGACAATGACTATCAAGATGACGTTTTTTCTTTTCATATTTGCTAATTTCTATTGTCATTTCGACCGACCGAAGGGAGTGGAGAAATCTCTGCCAATCAGATATTTCGAATCATTTATTGCAGGAGATTTCTCCGCTTCGTTTCACTTCGGCTGAAATGACGGTTTGTTTATTTATTATATTTCTTTTTTCGTAAAACTGCTAAAACGATTCCCATTACTATCATGATGACGCTTGGCAGGACCACGTTGATGATTTGCCACAGCATCGGGTTGCCGTTGACCTTGTTCATGTCGAGGAGTCGGATTTTCAGTTCACGTGAGCGGATATTGATAATTCCTTCTCCTTCAAGTAGATATGTTATGGCATTCTCGATAAACTGTTTGTTGCCGTATGTGATATTTGTGTATTGGTCATAGCCTAATGGCAGTGGTGAACCCACACGTTTGTTGTTTTTCTTTGCATAGTCGAGCTGAGCGAGTTGGTTGCGGATGATATCGCCGTCGGCGATGACGATCATCGAGGTAGGGACGCTTTCCTCTTTAAACCCGATTTCTTTGGCTTCCGTGATTGACGCTGGCATGCGGTTTTCGAACAGCGAGGTGAATCTTCCGTTAAGGAGATAAGCCGCTGTCATGCCTTTTTGCGGGAACATGCTTGCATTCGGGCGTTCGTTCAGGATTTCCAGAGAGATATAGACTGGTGCGCTTGAAGCTTTGGTGTAGTCTGATGTCTTCAGAAGAGGTATTTTTTGAATCTCGGGAGCGGATGTTGTCGTTTCCAAAGAGCTTACAAAATCAGCTTTCACTGCCTCGAGGTTTCTCACGATAGGATGTTCAGATGCTTGTCCGAGCAATGGGAAATAATACCAAGGCAGAAGCGTGCTCTGCAGGTTGTTGCCTTGTCCGGTGACCAGTCCGATTTGTGCGCAAGGGTATGCGAGGAGCAGGTTTTTGTTGAGTTTGATGCCGTATTTGAACAGCTGGTCGTCGAGGTTGAGATTCATGGCGAGCCCCATCGTCGACTCGGCGTTTTGCAGGCTGTCCATAGAAGCATTGACTGCATCGATGAGCCACATCACCTTGCCGCCATACATGATATACTGGTCGAGGATGAACTTGTCTTTTTCAGAGAACGGCTCGGTAGGTCTTGCCAAAATGATGGCGTCGTAAGCCGGCTTGATGACGATGTTACTGTCAGAATCCAAGTCTCTCTTCATCAATGAGTTAAGCTGTTCGTTGAGCGTGGCTCTTTTGATGATGTATTTCTTTGAAAGAGTGTTTGCGATGTCATATACTTCGAGGTCGGTCAGCTCGCCGTGACCGTCAACGAAGGCGATGGTGGGTTTCATCGTTGTTGAGATCTCTTTTATTGCGCTAATGAGCTTATATTCAAGGTCTTGCGCTGAGTTGTTGAGCACTGTCTCCTGGCTTTGTCCCGATTGTCCGGAGAGGAGGTCGATGGCTTTCTCGTTTTCGCGGTAACTCATAATAATTCCGGGCCAAATCAAGATTTGTTGGATGCCAGTGTTGGTCTGCACCGTTTCGGTGTAATAATTCAGGCCGTTTTGCCAAAGGATTTTATATGTCTCTTGACGTTCGGCTGCGTCGCTGCTTTCCGAAGGGTTAATAAATTCATAGTCAATGAATTTGGAATAGGCGCGGAACTCGTCGAGCATTTCTTTTGTCTCTTTGCGGAGTTTCTTGAAGCCTGCAGGGAACTCGCCTTCGAGGTAGACGCGGAAATAGACGTAGTCGTCGAGGTTTCTCAAGATGTCTTTTGAGGTGTCGGACAGGGTGTAGCGTTTTTCGGATGTGAGGTCGAGGCGGGTATAGACGAAAGAGCCTATGATATTTACTAACACTATGATTATCAATGTGATAATCAGTGATAGGATTTCGTTTCTCTTGATATTTTTTCTTTTGTTTTCCATACGTCCTCCTACCATTTTCTGCTTGACAAAGTGAGTTTTGTCAGGCTTAAGAACAACACTATAACGCTAAGAAAATATATCAGGTCACGGGTGTCGATGACGCCGCGGCTCATTGAGCTGTAGTGCGTCGCCATGCCTAATTGTTGTATAAACAAGTCGATTTTCCCGAAGAGGGAGAGTGAGTAGATGAATTCAAATCCTATGTACAGGAATCCGCAGAGGAACACTGAGAGGATGAACGCAAGTATCTGATTATTAGTCACAGAGCTGCAGAACACGCCTATTGAGACGAATGCGGCGCTGAGGAAAAACAGTCCGATGTAAGAGCCCCAGATGCCGCCATGGTCGACGTTGCCGACGGGCATTGCGAGGCGTGAGACGGAGATGTAATAGATGAGTGTGGGGATAAGTGCGAGTAATACTAGGGCTACTCCGGCGAGGTATTTGGCGCCCACTATCTGCCAGTCGGAGAGAGGCTTGGTAAGCAGCATCTCGATGGTGCCGGTGCGGCGTTCTTCGGCGAAGAAACGCATGGTGACGGCGGGCACGAGGAAGAGGAACACCCATGGGGCGATGATGAAGAGGCTGTCGAGGCTTGCGTAGCCATACGACATGATGTTAAAATCGCTGTGGAACACCCACAGGAAGAGTCCGGTGATGAGGAGGAACACCACCACCACCATTATCCCGATGAGGGAGCTTAGGAAGTTGTTTATCTCTTTCTTAAAAAGCGCGTACATAGTCAGAAATTATGATTATTCACCTTCGTAAGTCACGGCGCTGTCGAGGCGGTAACCTTTGATACGCTGGCGTCCTTTGAGGTCGACGAGTTCCACGAGGACACATACGCCTGCCACCACGCCGCCGAGTTTTTCCACCAGCTTGATGATGCATTCGACGGAGCCGCCTGATGCCAGGAGGTCGTCGACGATGAGGACACGTGTGCCCGGTTTTATGCTGTTGGCAAGGATCTCCATCTCGGCGTCGCCATATTCAAGATGATATTTTTGCGATATGGTCTGGCCTGGCAGCTTGCCTTTCTTACGAACGAGCACCAAAGGCTTATGCATGTTGTAAGCCATCGGCGCCGCGAAGATGAAGCCACGCGACTCGGCACCGGCGATGATGTCAAAGTCGAGGTCTTTCTCCATGTCGCACATAGTGCTGATGGCGAGTCTCAAGCCTTCGGCGTCGCCTACTAGCGTGGTGATATCGCGAAACTGTATCCCTTTTATAGGGAAATCTGGCACAGTGCGAATATAATCTTTGATGGTTTTCATACACAAAAATTTTAGCAAGCAAAAATACTAAAAAATTTAATGTGAAATCAGATAGATTTTTTTATAAATTTGCGAAGAAATAAAATGATAGATGAAAAATGGGTAAAAAACAGCTGTTTTTTTTGCTGATATGTTTGTTTCCGATGATGGCTCTGAATGCTCAGAAAGCTGGAAGACACGAGATTTCCGCTGATGTGACTGCGCAGGGGCTCGTTGGGTATAACAACACCTACAGATGGTATGAAGGCGTTGATTTGAAAGGTGTTCTGCATGTCGACAACAACGATTTTTACCTTAATTTGGAGGCACTTACGCCGAATGTGTATTCGGTGGGTTTGAGTGTGAGGCCCAATATCGAGTTGTGTCGCAACGGCTTCGGGTATATCGACGTGTCGTTGCATTCGAGGTTTTTCGTAAGTTATAAAGTTTACGAATATGTTTATTCGGCGAGCATGGGCTTCAAGATGCGTCATTTCGACGTGCAGCTGGGTTTGTTCACGAAGGTTATCGACGGTTTCAACCGTGACTGGGATGCGTTGGAGTTCACGCTCACGGAGGCGTTTAACTTTTTGTATAAGTTGAGAATCAGCGTTATGGGTTTCGACAACCCGTGGGATATCTATCTGACAGGTGCCAATTTCAATGAGTTTGAATACGAGAGGATGTTGTCGCCGTTGTTCAGCCTCGGCGGGAGATGGGATTTTAAAGAACGGTGGAGTGCGGTGGCGGAAGGCACGCTGAAGCCGGCAGGGATGTTTCATGGGGCGGTGAAGTTCTATGAGGCGGTGCTGAGAATAGGGATAACTTATAGATTATGAGAAAACGTAAAAATACAATGAGATTCCTCGCTGCGCTCGGAATGACAGCAGTATTCGGATTAGTAGTGGCGTTGACATCATGTTCAAAACGTGATTTGCTTGGTATTTTCGCGACATTTGACGAGTCGCCAAACGAGCGGTTTGCACAGTCGATGACGTATAACAACCAGCATGGCTACGACGTGATTACAGGGATGCCTAACACCTATCTTGTGTATGCGATGAGCGACGTGCATGTGGACGGCTCGACACATAATCTTGACGAGTATGTGGCTGATTATCTGGCAGATACGACAGCGGCACCATTCACGTTGTGTCTCGGCGATTTGATTAACGGAAAGAACGGTTTCGGCAAGTTTTGCGAGCATGTGAAGCCTGTTACCGACGCCGGGCGTAAGATTTATTACACCGCGGGCAACCATGACCTGTATTTCGGACAATGGGACGAGTTTTATACGCGATTCGGCGCATCGACATATTGGTTTGAGGTTCAGACAGTTGGGGGCTTTAAAGATCTGTTTATCGCCCTTGAGTCGGGGAGCGGCACCTTGGGAGTGGATCAGAGAGATTGGCTTGAAAATCTGCTGGAAAGCAAACATAATCAAGGATATAGGAATATCATAGTGTTTACACACACACATTTCTTCAGGACGAACAACGTGAACGGGACAACCAGCAGTTTCAGCATGGAGGAGACCTACGATCTGGCGGATTTGTTTGACAGATATAATGTAAATGTTGTGTTGCAAGGGCATTCTCATCATAAAGACTGCAGGATATTTAAAGATGTGGGATATTTGAGATTAGGCGCGTTGAAAGAGGGTTCAGACGAAGCATGTTATGTGAAATTAAAAATAGGCAACTATATTGATTATCAATTTATTCCAATTTTTTAATTATGAGATCAAACGGCAATTACGATTGGAAATTCTCGACTGTAGGCGGTGTCACGAGGGTGAACATCGAGTCGGGACAGGACATCCTGCATTTGGATGAGCTTGACAGAAAACTCTGGACGGCGTTGAGCTGCCCATTGAAAAACCTTGAGATTGACGAGAAGACCATGACGATGCTCGACACCAACGGTGACGGCAAGATCCACATCGAGGAGGTCGTGGCTGCTTCGAAATGGCTCACAAAGGTCATCAACGACCCGGAATTACTGTTGAAACGCGAAGCGTTTATCCCATTCACTGCATTTAACACTTCTAATGAAGAAGGCGCGCATCTGCTTGAGACTTCGAAGCAAATCCTTGAGAATCTTGGACTTGAGAAAAACGAGATTTCGGTAGCCGACGTCTCCGACAGCATCGCAATTTTTGCCAAGACACGTTTCAACGGCGACGGCATCATCACCGAGAACTCGGCTGACGACGAGGCTGTGAAGGCGCTCATCAAGACCGTTATCGACTGCATGGGCGGTGTCACCGACAGAAGCGGCGACCCGGGCATCGACACCGACAAGATAGAGGCGTTCTACACCGCTTTGGCAGACTTCAAGACATGGAAAGAAGCCGGCGACGCTGATAAAGCCAACGTGTTCCCATACGGCGATGACACAGCGGCGGCATTGGCAGCTTGCATGGCAGTGAAAGACAAGGTCGACGACTTCTTTATGCGCTGCAAACTCGCTTCGTTTAACACCGACAGCGTGGCAGTGCTGGACGTCTCATCAGCGAAGATAGGAGAAATAAGCGGCAACAACCTGGCTGCAAGCACCGATGAGATTGCCACATATCCGTTGGCAAGAGTCAACGCGGAGCATAAGCTGCCATTGGGCAACGAGGTGAATCCGGCATGGGCAGGCGCCATGGCAACGTTGAAGGCTCTCGTCGTCGACAAAGAGTTTAAAAAGGCAGAATACCTCACCGAGGAACAGTGGGCTGGCATTATGGCCAAATTCAACGCCTACAACGCCTGGATGGGTGCCAAGGCAGGTGCCGCCGTCGAAGGCTTGGGCTACGACGCAGTGGTGAAGGCTCTTGAAGAAAACAAAAAAGAAGCGTTGCTCAACCTCGTGGCACAGGATAAGGCTCTGGAAGCCAAGTCGAACGCCATCGACCAGGTCGACAAACTGTTGCATCTCTATAGAGACTTCTACACATTGCTGACCAATTTCGTGACATTCAGCGACTTCTATTCACCTGAGAAGAGAGCCATCTTCCAGGCTGGAACGCTGTATATCGACGAACGTGCCTGCGACCTCTGCTTGAAAGTTAGTGACATGGGAGCACACAACACCATGGCGGCCTACAGCAACATGTACATCTTGTACTGCGACTGCACCTGCAAGAGCAAGCCGGGCACCATGACCATCGCCGCTGTGGTGACTGACGGTGACGTCGGCGACATCATGGTTGGAAAACACGCCGTGTTCTACGACAGAGACGGTCTCGGCTGGAATGCCACGGTGACCAAGATCATTGACAATCCTATCAGCATCCGTCAGGCATTCTGGTCGCCTTACCGCAAGATGGCTAAGTCGGTGGAAGACATGATCAACAAACGTGCCGCCGAGAAAGACGCCAAGGTGATGGCTGACGCCAACGCCAAGATTGACAACGCCAACCTTCCGGCTGACGGTTCGAAAGCTGCGGAAGCGCCGAAGCCGCCGTTCGACATTGCCAAATTCGCCGGTATCTTTGCCGCGATAGGCTTGGCAATAGGCTTGGTAGCTTCTGCTGTCGCCGGGTTGTTTGAATGGCTTGGAGCACATTGGTACAATATCGTGATATTCTTCTTGATAATCATTGCAATCATCTCAGGTCCGAGCATGATCATGGCATGGCTCAAGTTGAGAAAACGCAATCTTGCGCCTGTGTTGAACGCCAACGGTTGGGCATTGAACCAGAGGATTTTGGTCAACACCAAGTTCGGTGCCACATTGACAGGCGTTGCCAAGTATCCGATTGTTAAGACTAAAGACCCGTATACAATGAAGGCTCCATGGTGGAAGAAGATGTTGAGATGGCTGTTCTTGCTCATCTGCCTCTGTGTGGCGGTGTATTTCATCTTGCCGAAGGACATGAGGCCATTCAAGAGCTGCTGCCAGAAAGCTGAGGTGGAAGAGGTGGTTGAAGAGACAGCGGAGTAGTTTAGTAGCTTAGTAGCTTAATAGCTTAATAGATTTAAAGATTAAAAGAAAAATGCCGTGGGGGATGCTTGCGGCATTTTTTTATTAAATATTTTCTGTGGCAAAATAGTCATATTTTAAAAATTATTTGTAATTTTGCCACGGATATGAAATGATTAAGTATTTGATAAACAACTAAATTAAATTATATGAAATCTGTTATTGGTAAAAATTTGAAATCTTTGCGTGTGGCTAACGGCTATAATCAGGAAAATGTGGCGGATTTTATTGGCATTAATCGCTCTACTTATTCGAATTATGAAAGTGGTGAACGTGAAGCTCCCTTGGATGTATTGGAAAAGGCTGCAACTTTGTTTGGTTGTGAATTAAGTTTATTGTTTGAAGAAGACGTAAATGCGGTAAAAAGCATGCTTGCATGTGCATTTCGAGCCGATAATCTTGACGATGAAGACATGAAAGAGGTGGCTGATTTTAAAAATATTGTGATGAATTATTTGAAAATGGAAAAACTTCTTGCCAAATGAGAAAGATTGATTTTGAAACAGCTGAAAACCTTGCAACAAAGATGCGTAGTGAGTATTTGCGAATCTCAAATAGCGAGCCGATAAATATGAAGACAGCTCTTCGTCAGTTGAATATCCTGACGGTTTTCAAACCATTATCGGATAATGTTTGGGGATTGTCGTTGATGACACCTGACAGAGAGCACAGATTCATGCTTGTCAACAGCAACATTACTCGTGGTGGACAACATTTTACAATAGCGCATGAGCTTTATCATCTTTATTTTGATGATAATCCAAAACCTCATTTTTATGGTCAACTTGAACTTACTGATCCTGTAGAGCGCTCAGCAAATATGTTCGCTTCGGCTTTGATGATGCCAAAAGAAGGGTTGTTGATGAATATTTCTTTAGAGGAATTGAAGAAAAAAGAGATTGGAATAGATGCGGTAATCCGTTTGGAGCAGCTTTATGGAGTTTCGCACAAAACTATGGTTGTGCGATTAAAAGAACTGCATTTTATAAACCATGAAATTGCCGATATTTTAATGAATCTCAGCATTACCAAAGAGGCTGCTTTGCGCGGTTTTGATGACAAATTATATAAGAAAGGTGATGGGGAGAGGTTGATTATCGGTGATTTCGGATCAAAAGCCAGAAAACTGTTTGAGGAGGAAAAAATCTCCGAAGGCCATTATATGGAACTTTTAAGTGTTATTGGGTATGGAAAAGGTGAAAATAGTTCTGGATGCTGATGTTTTGATTCATTTTTCTAAAGCAGGTTGTTTGAACATACTACCTGCTATATTGCCTGAATACGAACATGTTGTACTTGATGTGGTTTATAAAGAAATTGTTTCTATTCAAAATCAATTGGATAATCAAATACATTTTTTTAAAAACATTTCGTTGGAAGAGTTTAATCCTTCAGGAGAAATGTTGCGTGAATATGCGGTTTTGTCAGCAACAAGAGGTAGGGGTGAAAGTGCTTGCATGTCATATTGCCGTTTCACCAATAATGTGATTGGGAGTAGCAATATCAAAGATATTAAAGAGTATTGTAAGCTAAACAAAATCACATATTTGACCACGCTTGATTTCTTGTATTATGCTTTCAAACGTGGTAGAATGACAGAAGACAAATGTAAACAGTTTATTGAGGATGTTCAGATAAAAGGCAGTAAGCTACCGATGGTGGATATTACTAAATATGTGCCTGAAAGTTTGATATAAACTCTCTTGATAATTATTTATGACCTATTCCCCTTAGCCCTGTTATGTGTTTTGCAAAGCATCTGGCAATTCTCTTCAGATGTGGTACCGCCTTTGCTCCATGCTTGAACATGGTCGGCATCCATATCTTTTTCATTCCATATCTTTGTGCGATGAGCTTCATGACCCATGGCGCAAAGTGGGCAGTTGCTGATACCTGCTGCACGAGCCTCGGCAGTCTGACGTTTGTAAACACGTCGTTTTGTCGCTTCATCGAATACTCTTACTTCCAACAATTTCGTGTCCTGCTCACCACCTAAAAGATACTCGAAAACTCCTTTTCGGTTCTTAATGAAAGGATCATCCATTAGTTTCTCGGCATTGGCGGTCATTTTCTGTTGATCATAAGTTTGCTCATGATATTCGTCATACAATTTGCCCCATTTCAAACCGCACATCTCATTGTATCGGTCGGCAAAGATGCTTTCTATCCATGAAATTACATCGTTGAAGTGGCTTTGCAATTCATCGATTTGCGTCTCTTGACGGTGCGCTTGCATATATTCCTCAACTTCGCCATGACTTACCCAGTCAAGGGCTGTGTTTAGGAAATCTTGACGTTTCACAGAACCATGTACGTAAGCTCCCCATTTCTGAACGTTGGCGTTTCGGCTGTTGCTGAAGACAGAGCGAGCCTTGGTTACGAATGGACCGCTATAAACGGCGTTTAGTTCTTCCTGCAAGTTTAGCGGTATTCCAACAATATTGATGGTTTGAAACCATTGTTTTATCTCGCTTTCGGTGCCCTCACACTCATAGACAAGCAGTGTTGTTTTCTCTATAAGATTTTGTTTGTCTTTTGGCAAAGCATGAAATCGATAAGGCAGGTCACAGCTCATTACAGAGAACTTGTCTTGCAGGAAACGTCCCAAGGATGTGATACGTTGTTGACCATCCAACACTTCCAATCTTCCGTCTGGAAGGCGGTTGAAATATAGAAGCCCCAGAGGATACTGCTTCAAAACGGAGTCGATGACGGCAACCTCTTTTTTGCCATTATCTTCGGCATAAAGATAGTTGCGCTGATACTCCGGCTGAATTGTCAGTCTACCTGAGAGACCATACAGACCTTTTTCTTCCAGCTCATTATACTCAAAACCGTCACATAGCTCGGCGACGGTGTACTGTTTTAATTCAGTCTTCATATAGTGCCTTTATTTTAATAAACCTCCTTTACCATTGCCAAATAGATAGCTGCCGCCATCAAAAAGGAGTGCCAGGAGAATACATAATGCAGTCATTTCTTTCTTGTTTGGAGTTAATTATGAAGTTGTTTTTATATATCATTAAGTCGATCGATTGCCTCTTCAAGACTGCAGCATGCTTCATCAAGAGCGTCTATAGCTTCCTGCATTTGGTCACCTCGTTCGCTTTCTTGTAAGCCTTCAGGCATGTTGTCGTACTTTTCTTCCTCGTCATCTTTCATTGATTCGAGTTTGTTTTTGATTTCTTCAAGGGAAGCTACGTACTTCCCGATTTCTTTTCTTCCTTGTGCGTTCATAGGTAATTTGTTTTTAAGTTTGATTTGTTATTTTTTGCGGATTAAAATTCTTGCATAGGTCTCTTTTCCTCTAAGATGGAATCTGTGACCATAATGAGGATTGTCATCAACGTATCTGTCCAATCCGACAATATCATATTGTTCTACACAATGTTTGTCAAGAAATGAGATTGGAACACCCATAACCTTATCATAATCTGCCGGTATGGCGTCAGAGTATGGTACTTCTATGGCATTGTATTCGTCATACATTTCATATGCATGTTTCTCTTTAAGATCTTTATGTTTGCTATATTTGAGATTATCATCCAATGTCATCAATTCCAAAGCCTGATGTCGTCGACCATGGTCAAGATTTGTAAACCATACACTTGGTGAGCGGCCTAAAACTTCTCCATTTACAATTTTGTATTTACTACCTTCTTTACCATTGGATACAAATTGCTGCTGTAATTCATTTGGGATGCGGAACAAAATATCTTGGCTCATAGAAGTCTTGCCAGTCCACATTTGTCCTGATTTAATTTAAGGGAATACTTCTTTATATGTGATACAATTTTTATTGCTTATTAGCAAAAACTGCTTGCCGGTGTCAATAATCCATGCAAAAAATTCCCTAAAGATTGAAAATGGAGGGTTTGTCACAATCACATCTGCTTCGTCACGGAGTTTTGTAACTTCTTTGCTGCGAAAATCGCCATCACCTTTCAAATATTGCCATTGCAAATCGTTAATGTCAATACGACAATCGCCGTTGCTGTCACGGTCGAGTACAAAAATTTTGCCGTGAGAGCGTGTTTTCTTTTTGTCGTATTGTGGCGAACGAGTCTCAAATTCTGTTTCGAAAAGGGAAAGTTGTATGCCATAACGTTCCTGTTTGCGCTCTATGGCATAGCTGGTGCTGATAAGCTTTTTCAAGCCCAGCCTCTCGAAGTTCTGTGCAAAATACTTTGTAAAATTGCTCCATTCGGGGTCATCGCAAGGCAGCAACACAGTCTTGCCACGAAACACATTGGGGTTATAGTCGAGATATGCTTCTACTTCTCGTTCAATGTCGTAATATTGGGTGTAAAACTCATCCTGTTTTGCCTCTTTGGCATTTGTCAATGTGGTATTTGCCATATTGATTGATAGCGTTTGTGCATTGCTACCAATCACTTGCCGACGGATACAAAGAAAGGTGTAGACCTTTCTATCGCGTTCACGGGGAGCGTAGGAAGAACCCCGTCTGTACCTCTAGAAGCCTACACCTAAACGGTATAAGCATACAAATACAAGGTACAGAAATTCTGTCCACTTCTCCGTGAACTATTATCCGAAATTAAATCTCCAGTTTCCTACGCTTTTGATTTTGAACGCGAATAATAGTAATGCTGTTAATAATTCATTTTACAACACCTCAATTTCTTGAGGTGTAAATTCAACTGCAAATTTACAACTTTTTTCTTTCATTCGGCGAGTTGGCAAAAATTTATTCGGCGAGCGACGAAAATCTATTTGGGAACTTGGCTTAATTTCATTTGGGAACTTGGCAAAATTTTAGAAATAATAAAAAGAGATTTTCATTGAAAAAAACACTAATTTTGCAACAAAAATTTACTATGACTAAAACTATCTACCTTGCCGGAGGCTGCTTCTGGGGCACCGAGCATTATTTCAAGATGATTGAGGGCGTGGTCGGGACTAAAGTCGGCTATGCCAACAGTATTAAGGAAAACCCGACGTATAAGGAGGTCTGCAGCGGCGAGACCAAGGCCGCCGAGACCGTCATGGTGGAGTACGACCCGAGCAAAATAAGCCTCGAGTTCCTGCTCGACATGTATTTCCATGCCATCGACCCGACGAGCGTCAACCAACAGGGACATGACGTGGGGTTGCAGTACCGCACAGGCATCTATTACACCGATGTCGCTGATTTACAGACGATTAACAAGGTGATGGCTGAACAGCAATCCAAAATCGAGGGTAAAATTGCCGTCGAGGTGATGCCGCTGCAGAATTTCTACACGGCCGAAGATTACCATCAGGATTATCTCGAGAAAAACCCTGACGGATACTGTCATCTGCCGTTGGAGCTGTTTGAATTTGCTAAAAAAGCGTCGCGTAAACAGAAAATTTAATCGCAATGAAAAAATATTTTACTCTGATTTTGGCTTGGTTTCTGCCAGTTTTCATGATTGCGCAGACTAACGATTACACCAAATATGTGAACCCATTCATCGGCACTCAGACCGACGAGACGGGCGCGTTGAGCGGAAGCACCTTCCCGGGCGCGACGATGCCGCAGGGCATGGTGCAGCTGAGTCCTGAGACGGAGCAGATGGTCACCTGGGACCCTTGCTCAGGCTACGATTACAACAAAGACGTGATTTACGGCTTCACACATACGCATCTGAGCGGAACAGGATGTACCGATTTGATAGATGTCAGCTTGATGCCGATGAGCTCGGAGGTGACACCCGAACAGCTTTCAAAAGCTGATTTCGGGCAGCATTACAGCCATGAGAACGAATCGGCGAGACCCGGTTATTATCAGGTGTTTCTGCAGGAAAGCGACGTGAATGTAGAGGTTTCGGCCACCGTCAGGACGGGTATCACGAAATATACCTTCCCGAAAGGCAAGCCACAAAACGTGGTTTTAGACCTTGACCGCGGCACCTATCGTGGCGACGCATATTACTCAGGCCGCCGTTATTACGACATCATTCAGGCTCAGATCCGCATCGTCGATGACCATACAGTTGAAGGCTACCGCGTGGTCTGCGGATGGGCGAAGCTGCGCAAAATCTACTTCCGCGCCGAGTTCTCGAAACCGATAGCACATCATATCCTGATGAACGGCAGTCTTAACGTCGGCAACAGCGACGTGGTGAACGGTCGCACACTTCGTGCAGCCTTGAGCTTCGATGATATTGACAATCAGGAACTTATCGTAAAAGTCGCCATCTCTCCTGTCGACAACGACGGCGCACGTAAGAACATGCTCGCCGAGGCTCAGAGCTGGAGTTTCGACGAATACGTGCAAAACGCCCACGACATCTGGCAAAAAGAGCTCAGCCGCATTGACATTGAAGGCACCGACGAGCAGAAAACCATATTCTACACTGGGCTTTACCACGTCTTGATGCAACCAAACACGATGAGCGACGTCGACGGACGTTATATGGACACTAACTTCGAAATCAAGCAGATGCCTGAAGGACAGACCTATCACAGCACCTTCAGCTTGTGGGACACTTTCCGTGCCGCGCATCCGCTCTACACTTTGATTGCGCCGGATGTTGCCGCACAGTTTGTAAACGACATGGTTTTGCATCATAAAACATACGGCTACCTCCCGATTTGGGACCTCTGGGGACAGGACAACTACTGCATGATTGGCAACCACGCCATCCCGGTTTTGGCGGATGCCATTTTGGCAGAGATTCCTGGCATCAATGTGGAAGAGGCTTATCAGGCGATGGTGGAGAGCAGCACACGAAGCCATTTCAACTCTCCTTTCGAGATTTGGGAACAATATGGTTATATGCCGCAAACGCTTCAGAATGAAAGCGTTAGCATCACCATGGAGCAGGCTTTCGACGATGCTTGCGTGGCTTTGGTGGCCAAGAAATTAGGCAAAACAGACGATTATGAGCGTTTTTATCGCCGTTCGATGTTTTATAAAAACTTGTTCGACCCGGAGACTGGTTTCTTCCGTCCGAAAGACGAGAACGGCAACTGGATTGAAGGTTTCGACCCGCTCAGCTACGAGCAGCCGTGCTTTGTGGAGGGCAACGCATGGCAGTATATGTGGTTTGTGCCTCAGGATCCGCAGGGCTTGAGAGACCTCTTCGGCAGCAAAAAAGCATTTTTAAAGAAACTTGACGAGAACTTCAGTCTGACCGCCACTTCAGGCGAGGTCAACGGCAATGCCAGCGGCTTCATCGGGCAGTATGCGCACGGCAACGAGCCGAGCCATCACACCGTGTATCTGTATAATTTCGCAGGAAAACCTGAGAGAACGCAGGAGCTGGTGGAGCAGGTGAGGAGCGAGTTTTACCGAGCCACACCATGCGGCTATGCGGGCAACGACGACTGCGGACAGATGTCGGCATGGTACATCTTCTCGAGCCTCGGCATCTATCCTTTCCACGCCGGCTCAGCCGAATATGTCATCGGGACACCGCTGTTTAAAAAGGCTACAATACACCTTGAAAACGGCAACGATTTTGTGATTTCAGCGCCAAACAAAACGCCTGAGAAGATTCACGTGAAGAGTGTGAAGCTCAACGGCAAGGCGTTAACTGATTACAAGATTTCGCACAAGGAAATCATGGATGGTGGCACATTGGAATTTAGGATGAAATAAACATATCATGGAAAGATTTAACACAAAAAAGATAATTCTTGCTATAGTTATATTGTTGATAACCATATTGTTATGGCTTTTACCAGCCTCTGATTTGGGTATCGAAGGAATGAATGTGATGCAGCAGCGAACACTGGCGATTTTCGTCTTTGCCGCCTTGATGTGGCTGTTTGAGGTCATCCCGGCTTGGGCGACATCTGTCACAACCATCGTGATGCTGTTGTTTGCTGTTTCCGACAAGGGTTTTGTACTTGAAGGACAGGGCACTGCTGTCAGCTATCGCGATATCATGGCGTCGTTTGCCGACCCTGTAATCATGCTTTTTTTAGGAGGTTTCGTGTTGGCGATAGCGGCTAACAAAGTGGGTCTGGACGCTTATCTCTCGCGCACCTTGCTTCGCGTCTTCGGCAATAAGCCGAAGTTTGTGCTACTCGGACTGTTATTGGTACCTGGAGTTTTCTCGATGTTCATGTCAAACACTGCCACTGCCGCCATGATGCTGGCGTTTATGGCTCCGGTGCTGAAGACCTTGCCGAAAGACAGTGCAGCTCCGGCAGCTTTGACGCTCGCTATCCCTATTGCCGCCAACTTCGGAGGTTTGGGAACGCCTATCGGAACGCCGCCCAACGCCATTGCACTTGGTGCTTTGGCTAAAGTAGGCATCGACATCAGCTTCGGCTCATGGGCGGCTCACATGGTGCCGTTTGTGCTGGTTTTACTGCTGATAGCGTGGGTTGTGCTGATGCTTTTCTTCCCGATGAAAATGGAAAGACTGGAGATTGAAATAGAATCGACGAGCAAATTCGACCGTGATTTCTGGATTGTGGCAATCACCATGCCTGTCACGATATTGCTGTGGGTGGCTGAAGGTTGGACGCATTTCGACTCTAACATCGTGGCGCTGGTGCCGTTTGCGGTGTTCTCAATAACGGGAGTCTTTAAGGCCGATGACTTCTCGAAGATTGAATGGTATATCCTTTGGATGGTGGCTGGCGGTTTCGCTTTGGGTACATGCCTGAATGGGACAGGTTTGGCCACAGTGCTTATCAACGCCATCCCTTTCACGAAGTGGCCGGCAGTGCTGGTTATCATAGGTGCAGGTTTCATCATGTATCTGCTCTCGACCTTCATCTCCAACTCCTCGGCTGCGAGTCTGCTGATGCCGGTCCTTGCTGTCGTCTCCACCGCCATCAAGGGAGAGCTTACAGCTCTCGGAGGCGCCGCATCGTTGATAATTTACGTTGCCATCTGCTGCTCTCTCGCTATGACCTTGCCGATCTCCACTCCACCTAATGCCATCGCCGCCTCCACCGGCATGATAAAAACCAGCCAGATGGTGAAAGTCGGGTTGATATTGGGTGTTATCGGCGGCGTTCTGGGATATCTGCTGTTGAGAATTGCGGCGTTTTAAGATTCCTTGACGTCTTTTTTCAAATCCGGCATCAGCCGCTGCACGATTTTTTTGTCGTAGAAGAAACGGCCTGCGATGACGCGGATGACCGTATAAGCTGGTATTGCGGCGAGCATTCCCAAAATGCCACCGATATGTCCTGCCATCAGCATCACGATGAAAATCTCAAGCGGTGTCGCCTGGATGCTGGTAGAGTAGATGATTGGCTGCAGCACGAAGTTGTCGACGAGCTGTACCGTCAGCATTATCGCAAGGATGATGAGTGCGAAAATCCAGATGTTGACGTCCAGACCGACGCCAGCGCCGTAATGTAGCACCATGCCGAGCAACGCGCCGAGAATCTCACCGAGGATAGGTCCCACATAAGGCAGGATGTTGAGGATTCCCGCGATGAATGCGATGCCGAGGGCATAGCTGACGCTGATGCGGGCGATAAGCCAAAGACCCAGAAAATTGAGTAAGGCGACGCAGAACATCTCCAAAATAAGACCTACGAAATAACGTGACAGCAGATGCTCTATATCCACTATCGACTCGGTCACCGATGCCTCGATGCGGTCAGGGACGAGGGCGGCTACAATCTTGGAGAACAAGTTTTCGTCTTTTACAAAGAAAAAAGAGATGAAAACCACCGCAAACAGCCCGATGGCTATGTCGATAACGATAGAACCCACCGAGCCGATGAGACCGGTGATGTCGAAGTCTGACAGCAGACCTTTCAGATAGTTGAGCAGCATTCCTATGGCATCGAAATCCTTGCCCAGACTTGGGAAAATACCGATAATCCAATTGTTGATGGTATCGCTGAAATTGCCTTCGGATCTGTCGATATTACTGAATAGTGATGCATCGTTGATGATTCTTGTTATTACAGGTATTACGAGAAGAATCACCATCAGCAGAATTGCGATGACAATGGTGACTGATAATATCGAAAGCAGCCAGTCGGGTGCGCTTTTCCCTTTGATGCGCAGTTTTCCCATGAGGCGTGCCAATGGTCGGCTGATGAGCGACACCACAAATGCCAGGATGACATAAATCAACACGGTGCTGAAGTACCAGCACACCGCGAAAGCAACAGCTATAATGCCCACAAAAATCAGGTATTTTGCCAATTTTTCAACGTTGCTGAGATTTTCCATATAGAGTTATTTTTGGCAAAAATACAAAAATTTATTCCATAGTTTAATGAAAAAATTTGCCGGATGTTCTTGAAATTTAGTTTTTGGTGTTCAAAAATGTCTTTAGTTTAATGAAAGGAAATCTTATTTCTTTTTTACAAAACTTATAGTTTTATTCAAGAAAAATTGCTAATATTGCAGATTGAAAAATTATAGATATAAACAAATATAGGTTTGTGCCTGTTAGTTTGAAAAAATTGTGATATGAACGATTATATACAAAAAGGAATAGAAAAAGGGCTTATCTCATTTAATGATGATTATAGTCGAATTACATACAAACATGTAAATAAAACATGTAATTATTTGGACCCGGAAGAGCAAATAGAGGCTGAATCTTTTTTAAAACTGGTTCTTGTTTATAATTACCCGGTCCAGAGAATCAAGTTATTTGAAAAAGTAACTATGGGTGCCAGTAAAAAAGAGGCGGATATTATCATTTATGAGGATGATCTATGTCTTAATCCTTCTATCATTGTTGAATGTAAAAAGCAAGAAGTATCCGAAGCGGAATTTCTTCAAGCTATAGAACAGGCTGCAAGTTATGCATACGCTCTTTCTGGAACTGTTAAGTATATTTGGACAACGTCTGGTATTAAGAATTCATATCTGCAAATAGATAAAGAGCGTCAAACCAGAATACAAATTCCTAACATACCAATATTTGGCAAAGCTGTTCAAAAATACAATTTCGTAAAAGGTGGTCGATTACGAAATGAAGATCCGGGAAATGATGTTATCAAGCAGCAATTTTTTGATCTTGAACAAGTATCTGAAAGTGAATTGACAAATCGTTTTAAAAAAGCACATCAATCTCTTTGGGCAGGAGGTGAACTTAATCCTTCTGATGCTTTTGACGAATTGGACAAACTTATTTTCTGCAAGATTTGGGATGAGCGTAAACCACGTAAAAAAGGCGAACCTTATGATTTTCAGATATTTGACATAGAAAAACCAAAGAATGCCACACAAAAAGACATTGATGCCATAGAACAGCAAATTACTATGGATTTGGCGAAACGAATATTTGCTTTGTATGAAGAAGGACGAAATAAGGACAAAGAAGTTTTCAAAGATAATATCCGATTAACACCACAGCGTATTCGTACTGTTGTTAGTTATTTGCAAGAAGCGAATTTGTCAAAGACGGACCTTGACAGTAAAGGCAAGGCTTTTGAAACATTTATGGGTTCATACTTCCGTGGAGACTTTGGCCAGTATTTCACACCGCGCAATATAGTAAAGTTTATTGTTGATGTGTTACCTATTAAAAATGACTCAAAAGTGCTTGATACTTCATGCGGAAGTGGTGGATTTTTGCTTTATGCTTTGGATAAAGTTCGTAAACAGGCAGGAGATTATTTTGATGCAGGAACAGTAGACCATTATAACCATTGGCATGATTTTGCTTCAAAAAATTTGTTTGGCATAGAGATTAATGAACAGATTGCACGTACAGCTAAAATGAATATGATTATTCATGATGACGGACATACCAATGTTATATCCAGCGATGGACTTTTACGTGACAATGTGTTAATGGAAAAAACGGCAAATAAAGGATTTGAATATGGTACTTTTGATGTAATAATTACCAATCCACCTTTTGGTAGTACTGTAAAACAAACAGAAAAAGCTTATTTGCATCAGTATTTATTTGGCAACAAAGATGTTGATTGGCTTGATACGAAAAACTCGGCTGTTAAAGAACGAGACAGTCAGAGTACAGAGATTTTGTTTATAGAACAAGATAAAAATTTCCTAAAAGAAGGTGGTTATCTTGCTATTGTTATTCCTGATGGAATTATAACAAATAGCAGTTTACAATATGTTCGTGACAATATAGAAGAATGGTTCCGTATTGTAGCGGTTGTAAGTATGCCGCAAGATGCCTTCAAGGCAAACGGTGCAGGTGTAAAAAGTTCTGTCCTGTTCCTGAAAAAATGGACAAAAGAGCAAAGCCAGAAAATTAAAGACACAAAATTTAAACTTCAGGAGCGTATCAAAAAAGAGGCAAATTATTACACAATTGTAGATAAACTTGAGAAAACAAAAAAAGATATAATCAAGAATCATGTTGGATTTGATAACAATACTGGCTATACGGATAAAAAGTCAATAGAAAAATCAGACAGTTTCATTGAATGGAAGAAGCAAATAACTGAACAATATAAGCAAAAACTTGATGATTTTAAAGAACAGTTAATTGAAGATTATAACTCGAAACTTCAAAAAGAAATTGTTGATTATCCTATATTCATGGCAATAGCCGACC
Organism: uncultured Bacteroidales bacterium; assembly: GCA_900315175.1. Classification (GTDB taxonomy): domain Bacteria; phylum Bacteroidota; class Bacteroidia; order Bacteroidales; family F082; genus Limimorpha. The sequence goes on from OMYA01000010.1 coordinate 72,880, forward strand.
AAATCGGATATGATGCCACCGGAAAAGAGATACCAACCAATGATTTGGAAATGATTGGTGAAGAATTGAAAAAATTCATTGAAACTCTGTGAACCATGTTATACCAAGTACCTCAAAATATTGATTCTAATAAAGTTTTCCTTGTTAACTTTTCAGAGTTGGAAGGAAGATTAGATCCGTTGTTTTACACGAGTCAGTTTGTTGAAATCACAAACGCGTTAAAGAAAACTACCTCGTATAAACTTTTGGGACAAGTGGTCAATTTCTCAAATGAGTTTTGGAATCAAAAGGATTATTACAAAGAGAGCTTTCCATATATTGAAATCGGAGCAATTAATATAACAGATGGTACAATAAGGGAAATAGTTTATATTCCAGTTGAAGAGGCTCCAAGTCGGGCTAAAGTTATTGTTCGAACAAATGATATAATAATATCTACAACACGACCAGGCAGAGGAGCGATTGCAAAAATAACAGAGCATGAGAACAACTACATTGTTTCTACAGGTTTCTCTGTTATTAGGTCGGTGGACGGCAGTGTTGACAGAGACTATTTATTCTCAATTTTAAGGCTTGATATTTTGCTAAAACAGATGATTCAAAGAAGTACAGGAGGCAATTATCCTGCTATTACTCAAGAAGAACTATCAAAGGTTGTCGTTCCTATTCCTTCTAAAGAGATTCAAGATAGAATAGTTTCAATTATACAGGTTGCACTTTCTGAAAAGCAACAAAAAGAAAAACAAGCTAAGGTTTTATTAAATAGCATTGATGATTATTTACTAGGTGAATTAGGTGTTGAACTCCCCAAAAAGGAATCACAAACATTGCAAGATAGGATATTTACTGTGAATTTTAGGGAAGTTGAAGGAAGGCTTGATCCGACTGTCTATAAGGACGGAATAAAACTTATCTCAACGAAATGGGACAATATAAGACTTTCAAAAGTGGCATTTGTCAACCCGAGTGGTGCTTATAAAGGTGAGAATATAGAAACACCCATATCATTTGTTCCGATGGAAGTTGTCGATGAGAGATTCTCTGAGATAACGACAATGGGAAAAACGACGATCGAACAATCTTCTGGCTTTACAAAGTTCAGGGAAGGAGATTTGCTTTGGGCGAAAATCACTCCTTGTATGCAAAATGGCAAATCGGCAGTAGCAAAGAATCTTACTAACGGTTTAGGGTGTGGCTCAACCGAGTTTTTTGTCTTACGTCCAAAGGATGAACGCCTTGCAATAGAATATTTACATGTAATACTTCACATGAAATGCGTCAGAGAAACGGCCATGCTCTATTTTGGAGGTTCAGCAGGTCAACAGCGGGTTTCTTCTTCATTTTTAGAGAATTTCAATCTTCCATTACCGCCTAAAGAGAAGCAGGTTGAGATTGCCCAATATGTGTATAAGATGCGTCAGCAAGCAAAAGCATTGCAAGAAGAAGGGAAGGCAATATTGGAGGAAGCCAAGAAAGAGGTTGAGGCAATGATAATAGGATAGTATCATGATTTTATATTATAAAATTCAACATAAAACGATTGAAATTAGAATAATTAAAAGATAGGCGTATGGCAAATTTAGTGAAAACGGATATTGAAGGCATAATCAATGAACTAAATATGTCTCCAGATGATGTGATGTATCCTATTTTTGAAACAGTTGTAAATTCAATACAGGCTATTAAAGAAAGATTTGACGATGTAAAACAAGGGAAAATTACCGTTGAAGTGGAGAGGGATATTACTCAGATGGATTTATTTAATAGATATGAGAATTATCCAATTAAATCTATTACAATCAAGGATAATGGAATTGGTTTTACTGCAGACAATTGTCGTAGTTTCGAGTATGCTCATTCTACTAAGAAAGTTAGTATTGGTGGAAAGGGAATTGGAAGATTTGCAATATTATCAATTTTCAACACAATAAGTATTGACAGCATTATTAACGTTAGAAATGTTAATCAAAGGGTTAGATTTGGTTTAAGCCGAAAAGCTGGATTAACAAATCCTCATTACGAGAACACAACACAACCAGTTTGTACAACTATCGTATTAAATGACCTTAACCCAAATTTTAGCAAGGAGTCGTCAAAATATTCACATGAAAAAATAGCTGATAGTGTTTTATCACATTGTTTACTATATTACTTAAACGGTGATTCACCTCAAATTGAGATTATAGAGAACAACATGATTATTAATCTGTCAAATCAGTTTTCGCCAAAAGATTTTGTTAAACATACTATTACAGAAACAATAAAAGACAAAAAATTTACATGGTATTTTGTAAAAGATGCAAGAGCAAATTATCATGAGCTGTGTTTGTGTGGACATAATAGGAAAGTTAAAGGCAAACGTATAGATAAGATATATCCAATTTTTTCATCTCCAGAGGAAGACTCAGGGCTAATGTTTTATTATAAAGTTTACGTGGTTTCCCCATATCTGGATTCAAGAGTTAATATGTCTAGAAACGAGTTTAATTTCCCTAAAATCAAAAATGAGGAGGAGGAAGAACAAAAAGAGGAACTTGATATTGATGTGCAAAAATTAATTGTCGAAAAAGATATAGATGTAAAGACAATAGAGGTAATAAAAGCCCTCTTTCCAGAATTGGTTAACGATAGAATTAAAACTGTCCAAAACAGAGTTAATTCATTTTTATCTTCGGATGATGGTTTAGAATATAGGCATCTATCATTAGATGAGACATTTTTTGCCTCATTGTCGGATAATATTGATGAAAAAGATTTGGATGATGCGTTTCACACATATCAATATAAAAAAAGTAAAGAGGCCAGAAAGAAAAGAGATAAACTATTTAAACGCGATTATAGTAACAAAGAGGATTATCAACAATTACTAAAAGAGGTTGTAGATACGACAACTCAAGAAGGACTAAGCAGGCTTGCTCAATATGTTTCACACAGAAAAACAATCATCACATTATTGGAAAAATACCTGAATTGGAGTGAGGAAAACAACAATTACGAGGAAGAAGAGGTCCTGCATAATTTAATATATACAATGGGAGGCAATCAAGACACTATACCTTATGACAAGCATAACTTATGGCTGTTGGATGATCGGTTGACCTTTCATAGATACATATATTCTGATAAGATGATAAAATCCCATATTCCAACAGAAGGTTCCACGAGTAAAAAAGAGACAGATATTGCCATATATGACACTACATATTATTATGGAGAAAAGAATGAGTATTCCGAAATAAACTCTGTTGTGATTTTTGAGTTGAAAAGGCCTGACCGAACTGTTACTTATGAAGAGTTTAGCAAGCAAATGCGCGAACAAATTCTTGGTGTACAGGAAGGAAACTTAAAGGATTATAACAAAGCGAATGTTCTTGTAGGGAAATCAACTCCAGTGTTTTACTATTATGTTGTAGATGCAAATGCATATTCAATGTTTTTGAAGAATGCAGATTTTGAGGGATTTAGAGAGACTCCATATAAAAGTTTGATGAGAATGAACGGTTGTATTTATCAAGAAATACTTACATATAGAACGCTTTTAATAAATGCCCAACGTAGGAATAAAGTGTTTTTCAAAAAGTTAGGAATTGAATAGTTCCAAATAAAAGATGGCTACAGAATAAGAGCAAGATTTTAAACGGTAAAATGTAAATAGGATATGAGCAAAGAATTGGAAACAACTCAAGAATACCAGCATCTTGTTGAAGGGATTGGAGGTTTGCTGACAGAGGGTAGGCGTAATGCTGCGTATGCCATTAATACGGTTATGGTGGAAACCTATTGGCGCATTGGGCAATATATTGTTGAGTATGAGCAAAAAGGGAATGAGAGAGCCGTTTATGGTTCCGACCTTATCAATCGTTTGTCCCGCGACTTGACTCAACGATATGGCAAAGGATTTGGAAAAAGCAATCTGCTGTATATCAGAAAATTATATGTTTCGTTCCCAAAAAGTGGGACACTGTCCCACCTTTTGACATGGAGCCATTATTACGAGGTGCTAAAGTGCGACGACCTTAGGGAAATGAACTTCTACATCAAGCAATGCGAAAATGAACAATGGAGTGTTAGGGAACTGAAACGCCAAATGAAAAGCATGTTGTTTCACAGGCTTGCCTTAAGCACCGACAAAGAAGGTGTGATGGCCTTGGCTACAAAAGGTCAGCAACTGACCACGCCTGAAGACATCATACGAGACCCTTACGTATTCGATTTCGTAGGTCTGCCAGATAGGTTTCGTTATTCTGAAAAAGACCTTGAAGATGCTCTAATCAATAATATGCGGACATTCCTGCTAGAGTTGGGCAAAGGTTTCGCTTTCGTTGGTCAACAATACCGTGTGAGTATCGCCGGCAGACACATGTATGTGGATCTGGTGTTTTATCATCGCATACTGAAATGTTTTGTGCTGATTGACTTGAAACGTGGAGAGATTCAGCACGAAGACATAGGTCAGATGAATTTGTACCTCAACTATTTCAAAGCAGAAGAAAACGTAGAAGGCGACAATGAACCGATTGGCATTGTGCTTGGCTCGTCAAAAAACAAACTAATGATGGAATATGCCCTTAATGGCATCACTAACCAACTTTTTGCCGCTCAGTATCAACTCTATTTGCCCAACCGAGAGGAATTGCAGGCACGTCTCGATTTGTTGTTGAACGAGATGGATGATAAAAAATGAGTGAGTAATTAGGTAAAACAACAGAAATATCTCAATTTTTAAATACTTGATGAAGTGTCATTTGGGAACTTGGCTTAATTTTGTTTGGGAACTTGGCAACTAAAACAATATTTTCCGCTCCCTAAATTTTTAACCTCATATCCTTTTTTCGTCGGAATCCAGACTTCGGCCACGGTGTTGCCGTTGCGGATCATATAGCCCCGGCTCGGATAAGTGTTGTTGGTGGTAATATGCAGTGTGAGGTTTTACTGCATGAAACTAACCGCAAGACAAGTATTATTATATGACACAGCCGTTTCATTTTTTTTAGACAGGATTAACATGATTTACAAGGTTTTGTTTGGGGAGTCTATTTTCCTGTTAATCTTGTAAATCCTGTCTAATAAAATATGTTAATCCTGTCGAATCTCTCTAATCGAAACCGCGAATCCTCCGCATGGTACCATCTTCATCTTCAGTACGCTCTTTGATGTGACAATTTTCTTTGTTATCTTGTACGCCTGAGGATTGTAACCGTCGCCAGGCAGACCGCTCGCGTCTTTCGCATCGGAATAAATGGTTGCCTCATATTTTACGCCTGGTTTCAGGAAATCCAGTTTTACCTTGAATTCACGGGCGTTTTCATCTGTGATGCCGCCTACGTACCAAACATCTAATGGAACCAGATTTTCCAGATTATCTGGGATATCCGGATTATCCAGGTTATAAACAAACCTTGTGGCGCTGTTAATCACGCCTTTTTTGCCATCTTCTAATGTTCCAACGCCATCAGCCGCCTTGTTTAATGTCGAAATCTTCGGATGGCGTGCCGTCACGATGTATGCGCCGGGTTCGGCATAGAGATAAATGGATTTGTCCCAGTCGACAGCCACGTCTTTGATGAATTGGAACGCGTCCATAAACTGTGTGTAATGCTCCGGGAAGTCGGCTGCCATTTGCAGAGGCGAGTAGAAAGTGACATAAAGTCCCAGCTGGTTGCAGATGGTGTGCTGCATCAGATTGCCTTTGTCCCACTCCACAATCTTGCCCATGTCGGTCTCGAAGATGCCTGGGGTGTAGTCCATAGGACCGCCTTGCAGTCTCGTGAACGGCAGAATCGTCGTATGTCCGGGCTTGATGCGGCCTCTGAACTCGGTGCCCATCGCGCTCTCGTTGCCAATCATGTTGGGCCAGGTACGGCATAAGCCTGTCGGACGCACCGCCTCATGCGAGTTGACCATAATATGGTGTTTCGCCGCCTCCACGATGGCATAATGATAGTGGTTGTTGATAGGCTGGCTGTAGTGGCCTTCGCCAAACGGGATGATGGTGCCCACATAGCCGCCTTTCACGGCATCGTAGCCGTATTCGTTCATCAAGGTGTATGCCTTCTCCATCCAACGTTCGTAGTTTTGTGTGGAAGCTGAGCTTTCATGATGCATGATAAGCCTGATTCCTTTCTCGTGGGCGTACTTATTTAATGCAGGCAGGTCGAAATCCGGATAAGGGGTGATGAAGTCGAAGACAAAGTCTTTCTGTTTGGCATACCAGTCTTCCCATCCGATGTTCCAGCCTTCGATGAGCAAGGCGTCGAAGCCGTTTTCAGCTGCGAAATCGATATATCTGCGCACGTTTTCGTTGTTGGCGCCGTGAGTGCCGTTAGGTGTGGCGTGCTCATAGTCGGTCTGTCCGAGCTTCACCGAAGGGAAGTCGTTGGTGTAAGCCCAGGTGCTCTTGCCTGAGATCATCTCCCACCAAACGCCCATGTATTTCACAGGATGGATCCAGCTGACATCGTCGAGAACGCAAGGGTCGTTGAGGTTCAGAATCAGCCTCGAAGCCAAGACGTCGGTGGCTGTCTCGCATACCATGACGGTGCGCCAAGGTGTCACACAAGGTGTCTGGATGCGGCCTTTGTAGCCTGTTGCATCAGGACTTAAGAAGGCTCTGAACACAAATTGAGAATTGAGAATTGACAATTGAGAGTTGTCGGACTCGGTTGAATTCTCAATTCTCAATTCTCCATTATCAATTAAATCGAGGTGCATGGTTGGGAAATCCAAGGTAGCTGCCTCGTGGATGTTTAAATAAAGTCCGTCGTCGGTCTTCATCTGGAGGGCGGTCTGCACTCCAGTCTTTGAGAACGCGGTCCATGGCCAGCCGCCGCCTTCGTGGCTCTCGTCGAACAGCTCGCGTATCTGTGAGAGGCGCGACTCGGTGTAGTTATATTCCTGTGTGTCGAGGTCGCCTGGGATCCACCATGCGGTGTGGTCGCCTGTCATCGCGAACTCGGTGAGTTCTTCCTTGATCCAGAAATATGCGAGGGCGTTGTCCATCGGGAACTCGTAACGGAAGCCGAGTCCGTCGTCGTAAAGCCTGAATCTTATCAGCATGACGGTGGCTTTCGTCTCGGTCGAGTGGTCCATGCTTTCCACAGAGCCGACGGGCTGTTCGAGTGTCACTAGCATCTCGTTGTAATGGTTGCGGATCTGCGCCTCTTCGCCCCAGACGGGCTCCCAAGTCTCGTCGAAAGTGTCGAATTTCGCGTCTTTCAGCACAAAAGCATGTGCCAGGTCGTCGCGCCATTCGAGGGTGAAGCCCATCTTCGAAGGCAAAACGACGGGTTTCCCTTCACGGTTCAAGGCATAATATGGTACGCCGTCTTTGACTTCAAAGCTGAGTTCCAGTTTCCCGTCAGGGCTTTGAAACTTTTCCTGTCCGATAGCTGTCTGCCATACGGCAAACAACATCAAAAAGCAGAAAGATAGTGTTTTTTTCATATTATTTATTCATCATTGCCAATAAATACTCAGCTGCTCAAACAGCACCGGAAGAAACGCGCAGCCATTGTTCGCCGAGCCCATTCTCACTATTACAAGGTTTTTATACGGGTTGACGTAAATTGTTTGGGCACAGATACCATATGCGTAATAGCCGGAATTTTCGGGTCTGATATAACCTTCATAGCTTATGTTATACCAGTTGTAATGATAGCCGTGACTATCATCGTCAAAGGTTATAGTCTGACGAATCCATTCCTCGCTTACGATACGTTTGCCTTCCCATGAGCCATAGTTGAGATACAATTGTCCAATCTTAGCGAGGTCTCTCAATGTCATGGTGATACCACCGAAGGCATGTGCCATATCGTGTTTACGGCTGTCGATGTTAATCAGGGCGTCATGTTCCATGCCGAGCGGCTGCCACACTTTCTCGCTGAGATAGTCGGCAAAACGTTTGCCAGAGGCGTTTTCTATAACCACACCGAGAATCGCCGATGTCATGCTTTCGTAACGTCGTTTGGTGCCTGGCTCGCAACGGAATTTCAGACCTTTGATTTGCTTTCTGATATTGTGTCCGTAATTCAGTCTTGCCATTGCATTAAGCATCTTCAGGTCTTTCCACGAGGTGAATTCATACGTGTCTTCGAAATCGAGACCGCTCTTCATGTCGAGCAGATGACGTATGGTGAGTTTCTGCCACATCGGGTCTTTTTTCTTGAGTTCCGGCAGGTAGTCGGTAACAGGGTCGTCGATGCTGTGGATGTAGCCGTCGTCAACAGCGATGCCGCACATCAGCGATGTTATGGATTTTGAAACGGAGAAGATAGTGGCGTATGTGTTGGCGTTGAAATCGCCCCAGTATCTTTCATAAACGATGCTGTCTTCGTGGATGATGAGCAAGCCTTGTGAGTCGCTTTTCATACTCATCGCCTCCAGAAAAGTCATACTATCGCAACCATGTGCCTTGTGGAAGAAATAAAAGCTGTCAATCCAGTCGGCACGTTTGCCGACGGGAAACACAAACGCCTCCTCGCCCTTGGCGATGGTGTCAACCTCACGTTTCTGATAACTATAGATATTCGGACCGTCTTTGCCATCTGTCTTCAGGGCTCTGTTGATAGAGCACGATGAGACTGCCAGCGTGCATGCTGTCAGTACTATGATATGGCGTAATTTCATTGTCTGACGACTTTTTATTTCAAAATTTCAGCCAGCTTTGCTTCAAGTTCTTCACCTCTTAAGCCTTTTGCAACCATCACGCCGTTCTGGTCGTAAAGGAAGTTTGCAGGGATGTAAACCACGGCGTAGTTGTTGGCGGCATCGCCTTCAACGTCGCGCACCTGGATGTATGGAAGAGCGTCTTCTTCAACGGCTTGGAGCCACGCAGCCTCGTTTCTGTCAACACTGATGCCGATGATTTCGAAACCTTTATCATGATATTTCTCGTAAGCCGCTTTCACGACAGGATTTTCATGACGGCATGGTCCGCACCACGATGCCCAGAAGTCAACCATCGTCACCTTGTTGTTCTTGATGATTTCAGCGAGGTTTATTTCCTTACCGTCGACAGTGTTCAGGGTAAAGTCGATGAAAGGCTGGCCGAGCTCCACACGCATGTTATTCTCGATAAATTTATTAACGTTGTCACGATAAACAGACTCGCCGGTGAGGATTTCTGCCAACTCTATCACTTGGGCAAGCTCTATATCTGTCTTCAAGTCATCGAGGATGTAATGAGCCAGGAAGCTGTCAGGGTGGTTTTTGATAAAGTCGAACTGATAATTGTGATATTCGTCCCAAATGGCAAGCGTTTGAGCGTTGACTTCCTCATATTTTAAGCTGTCGTCGTTATTGTATGCTTCAGTTGCTGCAGCATCGAGAGGGATAAACGACTCTAAGAATGGCACAAGACCTTTCTGATAATTGTTGAAAGCGTTCTGTGTGTCACCGCCTGTTGCCTCAATATGGAAGAAGTCATCCAAATCACCCTTCACCGTAACATCCTTGTTGTCCGGGAACAAAAGCATCTGGTCTTGTTTCTCTTTGAATGCCAAGATATACAAGGCTTGCGGTTCGTCGTAGTCGACGTTAATCACAGCTTTATTGTCGGCTATGACCACAGTGTCAATAATAATCGGTTTTTTGCCGTCAAGACTCTTGACGAGGATAACGGTCTGATTGTCAGCGTTTTCAAGGTTGAGTTTTACTTTGAACTGTTTGGAGTTGTTGCAGCTGCTGAGAATGAGCAAGCCTGCCACGATTGATAATAATAGTCTTTTCATAGGATGTTGATTATTAAATATTTTATACGGTATAATCCAAACGGCAAAATTAAGAAATTATTTTTTAGGAAAAAGGAAAAAACTATAATAAATTGTTTCCTAAAACCCTAAAACAAATGCGACAATGTTTACGGTTTATTTTTTGACCACAGCTTTGATAGGATTCAATAACCTGTCGAGGACTGTGAGGTCCTTGGTGATTATCTCGGCGGTGCCTGACATTTCGGGACGGTAAGGTATGTTGATGCCGTACTGTGTTATGAGGCTGTCGGGCATCTCGACTTCAAGAAGGAAGACATTGCCGATGCCGGCTTCTTCGTATGGTACCATTGATATTCCCGACAGTTTGACTTGTACAAATCCGAATTCCATATAAGGATAGTCATCGAGTTTGATGTTGACTTTCTGTCCTGTCTGCACCTTGCCGGCACCCTGTTGTGATAGGTAAATCTTGCCAAAATGTGACGAGCTGCCTTGTGGAATGACGGTGAGCATGGTCTCTCCTGCGGTGATGTTTTGGTTGCGCTGCCAGTATTTTGTTATTGCCACCACGCCGCTTATCGGACTTGTCAGGAAATAATTCTGTTCCCATTGCCTGATGTTTGCCTCAAGCTGTTCGCGTGCGACATTGAGTTGGATGACGAGGTTGTTGGTTTGTTCGGCCCGCTGTTGTTCCATCTCTGTGATGTTTTGCTCCGCCTGCAGGATATTAAGTCTGATGTTGTCGATTTCGATGAGATACGACTGATGTGACATTTGCTGTTGCATATATGCCGACCTGCTGTCGTTGAATGATGTCTTCGAGATGATTCCCCTTGCATGCAGGGTGGAGTCAATTTTGTATTTCTCGGTTTCGACATCTAATTTCCTGGTGTTTATAACCAGTTGATCTTCATAGGCTTTTAATGTTTTTCTTAATACCTTGGCCTGGTCCTTTTTTGTTTTTATAAGTTCGCCGAGATAGTCATTCCCGACAAAGAATGACAGGGCGTGTGAGGCTTGCGTATAGTTGAGGTAGCTGTTTTGGATATCGCCCAGTTGGAGGTCTCTGTCGCAAAGCCACGCTGAGTCGTGTGAGACGTCATTGAGGGCTTCTTTCAGGAAAAGGACATCGCTGTATTTGGCAGTGTTTTCTATCAATGCCAGAGGCTGGTCGGTGCATACTGCATCACCGTCGTTGACAAACAGCGTGTCGATACGGCCTGTGCTTCTTGCCTTGACTTGTGCAGGCAGGTTGTAGGCGTTGATTTTTATCGTTGCAGACAGTATCTCGGGATATTTAATGAAGTAGCAGCCTATTAAAAGTAACGCCAAGATAATGAAAATCATGGTGATGCCGCTTCGCACCATCCATCCTGGCGGGCGACCGATGATATCTTGTACGGGCTCGCTGTGCAGTTCAAGTCCTTTTAGTTTGTTCTCGCTCATTGTCCAAGTTCTAATTGGTTTTTAACTAAAGTGTAATATTCACCTTTTTTGGCCGTCAGCTCGTTATGAGTGCCGGTTTCGGTTATTTTTCCATGGTTTATGACGATGATCTGGTCGGCGTTTTTCACGGTGCTTAGGCGATGTGCCACCACCACCACTGTCTTGCCCTTGAAGAACTCCTGCAGGTTATCCATGATGACGCGTTCGTTGTTGGCGTCCAAAGAGTTGGTGGCTTCGTCGAGGAAGATATAGTCGGGGTTTTTATATACGGCACGGGCTATGAGTATACGTTGTTTTTGTCCTTGTGATATGCCGTTGCCTTCTTGTCCGATCTTGGTGTTGTATCCCAGAGGCAGGCTCTCGATCATATCCTGTATGTTAGCGACTTTTGCTGCGTGAAGCAGGCGTTGCTCGTCGATATGGTCTTCGCCTATGGCGATGTTTTTGGCGATGCTGTCGGAGAATATGAACCCGTCCTGCATGACGGTGCCGCATCTGCTGCGCCATGATTTCGGGTCAATATTGGAGATGTTCAGTCCGCCGATGCGGATATTGCCTTTCGTGGGCGGGTAAAACCCGAGGAGCAGTTTGACGAGTGTGGTTTTGCCGCTGCCGCTCATGCCTACGATGGCTGTCACCTTGCCTTCAGGGATATTGAGGTTGACATCGTTAAGCACGGCATCGGCGAGCGGGTCGTAGTGGAAGCTGAGGTTCTCCACAGCGATGCTTCTGTCTTCCGGAAAGATAGATGTCTTGCCGTCGCCGTCTTCCACCTCATTGGGCCGGTTGTGGATTTCACCGAGACGTTCGAGGCTTATCTTGGCATCCTGGGCGCTCTGGATGAAGCCTATCATCTGGCCGATAGGTGCGTTGAGCTGCCCTACGATGGTCTGGACGGCCATCATCATACCGAGGCTCATGTCTCCATTGATGACAGCACGTGCCGAGATGAACGAGATGAGGATGTTTTTTGTCTCGTTGATAAACACTGCCCCGCTCTGCTGCCACTGGCTGATGCGAAGACCTTTTATGCTTACTTTGAAAAGTTTCGCCTGAATGTTTTCCCACTCCCAGCGTTTCTGTTTCTCGCAGTTGTTGAGCTTTATCTCCTGCATTCCTGTTATCATCTGGATGAGGTTGCTTTGTTCGGCAGAGGCCTGTGAGAAACGCTTGTAGTCGAGTTCGCGGCGGAATTTGAGAAAAAGGACGACCCAAAACACATATAATGCGCTTCCGATGAGGAATACGACAAGAAGTTTTATGCTATAGAACGCGAGGATGAACGCGAAGACGATGAAGGTGACAAAAGAAAACAGGGTGTTGAGCGTCGATGAGGTGAGGAACGACTCAATTCGCTGATGGTCTCCGATACGTTGCATGAGGTCGCCAATCATCTTGGTGTCGAAGAAACCGATAGGGAGCCGCATGAGTTTTATCAGGAAGTCGGATATGATGCTGATGTTGATGCGGGCGCTAATGTGCAGCAGTATCCATGAGCGTATGAAATCGACAGCGGTTTGTGCCACATAAAGAGTGAGCTGCGCTATTAAGATGAGTGTAACAAAGCTGATGTTACTATTACCGATACCATAGTCGACGATGCTCTGTGTGAAGAAAGGGAAGATAAGCTGTAGCAGGGTGCCGATGAGCATGCCCATGAATAGCTGCGCAATGAGTTTTTTGTATGGCTTCAGATATTGCAGGATAAACGAGAATTTGGCCTTGTCAGGCTTCTCGCCCTCGGCGGAATAGAACTCGGGTTGCGGTTCGAGAAGCAGAGCTATGCCTTCGTCGGAGTCGGCATCGCCTTTGCGGCTTATCCATCCGCGAAGAAACTCTTCTTTGGTGAATTTTACAAGTCCCGCTGCAGGGTCAGCGACATAGACGGTATCTCTTTTTATCTTGTAAACAACCATAAAATGTCTTTGCTGCCAGTGCACGATACACGGCATGGGCACATCTTCTTTGAGCTGGTTGTAGGAGATGTGCACCCCGATGGTTTTAAATCCTATTTCTTCAGCCGCCGCACTGATACCGAGCATGCTTACGCCCTCGCGGCTGATGTGGCTTTTCTGACGCAAACTTTCGAGAGTGTAATGTCTCCCGTAGT